>NZ_JBIWKS010000001.1:662716-1348727 GCF_044765805.1 Lentzea sp. NPDC102401 | reverse complement strand
GGCAGGTTGACCCCTATCGAATACGAGGTAATCATGGCCACGCCAGCCAGTCAGGCTGCGTGACTACCACTGTCACCTACTCGTGCAGCAGACCCCGCCGTTGAACCCGGCGAACTGGTCGGGGCCGCGCGTCTTGTCGGACACGCAACCCATGACCTCGTACGCCACGCGCGCGCCGTCGGTGCTCCACACCGCGCTGCGGTAGTGATGCCGGGTCTCGCCGACCAGCGATCGGACCTCGCCGTTCTCCGACGCCAGGCCCAGCCACTGGGGGTCGGCGCCGCCGCAGCGGTAGACCTCGTTGTGCTTGATGAAGCTGACGTGCCGCTCGCCCTTGACGTCGACGAGCTTGAAGTCGCGGTACAGCGACGAGGAGTCCGACGTGAGCAACGGCTTCGCGGCGCCCGACTTCAGGTCGAACCGCACCAGCGAGCCCACGTACGTGCTGTCGTCGGCGACGTTCGGGTGCTCCACGGCCAGCAATCCGGTGCCGTCGGAGGTGAAGCCGAGCAACTGGGGCGCGCGGCCCTTGAGCTTGCCGACGGAGACGCCGTCGACCACGACGTTCTCGCCGTTCGCGTAGGCCAGCGTCGAACCGTGGAACACGGCCGAGGTGATCGCCCCGCGCGCCACGAAACGAGACTTGCCGTAGCGGTCGACCGTGTTCAGAACGCTGCCGCTGGTGCCGTCGAAGTCGGAGATCACGGCGGCCAGAGCGCCGTCGGCGGAAGAGGTCGACCGGACCGTGTAGGCGGGGTCGCTGACAGCCACAGCGGCTCTCTTCACGCCGCCGACGATCACGTCGTAGCCGTCGGCCGAGCGGACGGCGTGCGACTGGGACGGGCTGGAGGAGTAGGGCTCGACGGCCTGGGCGGGGGACACGGCGGCGGCCAGCGTGCCCAGTGCCACCACCAGTGCCAGTGAGGTTTTCGTCATGGGTCGAACGTCCTGGCTCGTGGCATGCGTCCGGTATGCGGTTGGTGGTTACGATCGGGAGTTGTGGAGTTCCGGGTGCTCGGGCCGGTCGAGTGTTACGCCGACGACGGCGCGCGGGTGAGCCTTGGGCCGCCCAAGCAACGCGCGGTGCTCGCGCTGCTCCTCGCCCAGCCCGGCCGGGTGCTGTCGGTCGACCGGCTGATCAGCGTGCTGTGGGACGACGCGCCGCCCAAGACGGCGTTGAAGAACCTCCAGGTCTACGTCTACCAGCTGCGCAAGATCGTCGGATCGAGGCTGCTCTCGCGGGCGCCCGGCTACCTGATGTCGATCGACCCCGCCGAGCTCGACCTCACCCGGTTCACCGAACTGCTCGACGCCGCCCGCCGGGAACGCACGCCGCGGAGCTACCGGGAGGCGCTCGCGTTGTGGCGCGGGCCCGCCCTCGCGGATCTCGCCGCGTCCGGACTGTTGCGCGGGGTCGTCGCCCAGCTGGAGGAGCTGCGGCTGGCCGCGCGGGTCGAGTGCGCCGAGGCGGAGCTCGACCTCGGCCGGCACGTCGAGATCGTCGCCGACCTGAACGAGTGGGTGCGCGAGCACCCGTTGAACGAACGCCTGCGCGAACAGCAGATGGTCGCGCTGCATCGCGCTGGGCGTCCGGCCGAGGCGCTGGCCGCCTACCAGGAGTGCCGCCGGGTGCTGATGGACGAGCTCGGCGTCGAGCCGGGGGAGTCGCTGCGGCGCCTGCAGGCCGAGATCCTGCGCGCGAAACCCGTTGGCGCGGCGGCGATCCGGCAACTGCCACCGGACGTGGTCACCTTCTCCGGCCGCGGTCGCGAGCTGAACCTGATCAAGGCTCAGCTCCGGCAGGACCGGGTCGCGGTGTGCGTGCTCACCGGGCAGGCGGGCATCGGCAAGTCGGCGCTCGCCGTGCGCGCGGCCCACGAGATCGCGGGGAGGTTCCCGGACGGCCAGCTCTACGCCGATCTCTCCGACGGCGCCTCCGACCGGATTCTGAGCCAGTTCCTGCGGGCGCTCGGCGAACGGCCCGGCGACGAGGAGGCCCTGCGCTACCGCTCGCTCACCGCGTCGCGCAGGCTGCTCGTGGTGCTGGACAACGTCGCCACCGCGGGCCAGGTCAAGCGCCTGCTGCCGACCGGTCCCGGCTCGGCCGTGCTGATCACGTCCCGCCGCCCGCTCACCTCGCTGACCGGCGCCTCGTACGTCAAACTCGGCGCGCTGCCACTGGAAGACGCGTTCCGGCTGCTGGAAGGCGTCGCCGGCAGGGTCGAGGACGCGACGGAGCTCGTGCGCTGGTGCGGCGGACTGCCGCTGGCGCTGCGCATCGCCGGAGCCCGCCTCGCCGCCCGTCCACAGTGGACCGCACCGCTGCTCGCCACCAGGCTCGCGGACGAGACGCGCCGCCTCGACGAGCTCCGGCTCGGCGACGTCGCGGTGCGCTCGGCGTTCGCGGTCAGCTACGCCGAGCTCGGATCGACCGCGGTGGCCAGGGTCTTCCGGCTGCTCGGGCTGCTGGACGGCCCGGACTTCGCGGTCGCGGCGGCACGGGCGCTGACCGACGTGCCGGACGTGGAGGACCTGCTCGCCGAACTGGCCGACGCGCACCTGGTCGACGAACCGGTGCCCGGCCGGTTCGCGCTGCACGACCTGCTGCGCCTCTTCGCCCGCGAACGCTGCCGCGGCTCGGAGTCGTCCGAGGAACGGTCGCTGGCGCTGGAACGCCTGCACAAGCACTACCTGGAAGCGCTGGCGGACACCCCGACGGACCTCTGGCTCGCCGAGGAGCGCGACAACCTGATCGCGGCCGCACACCAGGCCTCGCCGGCCGACGCGATCGCGTTCGCCGCCGGTCTGTCCTGGTACTTCCGCCGCCGCTCGGAGGTGGCGGACTGGGCCGCGTTGAACACGCTCGCCCTGGAGGCGGCCCGCTCACTGGGCGACGTCCGCGCGGAAGCGCTGGCGTTGAAGGAACTCGGCGCCGCCTGCGAGCGCGGCTTCAAGTTCGCCGAGGCCCAGCAGCACTGGACGGCGGCGCTGGCACTGGCCCGCGACCTGCACGACCGCCAGCTCGAAGCCGTGACGCTCAACAACCTCGGCATCGCGCACTGGCGCCGCCGCGACCTGCCCGCCGCGCTGACCTCGCTGGAGGCCTCGCTGACGTTGCGCGAGGAGCTGGACGACTCGCAGGGCGCGGCCTACGTGCGCACCAACCTGGGTCTCGTGCACGCGGCGCTGGGCGATCTCCCGGCCGCGCTGGTGTGTTACGAGGAGACGCTGACGACGCTGCGCGCCTGCGGCGACAGGCCCGGCGAACTGCACGCGCTGGCGAACATGGCCGACGCCCACCGCCAGCTCGGATCCCTGGACCAGGCGCTGGAACTGGCGGACGAGGCGTTGCGGCTCGCGCGGTCGGTGGGGGACAGGCAGATCGAGGCGGGAGTGCTGCTCGACCGCGGCACCGTGCACGAGCTGGCGGGACGGGCCGAGCAGGCGCGCGCTTCCTACACCGAGGCCGTGGAGCTGTCACGCCGCATCGGATTCCGCTGGGGGGAAACGGAAGCGACGCGGAAGCTGGCGGGGCTGAGCTAGGCCGAGTACCTGCTGGGCGCGAACACGCCGTCCGGATCGAGCGCCTGCCCGATCCTGGCCTGCAACGCCGTCGCCGCCCCCGGCCGGTCGACGTCCCGCCGATACGCCGGAAAACCCTGTGCCGCAAACGTTTGGTGCAACCGGTCGAGCGTTGCCCGTGCCTCGGCGACGGCCGAAGGATCATCCGCCGGGAAGCCGATGGCGATGACGTGGTCGACGGCGTCGCTGTCGAGGACGTTCATCGTGACGGCAGGCGTCGACGCGCAGCAGTCGCGGATCAGTTTCTCGGCGAGGGCCACGGTCTCGCCGGAGAACGGCAGGATCGGCAGGAACATCAGCAACCCGAGCTCGGCGTCGATCCGGTCGGCCGGACAGCCCGCCGTCCTGCGCTGGAACCACGTGTCGGCCGGATCGGGATCACCCGCGTACGTCGCGCGGACCACCTCGTCCACCACCGACGTCCCCGCGACCAGGGGCGAATGCCTTGCCACACCGAGAAGAACCGAGCTGAGCGCCTCGACCACCTCGCCCGCGCCGCTGAGGCAGACGTGCGCGAGGTAGCCGTCCATCCGCGCCGCGACCGGGTTGTAGACCTTGGTGGTCGGCGGGACCAGCCGCTGCTCCGTCCACGACCGCAGCGCGTCCACCGCGTCGGCGAGGTCGTCCTCGGCGAACGTGAAGGGCAGCACCCGCACCTCCTCCGGCCTCGGCAGCAGGCGGACGACGGCGGCCGTGACGACCGCGAACGACGACTGCGTGAACAGGTGGGTGAGCGTCGGCCCGAGACCGTGCGGCCGCGGCACGGCTGACGTGCCCGGCCACCAGCCGACGTGCTCGCGCCGGCCGTCGGCGAGCACCACTTCGAGCCCGACCAGGTCCTCCGCGCGGGCGCGGTGCACACCGACGCCGCGCTCCAGCGAGTTGCCGATGATGCTGGTGCGCAACGAGGACGTGGTCAGGTTGAAGATCCTCGGCGTGCCCCGCAACAACTCCACGAGCGCGCCCTGCGTCACGCCCGGCTCCACCACGGCGTAGCCGCGTTCGAGGTCGAGTGCGCGAACGCGATCCAGTCCCGACAGGTCCAGGACCGTGGCACCGTCGCCCACCGGCAGACCCGAACCCAGGCCCCAGTTGTAGCCGGTGCTGATCGGGTGCAGTCCTCGCCTGCCGGAACGGACGATCTCCACGACCTCGTCGGCCGTCGCGGGACGGAGGACCTCGGTGATCGTGCGCGGGCGGAAGGCGGCGGGTTGCTCGATGGACACGCCGCGCACCGTAGGGGGCAGCGGCGACGGAGGTCGGTAGCCGGAGGCCGCGCGTCACGGTGATCGGCAGGATGCCCCGAACGGCCTAGTCTGGATCACGTGGAACTGCTGCACCTCAGGTACTTCGTGGCGGTCGCCGAGGAACTGAACTTCTCGGCGGCCGCGCGGAAGCTGCACATGGCCGCGTCGCCGCTGAGCCAGCGCGTCAAGGACCTCGAACACGAGCTGGGCCGTCAGCTGTTCGACCGCAGCACCCACCACGTGGCGCTGACGGACGCGGGCGCGGCCCTGCTGCCGATCGCACGGGACGTGCTCGACCGCGTCGGGTCGATCAGATGGCGCCTCGACCAGGCCACGCAGCCCACCAGGTCGACGGTGTTCGTCGGCGTGCCCGCCGGGCTCCACCCGGCGCTGCGGGAACGGCTGACGCTCCTCGCGGAGCGGGTCGACGGGCGGTTCGAGGTCAAGCGGTGGCCGGGAACGACCACGGACCTCGTCGCGGCGGTGAAGGACGGCAGACTCGCGCTCACGCTGGCACGGCTACCTGTGCAGGAGGCCTCGCTCGACACCCTGCACGTGATGTCGGAACGTCTCGGCGCGGTGGTGCCCGCCGACCGGTTCGAAGGCCGTGAATCGGTCAAACTGGCCGATCTCGCCGATCTGGCGTACGCGAAGTCGCCGGAGGAAATCATGCCCGCGTATTTCGAGCAGCTCGACCGGCAACTGCACGAACTGGGCATCAAAAAGCGCATCCAGCTGAGTAACACCGGCTACCAGGGCACCTCGGAGATCGTGTCCGGTGGACTCGGGTTCTCGGTCTCGATGCTCGACGAAGACAGCTCGATGCGGGGATATCGCCTGGAGAACATGGCTGTCCTGCCGTTCGAGGACTTCCGCGCGCAGCTCGACACCGGACTGCTGTGGCGGCGCGACCGAGGCGATGGCGGCGACATCGAGGAGCTCGTCGCGGTCGCGAAAGAAGTGTTCGCGGAGCCGATAATCAAATGAACAATGGCGTGACCGCTGTGGTCATACCATTGTTCGCGACATGATCGTTCCCTTTCTCGCGGTTCGTCACTAACTTCGGTGGTGCAAGAACGAACAGGTGCGAAAGGACGAACGATGAAGGACATCACCGCCGGTCCGCTGGACGGCGTGCGGGTGATCGACCTCTCGACCGTGGTCATGGGCCCGTACGCGGCCCAGATCCTCGGAGACCTCGGCGCCGACGTGATCAAGATCGAGTCGCCTGTGGACACCGTCCGCAACGGCCGCTACCGCACCACGCCGGGCATGACCCCGTTGAGCCTCAACGTCAACCGGAACAAGCGCAGCGTCGCCCTCGACCTCAAGGACGAGAACGACCGCGAGACCGCCCTCAACCTGATCGACACGGCCGACGTGCTGATCACCAACATGCGTCCCGGCGCGCTGAGCAGGCTCGGCCTGAACTACGCCGACGTCGCCGAGCGCAATCCCGGCCTGATCTACGCCCACGCCCAGGGCTTCCGCGGCGACTCCGACCGCGCCGGCGTCGCGGCCTACGACGAGACGATCCAGGGTGCGTCCGGCCTGGTCGACATCGCGAACCGCGCGATCGGGCGGCCCGTCTACCTGCCGACGATCATCGGCGACAAGGTGTCGTCGCTGACCATCGCCTACAGCGTGCTCGCCGCGCTGGTGCACCGGAACTCGACCGGGGAGGGCCAGCGGGTCGAGATCCCCATGGCGGACACGATGATCGCGTTCAACCTGGTCGAGCACCTCGCGGGCCACGCGTTCGTGCCGGAGGAGGGGCCGACGGGCTTCACCCTGTCGATGGCCAAGGGCCACCACGCCGTGCACACCAAGGACGGCCTCGCCTGCGTCGTCCCGTACAACCCGCAGAACTTCCGCGACTTCTTCGCCGCGGCGGAACGTCCCGACCTGGTCGAGGACCCGCGCGTCGCCGGTGAGCGGATCGATCCCGGCGACAGCGACGACCTGATGGGCCTGGTCGACGAGTGCGCGCCCGCACTGTCCACCGAGGACTGGGCCGAGGTGTGCGCGAAGCACAGCATCCCGTTCGGGCCGGTGCTGGAGCTCGACAAGGCGCACGAGGACCCCTACGTCCGCGACGGTCACCTCCTCGACGTCGTCCGGCACCCGAGCGAGGGTGAGATCCGGTCGATCGGCATCCCCGTCCGTTTCTCCGCCACCCCCGCCACCGTTCGCCGGCTCGCCCCGCTGCCGGGGCAGGACACCGCGGAAGTGCTCGCCGAACTCGAGAACGGAGTGCTGTCATGACTGAGGTTCGCACCGAACGCGTCGGCTCGGCGCTGCTCATCACGATCGACCGGCCGGAGGCCCGCAACGCCGTGAACGCGGCTGTCGCGACGCAACTCTCCGCCGCGCTGGACGAACTCGAGGCCACGCCGGAACTGCGCGTGGGCGTGCTCACCGGAGCGGGTGGCTCGTTCAGCGCGGGCATGGACCTCAAGGCCGCGCTGAAGGGCGAGTCGCCGGTGGTCGGCGATCGCGGCCTCGGCGGTCTCACCGAGGCCGAGCTCACCAAGCCGCTGATCGCCGCGGTCGAGGGCTTCGCGCTGGGCGGCGGGTTCGAGCTGGCACTCGCGTGCGACCTGATCGTCGCCGCGCAGGACGCGAAGTTCGGACTGCCCGAGGTGAAGCGGGGTCTGATCGCCGCCGCCGGGGGAGTCGTCCGCCTGCCGCAACGAATCCCGCACCACCTGGCCATGGAGATCCTGCTGACCGGTGAGTCGATCGACGGCGTCCGGGCCGGCACGCTCGGCATCGCCAACAGGGTCGTGCCGAACGGCGAGGCCGCCGCGATCGCACTCCAGCTGGCCGAGCAGATCGCCCTGAACGCCCCGCTGGCGCTCGCCGCCGTCAAGAACGTCGTGCGCTCCCAGGACCCCTGGGCCGCACAACGCACCGAGAGCGCGAAGCTGATGACCACGGCCGACGTCCGCGAAGGCATGACCGCGTTCGCCGAGCGCCGCACTCCACAGTGGACAGGACGCTGAAATGCTGGGAATCACACCGTTGAGCGCACCGGCCTTTCCGGCCGTGCAGCCCCGGTTCTTCGACCGCGAGTACCTGAACATCGTCTACCGCACCGATCCGGAGGCGCTGCGGGCCGTCGTCCCCGCGCTGCTGGAGATCGACGAGCCGCTCGTCCGGTTCGAGGTCATGAAGATGAACGACGTCACCGGCTACGGCCCGTACACCGAGGCGGGCCAGGCGATCCCGGTCGTCTTCGACGGCGAACGCGGCGAGTACCTGCACGCCATGTACCTCGACAGCTTCGCCGCCACCGCGTCCGGCCGCGAGGTCAGCGCCTACCCGAAGGTCATGGGGTCGCCGAACCTCTACGCCGACAACGGCGCGCTGGTCGGCACCCTGGACTACGGAACGCTGCGGGTGGCGACCGCGACCATGGGCTACAAGCAGTTCGAACTGGACCGCCGCACGGCTGAGGCGGAGATCACGGTTCCAACGTTCATGCTGAAGACCATCCCTGACTATGACGGAACGCCGCGGGTCCAGGAGCTCGTGCGCACGGAGATCACCGACGTCGTGGTCAAGGCCGCGTACACCGGCCCGGCGCGCCTGCAGCTGTTCCAGCACGTCCTCGCGCCGCTCGCCGACCTCCCGGTGCTGGAGGTCGTGTCCGCCAGCCACGTCATCACCGACCTGACGCTCGCTCCCGCCAAGCCGGTTCACAACTACTTGGAGGAGTCATGAGCACCGTCGCAGTTGTCGGGGCCGGTGTCATCGGTCTTTCGTGGGCCCGCCTGTTCGTGGAGCACGGCCTGACCGTGCGGATCACGGACCCGCGCCCGGATCTGGCGGACGTCGTCCCGGACGGCGTGCAGATCGCCTCGACCGTCGCGGAAGCCGTGCGAGATGCGGACTTCGTGCAGGAGAACGGGCCGGAGAACCTCGAGTTCAAGAAGACCCTGTTCGCCGAACTCGTCAGGGAGGCCCCGGAGCACGCGCTGCTGCTCAGCTCGTCGTCCGCGATCCCGTCCAGCGCGTTCACCGAGGGCATCGACGGCTCGCGCGTCCTGATCGGACACCCGTTCAACCCGCCGCACGTGATCCCGCTGGTCGAGGTCGTGCCGGGGGAGCAGACGAGCGAGGAGTCCGTGGAGAAGGCCGTCGAGTTCTACCGCTCGCTCGGCCGCACCCCGGTCGTCGAGCGCAAGGAGATCCCCGGTTTCGTCGGCAACCGCCTGCAGGCCGCGCTCTCCCGGGAGGCCGCCTACCTGGTCGAACAGGGCGTCGTCACGCCGGAAGATTTGGACGCCGTCGTCACGAACTCGCTCGGCCTGCGCTGGGCGACCGTCGGCCCGTTCCTCGGCGCCCACCTCGGTGGCGGCCCCGGCGGCTACCGGCACCTCGCCACGCACATCGGGAAGTCCATGCAGGGTTTGGAGCTGGGCACCCCGTCACAAGATCCAGAACGGCTGATCAAGGCCGTCGAAGACGCTTACGGCTCCTCCACGTACTCGGCGCTCGCCGAGACGCGCGACCGCAAGCAGCTCGCCGTGCTCACGGCATTGGAGGAGAACTGATGAACCGCCTGGAAGACCAGCTGACCGCCGACTTCTACAACTACGAGGCGCTGCTGAGCGACGAGGAGCGCAAGATCCTGCTCGGCGCCCGCGAGTTCATGACCACCGAGATCAAGCCGCTGGTCAACGAGTACTGGGCCAAGGGCGAGTTCCCGCACGAGCTGATCGGCAAGTTCCGCGGCGCCGGCCTCACCGCGTTGTCGTACGAGGGCTACGGCGAGCACTCCGCCGCCGTCAGCAACCTGCTCACCGGCATGCTGGCGATGGAGATGACCCGCACCGACGCGTCGGTCGCCACGTTCTTCGGCGTCCACAACGGACTCGCGATGTACTCGATCTACGCGGGCGGTTCGCAGGAGCAGTGCGACCGCTGGCTGCCCGCCATGGCCGCGATGGACAAGATCGGCGCGTTCGCGATGACGGAACCGCTCGGCGGCTCCGACGTGGCGGGCGGCATGCGCACCACCGCGAAGCGCGACGGCGACACGTGGATCCTCAACGGCGCCAAGAAGTGGATCGGCAACGCCACGTTCGCCGACTACGTGATCGTGTGGGCCCGCGACCTCGACGACAACCAGGTCAAGGGGTTCGTCGTGGAGAAGGGCACGCCCGGCTTCGTGGCCGAGAAGATCGAGGGCAAGATCGCGTTCCGGATCGTCGAGAACGCCGAGATCACCCTGACCGACGTCCGCGTGCCGGAATCCAACAGGTTGCAGAACATCAACTCGTTCCGCGACGTCGCGGAGATCCTGCGCGCCACCCGCGGCGGCGTCGCCTGGCAGGCGCTCGGCGTCATGATCGGCGCCTACGAGGCCGCCCTCGCCTACTCGTTGGAACGCGAGCAGTTCGGCCGCCCGATCGCGCGTTTCCAGATGGTGCAGGACAAGCTGGTGCAGTCGCTCGGCAACATCACCGCGTCGTGGGGCATGCTCGTGCAGCTCGCGAAGCTGCAGGACGCGGGCATCTTCCAGGACGAGCACTCGTCGCTCGCGAAGGCGTTCGTCACCTCCCGGATGCGCGAGGTCGTCGCCTGGTCGCGGGAGATCTTCGGCGGCAACGGCATCGTGCTCGGCTACGACGTGGCCCGCTTCTTCGCCGACGCCGAGGCGATCTACTCCTTCGAGGGCACCCGCGAGATGAACACGCTGATCGTCGGCAAGGCGATCACCGGGCAGAGCGCTTTCGTCTAGAACTCAGGCCTCGGGGATCTCGACGACCACGTGCGTCGACTTGATCGAGGCCACCGCGACGCTGCCGACCTCCAGGCCGAGCTCGTCCGCTGACTCACGGCTCATCAGAGACGTGACGCGGAAGGGCCCGGCCTGCATGTCGACCTGGGCCATCACGCCGTCCTTGACGACCCGCGTGACGATGCCCTTCATGCGGTTGCGCGCCGAGGCCGCCACGGTCGCGCCGGGCTCGGCCACGTCGGTCATCTTCTGGGCGAAGGCGGCGAGCTCCGTGCCGCTGACGCCCTTGCGCCCGTTGTCGAGCACGACGGACGCGAGGCGTCCCTGATCTATCCACCGGCGCAGGGTGTCGTCACTGACACCGAGCAGCGCGGCGGCCTCACTGATCCGCAAGTTCGGCACGAGCGGGAGTGTATATCCGCGTTCGCGGAGTCAGGAGTGGCCAGCGATGCGGTGCGGCTGGTAGCCCGACTCCAACTGCTCCACCTCGGCGTCGGTCAGCTCGAAGTCCAGCGCCGCCACGGCGTCGTCGAGCTGCGCGAGCTTGGTGATGCCGACGATCGGTGCCGTGACAACGGGATTGCGCCGCAGCCAGGCCAGCGCGACCTGCGCCCGCGACACCCCGCGAGCGGCGGCGATGGCGGCGACCTGGTCGACGATCGCGCGGTCCGACTCCAGGTACAGGGTGGACCCGAACTCGTCGGTCTCGGTGCGCGCGGTCGTCGCGTCCCAGTCGCGGACCAGACGGCCGCGGGCCAGCGGGCTCCACGGGATCACGGCGATGCCCTGGTCCGCGCAGAACGGCAGCATCTCGCGCTCCTCCTCGCGGTAGAGGAGGTTGTAGTGGTTCTGCATCGACACGAACCGCGTCCAGCCGTTCTGCCGTTGCGTGAACAACGCCTTGGCGAACTGCCACGCGTACATGGACGACGCACCGATGTAGCGCGCCTTGCCGGACTTCACGACGTCGTGCAGCGCTTCCAGCGTCTCTTCGAGAGGGACGGTGCCGTCGAAGCGGTGGATCTGGTAGAGGTCCACGTAGTCCGTGCCGAGCCTGCGCAACGAGTTGTCGATCTCGGCGAGGATCGACTTCCGCGACTGGCCGAAACCGTTGGGGCCCTCGTGCATCCGGTTGTGCACCTTGGTGGCGAGCACGATCTCCTCGCGCCGGGCGAAGTCGCGCAGCGCGGCGCCGGTGATCTCCTCCGACGAACCGGCCGAGTACACGTTCGCGGTGTCGAAGAAGTTGATGCCCGCGTCGAGCGCGGCCTTGATGAACGGCCGGGAGTCCTCTTCTGGCAGCGACCACGGGTGGCTGCCCCGCTTCGGATCTCCGTAGCTCATCATGCCGAGACAGATCTCGGACACGTCCATGCCGGCGAGCTTGGTGTAGCGCATGGTCAGCCCCTCAGGAAAAGACGATCACGGTCGGGTGACGGTGACGACAACCCGTCAACATCAACGTAGTCCGGCTCGCCGGATCGTGCCTCTGT
The DNA here is from genome assembly GCF_044765805.1 of Lentzea sp. NPDC102401. NCBI lineage: Bacteria > Bacillati > Actinomycetota > Actinomycetes > Pseudonocardiales > Pseudonocardiaceae > Lentzea > Lentzea sp. NPDC102401. The sequence continues at coordinate 1,336,656 of NZ_JBIWKS010000001.1, read as the reverse complement.
TCAACACGTCAGTGGCTATCGGGCCCGTTTGTCCGATCAGCGGGTTTAGCGTCGTTTTCCCGGGGTTCGAGAGGAAAGCGCATGACGAGCATCGACGTGGCCGCGCCACCGCAGGACGTGCTGGAGCGCACCCGCGCCGCGATCGGGCCGTTGCTGCGGGGCGCGCTGGCGGAACTTCCGGACGAAACGCGCGAGGTGGTCGGGTTCGGCCTCGCCCGGCAGGACTTCTCGACGGCCGCGCTCGTGCTGCTCTCCGCCAGGACGATCGGTGACGGGGACGAGGCCGTGAGGGTGGCCGCCGCACTGGAACTCGCGCACCTGCACGACCAGTTGCACGCCGACCTCATGACCCGCGCGGTCAGCCGGAGTCGTCAGCCGAGCGCCTGGGTGCAGTTCGGCGACGACAGGGCTGTCTCGGCGGCCGACGCGTTGTTGTCGCTGGCCTTCGCCGCGCTCACCCGGCGCGAGGTGACGGTCCTCAACGTCGCTTTGCTGTCTGTTGTGGACGGTTACGTCCAGGAGATCGAGATGGACGAACGCGACGACGTGGACATGGCCGAGCACCTGGGAGTCGCGGCGGCCAAGCACAGCGCGCTGACGGCGGCGGCGTGCGAACTGGGCGCCCTGGCCGCGGGGGCGAGCAGGAGCCAGGCGGACCACCTCGGAAGATTCGGCGACGACGTCGGCCTCGCGCGCAAGCACGTCGACGACGTGCTGGCCATCTGGGGCGGCGCCGCTGTCAGCGGCCGTCCGCTCTACGACGACATGGCACACCGCCGCCGCACCCTCCCGGTCGTCGCGGCCATGAACGCGGGCATCGACGTCTACGCGGTCGAAGCGGAACCCGGCGAACTGGCGGCGCTGGTCGAGCGGGCCGGCGGGCGGCGGTGGTGTGAACAGCAGGCGGAACTGCTGCTCGCCCGTGCCCTTGATCACCTGAGGCAGGTGACACCGCGGGCGCGGGCGGCGGGCGAGCTGTCCGGGTTCGCCAGGGAGGTCACGACAGCCAGGTGCGCGCGGGCTCGAACGCCGGTGCCGGCCGTGCCCTCCCAGCCGACCGCGGAGTCTCGTGCGGACCGGACCTCCTCCTGACCTGCCGCGGCCACGCCGCCCCGGCCCGGAGAACCGATGCGCCGAGGAATGCGCGTGTGAGCAGTCGTGCGACTTTCTCCTGACCCCGATCGGCTTAGGTCATAAGTCCCGAAAATATTCCTCACGGGTTGTCACCTCTCCTGTGGGCCTAGGAGATCGTCCGCCCGGCGCATTGATTGTTTGATCCCGGTCGGTAGTGTCGACGGGTGTCGGTCCGCAGTTTCCGAGCATTACTCGTCGTGGTGGCCCTGATGGTGCCACTCGTTTCGGTCGGCTGTTCGAGTGAATCCCGGAGAGTGACGTCGAGCGGGTTTGTGTACCAGTTGCAGGGGTATCGTGACGGACGGCTCGACGCGCTTGCCGCGACACCGTTCCGGACCGCTGTCGTGGATCTTGCCCGTGACGCGGGGGCGTCCTATTTCCGGGCGGACGAGATCGGTCGCCTCAAGGCGTCCGGGAAGAGGATGCTCGCCTATTTCGAGATCGGCTCGATCGAGTCGTTCCGGCCCGACTTCGACGCCGTGCGCGCGGACGGTGCCCGCCTGCTGCTCAACGAGTGGCCGAGTTGGCCCGGCGAACACTTCGTCCGCTACTGGGAACCGCGCTGGTGGGACCTCGCCGTGCGGCCTCGGCTGGACCGGGCGCTCGCGGCGGGCTTCGACGGTGTCTACCTCGACACCCCGCTCGCGTACGAGGAGATCGATCTCGCTCTCGTGCCCGGTTTCGACCGCACCGGCCTCGCCGCCCGGATGGCGGACCTGATCGTGCGGATCAGTGCGCACGTCAAGCGGTCGAAACCGTCTTTCGTCGTCTATCCGCAGAACTCGCCTGAGCTGCGCGAGTATCCGGGGTATCTCGACGCGATTGACGGCATCGGTATGGAGGAGCTCTTCTTCCGCGCGACCGACGAGCGGTGCGATGCGGACTTCTGCGCCGCGAACCTGGCGGCGACGAGGAAGCTGAGGGACGCCGGAAAGACCGTGTTGGCGGTTGACTACGCGACCCGTCCGGAGAACGTGGCGGAGGCGTGTCGGCGTTATCGGGAAGAAGGATTCGAAGGATATGTGACGGTGCGGGCGCTCGACACCATTGCCGCACCATGTCCGTGACGGCGCGAGTGAGGAGTCGGTCGTGACAGGGGAAGAACCGCAATTCCGTCAGGTGGGCATCATCGGAATGGGGTACGTGGGTCTCACACTGGCGGCGGCGATGGCCCGCCGCGGGTACGAGGTGCACGGCGTGGACACCCAGGCCGCACTGCTCGACACGCTGTCGAAGGGACGGCCGCACGTCTTCGAACCCGGTGTCGAGGACGTGTTCCAGGAGTGGGTGGGCAAGCGCATCTTCCTCTCGCACGAACTGCCGGACTCCGGCGTGGACGCGGCGATCATCTGCGTCTCCACCCCGGTCGGGATCTCCGGGCGAGAGCCGTACCTGCTCAACCTGGCCGCCGCGGCCGAGCACATCGCCAAGAAGTGCACCCCGGAGACCCTGGTCGTCGTGCGCAGCACCGTTCCTGTCGGCGCGACGCGGGCGGTCGTGCTGCCCCGGCTGGTCGACGCGTGGGGCTCGGCACGGCTGGCGATGGCACCGGAGCGCACGATCCAGGGCCAGGCGTTGCGCGAACTGGTCGAGCTGCCGCAGGTGGTCGGTGGTCTCGACGACGAGAGCCTGCGGCGCGGGCTCGCGCTGTTCGGCGGGCTCGCCTCCCAGCTCGTGCCGGTGTCCGGGCTCGAGACCGCCGAACTGGTCAAGCTGGTCAACAACTGCCACACCGACGTGATCTACTCGTTCGGCAACGAGGTGGCCAGGCTGACCGAACGGCTCGGGCTCGACCCGCTCGAGGTGATCAGGGCGACCAACGTGGACTACCCGCGCCCCGACATCGCCAAGCCGGGATACGTCGGCGGCGGGTGCCTGTCGAAGGACCCGTACCTGCTGCTGTCAGCTGCCGAACAGGCCGGCCACGTGCCGCCGCTGATCAAGGCGGCTCGCGAGGTCAACGAGGACCTGCCCGTGCACGTCGCGGACCGCGTGATCGACCTGATCGGGGAACCACGGGGAAGACGGCTGCTGGTGCTCGGCTGGGCGTACAAGGGCTGGCCGCCGACCGACGACATGCGCGGCACACCGATCGCCTCGATGATGCCGGGCTTCACGAGGGCGGGCATCGAGGTGCTGGGACACGACCCGCTCGTCGACGGTGAGGTGATCCGGCGCTACGGCGGCACCCCGGTCGACCTCGCGGCCGGGTTCGCGAGCGCGGATGCCGTGCTGATCATCACCGACCACCCGGAGTACCGGCAGCTCGACGTCGACCGGCTGTTGCCGGGGTCGGGCGTGCGGCTCGTCTACGACTCGTGGCGCGTGCTGGAGGAGAGCAGGGTGACCGGGCACGGCGTCCGTTACGCGGGTCTCGGCTACGAGCCGGAGGTGGCGCGGTGAAGTGCCTCGTGCTCGGTGGTGCCGGATTCATCGGACTGCACCTCAGCAGACGACTTCTCGAGGACGGGCACGAGGTGACCGTCGTGGACGACTTCTCGCGCGGCCGCGATGATCCCGAGCTCACCGCGCTGGACGTGTCGGTGATCTCGGCCGATCTCACCGACCCGGCGGCGTTCGAGTCCCTGCCCGGCGACTGCGACCACGTGTACCTGCTCGCGGCGGTGGTGGGGGTGCGCAACGTCGAACGCGATCCGTCGCGGGTCATCCGGATCAACACGCTCGTCGTGCTGAACACACTGGACTGGATCACTCCGGGACGGCGGCTGTTCTTCGCGTCCACCAGCGAGACGTATGCGGGCGGGGTGTCCGCCGGGCTCGTGCCGGTGCCGACCCCGGAGACCGTACCGCTGGTCGTGGAGGACGTCGCCGCGCCCCGGTTCGCCTACGGCATCAGCAAGATGCTGGGGGAGGCGGCGGTCGTGCACGCCGGCCGGGCGAAGAACGTTCCCGTTGTCGTCGGCCGCTTCCACAACGTCTACGGGCCGCGCATGGGCGCCGACCACGTCATCCCTGAGCTCTGTCTGCGGGCGTTGCGCCGCGAGGACCCGTTCCTCGTGTACGGCACCGATCAGTTCCGCGCGTTCTGCCATGTGGACGACGCGGTCGACGCGGTGGTGCGACTGATGGGCACCGACGCGGCCATCGGCGGGATCGTCCACATCGGAGACGACACCGCCCAGACCAACATCGGTGAGCTGGCCGAGCTCGTGCTCAAGATCGCAGGCCATTCCCCGACCATCCAGTGTGCCGCCGCGCCTCCAGGATCGGTCACGCGCCGCTGCCCCGACCTGACGTTGCTGCGCGCCCTCACCGGACACAGCCTCTCGGTGTCCCTGGACGACGGCCTCCGCCGCACCTTCACCTGGTACCGAGACCACCAGTCCTGAAAGTTGATGAGGGGAGCTTTCACAAGCCTCAGGCTTGTGAAAGCTCCCCTCATCAACGAAGGCTAGACGTTCTGCCAGACCGCCTGGACGGATGTGGTCAGGTCCTGGTGCGGCGACCAGCCGAGTGCGCGACTCACCCGCGTGGTGTCCGCCGCGATCCACGTGACCGCGCTCGACCTGGAGTGCACCGGATCGGATTCCCGCACCTCGCCCCGGAAACCCGCCACCTCCGCGAGCATCGCCACGACGTCGCGCACCGCCACCGCCCGGCCGCTGCCGACGTTGAGCACCGGCTCCGGCAGCGCGGGGGCGAACGCGGCGTCCGCGATCGCCCCCGCCACGTCCGCGACGTCGACGAAGTCGCGGTAGGCGCCGAGCGGGCCGAGTGTGATGTCGCCACCCTTGCGCAGCGCGGTCCGGATCGCCTCCGCCGCACGACCCAGCACGGTGCCGTACGGCAGGTCCGCGCCGATCGGGTTGAAGACCCTCAGCACCACACCGTCCAGTCGTCCCGCGACGACCGCGTCCCGCACCAGCAGAGTGCTCGCCAGCTTGGTGATCCCATAGCAGGACGTCGGGTTCGGGGCCGCGTTCTCCGCGACCGCGGAACCATGCGGGACAGGCCCGTACTCCGCCGCCGACCCGAGCGCGACGAGCCTCGCGGACGGAGCGGCCACCTGGATCGCGTCGAGCAACGCGGCCGTGGGTGTGACGTTCGCGGCGACGAGTTCCGCCGTCGTCCCGTCGAGCAGGCCCGTGCAGTTGACCACGGCGTCGGGCACGATCGATCCCAGCAGTGAGACGAGTTCGTCGGTGCCGTCCCGCATCAGGTCGTGGCGTACCCAGCCGTTGTCGCGCGGCGCGGTCCTGCTGACCCGGACGACCCGCGCCCCGCGTGCGCGCAGCACCTCGTCCGCCGCACGGCCGAGATAGCCCGACGCGCCGAATAGGACCACCTTCACGACGTCGCCGCCGTCGTGGGCGCGCTGCCGGGCAACAACATCGGCCGCAACCGTTCGAAGTTCCGGTTGGCGTCGTCGTAGTCGTCGGGCCTGCCGATGTCGAGCCAGTAGCCGCCGAACTCGTAGGCCGCCGGTTTGTCCCCGCGCGACAGCAGGTCGAGCACCAGCTCGTCCAGCCCGAAGGGGACGTTGCGCTGGTAGGGGGTGAGCGTCTTGCGAGCCATCGCGTACACGCCCATGCTGACGCCGTAGGAGAGCTCTGGCTTCTCGACGAAGTCGACGATGGAACCCTCCTCAGTGGACAGAGTGCCGAAGTCGATCTTCACCTTGCGCTGGTACGTCGCCACCGTGAGCGGCGCACCACACGCGATGTGGTGATCGAGAAGAGCCGTGTAGTCGAGGTCGGTGAGCACGTCGCCGTTCATCACGAGGAACTGCTCCGGTAGCAGATCGACGATGTTGAGCAACGGGCCGATGGTGGACAGCGGAGTCTTCTCCTCCGCGTAGTCCACCCCTATGTTCCACCGCGACCCGTCGCCGACGAAGGCGCGGATCAGTGAACCGAGGTGCCCGATCGCGAGCGTGACCCGGTCGAAGCCCCGCATGCCGAGCTGCTGCAGGATGATGTCGAGGATCGCGTACTCCTCGCCGATCGGGACGAGAGGCTTGGGCAGTGCCGTGGTGTACGGCCGCAGTCGCACTCCTCTGCCGCCGGCGAGTATCACCGCATGCATGTGGAGATCACTTCCTCATCGGTAGTGGCGAACTTGTCCGACGCTCTCGCGGAGCGCCATGAGCAAGAAGACTGACAAAGCGGAGCAGCCGAGCAGGAAGATCGGCGCTGGATCTGTGGTGAGCCCGGTGGCCACCCAGGTGAAGGCCAGGACACCGGACACGATCAGCGGCGCCAGCACCGCGCCACCGGTCCGGACGAGCACGAACCCCAGGAAGAACGCACCGCCGAGCAGGACGTGCCCGTCGATCAGCAGGGCACCGGGTGACGTGAGCACCCCCGACCAGCGCAGTGCCACGAGCAGGACGAGTGCGGCGGAACCCAGTGCCACCAGGCAGATGCCGAGCTCCCGCAGCAGAGCGCGCCACATCACCGCACCGAAGTCCCGCGGCAGCGGGCACCGGCGCAGCTCTTCCGCCGCCGTGTCGAAGAACCGGTGAGCGCGCCACTCGACCACGCCCATGCCGAGCACCAGCGGGGCGGCCGCGACGGCCAGGTCGAGTGCGCCGAGCACGTACCGGGAGTCCACGTACAGCAGCAAGGTTGCGCACAATGCCGCGTACACGCTGCTGGGCAGTGCGGCACGCAGCAGCGTGCTCACCGGCGGCAGGCGCACGCCATCGAAGTCGCGCGCATCGCGACCGGAGTGCCAAGCGGCCCCGACGGCGAGCAGCACCGTCACACCACCCAGCGCCAGCGCCGGCACCGTCGCTCCCGAAACCAGGTGCAGCACCCCGCCCGCGCCGGCGGGCAGCACCGCCCCCGAGAGCAGAACCTCCCTGCCGTGGAACAACAGCACGCCGATCGCGAGCTGGAGGCCGGCCAGCGCGAGCACGAACGCCGCGGACGACCACCCCAGCGCCGCGCTCGTGACGGACACCGCGATCACCACCCCGGCGACACCGAACAGGCGCAGCGACCTGACCGCCGTGGCCGCGGCGCCACTGCCGACCAGCTGATGCGCCACGACGCTCGCACCCGCGCCCCACACCCAGGTCACGGCGGTGGCGACCACCATCGCCCGTACCGCCGCGGGACCACCGAGCACTGCGGCGACGGCGGGGAAAACGGTCGTCGGCGCCAGGTAGAGCGGTCCGCGCGTGGCGTGCAGCCAGGTGCCGGCGGGCGTGTTCTGCCCGGCGGTGGCACCCGCGCGGGGCAGTCGTTCGAACACCTCCTGGGCGAGAGCGAACACGTCGGTCCGCGCGTAGCGGTCCACCGCGACCTGGTCGGTGACGCCCTGGCTCTCCAGCAGCGCCGCCACCTGCAGCCCGTCGACCGGGTCCGGCAGCAGCCCGGCGACCCGCGTCACCAGCTCGTCGAGGATCACCGCCCGGTCTCCGTCGTGGTGAGCTCCGCGTATCTCGTGCGGTAGCTGTCGTTCCACCGCTGGACGGTGAAGCGCTCGACCACCCGCTGTCGTGCGAGCAAGCCCATCCGCCGGCGAAGACCGGTGTCGGTGAGCAGCCGCACGCACGCCCGTGCGACTGCCTCGTGATCACGTGGTGGCACCACCAGCCCCGCGTCGGCGACGGCTTCGCTGACACCGCCGACATCCGTGCAGACCGGTGGACGGCCGGTCGACATCGCCTCCACCACGGTGAACGGAAACCCCTCCGACACGCTGGTCAGCGCGACCAAGTGGCCCGCGTGGTAGGCGTCGACCTGTCTGGGCACCAGTCCCTCGAACACGGCGGAGCCCGTGAGGCCGAGCTGGTCCGTCAGCCGCAGGCAGCTCGTGTGGTAGTCCCTGTTGGCCTCGGGCACCGGGCCGAACACGCGCAGCCGTGCCTCCGGCAGTGCCCTCCGGACCTCACCGAACGCCCTGATCAACGTGTGCAGGTCCTTGAGCGGGTCGATCCTGCCGACGAACACGATGGTCGGCACGTCCGGTTCTCCCCGAGCCACCGGGAAGTCCGCCGGGTCGATGCCGTTGTACATCGTCCACATGCGACTGGGGTCGGCTCCGCTGTGCAGCTGCCACCGCCGGTTGTAGTCGGAGTGCGGGGTGAGCATGTCGCAGGTTCGGTAGGCCGCCCCCGCGAGCGCGCGGTGGAAGCTCAGCAGCACGACCTTGGTGGGCAGCGCGACGGTCTCGCTCACCGCACCGAGATAGCGCTCACGCAGGTAGACCCCGTGCTCGGACATCAGCAGCGGCGTTCCGTGAGCCCACTTGGCCGCCATGCCCGCCAGCGCGCTCAGCCCGTTCATCGCCAGATGGCACACGTCGGCGCGGACGGGCGGGAACATCAACGGCCGCAACGAGTGTTCGAGCATGTCGGTCGCGTTCAAGGCGTCCTGCAGGGAGATCGGTCCCTCTCCGCAGTCGTGCACGGCGCGGATCAGCCGGGCCACGGCATCGTTGGACATCAGTGCCGCGCCGACGTCCGAGTGCTGGGCGAGGCCGAAGATCCGGCGCAGCGCGTGCGCCAGCTTCTCCGGACTGTCGTCCGCATAAGGGATGAAGGACCTCAGAAAGGCCTCGTGCACCTCGGCGAACCCGGCGGGCCTGCGGCGCGCCCGCCGGGGTCGTCTGCCCCACAACGGCATCGTCACCACCTCGGTGAGGTTGGCGGGGGACGGCCACCACGGCCGTTCGGCACCGTCCACGGCCAGCGCGACGGCGGTGAAGGCGTGCTGGGGCATGCCGCGGATCAGCTGGTCGCACCACAGGCTCACGCCGCCGGGGTGAAAGGGGTAGCACCCCTCCGAGACGAGTGCGACGCGCAGGTCCTGGGCGGTCATGGCCGGGGGCTCGCCATCAGGACCGCGGTCTGGCCGGCGGCCAGGTCGACGCGCGCCACCGTGCTCGCGCCGTACGTGTCGCTCTCGTCGCCGCCCGCCTGGTCGGCCTCGGTCGCTTCCCGTTGCCGCACCCCGGTGAGCAGGAGCGTCCCGCCGGCCTCCGGTACATAGGTGATCGCACCGGAACTCCGGTCCCACACCGCGTCGCGTCCCGATCCCAGCGCGGCGAAGTGTGCTGTCCTCGCCTCCACGTACCGGGCCAGCATCAGCCAGTCGGGGCTCAGCAACGGCACCTGGTACAGCGCCGCGTACTTCGCCACGGTGGCGGTGATCCAGTCGAACGCGAGCGAGCGCCCCGGCGTGTACGCGCGCAGATTGCCCTGGTGCAGGGTGTGCGCGTACACCGATCCGCTCATCAGGTGCCGCACCGCCACCTCGGCTTCCGCGTCGACGGCCTGCTCGTAGGTCAGATCGTGGTCGCGGTGGTCGGACGCCTTTCCGTCGCGGCCGTACTGCGCGTTGTAGAGCGCGGTCTGCTCCTCGGGCGTGGTGGCCTCGAAGTCGATGGCGGTCGGCCAGTCCGGTACGACCAGCAGTTCCGGTCGCAGCGGGTGGAGGATGCCGCAGTTGACGCACGTCGGACGATGAGCCGCGAAGGACATGTTGCCCTGCAGGTACTTCACCCCGAGGTCGTGCGCCGCGTCGAGCATCGCCCCGTTCGACCTGGTGAGGCCGAAGTCCGTCGGAGGTTCGAGTGACCGCGGATCCGGTGTGTACACGCCGAGCCCCGAGTACTCGGGCGTCTTGAGCACGCTCGCGGGCACGGGCAGCCCTGCCTCCGCCGCGATGCCGAGGTTCTCGCCGATCTCGGTTCGGCTGGTCTCGTAGGAGGTGTCGTTCATCTGCGGATGGGTCGCCGTGTGGTTCACCCAGCGGAACTCCCGCACCAGCTCACGCGAGCAACTGCTGAGCGAGTCCGGTGAGGAGTCGTCGGTGCAGGAGGCGGGCGCGTCCGGTGTCAGTCTGCTTCCGTTGAAGGGCAACGTGAGCGTGAACCCCGCGGCGACCGGGTGATGCGCGCGGAGATCGCGTTGTTGCATGCTCGCCGACTTCGCGTCGCCACCGCTGAGCCGGAACATGTCGGTGGTGCCGTCGACGCGTTTGCGGGCGGTGGAGTTGAACCAGTCGTCGACGTCCACGGTGAACCAGTGCCGCTGCTCCCCGAGCAGCACATCCCGCGTCGCCCACCGCACGAGAGAAGGCCCGAGCAGCAACGCGGGCAGGTCGTCGGGACCCATCGAGAACGTGAGAGCGAGCCGTTCCCTGCCGTCCGGTGACCGGCTTCGCACCCCGACGACGGCGTCTCCCGCGGTCAGCACGGGTTCGGCGGCACACCCGGTCGCGAGCCTCGCCCAGTAGACGTAGGACCGCACGAGCGGGACGCGCGCGTCCGGCTTGAGGTGGTCGAAGACGGCGCTGCCCACCGAGGACAGCGCCATCCCGACCCCCTCGTCGCCGACCGCTTCCTCTCCACCAGGCCGCAGGCAGAAGTCCTCCGGCGTGGTGGACGGGTGGGTGTTCAGCGACACCTGCCGGACGCCGTACGTGCGTTCGTACTCCCACAGGACCGCCCACTGTCCTGTGTCGAAGACACTCGTGTAGCCGCCGCCCGGCCCGGCTCGCAGCAGTGCGCTGCTCGTGAGCAGAACGCCGTTGTACCGGCCTGTGCCGTCCTGCCTGACCAACCGCTCGCTCGTCAGAGGTTCGGTACCGGCGTACAGCACGTCGTAGGGAGAGCCTATGGAGTCCAGCGCCGATTTCCAGGTGGCCAAACCGAAGTCGTCAGGGCCCGTCGCGATCACAAGCTGCCGCAACGCCACCACGTCACCGCGCCGGCCCGCGCCGTCCGGCGGCCGTGCCGCGCGCACGGGCACGAACCGCTTGGCGGACAGCGGATACGGCACAGGGCTTGCCTGAGCGGGCGCACCGCCCACCGGCTGGGGACCGGGCGGGCTGAGCACCGTGATCGTGGTGATCACCAGCGCGATGGCTGCCAGCAGCGGACCGACCGCTCTGGAAGGCGCGGTTTTCATGGGCGGGGCACCGCCGTGGCGATGACGGTGGTGCCCGCCGTGACCGGGAGACGGGTGATGGTGTCGGCGCCGTAGCGGTCGACAGTTCCCGACGGGTGGGTGACGCCGGTCAGGAACAGCGAGCCGGTGGTGGCACTGGTGCGGGTGATGCTGTTGGTGGCGCGGTCCCACACCGCGTCGGTACTGCCCCGGATCTCCGCGAAGTGGCTCGTGCGCGCTTCGACGTAGCGCGCCAGGGCCGGCCAGTCCGGGTTGCGCAGCGGCACCGCGAACCGGGCGCTGTACCTGTCGACGATCGCGCGCAGCCAGTCGAACGTCAGGCTGCGGCCAGGGGAGAACTGGCGCAGGTTGCCCTGGTGCAGGGTGTGACTGTAGGCCGAGCCGGTCATCACGTGCTGCAGTCCCACCTCGGACTCGTAGGCGAGCAGTTCGGGATAGCTCAGGTCGTGGTCGTGGTAGGGGAATCTGCCGTTCGGTCCGTAGAGGCTGTTGTAGAGCAACGCCTCCTCGGCCGGTGTGGTCACCTGGTAGCCGATGTTGGTCGGCCAGTCCGGCACGACCAGCAGCTCCGGCCGCAGGGGATGACGGACACCGCAGTTGAAGCAGGACGGCCGGTGGCTCGGGAAGGACATGTTGCCCTGCAGGTAACGGACGCCGGCGTCACGGGCGGCGTTGAGCAGGGCCGGGTTGGACGCCCCGAGCCCGAAGTCTGTCGGTGGTTCGGTGTCTGGGGCGTTCGGATCCGGGTTGTACACGCCGAGCCCCGAGTAGGCGGGGGTCTTGAGCACGTCGGTCGGCACGGTGAGCCCGGCCTGCCGCCCGAGGGCGAGGTTGTCCCCGATCTCGCGCTGGCTCGTCGCGTAGTCGGTGAAGTTCATCTCCGGGTGCGTCACGGTGTGGTTGACCCACCGGAAGTTGGAGGCGAGGCACTTCGAGTAGCTGGTGAGCGGGTCCGGGGTACCCGTGGAGGAGCACCGCGACGGCGCGGACGGAGTGAGGTCGCCACCGTTGTAGGGCACGTTCAGGGTGAAGCCCGCGGCGACCGGGTAGGTGGAGCGCAGCGTGTTCTGCTGCGCGTTGGCCGAGGCGGCGTCGGACCCGGTCAGCCGGAATCCCGGATCGGTCTCCAGGTGACCGTCCGGGTAGAGGTGGTCGGTGCGGTTGAACCAGTCGTCGACGTCGGCGCTGATCCAGTGCCGCAACTCGCCGGCGAACACACCGCGGGTCGCCCAGCGCACGAGGCCGTAGCCCAGCATGTCGGTCTGCGGCAGGAACTCGTTGGAGGAGAACGTCAACGCGGCCCGCTCGCGCCCGTCGGCCGAGGTGCTCACCACGCCCAGGACGTGGTTGCCGGCCATCAGGGTCGGCTGCGCCGCGCATCCGGGCGCCATCGTGGACCGGTACACGTAGGAGAACGTGACGGGCACGATCGCGTTCGGGGTCAGGCGGTCGAAGAGACCTCGCCCGGCAGCGGTCAGCGTCGCCTGCAGGCCGCTTCCGCCGACCCCGCCCTCGATGCCGGGGCGCAGGCAGTAGTCCTCGGGGAACGTGCCCCACGACGTGTAGAGCGACACCTGGCGCACCCGGAAGGTTCGCTCGTAGTCCCACAACGTCTGCCACTCCGTCACGTCGAAGGCGCTGACGTAGCCACCGGAACCGTCGGGCTGGAGCAGCGCGTTGTCGGTGAGCAGCACCGCGCTGTAGCGGCCGGTGCCGTCCGGACGCAGGAGGCGTCCGGCGGTCAGCTGTTCCGAGCGCGCCGTGAGCACGTCGTACGGTGTGCCTATCCGATCGAGCACGGTCTTCCAGGTCGAGAGGCCGAAGTCCGCCGCGTCGAGCGCGATCACCAGGGGCCGCAGGGCCACCCGGTCGGTCACGGCCAGCTGTGACACCGGTGCCGACGCCGTCCTGAGCGGTCCGTTCACCGCCCGCAACTTCGGCGGTGCGGGCGGTTCGGGTCTTGCCACGTCGCCTCTGACGAGGCCGTGTCTGTGTCCTGGTCTGTTCTCGTGCCCCGATGCTTCCGCTGCGGGCGGGCTGGTGAACAGCGCGGTCACCATCAGTGGTGCTACGACAGCGGAGATCCACTTCTTGCGCGATGTCGCCATGACACGTCCCTCCCTGGACGTCTTCCGGGGTTTGCCCTGACGAATTCAGCCGTGCGCGACCAGCCTCCGCGAAAAATGCGTCGAGAAGGTCATGTGGCGTACACGGATAGCTCGCCGATGTGGTGGGGTGAATCCCATCGCGACGGCAGAGCCGTCATCCAGGCGGCGGTCGTCCGAGCGCGTTCGTTCTTCCTTCCTGCTGCTGGCGTGAGAAAGAAGATTAGGTGGAAAACGTCTTGTCCGGTACCTCAGATCGTGGGAAAAGAGAAAACTTCAAGGAGTAACGTTAGGGACCGAACGGACTACTTGGCCGCAGGTGTAGCTATACGAGCTGGCATGCGGAGGATGGGTGTTCGGGGATGTCGAAGGATGCGTTCTCGGGACTTAGGACTCTGGTTGAAAGGCTCGCTGCGGTGCTGGCTCGTCGCGTTACCCGCTTACGTGAGACCGAAACATCAGTGGTTCAGATGCTGTGCGGCAGACAGGCAATTGAGTCGCATTCCCGGATTGACGCGGTCTCGTTTGCCCCGGCATTTGGAATCCTCACCCCAGGCCTTTGCGGCGGATGTGGCGCACCGGAGTGAATCGGCAGCGCGCTGCGATTGCCGGTCGGTCGTCGGGCGCGCTCACCTCGAATCGGGGTCACCGCGGCGGCCGGTGGGCCCGGCGCACCGGCCGCCGCCACCTCGGGGAGTTCGGCGACGACATCGGCTTGGCGGGGCAAGCGCGTGGACGACGTGCTTGCCCCGTGCTCTCGGCACCTGAGGCAGTGCTGTTCCAGGTCTCGGACTACGGGCGCGGCACAACTCCAGGTTGATGAAGGCTCCCCTCATCAACGTGACGACACCCTTGAGTGGAGCAGCCGCGGGATTCACCAACGGGGTCCTCGCGGAGCCCAGGACGCCGGCGGCGGCTGCCCGCGAACCTACGACTCAGAACGCGCACTGGAAGGCCATCAGGACACCAGCCACCTGGTGGCCCCCGCGCTAGTGTCCCGAGCCGGAAATCCCCTGCCTGTTTCCCGGCTCGTCACTGCGGCACGCGGGGGCCCTGCGTTCCCTCGAGGGGAACGCAGGGCCCCCGCGTGACTTCAGGCGCGGCGTGTTGGGGTGCGACACGCTGTGGAGAAGGAACAGACTTCGACAGCGGATTTCCGGCGCGGAACACTAGCCGATCTCGCCCAGACGCTGGCGGATCAGGTCGCGCACCACGTCGTCGGGCAGCGGCATGTCCGTCGTGAACCGGATCGTGCCCTTCGAAAGCGAGTAACCGGTCAGCCGCTCGCGCACCACGTCGACCGCGGCCGGGCTGAACGGGAACACGGCCAGGTGGTCCCTCGCCGCCTTGAACCCGAGCAGCGGCTTGCCCTTGTGCCGAAGCGCGGCGAGGCCGTAGCTCAGGCCCTGCTCGGCGTCCGGCGCCAACTCCTCCGCGAGCGCCCTGACCCGTTCGAACGCGGCTCGCGCCGGGGCGTCGAGCGAGGCGAAGTAGTCGTCCACGTCGGCCATGCCGCGCACGCTACCTGGGCGAAGTGCTCCGCGAGCGAACCTGTGGGCATTGCCTGGATCATGTCGGTTCCTGCTCGATACAGAGACCTGGACCACGCTCAGTTGCACGTCCAATAGTAGGAAGTCAAACTATTCTCATGGCGACCACTCTGCACAAGCCGGTGAACCCGGTGCGCTTTGTGACCGCGTCCAGCCTCTTCGACGGCCACGACGCGGCTATCAACATCATGCGGAGGATCCTGCAGTCGCAGGGTGCGGAGGTCATCCACCTCGGGCACAACCGGTCCGTGGTGGAGGTCGTCAACGCGGCGATCCAGGAGGACGCGCAGGGCATCGCCATCAGCGCGTACCAGGGCGGGCACGTCGAGTACTTCTCGTACCTGGTCGAACTCCTGCGCGAACGCGGCGCCGGGCACATCAGGGTCTACGGCGGCGGTGGCGGCGTCATCGTCCCCGAGGAGATCGAGCTGCTGCACTCGCGCGGGGTCGCGCGGATCTTCTCGCCGCAGGACGGGCAGACGCTCGGCCTCGCGCGCATGATCAACCTGATGATCGAGGAGTGCGACCACGCGCTCACGGCGCCGTTCAGTCACGACGCGCTGCTGACGGGGGCGGACGAGGCCCTGGCGCGCGCGATCACGCACATCGAGGCCGGCACCGCCGAGGGCATCGAGACCACCCGCAAGGTCCCCGTCCTGGGCATCACCGGCACAGGTGGCTCCGGCAAGTCGTCGCTCACCGACGAGCTCGTGCGCCGCTTCCGGCTCGACCAGCAGGACAAGTTGCGCATCGCCGTGCTCGCCGTCGACCCGACGCGCCGCCGTGGCGGTGGCGCGCTGCTCGGCGACCGCATCCGGATGAACTGCCTCGACGGCGACCGCGTGTTCTTCCGTTCGCTGGCCACGCGCCGTGCGGGCAGCGAGATCCCGGACGGCCTGGAGCAGGCCATCGTGGCGTGCAAGGCGTCCGGTGCCGATCTGGTCATCGTCGAGACGCCCGGTATCGGTCAGGGCGACGCGGCCATCGTGCCGTTCGTCGACTTCTCGCTGTACGTGATGACGCCGGAGTTCGGTGCCGCGTCGCAGCTCGAGAAGATCGACATGCTCGACTACGCGGACGCCGTCGCGATCAACAAGTTCGAGCGCCGCGGTGCCGAGGACGCGCGCCGTGACGTCGCACGGCAGATGGTGCGCAACCGCGAGGCGTTCGGCGTCAAGTGGGAGGAGATGCCGGTCTACGGCACGTCCGCCGCGACGTTCAACGACGACGGCGTGACGGCGCTCTACCAGTTCCTGCGTGACGGACTGGTGGAGCACGGTCTCGCGGTGGAGGAGGGCTCTCTCGCGACGGTCAACGGCAAGACGTCGACTTCGGCGTCCACGGTCGTGCCCGCCTCTCGTGCGCGCTACCTGTCCGACATCGCGGACACCGTGCGCGGCTACCACCGCAAGACCGACGAACAGGTCGGTGCGGTGCGCACGCACACCCAGCTCTCCGCGGCGCAGAAGGCTCTGGAGGCCGCGGGCAAGGGCGTCACCGACATCGCCGAACTCGCCGACGCCGCCGAGCGCAAGGTCGACCGCGACACCGCGGACCTGCTCCAGACGTGGCCGGCGACGGTGGAGCAGTACTCCGGCGACGAGCTCGTGTTCAAGGTGCGGGACAAGGAGATCCACACCAGGCTGACGCGGGAGACGTTGTCCGGCAACCAGGTCCGCCGGGTCAGCCTGCCGCGCTACGACGACGAGGGCTCGCTGCTGCGGTTCCTGCGCAAGGAGAACCTGCCGGGCTTCTTCCCGTACACGGCAGGCGTCTTCCCGTTCAAGCGCGAGGGCGAGGACCCGGCCCGCATGTTCGCGGGCGAGGGCGACGCGTTCCGCACCAACCGCCGCTTCAAGTACCTGTCGAAGGGCAACCCGGCCACGCGCCTGTCGACGGCGTTCGACTCGGTGACGCTCTACGGCCGCGACCCCGACACCCCGCCGGACGTCTACGGCAAGATCGGCACCTCTGGCGTCTCGATCGCGTCGCTCGACGACATGAAGGCGCTCTACGACGGTTTCGACCTCGTGGCGCCGACGACGTCCGTGTCGATGACGATCAACGGCCCGGCGCCGACGATCCTCGCCTACTTCCTGAACACGGTGATCGACCAGGAGGTCGGGAAGTTCAGGGACGCGGAAGGCCGTGAGCCGAACGCCGAGGAGTACGAGAAGGTCAGGGCCTACGCGCTTGCCAACGTCCGCGGCACCGTTCAGGCCGACATCCTCAAGGAGGACCAGGGCCAGAACACCTGCATCTTCTCCACGGAGTTCTCGCTGCGCATGATGGCGGACATCCAGGAGTGGTTCATCCAGCAGCAGGTCCGCAACTTCTACTCGGTGTCGATCTCCGGCTACCACATCGCCGAGGCCGGGGCGAACCCGATCAGCCAGCTCGCCTTCACGCTCGCCAACGGCTTCACCTACGTCGAGTCGTACCTGGCACGCGGCATGAACATCGACGACTTCGCGCCGAACCTGTCGTTCTTCTTCTCCAACGGCATGGACGCCGAGTACAGCGTCATCGGCCGGGTGGCGCGGCGGATCTGGGCCGTGGCCATGCGCGACCGCTACGGCGCCGCGGAGCGTTCGCAGAAGTTCAAGTACCACGTGCAGACGTCCGGCCGTTCGCTGCACGCGCAGGAGATGGACTTCAACGACATCCGCACGACGCTGCAGGCGTTGTGTGCGCTGTACGACAACTGCAACTCCTTGCACACCAACGCGTACGACGAGGCGATCACCACTCCCACGGAGTCGTCCGTCCGCCGCGCGATGGCCATCCAGATGATCATCAACAAGGAGTGGGGCCTCTCGGCGAACGAGAACCCGCTGCAGGGCTCGTTCGTCATCGACGAGCTGACCGACCTCGTCGAAGAGGCGGTGCTGCTGGAGTTCGACCGCATCTCCGAACGCGGCGGCGTGCTCGGCGCGATGGAGACCGGCTACCAGCGCGGCCGCATCCAGGACGAGTCGATGCTCTACGAACAGCGCAAGCACGACGGCTCGCTGCCGTTGATCGGCGTCAACACCTTCCTGCCGGAGGACGGCACGCGCGAGGTCGTGAAGATCGAGCTCGCGCGCGCCACCGAGGAGGAGAAGGAGTCGCAGGTCGACCGCACCCGCGCCTACCAGGCGGCGCACCGCGACGAGGCCCAGAAGGCGCTGGCTCGCCTGCGCGAGGTGGCGCAGACGAACGAGAACGTGTTCGCCGTGCTGATGGACGCCGCCCGCGTCTGCACGCTCGGCCAGATCACCGAGGCGTTCTTCGAGGTGGGCGGGCAGTACCGCCGCAACATCTAGACGCGGCTTCTAAACGGCGTAGGGCCGGCCGACGATCCACCCGCCTATGCGGTCGGGGAGTTCGTCGGTCGGCACCAGCTCGACGGCGTCACCGACGTTGACGACACCCGGCTGGATCACCCAGCTGTCCAGGCACAGCACGCCACCGAACTCGTGCCGGATGCGCCGGTGCACGTCGAGGTCCTGCGCGCCGGTGTCGGGGTCGATCGTCGTGACCACGCACCGGGCCCGCTTCTGGTACATCCCGATCACCACGTCACCGACCACCAGCGCGTGCCCCGGCCAGCCGTCCTCCTCGCCGGCCTCGACGCCGCCGATGAGGATGTTGGGCCGCAGCCGCCGCACGTCGACGCCCGCCGCCTCGACCTGCCCGTCCGTGGCCACCAGGACGTTGAGCACGTCGAAGCGCTCCGGCCCGGTGTAGCGGGTCAGCCTGCCGCCGAACGGCAGCACCTTCTCGTGGGCCTGCCAGCTGTCCCACGGATGTCCGTCGACCAGCGGGCCGTCCGGGCCGGTGGAGGCCGGGATGGTGAGCAGTCCGTACCGCGTGCGCCCGGTCAGGACGCCGCGCGGGCCCTGCACGTGGACCAGCCGGTCGCCCTCGACGCCGTCCTCCGTGAACGTGGCCTGGTCCAGTTCTTCGCCGCCCATGGACTTCACCGGGAAGCGCCACAGCGCTTTGACGTGCACGTTTCTCACTCCTGCGGGATCTCGTAGGTCGAGCTCGGGTCGATGCGCCGGTCTGCTTCGGCGATCTTCACGTCGTTGATGCTCGCCTCGCGCCTGCTCATCAGGCCGGACTCGGCGAACTCCCAGTTCTCGTTGCCGTAGCTGCGCCACCACTGGCCCTCGTCGTCGTGCCACTCGTACTGGAAGCGCACGGCGATGCGGTCGTCACCGAACGCCCACAGCGACTTGCGCAGCACGTACTCGTGCTCGCGTTCCCACTTCTTCGTCAGGAACGCGACGATCTCGTCGGTGCCGCGGACGAAGTCCGACCTGTTGCGCCACACCGAATCCGGTGTGTAGGCGCCGGCGACGCGCCGCGGGTCCTTCGTGTTCCAGGCGTCCTGGGCCGCCTGCACCTTGAGCCGGGCGGTCTCGGCGTCGAACGGGGGCACGAGTTTCACGACGGTCCTTCCAACGGTTGGGCGACGCTGCAAACGTTAGAACGAGATTCTAACGGATGCAAGTCTGTGTTACCGTTAGACGTGCTGACGCCCGACGAACCCCGTCCGGTCCTGTTGATGAACACCATCTGGGCCAATCGGTCGCAGGTGCACGACGACCTGACGACTGTCGGTGGGCTTCGCGATTTTCTGGGCGTGCCGGCGGATCAGGCCGACCTGACGGCGTTCCGCGCGTTGCGGCAGGCCCTTCGAGACCTCGCGGGCGTGCTCACCGAGGACACGCGTCCAGTCGCGCAGGATCGTGACCTCGAACGGGCCGTGGGTGAGGTCAACCGTGCGGCGCGCAGTGCGCAGCGGTGGCCGCAACTGGCCGTGCGCGACGGGGAACTGTTGCGGCTCAACGAAAGTCAGGGCTCGCTCGCGGATCGCGAGCGTGCTTCGATCGCCGCGGAGGCCGTGGAGCTGTTCACCGGTGAGGAGAGGGTTCTGTTGCGCGCCTGTTATGCGCCGGGCTGCGTGCTGTACTTCGTGAAGGACCATCCGCGCCGTGAATGGTGCTCGCCGTCGTGCGGCAACAGGGTCCGCGCGGCCCGCCACTACCGGCGCAATCGGGGTGAATCCCCTGGTCCGAACGGGTTTTCCTGATCAGCGGGGGTAAACATGGGCCGCCCCGGTTCCGATTAAACGGACAACAGTTGGGCGCGTTTTGTGTGGTGGTGATCCGCGATGTCCCGAGAATCCGTGCCAGGTCACGACATCAGCTATCACCTCGTCTGCTTCGACGAGACAGGCAACGAGCGGGGGCGCGACAGCGCGGACGTCCTGTACGACGCCCGCCGCGGTGTCACCGACGTCTTCTTCTTCATCCACGGGTGGAACGGCGACGTGCCGGCCGCCCGCGAACAGTACGGGCGGTGGGTCGCGACGATGGCCGACTGCCGTGCCGAACGTGAAGCGGCGCATGGGCTTCCGGGCGGTTTCAAGTCCCTGCTCGTCGGCCTGCACTGGCCGTCGAAGGCGTGGGGCGACGAGGACGTGCGGTCGGACGAGTTCATCAAGGCACAGGCCCAGCGCCTCGGCGGCGGTGCCGGCCGCACGGCCGCGGTGCGCACGATCGTCGAGGCCGCGCGGCAGCACCCGTGCCGGATGTCCGGTGCGGTCAAACAGGCCTACGACTACCTGGAGGGCTCGGTTCCGGACCTGCCTGGCGAGGACGGGATGACGTTCGACGCCGAGCAGCTCTACCGGGCGTGCCTGGAGGATCCGGCGCTGGGCGGGATCCTGTCGCCGTTGCGGATCCTGACGTTCTGGAAGATGAAGCGCCGCGCCAAGGTGTTCGGCGAGAGCGGTGCCGCCAGGATCGCCCGCGAGGTCGCCCAGGCCGCCCCGAACGCGCGCATCCACCTGATGGGCCACAGCTTCGGCTGCATCACCGCGACCGCCATGGCGAACGTGGTGCCCGCCGCGACGCTGACCCTGGTGCAGGGCGCGATGTCGCTCTGGTCGTTCGCCGAACGGCTGCCAGGCGAACCCGGCTCCGGCTACTTCCGCGGCGTGCTCGGGCGCGTGCCCGGCCCGATCATCGTCACCACGTCGTCGAACGACTACGCCATCGGCAGGTTCTACCCGCTGGCCGCGCGGTCGGGCCGCCAGGTCGACCTGGACGAGTACCCGAAGTACGGCGGCCTCGGCTCGCACGGCGTGCAGGGCACCTACGCCCACGGCCACAACATCGGATCTCCCGGCGAGCTGCAGCGCGGGCAGGTGCACAACGTCGACTGCACGTCGGTGATCCGCCGCATCGACGGGATCGCCGGTGCGCACAACGACATCTGTCACCCGGAACTTGCTCGGCTGCTCTGGAAGGCGGTGCTGGTCCGGTAGTCAGTCCGTTTTCAGAAACACGCGTTTCCGTTGACTGCTCCGATGACTCGGTTCTACGGTGAGGTCACCGTCGCTGCCGACAACCCTCGGAGCCGAGGACGGTGGCAAATGTTTCGTCATCCATTGTGGATAGTCGCGGCCTTCGCGCTGGCACTGGTGGCCGGCACGACGCCGGCGCAGGCCGCGGATCCCGTGCTGGTGCCCGTTTTCGACGGGAAGACCCTCGACGGCTGGACCATGCACGCCAAGGACGCGTTCGTCGTGAAGAACGGCGCGATCCACAGCCAGAAGAACGCCTCGCGCGGCTGGATCTACTACAACAAGCAGCAGTACAAGAGCTTCCGCTGGATCTTCAAGCTCCGCCAGGTCTCCGGCGACCACAAGCCGACCGTGCTGATCTGGGGCAAGATCGCGACCCCTGCCCTGAACGGCCTGGGCGCCATCCAGTTCCAGCCACCCAACGGTGGCGCGTGGGACTACCGCCCCGGCCACAACAACGGCGGCGGCAAGCTGTTCACGAAGTACCCGCACCCGAGCTGGGACGTGAAGAAGTGGGCGCAGTGCGAGATACTCGCCGACGGTGACACCGGAATCGCGCGCATGGCGTGCTGCCCGCTGCCCGACGGCGCGGTGAAGTGCAAGGCGCAGGAGGTCCTGAAGTTCGAGGACAAGAAGGAACCCGCGGGCCGTGAGGCGCCGTTGGCGATCCAGATCCACAACAAGGGCATCGAGGACGAGTACAAGGACCTCGTCGTCGAATCGCCCGTGGCCGATCCGACGAAGTTCATCACGACCTGACCGTGCCGCTGGGCGCGTCTACTGCGCGCCCAGCCGCAGGACCATCTGCGGCACCAGCGTGCTGCCGAGGCACTGGCGCAGGTCCGCGCGCAACGCGGCCAGGTCCACCGCGCCGAGTGCGGGGGAGACGTCGAACCCCATCGTCCCCGCCGTCAGGATGACGCGCTGCATCGCCTGCCCCGCACGGATTTCCGCCGCGGCCCCCTGGTTGAACGTGCACAGCACCAGCTCGGTCCCGCTCCGCACGTGCAGCCACGCCCGTTCCACCTCGGCCGCCCGCGACAGCAACCCGCGCCAGGAGGCCAGCTCGGGAAACGCCGTCCACGCGCGACGGTTCGTGCGCATGGAGTGCAGCAACGCCAGCACGTCCGGACTCGGCTCCTGGTAGCCGCCGAGCCTGATGGCCGCGGCCGCGTCGTGCGCGCTCGGCCCCGGCAGCAACGTCACCAGTGGACGGATGCCGTGCCCTTGCAGCGCCAGCCGGACGTTGAGCAGCGCGACCCCGCAGGCGACGCGCGTCTCCCGGCCGTGCGGAGTGGAGGTGTGCAGCTCGATCTGTTCGGGCCACACCTCGAACCGCACGCCCGAGACCGAGTCCCTCGCCAGCGCCAGGACGGCACGCACGTCCTCACCCGCGAGTCCGAGTGAGCCGGGCACAGCGATCGTCATGCGCCCACTCTGCGGCCAGGGACGTAGATCGACCACAGCCGAAGGTCCCCTCTTGCTAGGGCCGTGAGTTGTCGGAAAATGTGCGAATCTAGGCGGCGTGCCTGACGTGCCTGGTCGCCGCGACCTCGACGAGCTGCTCGACGAGGTTCGAGACCGCATGGACGAGATCGTGACGACCCGCGACCAGATGCAGGAGCTCCTCGGCGCCATGCTCGCCGTCGCGTCGGGTCTGGAGCTCAAGCCGACGTTGCTGCGCATCGTCCAGGCCGCCGCCGATCTCGTGGGCGCCCGCTACGGCGCGCTGGGCGTGCTCGGGACCCGGGACGACCTGTCCGAGTTCCTGCACGTCGGCGTGGACGAGGTGACGCGCGCGTCGATGGGCCACCTGCCCGAGGGCAAGGGCCTGCTCGGGCTGCTCATCAAGGATCCGACGCCACTGCGCCTGCGTGACCTCGCCCAGCACGAGATGTCCGTCGGTTTCCCGCCCAACCACCCGCCGATGCACAGCTTCCTGGGTGTGCCCGTTCGCGTGCGCGACGAGGTGTTCGGCAACCTCTACATGACCGAGAAGGCCGATGGCACCGAGTTCAACGCTGACGACGAGGCCGTGCTGCAGGCCCTGGCCGCGGCCGCCGGCACCGCGATCGAGAACGCCCGCCTGTTCGAACGCTCCCGCATGCGCGAGCGGTGGCTGGAGGCGATCGGCGAGGTCAACTCCGAACTGCTCGGCGGCGCGTCCGGCGAGTACGCGCTGCGCCTGATCACCCAGCGCATCGTCGAGCTCGCCGGCGCCGACTCGGCCCTCGTCGTGCTCGGCGACGGCCACCACACGCCGCTGTCCATCGCCGCGAGCGCGGGCGTGAAGATCGAGAACTTCAGCGCCGCCGACTACGCCGTCGACGAGGTGATCCGCTCCGGCGTCCCGCTGCTGGTGGACGACCTGGGCACGGCGTTCGGTCCCGCCCTGGCCGTGCCGCTGCGCTCCGAGATGGGCGTCACGGGCGCGCTGGTCGTGCTGCGCCTCGGCGGTGAGACGCGTTTCCTGCCCGACCAGGTGCCGATGCTGGCCTCGTTCGCCGACCAGGCAGCGGTCGCCCTGGAGTTCGCCGAACAGCAACGCTCACAACGCCTCCTCGACGTCCTGGAAGACCGCGACCGCATCGCCCGCGACCTGCACGACCACGTGATCCAGCGGCTGTTCGTCACCGGCCTCACCCTGCAGGCCACCCAGCGCCGCGTCACCGAACCCGACGTGGCGGCCCGCCTGCGGACCGCCGTCGAGCAACTGGACGAGACGGTCCGCCAGATCCGCACGTCCATCTTCGACCTGCACTCGACGGACAACACCTCGCTGCGGCGCAGGCTCCTGGACCTCGTCGCCGGTCTGACCGAGGCGACGCACCTCAAGCCGTCCGTCCGCATGGCAGGCACGGTGGACAACTCGGTGCCGCCCGAACTCGCCGAACACGTCGAGGCCGTGGTGCGCGAGGCCGTCACGAACTGCGTCCGGCACGCGTCCGCGACCGAACTGACGGTGCTCATCGACGCCGGTGAGGACGTCGTGATCACCGTGCAGGACAACGGGGTCGGCATTCCGGGCGATGCCGCCCGCAGTGGGCTGCGCAACCTCGCCCATCGCGCGTCCAAGTTCGGCGGGTCGCTGGAGGTGCGCGCGACGGAGGGCGGCGGCGCCTGTCTGGTGTGGCGCGTGCCCCTGAACTAGTGGGGCTTGTCGACGTCCTTGCGGAACTGCGACGCGAACACGGCCGCCTGCGTGCGGCGCTGCATGCCGAGCTTCGCCAGCAGGTGTGAGACGTAGTTCTTGACGGTCTTCTCGGCCAGGAACATGCGTTCGGCGATCTGCCGGTTCGTGAGGCCTTCGCCGATGAGGTCGAGGACGGTGCGCTCCTGCTCGCTGAGCATGCGCAGCGGGTCGCCCTCCTCGCGTTCGCGGCGGATTCGGTTGAGCAGCGCGGAGGTCGTGCGAGCGTCCAGAAGGGACTGTCCCGCCGCGACGGTGCGGACCGCGTTGACCAGGTCGGCGCCCAGGATCTGCTTCAGCACGAAGCCGGAGGCGCCGGCCATGATCGCGTCGAAGAGGGCCTCGTCGTCGGCGAAGCTCGTCAGCATCAGGCACTGCAGGCCGGGGATGCGGCTGCGCAGCTCGCGGCACAGCTCGATGCCGTTGCCGTCCGGAAGCCTGATGTCGA
The DNA here is from genome assembly GCF_044765805.1 of Lentzea sp. NPDC102401. Lineage (NCBI taxonomy): Bacteria > Bacillati > Actinomycetota > Actinomycetes > Pseudonocardiales > Pseudonocardiaceae > Lentzea > Lentzea sp. NPDC102401. Next base: position 1,311,988 of record NZ_JBIWKS010000001.1, on the reverse strand, counting down.
GCACCGCCACGTCGGCCTGGGCGCCCGGCACCTTGGCCAGAGCCTCCGTGACCGACGCGGCGTCACCGACCACCAGCAGATCGGACTCCTCGCCGAGCAGGTCCGCTATGCCACGCCGGACGATCTCGTGGTCGTCGACGAGGAAAACACGCGTCGCCATGAGGGCCACGGTAGCCCAAAGACCCTGACATGAGGGGACCAACGGCACGCGGCTCACTGCGACGATCGGGCCTACTTTGGGATCATGAGCAGACTTCCCGTGGTCGTCGGAGTCGACGGTTCCTCGTCCGCGCTCGCCGCGGTGGCGTGGGCCGCTCGGTCTTGCGCACATCACGGAGCGCCGTTGCGGTTGGTGCACGCGTACACGTTGCCGACGCGCGGGTACCCCGAAGTCATCTCATCGGCGCGTGACCTGCGCTCGGCCATGTACGACCAGGGGCGGATGTGGCTTTCTCAGGCCGTTGCCGTCGCACGGGCGGAAGCACCTGACGTTTCCGTGGAGCACGACCTGCGCATGGAACATCCCACGCCCGTGTTGATCGCGGAGTCTGCACGCGCACGCGAGGTGGTGGTGGGGTCGCACGGACTGGGCGGGTTCACCGGAGCGTTGGTCGGCTCAACGGCCGTGGCGCTGTCGATTCACGGTGAGTCTCCCGTGGTGGTGGTGCGAGGCAGTCAGCACGACGGGCCCGTGGTGGTGGGTGTCGACCTCTCGCCCGAGTCGGACCCGGCCATCGGCTTCGGGTTCGAGGAGGCGGCGGCGTCCGGAGTGCCGCTGGTGGCGGCGATGGCGCACGTCGACGAGCAGTCGTCGTTGCTGAACACGCGCATGTCCGGGTGGCTGGAGAAGTACCCGGACGTCGCGGTGGAAGAGCTCGTGGTGGGCGAGCGGCCCATTCCGTTGCTTCTGGAACTCGGGCAACGGGCCGGGCTGCTCGTCGTCGGGTCTCGGGGGCGTGGCGGATTCGCCGGGATGCTGCTCGGATCTACCTCGCAGGCCCTGATCTACCACGCCCCGTGCCCGGTGGCCGTCGTCAGGCCTGCTTGATCGCCGAGATCTCGAACTCGAGGACGACCTTCTCGCTCACCAGCACGCCACCGGTCTCCAGGGCGGCGTTCCAGGTCACGCCGTAGTCCTTGCGGTTGATGGTGTGCGAGCCCTCGAAGCCCACGCGGGTGTTGCCGAACGGGTCGACGGCCACGCCCTCGAAGGCGAACGGGATGGTGATGCTCTTGGTGACGTCCTTGATGGTGAGGTCACCCGTGATCTCGAAGTTGTCGTCGTCGACCTGCTTGGCCGAGGTCGAGACGAACTTGATCTCCGGGTACTCCTCGACAGCGAGGAAGTCGTTGGTGGTCAGGTGACCGTCGCGCTGCGCGTTGCGGGTGTCGATGCTGGCGACCTTCAGGGTCACCTCGGCGGTGGTGTTGTCCGGCTTGTCACCGTCGATGGAGATCTTGCCGTCGAACTCGTTGAACGCACCGCGAACCTTGGTGACCATCGCGTGGCGCGCGACGAAGCCGATGCGGGAGTGCGAGGCGTCGATGACGTAGTCGCCGGTCAGTTCGGAGAGGTTGGTGGCGGTGGTCATGGTGTCAAGTCCTTCGGTTGCTCGATTTGGTTGAAGTGTCACTCACCCTGCCGGAATGTGGATGATGTGTCAACTATTCCCGTATGCTGAACCAGTGACACGATGGTTGGAACCTGAGCAGCAGCAGGCGTGGCGTGCCTACGTCCGCATGCAGGGGGAGCTGAACGCGCATCTGAGCAGGCAGATGTCAGTCGATTCGGACATCTCGATGGCTGACTTCGCCGTGCTGGTGCAGCTCACCGACACGCCTGATGAACGCGTGCGCGTGTTGGAGCTTGCACGGTCCTTGCACTGGGAGAAGAGCCGCATCTCACATCACGTCGCACGGATGGAGAAACGCGGCCTGGTGCGCAGGGAGAACTGCCGCAGTGACGGGCGCGGGTCGTTCGTCGTGCTGACGGACCTGGGCAGGTCGGCGATCGAGGCGGCCGCGCCGTCGCACGCCGAGACGGTCCGCAAGCTGGTGTTCGACCTGCTCGACGACTCCGAGGTGACGGCGCTGCGGGAGATCTCCGAGAAGGTCTTCACGCGCCTAACGACAGGAGAATGTGCGGCGGTAATCGCTCGGTGCGATGCCGACGACCCGATGGAAGTGGTGCCGGAGGAGAGCGGCTGTCCCGAAGCCTGACCTGGTCGCGACCGCGTCGACGTCCAGGTCGGTCTCCTCGAGGAGCCTGCGCGCGTGAAGCACCCGTTGGAGTGACAGCCACTTGTTCGGGGTGGTGCCGGTCTCCGCGGCGAACCTGCGCGCGAAAGTCCGTTCGGACATGACGGCGAGCTTCGCCATCGTGGCCACCGTGTGGTTGTCGGCGATCGTGTCGAGCACCTGTTCCAGCACCGGCTCCAGGCTGTCGGAGCTGCACTCCGGGATCGGAAGCTCCACGAACTGCCGCTGACCGCCGTCGCGCTGCGGCGCCACGACCATCCGGCGCGCGATGATGTTGGCGACCTTGGTGCCCAGCTCCCGCCGGACGAGGTGCAGGCAGGCGTCGATCCCCGCCGCCGTGCCGGCGCTGGTGATGATGTCGCCGTCGTCGACGAACAGCACGTCCGGGTCCATGTGAGCCTTCGGGAACCGCTCCTGGAACTGCCTCGCCTCGCGCCAGTGCGTCGTGCAGTTCCGGTCGTCGAGCAGCCCGGCCGCGCCGAGGATGAAGGCCCCGCTGCACACGCTGAGCAGCGTCGCGCCGGTCTCCTGGAGCGCCTTGACCAGCTTCTCGGGGTAGTGGTCGCGGACCCGCGCGGCGGGCAGTGCGACGAGGTCGACGCTCTGCAGCGCGTCGAACCCGTGTTCCGGCGTGATGCTCACGCCCCGGACGCTCGTCGGCACCGGCTCGTTCGGGAGTTCGCCGCAGACCCGGAAGTCGATCAGCGGCACGCCCTCCTCGGTCCGGTCGACGCCGAACACCTCGCAGAGCAGGCCGAACTCGAACGGCGCGACGCCGTCGATGAGGGGAACCGCCACCGAAGCCAGCATGGCAGGATATTAGCGCGCAGCGTCAGATCTGCCACTGTTGGCGGGATATTGCCGACCATACATTTATGACATGACTCTTGCAGCGATCGTCCTGGCAGTAGCAGCACTCTCCGTCTGGCTCGACAGGCACCGCGACCGCACCGCCGGTCTGGCGGGCTCCTCCGACGTCAACGACCGCGACCGCACGCGAGTGCGCAACGATCTCCGGTACCTCACCTGATCCGGGGTTCCGGTCCCGTGTAGCGGGCGACCGGGCGGATGATCTTCGTGTCCTCGGACTGTTCGAGCGCGTTGGCACACCACCCGATCACCCGGCTGCACGCGAACGTCGGCGTGAACATCTCGCGCGGGATTCCGCACTGCTCCATCACCACGCCGGCGTAGAACTCCACGTTCGCGTACAGCTGCCGGCCGGGCTTGAGCTCGGCCAGCAGCTCCGTGACCCTGTGCTCCACGGTGACCGCGAACTCCGTCAGGCGCGTGGGCTGCTCGAGCGCGATCTCCTTGAGCAGGCGGGCCCGCGGGTCCTCTGTCTTGTAGACGGCGTGCCCGAACCCCATGATCCGGTCGCCCTGCTCGATGCGTTCCCGCACCCAGGCGTCGATATTGTCCGGCGTGCCGATGAGGTCGAGCGCCTCCAGCGCCCGGTCCGGCGCGCCGCCGTGCAGCGGCCCGGAGAACGTCCCGATCGCCGCCGTCACCGCCGAGACGACGTCCGCTCCCGCCGACGCGACCACGCGCGCGGTGAACGTCGACGCGTTGAAGCCGTGGTCGATCGTGGCGATCAAGTACTGCTCGACAGCACGAGCTGCCCATGTTGACGGCTCATGCCCGGTCAACATGTACAACCAGTTCGCCGACGTTGACAAATCAACCCTGGGGTTGACGGGATCAAGTCCGAGCTTGAGCCGGTGCAGTGCGGCCAGGATCGTCGGCGTCATCGCGCTGACCCGCAGCGCGTCCGCCTTCCTGGTGCTCATCGGCGCGTCCCACATCGGCTGCGCCGGCAGCATCGACAACGCGGTCCGCAGCCCGGCCAGCGCCGTGCATCCCGACCGTGCGACGGCGGGCAGCACCTCGCGGATCGCCGCGGGCAACGTGCGCAGTTCAGCGGTCTGGCGGGCGAACGACGCGGCCTCGTCCGGGTCCGGCAGCCTGCCCTCCGCGAAGAGGAACCACACGTCCTCGAACGACCGCGTCCTGGCCAGTTCGATCGCGTCGTGCTCGCGGTAGTGGTAGTAGCCCGCGGCACCGTTCACGTCCCCGATCAGGGTCGTGGTGACGACGACGTCTTTAAGCCCTTTGGGTGCATCAATCAACATGGACACCAGGCTCCGTCAACATGTCTTGTACAGTCAACGTTGATGGAATCAATGTTGACGACGAATCAAGCTGCTCGCCGTTTGGGCGTGAAACCGGCGACGGTCTACGCGTACGTCAGCCGCGGCCACCTGACCAGCACGAAGGTGAACCGCCACAGCATGTTCGGCGTCGCCGAGGTAGAAGCCCTGGCGCAGCGCACTGGTGCGCGCGGAGCAGTGGCCGCTGTGACGGATCGCATCCGCACCCGCATCTCACTGCTGGAGAACGACCGCCTGCACTACCGCGGCCGGTCCGTCCCCGAACTCTCGAGCACCAAGCGCTTCGAGGACGTCGCGCACTGGCTGTGGACCGAGATCGACTCGACGGGCATGCAGTTCCCCGAGGGCCAGGAGATCTGGATGGCCCTGCCCGACAGCGCCACCCTCACCGACCGGGTCCGCGTGGCCATCGCGTTGGCCAGCGTCGGCGACCCGCTGCGCTACGACCTGGACCGGGCCGTCACCACGGCCAAGTCCCTGATCGCCGACGTCGTCGAGTCCCTGCCGCTGGTGGGCAGGCCTCAGGGCACCGACATCGCCGAACGCCTGTGGGCCCGCCTCTCGCCGGAGCCAGCCCAGCCGGACCTCCTCAACGCCGCCCTGATCCTGCTGGCCGACCACGACCTGGCCATCTCGACCATGGCCGCCAGGGTCGCCGCCTCCGCCCACGCCAACCCGTACGCCGTCGTGTCCGCGGGCATGGGCGCCATGGAGGGCCAGAAGCACGGCGCCGCCACCACGATCGCGTACCGGTTCCTGTTGCAGGCCCAGTCCGATCCGATGGGCACGGTCGCCGAGCACCTGCGTTCCGGCCATCCGATCCCGGGCTTCGGCCACCGCGTCTACTCCGCCCGTGACCCGCGCGCCGACCACCTCTTCGCCCTGCTGCGCAGCCACGGCGACCTGGTGGCGGACAAGGTGATCGCCACCCAGCCGCAGACGTTCCCGAACGTCGACCTCGCGCTCGCCCAGTTCGCCCTGCTGTTCAAGATGGCGCCGGACGCCGGCGAGGCGATCTTCGCGATCGCACGGGTCGTGGGGTGGATCGCGCACGCGATGGAGGAGTACAAGGAGCCGGGCCTGCGGTTCCGCACGATGGGCGTGTACACGGGCGACCGGCCGTAGCCGCGTGAAGAGCCAGGCGACCCCCAGGACGCCTGGCACCTCAGAGCTCGTTCAGTCCGGCAGGCCGGCGTGGTCCTCCCCGGCGAACGCGAGGATCCGCGCGTTGGTCAGCTCGACTTCCTCCAGGTTCAGCGCATGGGTCGCCCCAGGGACGATCTCGGTGCGCACGCGCGGCACGAGCGACTCGACGCGCGCGGCGAGCTCCGGTGCCTTGATCAAGCTGCGCTCGCCCAGGATGAAGTAGGTGGGCACGTCGATCGACCGCAGCTCGTCGTCGGTGAACACGTGCAGCGGAGCCATCTGGATCTTGAACTTCATGCCGCGGAACACCAGCGGGCGCATCGTGTGACGCACGGCGGGATCGCCGCCGCTGACCCGGCGCAGGATCGCGGCGGGCAGCCACCAGCGGGACAGCTCGCCGATGCTCCAGAGGACGAACTTCCGGAAGTTGATCCCGAACCCGCCCGGTTCGAAGGCGAGGACGCCGGCGACCCCCGCAGGACGCCGAGTGGCGAGGTTCAGCGCCAGGCAGGCGCCGCGCGAGATCCCGACCAGGTGGACCTTCTCGTGGCCGAGGCCCACGAGGACGTCGGCGAGCCAGTCCGCCTCGTCGTCGGTGCTCTCCATGGGCCGGGTCTGAACCGAGCGCCCCGGTTCACCGATCATGTCGACGGCGTACACGGTGTGCCGCGCCGCCAGGTCGGCGACGAAGGGGTACCAGGACAACGACGTGCCCATCGCACCAGCCAGCAGCACGATCGGCGCACCGGTACCGCTGCGCCGGACGCGGGTCGAGCCGAACCGCGTCTCCACGTCCAGTTCCTCCGACGGCACCGGCCACTTCCGCCGGATCGCCTCGTAGGTGGCGAAGTACCGCTCCTGTGCCTTCGGGTCCACGAACTTCCCGACCATCACACCCCCAGGTAGTTTTTCCAATGCAGATGCAATGTAACAGCGTCGCACGGTGCTCGTCGACACCGGTCGTTGTGACACAGTGATCACATGCCGAAGCGCGTCGACCACGAGGAGAAACGGCGTGACCTCGCGGAGGCGCTCTTCCGGATCGCTTCGACACGAGGCCTGCAGTCGGTGACGTTGCGCGCGGTCGCGGTGGAGGCGGGCGTGTCGATGTTCCAGATCCAGTACTACTTCCCGACCAAGGAAGAGATGCTGCGTCACGCCTGGCAGCGGATCACCGAGCTGAGCGCCGAACGTGCCGGGCACCGCATCGCGGAGGCGATGCGGACGGGTGACGAACGCGCCGTCATGCGGGCATGTCTGCTCGCGGTCCTGCCGACGGACGAGCGCAGCCGCATGCTCTGCGCGGTGCAGATCGCCTACTTCGCGCTGGACGTCACGCGCGGCGGTCAGGCGCCGGACCAGCAGGCGATGATGCCCTTCCTCGTGCGCCTGCTCGTTGACCAGCTCGGACTGGCCCGGAAACGCGACCGGGTCCCATCACACCTCGACCTCCAGCTGGAGGCGGACGCGCTCGCGACCATGACGGGCGGCCTCCTCAGCGCGATGCTGGTCGACGCCTACGACGCGAAGCAGGCCGAGGAGATCGTCGACTACCGGCTCGGCCAGCTGTTCGCCGACTAGCGAGCGCTGCCTCGCTTGGCCGCTGGCGTGATCGCCACGAGAAGCGGACCATCGAAACCATGAGATTGTCCGCTGTGGACAACCTGAAGGTGATCCTGGTGGCGTGGGTCATCGGCGGCCACGCGCTGCTGGGCTACGCCGCGATCGGTGGCTGGCCGTACGACGAGGTCAACGAGGTCACGTTCCATCCCGGTGCCGAGACGGTGCTGGCGGCGTTGATCGGGCCGTCGGGGCTGTTCTTCATGGGCACCTTCTACTTCATGGCCGGGATCTTCACGCCCGGCTCGATCGAACGCAAAGGGCGGCAGCGGTTCATCGCCGAGCGGCTCGTACGGCTTGGCACGCCCTGGATCGTCACTGCCCTGGTCGTGTGGCCCACATTCGTGTGGATCGCCTACAACGGGGCTGGGCGGGACGTCTCGTGGTGGCAGGCGTTCACGGACCGGCGGCCGTTTCTGGACAGCGGGTCGTTGTGGTTCGTCGGAGTGTTGCTGATCTTCAGCATCGCGATCGCATTGGCGCCGCCGATCAAAGAGCGCGCCATCACGACGAGGACCGTCGTGGGCATGACGATGATCGTTGTGGGGACCACGTTTCTGACGCGGCTGGTCTTTCCGGCGCGCAGCGGGCAGGTCGGGGATCTGCACCTGTGGTGGTGGCCGCAGTGCCTGGGGATGTTGCTGCTGGGGGCGATCGGCGGGCGCAAGCTCGCGGAACGGGTGCCGGACGAGATCTACCGGATGACCCGCAACGTCGTCATCGGGACGATCGCGGTCCTGCCGGTCGCGGCCGCGCTGATGGGTGTGCTGGATCTGGCCGAGAGCGCGGAACCGTTCCTCGGCGGATTCACCTGGCAGGCCGCGACCCTCGCCCTCGTCGAGGGAATCCTCGTGGTGGCCGGGAGTTTGTGGCTGATCGGGCTGGCACAACGCCGGCTGACGCGCCAGGGGCCCTTCGCGGAGGGGCTGGCGCGGTCCGCCTACGTCGCGTTCGTCGTGCAGGGGCCGATTCTGCTCAGTCTCGCGACCGCCCTGCGCCCGCTGGACCTTCCCGCCGAGGTGAAGGCGCCGCTGGTGGGTGCGGGGGCGATCGCGTTGTCGTTCGCCATCGGCTGGGTCGTCACTTCACGCCGAGGCGCTTCAGCACGCTCGTCGTGATGCCGGCGGCGTCCAGGCCGTGTGCTCGCAGGATGCGGGCGCGGGAGTCGTGCGGCAGGAAGCGCGGTGGCAGCGCGAAAGTCGCCACGCAGGTCGGAGAACCGGCGAGCGCCTGACCCAGGCGGGCGCCCAGGGCACCGGTCGACGTCGTGTCCTCCACCGCGAGAACCAGGCGGTGCCGGCCGCTGTACTTGACCAGGTGCGGGTCCAGGGGAGCGGTCCAGCGCGGATCGACCACGGAGACGCGGACGTCGTGCCCCGCGAGTTCCTCCGCCGCGGCCAGGCACTGGCCGGCCAGAGGGCCGACCGCGATCAGCAGCACCTCCGCATCCGGTTCTTCGCGCAGCACGTCGAAGTGGTTCACGCGCCGTAGTGCGGGCACATCCGGGCCGACAGCGGCCTTCGGGTAACGCACGACCGTGGGGCCGTCCGACACCTCGACGGCCTCGCGCAGCAGCGCGGCCAGAGAAGCGGGATCGCGTGGAGCCGCCAACCTCAACCCGGGCACCACGGGCAGCACGGAGGCGTCCCACATGCCGTGGTGCGACGCGCCGTCCGGGCCGGTCACGCCGGCGCGGTCCAGCACGAACGTCACCGGGAGCCGGTGCAGGGCCACGTCCATCAGCAACTGGTCGAACGCGCGGGACAGGAACGTCGCGTAGACGGCGACGACCGGGTGAAGGCCGCCCATCGCCATGCCGGCGGCGGACGTCACGGCGTGCTGCTCGGCGATCCCCACGTCGAACACACGCGCCGGGAAGCGTTCGGAGAAAGGCCGCAGCCCCACCGGTTCCAGCATCGCGGCGGTCAGGCACACGACGTCCGGACGCGAAGCACCGATGGCCACGATCTCGTCCGAGAACGCGTCGGTCCACGTTCGCCCGCCGGAGGTGCCGGACGCGCCGACGGCGTGCATGCGGTCGGCCTCGTCGGACTCCGCGGCCTCGTACCCCTTGCCCTTCACCGTCTTGCAGTGCACGACGACGGGGCGGCCGAGGGATTTGGCCTCCCACAGGGCGTTCTCGACGGCGTGGACGTCGTGTCCGTCGACCTCACCGATGTAGGCGAGCCCCAGCGCCTCGAACAGGTGCCGTGCCGAACCGGCCAGCAGGGACGCCGCGAAACCACCGGTCGTCGGGTCGTAGGAACGGCCGTTGTCGTTCAGCAGCACCACGACTGGACGGGAAGAGCCGCCGATGTTGTTCAGGGCCTCCCAGCACATCCCGCCGGTCAGCGCGCCGTCGCCGACGATGGCGACGACCCGGCGGTCGGTGCCGCCGAGCTCGAACGCCTTGGCCAGACCGTCCGCATAGGACAGTGCGGTGGAGGCGTGCGAGTTCTCGATGACGTCGTGCGCGGACTCGGCCGCGGAGGGATAGCCGGACATGCCACCGGCCTGCCGCAACGAGTCGAAGTCGGAGCACCGGCCGGTCAGCATCTTGTGCACGTACGACTGGTGCCCGGTGTCGAACAGCACCACGTCGGCAGGGGAGTTGAAGACCCGGTGCACCCCGATCGTCAGCTCGACGGCACCCAGGTTCGGGCCGAGATGGCCGCCGGTCCGGTGGACCTTGGAGATCAGGAACGACCGGATCTCCGCTGCCAGCGAAGAAAGTTCGGAGGAGGAGAGCGCCCGGACGTCCGCGGGCGAGGTGATGTCAGCCAGCACGGCGCACCGCCAGCGGCAACGTGAAGGCGATCGTCTCCGTCGCGGTCGTGTGGGTCGACACGGAGACGGAACCCAAGGCTTCCAACGCTGCCACGACCTCGTCCACCAGCTCAGGGGGCGCCGAAGCACCGGCCGACAGACCCACCGAGGACACACCGGAAAGCCACGCCGGGTCGATCTCGGAGGCGTCGTCGATCAGGTAGGCAGGAGTGCCGCCACGGGCCGCGAGCTCGACCATCCGCACCGAGTTGGACGAGTTCTTCGAGCCCACCACCAGCACCAGGTCCGACCGCGCGGCGACCTCGCGGATGGCGACCTGCCGGTTCGTGGTGGCGTAACAGATGTCGTCGGAACCGGGGCCGCGCACCTGGGGGAACTTCCGCTCCAGCGCCTCGATCACCTCGGTCGTCTCGTCCACGGCCAGCGTCGTCTGCGTCAGGTAGGACACCGGGCCGGTGATCTCCAGCGCCTCCACGTCCGCGACGGTCTCCACCAGCACCATCTGGTCGGGAGCCTCGCCGAACGTGCCCTCGACCTCCTCGTGCCCGGCGTGCCCGATCAGCACGATGGTGTCGCCGCGTTCGGCGAAGCGCCGCGCCTCGGCGTGCACCTTCGTCACCAACGGACAGGTGGCGTCCAGCACGTCCAGCGAGCGTTTCCGAGCTTCAGCGCGCACGGCGGGGGAGACACCGTGCGCGGAGAAGACCGCCGTGGCACCGACAGGCACCTCGGACAGCTCCTCCACGAACACGGCGCCACGAGCCTCAAGCGAGCGCACGACGTGGACGTTGTGCACGATCTGCTTGCGCACGTAGATGGGGCCGCCGCGTTGGTCCAGCAGTCGTTCCACGATCTCGATGGCGCGCTCCACCCCGGCGCAGAACGACCGGGGTGAGGCGAGCAGCACCGAACGCGGCGGATGTTCCGTCATCTAGTGCCTTCCAGAAGGGGATTCAGTGGTCCCGGTGGGTGACCAGCTGGGCGAGCGTGCCGAGCTCCACCGCCGCTCGCGCGGTCGGTGAGGCCTCGCCGAGATGAACCAGTGCCTGCGTGTGGAGTTCGTCGGCCTGCGTCTGGCTCCACGCGCGACCACCGGCCATGTCGACCAGGGATGCCGCCCGCGCAAGCGTTTCCGCGTTCATCTCCTGCTCGCCGGAGTACAACGAACCCAGCTCCGCGGAGGCGGGCACGCCGGCGTTCAGCGCACGGACGACGGGCAGGGACTTCTTGCGGTTCACCAGGTCCGAGTGCGCGGCCTTGCCGGTCACCGCGGGGTCGCCCCAGATGCCGAGCAGGTCGTCCACGTGCTGGAACGCCAGACCCAGCTCGGCGCCGTAGCCGCGCATCGCCTCGACCTGCTCGTCGGAGCCGTCGCCGTACAGCGCGCCCAAGGCCGTCGAGGCGCCCAGCAGAGCACCGGTCTTGCCCCGGGCCATCTGCTCGACCTCGGGCACCCGCACGTCGCACCGCGTCTCGAAGTCCAGGTCGAACGCCTGCCCCTCGAGCAACGCCACCGTGGCGTCGCCCAGCGTCCGGATCGCTTCCAGGGCACGCGGATGCCCCGAGGCCGCGAGGACGTCGACGGCCAGCACCTGGAGCGCGTCACCGGCCAGGATCGCCGCGTTGACGCCGAAGACGGTCCACGCCGTGGCCCGGTGGCGCCGGGTCGTGTCGCGGTCCATCACGTCGTCGTGCAGCAGGGAGAAGTTGTGGATCAGCTCCACCGCGACCGCCGCCGGGACGGCGGAGGCGGCGGTGCCACCGACGGCCTCGGCCGCCAGCAGCACCAGCGCGGGACGGATCGCCTTGCCGCCGTTCTCCAGCACCGGGTTGCCGTACTCGTCACGCCACCCGTGGTGGTACTCCGCGATCGTGCGCATCGACGGCGGCAACTGGTCGACGGCCTTGCGCAGAGCCGGAAGCACGAGGCTCCGGCTCCACGCGAGCAGCTCACCGGCGGGCCTGCCGGCCGCCAGCGGTTCGGTCATCTCGGCTGTCATGACTTAGAGACCGATCTCCACGTTCTCCAGCACACCCAGCGCGTCCGGCACGAGAACGGCCGCCGAGTAGTACGTGGACACCAGGTACTTGAGCATCGCGTGCTCGTCGATGCCCATGAACCGCACGTTGAGGCCGGGCTCGTACTCGTCGGGGATGCCGGTCTGGCGCAGGCCGACGACGCCCTGCTTCTCCTCGCCGAGCCGCATCGCGATGATCGACGTGGTGCCGTTCTTGTTGACCGGGATCTTGTCGCACGGCGCGATCGGGATGCCGCGCCACGACTGCAGTTGCTTGCCCTCGACGTCCACGGTCGGCACGTACAGGCCGCGCGAGGACAGCTGCCGGCCGAACGCCGAGATCGCCTTGGGATGGGCCAGGATCAGCTTGGTGTTGCGGCGCCGCGAGATCAGCTCGTCCATGTCGTCCGGCGTCACCGGGCCGGAGGTGGTGCTGACCCGCTGCTTGAGGTCGGCGTTCGCGAGCAGGCCGAATTCCTTGTTGTTGATGAGCTCGAACTCCTGCCGCTCGCGCAGGGCCTCGATGGTCAGCCGCAACTGGTGCTCGACCTGGTCCATCGGCTGGCTGTAGAGGTCGGCCACACGCGTGTGGACGCGCACGATCGTCTGCGCCACCGAGAGCTCGTACTCGCGGGGCCGCAGTTCGTAGTCGACGAACGTGCTGGGCAGCGTCGGCTCGCCGTCGTGGCCGGACGAGATGTCGATCTCGGCCTCGCCGTGCTTGTTCGACGCGTTCGTCGGGTTCGCCAGCTGCTGCTCGATGTGCTCGCGCAGCGGCTCGATCTGCCCGTTGAGCTGGCGGAACGCCGCTCGCGACAGCACGACGGCTGTCGTCGGCGTCAACGCGCGCGCGGTGAAGCTCCAGTCCTTGTCCACACCGGACAGGACCGGCTCGTCGCCGATGTACTCGCCGTCCGCGATCGTGCCCAGCGCCACGTCGTCGCCGTACTCGCCGACCCCGGTCTTGGTGACCTTGCCGTGCGCGATGACGATGATCTCGTCGACGGACTCCCCGCGGTGCGCGATCACCTCACCCGGCAGGTACTCGCGCTGCTCGAAGCGGTTCGCGACGGCGGTCAGCGCCGCCTCGTCCTCGAACCCGCGCAGCAGCACGAACTCGGCCAGTTCCTGCGGCACGATCCGCACCTCGGAACCCACCGAGGTGAACGTGACCCGGCCGTCGCCGATCGCGAAGGTGAGCCGGCGGTTGACCCGGAACGCACCACCCTTCGCCTCGACCCAGGGCAGCATGCGCAGCAGCCACCGGGGCGAGATCCCCTGCATCTGCGGTGCGGACTTGGTGGTCGTCGAGAGGTTGCGGGCCGCCTTCGTGGAAAGGCTCAGCTGCCCGCCCTCGACCCCAAGGCCCGGATCGGTAACAGTCACTGGAAGTCCTGCCAATCTGTTGGTGCTGGGTTGGAACTAGCGAACGAGGACCGCGGTCAGGTCACGCCGACACGCTTTTCGTCGGCGTGACCTGACCGCGCCCTTGCGGTTGAATCGAAAGCGACCGCGTACCTAGACCGGACGGCCGGTGGAACGACGCCACGGAAGGTGTCGGGTAGGGCTGGTACCTGCCGGTGCGTTGCGTCCACAGCAGCTCTCCGGCGAGCCACGCCTTGAGCGCCTCGACGTACGCCTTGAGCGCCTCGCGCTGCCCGGCGTCGAGCCGGTACTGGTCCGCGAGGTACGGCAGGTCCTCGGCGGCGGACGTCGCGAACTGCCGCATGCGGGCGTTGACCAGGTCGGCGACCATGTTCACCGCCTGCTGGACCTCGCAGTCGAAGAAGGTCCTGACGACCTCGACGGCGTTGGTGATGATGCCGGTGTCGGGGCCGAACCGGTCGTACCCCACGACGTCCGCCTTGAGACTCGTGATGTCGGCGAACGCGTCGACCATCGCCTGCATCGTGGAGTTCGCCATCAGCTCCGCCGGCAGCTCGTCGAGGTGCCGACCGGCGGCGAGCCTGGCGGACATGTCGGCGGCGATGGTCCTGCGCCGCATCTCCACGAAGTCGACCGGGTCGGGCACCCGGTTCTGCGCGTTGCAGTGCACCTCCCACAACAGGGCGTCGAAGTACTCGACCAGTGACGCCTCGTCGCGGGCGCTGAGCGGAGCGCGCGTGAGCAGGTCCGCGAGTGCTCGCTCGGCGACGGTCCACGTCGGCTGCGCCGGGTCGTCCATGACGGACCTCATCCGGGCGACGAACGCCTTGGCGCCGGCCAGGTCGCGGGTGCGGAAGTACCCGTCGTAGAAGATGTCCGCCACGTACCAGGCCCACACGTGCATGTCGCTGATCTGGACCAGGGCGTCCAGGCCGAGCGCCGGGTGGGCCAGCGGCGTGAACGAACCGAAGTCGGACTGGTCGTAGTAGGCCTCTGTCCACAGCAGACCGTCGAGCATGCCCATGTCCCGTGCCCACGTCTTCGTGTGCTGGCGGACGCGGTCGACGTGCGGGGAAAGCCTTGCGGAGAAAGGCATGTCGAACGAGGGAACCTCAACCACGAGCCACCCCCAGCCACGCCGCGGACGTGCCCAGGCCGGTCGGCCCGCGCAGGATCGTGCGGAAGAACGCCGAGTTGCCGGCTCCTCCCTCGACTTTCGTGTAACGGCCCGCGTGCAGGTGCCACTCGTGGCCGCCGGACTGCCAGTCCTGCAGGCCCTTCACGTACTTGAGCACGCGCGCCTGCTCCAGCGGGTCGACGCCGTTCTCGGAGAACAGCTGCGGCAGCTCGGTGAAGACGGTGTTCTCGAACTGGTGCAGCCGCGAGGTCAGCAGCGCGTTCACGGCCTCGACCGCGGTCTGCGTGTCGTGGCCGAAGAACTTCTCGAACACGAGCACCCCGTTGGAGTTCTCGCCCTCCCGCAACACTTCCCGCTCGTACGAGAAGATGTCGTTGCGCAGGTGGATCGCGTCGGAGAACGTGTCGGACAGGACCCGCAGCGGCCGGGTGCCCGCGATGGACGCGGGCACCTCGGCCGCTTCGGAGACCTCCACCAGGTTCGCCGACCACGGCGCGCCGCCGACCTTGCGGCGCATCTCGATGTACTCGATCGGGTTGGCGACCGTGCCGCTCTCGATGTTCTTGATCTCCCACATGCACTCGAGCAGCAGGTTGTGGGTGCTCGTGGTGAACCGGCGCCGCCAGTCCTGCGACATCAGCGGAATCGTCCGCTGCCACAGGTCGACGAGCCCGCGTTCGGTCGGGTTCTCCGGCTCCGGCCACGGGTCCGTGCCGTTGAGCGGCATGAACGCCGGCAGCCGGTCGAGATACGCCTTCGCTCCCGACACGTCCTTGCTCTGCTTGAACTCCGCGAAGAACTCGTCGTCGAAGTAGAAGACCCAGACGTACCAGTCCGTGATGAGGTCGAGGATCTCCGCGGGCGCGTCCGGATGGGTCCACGCGCACATGTGCCCGTAGTCGTCGCCCGCGAGGATCTCGTCGGTCCACACCCCGGTGTCGAGCATCCCCATGTCCCGCGCCCACCGAGTCGAGTGGGCGCGGGCGCGTTCGAGGTGGGGGTTCATCCGCGCCGGATGCGGCACGTAGAACTCCGGCATGGTGAAGGAGGCCAAGACCTATCCCTCGCGGCCGAGCTCGACGTGCTCCAGCACGCCGATCGCGTCCGGCACCATGATGGCGGCCGAGTAGTAGGCGCTGACCAGGTAGTTGATGATCGCCTGGTCGTTGATGCCCATGAACCGCACCGACAGGCCCGGCTGGTACTCGTCCGGGATGCCGGTCTGGTGCAGGCCGATGACGCCCTGGTTCTGCTCGCCGGTGCGGATCAGCATCACCGACGACGTGCGGGTGTCGGAGACCGGGATCTTGTTGCACGGCAGCACGGGGACGCCGCGCCAGGCAGGCACCTGCTGGCCGTTGAAGTCGATGTGCTGCGGGTAGAGACCGCGCTTGTTGAGCTCACGGCCGAACGCCGCGATCGTGCGCGGGTGCGCGAGGAAGTACCCGGGGTCCTTCCACACGATCGACAGCAGCTCGTCGAAGTCGTCCGGGGTGGGCGGGCCGGACCGGGTGTGGATGCGCTGCTTGAGGTCCGCGTTGTGCAGCAGGCCGAACGACCTGTTGTTGACGATCTCGTGCTCCTGGCGTTCGCGCAGGGCCTCGATCGTGAGCCGCAACTGCTGCTCGACCTGGTCCATCGGGTTGTTGTAGAGATCAGCGACCCGGCTGTGGACCTGCAGCACGGTCTGCGCGACGCTCAGCTCGTACTCGCGCGGCGACTGCTCGTAGTCGACGAACGTGCCGGGCAGCACGGGCTCGCCGTCGTGACCGGACGCCATGCCGATCTCGGCCTCGCCGTACTCGTCCTGGGGCTTGTTGCGGCTGTTGAACGTCTGCTGGATGTGTGCGCGCAGGCCGCCCGCTTCCCCGTTGAGCGCCTGGAAGTCCTGCCACGACAGCGTGAGCACGGTGACCGGCGTGACGGCCTTGACGGAGTACTCCCACTCGCCCTGCGGGCCCGCCAGCACGTCCTCGCCGAAGTGCTCGCCGTCCGCGAGGTTGCCGAGCACGGTGTCGCCGCCGTACTCGCCGGTGCCGACCTTGTCGACCTTGCCGTGCGCGATCAGCACGACGGTGTCCTTCGGGCGGCCCTTCTCGACGATGACGTCGCCGATGCCGAACTCCTGCTGAGTGAAGCGGCCGGCGAGCGCCGCGAGGACCTCTTCGTCGTCGAAGCCCTTGAGCAGTGCCAGTTCGGTGAGCTCCATCGGCACCACGCGGATCTCCGCGCCGATGTTCGTGAACGAGACGCGACCATCGCCCAGCGTGTAGGTGAGCCGCCGGTTGACGCGATAGGCACCACCTGCCGCCTGCACCCAGGGGAGCACCTTGAGCAGCCAGCGGGAAGTGATTCCCTGCATCTGCGGGACGGACTTGGTGGTCGTGGCCAGATTACGTGCGGCGGCCGTGCCCAAACTCAGCTGCTGACGGCCCTCATTGAGGTCAGAATCCGTCACAGTCACAACCTGCACCCACCTATCTCAATGCGCTAATGGACCAATCCGATAAGCCGGAACGGACGTTAGTTCGCGCTGATGAGAACTGTGAAGGGGCCAAAAAGGCGACATTCGGGTGGGTGGTTTAAGCCTGATGATGCTACGGAGCGTACAACTGCTGTCGTACGCAACTGCTCTTGTATCGGCAGGCGGGTGACCGAGCGCTATTCGTTAGAGTATGGAATAGGACACTCGTTTGGCCCAGTAGGATCACTCTTTCGAGCGGGCGAGCGACCGTTGTCCGGATGCTATGCACAGCCACTTCGAGTGGAGCGGAATCCACTCGAAGTGGTGTGTATCAATACGACGTCGCGTCTCTCGGTGATACTGGCAAGCGTTAGCCGAATTTTGTGCCAACGGCTATTCGTGCTATTACGCTTCGCTGCCGTTCAGGAATGATTCCAGCTCGGTGACGACGAACTCGTGGTCCTGTGCCTGGGGCAGTCCGGAGACGCCGACGGTGCCGACCGGACCCGTGCCGCGCAGGATCACCGGGAAGACGCCGCCGTGCGCCGCGTACAGCTCCGGATCGAGGCCGGACTCCACCTCGAACGTCGAGCCCTTCTCGCGGAACGTCGTGCCGACGTAGAACGAACTGTGGCCGAACAGGTCGACGACACGCGCCTTGCGCTCCAGCCACCTGTCGTTGTCCGGCGCGGTGCCGGGCAGCGCGACGTGGAAGAGCCGGTGCCCGTTGCGCCGCACCGAGATCGCGATCGGCAGGCCCTGTTCTTTGGCGGCGGCGAGCAGGTGCAGGCCGAGTTCGATCGCGACGTCGTTGCCGAAGCGCGTGAACTGGAGCTTCCGTTCCTGGGCCAGGAGTTCCTCGCTCATGGGGTTCACAGCTCCACCACCCGGTTCTCGCGCGCGGACGTGAACGCGGCCTCGATGACCCGCAGCGCGTCCACGGCGCTCGCGGCGTCGACGGGGGCGCGTCCGGCCTGCAGTTCGGCGTAGAAGTTCTGGTAGGCGCCGGGTTCGACGGCGACCTCGGTGGTGTCGTCGAGGATGCCGAGCCGTCCGGTGCGTTCTTCGCGACCCCAGTTCGGTTCGGTCGGGCGGCGGCCCGCGTCGAGCGCGTCCTCCTGCTCGTCCAGACCGCTGATCTCGAACGCGCCCTCGCTGCCGAGCAGCCGGAAGCGCGGCCCGAGGCTCGCCGCGTGCGCGTTGGCCCACAGGTGGGAGCGGACGCCGTTCTCGTGCGTCAGCGCCACGAACACGTCGTCGTCCACCTGCGCGCCGGGTCGACGCCGGTCGAGTTCGGCGTAAACGGTCCTGACCGGTCCGAACAGCTGCAACGCCTGGTCGACGAGGTGGGCGCCGAGGTCGTAGAGCAGGCCGCCGGCCTCTTCGGGAGCGCCGAACTCGCGCCAGTTGTCCCAGATCTCCGGCACCCAGCGGTCGTAGCGGGACTCGAACCGCCGAACTTCTCCCAGTCGGCCGATGATCTTGCGGACGGTGAGGAAGTCGCTGTCCCAGCGGCGGTTCTGGAAGACCGTGAGCGGCACCTGTGCGGCCTGAGCGGCGGCCACGAGCTCCGCGGCTTCGGCCGACGACGGCGCGAACGGCTTGTCGACCACGACCGCGACGCCCTTGCCAATGGCGCGCTTCGCGTACTCGACGTGCGTCCTGTTCGGCGTGGCGACGACGATGAGGTCGAGGTCCAGCTCGAACAGCTCGTCGGCGGTGACGATCTTGGCGTCCGGGTGCGCGGCACGGGCCTGCGCCTGCCGCTGCGGATTCGCCGTGACGATCGCGACGAGGTCCATGCCCTCTGTCGAGGAGATGAGCGGGGCGTGGAAGACCCGCCCCGCTATGCCGTAGCCCAGAAGTCCGACTCGAGTCATGCTTCCAATTAAAGCAACGCTGTTGAATAATTGCGACCGTGGACCTCACCTCGCTGCGTTCGCACAACGACAGGACAGTGCTCAGACTGGTCCGCTCCGGGGCTCTGAGCAGGGCTTCCATCGCTGAAAGGGCCGGACTGACCCCGCAGGCGGTGTCGAAGATCGTGGCGAGGCTCATCGCGGCGGGCCTGCTGGAGGAGACCGGCGCCGTGCGCGACGGGGGCCGAGGCAAGCCCAGGATGTCGTTGCAGCTCGCCGCCGGTGGGGCCTGCGCGTACGGGGCTTATGTCGACCGTGACGAGCTGCGGGTGGTGCGGCTCGACCTGACCGGCGAGGTGGTGTCGGCCGCGGTCGTGCCGCTGGCTCCGATGTTCACGCCGGACGACGTGCTGGACGCGCTGGAGCCGCTGGTCTCGGCCGGGGAGAAGGTGCTCGGGCTGGGCATCGGCATCGCCGGCCCGCTGGAGCACCGCGACGGCGTGGTGTCGCCGAACGGCCTGCCGGGCTGGTCCTCGGTCCCGTTGAAGGCGCTGGCCGAGGAACGGCTCGGGCTCCCGGTCGTCGTCGACAAGGACACGAACGCGGCCGTGCTCGCCGAGGCGTGGCGACGACCGTTGCGGGACGCGGCACTGGTGTTCGTGGGCACCGGTCTGGGCGTGGGGCTGCTCCTCGGAGGAGAGGTGCATCGGGGTGCACGGTCGGGGGCGGGCGAGTTCGGGCACACGACGATCCAGCTCGACGGGCCGTTGTGCGTGTGCGGACGGCGTGGGTGCGTCGAGGCGGTGCACGCGACCGCGACCGGCGTGGAGGCGGCACGGGTGCTCGGCGCGGCGGTGGCGAACCTGGTGCAGCTGCTGGACCTCGACCAGATCGTCCTGAGTGGACGGAGGGTGCTCGAGTCGCCGGAGCTGTACCTGCGGGCGATGCCGGACGTGGACGTGAGCGTCACGTCCCACGGCCCCGACCTGGTGCCGGTGGGCGCGGGACTGCTGGTCCTGGGCGAATTGTTCTAGTGGCGCGTCTCGGAACGTCGGCGAGGTAATCCACGCTCAGCAGGGCGCCTCGCGGCGCCGCCCCCACGCCCCCGTACAACCAGTACGAGGACGTGGGGGCGGCACCACGATGCACCCGTCTGACCGCGAATTCCCCCGGCAACGTTCCGAGCCACACCACTAGCATCGACAGCGTGGACGTCGAGCACGTCGTCGGCCTGCCGCACCCGCGGCTGCGGCCGTTCGTCACGCGGTACTCCGGGTATCGGATGCGCACCGAGCCCGGCATCCACCGCGGCCTGCCGTCGCGCTCGCTCACGCTCGTGGTCACGATGGACGGCACGGTCGACCTGTCCGAGGGCCGGTTCGCCGCGCTGTGCGGCGGGCTGCACGACGAGGCCGTGATCATCACCCACGACGGGTTCCAGCACGGCGTCCAGTGCGACCTCACGCCGCTGGGGATGCGGGCGTTCTTCGGCATGCCGGCCGGCGAGCTCAGCGCCGTCACGGTCGGGCTCGACTCCCTCGACGCTCCGGCCGCCGAGCTGCGCGAACGGCTGCAGGACGCGCCGACGTGGACGGACCGGTTCGCGCGCCTGGACGAGATGCTGAGCGGCCTGGTGAAACCGGTGCGGCAGCAGGTCGAGGTGGCGTGGGCGTGGCAACGGCTCGCGGCGGGGGCACCGGTCGCGGAGATCGCCGCCGAGGTCGGGTGGAGCCGCCAGCACCTGAGCGCGCGGTTCGCGGCCGAGTACGGGCTCACGCCCAAGGTCATGGGACGCGTGATGCGGTTCGAGCGGGCGAACCGGATGTTGCGCGGCGAGCGCCGTCCCACGCTGACGGAAGTGGCCGCTGCCTGCGGTTACACCGACCAGGCGCACTTCAACCGGGACTGGCGCGCGCTGTGCGGGGCGACCCCGACCGAGTGGATCGCGGCCGAGCTTCCATTCGTACAAGGCAGCGAGCACGGTCAGGGCGCAGAGTTGCCTTCATGAGCACACCACCACCTACCTGCTGGCCTTGTCTGTCCTATCAGGACGCTCCCACCGCGATCCGCTTCCTCGTGGAGGCGTTCGGGTTCTCCGAACACCTCGTCGTGCCGGGGGAGGCCGACGGCGAGGTCGTGCACTGCGAGATGGTCTGGCCCGAGGGCGGCGGCGTCATGCTGGGGTCCGCCGTGCGGTCGGTCGGCGAGGTCGAGGCGACCAAGGCCGGCGCCGGATCCATCTACGTGGTGACCGATCGGCCCGACGAGCTCCACGCGCAGTCGCTGGCGCACGGAGCTACTGAGATCCGCGGTCTGCGCGACGAGGACTACGGCTCGCGCGGCTTCACCGTGGCCGATCCCGAGGGCAACCGCTGGAGCTTCGGCACCTATCGCGGAGCGTGAGGCAACCTGCACGCGCTGTTTGGAGTCTTCCCCGGTGGAGAGGTTCACACCTAGGGGAGGACACGTGCGTCTTGCACGATGTTTGGTGATCGCCGCCCTCGCCGCCGGACTGCTCAGTCCGGCGGCGACGGCGCAGGCGGAACCGTTGAGAACTGCGAAGACGTCGACCATCACGCTGATCAGCGGGGACAAGGTCGTCGTCGACGAGCGCGGCGAACTCGTCAGGGTCGAGGGGCGGCCCGGCATGCAGTTCGCCCAGTACGTCCAGAACGACCACCAGTACGTGGTGCCGGCGGACGCGGTCGACGCGGTGGGGCAGGATCGCGTCGACAAGCGGTTCTTCGACGTCACCTCGTTGCACGGCTACGGGTACACCGACGACAAGATCGACCGGATTCCGTTGTTGAACAACGGTTTCCGTGCAGCTGGCGCGGTGCAGAAGAAGGACGCGGCACAGCAGTGGACGGCGCGGCGCACCAGCGCGTTGAGCGCCGGCAAGCTGTGGCTCGACGGCAAGTCGAAGATCTCGCTGACTGAGAGCGTGCCCATGGTGGGCGCGCCCGGTGCGTGGCAGGCCGGGTTCGACGGCACCGGTGTCACGGTCGCGGTCCTCGACACGGGTTACGACCAGAAGCACCCGGAACTCGCGGGCGTCGTTTCGGTGTCGAAGGACTTCACCCCGGCGGGCATCCAGGACAACGTCGGGCACGGCACGCACGTCGCGGCCACGGTCGCGGGGCGCGGCAGCCAGTACGTCGGCGTCGCGAAGGGCGCGTCCCTCGCGGTGGGCCGCGTCTGCGAGGCCGAGTACTGCTTCGACAGCGCGGTGATCGCCGGCATGGAGTGGGCGGCGCGCGACGTCAAGGCCAAGGTCGTCAACATGTCGCTGGGCGGCGACCAGTCCGACGGCACGGACCCGTTGTCGCTCAAGGTGAACGAGCTGACCGCCGAGACCGGCGCGCTGTTCGTGATCGCGGCGGGTAACTCCGGCACCCGGCGGCAGGTCTCCGGACCGGCGGCGGCCGACGCGGCGCTGGCCGTGGCGAACATGACCAAGCAGGGCGTGCTGGAGGAGTGGTCGTCGCGTGGCCCGAGGATCAACGACTACGCGGTCAAGCCGGACATCGCGGCGCCGGGCACGGACATCGTGGCCGCACGCGCCGAGAACACGTTGTGGGACCACGCGGTCGACGACCTGCACGCAAAGCTGACCGGCACGTCGATGGCGACGCCGCACGTGGCCGGTGCCGCGGCGGTGCTCGCGCAGCGCAACCCGGCGTGGCAGGCCGCCGAGCTCAAGGCCGCGCTGATGGCGACGGTCAAGCCGGTCGCGGACTCTCCCACGAGCGTCGGCACCGGTCTGCTCGACGTCGAACGCGCGGTGAAGCAGCAGGTCCGCGCGTCGGTGGGCAGCCTGTCGTTCGGACTGCTGCAATGGCCGCACACCAAGACGTTCACGAAGACGATCACCTACTCGAACGCGGGCACCGCGCCGGTGACGCTGGCGTTGCAGCACAACCTCGGCGCGGACTTCACGGTCCCGGCGTCGGTCACCGTGCCTGCTCAGGGCAGCGTCGCGGTCGACGTCGTGCTGGACCCGCGCAAGGGCAACGGCACGTTCTTCGGGCACCTCAAGGCCTCTGCTGACGGTGTCTCCCTCACGACCGCCGTCGGCGCGTACGTGCAGGAGGAACGGCACGAGCTGAAGGTGTCGATGACCGGACGCGACGGCAAGCCGGTCGCGGACGAGTTCGTCGTCGTGGTCAACATGTCCACGCAGGAAGCGTCGGTGCTCTCCATCGTGGACGGCGTCGGAACGTCCCGGCTGCCGGTCGCGGACTACGCGGTGATCGGCCGCATCGACGAGCTGACGCCGAACTACGCCTGGTTCACGCCGGTCTCCGCGACCGAGGTGGCGGGCCGCGTCTCGCTGAACGCGGACGTGTCCGTCGCGCTGGACGCCAGGCAGGGCAAGCAGATCAGCGTCGAGCTGCCCGAACGCGACTCGGTGGTCTGGTACCGCGACGCCACGCTGGCGGTGCCGTTCAAGCCCGGCAAGATCAGCGGGGTCGCCAGCATCATCGACGGCCGGGTTCCGTTGTACGGCTTGTCCTTCGGGGCGCCGCTGCCGGAGCTGACCTACGACTCCGGGCTCAAGGGCGGACAGCCGCTGGTCTCGGTTCCGGGCGGGTTCCCCGTGCGGTACTACGAAGGCAGCAAGTACCTGCCGCCGGGTGAGCACGAGCTCGACGTGGCCGAACGCGGCGCCGACGTGCGCGGCAAGCTCGCCCTGGTCCGTCAGGCGGGCGAGGACCCCTACGCCGTCGCCCAGGAGATGAAGGACGCCGGAGCGGTCGCGGTGCTGTGGGCCGGGCCGGTGCCGTTCGGCTACGACCAGCAGACGGCGATTCCGGTGATCACCGTGGCGGAACACCACGTGACCACCACACCGGCGAAGCTGACGTTGCGGGCCATCGCGGGTTCGCCGGTCTCGTACACGATGTTCATGCGGGACAAGGGCGCGTTGCCGGTCGGCACCAAGAAGATCCGGCACGCGGACCTCGCCGAGGTCAGGGCGCGCTACCACACGTCCGGCGCGGACGGCTCCGTCCTGGAACGGAACTCCCCGGTCGTCAACGGCGCTCTCGGCGACGTGCTGGACGAACGGATCTCCGCTCCCGCGCAGCGCACTGAGTACTTCACGCCGGGCACCTGGTACCAGGAGGGCTTCGACGGACGCAGTTCCGGCGCCGGCGACGACCCGAGCACGACCTCGTGGGCCGACCTCGCGCCGGTGACCTACCAGGCGGGCAGGAAGTACGAGCGGACCAACCTCCGCGCGGTCACCTCACCCCGGCTCGGCGGTTCGCCGCTCGTGACGTGGGCGGACGGCGGCGGCGTCGAGCGGTCCGGTGACCTGATCAACTCCCGGATCTCGCCGTTCGGCGGCTCGACCTGGGTGGAGAACTGGCACCGCGGCGGCTGGGGAACGCTCGAACTGCAGCACAACGGCGTCGCGCAGGGCTGGTCCGACGTCCGGCAGGGCTTGTTCCACGCCCCCGCCCGCGACGGCCGGTACAAGCTCCTGCTCGACGCCTCCCGCGAGACCCTCGCGTTGTCGACGAACGTGAAGACGACGTGGGAGTTCTCGGGTGCCGCCGACGGCCGGTTGCCGTTGCTGGAGGTCGACTACTCGGTTCCGGTCGACCTGCGCAACAGTTGGAAGGCCGGTGTGCCGATGCCGGCGAAGTTCACCGCGTCGCGTCAGGCGGGGGCGGGCAACGCCTCGTTGCGCTCGCTGCAGGCGTACGCGTCGTTCGACGACGGGGTCACCTGGGTTCCGGTGAAGTCGCTGGTGCCGGCCGGTGGAGCGGCGGGCGGGTTCGTGTCGTTGCGCGTGGTGGCCGCCGACGCGGACGGCAACACCGTCGACCAGACGGTGCTGCGGGCATACCGCCTGCGCTGAGATAGGCCGAACGGTCGTGTGCGTTGCGTCTTAAGGGCGTAACCGCGCGGCCGTTCGGTCGTTGTAATCCCCTGCGGCACCTGCCCCGCCGTGCGCGAGACGATCCAGGGACGCGGCGTCTCTGCGCCCAGGGCAGGTGCCGCCGTTTCTCGGTGGCCGGCTCGGTGCCGCTGTGGTGGCATGTCGGCCCATGGGGACTTTCGAGCAGCTGGTGGCCGAGGGCGCGGCCGTGCCGCTGGAGGGCTGGGACTTCTCGTGGTTCGAGGGCCGGGCCACCGAGGAGCGTCCGCCGTGGGGCTACGCCGGGTTGATCGCGTCGCGGCTGGCGGCCGTCTCGTCGGCACTGGACCTGCAGACGGGCGGGGGAGAGGTGACGGCGTCGGCGCCGGTCAAGCCACCGTTGCTGGCCGCCACCGAGTCGTGGCCGCCGAACGCGGTGGTGGCGTCCCGGAACCTGCCGCTCGTCGTGCAGGCGCCCGACGACGGGCCGCTGCCGTTCCGGTCCTCGTCGTTCGATCTGGTGATCAGCCGGCATCCGGTGGTGACGCCGTGGCCGGAGATCGCGCGGGTGCTGCGATCCGGTGGGACCTACTTCTCGCAGCAGATCGGTGCGGGCACGAACTCGGGGCTCACGGACTTCATGATGGGGCCGCAGCAGGTGAGCGACGCTCGCAGCGTCGAACGGGCACGCGCTGACGCCGAGGCTGCGGGACTGGAACTGCTTCGGCTGGAACCGGCGGAGCTGCGGGTGGCCTTTTTCGACGTCGGCGCGGTGGTGCACTTTCTGCGGAAGGTGCTGTGGACCGTGCCCGGATTCACCGTCGAGAGGTATCGGGATCGGCTCCTGGCGATGCACGAGCACATTCAGGAGCACGGAGAGTTCACGTGCACCTCGACGCGGTTCCTGGTCGAGGCGCGCAAGCCGTGAAACGCGAAGCAGCCCCTCCGGAACTCGTCCGGAGGGGCTGCTTCGGTAGTCCTAGCGGGGCTGGCGCTCGCGGCGGATCGTGACGCGCTTGCCCTTGATCGTGGCGTCGCGCAGCTGCTCGATCACGTCGTTCGCGGCCGGGCCCGGCACCTCGACCAGCGAGAACCGGTCGGCGATCTCGATGGCGCCGATGTCGCGGCCCTTCAGGTTCGTCTCGCCGGTGAGGGCACCGACGATGTCCTGCGGCCGGATGCCCGACGAGCGGCCGGCACCGAGGAACAGCCTGGTCATGCCCTCGGTCGGGCCACGGCGTTCGCGGCGCGGGCCAGCGGGTGCACCACCGACGCCGTCGCGGCGCGGACGGTCCTCGCGCGGGCGGACTTCCGGGATCTCCTCCTCGTCGGCGGCGGCACCGGAGGCCTCGTGCGCGAGCTTGACCGCGGCGAGCGCGATCTCCATGACGTCGAACTCGTCCGCCAGCGTCTCGACCACGACGCGGAAGCGCGAGAGGTCGTCCTCCAGCAGCGACTCGTGCAGCGACGAGCGGGTCAGCTCCAGCTGACGGGCGCGCAGGTCGGCGACCGTCGGGACCTTCTCGACCGGGATCTTGGTCTTGGTGACGCGCTCGATCGTCTTGAGCATCGAGTTCTCACGCGGCTCGACCAGGGTGATCGCGACGCCCTCACGGCCGGCGCGGCCCACCCGGCCGATGCGGTGCGTGTACGCCTCGGGGGCGGACGGCACGTTGTAGTTCACGACGTGCGTGAGCTGCTCGATGTCGAGGCCGCGGGCGGCGACGTCGGTGGCCACCAGCAGGTCGGCGGTGCCGGAACGCAGGCGCGACATGACGCGGTCGCGCTGCTCCTGGCTGATGCCGCCGTGCAGCGACTCGGCGCGGTAGCCGCGGCCGTTGAGCGTCTCGGTGAGCTGGTCGACCTCGTCGCGGGTGCGGCAGAAGACGACGGCGGCGGTCGGCGACTCGACGTCCAGCACGCGGCCGAGGGCTGCGGGCTTGTGCTCGCGGCGCACCAGATACGCGGTCTGCCGGACGCGCGGGGCCTCGCCCGGCTCCGTCTTCTCGCGCTCGATCTGGATCAGCACCGGCGAGCGGAGGTGGCTCTTGGCCATGCGGTCGATGCGCGGCGGCATCGTGGCCGAGAACAGCACGGTCTGCCGTTCGGCCGGCGTCTCGCTCAGGATCGCGTCGATGTCCTCCGCGAAGCCCATGTCGAGCATCTCGTCGGCCTCGTCGAGCACGACGACCCGCAGGTCGCCCAGCTGCAACGTGCCGCGCTGGAGATGGTCGATCGCGCGGCCCGGGGTCGCGACCACCACGTCGACGCCGCGGGACAGCTCGCGCAGCTGACGGCCGATGGGCTGGCCGCCGTAGATGGGGAGGACGCGTGCGCCCATGTGGCGTCCGTAGCGGTGGACCGCCTCCGACACCTGCACGGCCAGCTCACGGGTCGGCGCGAGGACGAGGGCCAGCGGCTTCTCACCCTTGCCGATCCTGTCGGCGATGCGCTCGAGCAGCGGGAGCGCGAACGCCGCCGTCTTGCCCGTGCCCGTGGCCGCCTGGCCCAGCAGGTCGTTGCCCGCGAGCAACGGCGGGATCGCTTCACTCTGGATCGGCGTCGGCTCCTCGTAGCCCAGGGCGTTGAGGGCGTTGAGGAGGTCGGGCCGCAGCCCCAGGTCGGCGAAACCGTTGTCGGCGGAACCGTTGTCGGCGGTGGTCATGGGGAGTATCTTCCCCCACCGCCTCACACCGCACTCACTCAGACCAGGTCAAGCCGCCTCCCGCAGGCTCACGCGCCCGTCCGCGCTGCTCGTCACGCCGTTCGCCGTGACCGAGATCTTGACCTGACCAGGCCTTATTCCGGTGAGGACACCGGTGCCCGGTTCGAGCCGGGCGACGTGCAGGCCACGTGACCCTTCCCACACCGCGTCCATCGGACATCGCACCGGCACCGACCGGGAAACCTGTTTCACCGTCGCCGCAACCGTTTCCGTGACGCCGGAGCGCAGGGTGGACGGAGCCCTCACCTGGAGTGCGTCCACATAGGGCCGGATCTCGGCCTTGCCACCGTTGCGGGAGACGCCGACGAACGTCCACGAACGGATCGCCGTCCACAGTGGACGCGCGGGCTCGTCACGCCCCGGTACCTAGACTGGGCCGGTGAAGAAACGCCTGACGGTCTGCGCCTCGCACCTGATCACTCTGCCGGGCGCGCCTCACGGCCCGGTCCGCGAGGCGATCGGCGCCGCCCGCGAGGCCGTCGAGGAGTTCGACCCGGAGCTCGTCGTCTTCTTCGGCACCGACCACCGCCGCGCTTTCCGTTCCGTGGTCCCGACCTTCGCCGTGGTGCTGGAGGCGACCGCGCAGGGCGACGTCGCCGGTCCGACCGGTTCCTACGACGTGCCCGCCGATCTGGGACGCGCGCTGGTCGCCGACCTGGTCGCGCACGAGTTCGACATCGCCACGGCCTACCGCGCCGCCCTGGACCACGCGTTCGGCCACACGACCCGCGACCTGCTGGGCACGGTCGACGCCAAGCCGGTGCTGCCGATCTTCGTCAACTGCGCTTCGCCGCCGCACGCGACCTTCCGCCGTGCCGCCGCACTGGGCCGCCGCGTCGGCGAGTTCTTCGCGGACAAGCGCGTGCTCTACGTCGGCTCTGGCGGGCTGGCGCACGACCTGCCGGGCTTCCGCGAACCCGAGACCGGCGTGGCGCTCACCGAGGAGGAGCGCCAGACGTGGATCAAGGACGTCAACGAGCGCGCACGGCGTGAAGGAACGATCCGCGAGCTCGTGCGCACCTGGGACGAGGCGTTCCTGGCGGGAATCGGTGGCACGTCGTGGGAATGGCTCGATGAGATCGGCGCCGACCTGGTCGAGCGCGGCGGCAACGGCGCCGCGGAGTGCCTGACCTGGACGGCCGCCTGGGCCGCCGGTGATCAGCCGCTGCGGACCCTGGCGCACGAGTTCGACACCAGCGGCCGCGCGGTCGCGATCACAGATTCGGCGTGAGCTGCGCGGCCTTGGTGATGATCAGGATCCAGATGCCGGACGCCGAGAACCCGATGTGCACCAGCAGTCGAAGATCCAGCACGGCAGGCTCGGGAAGCCCAGGATTCCGAGCAGGCCGCAGGGGAGCCTGCCGGGGATCGTCGTCAGGGCGGTGGGAGGTCGACGGTGGAGAGTTCGTCGGCCTCGGCCAGGTAAAGGCGGCCCAGGTCGATGAGCAACGTGCCCAGGTCGCGATAGTGCTCGGCGCGTTCCAAGTCGGGAATCAGGCCGCACGTGCGCAACATGTTTTGTGCGAGTAGCTCGCCGAACTGTGGATAAGTCTTCACCACCTCACGCGAGAGGCGCTGAAGAGATATGCGCAGTAGGTCTTCGGTCAGGATTTCCGCGGCCATGGCAGGATCCCCTCGCTCTCGCGCCAGATGCCGTCGCAGTCCCAGCACGTCGGCCACACTATCTTGTCTCGCCACAGGTTGAACTCTTGCGGCACAAAGGGATCGCCGCATAGAGTCTCGACGAGCCGCTCCCTGGCCGGCTCGTCGGAGATGGCGTGTCGCCGCCCTTCGTGGGGCGTCCATCGAAATCTCACAGGATTATTCTGCAACTTGGAGGAGCTCCAAGCTAACGCCCTTTTGGGTTGTGTTGGTGGTAAATGTTCTGAGGGCTCCGGGAATGGGTCTACGGTCCTCGCCATGCCGAAAAGATTCTCCACTGCAAGGGGTCGGGAGTTCGGTGACGGGCTTCGCGCCGCCATCGCCGCCACGGGCATGACCTCGCGCAAGATCGCCGAAATCGTCGACTGGCAGGAAGCCAAGCTCTCCGACCTGATCAACGGCAAGGGCGGCGCCACCGAACTGGAGCTCGCGCTGTTGCTGGGCGCGTGCCGGACGCCGTCGGACGAGCGGGAACACCTGCAGAAGCTCTTCCGCGCGACGAACGTCAAGGGATGGCTGCAGGAACACGGGGCCGCCGAGCCGATCCTGCCGCGCACCCTCGTCCAGCACGAGGCCATTGCGAAGACGTTGGTGAGTTGGTTGCCGTTGCTGGTGCACGGCATGCTGCAGATTCCGGACTACGCGCGTGCGGTGATCGCGGCGAACGCGAACGTGCCCGAGGACGAGGTGGAAGAGCGCGTCAGCGCACGAGTGGCACGGCAGGAAGCGTTGCGACCGGGGTTGAAGGCGACGTTCTACCTCCACGAGTCCGTGCTCAGGACGCCCGTCGGTGGCGAGGAGGTGATGCGTGCCCAGCTGGAGTACCTGGTGAAGGTGTCGATGCGGCAGTACGTCGTCATCAGGGTGCTACCCACGTCGATCGGAGCACACGCGGGGCACGCGGGCGGCTTCAACCTGATGAGGTTCCACAAGATCGAGCCGGTCGTCTTCGTGGAGAGCGAGAACGCCAGCCTGATCATCGAGTCACCGCTGCCGATCAAGAGCTACGACGCGGTGGTCGAATCACTCGCCCGGACGGCGTTGGACGAGGAACAATCGAGGAGTCTGATCAAAGACATCATCGGTTGAGGAGACACGGATGGCCGAGTGGCGCAAGAGCACCTACAGCGCGAACGCCAGCGAGTGCGTCGAAGTAGCCATCGGCATCGGCATCCGGGACAGCAAGGCTCCGGCCGCCCACATCGAGATCGGCGCCGCCGCCTGGTCCGCGTTCCTGGCGGGCGTCACGCGGGAGCGCTGACCGGCAGGTCGTTACCATCCGAACCATGACCATGCCCGCAGCGATCGATGCCGTGCGAGAAGCGTTCGTCGGGCTCAGCGCGGAGGAGTTCGACCTGCCCGCGCGGCACGCGTTCAGTGACAGCCGGTCGCTCGTGATGGCGGCGCATCACCGGCCCACGCGGTCCACGGCGGTCAAGGTGATCAGCATCGAGCTCGAACGGGATCCGGTGATCACGGGCACGGTCGTGTTCTCGCATCCGGACGGTCAGTTCGTCACGGACGCGGTGCCGCTCACGACGTTGAGGACCGGCGCTGTCGTCGGTGTGGCAACGGATCTGCTGGCCGACGAGGACGCCTCGCACCTGGCGTTGCTGGGTGCCGGGGCGCAGGCCGCGGATCAGATCAGAGCCGTGCACGTGGTGCGGCCGTTGAAGAAGCTCGTCGTGTTCAACCGGAACGCCAAGAAGGCCGAGGCGTTGCTGGAGAGCATGAAGGACGAGTTGCCGGACACGGTCATGGACGTCGCGAACGACCCGGACGAAGCGGTCGAGAGCGCGGACATCGTGTGTTGTGCGACGGCGTCGACCGTGCCGTTGTTCCGGTGCGACTCGCTCAAGGAACGGGTGCACGTCAACGCCATCGGCTCGTACCGGCCGGTGATGCGGGAGCTGCCGGAGGAACTGCTGGCGACCGCCGGAGTCGTGGTGGTGGACCAGGTCGAGGCGGCGCTCAGCGAGGCCGGCGAGATCATCCGCGCGGTCCAGAGCGGCGTGCTCAGGCTGGAGTCGCTCGTCGAACTCGGTGCGGCGCTGGGAAATCCGCCGCTGCGAGAAGGCCGGACGGTGTTCAAGTCGGTCGGCGTCGCGGTGCAGGACTGGGCTGTCGCAAGGCTTTTGGCTTAACGCATGAGAAAGCGCTGGACGTGAACCCATCCGCCGCGGGGGTTCACGTCCAGCGCCGTGATTCTCCTCGTCAGGCCATGCGCGACCTGACGTGGAGAGACCTCAGACCTGCCACTTCTGGCTGGCAACGCCGAGGCATTGCCAGATGTGGGTTTTCGTGCCGTCGGCCGAGGAACCACCGATGGTGTCCAGGCACTTGTTGGCCTGCGGGTTCACGATGTCCTGTGCCCCGCTGACGGCCCATTGCTGGGCAGCCGAGCCGTTGCAGTCCCAAAGCTGGACCACTGTGCCGTTGGCGGTTCCGCCACCGTTGACGTCCAGGCACTTGCCCAGCGAGCGGATCGTGCCGTCACCGGGACGGCTCCACTTCTGGGCGGCGTTGCCGTTGCAGCCGACGATCTGGATGGGCGTGCCGTTGGCGGTGTTCGCCCAGGGCACGTCGAGGCACTTGCCGCCGATGCCGCGGATCTCCGAGCCACCGCCGCTGGGAGGCGGGGTGTCGTTGGAGACGCGGACCCAGTCGATCACGAGCTGCTGCGGGAACGTCGTGCTGCCGTCGGGGTAGCCCGGCCACTCACCACCGACCGCGAGGTTGATGATGATGAAGAAGGGCTTGTTGAACACCCACGGGTTGCCGTTGACGTCGGTCGGCGTGTTGCGGGCGTAGACGTTGCCGTCCACCGACCACGTGATCTCGCCGGGCTTCCAGTCAACCGCGAAGTTGTGGAAACCGTCGGAGAAGTTCGGGCCGTTGTAGGCGTGCGACTTGCCGCCCGCGCCGGAGTAACCAGGGCCGTGGATCGTGCCGTACACGGTGTTCGTCTGGTGTCCCAGGAACTCCATGACGTCGATCTCACCGGAGCCCGGCCACGGGTTGCCGGTGTTGATGTCGGCACCCAGCATCCAGAACGCAGGCCAGATTCCCTTGCCGCGCGGCATCTTCATCCGCGCTTCGAACCGGCCGTAGGTCTGGGTGAACTTGTTCGCGGTGTTGATGCGGGCGGACGTGTACTCACACCGTCCGTACCAGCAGTTGTAGTTGCCGGGGTTCTCGCGCTTGGCGGTGATGACCAGGTTGCCCTGGCCGTCGTGCGCGGCGTTGGAGGTACCCGACTGGTACCACTGGCTTTCCCTGTTGTTGCCGTTGTTGTTGCCCACTTCCATGTTCCACTTGCCGCCGTCGACACCTGAACCGGCGGGTGCGTTGAACTCGTCGGCCCAGGTCACCGCCGCGTTGGCAGGGGGAGCTTGGCTGGTGGTGGCGACGGTGATCCCTGCGGCAACCATCAAGGCAGCGGCAAGGGCCGTCCCGATGCGTCGCTGCATCGAACCGACCTTTCCGGGTGTTAGTTGTGCGCCCAGTGGTTCGGAAGTGTTGTCGCGCTGTGACTCTCGGTCAACGTGTAAAGGTTTTCACGAATTTGTCAGATGAGAGCGCTCTCAGGAGATCTGGCCCGCTACCAGTGGATTTAAGGCTGCTTAACGTGAAGGTGTGTCTCCGGAGGGGCCGAACCGGTCCCTCCGGAGACTGCGGGCATCAGCCCTGCGGGGTCGTGATCACGTTGAAGACCGAACCGCCGCTCGCCTGGCGGGCGCTGAGGTCTTCGAGGATCGTCGAGATCGGGACGTAGTCGGTCAGCTCGCCCAGCTGGCACGGGCCGCTGCGGGCCTGCTGGCTGCCCTCCAGGATGCCCAGGGCCGCCTTGTTCACCTGGCTGAACAGCGGGCTGCCGCTGTCACCGTTGCGCGAGCACAGGTCGGTGTTGATGCCGACGTCGGTCGAGAGGACCCGGCCGCACCGCGTGCCGACGAGGTAGTCCGCGCCGGGGCCGCTGTCGTAGGAGTCCGGGTAGTTCACCGAGCTGGCACCGGAACCCGAGGAGCACACGACCGCGCCGGTCAGGACCTGCGCCAGCGGCGTGACCGAGGTGATCTCCTGGTTCTGGGAGGTCGCCTGCGGGCCGCACGGGGTGTCGCCGTTGCTGTCCAGAC
This sequence comes from Lentzea sp. NPDC102401, assembly GCF_044765805.1. Lineage (NCBI taxonomy): Bacteria > Bacillati > Actinomycetota > Actinomycetes > Pseudonocardiales > Pseudonocardiaceae > Lentzea > Lentzea sp. NPDC102401. Next base: position 1,278,748 of record NZ_JBIWKS010000001.1, on the reverse strand, counting down.
CGCCGTTGCGGCAGTACTTGAGCACCATGTTGCGGTTGGTCTGGCTCTCCAGCCACCTGTTCGCGGTGGCCGTGTCGACGTACCGCAGGGCGGCGTAGTCGTAGGGGTAGAAGTTCTTCTCGATGCCGTGCTGGTTGAGGATCACCTCGCGGTTGTGCTCGGTCGGCACGTTGTTCGTCTTGGTCGCCATGCAGTGGCCCGCGGTCAGCACCCACGGCACTCCCGGGAACGCGCCGCCGGTCGTGCGCAGGTTGAACGCGCTGGTGCAGCCACCGGTGGTGCCGTTGTCGCGCCTCATGTCCAGGCGCAGACCGCCGCGCATGGGGCCGTAGTTCGTGCAGTACAGCGGGTGGCAGAAACCCCAGTCGATCGGGTCGGCCGAGTACGGGGTCGGCTTCTGCAGCGTGCGGGCCGAGACCAGGCTCGGGTCGGCGTCGAACGTGCGCGGCTCCGCCTGCGCGGCGATCCCGGGCTTCTTGAGCCAGGCGCGTTCCCAGACGACGACCTTGTTCTCGGTCTGGCTGACGGCCGGCAGGTACACCGACTCCGCCTTGGCGCCGACCTGGCCGCTGATCCGGTCGTAGGTGGCCTGAAGCGTGGCCAGGGAGTTCTTGACCGTGCGGACGCTGACGTTCGCGCGGTCGGGCAACGAGGCGATGTGTCGTTGCGCGGCAGCGGGCTTCGTCATCGCGACGACGAGCTTGCCGCCCGCCTCCTGGTCGATCCACATGCCGCCGTACTCACCGACGGCCTCGCTCTTCAGTCGCTTTTCGAGCTCGGCGGCGTTGTTCTGGAGTTCCAGCCGGCGCAACGCCTCCCGCTCGCTGATGCGGTAGGTCTGCACCAGGTACTCGATCGACTCCTTGACGGTGCTCGGGTCGATCGTGGTCGTCGGTCCGGCCGTGGCCGGCGCAGCCGCGATGGTCGACGCGAACAGCGCGCTCGCGGTGACCGCCCCCAGGATCTTGGCTAATCGCAATGCTTTCTCCTTGCCGATGCGAGTGACCTGCCATTCATATCCGGGGACGGGCCGCTCGCGCCGAGGTTCCACAAGATCTCCACAAAACCTTCGCTTGACTCCACCGGCTAATGACGTTAGCTTTTGGGCTATGGTTGTTCGCCACCGTCTCACCACCGCCAAGGTCGTGGACGCAGCACTGGAACTGGTCGACGAGCACGGCGTCGAGGCGCTGACGCTCGCCGCCGTCGCCGCCAGAACCGGTGTCGCCACGCCCTCGCTGTACAAGCACATCGCAAGCCTCGGCGAGCTCAAGAGCCACGTCGGCGTGCGAGTGACGGAGGAGATGACAGCCCGGTTCACCCAGGCCGTTGTCGGCAGGGCGGGGGACGACGCCGTCCGGTCGCTCATGCACGCGTACCGCGCGTACGTGCAGGAACATCCGAAGCGCTATCTGGCCGCGCCGATGGATCCGCTGCACGACGAACTGCAGCGGGAGGCCGGTCTCAAGTTCATGGAACTCATCCTCGCGACGTTGCGGAGCTACGGCCTGGAGGGCTCGGACGCCATCCACGCCACGCGACGGCTGCGGGTGATCGTGCACGGCTTCGCGTCGATCGAGTCCAGCGGCGGCTTCGGCCTGCCGGAAGGGCTCGACGACACCTACGACCAGCTCGTCCGGATGTATCTCGACGATCTCAGGGGACAATCATGAAGTGGACGCTGACCGCCGCGGGCCTGCTCTTCCTGCTGTACCCGGCGTTGAGACCGTGGCACGACGAAACGACGGCAGCGGGCGCCGCGGCCTCGATGGGCTCGACCGCGTGGGTGCTGTCGCACCTGTTCGCGATGATCGGCTTCATCCTCGTGCCGATCGCGTTGCTGGAGATCCACCGCACGGCCGCGATCACGTTCTGGGTCGGAGCGGGCCTCACGCTGCCGTACTACGGCGCCGAGGACTTCGGCCTGCACGCGATCGCCGCCCAGCCGAACGTCCTCGAACTGGCCGAGGCCGTGCGCTACAACCCGTTCGCCGTCACGACTTTCGCGATCGGGCTCGTCACCATGGGCGTCGCGGCGATCATGGTCGCGCTGAAGCTCCGCACCACGGCGGCGATCGTGTTCGCGGCCGGGTTCGCGTTGTTCCTGCCGCAGTTCTTCACGCCGCCGGCGGTGCGGATCGCCCACGGCGTGCTCATGATCGTCGGCTGCGTGTGGCTGGCGTGGGACTCAGCGCGCAGTGAGGCGAAAGACCCGCAGCTCGCGGCCGCCTGACCGCTCCACGTAGTCCTGGAACGGGGGATAGGCCGCCACCATCCTGGTCCAGGCGGCCTCTCGCTCGGCGCCTTCCAGCAACGTGCCCCGCACGTCGCGGACGTCGCCGCGCACGTTCACCTGGATGTCCGGGTTCTTCAGCAGGTTCGTGGTCCAGGCGGGGTGCTGGGGCTTGCCCCAGTTCGACCCGACGACCAGCATCGCGTCGCCGTCGGCCACGTACTGGACCTGGTTCTCGCGGCGCTCACCGGACTTGGCGCCGACGGTGATCAGCGTGAGGCCGGTCTGCCTGCTGAACGAGACGAGACCGACCTTGCCACCGGTCAGCTTGTAGAGCAGGCGGTCGGTGCCGACAACGGCCTTTTCCTGCCAGGACATTCAGAGTGCTCCCGTCGACCTCGCCGCGTGGACGGCGGCGGTTCTGTTGTGCACCCCCAGTTTGCGCATCGCGCCCCGGAGGTAGGCCTTGACGGTTTCGGTGCTCAGCCCGAGCTCGGCGGCGATCTCCCGGTTGGACGCACCGACCGCGGCCAGCCGAAGCGTATCGAGTTCGCGCGGGGTCAGGCCGCTGGGGACGCTGACGGGTGGTTCGCCGCCGAGGTTCTGGTGCACCTTGCGGAGTCGTTCGCGCAGCACGGGATCGCCGACGAGCTTGGCGACCTCGGCGAGCTCGCGGAGTGCGGCCTGCGTGTGCAGTGTCTGATTCTGCTGGGAAGGCATGTCCAGGTCCTGTGCGAATCCCTGCGCGATGGCGCCGGCCATCCTGATCGCCCGGTCACCCACTGTCGTCTGCCCGCGCACGGCCCCGTAGAGGACGCCGCGAACGGTGCCCCGCACGGTCACCGGGTAGGCGAACACCGAGGTCAGGCGTTCGTTCACCACCACCATCTGATCGAACTCGTGGGTGATCGCCCTGGTCGTGGCGTAGTCGTTGACGCGGACCGCGGTGCCCATCGCGATCGCGGTGCCGCCCAGGCCCCGGCCGGTGCCGACGCGCAGTCCGTGCAACGAGGAGCCGTGCGTGCCGAGGAAACTGCTCAGCAGCAGCTCGTGGCCGGGCGTCAACGCTCCACCGAACACGACGGGCAGTCCGGTGGCTCGGCGGAGCATGTCCAGGCGCTGCGGCAGCATTGCCTGAAAACGGTCTGGCAGCACGTCGAGCAGTTTCGCCGACGGCGACACCCTCGAAAAGGGGTACACCCCCGTTCGGGGGTATCCCTGCGGCCCTCGGCCCTCCCACCCTCTGCGTCATGTCCAGTCACGACATCTACCGCGCGGCCCGCGACCTGATGCTCACGGACCCCGACGCGTTCACCTGGCCGAGCTTCGACGGCAGCTTCAACTGGGCGCACGACTGGTTCGACGTCATCGCGGAGGGCAACACCGCCACGGCGTTGCACATCGTCGAGGAGGACGGCTCCGAGCGCGCCTACTCGTTCGACGAGCTGCGCCGCCGGTCGAACAGCGTCGCGCACTGGCTCGCGCGGCAGGGCGTCGGTCGCGGCGACAGCGTGATGATCATGCTGGGCAACCAGATCGAGCTGTGGGAGTCGATGCTCGCGGTGATGAAGCTCGGCGCGGTGATCATGCCGACGACCACCGCGCTGGGGCCCGCCGATCTCGCGGACCGGTTGCAGCGGGGTTCGGTGCGGCACGTCATCGCACGGGCCGAGGACGCCGCCAAGTTCTCCGACGGACCTGTGGTGATCACGGTCGGCGGCACGGGCCCGCTGGACTTCGCCGAGACCGCCGAGGCTCCCGGCATCCCGTTGCCACACCCGAAGACCACGGCGGACGACCGGCTGCTGCTCTACTTCACCTCCGGCACGACCAGCCGTCCCAAGCTCGTCGAGCACACCCAGGCCTCGTACCCGGTCGGGCACCTCACGACCATGCACTGGATCGGCGTGAAGCCCGGCGACGTGCACCTCAACATCAGTTCGCCCGGCTGGGCCAAGCACGCCTGGAGCTGCTTCTTCGCGCCGTGGATCGCCGAAGCGACGATCTTCGTCTACAACTACGCCCGGTTCGACGCGGCCGCGTTGCTCGGCCAGATCCGCGCGAAGAACGTCAGCACGTTCTGCGCGCCGCCGACGGTGTGGCGGATGCTGATCAAGGCCGACCTCAGCGGCGGGCCGGGCGGGTTGCGCGAGGTCGTGGCCGCCGGTGAGCCGCTCAACCCCGAGGTGATCGAGCAGGTCCAGAAGCAGTGGGGTCTCACGATCCGAGACGGGTTCGGCCAGACCGAGACGACGCTGTCGGTCGGCAACGTCCCCGGTGCTCCGGTGAAGCTCGGTTCGATGGGACGGCCGTTGCAGGGCGTTCCGGTCGTGCTGGTCGACCCGATCACGGGCGAACTGGCCCAGGAGGGCGAGATCTGCATCGACCTCGCGCAACGGCCGATGTCTTTGATGGTCGGCTACCACGGCGACGACGAACGCAACGCCGACGCGATGGCCGGCGGTTACTACCACACCGGTGACATCGCGAGCCGCGACGACGACGGCTACCTGTTCTACATCGGACGCACGGACGACGTGTTCAAGGCGTCGGACTACAAGATCTCGCCGTTCGAGCTGGAGAGCGTGCTGATCGAGCACCCCGCGGTCACCGAGGCCGCGGTCGTGCCTGCTCCGGACCCGCTGCGGCTCGCCGTGCCCAAGGCGTACGTGGCACTGAGTGCTGGCTGGGAGCCGAACCGCGAAACGGCGCTGGAGATCCTGCGGCACGCCCGCGAGCACCTGGCGCCTTTCCAGCGGATCCGGCGGCTGGAGTTCTTCGAGCTGCCCAAGACGGTGTCGGGCAAGATCCGGCGCGTCGACCTGCGCACCCGCGAGGAGGAGGGCGTCGACGGAACAGGGGAGTGGCGGGACGACCAGTTCCCCGAACTGCGCCGCTAACGTTGGGGCTCCGCCGCCCTCGACGACAGGAGCACGCGCATGGTCCGCAGGATCTCAGGACGTCCGGCCGTGATCACCGGGGCGGCCTCGGGAATCGGCCGCAGCCTCGCGCAGAGGTTGTCGCGGCACGGTTCTCCGGTGATCATCGCCGACGTCGACGAGATCGAGCTGGAGAAGACGGCCTCCTCGCTCAGCGGGCCCGTGCTCAGCCGGGTGCTCGACGTGCGCGACGCCGACGACGTGCGGCGGTTCGCCGAGGAGGTGCGGGCCTGGCTGGACCTTCCGCTCGCGGCGGTGTTCAACAACGCGGGCGTCGCCACCTCCACGAGCGTGCTGAACTCCGTGGCGGAGGACGACTCCTGGCTGTTCGACATCAACTACTGGGGTGTCGTGAACGGCACGCGGGCGTTCCTGCCGTTGCTGGTCAAGCAGAACTACGGCGTCATCGTGAACACCTCCAGCGTGTTCGGGCTGTGCGGCATGCCGAACCAGAGCGCCTACTGCGCCGCGAAGTTCGCCGTGCGCGGGTTCACCGACTCGCTGCGCCAGGAACTGCGCGGCACCGGAGTCTCCGCCGTCGCCGTGCACCCCGGCGGCATCAAGACCAACATCGTCCGCAAGGGACGCTTCCACACCGAGCTCGACGAGCAGGGCCGGTCGCTGGAGCAGATCGCCGCTGACTTCGACAAGATCGCCCTGACCACCCCGGACAAGGCCGCCGAGGTCATCCACCGCGGTGTCGAACGCGGGAAGGCGCGGGTGCTCGTCGGGCCGGACGCCTACGCGTTCGACCTGCTCGCCCGCATCACGCCGACCCACTACTACTCCATCATGGCGCGCCTGTTCGAACGGTGAGGCATGATCCTCGCCGTGGCTTCGGAGACGGTCGTGCGGCGGACCGAGCAGTGGTTCGTCCGGCAGGGTGCGCCGACCATGATCGAGGGGTACGGCTTCCGGTCGCACGTGCTGCCGAGGATGCTGCCGGCGCTGGCGTTCGTGGCGGTCGGCAGCCTTGCCTGGCTGGTGCTGCTGCGGTCTGCGGGCCTGTCGAAGTGGGTGCTGCTCGGCGTGGTCGTCGCGGTGATGGTGTCCGCGTGGATCCTGCTCTCGCTGTTCACGCGACGGTTGCCGAGCTTCTCCCCGCGCACGACCGCGGTGCTGCTGGTGGCGTACGCGGCGATGCCGGTGATCGTGCCGTCGCTGCAACTCGCCATCAACGAGGAGGTCACCACACCTGGAGCCGAGGGCCCGGAGACGGCGTGGTGGGTGACCGCGTTGTGGTTCGTCGCCTTCTTCGGGGTGGCCTTCGTGGCGACGATGCTGGCCACCACCTATGGGCTGGGCGCACTGCTCAAGGCCGCCATCCGGCACGTGATCGCGGACCTGCGCAACAGCGTGCACCTGATCGGCAGGGCGTTGCCGCCGATGCTGTTCGTGACGCTGTTCCTGTTCTTCACCGGCGAGCTGTGGCAGGCGATGAACCGGCTGCACTGGCCTCGGGTCAGCCTGGTGGTGCTGATGTTCGCCGCGATCACGGTGCTGGCGGCGGCCGCCCGGTTGCGCGACGAGATCGGCCGCGTCGAGCAGGACCTGCGGCCCGAGGTGTTGCAGGTCGCCTGCAAGGGCACGCCGCTGTCCGGTGTGGACATCGCCGAACCGTTGCCGCCCAAGCGGTTGAACGGCCGGCAGACGCGCAACCTGCTGGTGATGCTCGCGATCCGGCAGCTGGTGCAGGCCGCGGTGATCGGGCTCGCGCTGTTCGCGTTCTTCGTGGTGCTGGGCCTGATCGTCGTGACGCCCGCGATCGCGGAGCTGTGGATCGGGGAACAGCCGCACATGTCTTGGCTGGGCGTGCCGTCGGCGATGCTGCGCAACGCCACGCTGTTCGCGGCGTTCGGCAGCATGTACTTCTCGGTGATCTCGATGAGCGACGCCGAGCACCGGCGCCAGTTCTTCGCGCCCGTGATCGAGAAGGTCGAACGGACGCTGGAGGTCCGCGCGGTGTACCTGAACGTCAGGGAACGGGCTGGAGCGTGAGCTTCGCGTCCTGGCTGGGCGGCGCGCCGAACTGGCGGCGGTACTCGCGGCTGAACTGCGACGGGCTGTCGTAGCCGACTCGGTGGCTGACGCTCGTCACGTCCCTGTTCGTCGCGAGCAGCAACCTGGCCTCCTGCAACCGGATCTGCTTCTGGAACTGGATCGGGCTCATCGCCGTGACGGCCTGGAAGTTGCGGTAGAACGCCGACTCGCTCATGCCCGCGATCCGCGCGACGTTCTCGACCTTGAACGACTCGGCGTAGTTCTCGCGGATCCATTTGACCGCTTTGGCGATGTGGCTCAGGCTGCTGTCCTGGGTGCCGAGCTGACGGACCACCGCGCCCTGCTCGCCGGTCATGACCCGCCAGAGGATCTCCTGCTTGATCAGCGGCGCCAGCGCTCGCGCGTCGCGTGGTTGGTCGAGCAGGCGCGCGAGCCTCGTGACGGCGTCGATCAGCTCCGGGCTCGCGTCGCTGACGGCCAGGCCCTCCGGGGTGCCCGCGGGTTTCGGGAGATCGTTGGTGAGGAGCAGTTCGGCGACCTTGTCCGGCTTGAGGACGAGGCCGATGCCGAGCGCGGGCTCGGAGGGGCTGATGTCGACGTAGTTGCCGGTGATCGGCATGTCGACCGAGGCCACCAGGTACTGGCCGGCCCGGTAGTCGTAGACGCGCTCACCTAACGCGATCCGTTTGCGGCCCTGGGCGACGAACGCGAGGATCGTGCCGGACATCGACGGCGTGGGCGGCCCGCCCAGCGTGGTCCTGGAGACCAGGACGTCCTCGATGATGGTGCTCATGTCGGGCCTGGCGTGCTTCGCCAGCAACGCGCGTAGTTCGTCCACGAGCTTGATGCTCCCCGCCAGTGGGGGAATCAGGCAAGTCCGTCGGCGAACGTGAGTGCTTCGGTGAGCGGTTTGCGGCGGAGGTCCGGCACCTCGCAGTCGTCGGCCGGATAGCCGATCGGGAACAGGATGTACGGCCGTTCGCCTTCACGCCCCAGCAGATCGGTCAGGAACGTCATCGGGTTCGGGGTGTGCGTGAGCGTCGCGAGGCCCATCGAGTGCAGTGCCGCGATGAAGAACCCGCAGGCGATTCCGACGCTTTCGTTGGTGTAGTAGGTCTTCTTGCCGTCCTGCTGCTTCTGCGCGAACGCGACCACCAACCAGGGCGCGACCTCCAGGAACTCCTTGTCCGCGTCGGTCTCCAGCCGGGCGAGCGCCGCGTGCCAGTCCGGGATCTCGCGTTCGTGGTAGAAGCGGCGTTCCTCTTCCTCGGCGGCTGCCCGGATGCGGCGCTTGAGCTCCGGGTCCTGGGTGGCGACGAACCGCCACGGCTGCTGATGCGCGCCGCTCGGGGCGGTGTTGGCGGCTTGGACCGCCAGTTCGATCGCTTCCTTCGGGACCGGGTCGGGGGAGAACCAGCGCACGGACCTCCGCTCGTCGAGCAGGCGGTGGAACGCCCTGCCGTGGTCGAGTCCGTCCTCGATCGGCAGCCGGGGCGGTGTGTACGGGATGAACGGGTGGCGGTGCGGTCGGGTCACCGTTCGGACGATGCCTGGGACCGACTCTTTTGACCAGTTCACGTTTCTTCGGTCAGTTATAAGCTCAGCTCATGAATCTGCCCAACGTGACGGTGCGGCAGCTCGAATACCTGATCGCGGTGGCCGAGACGGGCTCGCTGACGTCCGCCGCGTCGCGTTGCCACGTCTCGCAGGGCGCGATCTCGCTGGCGTTGACCGAGTTGGAACGGGTGCTGGACCTGCGACTGGTCGTCCGGTCGCCGCGCCGGGGTGCCGCGTTGACGTCGGCGGGTACGCAGGTGCTGGCGGACGCTCGGCGGGTCGTCGGGGCGATGGGGGATCTCGGGGTCGAGGCGCGCGGACTCAGTTCGACCGTGAGCGGTGTGCTGACCGTGGGCTGTTACGCGCCGATCGCGCCGTTCCACCTGCCTGCGGCGATCGCGACGTTCGAGCGGGCGCATCCGGAGGTGTCCGTCCGGTTCGTGGAGGGGAGCCTGCCGGAGATCGGGGAGGACCTGATCTCCGGGCGGTGCGAGATCGCGTTCCTCTACGACCAGGACCTGGTGCCCGGCATCGAGACCCGGACGTTGTACGACCAGCCGCCCAGGGTCCTGCTGCCCGCCGATCATCGGTTGCGACGGCGGCGTGCGGTGGCGTTGAGCGAGCTGGCCGGTGATCCGTTCGTGCTGCTCGACGTGCCGCCGAGCGAGCGCTACTTCCGTTCGGTCTTCGCTGCCGCGGGCGTCGAGATGGTCGTGACGCATCGGGCGCGCAGCTTCGAGCTGGCCCGGTCGCTGGTGGCGCGCGGCATCGGTTATTCGATGACCGTGCAGCAACCGGCGCTGGCCCGGTCGTACGAAGGGCTGGAGGTGCTGGCACTGCCGTTGCGCGACAACGTGCCCACCACACCCGTGGTGCTCGGCTGGGCGAGTGGGCCGTTGACGCGCCGCGCGCAAGCGTTCGCCGAGCACTGCGCCGCCCTGTTCCGGTAGGTCAGATCGCCCGCGCGATGGCGATGTTGCCCGCCAGCCGGTCCCCGGCCTCGTAGATCATGTACTCCCGGCCCTGGTAGGTGCCGAACGAGGGTGCGGCCGCCCTGCCGTTGTCCGGTGATCCGGACAGCGAGTCGTGGAAGACGCCCAGGTGGTTGCGCTTGCTGAAGTCGGCGCCCACCTCGGTGATGAGGATGTTGCCGCCGCTGCCGATGTCGGTGTTGTAGACGACGTAGACGCTGTTGTTGCGGAACAACAGGTGTGGCCCGCCGACGTTGACCGCGCCCACGTCCTGGTGCCGGACGAGCGGGGTCTGGGCGAACGTCCAGTCGCGGGCGTTGGGAGACCAGCCCCAGCCGATGTCCCGGCGGTTCGTGCTGTTGTTGATCATGAACACCATCACGTACCGGGCGTTGCGCGACGGCAGGTCGTGCCGGAACACCCTCGCGTAGGAGGTCTCGGTGGTGCCCGCGGGCTGCAGGCGCGTGGACAGGACCTCCTTCTCGTAGGAGAAGTGGATGCCGTCGGCGGAGCTGGCGAGCCGGGTCACGGTGTTCTCGCCGTGGAAGTACAGGTACATGCGCTTGACGTCGTCGTTCCACATCGCGTGCGGCGAGGACACGTGGGACACGCTGTACTCGCCGGGCCAGTTCCGCGAAATGATCGGGTTGCCGGCGTACTCGGTGAACTCCTCCTCCAGTGAGTTCGCGTAAGCCAGGCAGATTCCGCCCGGTGCGTCGTGGGGCGCGTAGTAGAGGTAGTAGGCCGCGAGTGCGCCGGAGATCCGATCTTTTGTGCCGCGAATGGTGGGAAAGATCAATTCGTTGGTCGGGTTGTAGCGAAGCTTGCTCTTGACGAGTGCGAGCCTGCGATACCGGTAGTCCGGGAAGCCCGCCGGCGCCGCGACGGCAGGCGCGACTCCCGTCAGCAAGGCCGCTCCCGCCGTGCCCAGTAACAGTTGACGGCGGTTCGGTGGCATGGGGCGCTCCTTCGCGTCGAGGACTCCGGGGTATTTCGGACCGTAGAGCCGAAGATGCGACGAAACAAGGCTGTAATACGAATTATCATGCCAGGTCGCCCGCCTGAACGCTTTTCGCGAGCCGCTGTGCCAGGAGAGGATTGGTCCGCAGTGGACGGTGGAATGAGGCGGACCAGCTCGCGCGCGATGCGGTGCTGGAGTTGGAACCCTGCCGCCCTCGCGTACCTGCCGGGACTCCCGGAAGCGCGGGCGATCCGATCCGGCCCTGTTCCGTGCGGTGCGGCCGACCTCGGCCCCGGCCGCGCTGTGGACGACGCCCAGCACCGGCAGAACACCCGGTACGGCCACTACTGGACGCAGAACTTCGGAACGCGCTGAGCGCCGCTGAGCGCTGCGCCACCCTCCGCCGCCCCTGATACGTTGCCTGGTGGTCGGGTCGCTGAAGATCCAGCGCCCAGCGAGAAGGGTTGGCTCGATGAGCTTGCTGCGCAGCTACGTGTCGGGTGGGTGGCACACGCCTTCGGTGGAGGGCGCGCCGTTGCACGACGCCGTGACGGGCGAGGAGATCGCGCGGATCTCGTCGGCGGGCGTCGACATGGGGGCGGCGCTGCGGTACGGGCGCGAGGTCGGCGGGCCCGCGTTGCGCGAGCTCACCTTCCACCAGCGCGCGCAGCTGCTGAAGGCTCTCGGGCTGTACCTGAAGGAGCACAAGGCCGAGCTGTACGCGCTGTCCGCGCGGTCCGGGGCGACGAGATCCGACTCGTGGATCGACATCGACGGCGGCTTCGGCGTGCTGCTCGGCTACGCGTCCAAGGCCAAGCGCGAGCTGCCGAACGACAAGGTCTACGTCGACGGGCCCGTCGAACCGCTCGGGCGGGGCGGCACGTTCGTCGGCCAGCACATCTGCACGCCGCTGCACGGTGTCGCGGTGCAGATCAACGCCTTCAACTTCCCCATGTGGGGGCCGCTCGAGAAGTTCGCGCCCGCGTTCATCGCCGGGGTGCCGTCGCTGATCAAGCCCGCGTCCCAGACGGCGTACGTGACCGAGAAGATGGTCGAGCTGATGCTCGCCTCCGGGCTGCTGCCCGAGGGGTCGCTGCAACTGGTCTGCGGCTCGGCGGGCGACCTGCTGGACCACCTGACCGAGCAGGACCTGGTCGGGTTCACCGGCTCCGCGTCCACGGCCCAGCACCTGCGCACGCACCAGGCCGTGATCCGGTCGTCGGTGCGGTTCAACGCCGAGGCCGACTCGCTGAACTGCTCGATCCTCGGCCCGGACGCGGTGGCCGGCACGCCCGAGTTCGACCTGTTCGTCGGTCAGCTGGTGGCCGAGATGACGACCAAGGCCGGGCAGAAGTGCACGGCGATCCGGCGCGCGCTGGTGCCCGCGTCGCTGATCGACGAGGTCGGCGAGGCGGTGGCGGCGAAGCTGGCCGAGGTCGTGATCGGAAACCCTGCCGACAGGTCGGTGAAGATGGGCGCGCTGGCCGGGCTGGAGCAGCGCGAGGAGGTGCTGCGGTCGCTGAAGGCGTTGCGGGAGAACGCCTCGGTCGTCTACGGCGACGGTGCTCTGTCCCTTGTGGACGCTGACGCCGAACGTGGCGCGTTCATGTCGCCGATGCTGCTGCGCGCCGCCGCCGATGCCGTGCAGCCGCACGAGGTCGAGGCGTTCGGGCCGGTGTCGACGCTCATGCCGTACGACTCGATCGACGACGCCGTGACGCTGGCCGCGCGCGGTGCCGGTTCGCTGGTGGGCTCGATCGTCTCCGCCGACACGGACTTCGTGCGCGACGTCGTCATCGGCGTGGCGCCGTGGCACGGCCGGTTGCTGGTGCTGGACCGCGAGGACGCCGGCGAGTCGACCGGACACGGCTCGCCACTGCCGATGCTCGTGCACGGCGGCCCTGGCCGGGCCGGCGGCGGTGAGGAGATGGGTGGCATGCGCGGCGTGCTGCACCACATGCAGCGCACGGCCGTGCAGGGCAGCCCGCGCGCGTTGAGCGCCATCACGAACCGCTGGGTGACGGGTGCTCCTCGCCGTGAGGACGCGGTGCACCCGTTCCGCAAGACGCTCGCCGAACTGCGCTTGGGCGACACGGTCGTGGCCGGGCCGCGCGAGGTGACGCTGGAGGACATCGAGCACTTCGCGGAGTTCACCGGCGACACGTTCTACGCGCACATGGACGAGGAAGCCGCCGCGGCCAACCCGTTCTTCGGCGGCCGGGTCGCGCACGGCTACCTCGTGGTGTCGTTCGCGGCGGGACTCTTCGTCTCGCCAGAGCCCGGACCGGTGCTCGCCAACTACGGGCTGGAGAACCTGCGGTTCGTCACGCCCACGTTCCCCGGTGACCAGCTGACGGTGACCTTGACGGTCAAGCAGATCACGCCGCGCGAGGACCAGGAGTACGGCGAGGTCCGCTGGGACGCGGACGTCGCGAACCAGAAGGGCGAGTCGGTCGCGAAGTACGACGTGCTCACGCTGGTCGCCAAGAGCTAACGCGGTTCCTTGCGGGGGAGGGGTCGGGTCGCCGGTCCCTCCAGCACCTCGCCGTCGACGTCGAACCGCGAGCCGTGGCACGGGCAGTCCCAGCTGCGTTCGGCGGCGTTGAACCGCACCAGGCACCCGAGGTGCGTGCAGCGCATCGACACCGCGTGCAGGTCACCGTCGTCGTCGCGGTAGACGCCCATCTTGCCCAGGCCGTCGCGGACGACGTGGGCCTGGCCGCGCGGCAGGTTCTCGCTGGAGGTGGCGTCGGCCGGCAGCACGCGGTCGCCGACCATCTCCAGCGCGACCTCGGCGTTCTTCTTCATCAGCGTGGGCAACGACTTCAGCGACACCCGGTGCGGGCTGAACCGCTCGGCCAGGTCGTTCGGCTTGCCCGTGACCAGGTCCGCGAGCAGTGCCGCGGCGAACGTGCCGCTGGTCAGGCCCCACTTCATGTAGCCGGTGGCGGTGAACAGGGTGGTGTTGCCCGGCGTGTAGCTCCCGATCATCGGCAGGTGGTCGTAGGACGTCGGGTCCTGCGCCGACCAGCGGTGGGTGATCTCCTCGACCTGCCAGTGCTTGCGGGCGAAGTCCTCCAGGCGGCGGAACGGTTCCACCACGGGTTTGCCGGTCGGGTGGCTCTGGCCTGCGAGGATCAGCTTGTCCTCGTGTGCCGAGATGGACCACGACGGGCTGCCGGTGCTGATCGCGAGTGCTTGCGGCGGTGTGCTGACGCGGGCCGCGACGCAGTAGGCGCGGGTGAGTTCCAGGCGGGGGAAGTACAGGCCGCGGTCCAGCGTCGGGTAGTGCGTGGCGATCACGATCTTCTCGGCGGTGACGTGACCGTCCGCCGTGGACACGCGGTGCCCGCTCACGTCGAGCACGCGGCTGTGTTCGCACACCAGGCTGCCGTCGCCGTCGATCGCCTCGGCCAGACCCCGCAGGTACTTCACCGGGTGCAATGCGATCTGGTCGTCCAGCCGAACGGCCGCGTGCACCTCGAACGGCAGGTCGACGTCGCCGATCGCCTTGACCGGGAGCCCGACCTGGCGGGCGGCGATGAGTTCGTGGTCGACGTCGCGCACCTCGGACTCGGTGTAGGCGTACGTGACGGCCGGTGCGCGGCGCAGGTCGCAGGAGATCCCCTTGGCCAGTTCGGCGACCTGGGCCACGGCCGCGAGGGACGCCGTGGCGTAGTCGGTCGCCGCGGCCAGGCCGTGCGCGCTCCGGATCTGCGAGTACACGGTGGACTGCAGCGCGGTGACCTTGGCGGTGTTGTTGCCGGACACACCCGACGCGACCCGGTCGGCCTCCAGCACGACGACGCGCAGGCCGCGGCGCTTGAGCAGCAACGCGGTGGTGAGGCCCGTGATGCCGCCGCCGACCACGGCCACGTCGAACGAGTGCGCGCCGGTCAGCGGGGGACGGGCCGTGGCCGGGAGCGCGGCGAGCCAGAGCGACTGGTCAGCGGTGGTGGTCATGCCGGCCGGATACCCGCCTTCGTGGCGGGTATGCGACGACACCGGATACCTGCCGCCGTCAGTGGGTATGCGACCTCCATGAGCAAGCACCGGGTAGTCGTTGTCGGAGGTGGGTTCGGCGGTCTGGGCGTCGTGCGCGGGCTCAAACGCGCGGACGCCGAGGTCACGCTGATCGATCGCGCGAACCACCACCTGTTCCAGCCGTTGCTCTACCAGGTGGCGACGGCGTTGCTGCCCGCCGGTGACATCGCGCCGGCGTTCCGGGCGATCCTGCGGAGCCAACGCAACGCGCACGTCCTGCTGGGTGAGGTCACCGGGTTCGACACGGCAGCCAAGCGCGTGCACGTCGACCTGACGGACGGGAGGTCGCGCCAGGTCGAGTACGACACCCTGGTCGTGGCGGCCGGCTCGCGCGACAGCTTCTTCGGTCACGACGAGTGGGCCGAGTCCGCGCCGCCGATGAAGACCCTCGAACAGGCGGTGGCCCTGCGGTCGAGGCTGCTCAGGGCGTTCGAGACGGCGGTGGCGGCCGACGATCCGAAGGAGTGGCTGTCGTTCGCGGTCGTGGGCGCGGGACCGACCGGGGTCGAACTGGCCGGGCAGATCGCCGACCTGGCGCGCCGGGCGTTGAAGGGACAGTTCCGCGAGATCGATCCGCGTGACGTCCGGATCACGCTGCTGGACGCCGCACCGCACGTGCTGCCGCCGTTCTCTGCGCAACTGCGTGAGCACGCTCGGGTGAAGCTGGAACGGCTCGGCGTCACGGTGATGACGAGCGCCATGGTCGAGTCGATCGACGCCGCCGGTCTCACCACCAAGGACGGCGATCGGGTCGAGGCGCGGACGATCATCTGGGCGGCCGGTGTGCAGGCCTCGCCGCTCGCGCGCAAGCTCGCCGAGGCGACGAACACCGAGACCGACCGCAAGGGCCGCATCGTCGTGAATCCCGCGGACTGCTCGGTCACCGACGACGTCTTCGCGATCGGCGACATGGTGAACCTGAACGACCTGCCGGGCATCGCCGAGCCCGCGCTCCAGGAGGGCCACCACGTCGCCCGCGTGATCAAAGCACGCCTGAAGGGGCACAGGGCCAAGCCGTTCCGGTACCTCGACCTCGGCACGATGGCCACCATCTCGCCTGGTGACGCGGTCGCGGACATCAAGAAGCTGCGGCTCAAGGGCCTGATCGGCAAGGCGGCATGGGCGGTCGTGCACATCGCGTTCCTGGTGGGTTTCCGCAACCGGATCGCGGTGCTCACCCAGTGGGGCTGGAACCTGGTCACCGGCCGCCGCGCGCAGCCGATCATCCTGGAACCCGTGCAGGCGATAGAGCGGAAATAGCGGCCGCCGCTAGCGTCCACCCGAAGCCGAAGGCTGGTTCGGTGCTCTCCGTGGTGGACAAGCGGAAGTGGACGTATGTCGAACCTGGTGAACCAACTGCCCGTCGAGGTCGTGCGCTGGCCGGTGGACGCGGCGGCACGGGAGGCGTGCCAGCGCAGTGGGACGTTGTGCCTGCTCGTGCTAGAGAAGAACGTGCCCGCGCCCGTGCTCACGGACATGCGGGAGGACTGGGTCCGCGCGCCGGTGCCGCATCAGGACCTGGCCGTGCGCATCGCCATGCTCAGAGCCCGCGCGGCCCGCTACGCCGTGCCGGAGCTGGACATGTCCGGCATCCTGCGGTTCCGCACGCGGTCCGTGGTGCTCTCGCCGACGGAACGGGCGCTGGTCGGCGAGCTCCTGCGCCGCTTCCGTTCGCTGACCACGCGGGAGGACCTGCTGCTCTGCCTGCCCACCAAGGACGGCGACACCAGCAACGCCCTGCACCTGCACATCATGCGGTTGCGGCGGCGGATCTCCCCGCTCGGCCTGGTGATCAAAACCCTGTGGAACCAGGGCTACCAACTGGGCCCCGCCGGCCCGTGAGAGGTTTGGCCAGGGGTAACCGGAGAGCGTGAACACGGAGCTGCTGGGCATCTACCTCAACGACCACCTGGCCGGGGCGATGGCGGGCACCGAGCTCGCCCGTCGCATCAGCCGCACCCATCCCGAGCTGCGCGTCCTCGCCGACGACATCGAGGCGGACCGCAAGGAACTGCTCGACCTCATGCGCGAGACCGGCGTCGAGTCGCGTCCCCACAAGGAGGCGCTCGGCTGGCTGACCGAGAAGGCGGGCAGGCTCAAGTTCAACGGGAGGGTGCTCGGCCGTTCGCCGCTGAGCGACGTCCTCGAACTGGAGACCCTGCGCGTCGGCATCGAGGGCAAGACCTCGCTGTGGCGGACGCTGCGGCAGCTGGGAAGCTTCGACGACACGCGGCTGGAACGGCTGGAAAGCCGCGCCGTGAGCCAGGCAGAACTCGTCGACCAGTACCGGCTCCACCTCGTGCCGAAGGTGTTCAACTCGCCGCACGTGTCCGGTGTGGACGTCGAGCGCACCTTCACCGTCGCGTCCACACCCGAGGGCGTCGTCGAGTACCTGCGCGACTTCTCCCGCGCCGAGCAGTGGGATCCGGGCACCGTGTCGTGCACGCGCCTGGACGACGGCCCGGTCGAGGTCGGTTCGCGCTGGCGCAACGTGTCGCAGTTCCTCGGCCGCAAGACCGAGCTCGTCTACGAGCTGACCAGGGACGACGCGCACGGCCTGCAGTTCGTGGGGCGCAACGACACCGCCACCTCCACCGACGACATCACGATCAGCGCCGGGGACGCACCCGGCACGGCCAGGATCGCCTACCACGCCCACGTCGAGTTCAACGGGCTCGCGCGGTTCGGGGCGCCGGTCGCGAAGCTCGCGCTGGAGAAGCTGGGCAACGACACCGAGAAGAACCTGGTCCGCGTGCTGGGGCCGGTGCGCTGACTCAGTCCTCGCGGACCGCGTCGAGCCAGGCCGGATCCGGTGTCGAGATCATGCCGAGGTGCTCGTCGTAGGACGTGCAGCCGTCCTCCCACAGGCTGACCGGGTCCCAGTGGCCGAACCGGGAGAGCGGGCGCGCCCGCACCTCGCCGTCCGCTGACGTCACCGACCAGCCGGTGGAGCCGGTGGCGAGGAGGTCCCAGGCCGAGTGGAGGTCGTCGCCGTCCTCGTGCCAGCGGATCACCAGCCGCCAGCCGACGCAGTTCCTCCGGCGGAGCACCGGAGACAGCACGACTCGCTCCGCCCGGTGCGCCCCGACCGTCAGCGGGGCGGGATCGCGGGCTCGTTCGCCGTCGGGGAGCAGGGCCTCGACGATCAACGGGCGGTGGCCGTCGAGGTGGATCTCCAGGTGCGGCTTCTCCAGGCTTCGGTAGCCCTCGGCGGCGTGGGCGGCGGACTGTTCCAGTTCCTCGCCGTAGACGAGCGTCGGGTTCGGCGGGGTCGCGCAGAGCTGGGCGGGGAAGTCGTACTCGATCACCGACCGGTACACGGCGCGCACCGCGGACACGGTGATCGCCCGGTCGGTGCGGTTGATCAGCGTCAACATCAGGTTGTGGCCGCTGATCGGCACCTCGACCGGGTCCGGATTGCCCAGCGCTCCCGGCGGAACGAGCTGCGAGCACTGGCTGACCGACTCGAGGATCGCGACCAGTCCGCTCGGCCTGGTGATCAGCGACTCGACCAGGTGGCGCTGGGTCGGCGCGGCGTGGATCTTGTTGACCGGCGCGTGGACCGCCGCGCCCAACTCCCGCGCGATCTGCTCGGCCGCTGACGGCTTCTCCTTGCGACGGAACACGGCCTACCCCCGCCGCACGGTGGTGAACGGCTGCCCGCCGATGTCGATCGTCGCGCTGCCGCTGCGGCCGTTCACCGTCCAGTCGAGGAACAACCGCCAGCTGACCTGGCCGTCCGTGTTGAACACCCTCAGATCGATCACCTCCGGTTCGTCCGCGTTGACCCACAACGGGAAGTCGTCGCGTTTCCGGGCGGCCTTGAGCACCGGCGTGGCACCGCCGAGGTCCAGTCGGAACGCCCTGGTCTCGATCCTGCCGTGGTTCGGCATCACCTGACCGCCGCCGGGCACGCGGGCCACGATCTCCGCCCGCAACGCCCGCAGGACCACCCGGCGCCGGCTGCGGCTCTCCACGACCAGGCGCAGTAGATGTCCGCTGGCGGGCAACAGTTTCCCGGTCTGGTCCTCGCGCACGTAGTCGACGTCCACGAACTGCGGCGTCACCACCACGGGTTCGCCGTCGTCGGGATCGGGTGCGTTCGAACGCCGGACCTCCACCCAGACCGTGCCGAAGACCAGCAGCGCCACGACGATCCACACCGTCAGCGGCCACCAGCGCCACGACACCTCGACGGTGTTCGTCGCGATGTTCCCGAGCAACGCCAGAGCCGGTGCCAGCAGCACCACCGAGATCGTGGACAGCCCTCCACGCCGCGCGGACACCTTGATCGACCTCCCCTGGTCGGCAGTCTGGCACGGCGGGGGAGCAGCCGGTAAAGGTAAGGGAAAAACGCAGGTCAGGCGTGATTCCGCCATTCGGACGTGATCCCTAGACTCCGTCGAGCCGGTAAGTGAGACAGGCCCTTCGTCCTGCCGCCACCGGCTTGGACACAGAGGGAGTACTGGGGTGTTCGAGAACAACGTCACCAGGCGCGGCTTCGTCACGGGCGCGGCGGCGGTCGCCGGGCTCGCCGGCCTGTCCACCATCGCTCCGGGCCTGGCCAGCGCCGCCCCCGAGACCAAGGACCAGCACACCGACGCCGAGATCCAGGCCGCCGAGGTAGGCGCCCTGGCGATGATGACGTTCCAGAAGATCGACGGCACTCCCGTCTACTACTGGCGTTCCAACCGCGGCAACACGACCGCGCGCAACTGGCAGGCCACCGACGCGTTCTACACCGCGCTCGTCGCCTGGATCCGGGACCTGCGCTCGCTCTCGTCGAGCTACGGCTCGATCAGCTACATCGTCTCGGCGGGCTTCTACGTCGACAAGCCCGGCCAGCACGGCGCCGGCACCGCGATGGACCTCGACCACGTGCGCTGGTCCAACGGCAACGTCACCTCGCCGCTCGACCAGCACCACGCGTCGGGCACCGCGGCGCTGCGCAAGCGCTACCTCGCGACGGAAGCCGTGTGCCGCCGCCGGTTCCGTTACGTGCTCGACGGCTGGTACAACGCCGACCACCGCGACCACATCCACTCCGACTTCGGTGGCATGCCGGTCCGCGTGCTCAAGGACTCCGAGGCCGACACCAAGTTCGTCCAGGGCACCTGCAACAACTTCCGCGCGTCGGGCCTCGACATCGACGGCATCTGGGGCACCAAGACCCAGACCGCGTTCAACGGCCTCAAGTCCGCGCTCGGCGTGACCGGCGACCCGCACACCAGCACCTCGGTGTGGCAGGGCATGTTGTCGAAGATCGCGACCAAGGGTTTCGCGAACCAGAACATCTGATCAGGGGAAGCAGCAAGGCCGGAGCCCATGCCTCCTGGGCTCCGGCCTTGCCGCGTGTCGGCCTGCAGGCAACCCTCACCGGTCAGAGCGATGCGCCGCGATCCGCAGTTGTGCCACCATCACGCCTCATCTATCCCTAGGGGAGTGACGTGGACGCTGCCACGGCCGCACTCGTCGGTGCACTCGTCGGCTTCTCCGGCGCCATCGCGGCGTCATGGATCAACCCGTCCATCACGGCAAAACACGCGCGTGCGGCGAAGAATCTTGAGCAGCGTCGCGAGGCCTACCTCAAAGGGCTGAGCGCGGCGCAGGCGCTCCGGGCCTGTGAGGACCAGCGTGACTTCGAGCGTGCACTCCAGGCAAGCTGGGATGCCTGGATCGAGATGAGTCTCGTGGCGAGTCCCAAAGTCGCCGCACTGTTCGGCAAGGCGCATGCGGCTGCCGACAAGGCCAACGACGCGTGGTCCGAATCGTCACCGAGTCAGGACTTCATGGAGTTTCAGAAGTCCTTCATCTCCGCGGTTGCCGACTTCACGTCTGCCGCGCGCGCGGACATCGGTGCTGGCAAGCCGTACAAAGAGAGGTAGAAGCAGCAAGGCCGGAGCCCATGTCTCCTGGGCTCCGGCCTTGCTGTGCGAGGGCGCCGTGTAGCTGCTCTACCGGACTATCTGGGGCAGGTCTTCCAGGCGAAGTGGTAGATGGTCTCGATCGAGCCGTCCGTCGAGTCCATCGCCATGAAGCTGGTCTTCTTCGGATCGGACGTGCCCTTGTCCACCCGCAGTTCGGTGTTGATGTTGAAGTTCCGCTTGGCGCCGCACGGGTGGTAGATGATCGAGGCGACGTCGGTCTTGTGCGTGACCTGCCAGTCGTCGCTCAGCGCGCCGTTCCAGGTCTTCGAACGCTGGTCGGTGTCCGACATCCCCTGGAAGTAGTAGCTCGCTTTCTGGGTGCCCTTCGCGCCCTTTTCCAGGTGTGCGAAACCTCTGTAGTCGGCCTGTGCGATGCCGAAGGTAAAACCGCCCGGAACGTTGACCTTGAGGTTCAGCTGACAGTTCTTCCGGAAATCGGTCGGCCGTGAGTCCGGGCCCACCTGCGCCAGGTAGTCGCTGTAGGTGACCGTGAACGCCTTGTTGTCCGGGGAGACAGCCACGGCGGCCGTGCCGGCACGACAGCCGGAGCCGTTGACCGTGACGACGTCGATGGTGATCTGACCCGTCGGGGGCGGGTCCGCGACCGGGGGAATGACGATGGTGGACAGAGCCAGGCCGGCTGCGGCCAGCGTGCTAATCATGGGACACCTTTCCGAATGTGCAGGACAGTTCGGGCGGCGTGGTACGAGACCGTATCGGAAAGGTTGTTGACGAACCGTCCGCCAACCAGAGCAACATTGCCGTGAGAACGTGCTCACAAATACTTCTTCGTGCTCGTCGGTTAATTGCCACCCAGGTCGCGGGAACGCTGTTCAGGAACCCGGAAATCAATTCGTGAAGCGTCCACGCGGTGAACCTGACGAAAACGCAACGAGGGCGCGTCCACTGACGGACGCGCCCTCGCGGGTGAAATCTGGGTCAGCGCTGCTGGCCGTTGCCCATCGAGCCGCCGAGGCCGAACAGGATGCGCTGGATGAGCTCGGGATCGACGTCCGGCTCGTCGCCCAGCGCCTCGGCCGCGGGGGAGCGGCGCTTCTCGCGCCGGGGCAGCGGCACCGCGTTGGCGTTCACGCCGGTCGGCAGCTGCATCTCGCACCAGATCAGCTTGATGCCGCCACCGAGTTGCAGTTCGCCGGTGCGCAGGTCAGGCGAGGTGGGCGGCATGATGAACCTGGCTGCCTCCAGCTCGACGACGAGGTAGTCGCCGCTCAGTCGCAGTCGCAGCGTGATGAGCCGCGAGGTCTTGGGATCTGCCGATTCGATCGCTGCCTCGACCAGTGCGCAGGCGACGGCCGAGCACTCCGCGGTCATGTTCCGAAGACGCCATTCCCCCAGGGTGAAGCGCACGAACAGATCCGCGCAGTTCACCGCGGTGGGCAGCGCGATGAGTGTCAGGTCGTCGACCTGGGCGGTCTGGGCGTTCGCCTGCATGCTGCCTCCGTTTCGCGTGCGGCGCGCGAGTCCGCGACAGTCACCCGAATGGCCGTCACGGTGAGCGGGAATCTACATGGGTATACGCGGGAAGCAATGGCCCGGTTGACTCACCCGGCAAAAGTCACGTGCGGGTCACGAAGAGAGGGCCCGATGCTCACTGTGAGTATAGCCCCGGGCCCTCTCCGTGATCATTTCGGGTCAGCATCGCTTCCAGGCGAACTGGTACCGGGTCTTGACGCTGCCGTCCGTGGAGTCCATCGACACGAATGACGGTTGGTTCGACGCGTTCGTGAACGCCCGCACCTCGGTGTTCACGTTCAGGTGCCGCACCGCCCCGCACGGCGCGAAGACGATCTCCGCGACGTCGGTGGAGTCGGTGAACTGCCAGTTGTCGCTCGTCGGGACCGCGATGTTGTGCGTGCTCGTCACCGTGGCCGACTGGCCGGCGAAGTAGTAGCTGGCGCGTTGCATGCCGCGCGCCCCTCTGGGTAAGTGCGCGAACCCGCGGTAGTCGGCCTTCGCGATCCCGAAGGTGAAGCCCTGCGGGTAGTGCACGCGCAGGTTCAGCTGGCAGTTCTTGCGGAACTCCGTCGGTGTCGATCCGGAACCGGCGAGGGCGGTGTAGTCGCTGTACGTCACCGTGAATGACGTGTTGTCGTCCGAAACCGCTACCGCGGCCGTTCCGGCGGGGCAGCCGGAACCGTTCACCGTGACGACGTCGACCGTGATTTTGCCGGGCGGAACCTCGTCGGCCCGCGCCTCGGGGGCGACGAGGAGGGAGAGTGCCAAACCCGTAGCAGCCATCGCACTGAGCATGAGTGGCCTTTCAATTTCGAACGGGATGGCGGCGTGCGGGTGACGTTATCTTAAATTGACTTAAGTCGTGGACGACCGACCGGGCGAACTTAAATATATTTAAAACGGATTAATCGTCTGAACGGTGGATTGGCGACGATCAGCGGTCGGCTAACTTCATGTCAGATCGCAAAAAGATCACCCAGCCCCACTGAATGCACCGGAACCCCACACCTGGCGCCGAGAGCCCCGGCTGATCCACCTCGTTTCACCGGTGTGGGAAGGCAAGCGCGCACTGCTCATCGGGTTCCTCCCTCCTGCTCGGGACTCGGTGGTGCGGCAGCGGTGTAGCGCGGCCGGCCGGTGCCCGCCGGCGGCGTCGGATCCGTCCCACGGTCCGCGCCGCCGGCGGTGTTCGTCTTCGGTCTCCCACAACGGGGACCTAGAGCCTCCGGAGCCTCAATTGCACGCGAGCCCCACCCAGCGGCCCGCGGTCGACGTGGAGAGAGCCACCCGTGCTTTCCGCGGCGCGGCGGGCGATGTCGAGCCCCAGCCCCGTGGAACCGCCACCGCTGGCGCCGCGCCGCACCGCCCGTTCGGTGTCCGCGATGCCGGGGCCGGCGTCCTCGACCACCAGCGCCACCAGGTCGGCCTGGTGCACCAGCGTCACGGCGAACCGCGTGCCCTCCGGCGTGTAGCGGAAGACGTTGCCCAGCAACGCGTCCAGCGCGGCCGCGAGGTCGGCGCGGGTGAGCGGCACCGGCGCGGGCTTGTCGGCGCCGCGGACCGTCCACGGCCGTTCCTGGTCGTCGGCCAGCGCGGACCAGAACACCAGCCGGTCGCGCACCACGCCGGCCGCGTCGGTGCCGGAGTTGTCGGGCTGCAGGCCGGAGCGGGCCGCCTTGATGATCTCGTCGACCTCCCTCTCCAGGCCCTGGACGGCCTCGCGGACCCGGTCCGCCCCCAGACCACTGCCGAGGGTGTCCGCGTCCAGGAGAAGGGCCGTGAGAGGCGTTCTGAGGCGGTGCGAGAGATCGGCGACCACCTCGCGTTCGGCGGCGAGCAGGTGCCGGACGCGTTCGGCCATGGCGTTGAAGGCCTTGCCGACCTCCTTGATCTCGGGCGGTCCCTTCACCGGAACGCGCACCGTGAGGTCTCCCTGGCCCATCCCGCGCGCGCCCTCGGCCAACGCCCGTGTCGCTTTGACGGCCCGTGCGCCGAGTCGGTCGGCGACGAGCACCGACCCGGCGACCAGGCCGACCGCGACTCCAGCCAGCACCCACCACGTGCCGATGACGCCGTGGGTGAGCTGTTCGTGCGGCACGAACGCCTCGACGATCGCGATGCCGCTCTCGCTGGTGGCCAGCGGTTGCAGATATGCCACGCCATCAGGCCGTTCGACCGTGGACGCCGTCGCGAGCTTCTGGGCCTCCTGCAGGTCCGCCGCCGTGATGTGCGAGGACCCGTAGGTGACGGACGGGACGCTCAGGTGCACGGCCAGGCGCTGCTGACCGCCGTACCGGGTGCTCCTGATCGCCTGGCGGATCTCCTGCGGTTTGCGGGTGATCAGCAACGCCGGCGTCAGCGCGTTGGCCTGCCTCTCGGCCTCGCTGAGGGCGCGGGTGTACGCGGCGTTCTTCACGACGATCGCGAGCGGGACGAGGAACGCCAGCGCCACCATGCTGGTCGCCGCGAGAGCGACCAGCACCAGTGACCGCCTCATTGCGGAGCGACCATGCGCACGCCGACTCCTCGCACCGTGTGCAGATAACGAGGCTGTGCGGCCCGCTCACCGAGCTTGCGGCGCAACCAGGACAGATGCACGTCGAGCGTCTGGTCGTCGCGGTTGGACGGCCACAGGCTCGCCAGGATCTCCGCCCGCGGCACCACCTCCCCCTGCCGTGCCGCGAGGTAGGAGAGCAACTCGAACTCCTTGTGCGTCAGCGAGAGCTCCTGGCCGTCCACAGTGGCCCTGCGGAGGTTCACGTCGATCTCCAGGCCGCCGATGACGAGCTGCTTGCTGTCGCGGGCACGCCGCAGCACCGCCTGCAGGCGGGCTTCGAGGTGTTCGCTGGAGAAGGGTTTGACGAGGTAGTCGTCCGCGCCCGCGTTGAGCAGCCGGATGATCTCGGCCTCGTCGTCGCGGGCGGTCGCGATGACCACCGGGGTGTTCGTGACGCCTCGGATCATCCGCAGCGCGTCACCGCCGTCGAGGTCGGGGAGCCCGAGATCGAGCACCACGACGTCGTAGGAGTTGGCGGTGACTTCGCGCAGGGCCTCGATCGCGAGCGCGACACCGTGCACGATGTGGCCCTGGCCGGTGAGGGCGCGCGTGATCGCCGCCCGCACCACCGGGTCGTCCTCGACGAGCAGTACTGATGCCATGAGCCGCTACAGGAGGATTGTCGCAGTGAGACGGTCGGTCGGATACCTGGTCGCCTGGGCTTTGGTGACCACGGTCGCCATCGGCCTGTCCTGGTTCGGCATCCGCTGGGCGATGGAACCCGCCCCGGTCGCCGCCGTGGAGGTCACGACGGGATCGGCCGTGCTGCCGATGCCGACCGTCACCTCGATCACCGTCCCGGTGCCCGAATCGGGTCCCTCCGTCGGTACGTCGCCTGCCACGCCGTCGTCCACCAGACCTCCTGAGATCACCACGTCCGCTGTTCCGGCTCCTCCCAGTAGTACGGATGCGCGTCCCTCCCCGGCTCAACTTCCGCAGGGGGAATGGCAGTCGGACGGTTCCTACGTCCACGCGTTCCACCTGCAGGGCGGTGACGTGGTCGTGCGCTACCGGCCGCAGGGGGTGCAGGCGCTGTCGGCCACCCCCGCGGACGGGTACTCGGTGTCGGTGGAACAGCCCGGCGGGCCGCTGGTGGTGAACTTCCGCAACGCCGCCGGCCGGTTGTCCAGGCTGGAAGCCACCTGGAACAACGGGCCGACGGCGAAGGTGATCGAGCAGTAGGAGCTACAGCCCGATGGCCTTGGCGATCTGCGCAGGCTTGAGCACGCGCAGGATCGCCTCGTACAGGTAGTAGTCGCCGTACGGCAGCGAGATCTCCACGCCGTCCTCGGACGGGCGGTTGCGGGTGCCGCGCGCCAGGATCGCCTCAGCGCGCGTCGACCTGGTCGTGAGACACGTGCCGACCAGGCCGTCGAGGATCTTCAGCGCCCGGTCGCGGTAGCGGTCGGTGCCGGTGACCTTGGCCAGGTCGAGCAGGCCGCACGCCATGATCGCGCCCGCCGACGAGTCCTTGATGTCGTTGACGCCCAACGGCGTGCGGTAGTCCCACACCGGCACGCTGTCCGGCGTCAGCACTGACAGTGCGTAGTCGGACAGCTTGCGGGCGGTGTCGCGGAACTCGCGCAGGCCCGTGCGCCGGTACATCGTCGTGAAGCCGTAGATGCCCCACGCCTGACCGCGCGCCCAGCACGACGTCGGGCTGTAGCCCTGCACCGTGTTGGGGCCGATCGCCGCGCCGGTGTCCGGGTTGAAGTCGAACACGTGCGGGGTCGAGCCGTCCGGGCGGACGAAGTGCGTCTGGGTCGTCCTGGCGTGGGCGATCGCGATGTCGAGGAACTTGCGGTCGCCGGTCTGCTCGGTGGCGAACGCCAGCAGGTCCAGGTTCATCATCGTGTCGATGATGACGCGGCCCGCGTTGCCCGGCGTGCCCAGCGCGCCCCACGCGCGGATGTATCTGCCGACCGGATTCCAGCGCTGGATCAGCGTGTTCGCCGCGTCGATGGCGCCGTCCCGCCACCTGGTGTCGCCGGTGAGCCGGTACGCGGTGACCCAGGAGGGGGAGAAGAGGAACCCCAGGTCGTGGTCGCGAGGCTGAAGCCTTCTGGGCGCCAGCCTGTCGTTGGCGGCTTCGGCGAGAGCGCGGAACTGCGCGTCGCCGCTGTCGAGGTGCGCGAGCCACAGCGTGCCCGGCCAGAAGCCGCCGATCCAGCCGCCGTCGGCGACGTAGGTCCACTTCTCGGCCCTGGTGATCTCCGGGAACGAGGTGATGCCCGGTGCGACCGCCTTCAGCTTGCTGTTGCCGTAGTCGAGGGCCGCACGGAGTTTCGCGGGCGAAGCCGCGGCTTCGCCCGCACCGATGGCGACTCCTGCTCCAGTGAGCAGGGGAGTGGCCGCTGCGGACGCCAGAAGGGTGCGTCGAGACAGATTCACGAGACCGTCCAGTCCCTTTCATTGTCTTGCGCCCGGCGCCACACTGCCAGATCGGATCAACGCGTGTAAAGGTGCGTTAAAAATTGATTCCTTCGTCTTGTCCCGGGTCGCTGAACAGCGTAAAGGGTGCCCGGCCGAGTTGATCAGATATATGAACTTCCTGGAATCCGACGTTGTAAAACCCATTGTTCACCCTTGTGAACGATTCGCCGTTCAGAGACGGTGGAGAACGGCGTCCAGATGGCGTGGCCTCAGGCCGTGCCGCCGCTTGAAGGCGGCGTTGTCGCGCCCGCCCTCCAGCGTGGACTTGCCGAGGCGGATCGCGAGCCGGACCGACTCCGCGAACAGCACGCCGTACGGGCTGTGGTTGCCGTCCACGGCGTAGTCGACGCCGCAGGTCCAGGTGTGGAAGCGGGTGGAGTCGGTGAGGCAGACGCCAGCCGCGACGAGCTTGCCGTGCTGCCGCACCTCGATCACGTGCGCGAGGTCGCCCAGCGCCGTCACGAACCTGGCGAAGGCCTCTCCTGGGTAGTGGCCGTTGTTCTCGAAGCGGCTCGCGGTCTTGACGCACAGCAGGGTGATCTCGTCGAGCGAGGCGTGGTGGACGGGCAGGGCCTCGATCGTCACGCCGGCCTCGGCCGATCTTCGGTCGTTGCGCCGCACGTTCGCTCTGGCGCGCGGGCTCAGGCCCGCGAGGTAGTGCTCGTAGGTGGTGAGGCCGGTGGCCCACCGGTCGGTCAGGTGACGCGCGGGCAACCCGGCCGCTCTCAGCGCGTGCGACAAAGCGTTGCCGCGCTGGACGTTCATGAACCCGCACCAGCGCGCACCGAGGATCGACGCCGTGCGGACCATGGCGTCCAGCAGTCTCGGCAGCACCTCCGCGGTGGCGGGCACGTGCGCGTCGTAACAGTGCCAGGTGTGACTGAGCAGCGCCGGCTGGCCGACCGCGTCCGGATAGGCCTCGTGCAGGCGGTGCAACGGATCCGCGGCCGTCTGGAGGTAGGCGGGCATCACCGCGAGCGGCTTGTCGCCCTCGCGCACCACGAAGTACGCGAAGGCGTCGACCGTCGTCAGCGGCGACTGCTCGTATGCGCTGACGTAGGCGTGTCGGTAGAACACCGGCGCGCCCGCGTCGCGGACGACGGAGTCCCAATCGGCAGAATCGATTTCCCTTATGGTGTTGGAGAATTCGACGTGCACACGGTCACTGTACGGCTTGCCAGACCGCGAAGGGGACGTCGATCTCGTCGCGGCTCAGGCCGCCGTTCTCGTAGCGGGCGGACGGATCCGGGAGCGGGAACCTCGGCGACGCGGCCACCGCGACGACCGGGCCGGCCTCCGGCTGGGGCAGCCCGAGATCGGTGGCGTGGTGCACGGTCGCCGCGTCGCCCAGAGTCGTTGCCACGCGGTCGAAAACGACCTCAAGGCGGTCCGCCTTCGGGTAGAGCCACCGCGTGCGTCCCGCGCCGCCGGAGGGGATCACGCACTCCTCGCGCACGATCGCGTCCCAGGCCTCGACGAGTTCCGGGTCCGGGTCGACGGGGACCATGCCGTGGTCCGAATGCGCGACGACGGTCCAACCCTGTGCGGCCCAACGGGAAGCGTGGGCGTCCAGGCGCAGCATGGCCTCGTGCACCGACTCGTCGTAACCGTGGCGGCGCACGTGGTCGCCCACGTTGACGTAGGTCCAGAGGAACCTGGAGTCCTTGAGCGCCTTGTCGAGATCGGCGACGACGTTCGCGACCAGCAGCGGCGGGTCCTCGGCCTGGGCGGTGAGTTTGTGCGGGGCGTGCGCGGGTATCCGGGTGCACCCTCGCAGCAGGGCCTGCGCCCAGGTTCCTTCGAGCAGGTCGAGTTCGCGGGCCAGCACGGTCGCGCCATGACGTTCCAGCACGGTCGTCAGGTTCGGGATCGCTGGCATGCCGTTGATGGCGTGCACCAGGCCGGATCCGTTGCGGTACACCGTTCCCGGTACGCGGTGGACGTCCGCGGGGACGCCGGTCAGCGCGGTCAGCAGCGCCGTCGCGGACGCCGACGGCACCGTCGAGGACAGCGTGGAGACGGAGGCGGACAACCACGACTGTTTGGCCACGTCCGAGGAGAGACCGTGCACCGCCAGCACGATTACGCCGGATCGAGCCTTGCCGAGGGCGTGTTCGAGCCGGGAAGGTATCTCCGCCAGTGACATTCGGTGACTGTAACGCATCTCATCAGGGCAAGATTGCGCGTTCGGGTGCTCAGTTCCGCACAATGGGCGCCGATGAGGTAAAGAACACTTGGTGGAAGGAAGGTGGCGGATGACGGTCGGAGTTCTGGACGTCGGGTGCTTCAGCGCACACCTGGTGGTCGTGGAACGAGACCTGATGCGTCCGCTGGTGTCCCACAAGGTCCGGCTGCGGCTGGACCGGGAACTGGACTCCGCCGGGGCCATCAGCCGCGACGGCGTCGAGTCGCTCTGCGCCGCCGTGCTGGCCGCCCGCAAGCAGGCGGGCGACGTCCCGTTCCTGCCCTTCGCCACCTCGTCCGTGCGCGACAGCTCGAACTCCGCCGAGGTCATCCGCAAAGTCGCCAGACGCACCGGCGTCGACCTGAAGGTGTTGTCCGGCAAGGAAGAAGCACGTCTCTCGTACGCCGCGGCCCGGCACTGGTTCGGCTGGAGCGCGGGCCCCATGGTCGTGCTGGACGTCGGCGGCGGCACCGTCGAACTGGCCGCCGGCTCCGGAGCGGAACCCGAGCGCGCGGTGTCGTTGCCTTTGGGGGCAAGGACTTTGACCCGCACCGGTCTGACCGTCACGGACATGCGCGCCGAGGTGGCGCAGCGGCTCGCGTCGGCGTTCCCCTGGGGTGAGAGCGCTCGCGCGGTCGGGTGCTCGAAGGTGTTCGAGCAGTTGGCCCGCCTCGCCGGTGCGCGCAACGGCACCTACGCGCCGCGCCAGTTGCGGCTCAAGGACCTGGAGAAGTGGATTCCGCGCCTGGCGAAGCTCTCGGTGCGCGAACGTGCGGCTCTGCCGGGGATCTCGCGCCACCGGGCCCAGCAGTCGCTGGCGGGCGCGGTGGTCGCGGAGGGGTTGATGAAGGTCTCCGGCCACGACGTCGTGGACATCTCGCCGTGGTCCACCAAGGAAGGCTTGTTGCTCTCGCTGGTGGAGCGCTCTCGCGCGAGGAACTCGTCCGCCGCCTAGAAGCTCTTCAGCGCGGTGACGGCGTCGTCGACGTCGTTGAACAGCAACAGCAACTGGTCGACGGCCGTCATCTCCAACGGACGCAACACGATTCTGGTGTCGCTGACGACGCCGAACCTGATGCCGAGCTCGTCGGCCTGGGCCTGGGTCTCCACGAGCGCGCGGATCCCCTCGGAGCCGAAGAAGCGCACCTCCCGCAGGTCCACGACCAGTGCGGGCGGCTTGCGGTCGAGCAACTCGGCGAGCCTGCTGGTCACCGGGGCCGACGACAACATGTCGATCTCACCCGTGAGCGAGACGATCGGGATGGACTGGACGTAGGTAGTTCTCTGTCGAAGCTGGTTCATAAGGACTCCCGTCCGCACCGACCGTACGCGTGACCGCCGGATCGTCACAAGCCGAACGGGGTCACAGCAGGTCAGCACGTCTTGACCGAGCAGGAAGGCTTTCGTGAGGGGCATCGCCGCGACGAGCACGGCCATCAGCGGGATGAGGGGGATCACTCCGGCGGCGTGGCCGTCACGCGGGCTCAGGTACGCGTTGTCAGGCTTCTAGTTGCGCCCAGACCACTTTGCCGCCGCGCTGCGGTGTCGTGCCCCACCGGACACTCAGCGCCTGCACGAGCTGCATGCCCCGGCCACGCGCGCTGGTGGGGTCCACGGGTCTGAGCTGAGGCAGCTTCGGCGACTCGTCGTGCACCTCGACGAGCATGCCGCCCGCCTTCCGGCTCACCGTGAGTGTGATCGGTCCCTCACCGTGATCGATGCCGTTGGACACGAGCTCCGTCACGACGAGCTGCGCGTCGTCGGTCAGGTCCTCGGACAACTCCCACGAGGTAGCGGCCTCGCGCACCACCTGACGTGCGCGAGCGCACGAGCCACCCTCGGCGGTCAGGATCACCCGCACCTCGGCCAGTGGGTCGTTCAACACAAGGCGCATCGTCGCACATCCGGCGCGCCGTTCGGATCTTTCAGCCCCCCGGTGGTCGCATGGTCGGGCCTCGTGCTGCACGATTTGGGTCGCACGAGTCGGGCGTGGCGGAAGGAACGGCGACGATGGAGCTCAACGTCGGCAGCGAGGTCCAGCGGGGATGGCGTGTGCTCGCCGTCGCCGGTGAGCTGGACATCGACACCGTCCCCTTGCTGTCCGCGCGGCTTGATTCCGATGTCACCGGGGTCCATGCCGTGCTGGATCTGTCCGAACTGGCCTTCATGGACTCGACCGGGTTGGCGCTGGTGCTGGACTGGCATCGGCGGTTGGCCGAGGGCGGTGGGCAGTTGCGGGTGGCTGCCGCCCAGGGGCCGGTCCGGCGGTTGTTCGAGTTGGCCGATGTGGCTGAGGTGCTGAGCTTGCACGAGTCGGTGGACCTGGCTGTTCAGGAAGCCGTCGACTCGACTCGGTGACCGCTGGGGCAGTGCCGGTCCGGGTCAATTCATCGCCGATTCGCGACGATTGCGATCGGGGCTTGACTTCGAGCCTCTTGCGAGATGAGTTATCGGCCTCAAAAGGCCAATCGCCGGGCTGTCGCGTCATCGCCGCTGATCAGGCGGGTACGGGGCGACACGCCTCGGCTTCGCCATTGCCGTTCGCGGAATGGCGCTCGCCTTCGGCATCGCCTTTGTTCATGCCTCCCCTGAAACGCCCAGGTAATAGGCGATCAGGCGGATGAGATGTTCGGTGTCGACCGGCTTGGTGACGTAGTCGGTGGCTCCTGAGGCCAGGGACTTCTCGCGGTCGCCCTTCATCGCCTTGGCGGTGACGGCGATGACCGGGAGGTCCGCGTAGCGCTCCATGGCGCGGATGGCCGAGATCGTCGCGTTGCCGTCCAGCTCCGGCATCATGATGTCCATCAGGACGATGGCCACGTCGTCGTACTGTTCGAGGGCTCGCACGCCCGTTATGCCGTTGTCGGCGTAGATGGCCTCCAGGCCGTGCAGTTCGAGCACGCTCGTGAGGGCGAAGACGTTGCGCAGGTCGTCGTCCACCACGAGGACCTTCTCGCCGTGGAAGCGCATCGAGCCGGAAGCGGCCAGAACCGGGGCGGGCATGACGATGGGGGTCGGTTCGGGCAGGACGAAGCTGTCCGAGATGATCTTGCCCAGTGGCAGGCAGAGGGTGAACGTCGAGCCGATGCCCGGTTCGGAGCGGACGCGCAGGGCGCCGTTCAGGAGCTGAGCGAGTTCACGGCTGATGGACAGGCCCAGGCCCGTGCCGCCGTACTTGCGGGACGTGGTGCCGTCTGCCTGTTGGAAGGCCTCGAAGATGACGGCGAGTTTCTCGGCTGGGATGCCGATGCCGGTGTCGTGCACGTCGAAGGCCACAGTGGACGGGTCGTCCATGCGCACGTGCAGGCGGATGCCACCGTCGTGGGTGAACTTCACGGCGTTGGACAGCAGGTTGCGCAGGATCTGCTGGAGCCGGTGTTCGTCGGTGTGCAGGGTTTCCGGCACGTTCGGGTCCACGCGGACGGAGAACTCGAGGTTCTTCTCGGCCGTGAGGGGCAGGCAGAGGGTCTCGACGTAGCGGACGAGTTCGTCCAGGCGGACCGGGTCCTCGTGCAGCTGCATGTGGCCCGCCTCGACCTTGGTGAGGTCGAGGATGTCGTTGATGAGTTGCAGCAGGTCGGAGCCGGACGAGTGGATCGTGCGGGCGAACTCGACCTGCTTGGCGTTGAGGTTGCCGTCGAGGTTGTCGGCGAGCAGCTTCGCCAGGATCAGCAACGAGTTCAGCGGCGTCCGCAGTTCGTGGGACATGTTCGCCATGAACTCGGACTTGTACTTCGAGGCGGTCTGGAGCTGGCGGGCGCGGTCCTCGAGCTCCTCGGAACCGGCGCGCAGTTCGGTGGTCAGGCGCTGCGACTCGACCAGCAGGGCGTCGGTGCGGGAGTTGGCGAGCAGCGTGTTCACGTTGACGCCGATCGCCTCCTTGAGCTGGTCCAGGAGGTCGAGGTGGACGTCGGAGAACTCGTTCAGCGACGCCAGTTCGATCACGCCGAGGGTCTCGCCCTGGAACAGGATCGGCAGGATCACCAGGTTCACCGGGGCCGCCTCGCCCAGCGCGGAGGCGACGGTCAGGTAGCCGCCGGGGACCTGGGTGACCAGGATCGTCTTCTTCTCCAGGGCTGACTGGCCGACCAGCGACTCGCCCATGGCCACGCGGGTCATCCGGGCCGAGTCCAGGCGGAAGCCGTAGGAGGCGGTGAGCTCCAGGGACTGCTTGGAGTCGTCCTCCTCGATCTGGAAGAACGCGCCGTGGTGGGCGCTGACCAGCGGCGTCAGCTCGCTCATGATCAACGAAGCCAGCGCGCGCAGGTCGCGGTGGCCCTGCATCAGGCCCGACAGGCGGGCCAGGTTGGTCTTGAGCCAGTACTGCTCGCGGTTGGCGCGCGTGGTCTCCTTCAGGTTCGCGATCATCTGGTTGACGTTGTCCTTGAGCTCCGCGAGCTCTCCGGACGCGTCGACGGTGATCTGCCTGGTCAGATCGCCCGCGGTCACGGCGGTGGCGACGGCGGCGATCGCGCGGACCTGGGTCGTGAGGTTCGAGGCGAGCTGGTTGACGTTGTCGGTCAGCTTCGACCACGTGCCGGCGACGCCGTCGACCTCTGCCTGGCCGCCGAGCTTGCCCTCGGTGCCGACCTCACGGGCGACACGGGTGACCTCGTCGGCGAACGAGCTGAGCTGGTCGACCATCGTGTTGATGGTGGTCTTGAGCTCCAGGATCTCGCCGCGCGCCGAGACGTCGATCTTCTTCGTCAGGTCGCCCTGCGCGACGGCGGTGGTGACCTGGGCGATGTTGCGGACCTGGTTGGTCAGGTTGTCCGCCATGAAGTTCACCGAGTCGGTGAGGTCCTTCCACGTGCCGGCGACGCCGGACACCCGCGCCTGGCCGCCCAGGATGCCCTCGGTGCCGACCTCGCGGGCGACACGGGTGACCTCGTCACCGAACGCGCGCAGCGTGTCGACCATGCCGTTCAGGGTCTCGGCGAGGGTCGCGACCTCGCCCTTGGCCTCGACGGTGATCTTCTTCGACAGGTCGCCGTTGGCGACGGCGGTGGCGACGGTGGCGATGTTGCGGACCTGGTCGGTGAGGTTGTCCGCCATCAGGTTGACGTTGTCGGTCAGGTCCTTCCACGTGCCGGCGACGCCCTGCACGCGGGCCTGACCGCCCAGGCGGCCGTCGGTGCCGACCTCGCGGGCGACGCGGGTGACCTCCTCGGCGAACGAGGAGAGCTGGTCGACCATCGTGTTCAGGGTCGACTTCAGTTCGAGGATCTCGCCGCGGGCGTCGACGGTGATCTTCTGCGACAGGTCGCCGTTCGCGACGGCCGTGGCGACGTGCGCGATGTTGCGGACCTGGTTGGTCAGGTTGTTCGCCATGAAGTTGACGTTGTCGGTCAGGTCGCGCCAGGTGCCGGCGACGCCGGGGACCTGGGCCTGACCGCCCAGGCGGCCGTCGGTGCCGACCTCGCGGGCGACGCGGGTGACCTCCTCGGCGAACGAGGAGAGCTGGTCGACCATCGTGTTGATCGTGGTCTTCAGTTCGAGGATCTCGCCGCGGGCGTCGATGCCGATCTTCTGGGTCAGGTCGCCCCGTGCGATGGCGGTGGTGACCTGGGCGATGTTGCGGACCTGGGTGGTCAGGCTGTTCGCCATGACGTTCACCGACTCGGTCAGGTCGCGCCACGTACCGGCGACGCCCGGCACCTGGGCCTGACCGCCGAGACGGCCGTCCGAGCCGACCTCGCGGGCGACGCGGGTGACCTCGTCGGCGAACGAGGAGAGCTGGTCGACCATCGTGTTGATCGTCGACTTGAGCTCGAGGATCTCGCCGCGGGCGTCGACGGTGACCTTCTGGGTCAGGTCGCCCAGCGCGACCGCGGTGGTGACCTGGGCGATGTTGCGGACCTGGGTGGTCAGGTTCTCCGCCATGTAGTTCACGTTGTCGGTCAGGTCGCGCCAGGTGCCGGCGACACCGGGCACCTTCGCCTGACCACCGAGCTTGCCGTCCGTGCCGACCTCGCGGGCGACGCGGGTGACCTCGTCCGCGAACGACGACAGCTGGTCGACCATCGTGTTCAGCGTGTTCTTGAGCTCCAGCATCTCGCCGGAGACGTCCACCGTGATCTTCTGCGTCAGGTCGCCGTTCGCCACCGCCGTCGCGACCTGGGCGATGTTGCGGACCTGGTTCGTCAGGTTGTTCGCCATCGAGTTCACGTTGTCGGTCAGGTCGCGCCAGGTGCCGGCCACGCCGGGCACCTTCGCCTGACCGCCCAGGCGACCGTCCGTGCCGACCTCGCGGGCGACACGCGTGACCTCGTCGGCAAAGCTCGACAGCTGGTCCACCAGGCCGTTCACCGTCGAGCCGAGCGTCGCGAACTCGCCGCGCAGCGTCTGGTCCGACATGCGCTTGGTCAGGTCGCCCTCGGCGACTGCGGCGAGCACGCGGCTCAGCTCGCTCGTCGGCCGCATCAGGTCCTCGACCAGGCCGTTCACCGAGTCGGCGATCAGCGACCAGCCACCGGCGGTGCCCGCGGGCGCCACCCGTTCGGTGAGCCTGCCCTCCTGGCCCACCGCCTGGCGGACCCGGCCCAGCTCACCGGCGAGCCACTGGTTGCGCTCCGCGATCTCGTTGAACACGTCCGCGAGGGCCGACACGGGCCCGTTCCCCGGCACGACGAGCCTGCGGCGGAAGTTGCCGTCCCGCAGATCTCTCATGGCGGAGAGAACCCGATCGAGGGTCGCGTCCGTCTCTTCGTTGGCCGTGGTCACTCCAAGCCTCCGTGCCTCGGTGGTCGCGGCCAAGCCTGCCACGTTAGGTTGGGAGCGAGGTAACTTGATGCCGCTATGCACGCCAACTACCCGCAGGAGGCCGTGATGATTCGGCCTGCTGCGCTGGGCGACTGCCGATGAGCAGCGCCGTCGGGATCGACCTCGAAGGCTGGCAGCGGCTCGTGGACGGGCTGCGCGAGGCCGTCTTCGTCGTGGACCCGGCAGGTGTGGTGCGCGTGCGCAACGCCGCGGCCGCCGACCGGTTCCCCCGGCTCGGCCTCGGCGGGCACTTCGACGTGCACGTGGCCGGTCGCCAGCACGACCTCGGCGAGGGCTGGAGTGCCTGGTACTTCACGGACTCCGCGCTCGATCACGCCCATCTGCGACTCGCCGGCGGCACATCTCGGGAACTGACCCTGAAGACGATCGTGCAGCTCGCGGCGGAGTTGCTGGGCGAGCACTGCGTCGCCGTGGTGCCCGCCACCCGTGATCGGCTCGAGTGGTGGCGGTGCGGCGGCGGCGAACCGACGGTCGTGCGCACGCCGCGCAGGGCGTCCCAGATCGCCGAGGTGCTGACCGGCACGGCGGCGCTGACCAGGATCACCTCTTTGGGTGAAGGCAGCTGGGGTGTGCCGGAGGACTTCGGCTGCGCGCTGGCCGTGCCGCTGGGAGTCGGCGGCGCGCTGGTCGTGGCGC
This sequence comes from Lentzea sp. NPDC102401, assembly GCF_044765805.1. Lineage (NCBI taxonomy): Bacteria > Bacillati > Actinomycetota > Actinomycetes > Pseudonocardiales > Pseudonocardiaceae > Lentzea > Lentzea sp. NPDC102401. The sequence goes on along the minus strand of NZ_JBIWKS010000001.1, from coordinate 1,242,045 downwards.
GCAAGAGTGACTTCGCGCCGAACGACGTCGAACGCGTCCGGCTGTTCGGCAAGCACGCCGCCATGGCGCTGGAGTCGTCGTCGAAGCTGACCGAGCAGCAGCGGACGATCGAGGTGCTGCGCTCGGCGTTGCTGCCGTTGCCGCTGCCCGAGGTCCGCGGTGTGACGATGGCCTCGGTGTTCATCCCCGCCCACCAGCGGGCGATGGTCGGTGGCGACTTCTACGACGTGCACCCGCGCACGGACGGCTCGGCGACGTTCGCGCTGGGCGACGTCTGCGGCCACGGCCTGGAAGCCGCGGTCCACAGTGGACGCGTCCGGCAGTCCCTGCAGGCGCTGTCCCTGGTCGAGACGAACCCGGTGCGGCTGCTGCACCTGCTGAACACCTCGTTGCGCGCCACCGGTTCGAAGCTCTTCACCACGATCGTCGTCGGCGAACTGGTGCCGCTGGCCAACGGCGGCGCGCGGCTGTCGCTGGCGTCCGGCGGCCATCCCGCGCCGATGGTCCTGCGGGCGGACGGCAGCGTGCACGAGGTGAGCGCGACCGGTGCGATCGTCGGCATCCTGTCGGACGTCCGGTTCTCCGGCGAGCAGGTCACGCTGGCGCCGGGGGACACGCTGGTGCTCTACAGCGACGGGTTCACCGAGGCGCGTGCGCACACCGATCGCACGGAGCTGTTCGGCGAACAGCGCCTGAAGGCAGTGCTGAAGGAATGCAGGGGACTGTCGGCGGAGGAGATCGCGCGCCACTGCGAGAAGGTCGTGCTCAAGTGGCTGGACCGCGACGACCACGACGACCTGGCGTTGCTGGCTGTCCAGGCCGTGTGAGTGAAATTCCCGGGACAAGCGTTCATCGTCCGTTCGTTTGCCACGCAAGCTTGACCGGTTGAGATCGGCGCATGTCCCACTCTCACGATCACTCGCACGGTGATCACACGCACCACCACGAGGTAGAGCCGGTCGAGGGCAGCTGGCTCGACCCCGCCGACGACCGACCGTCGTCGGTGGAGCGCCGCAGGTTCCTGGCCGGCCTGGGCATCGCGGCCGGCGCCGTCGGAGCCGTGGCCGCCGGCACGGGCAAGGCCGAGGCGCACGTCCCGGTCAACCCCTGGGGCGGCGGTGAGCGCTGGTACGCGGGCGACCACCACATCCACACCCAGTACTCCGACGACGGCCAGTACACGATCGCGCAGCAGGTCGGGAAGGCGCACGAGTTCGGCCTCGACTGGGTCGTGATCACCGACCACGGCGGCCCCGCGCACCAGAAGTTCTCGATCGACCAGGTCACGCCCGACATCGAGCGCGTCCGCCGTTCCCAGCGCGACGTGCTGGTCTACCAGGGCCTGGAGTGGAACATCCCCGGCGCGGAGCACGCCACCGTGTTCATGCCGCCCGGCAAACACACCGTCGACATCCTGAAGGCGTTCGAGCTGTCCTACGACGGCCGCGTCGCGAGCAACGCCGAGCCGCTCGCCCTGGCCGCGCTGCGGTACCTGGAGGCGCAGGTCCTCTCCGGACGGACCGAGATCGCGCTGATGTTCGCGAACCACCCGTCGCGGCGCGGTGTGGACAGCCCCCACGAGATCCGCGGCTGGCGCGACGCGGCCCCCGGCGTCGCGGTCGGCATGGAGGGCGCGCCCGGTCACCAGGCGGCCGGCATGCCGAAGTCCGCCGGCGGCCCCGGCCGTGCGCGCGGCTACTACGACACGGCCGCCCCCGGACCGGAGTCGTTCCCCGGCTATCCGCCGGAGTCGTACCGCACGCACGGCGGTTTCGACTGGATGACCGCCAAGGTCGGCGGCCTGTGGGACTCCCTGCTCGCCGAGGGACGCCCGTGGTGGATCACCGCGAACTCGGACGTGCACCAGGTCTTCAACGACACCCTCACGCCGGGCAAGCAGGACTACGCCACGACCGGGTCCAAAGGCGCGCCGATCGACTCGGGCGTCAAGCAGACCGGCTACGGCGACTTCTTCCCCGGCCAGTACGGCGCGAACGTCGTCGGCGCCCGGTCGAAGTCCTATGTGGACATCATGCGCGGCCTGCAGGCGGGCAAGGTGCTGACCGTGCACGGCCGCCTGATCGACGGCCTGGAGCTGCGCGTGCGGTCGCGCGACGACCTGCGCGGCGTGACGCTGGGCGGGCGGACGTTCGTGCGCCGCGGCGGCGACGTCGAGATCACCATCGAGATCGACCGCGCCTCCGGCCCGAACTTCTCCGGCTCCCGGCCCGTGCTGGCCAAGGTCGACCTGATCTCGGGCCCGGTGACCGGGCCGTCCGCGGACCGCGACCTGTTCCTGGCGCCGGAGACCGCGGTCGCGAAGACGTTCGAGGTGCCGCGCACGGGCAAGATCCGGTTCACGCACACCTTCAAGAACGTCGAGCGGTCGTTCTACCTGCGGCTGCGGGGTAGTGACGGCAAGCGGCTCACCTCGTCCGGTGATCCGGTGGTCGACGAGATCGCGAACTCGGACCCGTGGGCGGACCTCTGGTTCTACGCCAACCCCGTGTTCGTCGACGTGATCTGAGTTCGGTGATCCATTGAGGACTACGGTGGTCGGGTGTCCATGAAGCGCGAGCCCGACCGCCTGGTCCTGTTCACCGACGCCGTGGTCGCCATCGCGATCACGCTGCTGGTGCTACCGAAGTGCGGGCTAGTGTGCCGGGATTCAGCCCGGTGGTGAAGGCTCGCGCGGGAGGCCGGTCGCGGCCGAGCGTGCCCTAATTAGACCGGCCGGTTCTGCTGCTCGATGTACTGGCGCAGCACGCTGATCGGCGCATCTCCGACTGAGCGGGCGAAGTAGGAGCCCGGCCAGAGGCGTTGTGCTTGCCAGTAGTAGTGGGCTAGTTCGGGGAATTCCTGCCGCATCCGGTGGGAGGAGACACCCCTGAGGGAGTTGACCAGCTTGGAGATCGCGACCTTGGGCGGAAAGTTCACCAGCAGGTGGACGTGGCTGGTCTCGCCGTTGGACTCGGCCAGTTCGGTCTCGAAGTCGGCGCAGACCGCCCGCATGATCTCTTCCAGCCGGGTCAGGTGCCGATGGCCGAACGTCGTGTGCCGGTACTTCGTCACGAAGACCAAGTGCGTGTGAGACGCGAAGAAACCGTGCCGGCCAGGATCAACCGGTCAGATTCTGCATGGAACCAAAAGAATATAATGACGCTGTGCAGTTACGGTACAACTTCCGTGTCTATCCGGCGCCAGGTCAGCGGGACGCGCTGGCGCGGGCGTTCGGGTGTGCGCGGGTGGTGTTCAACGACGGACTGCGCGCACGCCAGGCCGCCCGTGAGAACGGCGAGCGGTACCCCTCTGACGGGGAGTTGTCCAAGCGGGTCATCACCCTGGCCAAGGCGACGCCGGAGCGGGCGTGGCTGGGTGAGGTGTCGGCGGTGGTGTTGCAGCAGGCGCTGGCTGATCTCAACGTCGCGTATCGCAACTTCTTTGCCTCGGTCACGGGCACACGCAAGGGCCGCAAGATAGCGGCGCCCCGGTTCCGGTCCCGCAAGGACAACCGGCAGACGATCCGGTTCACGCGCAACTCCCGGTTCAAGGTCCTGGACAACGGGCGGCTGCGACTGCCGAAGATCGGTGACCTTGACGTGCGCTGGTCGCGTGAGCTGCCCGCCGAACCGTCGTCGGTGACGATCGTGAAGGACGCGGCAGGCCGCTACTTCGCCTCGTTCGTCGTGACGACCGACCTGGACGAGACGGTGCCGGCGACCGGGTCCGGGGTCGGCATCGATCTGGGTCTGACGCATTTCGCGGTGCTCTCGGACGGGACGAAGGTGACGGCGCCGAGGTTCCTGCGCCAGGCGGCGCGCAGGCTGGCGCGGTTGCAGAAGTCGCTGAGCCGCAAGGTCAAGGGCTCGAACAACCGTAAGAAGGCCGTCGTGAAGGTCGCTCGCGCGCACGCGAAGGTGGCCGACACGCGGCGGGACTGGCAGCACAAGCTGTCCACGGCGATCATCCGCGACAACCAAGCGGTCTACGTCGAGGACCTGTGCGTGACCGGTCTGTGCCGCACCAGGCTCGCCAAGTCCGTGCACGACGCCGGATGGGCGGCTTTCTCCGGCATGCTGGAGTACAAGGCGGCCCGGTACGGGCGTGGGTTCGCCCGGATCGACCGGTGGCTGCCGACCTCGCAGACCTGCTCGGAGTGCGGGCGGATCGACGGGCCGAAACCGCTGTCTGTGCGGATATGGACATGCCCGTGCGGTGCCGTCCACGACCGGGACATCAACGCCGCCAAGAACGTGCTCGCCGCCGGACAGGCGGAGAGCCTAAACGACCGCGGAGCGCAGGTAAGACCAGCATCCGTGCCGGCACCGCGCCGTGAAACGGTAACCCACCCGCACGCCGCGCGATCCACGCGCAGCGTGGAGGGAATCTCCGTCCTTAGGGCGGAGAGGATGTCAATGGGGCCTGCTGCTGTTGCTGGTCAGCCCGCTGGCGCAGCGGATCCGATGACGGCCAGCAGCTGCAGCTTCTCGTAGCTCTCGGTGCCGGGCGTGGCGGTGTAGACCAGCAGGAAGTGGTTCTGGTCGGGGTCGAGCAACGTCTGGCACTGCAGTTCCAGCGCGCCGACGCTCGGGTGGACGTAGCGCTTGAACTCCTTGGGGCGCAGGCCGATCTCCTGGGCATCCCAGACGGTCCGGAACTCCTCGCTGCGGGCGAGCAGGAGGTCGGTGTAGTGCGCGGCGCGGGAGCCGGGGCCGTGCCGGGTGAGGGCTTCGCGCAGGCCGGAGGTGAACATCCGGCCGAGGAACTCGTGGTCGGCGGGGTCGTACAACGCGCGGGCCGCCGGGTCGGTGAACCACCGGTAGCCGAGGCTCCTGGCCGGACCGGTGTACCGGCTCGCGTCACCGGTGAGCGCGATGCCGAGCGGGGTCTGGCGCAGCGTCTCGCCGAGCTCGGTGACGATCTCGGCCGGAGTGTCCTGCAGGCGGTCGAAGATCCGCGCGAGGCCGGGACTGACGTGCTCGCTGAGCGAACCGCGGTGCGGTGGGCTGTGCCCGGCGAGCCGGAACAGGTGGTCGCGCTCGTCCAGTGACAGGTGCAGGCCCTGGGCGATCGCCGCGATCATCTGCCCGGACGGGTGCGTTCCGCGTTCCTGTTCCAGGCGCGCGTAGTAGTCGGTGGACATGTTGCACCGGGCGGCGACCTCCTCCCGGCGCAGACCGCTGGTCCTGCGCCGCGGCCCGCGCGGGAGTCCGATGTCCTCGGGCTGCAAGGCCTCCCTGCGCCGCCGCAGGAACGCCGCCAGGCCGGCTCGGTCGATCGCCACGTCGGCTCCTCTCCGTCTCCCTGATTTCTAACGTGCGCGCGCTCCCGTAGCCACGGAGCGAGAGGTCCTGGATGAGGTCGTGCCGGTCAGGCCACTGTGGAGGACGACACCACAACTAGCAGGGGAGTGCGCGATGAGCAGGAAGTTCGACGTCGAGGTCCCGGACCTGACCGGAAAGCGGGCCGTCGTCACCGGCGCCAGCGACGGGGTCGGGCTCGGCATCGCGAGACGGCTCGCGGCGGCCGGTGCCGAGGTCGTCATGCCCGTCCGCAACCAGCGCAAGGGCGAGGCGGCGATCGCCGCGATCCGGCGGCAGACTCCGGACGCCGACGTGTCGTTGCGCTCGCTCGACCTCTCCTCGCTGGCTTCGGTCACCGCGTTGGGCTCGGCGTTGCTGGAGGAGGACGAACCCGTCCACATCCTGATCAACAACGCGGGCGTCATGACCCCGCCCGAGCGGCAGACCACCGCGGACGGGTTCGAGCTCCAGTTCGGCACGAACCACCTGGGCCACTTCGCCCTCGTCGCCCAGCTGCTGCCGTTGCTCAAGGCCGGCCGTGCGCGCGTGACCTCGCAGATCAGCATCGCCGCCAACCAGAATGCCATCAACTGGGACGACCTGAACTGGGAGCGCTCGTACAACGGCGGCAAGGCCTACAGCCAGTCGAAGATCGCCTTCGGGCTCTTCGGACTGGAGCTCGCCCGGCGCAGTGAGGCGGGCGGCTGGGGCATCACGAGCAACCTCGCCCATCCCGGCGTGGCCCCCACCAACCTGCTCGCGGCCCGTCCCGAGGTCGGCCGCGCCAAGGACACGCTCGGCGTGCGCGTGGTCCGGGTCTTTTCGAGCGTGGGCGTCCTCGGCACCGTCGAGTCCGCCCAGCTCCCGGCCTTGCTCGCCGCGACGGCACCGGAAGCCGGGGTGTTCTACGGCCCGGCCCGTTTCGGACACCTGAGCGGGCCGCCCGCCGAGCAGGCCCTCTACGGCCGTCTGCGCGGCACGGACGAGGCCCAGCGGGTGTGGCGGGTGTCCGAGGAGCTGGTCGCTAGCGGACTCCGTGCGGGCGGAACTGGACGCTGATCCTCGGCCCGACGACCTTCGAGGTCTTCGGGATGGCGTGCTCCCAGGTGCGCTGGCACGAGCCGCCCATCACGAGCAGATCGCCGTGCCCCAGCGCGTACTTGTGCGTCTCGCCGCCTCCGCGCGGCCGCAGCAGCAGGGCACGAGGGGTGCCCACGGAGAGAATCGCGACCATCGTGTCCTCGGTCTGGCCGCGGCCGACCGTGTCGCCGTGCCAGGCCACGCTGTCCCGGCCGTCGCGGTAGTAGCAGAGCCCGGCGGTCGTGAACGGTTCGTTCAGCTCGGGCAGGTAGTGCCTCGACAACGCCTCGCGGGCCGTGGTGAGGACGTCGAACGGCAAAGTGCCGCTGTAGAAGCAGAGCAGGCGCGGCACGTCGACCACGGCGTCGTACATCTGGCGGCGTTCGGCGCGCCACGGCACCTCGTCGACGAGCTGGTCGAACAACGCGTCGGCGCCCGCGAGCCAGCCCGGCTGGACGTCGATCCACGCCCCGTGGCCGAGCTCGGTGCGGTGCGGGGCGAGCGGGGCCAGTTCCGGCTCCGCGTCCAGGTCGAACAGTGATCCCTGGCGCATAGACCGCAGCGTAATCGAACAGGTGTTCTATGGCCAACGAAGGTCGTTCGTAGCTGATAATGATCGCATGACTGGGGATGAGGAAGAGTTCGTGCAGGTTCACGAGAACGGCATGAACGTCGTGCGCGGGAAGGTGTTCGGGACCGTGGTGCAGTTGGAGAGCGTCAACGGCGACCTGGTCTTCCCCGCGCCGAAAGCCGCCTGGGACTAGGGCTTCAGCACGGCCCACACGGCGTCCGCGACGATCTCGCGCGCCTCGGCCAGGTCGAACACCCCGAGCAGGAACCGGCGCACCGACTCGTGTGCCGGGCCCATCACCACGGGCTCCAACGCCCACGGCGGGACCGTGCGCAGGTCGCCGGACGCCATCCGGTCGAGGAACCAGGCCAGGACCGGCGTGAACTCCGCCATCTTGGCCGCCGGGTCGGCGTGGTCCGGTGCGGCGTAGAGGAAGCGCGCCCGGCTGGGGTTCGCCATGACCCAGTCGAGGTAGCTCAGGGTCAGTGCGCGCACCCCCGAGACCGCGGTCGGGGCGTTCAGGGCGGGCAGCATCGCGGCGACGCACCGGGCGTAGCTGTCGGCGTAGAGCTGCGCGAACACGCCCGCGCGGCTGCCGAAGTGGTGGTAGATGCTGCCGTTCGACATGCCGGACCGCTCGGTCAGCGCCGCGATCGTGACGGCGTCCAGGCCGCCTTCCTCGACGAGCTTGAGCGCCGCGTCGAGGAGAGACTGTCGTCGGTCGGACATGAGGGTTAGAGTACCGCTCTGGAGCGACGCTCCAGAGAAGGGGAGAGCAATGGCGCTGTCGATTCCCGGCCTGCTGCGCGACCGGGTCGCCCGCACGCCCGACGCTGAGGCGATGCGGTACCGCGACAACGGTGGCTGGGTCTCGCTCACGTGGTCCGAGCTGCAGGAACGGGTCGCCGCGGAGGCGTTCGGGCTGGCTGAGAAGGGCCTGCGCAAGGGTGACCGCGTGGCGTTGATGGGCCGCACGAGCATCGAGTGGATCGTCACCGACCTCGCCGTGCTCGCCGCCGGGGGCGCCACCACCACGATCTACCCGAACAGCACGGCCGCGGAGGTCGCGCACATCATCGGCGACTCCGGCAGCCGGATCGTCGTCGTGGAGACGGACGAGCACGCCGCGTCGATGCCGGACGGCGTCGAGGTGCTGCGGTTCGGCGCGGTTCCCCAGTCCTCGGGCGACTACGACGCGCTGATCGACGGGCTCGGGCAGGACGACCTGGCGACGTTGATCTACACCTCTGGTACGACCGGCACGCCCAAGGGTGTCGAGCTCACCCACGAGAACTGGCTGACGACGGCGGAAGCCGTTGCGTCCCTGGGCATTCTGCGGCCGACCGACCTGCACTTCCTGTGGCTGCCGCTGTCACACGCGTTCGGCAAGGTGCTGACGATGGCGATGATCGCCGCGGGCGTGCCGACCGCCGTCGACGGCAGCGTCGAGCGGATCGTGGACAACCTCGGCGAGCTGCGGCCGTCCATCGTGGCAGCCGCGCCGCGCATCTTCGAGAAGATCCACGGCCGGATCGTCGCGGGAGCGCGGGAGAAGGGCGGCGTCACCGAGAAGATCTTCCGGTGGGCCGACCGCCAGCACGGCCCGGCGACGCGCTGGCTCGCGGATCGCCTGGTGTACCGCAAGTTGCGCGACCGCGTGGGCGGCCGGATCCGCTACTTCGTGTCGGGTTCCGCGCCGCTCGCCCCCGAGATCGCGGAGTTCTTCGAGCGCGCCGGCATCACGATCCTGGAGGGCTACGGGCTCACCGAGTCGTCCGCGGCGACGTTCTTCAACCGGCCGGGCATGATCCAGATCGGCACGGTCGGCCCGCCGATCCCCGGCATGGAGGTCAAGATCGCCGACGACGGCGAGGTGCTGCTGCGCGGCCCCGGCGTCATGCGCGGCTACCACAACCGGCCGGACGCCACCGCCGAGTCGCTGGTCGACGGCTGGCTGCACACCGGCGACATCGGTGAGCTCGACGACGCGGGCCGGTTGAAGATCACCGACCGCAAGAAGGAACTGATCAAGACCTCGGGCGGCAAGTACGTGGCGCCGACCCGGATCGAGAGCATGATCAACGCGGCGTCGCCGTACATCAGCAACGTGATCGTGCACGGCGACCGGCGCAGGTACTGCGTGGCGCTCGTGACGCTCGACCCGGACACCGCCTCGGGGCTCGCGGACGCCGAGTCCGAAGTGGACAACGCCATCAAGACCGTCAACGCGCAGCTCGCACGGCACGAGACGATCAAGCGGTTCGCCGTGCTGGAGCACGATTTCAGCGTCGAGGACGGGTTGCTGACCGCGTCGCTGAAGCCGCGCCGCCGGGAGATCGAGAAGCGCTACTCCGACGTTCTCGACAGCCTGTACTGAATCAGACCGGCGGGCCGTAGAGGTGGTTGCCCGCGGCCCGCGGGTCGGAACGACTCCTCGGCGGGCAGGGCAGGGCAGTGCCGTAGCCGCCCGCGGCGAACTCACCGTGGAAGACGCGGCCGTCGCCATCGGTGTCGAGCACGCCGACGAGCGAGCGCCACACCTGGTGGTCGAAGACGTTGTCCCACTGGCGATCCAGCAGTGCCTGCGTCACTTTTCCCGGTGTCGCCTGGAATCGCCGCGAACCGCCCACCGGCGGAAGTGGTGGGCGGTTCGCACGGCGTTCGGTCAGCGGCGGCCGCGCGGTTCGTCGTCGCGCTCGACCTCGACGCGTTCCTTGCGGACCTCGCCCTTGATGTCCTTCTGCTCGGTGACCGCGTCCTTCTCCAGCCGCACCCGTTCCACGGCCTCGGTGCGCTTCTGCACCACCGGTTCCTCGCGGTGCAAGGTGATCTCCGCCTGTTCGTCGGCGAACGCCTTGCCGGTGCTGCCTTCCGCGGGCTCGCGGACGACCCGGACCTCCTCGTGCGTGACCGGAACGGTAATGTTGCGCTGCTCGGTGACCGTGTGCTTGACCAGCCGCACCCGGCCCGTCTCGACGCTGCGGGTGCCGACGTCGAGCTTCTCCTCCGAGAGCGTGACCTCGGCCGCGTCACCGCGTGCGGTACCGCGCTGCCCGGCGGCCTGCTGTCCCGCGGCCTTCCTGCCGTTGCCGGCCTTGCCGCCGAGCCGGTCGTGCTCACCGGTCTTGGCCTGCGGGATCATCCCGTAGTGCCGGTAGAGCGCCTCCTGCTCCTGGTCCGACATGTGGTCGCCCGAGGTGTGCATGCTCGGCGACTCCTTCACCTGCTCCTTGGTGACGGGGACGGTGATCGCGCCGCCCGCCACCTGTCCCTGCTGGATCGGGACGAAGCTCTCCTTCATGCCGAACAGTCCGGTGTGGACCTCGGCCCACATCGGCTTGCCGGTGCCGTCCTCGAGCCACACCCGCTTGACCGAACCGATCTTCTCACCCCGGTTGTCGATCACGTCGCAGTCGTACAGAGCCTCAACGTGCGTCTGATCGATCATCGTGTCGTCCCTCCGCGTTGGCTGTTGCCTGTGAACGCGAAGTACCCGCCGCTGTGAGCTCAATCGCGGACGCCCACCGACCGGGTGACCGTGTCCGCGTGGCGAATTCAGCCGACTGGGCGACCCTTCACCACGCGATGACGCCCTCGTCGTCGAAGAAACCACCGCGCGGTCCGTCGTCGGGCAGGGTGGCGAGCCTGAGCGCGATCGCGGCGCCCTGCTCGGGCGTTCGTGGTGAGGCGAAGCCGGTGAAGTCGGTCGCGACGTAGCCGGGGCAGCAGGCGTTCACGATGACGTTCGTGCCGTCGAACGCCCGCGCGTACTGGACGGTGATGCTGTTGAGCATCGACTTCGACGGCGCGTACGCCGCCATGATCGGGCCGGTCCGCAACGCCAGCGACCCCATGTTGCTCGACACGTTGACGATCCGCGGTGAGGCGGCCTGGCGCAGCAGCGGGAGCATCGCGTTCGTGACCCGGACGACCCCGAACACGTTGGTGTCGAGGACGGTGCGGACGACGTCGAGGTCGAGCGTCGCCGGGTCCTGCGCTCCCGCGTCGGTGCGCCCGCCGATGCCGGCGTTGTTGACGAGCACGTCGAGCCGCTCGATCGTCGCCGCGGCCTCCGCGACGCTGTCGTCGGAGGTGACGTCCAGCGCGACGCCGAACGCGTCGATTCCGTTGGCACGCAAGCGTTCGACGGCGTCCTTGCGGCGAACGTCGTCCCGTGCGCCCACCGCGACCCTGAAGCCGAGCACCCCGAGCCCCTGGGCGATGGCGAAGCCGATTCCCTTGTTCGCGCCGGTGACCAGCGCGGTCTTCTTGTTCACGCCCTCATGCTCTGCTCGCTGTGGGCGTGCTGTCCAAGATCGATTCAGTAAGCTCTGATACCTCACGGGTAATAGGCTTGGTCCGTGGACGACCTGGAGACCCGCGAGCTTCGCTATTTCGTGGCCGTCGCGGAGGAGCTCCACTTCGGACGCGCCGCCACCCGGCTCGGGATCGCCCAGCCGCCTCTGTCGCGGGCGATCACCCAGCTGGAACGACGACTCGGCGTCCGGCTCCTGGACCGGGACCGGCGCGGCGCGGCCCTCACCGGCGCGGGCCAGGTGTTGTTGCGGGAGGCCAGAACGGCGCTCGACGCGGTCGCGGCCGCCGCCCGCCGGACCCGTCGTGCGGGAGATCCGGACCGCCCGCTGGTGCTCGTGACCAAGGCCGGAGCGTCCCACGAGCTGTTGCGAGCACTGCTCGACGTTCTGGCCGACCCGGTCGAGGTCATGCTGTGCGAGGTGGGGGAGCAGGCACACCGGCTGCGCGACGGGCAGGCCGACATCGCGTTGATGCACCGCCCGTTCGACGACCTCGCGGGGTTCGACACCGCCGACCTCCACACCGAGAGCCAGGTGGCGATCGTCCCGGCGACGCATCCGCTCGCGGCCCGCGACACCCTCACGCTGGCCGAGGTCAGCGCCGTGCCGGACCTGCCGATCGCCCGTTGGCCGCGGCTCGACGGGACCTATCCGGACGGGCCGGGACCCGAGGTGCGCACCCAGTCGCAGCTGGCCCAGTTGGTGGCGCTCGGCAGGACCCTGCTCGTCATCCCCGCCTCCAGCCGCGCCTGGCAGTGGCCGGAACACGTCGCGGTGCCCGTCGTGGACGCGCCGGACGTCACGACGGTGCTCGCCTGGCCGCCGGGCTCGCCAGTGGAGTCACTGGTCCGCTCGGCGGCCGAGCTTCGCTTCTAGCGGCGCGTCTCGGAACGTCGGCGAGGTAATCCACACTCAGCAGGGCGCCTCGCGGCACCGCCCCCACGCCCCCGTACAACCAGTACGAGGACGTGGGGGCGGCACCACGATGCACCCGTCTGACCGCGAATTCCCCCGGCACCGTTCCGAGCCACACCACTAGTCGCAGACGGCTCCGCGTGAGGCCGAGCCGACCAGCCTGGCGTACTTGGCGAGCACGCCGCGTTCGTAGCGCGGGGGCAACGGCGCCCAGCCTTCCTTGCGGCCGTCCAGGTCGGCGTCGACGTCGAGCGTGCCCTTCGCGACGTTCAGCGTGATCTGGTCGCCGTCGCGCACGAACGCGATGGGCCCGCCGTCGACCGCCTCCGGTGCCACGTGCCCGACGCAGAGTCCCGTCGTGCCACCGGAGAACCGGCCGTCGGTGAGCAGCAGGACGTCCTTGCCCAGGCCCGCGCCCTTGATCGCCGCGGTGATCGCGAGCATCTCACGCATGCCCGGCCCGCCCTTGGGACCCTCGTAGCGGATGACCACGACGTCGCCGGCGGTGATGGTGCCGTCCTCCAGCGCGTCCATCGCGGCGCGCTCGCGGTCGAACACCCGCGCGGTGCCGGTGAAGACGTCCGAGTCGAAGCCCGCCGACTTGACCACGGCACCTTCCGGGGCGAGCGAGCCCTTGAGGATCGTGATGCCGCCGGTGTGGTGGATGGGCTTGTCGAGCGCGCGCAGCACGAGGCCGTCCGGGTCGGGCGGGTCGATGTCGGCGAGGTTCTCGGCGACCGTGCGACCGGTGACGGTGAGGCAGTCGCCGTGCAGCAGACCGGCGTCCAGCAGCGCCTTCATCACCACGGGTACGCCGCCGATGCGGTCGACGTCCGTCATCACGTGGCGTCCGAACGGCTTCACGTCGGCCAGGTGCGGCACGCGCGAGCCGATGCGGCTGAAGTCGTCCAGGTCCAGCTCGACGCCGGCCTCGTGCGCGATCGCGAGCAGGTGCAGCACCGCGTTGGTGGAGCCGCCGAACGCCATCACGACGGCGATGGCGTTCTCGAACGCCTCGCGCGTCATGATCTGCCGCGCCGTGATGCCCTTGCGCAGCATCTCGACCACGGCCTGCCCGGACCTTCGCGCGAACCCGTCGCGGCGCCGGTCGGTGGCCGGGGGAGCGGCGCTGCCCGGCAACGACATGCCGAGGGCCTCGGCCGCGCTGGCCATCGTGTTCGCCGTGTACATGCCACCGCACGCGCCTTCGCCGGGGCAGATCGCGCGTTCGATCAGGTCGACGTCCTCACGGCTCATCAGTCCGCGCGCGCAGGCCCCGACGGCCTCGAACGCGTCGATGATCGTGACTTCTTTCTCGGTGCCGTCGGTCAGCGTGACCCGGCCGGGCAGGATCGACCCGGCGTAGAGGAACACGCTGGCCAGGTCGAGCCGCGCCGCCGCCATCAGCATGCCGGGCAGCGACTTGTCGCAGCCCGCGAGCAGCACCGACCCGTCCAGCCGCTCGGCCATCATCACGGTCTCGACGCTGTCGGCGATCACCTCGCGCGAGACCAGCGAGAAGTGCATGCCCTCGTGGCCCATCGAGATGCCGTCCGACACCGAGATCGTGCCGAACTCCAGTGGGTATCCGCCCGCCGCGTGCACGCCGTCCTTCGACGCCTTCGCGAGACGGTCGAGCGACAGGTTGCAGGGCGTGATCTCGTTCCACGACGAGGCGACGCCGATCTGCGGCTTCTCCCAGTCCTCGTCACCCATGCCGACGGCCCGGAGCATGCCGCGCGCGGCGGTGCGCTCCAGGCCGTCGGTCACGTCGCGGCTGCGTGGCTTCACGTCCGGTGTCTCGGTCATGAGCGCACGCTAGTCGCTCCTAGGAGGGGTTGGCTGCGTGAGTCAGCGTCTCCCAGGCGATGAAGAGGTTGTCGGTCCCGTGTGGACGATTCGACTCCGTGTAGATCTTGGTGTTCGCCATCGCGATGCCCAGCCGGGTGTTCAGCGCGTTGTAGCTGACCTCCGGCGTCGGCCCGAGCTCACGGCTGAGCGTGCCGCCGCACAGCCAGGACGGCATCGGCTCGCCGTTCTGGTACTTGCTGTGCAGACCCCACGCGTGGCGCATGCGGTCCTTGATCTCGCCCCAGATGTCCTGGCCCTGGATCCACGCGGTCTCGGCGAGGTGCGAGGCCGCGCTCAGCCCGTACGCCGTGTGCGCGAAGTCGCGGCAGGTCTCCTGGGTGAGGCCGTCGACGAACGTGGACTGGTTGTGCCAGTAGGAGATGATCTCGGCCCTGGTGTCGATGCCACTGCCCGGCGGCGTCTTCGGCAGCGCGCCGTCGGTGGTCAGGTAGATGAACGCCTGGATGCGCGTCCGGAAGATGCCGATCGCCTTGTCGTAGGCGGCCTTGTCCTCCAGGAACACGGCGATGCCGATCGATGCCTCCATCATGCTGAGTTCCCAGTTGCCGTTGGTGTTCGCGCGGCCGTTCTGGATCTCGGGCAGGTAGACGGTGCGCAGCATCGTGCCGAACCTGGCGCTGTTGGGCCAGGTTCCGTAGACGTGCTTGATGATCTCGGCGGCCTTGGGCCAGCTGCTGGCGCTCCACGCCGTCTGCAGCGGGGCGTTCGAGTTGGTGTGGTCGCGGATCGTGTTGGACCAGGCGTCCATGATCTGGATCGCCTTGGTCGCGTACCTGGCGTCACGGGTGACGTACCAGGCCAGGGAGAGCGTGTAGGCGGCGAGCGCGTCCTCGCGTTCGTCGGTGCAGCCGTTGTTGGGATTGCTGACGGGACCGCATTCCACGACGGCGCGGGGCTTCGGCGTGCGGTTCAGGTCGGCGTACTTCGACGCCATCATGCGGTCGTAGGCCGTTTTCCACGGCTGTGCGCCGGCCAGGACCTTGGTGCGCATGAAGTCGAGCTGTGGCCGGGAGACCACGACTCCCGGGTGGACGAACGTCGCCGGCGCCGCCGAAGCGCTCGGGCCGGTGACCGGGACCAGAAGGGATGCCAGCAGTGCGATCAGCACCGTGCAGGAGCGGGTGACCATGCGGTCAGTGTTAGTGGTCTATACCTTTTCGGTCAATCATTCCGGAACAAGATTCACGCTGGTGAACAACCTCAAGCGGGACAACGGAAATCCCCCGGTGCGCGGGAGGGGCACCGGGGGATTTCGCCTATCTGAACTACGTGGTCAGAGCGTCACTCGCGGCACTTCTTGCCGGTGTTGACGCAGTTGACGAGGCGGTTCATGATCTTCTGCGACATCACGTTGGCGAAGTCGTCGTGGTCGGTGAGCGGGTTGTGCTCCTCCTCCGGGAAGGAGTCGACCAGGTAGCGACCGTCCTTCTGGACGTCCAGCGGGATCTTGTAGGTCAGCGAGATGCGCAGCTGGGGAACGGCCTTGAAGCCCTTCTGGCACTTGCCGTTGGCGTCCGGGAACACGATGTGCTCGCGGTGCTTCTCGGAGTCGATGTTCTTGCCGTCCCAGCAGCTCGGGAAGTCGTGGATCCGCTTGACGTTCGAGCCCTGCGGGCAGATCGGGTACTTGTCCATCAGGACCTTGTCCTCGAACCCGGTGCAGGTCCAGGACGCCTTGGCGTTCTTCGGGCCGTTCTGGCCGGCCTTCGCGTCACCGTAGAGAATGCGGAGGAACTTCGGCATCGCGACGACCTTGCCGGTCGGGCTGCCGCGGAACTGGAGGTCGACGACGGCGGGGCGCTGGATCTCGCCCTCGTTGCCCTCGAGCTCGTTGTCGGCGTTCTCCTCCGGGTTGTTCTGGTTCTTCTTGGCCTCGGTGCCCTCTGCCTGGGCGGCGTCGGCGTTCTCGCCGCCGTTGTCGAGGCCCTTCTCGCCCGCGGCCTTGTCCTTGATCGCGCAGGCGGCGGCCGGGTTCAGGTCGGGAGCCTGCTTGCCCTGGCGGCTGAACGCCAGCATCATCCGGTTCAGGATGGCGGCGCGCTTCTCGCGCGTCGGGCCGACGATGATGTTGTCGCGGTCCTGGGCCTTGGTGGTCTCGAGCCTCTTCTCGGCCTCGGCGGTCACCTTCTCGATGTTCTCGAGTTCCTTGTCGATCTCCGCCTGGGCGGCGTCCGGCACGTCCTCGGGCAGCAGCGACGCGACGTCGGGGCACTCGAGCTGGGCCGCGGCCTTGTCGGCCTTGTCCTTGTCCTGCTGGGCCTTGTCGTCCTTCTTCGGCGGGGCCTGCTCCTCGGCCGGTGCGGCCTCTTCCGCTTCCTCGTCGATGATGCGCACGACGGGCCAGAAGTACGCGGACTTGTCGCCGTTCTTGCAGGTCGTGCCTGCCGCCTGCAGCGACTTGTTGTTCGAGTCCGCGTTCGTGGAGAGGTTGCCGACGTAGTCGTGCAGGTGCTGGGCACCGTTGCGAACACCAGGCTGCGCGATGAAGTTGTCCGGGTTGAAGTGCCCGTTCTCGTTCCGCCCGCAGTTGACGGTGAACGTGCCTGTGGTGGCGTCGTTCTCCGGCTTTGGTTTTTTGACGTTCGGCTTCACCTTGGTGATGTCGACGAACAAGCTCTTGTCCGCACCGTCGGCGAGCGCGGAGCCATCAGAAGAACTGATGGCCACCACCGCGGCACCGCCCGCGACCACGGCCATCGCCGCCGCAGCGGCGGTGAGCCAGATCGTGGATTTCCTCCGGTGAATAGCCATTTGCCACCTCGTGGTAGTCCGATAAAACGGCATGGTGAAGCTGACGGCGGTATGGGGCCGCTATCTTCGGGATTGAACCTGGGTGTGCTGTTTTTTTAGAACGAACGAGATTTCCGCCGTGTTTTCTTCGATCGGGATATCATTCGCATCCCCACCAGCGCGAGCGCGAGCACCCCGATGGCGGCGAAGAAGACGCCGTTGTTGTCCCCGAACACGCCTTGCTCGGCGGTGCGGGTGAACTTCGTGCCCTCCGGCACGGTCGGGATCACGCCGTCGGTCGGGTTCGCTGACTGGTCGGCGGGCTGGTCACCTGACGCGTCCGGTGCCCCGGTGTTGTCCGCGGGCGGTGGAGGCGCGAGTGGTTGTGGTGACTCCAGTCCGGCGAAGTCGACGCGACCGGTCTCCTCGAGCACCTTCATGTGGTCGAAGACGGTGATCATCGCTTGCGTGGAAAGGATGCGGACGAGCTCGTTCTTGGTGCCCGCCCGGATCTGCGCGGCATAGGCGTAGACCTTGCCGTGCGCCGCGCGGAGCCGGTTGGCGAACACGGCGTCGAACTCGTCGCCGTTCGCCGCGTCCATCTCGGCGAGCCAGCCTTTCTGCTCGTCCGAGGCTTCGGTGGGCAACGTGTGGCCGAGTAGAACGCCCGCCCGGTTCACCACGTTGTCCAAGAGCGTGTGCCCCTCGATGAGGTGCTTGCAGGCCTCTTGGATCTTGGGCTGGTCGGCGCGCTTGGCCTTGCCCTTCTCGCCCGCGGGCTTCTCCCACAGTCCGGCCTGCTTGACCCGGTTCATGAAGTCCCGGTCAGCCGGTCCGAGCGGCCCCCACTGCGTCTGGACGACCTCGTCGCCCGTCCCGCTGCTGCCGGGCGGCGGCGTGGAGATGGGGGTGGACGGCGTCGTGCTGGGCTGACCGATCGCGCTCCCGGTGTTCAGGAGCACCGCCAGCGCACAGCCGGCCAGCGCGACCATCAGTCGCGTCGGCTTAGCCAGATCCATGGAGAGTCGCACGACCGGGGATACGGCCAGGAATGGGAGAGCGCCTCAGTTCGAGACGTCTCCGTTATCGAAACGTTATCGCCGAGGCCGCAACCCCGGCCAGGTCTGCGCTGAATGCCCCGCATAGGGTCGTGAGCATGAGCAAGCGTTTTGTGGCGTTGGGGGACTCGTTCACCGAGGGTGTGGGCGATGACGACGCCAGCCGACCGAACGGCGTGAGGGGCTGGGCCGATCGCGTCGCCGACGTGCTGGGCGCGGCGGACCCCGAGTTCACCTACGCCAACCTGGCCGTGCGCGGCCGGCTGCTGCCGCAGGTGCTGGGCGAGCAGCTCGAACGCGCTCTCGCGATGAAGCCGGACCTCGTCTCGCTCTACGCGGGTGGAAACGACCTCATGCGTCCGAAGGTGGACATCGACGCGTTGATGCGCCGCTATCGCGCGGCCGTCGCACGGTTGGTCAACGCGGGCGCGCGCGTAATCCTGTTCACGGGCGTCGACGGTGGTGACGACCCGGTGTTCCGCAAGATGCGTGGTCGCGTGGCCATCTACAACGAGCACGTGCGCGCGATCGCCGCCGAACATGACTGCGTGCTGGGCGACATGTGGAACATGCGGCAGCTGCGCGACCGCCGCATGTGGTCCGCGGACCGGCTGCACCTCAACTCGCTCGGGCACACCGAGGTCGCGATCTCCGTTCTGGAGGGCCTGGGGGTTGAGCACGCGCTGGAACGGACCCTGCTCGGCGTGGCTCCGCTGGTCGACCGTCGCGTGCGGCGGGCAGAGGACTGGCAGTGGGCGCGCGAGCACGTCGTGCCGTGGGTGATGCGGCGGGTGCGCGGGGAGTCCTCCGGGGACGTGATCCGGCCGCGCCGTCCGGAACTGCTGCCGCCGTCGTAAGTAGAACGTGTTCCTTGGCGCGGTCGCTTCTAACGAGGCGACCGCGTTTTGGTGACGGCTTTCCGTGCGATTCTTTGCAGATAGAACGCGTTCTAGAAGTTGCTTGGGTCTGGATGGATGCAGATCCCTAACGTCAGTGCGCATGCGTCGCAGGACCGCACTGATCGCACTCACGATCTGCGCGTTGCTCGCCGGATGCGGAAGCAGGCTCACCGACGAGCAACGGGCCGCACTCGTCGTGCCTCAAGGAGGAACGGCGGGCACTCAGGACGGCGCGGTGACCGGCGAGGACGGCGCCGTGTCCGAGGGCACCGCGGAGCAACCGGGTGCAGCGAACCCGCAGGAGCCCAACAAGCAGCCGAACCCGCCCGGCAGCATCGCGGGCGGCTGTCAGGGCACCGGCGGCGCCACGGACAAGGGCGTCACGGCCGGCGAGATCACGATCGCCAACATCTCCGACATCAGCGGCCCGGTGCCCGGCCTCTTCCAGTCGGCGCAGCAGGCGACCAAGGCGTTCGTCGAGTACTTCAACGCCACCCAGGGCTCGGTGTGCGGCCGCAAGCTCAAGCTCGTCTCGTTCGACTCGCGCACCGACAGCGGCGGCGACCAGCAGGCCACCTCCCAGGCCTGTGAACAGGCCTTCGCGCTGGTGGGCTCGATGTCGGCGTTCGACCAGGGCGGCGGACCGGCGGCGGCCGGGTGCGGCATCCCGGACCTGCGGGCCTCGACCGTCACCGCGCAACGCCAGCGCACGGCCGTGAGCTTCGGTGTCGCGTCGAACGTCGTGAACCTCGTGTCATCGGCCGGGCCGGACCTGGTCAAGTCGAGCTTCCCCGGCGGCGTCAACGCGGCCGCGTACCTCTATCTCAACGCCGACGCGAGCGCGCAGAACGCCAAGAGCATGCAGAAGGCGGCGGAGGCGCGCGGGATCAAGTTCGTCTACTCGCAGGCCATCGACATCACCGACGTCAACTACGCGCCGTACGTGGCGAAGCTGAAGGAGACCGGCACCAAGATCGTCTACTGGATCGGGTCCGCGCAGTACGCGGTGCGGTTGCAGCAGGCCATGCGGCAGCAGGGGTACACGCCGGAAGCGTTCATCACCGACCCGTCCGCCTACGACCCGCAGTACATCAAGCAGGGCGGTGCGGCGGTCGACGGCACCGTCGTCTACACGAACGGCGCGCTCTTCGAGGAGTCGAACGCCCAGGTGGCGCTGTACAAGCAGTGGCTCGGGCGGGTGGCTCCCGGCGCGGCGCCCTCGTACTTCGGGATGTTCGCCTGGTCGGCGGCGCGGTTGTTCGTCACCACCGCGGCGAAGGTCGGGCCCCAGTTGACCCGCAAGGCGATGCTGGAGGCGGTGCGAGGGGTGCACGACTTCACGGCCGAGGGGATGGTCGCGCCGCAGGACGTCGGTGGCAAACGGACTTCGGCCTGCATGACGCTGGTGCGGCTGAAGGGCGGGGCGTGGTCGCGGCTGGCCCCGGCGTCCGGCTACTCGTGCGGGACGTTGATCGACACGGGGGTGGGCGGATGACGGGGAAGCGCGCCTGCCCGGCCTTCGGCCTCGTCACGGGGAGCGGCGCATGACCGCACTCCTCGCCTACACCATCTTCGGCCTGGTCACGGGCGGCGCGTACGCCGTCGTGGCCGGTGGCCTCGTGCTGACCTACAGCACCTCCAAGGTGTTCAACGTCGGCCACGGCGCGATCGGCATGGTCATGGCGTTCCTCTACTGGGAACTCGCCGAGAACCGCGGCCTGCCGCAGTGGCTCGCGTTGCTGCTCGTGGTGGGGGTGTGCGCGCCGCTGTTCGGGCTGGTGATCGAGCGGTTCATCATGCGACGGCTCGCGGGCGCGCCGATCGGGATCACGCTGGTGGCCGGGGTCGGCGTGCTGGTCGGGCTCATCGGGGTCGCGCAGGTGATCTGGCCACCGCAGGCGCGGCCGGTGCGGCCGTTCCTCGACCAGCTCGGCGTCCACATCGGGCAGTCGTTCGTCAGCGGGCACGACCTGGTCACGCTGGCCTGCGCGGTGCTCGTCGCCGGCGGGTTGTACGTGCTGCTGAACCGGACGCGGACCGGGCTCGCGATGCGGGCGTGCGTGGACGCGCCGGAACTGGCCGCGCTCTACGGGACGCGGCCGCACCGGTTGTCGGCGCTGAGCTGGGCGATCGGGTCGGCTTTGGCCGCGCTGGGCGGGATTCTGCTGACGCCGGTCGTGCAGCTGGACTACGTGACGATGACGTTGCTCGTGATCACGGCGTACACGGCCGCGCTGGTCGGGCGGTTGACGAGTCTGCCGTGGACGTTCGCCGGTGCCCTGGGGCTCGGGCTGGTGCAGTCCTACGCCGTCGCCTACCTGCCGTCGTCGCCGTTCTGGATCTCGTTCCGGGCGGCGATTCCGGCGTTGCTGCTGTTCGTGGTGCTGCTCGCGATGCCGCAGTCGCCGTTGCGCATCGGCGGCGTCCGAGGGACGCGCGGGGTGGCGGTGCCGAACGCGCTGACCACCGGTGTGGGCGCTGGATTGTTCGCGGGTGTGGTCGTCGCGCTCGCGTTGCTGGTGGACTCGGTGGTGGCGGGGCAGCTCGCGCTGGCGCTGGTGTTCGGGATCGTGCTGCTGTCGATGGTGCTGCTCACCGGGTACGGCGGGGTGGTGTCGCTGGGGCAGTTCACGTTCGTCGGCGTGGGCGCGGTGACGGTGGCGCGGCTCGGATCGGCCTCTCCGCTCTCGTTGCTCATCGGTGCGGGCGTCGCGGCGGCGGTCGGAGCGCTGATCGCGTTGACGGCGTTGCGGGTCAGCGGGTTGTACCTGGCGCTGGCGACACTGGGATTCGCGCAGCTCATGGACAAACTCGTGCTGCAGTCGCCGATCGCCTTCGGGGTGCGGGGGAGTCTGCAGGTGCCGCGCATGGTCGAGTCCGCGACGGGGCAACTGCTGCTGGCAGCCGGTGTGTTCGTGCTGGTCGGGATCGGTGTGCTGGCGGTCAGGCGGGGGCGGCTCGGGCGGCGGATGATCGCGGTCAAGGACAGTTCGGCGGCGTGCGCGACGCTGGGGTTGAACGTGCGCTGGATCCGGGTCTGGGTGTTCTCGCTGTCGGCGGCGATCGCGGGGCTGGCGGGCGGGTTGTTCGCGCAGCTGCGGGAAACCGTTGCCGCGAGCGACTTCCAGCTGTTCAACAACCTGCCGTTGCTGCTGTTCGCGGTGATCGCGGGCGTGACGTCGGTGTCCGGCGCGTTGCTCGGCGGAGTGCTGCTGATGCTGCTTCCCGTGCTGCAGAGCGGTTTTCCGGCGTTCGCGGGGGTGGCGGTCGTGCTGCTCGGCGTCGCGGCGGCCGGGCTCGCGCGGGATCCGAACGGGCTGGTCAGCTGGGGTTTCCGGGCCTGGTCCTGGCGGCGCGCATGAGCACGTTGCGGGTGGAGGGCGTGACGGTCCGCTTCGGCGAGGTGACCGCGGTCGACGACGTGTCGCTGGTCGTCGAGCCCGGGGTCACCGGCCTGATCGGGCCCAACGGCGCGGGCAAGACGACGTTGTTCGACGTGATCAGCGGCCTGCGGAAGCCGTCGTCGGGCCGGGTCACGCTGGACGACGCGGACATCACGTCGCTCGGCCCGCACCAGCGGTCCAGGCTCGGTGTCGCGCGGACGTTCCAGCGGCTGGAGGTCTTCGGGTCGCTGACGGTCTCGGAGAACGTCCTGGTGGCGCTGGAAAGCCGGCGCCGGCCCGCGAAGCTCGCGCAGGAGTTGCTGGAACGGGTCGGGATCGCGGAGTTCGCCGGAAACCAGGCCGACACCGTCCCGACCGGTGCCGCGCGACTGCTGGAACTGGCTCGCGCGCTGGCCACCGATCCGGTGTTGCTGCTGCTGGACGAGCCGTCGTCCGGGCTCGACCGTGCGGAGACCGACGCGTTCGGCGAGTTGCTGCGACAGTTGAGCGCCGAGGGCCGTTCGGTCGTGCTGGTGGAGCACGACATGGACCTCGTGATGGGTTACTGCGACCACGTGCACGTGCTGAACCTGGGGCGGTTGCTGGTGTCCGGAACGCCGGACGTCGTTCGTGCACACGAGGGTGTCCGGGAGGCGTATCTCGGATGATCGACCTGACGGACGTCCACGCCGGCTACGGCCGGATCGAGGTGCTGCGCGGGGTGTCGCTGAACGTGCCGCGCGGGACCGTCACCGCGTTGCTCGGCCCGAACGGCGCAGGCAAGTCGACGCTGGTCAAAGTCCTCAGTGGACAGCTGCGGGCCACCTCCGGCCACGTGCACCTGGGCGGTGTGCACGTCAACGACGCCGCGCCCGACGAGCTGGCGCGCGTGGGCCTGTGCACGATCCCGGAAGGGCGTGCGATCTTCCCGAACCTGACGGTGGCAGAGAACCTTCGCCTGATGCGCGGGGACGCCGACGTGGTCTACGCCCGGTTCCCGAAGCTCAAGGCGCGACATCGGCAGCTCGCGGGTTCGATGTCCGGCGGCGAGCAGCAGATGCTCGCGTTCTCCCGCGCGCTGATCACCGACCCGGCCGTGCTGGTGATCGACGAACTCTCGATGGGACTGGCACCGGTGATCGTCGCAGAGCTGTACGAGGTGGTGGGGGAGTTGGCGCGCTCCGGTGTCACGATGCTGATCGTCGAGCAGTTCGCCGAGACCGCCTCCGCCGTCGCCGACCAGGTCGTCGTCATGACGCACGGCGAGATCTCCGCCGATTCCGACCTCGCCACCGTCTACTTCGGAGGGACGTCATGAGGTACGCGCTCGTCCTGCTGCTCCTCCTGCTGTCCCCGGCGCCCGCTCGGGCCTCCGACATCGGCGGCTTCACGCTGTCCGCGCACGCCGCACCGGTCTCCGTGCTGCTGCACACCGATCTCATCCCGGTGCCGGCCGAACCGCAGGGCGAGGTGCACCTCTCCTACACCCAGACCGAACTGGGCGCGGGCCCGATCGGCCGGTCGGTGGCCAGTTCGCTGTGGCCGGGCGCGGCCGTGGGCACCGGCCTGCCGCAACTGCTCGGCTTCGCCTACCCGGTGCAGGCCAACGCGGCACACCCCGGCGGCCCGGCCGACCAGGCCCAACCGGGCATGCGCGCCTCCGCCGGCGCCACCAAGGCCGAGTCCTACGCGGGCGCCAAGCAGGAGGTGCCGTTCCTGCTGACCGCTGACGGCCTGTCGTCGAGCAGCGTCAGCACGGTCAGCGCGTCCGAAGCACGTTCCACGGCCGTCACGTCCGCGCAGACGATCTCGCTGCTGGCCGGCGTGGTCGTGATGTCGGGGATCCGCTTCGAGTCCGTGGCCGTCAGCGACGGCAGCAAGGGCAGCGGCACCAGCACGTTCTCGGTGGCCGAGTTCACCGTGCTGGGCCAGAAGTTCCCGGTCAAGGCCCCGGGCGCACCGCCGGACGGACTCCTGAAAGCGTTGGAACCACTGGGAATCACCCTGGCCTGGCCCTCGGCGGCCACGAAACTCGAAGCCACGTCGGCGACGTCCTCCAGCCGCGGCCTGACCCTGACCGTCGACGTGCTGGCGTTGCGCACCAAACTGGGCCTCGGCGGCATCCTGGACGGCGTCGTGGCCCCGTTGCTGCCCAAGGAACTCGCGCCGCTGCTCAACCCGCTGCGCAAGATGGTGGTGATCGTCGGTGACACCGAGGCCGTCGCGAACGCCTCCGCCTCCTCACCCCTGACCCCACCCGACGCACCGGCACCGGTCGTACCTCCACCGCCTTTGGCTGACGCACCGCCACCTCCGGGCCTGGGCACACCTCCGGTCGCGGGCGTGAACCCGCCGTCGAAGTCGGTCACCCCGGTCGCCTCGGCCCGCACCAGGCCGCGCTCACTGCTCGACTTCCCCGGCGTGCCGGCGCTGCTGGTGCTCACCGGCCTCGGGGTCGCCGCGGCGGGAGCGTTCGGCATGAAGTCGTTCGGCACCTTCCTGCTGGGCGGCGCCCCCTGTCCCTCCGGGCACCCCACCGGTGTCCCCGACCTGCGGGTGAACCCATGACGATCCAGGACCGGCGCCGCGCGAAGATGCGCAGCGGACTCGGCCTCGCCGGCACGATGCTGATGACGGCGGGCATCGCGGCGATCCTCTTCGCCTGGTGGGGCGTCGCGCACACCGGGTACACGTTCGAGCAGATCCCGTACGTCGTGTCGGGCGGGATCCTCGGGGTCGGGCTGATCGGGGTCGGCGGGTTCCTCTACTTCGGATCGTGGCTCACGAAGCTCGTCGAGGAGCAGCGGCAGGCGACCTACGCGCTTCTGCAGTTGCTGGAGGAGCGCGATCGGGAACGGGTGGAGCGGGTCTAGCGCACGGACCTGCGCCCGCTGACAGCGGCGACGTTGGCCGAGGTGCTGCACGCACGGGACACCGGTGGCCTTGAAGCGGTGATCGCCTACGAGAAGGGGTTCGGCGTCCTGGCCGAGGGCGCCGCGTCCGGGGAAGAAGTGCGAGCCTGGCCAGGCGTCGAGGAGATCTCCGCCGGTGAGTTCGAACGCGTCTGGACGACCGCCCGCGAGCACCTCGAACGAGCCACCTGACCCGTCGCGGTCTCGGTACCGGTTTCGCCCACGTCAGGGACTTTCGTCAGTGGTCAACTGACAACCATGTCAAGTGGACTGAGCGTGAGAGCGTTCCCTCGAACCGTGCTGACGAGGGCGAACGATGTCCGGTTCATCCCCTTGAACAGGTGGTTTAGACCAGTTAACGTGCCTGTCATCACGTACCCCCTGCACGTGAATGGAGCACCATGAAGAAGTTTCGCTGGCAGATCCTGACCCTCGGCCTGGCGATAGCCACCGTGGTCGGAGGCGTTGTCGCCGCGCCCGCGAGTGGCGCGTCGGGCGTGACGGCGGCGTTCACCAAGACGTCGGACTGGGGCAGCGGCTACGAGGCCAAGTACACGATCTCCAACAGCGGCGGGTCCGCGCTCTCGTCGTGGACCGTCGAGTTCACGCTGCCCAGTGGGCAGTCGATCGCGTCGCTGTGGGACGGCAGCTATGCCGCCAACGGCCAGAACATCACCGTCCGCAGCACCTGGAACGGCAACGTTCCGGTCGGTGGCAGCACCAGTTTCGGCTTCACCGTGAAGGGTTCCGGCGCGAACCCGTCCAACTGCAAGGTCAACGGCGGTTCGTGCGACGGCACCGGCAACCCGCCGACGTCGACCACCACGACCACCACCACGACGACGTCGAACCCGCCGTTGCCCGGCAACGGTCGTGGCGCGCCCTACCTGTACCTGGGCTGGGGCGAACCGCAGAACGCGACGCAGGTCATGAGCCAGACCGGCGTCAAGTGGTTCACGCTCGCGTTCGTGCTGTCGAGCGGCGGATGCACCCCGGCGTGGGACGGCCAGCGTCCGCTGACCGGTGGCGCCGACCAGCAGACGATCAACGCCATCCGCGCGGCCGGTGGTGACATCGTGCCGTCGTTCGGTGGCTGGAGCGGCAACAAGCTGGGCCCGAACTGCTCGACCCCCGAGGCGTTGGCCGGCGCGTACCAGCAGGTCATCAACGCCTACGGGCTCAAGGCGATCGACATCGACATCGAGAACTCCGACGAGTTCGAGAACACGACGGTGCAGGACCGGATCATCACGGCCCTGAAGATCGTCAAGCAGAACAACCCCGGCATCCAGACGATCGTCACGTTCGGCACCGGCACCACCGGCCCGAACTTCTACGGTGCCCGGCTGATCGACCAGGCCAAGGCGCTGAACGCGAACATCGACGTGTTCACGATCATGCCGTTCGACTTCGGCAGCTCCAACGTCCGCGCGGACACCATCGGCGCGGCCACCGGGCTGAAGAACAAGCTGAAGTCGACCTTCGGCTGGAGCGACGCCGAGGCGTTCAAGCACGTCGGCATCTCGGGCATGAACGGCCTGTCGGACCAGCGCGAGCTGACCACGGTCGACGACTGGACCGCGATCCGCGACTGGTCGAAGTCCAACGGCCTCGGGCGACTGGCCTTCTGGTCGGTCAACCGCGACCGCGGCGGCTGCGACGGCCAGGTGTCCGCGAGCTGCTCGGGCATCCAGCAGTCCGAGCTCGCGTTCACGAAGATCACCGCCGGCTTCTAGGCGACTACGGGCCGTCAGCGCCATTTAATCGGTGGCGCTGGCGGCCTAGTCTTGTGCCATGCGACGACGACATTGATCTTCAACTGATCTGACCCGAACCGCGACGGCGTGGGCGTGGTGTTCGCACCTCATCCCCATCTACGCGCTGTACGCGTTGCTCTTCGCCGACAGCGGGCTGTCCGACGCCCAGATCTCGGTGCTGCTCGCCATCTGGTCGCTGACCGCGGTGTTCTTCGAGGTGCCGTCCGGCGCTCTCGCCGACCGGTTCTCGCGGCGCGGTTCCCTGGTGGTCGCCGGTGTGCAGCAGGCTGCCGGATACGCGTCGTGGGTGCTGTTCCCGTCGTTCTGGGGTTTCGCGGCCGGTTTCGTGCTGTGGGGTCTCGGTGGAACGCTGACCTCGGGCGCGTTCGAAGCCCTGCTGTACGACGGGCTGGCGGCCAACGGCGACGAAGACCGGTACGGACGGCTCAACGCCCGTGTCGACACCATCGAGCTGATCGCCCAGGTGCCGGTCGCGGTCGTGGCCACCGCGCTGTTCTCCTTCGGTGGCTACCCACTCGCCGGCTGGGCGTCCGTCGCGATGTGCCTCGCGTCGTCGGTGATCGCTTTGAGGTTCCCCGAACCTGAACGCGACTCCGGGGACGACGACGAGCCAGGCTACTTCGCGACGCTGAGAACCGGTCTGCGCGAAGCCATTCCGATCAGACGTGCCGTGCTGGCAGTGGCTCTGGTGTACGCGCTCGACGCGTTCGAGGAGTACTTCACGCTGCTGGCCCAGGACTGGGACGTGCCGACGGTGTGGGTGCCGCTGGCGACGATCGGCATACCGCTGATGGGTGCGGCCGGCGCCTCACTGGCCGGACGACTGCCGTTCCGCGGCTGGGTGCTGTTCGCCTCCGGCGCGCTGCTGATCGTGGCCGCGTGGCTGGCGGTGCCGCCGGCGATCGTCCTGCTGGGACTGTTCTACGGCCTGTACCGGTTCGTGCTGGTGCACGTGGAAACCGAGCTCCAGCACCGGATCGAGTCCGATTCCCGTGCGACGGTCACGTCCGTGGCCGCGATCGGCTCGGAGTTCGTGGCGTTCGCGGTCTACGGACTGTGGGTGCTGGGCTCGGCCATCGCCATCGGTGTGCTGGTCCTGGTGGTGGCGGTGGTGATCCGACGCAGATGAGCCTCAGTGGGGGAGTGCGCGGCGAGGGCGTCGGTCATCGACGCCCTCGCGGTACTCCTCGATCGCGAGCGCCACGTCGAACGCCGTCCGCGTCTTCTCCAGCGCCGGCAGGTAGTGCACGCCGCGAGCCAGGGCATCCAGATCGACGCTGAAGTACACGCCCATCAACGGGTTCACGAACAGCTCGCTGCCCTCGGTGCGGGTGGTGAACTGCACGTTCCCGAACTCGCCGCGCAACGAGGCCGCGATCTGCCCGTTCACGATGCTCGGCGACAACGGTGTCGCGTCCTGCGCCTGCTGCACCGCGGTCGTGTAGGCGCGGGCCTCGTGGCTGTCCGACGGGATCGACAACGCGCCGAGGTAGGCGCCCTGCTTGTCCAGCGCCGCCAGGTTCTCCAGCACGTGCGCGTGGCACACGCCGTGGTGCGCGTCGATGCCGAACCCGAGGCTGGTCACGATCTTCACGACGCCGTCGATGCCTGCCACGGCGGCGAGGCTCGTCATGTCCTCGGTGGGCGTGCCGAGGTGCTGCTCGTCGCCGCGCAGCAGGATGTCCGTGCCGCCGTCGACGAGCACGACCGCGTCGATGGCGTGCTTCTTGATGATCGTGCGGTAGGCGCTGCGCAACGGCCGCACGCCCGTGCGTGGGAACGCGTAGACGGTGTCGTTGAGGAACCGCGCGAGTTCGCGTTCGGGGAAGTACGCGTCCTCGCCGGAGGTTTCCGGTGCGACGGCGGCAAGCCCGCGCTCCAGCCACGCGTCGAGGTCGAGGCGTTCGAGGTCGCTGAAGCTGAGGCTGGCGTAGTGCACGCGCTTGCCCTGGCCGCGCAACGCGACGCCGAGCGGGATGCCGGCGAACACGTCGAAGCCGCCGCCCGCCCCGGCGATCAGGACGTTCTGTGCGGCGTGGAGGCGAGCGAAGAGCGGCGGTGTGGCAAGGCTGAACACACCGCCGACCCTAGCTTTTCGACATCCGCGGGGCTGCTGACTTTCACGAGCAGGCGGTCGGGTTCCCGCGCCAGACCCTCGTCCAGTTCGGTCGCCAGCACGCCGACTCTGGGATGCGCGGCCTGGTCGCGGTACCGGGCGACGTGCTCGGTCTGGTCGGCGAACACGAACAGGCCGTCGTCGTGCTCCGCGGCCAGATCGGCGATCTCGGGCGACCTCGTGCAGGCGTGCCACAGGTAGGGCCGGTCGGGCCACAGCGCTTTCAACGCCAGGTGGTGCTCGATCGTCAACGGGAGGCTGTACTCGATCTCCTTGCCGAACCAGCCGAACACCCTCGCGGTGTTGCCGCGGCCGAGCACCAGATCGGTCCTGCCGGCGGCGAGCAGAGCGAGCGTCGCGTACTCGGCGGCGAGCCGGGCCGGGTCGTTCGTGGTGATCAGCGTGGTGGCGGTGGACAGTCGCAGAGTCGTCCGTGCCGCGATGTGGGCGAGGAGCGTGGCGGGACAGGACGAGTTGTAGGGCGGGTTGTGGTGCTCACCGACGGCGAAGACGTCGAGACCCGCGTCCTCGGCCGCGATCGCCAGGGTGACGATCTCCGACGGCTGGAGGTCGCCCGCGGTGAAGACGCCGATCTGCACGACGGTCAGTGTCGCAGCCGGACGGTCCACAGACAGCCGGCGACCGCGATCGCTCCCGCCGTGGCCAGTGCGGCGGACGTGGAGACGTTCGCGACGAGGCCGAGCAGGATCGGCCCGCCGCCGAGCCCGATGTCGAGGAACGCGCTGGCCGTCCCCGAAGCCGCACCGCGTTCGTGCGGTCCCGCGGTGGCGAAGATGGCGGCGAAGAACGCGGGGGTGCTGAACGTGACGCCCAGTGCGAGCACGACGCTGCCGGCGACGAGGCTGAACGGCGTGAGGAACAGTCCCGTCGCGATCACCGCCATGGCGCTCGCGCCGAGCTTCAGCGGCGGCAGGCGGTCGGGGACCTTCGCGAACACCACCCTCGCGACCACGACCGTGGCGCCGTAGAGGAAGAGCGGCAGGCTCGTCGTGCCCATGCCGGTTTCCTGCGCCCGCAGTGCGGCGAACGCGAGGAAACCGCCGCTGGCCGCGATCGCCGTGCAGAGCGCGATCCCCGGCCCGATCGCGGGGCGGTGGATCAGCGCGGTGCCCTCCTGGCCGCCGGAGGTGCCCGTCTCGCCGACGAACGCCGAGACGACGCCGGTCACGACGCACAGCCCGGCGGCCGCCAGCCAGGCCAGGGGGAACGACCGTTGAGTGAGGACCTCGCCCAGCGGCGGACCCGCCGCGAGCCCGAGGTAGAGGCCCAGGGAGTTGATGCTCAGGGCTTCGCCGAGGCGGTCCGGCGGGGAGATGTCGACCAGGGCAGCGAACCCGGCCACGAAGAACGCGGCCTCGGCGACGCCGAGCAGCAGCCGCAGCCCGATGATCACCGGCAGGTCGGTGGCGAGTGCGGTGAGCGCGAGGCAGAGCGCCGCCCCCAGAGCGCCCCCGACGAGCAGAGGTCTCCTGCCGACCCGGTCCGTGAGGCGACCCGCGAGCGGGCGCAGCAGCAGGGCCGAGACCGCGAACGCGCCGAACGTCAGGCCCGCCGCGGCTTTGGACTCGCCCAGTGGGCCGGTGACGTAGAGAGGAAGCGCGTAGATCGAGATGCCCGCCGCGGTGAAGTAGCTCAGGTCGGCGGCGGTGAGGAGGGCGAAGCGCCCGGTGAGCAGACGCGCCATCGCCCCAGGGTGCGCTAGCCGCGCTCGTCCGGCAAGAAGTCGGCGAACGTACGCAGACCGGGTTGGAGGGCGCGCAACGCCTCGATGTCGACGGGCGGTTCGGCGCGGTCGCTGAACACCTTCCGCAACTCCGGATCGTCCACCTGGACCTGTTCGTACTCGACGCCCATCAGCCCGGCGATCTCCACCGGTGTCAGCAGATCCCCTGCCAGCGTCAGCGACGAGCCGATGAACCGGGCGGGGTCGGCGAAGACCTTCGCGGCGATCGCGCCGATGTCGTCCACGGCGATCAGGTGGTAGCGGACCGACGGATGCAGCAGGTGCGTCAGCTTCGGCAGGTCCGGCGCGTACAGCCCGTCCATGAACGTCGTCGGCCGCAGCACCGTCGCGGGCAGGCCGATGTCCGCGATGTGCCGCTCGACCTCCCACTTGCTGTCGAACGACGCGACGCCCGTCTCGGTGGCCGCGGCCACCAGCGACGCGTACACGAGGTGCGAGACACCGGCGGCCAGTGCGGCGTCGGCGACGTTGCGGCCCCATCGGGTCTCCACGGCGGGGGAGTAACCCTGCGGTGAACGCGGGTCGTGCGGCGCGGGCTGCACGCTGAACACCGCGTCGGCACCGGCGAAGGCCCGCACGAGCGACTCCGGCGAGTCCTGGTCGGCCACCGTGCCGCCGGGGATCCGCGCGAACCTGCTCACCGCACGGACGACCCAGCCCGCCGCGATCAGGTGCCGCGCCACGGCGCCGCCCTGCTTGCCGGTCGCCCCGAGCACCGCCGCGATCATTTCTGCCCCCAGAAGGTTTTCTACAGGACTATCACGGATCCGGGGGTGGTGCCGCCACCTGGCCGATTCCATCGGGCCGGGCGTAACGCCAGGATCTTCCGAACAGATCAAACTGCACAAGCTGGACATCCGCGGAGGCCACCGTGCTAGTCGTACAGATCTTCCTGCCGCTGGCACTGGGCCTGGTGATGTTCGGACTCGGTCTCACGCTGACCACCGACGACTTCGCCAGGGTCGCCAAGTACCCCAAGGCCGCGGTCATCGCGCTGGTCTGCCAGGTGATCGTTCTGCCCGCGATCTGCCTCGGGCTGGTGCTCGCGTTCGGGCTCAAGGGCGTGCTCGCTGTCGGCATGATGCTGCTCGTCGCGTCGCCCGGCGGCACGTCCGCGAACCTCTTCAGCCACCTCGCCGGTGGGGACGTGGCGCTCAACATCACGCTCACCGCGATCAACTCGGTGCTCGCGGTGTTCACGCTGCCGCTGGTCGTCGGCCTGAGCATGGCGCACTTCATGGCGGACAGCGCCGAGGTCGGGTTGCAGCCGGCGAAGTTCGTGCAGGTCTTCGCGATCGTGCTGGTGCCGGTGGCGATCGGCATGCTGGTGCGGCGGAAGTTCGAGACCTGGGCGCTCAAGATGAACGACCCGGTGCGCATCGCGTCCGTCGTGGTGCTGGTGCTCGTCATCATCGCGGCGATCGCGCAGGCCTACCAGCAGCTGATCGACAACATCGGGACGCTCGGCCCGGTGGCGTTGCTGCTGAGCGTCTTCAGCCTGCTGATCGGCTACTACGTGCCCAAGCTGTTCAACGTCGAACGCAAGCAGGCGATCGCGTCCGCGATGGAGATCGGTATCCACAACGCCACGATCGCGATCACGCTGGCGCTGACCGTGCTGAACGACGAGACGATGGCGATCCCGCCCGCCGTGTACGGGGTGCTGATGTACCTGCCGGCGGCGGTGGCGGCACGGTTGTTGTCCCGCACCAAGGCTGCCGTCTAAAGCTGTTGCGGTGGTGGTTAGGTTGATCGTGACATGCGTTCAACCTCAACCACGTTGATGGCGGCCGTACTCGTTGCCGCAACCGCTGTTCCCGCCCACGCCGCGGGAATCGTCCGCACTGACACCGGACTTGTGTCAGGAACCACCGCCGCCGCCCTGCGCTCGTTCCAGGGCATCCCGTTCGCCGCACCGCCGACCGGGGAGAACCGCTGGCGCGATCCGCAGCCCGCGAAGCCCTGGCAGGGCGTCCTCAAGGCGGACAGGCCTGGTCCTCGTTGCGAGACCGACGAAGACTGCCTCTACCTCAACGTCACCACCCCGGTCCAGGCCACGAACCGCCCGGTCATGGTCTGGATCCACGGCGGCGGCTTCACCAGCGGCGCTGGCTCCGACTACGGCGCAGACCAGTTGGCGCGCAACGGTTCTGTCGTCGTCACGATCAACTACCGCCTCGGCGCGTTCGGGTACTTCGGCTTCCCAGGACTCGCCGGCTCCGGCGCGTTCGGGCTGAGCGACCAGCAGGCCGCGCTCGGCTGGGTCCAGCGCAACATCCGCCAGTTCGGTGGCGACCCGCACAACGTCACGCTGTTCGGGGCGTCGGCGGGCGGGTTGTCGACGTGCGCGCAGCTGACCTCTCCCAAGGCTCGCGGCCTGTTCCACCGGGCGATCATCCAAAGTGGACCATGCCGGTTCGGCACCCCGGCGGGGGAGAACCAGGTCCAGCACGCCTGGGCCAAGCGCGAAGACGTCGAACGGGCCGGTGCTCGGGCAACGGGCTGCGCCGACGTTGCGTGCCTGCGCCGGCTCACGGTCGAGCAGGTGAACGCCCTGACACCGCAGTTCTCGTCGCCCGCCTACGGCACGAAAGCGTTGCCGGAGAACCCGATCACGGCGCTCCGCGAAGGCCGCTTCCACAGGATCCCGGTGCTCGCGGGCACCGCGCGCGACGAGTTCTCGGTGTTCGCCGCGATGTTCTACCCACCGCTGGACGCCGCCGGGTACGAGCAGGCGCTGGTCGACGGCTTCGGCGCGGCCAAGGCGCACCGGATCCTGGCCGCCTACCCGCCGCGCGGTGGCGACGAACGAGTGCCGCTCTCCGCGGCGCTCTCGGCGATGACCTCGGCCTGCCCCACCGCCGAACTGCGCGCGCAGACCCACGCGTTCGGCTACGAGTTCGCCGAACCCGAGCCGCCGATGATCTTCCCGGGCATGCCGGAGTTCCCGTACGGCGCCTACCACGGCTCGGAGCTGCCGTTCCTGATGCGGTACGCCGGCGTCGAGCTCGCTGGGAAGCAGCAGAAGCTCTCCGAGGAGATGGTGCGGGTGTGGACCCGGTTCGCGCGGACCGGACATCCCGGCTGGGCACGCCAGGACGTCCGGCTCTTCGCGACCGAGCAGGTCGCACCGGCAGATCACCGGTGCGATCTCTGGGTTAGCTAGCGGAACCCCGTGGCGCGCGTCCGTGCGACTTGCCGGGCGCGCGCACGCCGTTCACCGTCGAGGTGTCGAACGCGAACGTGATCACCGCGGTGGCGATCGCGTCGGCGTTGACGTCCAGGGCGGTCAGGTTCAGGTTCGACCTGGTGTCGCACGGCTGGTGGTAGCACGGGTCGAACGCGACGCCCGCGGTGCCGCCGTACCGTGCCGCCTGCTCGGCCGTCTTCACGTCCTCCGCCCCGGTGAACAGGCCGCCGGCCGGGATGTTGACCGCGATGAACGGCCCGTAGTCCGACCGTCCGGAGAAGTCCGTGTCCTCCGACGGCAGGCCGCGGTCGGCGTAGAAATTCTCGAAGACGTCCTCGATCTGCGCCGACCCCGGCGGGATCGGCACGGGTGCGGTGCCGCTGGAGTCGTCACCGTCGTAGATGCCGTAGAAGTGGTTCGGCGAACCGACCATGTCGAAGTTCAGGTACAGCGCGATCTTGTCCTGCTCGGCCTGCGGCAGCGTGGCGACGTAGTGCTCGGACCCGAGCAGGCCCTCCTCCTCGGCGCCCCACCAGGCGAAGCGGACCTTCGCGTTGGGCTTGACCTTCCTCATCTGGATCGCCGTCTCCAGCAGCGCCGCGGAGCCGCTGCCGTTGTCGTTGATGCCGGGCCCGTCCTGCACGCTGTCGAGGTGCGCGCCGGACATCACGACGTTGTCGGGGTTGCCGTCCCGGGTCTCGGCGAAGACGTTCCACGCCTGCCGGGTCTCCTCGGTGAAGTCGACCTTCACCCTGACCGTGGCGCCGGGCGTGAGCACGATGAGCTCCGAGGCGGTGGCGTAGGTCGCGAACACCACCGGGATCGCGAGACCCGGTGTGTCACCGATCGGCGTGACCAGGCCGGTGCGGCCGGGCTGGCCCTCGTTGAACAGGATCACCGCCGCCGCGCCCGCGGCCTGGGCGTTCAACGCCTTCACGTTGAACCCGCAGGTGCCGCGCTGCAGCATCGCGATGCGGCCGGGGACGAACCCGGCGAAGTCGGCGGCCTCGCAGCCGCTGCTGTTGCCGTTCGGCGCCGGGGTCGGCGGGACGACCACGTCGACGGGCTGGATGACGCCCGTGACGTCGCCCTCGGCCGTCGGGACGAACCCGTTGCGGTTGAAGTCGGTGTCCCGCTGGAAGGTCCGCGGCACCGGCGAGACGCGGTCGAGCCGGGAGTTGTCCTCCACGTACGGGAAGTCGAAGCTCTGCACGCTCGGCGAGTAGCCGGCCGCGGTCAGTTGCGAGACCACGTAGTTCACCGACGCCTGGTATCCAGGACGTCCGGCCGCGCGGTCGCCGTGGGTGTCCGCGATGGACTGGAACGCGTCGAGATGTCGCAGGACACCGTTCAGCGTCACGGCTTTGGTGAGTTTCGCAGGGGAGTTGTTGTTGGGATCAGCGAGTGCCTGCCCGGTCAAAGCCAGTGGTAGAACCAGTGCCAGGACTGACAACAGCGCCAAGCGCCGAGGACGTTGGACCATCGGTGTACCTCCATGCGTACATCGCCGCCGAATGCGTCCCCCGACGATCCTTATCTGTCCGATGTGTCTTGTGTTACACCGTTGCTACGGGAGGTGGGTGTTTGTTCCGTTTGCTGGAGACCGCTCTGCGCGTCGAACCGCTGCGAGGAGAGGGGCTCACCAACGTCCTGCACCTCGTCACGCTGGCCGACGGGCGCAAAGCCGTGCTGCGGCAACCGAAGGTGGCGCGCGACCTGCCGAAGTTCGTCGTGCCCGGCGCGCCGGAGGTCCTCGCGCACAACGGCCGCGGTGACGTGCTGGTCGAGTACGTCGAGGGCCGGACGCTCGCGGACGCGCTGCCGGTCTCCGAAGAGGTCTGGCGCAGCATCGGCCTGGCGTTCCGGAAGATCCACGACGTCGGCCTGCTGCACAACGACGTGAACCTCCACAACATCATCGTCGGAGAGGGCGAAGCCACGCTGATCGACTGGGACAACCCCGGCCAGGGCAACCCGCTCGACGAGCTCGCGGCGTTCGAGGAGCACCTCTACCTGCACGGAACCGTGCTGCCCCAGGCGTTCTGGATCGGTTACGGGACCCGGCCGGACCCGGCCCTGCTGCGGGTGCACCGGATCGCGGGTTGCATCGGCTGGCTCGCGAGCGAGGACTGGCAGGAGTGGGAGGACGACCGGACGCTCCGGCCCGAGTTGCTGGCCAGGGTCCGGAACTGGCGGCGACTGCTCGCCCAGTGGCTCGCCGACCAGCTCCGGACCGATCTTCTAGCGGCTGAGGTTGCGGTACTTCAGCACGGACAGCGGCCAGAAGATCGCCACGAACACCGCGGGCCACAGCACCGCGAGTAGCAGCGAGTTCTGCGCGGCCCACGAGTCGCCGCCGACACCGGGGTTGCCGAACAGCTCCCGCGCCGCCGCCACCGTCGACGACAGCGGGTTCCACTCCGCGACGACCCGCAGCCAGCCCGGCATCAGCTCCGGCGAGACGAACGTGTTCGCGAACATCGTCAGCGGGAACAGGAACATCCACGACGCCTGTGCCGCCTCCGGCTTGACCAGCAGGCCGAGGTAGATGCCGACCCAGACCAGCGCGAACCGCAGCCACAGGAACAGCGCGAACGCCAGCAGGGCGTTGAGAAGTCCGTCGCGGAACGACCAGCCGATCACCAGCCCGCACAGCGCGAGCACCAGCAGTTCCAGCGACGAGTTCACCAGGTCCGCGATGCTGCGCCCGGCCACGACGCCGGTCTGCGACATCGGCGAGGCGCGGAACCGGTCCGTGACGCCGCGGTCGGCGTCCATCGACACCATCATGATCGTGCTCGCGACGCCGAACGCGATGGTCTGGCCGAACATGCCGGGCAGCAGGAACTCGATGTAGTCGCCGCCGCCGAAGACGTTCATCGCGCTGCCGAACACCAGCCCGAAGATCAGCACCGAGATGATCGGGTAGGCGAGGTTCGCGAACACCCTGACGGGCTCGCGCACCCAGTGGATCAGGTCCCGCCTGGCGACGATCCACGAGTCGATGGCCGCGTACCTCATGCCGGCACCTCCGCGACCGCCTTGTGGCCGGTGATGGCGAGGAAGACGTCGTCCAGCGTCGGTCGCCGCAGCGCGATGTCCTCTGCCTCGACACCGTGCGCGGCCAGCGCCGACGTCACCCGCGTCAGCGCCGCCACCCGGTCGGCCACCGCCGCGCTGACCCGGAACGTGTCGGCGTCCACCTCGGCGTCCGGTCCGAGGACGTCCCGCACGACCGGGAGCTCGTCGGCGTTGCGGACCACGACCTCGATCCGGTCGCCGCCGAGCTTGGACTTGAGCTGGTCCGGCGTGCCCTGCGCCGCCACGCGGCCGGTGTCCATCACGACGATCTGGTCGGCGAGCTGGTCGGCCTCGTCCAGGTACTGCGTGGTCAGCAGCACCGTCGTCCCCTCGGCGACGACCCGCTTCACCTCTCGCCACACCTCGCCGCGGTTGCGCGGGTCGAGGCCGGTCGTCGGTTCGTCCAGGAACAGCACCGACGGGCGCGTGATGAAGCTCGACGCCAGGTCCAGGCGCCGCCGCATACCGCCCGAGTACAGCTTGGCCCGTTTGCCGGCCGCGTCGGTGAGCCCGAACTGCTCCAGCAACTCGTCCGCCCGCACCTCGGCCTGGCGCTTGCCCAGGTGGTAGAGCCGCCCCCACATGACCAGGTTCTCCCTGCCGGTCAGCACGTCGTCGACCGTGGACTGCTGGCCGTTCAACGCCACCTGGCGGCGCACCGCCGGCGCCTCCCGCGCCACGTCGTGACCCGCGACCTCGGCGCGGCCGCCGTCCAGGCGCAGCAACGTGGCGAGTATGCGCACCGCCGTGGTCTTGCCGGCGCCGTTCGGCCCGAGCAGCCCGCAGACCGTTCCCGCCGGTACGGCCAGGTCGAACCCGTCCAGGGCCGCCTTCCTGTCGAACATCTTCCGCAGGCCTTCCGCGAGCACCGCGTGTCCCACGCCTTCGCCCCCTTTAACTGCTTACGTTGTACACCGAGTGTACGTTGTACACGGTTCTAGGATTCACAGCAAGCAGGTTGTGAAGGGGGCTGGGTGAAGAGCGATCGGGACCGGAGCGTGCGGCTGCTGTGGGAGGCGCCGGCCGAGCCGACCAGGGGGCCGAAGGCCGCGCTGAGTCAGTCACGGGTGGTCGAGGCGGCCATCGAGGTGGCCGACGCCGAGGGGGTCGAGGCGCTCACCATGCGCCGGGTCGCCGAGACGCTGGGCTTCACCACCATGTCGCTCTACCGGCACGTGCCCGGCAAGTCCGAGCTGCTGGACCTGATGGTCGACGCGGTGTGGGGCGAGACCGAGCACACGCCCAAGGGCCCGTGGCGGGCCGGGCTGGAGTTCTTCGCGCGGCAGGTGTGGGCGATGTACCGCGCGCACCCGTGGATGCTCCAGCTGACGACGTCGCGGCGGATGCCCGGCCCGCAGGCCATGACCCGCCAGGACGCCGCCTACGCGGTCGTCTCCGAGCTGGGGCTGGCGTCCGAGGAGATCGTGGCGGTGGTGACGGCCGTGTCCCACTTCGTCGTCGGCGTCGGCCGGACGATGGCGGACCGCGTCCAGGCCGAACGGGAGACCGGCGTGTCCGAGGAGGACTGGTGGAACGGCAGGGAGGCGCTCTGGGAGCACTTCACGCCGGACCGGCTGCCGATGATGACCCACATCTGGAACTCGGGCGGCTTCGAGCGGATGCTCGACGACTTCGAGTTCGGTCTCGCCAGGGTCCTGGACGGCCTCGCGGTGTTCATTGAGGCGGAGGACCGGCCGCTGGTTCGTCCACAGACGTGCCTGTAGCATTCGAGACACCTTGAGTCGTCCGATCGAGTGAAAAGCGCAGCTCAGGCGGGGCCGGAACCGTAGTTGGGCGGTTACGTAATGCCATTGTTATGCGCAATCAGAATGAACTCGTTCGCAAGCTGAACCGACCACTCCTATCTGCCCGTTTTCCTTCGTGACACCGTTTCGCCGCGGGGGCAAATCGGGACGACGAGGAGGTCGTATGACAGCTGGCGCGCACGACGCGGTCACCCTTGGCTGCTACGCGCTCGGCGTTCTGGACGCGCACGAGAGTCTTGGCGTGGAGCAGCACCTTCGGGGCTGTCCGTCCTGCCGTGCGCAGGTCGCCGACTTCCATCGGATCCGCACAGCACTTGACGACGTGCCACGTGAGGCATTTCTGCACGAGCTCGAGGACGACCTGCCCATGCCATCGGACCTGCTGCTGCAGCGCACGCTGCGGCAGATCAGGCAGGAGTCGGTCATTCCGCAGCAGCGGGAGTCCGACCCACGCCCGAGAGCGAGTCCTCCACGACCGGTGGAGGACCTCCCCGAACCGCAGCACGCCAGGCCACGGCGCTGGCCGGGCTATCTCGTCGCCGCGGCTGTCGCCGCGGTGGTCGCGTTCGGGGGTGCGGCGGTGTTCATGCAGAACCAGCCACCGCAGTCGACGATCGCCGGACCTCGCACGGGCGAGGGCAAGGCGAACGGCGGGATCGAGCTGAAGGCGAACATCGCGCCTTCGTCTCAGGACCGGTACATGGTGACGGCCGAGGTCAACGGCCTGCCTGCCTTGCAGAAGTGCAAGCTGGTCGTGATCGGCAAGGACGGCACCAAGACGGAGGCGGTCGCCTGGACCTCGTCCGAGAAGGCGAAGGCCGAGGGTGCCACCGTGCGAGGCGTGGTGAGCGTCCCGCCGGACCAGGTGCAGTCGATCGCGGTCGAGAACACCGAGGGCAAGCAGTTCGTGGTGGCGAACCTGTAAGGACGGAAACGGACGAAGGCCCCGGATTCTTCACGAATCCGGGGCCTTCGACTTGCATTGGTGTAATTAGACCGCCTGCAATGTCAGCCAGGCGCCGACGACGATGACCATCGCGGCTGTGCCGACAGGTGCGTAATGGGACACCATGCGGGTGGCACGGCCGTCCAGGATTCTCTCGACGCGCTCCCGCGCCTTCACGAGCAGCAGGCCTACCGCGGTGAGCGTGCCGGCCATGCCGATTCCGTAGCCGACGACCAGCAGGACGCCGAACCACGTGCGGCCCAGGGCCATCGCGCCCAGCAGGACCACCAGTGCGGACGGTGAGGGGACCAGGCCGTTGGCCGCGCCCATGCCGATGAGGCTCGCGCGGCTGTATCCGTGGCCGTGCCCATGACCGTGTCCGTGGCCATGACCGTGCCCATGTCCGTGGCCGTGCCCGTGTCCGGTCAGGGCTCCGGCGAGCGCGGGTTCGCGGGTCGTCGATAGGGCCGAACGCAGCAGCATCACGCCGATCACCGCGATCAGCAGGCCGCTGACCAGCCCGAGCCAGCGCAGCACCTGTTCACCGGCGAGCGCGCTGGAGGCACTGATGATCAAGCCGAGGATCAGCACGCCACCGGTGTGCGTGGCCGTGACCGACGCACCGACGATGAACGCGTCCTTCGGCGTGCCCTGACGACCGGCCAGATAGGCCGCGATGAGCGTCTTGCCGTGACCGGGCAACGCCGCGTGCGACGCGCCGAGCACCAACGACAGCAACAACGCCAAAAACCCGAGCCACGGCGTGAGGTCGTCGCTGCCCAGGATGTCGTTGAGCTTGGCCGCCGTGACGCTGAAGGACTGGATGGGGGAGCCGGTGGCCTTCTTCGGCTCGGATCCGGTGCCCGGTTCGGCGCTGAACGCGACGGAGCGGACGTCCATCGGACTGCTGAGCAGGTCCTCCGGGTACGTCTGCAGCTCGTTGCTGATGCTCTCGGTCGGCACCGGCGAGTCCGCGATCCTGATCCCGGTGCCGGCGGCGGTGATCTCACGCCAGCCGACCCGGTCGGCGTTCGACTCGTCGTGGAACTCGAGCCTGGCCGGCCGGTCCAGGTCCACCCTGGCGGTGAACTCGCAGACCAGCCGGGTCGTGCTGAGATCGGCCTGGCCGACCGGGTGCTCCTTGGTGGAACTCGCCAGCGTCCAGGAGATCTGCCGCCCGTCCACAGTGGAGCGATCTGTCCTGGAGACCTCGTCGCACCACTGCTTCGCGTCGCGGGTCTTCAGGTTCTCCTGCAGTGTCGGGATCTCCGCCACGTCGACCACGGATCTGAGATCGATCCGGTCGGGGTGCAGGTGCAGCCCGTGGTAGTGGTTGACGCTGAAGTTGCCCAACGGGTGGGCGGACGCCTCGCCGTTGATGAAGAAGATCCCGGCGAGCAGCAGCGCCGCCACCAGGACGGGCCGCACCACCCAGTTGGACAGACTCACCGGCCGCCTCGAAGCTCCGCGAGCTTGCGGCCGGCCTTGAGCGCCTGCAACGGGGAGAAGTTCGCGTTCAGCCGCAGCGCCTGCACCAGTGCCTCCTGGGCCTCGGCGACGCGGCCGAGCGCGGCCAGGATCATGCCGCGGTGGTAGGAGAACGTGGCGTTCTGCCAGCCCAGCGCCACCGCGCGGTCGGAGTAGCCCAGCGCCTCGGCGTCCCTGCCGTTCACGTGCAACGCCCAGGCCATCGCGTCGGCCACGAAAACGCTCTGCCGGCGGCTCCACTCGGCTTCCGCACGGCGCAGCGCCTGCATGCCATCACCGCGGTCCGCGGCGACGAGGGCCGCGGCCAGATCGTCGGAAGCACCCTGAGACTCCATCAGCCGTTGCTGCTCGGAAAGGACTTCGTACTGCCGCGCGGCCTCGTCGCTGCGGCCGTTGGCCTCCAGCAGTTCCGCGTACTCCTGCAGGTACTGGGGCAGGGGAGCGCGGGCCACCAGCCTGCGGTAGCTCTCGATCGCCACCGGGACCTCGCCCCGTGCCGCCGTGACCTTGGCCATGCCTTGAGTGAGAGTCATGTCGTCTCCTCTCGCCGCCAGTCCCTGCGCGTAGTGCTGAGCGGCTTCGTCGAGCCGGTTGTGGTCGAACGCGAGTTCGCCCAGCCGGTAACGGCAGAACGCGATCTCCTCGGGCGTCGTGGCGGCCTTCAGCGCGCGTTGCATCGCGTCGCGGGCGCCGTCGACGTCGCCGTGGAGTTCGAAGTGGAAGGAAGCGCGGGCGAACGACGCCGTGTTGGGCTTGAGATCCAGCATCTTCTGCACCGCGTCCTGCGCGCCCGCGTCGTCGCCCAGTTGCGTCAACGCGTCCGCCAGCACGCCGTACGCCTCCGAAGAGGACGGCAGTGCGGTGATGGCCTTCTGAGCCCAGTCACGGGCCGTGGAGAAGTCGTGGCGGGAGTTGGCCAGCGTGCCCATGCCGATCGCGGCCAGGCCCGTGTCACCCGCGTTCTTCAAAGCGCCTTCGGCCTTCGCGTAGTACGCCGGATCGGCCGTGACCCGTGCCAGTTCCACATAGGACGAACCGAGCCTGGCCCAGGAGTCCTTGTCCTGCGGAAGCTCGTGCAGCCGCTGCTGCAACTGGTGCACCACGCGGTGCATCTGGTTCTGCTGCGCCACCGCCGGAACCGGGGGAGCAGGGGGCGCGCCCCCGGCCCTGCTGTCGGCAGGACCGGAGGCGGCGAGGTAGGCAAGCGCCGCGGTGACCAGGAGAACCACCGCGACGGCCTGCCGTTGCTGGTACTTCACTTCGAGTGCGACCCGTACTTGCGGATCGATGCCTGGCGCTTGCGCCACAGGAAGAAACCGGCGCCGAACACGAACGCCGAGCCCACCGCGGTGGTCATCGCCATCGGATCGATGTTGCCGATCTTGCCGACCGGGTTGACCGCGACCTCGGCCGTGGTGCCCGAGGCGTTGACGGCGGTGCCGTTGCGGGGCAGGCCGACGTACGGGAAGTTCGCCTCGAACGGCTGGTCGTTCGCGTCGACCTTGTCACCCGTGGCGAGCGCGTCGACGAGCTTGCCGGACGCCGCCGCGCCTTCCATCGCCTGAACAGCGATGTCCACCACGTCGTCGGTCAGCCGCCGGCCGTTCGGGAAGCCCTGCGTGTCACCCGCGAGCAGGCCCAGGCGGTTCGGGTTGGCGTTCGGGTCGATCATCATGTTCAGCCGCAGCATCTCGGACGGGCGGAACTTCCGCGCGTCCACGTCCGCGTTGTTGACCTGCGAGTTCAGGTCGGCGTTGATCTGCGCGCCGAGCTTCTTCGTGATGCCGGTCAGGAAGATCTCGGCCAGGTCGTCGCGCTGACCCTGCGGTGCCGGGATCTTGTAGATCGCCTCGATGAGCTTCGGCAGCTCCGGGTTCACCACCCGGTCGACGAGCTCCTTCACGCCGGCGTCCTGGTCGGGGCGCAGGCCGTTGAACGCGTCCTTGAGACCCGCGGGGGCCACGACCTCGTTCACCAGCGGGTTGCCCAGGCGGGAGACCTGCACGAAGTCGCCCTGCGGCTCCGCCTTGCCCGGCGAGAGCTTCAGGCTCCGCTTCTGCGTGGTGCTCCAGATGCCGATGTTCGGGTTGCGGTGCACGTCGTTGCGCAACGCCAGCGCGTGCTTGGGCAGCTGGATCGCGATCGTGTTGACGTTGTAGCCGCGCAGCGTGTCCTGGCCGACCTCGCTCAGGTTGCCGCCGTAGAGAAGGTCGAACACCCGCAGGTCGGCGAAGAACGCGTCCTCGGACGGGCCCACGTAGACCTTGCCGCCACCGGCGATCTGCGTGATCGCCTGGTCGCGCAGCTTCTTGAAGTCCGGCATCGACGCCGGGCCGTTCGGCGACGGCGCCACCGGGGCGTTGTCCGCCAGCTTGACCTTCTGGCCGTTCTGGTAGATCGCCTCGAGGTCGTAGCGCTGCCGGAACAGCAGGTTCTCGTCGTCGAGCGAGTCCACGACACCGTTGGAGTACAGGAACGTGTTGTTCTTGCGCCGGTCGTCGTTCTCGAAGGTGAACCGCAGGGTGACGTCAGGCTTGGCGTCACCGTCGCTGTCGACGTTGAAGTCGTACTGCGCGTCCTCGGCCCACGGGAAGAAGTTGGGGCCACCGTTGGGTTCCTGGAACCCGGACCAGTTGCCGACCAGCGTCACGGTGTCCTTGTGGTCCGGACTCACGAACGCGTACAGGTCGGTGTTGTCCACTGCCGGGTCGCCCGCGAT
This sequence comes from Lentzea sp. NPDC102401, assembly GCF_044765805.1. Classification (NCBI taxonomy): domain Bacteria; kingdom Bacillati; phylum Actinomycetota; class Actinomycetes; order Pseudonocardiales; family Pseudonocardiaceae; genus Lentzea; species Lentzea sp. NPDC102401. The sequence continues at coordinate 1,198,157 of NZ_JBIWKS010000001.1, read as the reverse complement.
GAGCGGAGCCTCGCGGTGAGACGACGCCGTGGCGTTCGTACCGCCGAACATGGCCGCGTTCAGCAGTGTGGCGGCCACCAGCGCGGCCGCAGCCACCTGGCCGCGCCGACCGCTGAGGGCGTGCGGTGATGACATCTGTGGGCAACCTTTCGGAGATGAATACAGGGTGCTGTGCGTTCGTTCAGGCGCTGTGCATGAGCAGCGACGGTTCGCTGGAATGACTGGAATGAACGGCGTGGCTCGTCCACCTCGCCTGGGTGAAGTCGCGGATGCCCTCGACGAGCCGTTCCACGTCCTGTTCGGGACGGACGACCAGCCGGGCGAACTTGCTGGTCATGCCGAGCTTGTTGCCGCATTCACGGATGAAGACCTGGTGCTTGGCCAGCAGGTGGTCGCGCAGTTCGCGGCCGTCCATGCCTCCGCCGAGCTTCACGAACAGGAAGTTCGCCTGCGACGAGTAGACGGTCAGGTCCGGGATGCGCGAGAGCTCCATGCCCATGCGGTACCGGTCGCGGCTCAGCAGCCGCAGGCTCTCGGCGTACTCCGCCTCGTGCTCGGCCAGCATGAACACGATGGTTTCCGCGAGAGAATTGAGGTTCCACTTCGGCAGCGTCTTGCGCATCTTCCCGGCCAGTCCCGGGTTCGCGACCAGATAGCCGAACCGGACGCCGTGCAGGCCGAAGTTCTTGCCGAGGCTCTTCAGCACGACCACGTTGGGCCGGATGGACGCCTCGGCGGCGACCGACGGATTGCGCTCGACCTCGACGAAGTCGATGAACGACTCGTCGATCACGATCAGATCGAGGTCGGACAACTCGTCCATGAACCGGATGATCTCCCGGCGCGGCAGGTAGCCGCCGTCCGGATTGTTCGGGTTGCAGATGACCGCGACCCTGCTGCCCCGCGTGCGGATGAACTTGATGTACTCGTCGATGTCGAGCTCGAAGTTGTTGCTCTCCTGGAGCAGGAACATGTCGACGCGCTTGTTGCTCTCCATCGGCTGGTCGGTCCAGCGTCCGAAGGTGGGGATCGGGATGGCGACGCTCTCGTGGATCCACAGGTGGTCCATCCACGTGATCAGCTCGGTCGAGCCGTTCGACATCGCGAGCGTCGCCGGGTTCAGCCCCAGCACCTTGGAGAGCTGGTCCGCGATCTTGCTGGAGTCGCTCGGGTAGAACTTGAGGATCGACTCCAGGTTCTTCGACAGCTCCTCGAACATCTCCGGCGTCGGGAAGTACGGATTGCACGGGATGCAGAAGTCGACGAGCTCACCCGCACCGGTCCGCGACAGCTCGAAGTAGGACGGGCTGTGCGCGGTCTGCTGGAAGAGACCCGAGTCCACACCATGCCGCACGCGACCACTCCGTCCTTCGATCCGGTTCCGACACCGGGGCATACGTGCCGATGTTCATCCCGGTTCACGGGTCGGTTCCGGGAAGGTCTCGGAACGGTCTCGCGCGCAACCTCGGTCCGTGCCGTCGCCGACCTGCCTCTCCGGCGGCCTCGCGTCCACTTAGGACAGGAGAACTGACCTGATCGGGCCTCTGGGATTGGCCGCGCACGTGCCTGGGTACCCGGCCTCGGGTCCCGCTCGCGCGCGTGATGTGAGCCAACCGCTGGCGTGACCGATCTCGTTTGGGACAGTTGCGGGCGCTTCCGCAGGTCAGCAGGGCTGTGCGGGTGGCCGGCGCGCGGGTGTGACGCACCATTCAGGGCGGTTTCCACTCCCGTGACGGGCGTCCTGCGAAAAATTGTCGGTCGGGACGGATACCCTGCTGGCAGTCCGCACACAATCAGGGAGCAGTACCCGTGACCGCAGAGACCCTGTACGGGGCCGACGACCTCACCCATCTGGAAGGTCTGGAGGCCGTCCGCAAACGGCCAGGCATGTACATCGGGTCGACCGACAGCCGGGGCATCAACCACCTCTTCAGCGAGATCGTCGACAACTCGACCGACGAAGGAGTCGCGGGACACGCGACGAAGATCGTGGTCACCCTGCACGCGGACGGCAGCGTCCAGGTCGACGACGACGGCCGCGGCATCCCCACCGACGTGCACGCGAAGTCCGGTCTGTCCGGTGTGGAACTGGTGCTCACCAAGCTGCACGCCGGCGGCAAGTTCGGCGGCTCCGGCTACAAGACCTCCGGCGGCCTGCACGGCGTCGGCGCCTCCGCCGTCAACGCCCTCTCCCACCGCTACGACGTCACCGTGCGCCGCGGCGGCAAGGTCCACGAGATGTCGTTCGCCCACGGCGTTCCCGGCGTCTTCGACGGCCCCGGCCCCAAGGCCAAGTTCACCCGCCAGAACGGGTTGAGCGTCGTCGGCAAGATGAAGCGCAACGAGTCGACCGGCACCTCGACCCGTTACTGGTACGACGCCCGTTACTTCGAGAACGGCGCCACGCTGGACGTCGACACCGTCCGCACGAAGCTGCGCAACACCGCGTTCCTCGTCCCCGGCGTGACCTACGTGTTGAGGTCGGCGCTGGAGGAAACGATCTCAGAAGAGGTCTTCCACTACCCGCACGGCCTGACGGACATGGTCGACTTCCTGGCCCCCTCAGGCGACCGAGCGGTCTCCGGCACGTTGGTGATCACCGGCAACGGCACCTACTTCGAGAACGCCGCCGACGAGAACGGCGTGATGCGGTCCAAAGTGGAGCGTCAAGCCGAGATCGAGGTCGCACTCCGCTGGGGCACCGGCTACGAACGCACCGTCGAGTGCTTCACCAACACCATCCGCAACGTGCACGGCGGCACCCACCGCCGCGGCTTCGACCGCGCGGTCGTGAAGTCGATCCAGGACGCCATCTCCAAGACCCGGGGGCTCCTGAAGCCCAAGGAGGAGATGCCGACCCTCGACGACGTGCTCGAAGGCATGACGGCCGTCATCCACGTCCGCATCCCCGAACCGCAGTTCACCTCGCAGACCAAGGACGAACTCTCCACCGCCGGCATCACCAAGGTCCTGCAGGGCATCGTCGACCAGCAGATCCGCGCGTGGACAGAAGACCGCAAGACCAAGATGGAAGCCAAGACCGTCCTGCAGAAGGTCGTCGACGCCTCCCGCGTCCGGCTCACGCAGAAGCAGCAGAAGGACGCGGCACGCCGCAAGACCGCGCTCGAGGGCGCGGCGATGCCCGCGAAGCTGGTCGACTGCCGCACGACGGGCGTTTCGCGTAGCGAGCTTTTCCTCGTGGAAGGCGACAGCGCGTTGGGTTGCTTTGTGAAGGAAACTCGCGTTTCGCTCGCGTCTGGTAAGTCGTTGTCGTTCGGCGAACTCGTGGACGACTGGGACCGTGGAGTCACGCACTTCGGTTACGCCACCAACAAAGCAGGCCGCGTCGTCGTCGTGCCGCTGGTCGAGCCGCGGCTGACCAAGAAGGACGCGCCGCTGGTCCGCGTCACCCTGGACAACGGCGAGTCCGTGCGTTGCACGCCGGACCACCTGTTCCGGCTGCGTGACGGCTCCTACCGGCGTGCGGACGCTCTCCAGACCGGCGACTCGCTGATGCCGCTGTACCGCTCGGTGTCCTCGAAGGCCGAGGGTCACAAGCTCGACGGCTACGAGCGGGTCTGGATGAACGACCGGCAGGAATGGGTCTACACCCACTACCTGGCCGACGCGTACAACCTGCGCCACGGCTTCGACAGCACCGAGGACGGCAACGTCCGGCACCACGTCGACGTCGACAAGCGGAACAACGACCCGCGCAACCTCAAGCGCATGACGTGGGAAGACCACTCGGCACTGCACGCCGCGATGATGGGCGAGCACGTGCACGAGGGCTACCGCGCATGGCTGGCTGCCGGCGGTACCGAGTTCAAGTCCGCGATGCTGTCCGAACAGTGGAAGAACCCGGAGTTCCGCGCCTCCTGCCTCGCCCGGCTCGCCGAACGCAACCAGGACCCGGAATTCCGTGCTCGCATCGAGCAGGGCTTCCAGGACTGGTACTCGGCGCTGAGCGAGGACGAGAAGGCGGCCTACGCCGAACGCCTGCGCGCGCTGCAGGCCGCGTACTGGGCCAAGCCCGAGCACCGCGAGGCCGCTGCCGAGCGAGTGCGTGCGTTCTTCGCGCAGCCCGGCAAGCGCGAAGAGTGGAGCGAGCGCTCCCTGGCGCAGTGGCAGGACGAAGAACTCCTCGCGTGGCGTTCCAGCGCCACGATCGGCCAGTTCTCGGACCCGGCGGAACGTCAGCGCCAGCGCGACGCCGTCATCGCGTGGCACGAGAACAATCCGGAGTTCGGCCGCGAGCACTCGGCCCGGATGAAGCAGCGGATGGCCGACACCTCCACCGGCCACCTGGAGAAGATCCAGAAGGGTCGTCGCCGGTACGTGGAGTCGACGCCACGCGCGGAGCGGGTCGCCAAGCAGGTCGAAGGCCGCCGGATCGCCGCACTCAAGCGGATGGCGCCGATGCTGGACACGCCGTCGAACTTCGAGCTGGCGTTGTCCTACGAGCTCGACCGCCGGGAGAACGCCAAGACCGGACTGAAGTTCCTGAAGGTGCTGGCGCACTACGACGACGACTTCGCGCGTTTGCGCGAGGCGGCGTCGATGGTGAACCACTCCGTCGCGTCCGTCGAGGCGTTGCCGGAGCGGGAAGAGGTCTACGACCTGACCGTCGACGGCTACCACAACTTCGCGCTCGAAGCCGGCGTGTTCGTCCACAACAGCGCACGCATGGCACGCGTCTCCGAGTACCAGGCGCTGCTTCCCTTGCGCGGCAAGATCCTCAACGTCCAGAAGGCCTCGCTCGCCGACACGCTGCGCAACGCCGAGATCGCCTCCATCGTCCAGGTCCTGGGCGCCGGCACCGGCCGCACGTTCGACCTCCCGCAGATGCGGTACGGCCGTGTGATCCTGATGGCCGACGCGGACGTCGACGGCAGCCACATCCGCACGTTGCTGATCACGTTGTTCGCCAAGTACATGCGCCCGGTGATCGAGGACGGCCGCCTCTACGCGGCCATGCCCCCGTTGCACAAGGTCATGACGCGCGGCCGCAACGCCGAAACGCACTTCACCTTCACCCAGCGCCAGATGGAACAGACCGTCGCGCGGCTGGAGAAGGCCGGCAAGCAGGTGGTCACACCGGTGCCGCGGTTCAAGGGTCTGGGCGAGATGGACGCGGACGAGTTGTGGGAGACCACGATGAACCCGTCCACCCGCTCCGTCCGGCGCATCACGATGGACGACGTCGAAGCCGCCGAGGAAGCCCTCGAACTCCTGATGGGCGAGAAGGTCGAGCCACGCCGCAACTGGCTCGTCGAGTCCGCCGCACGGGTCGACCAGTCGGCCATCGACCTCTAAGCCTCAACAGACAGACGGAGTCACGAAGTCATGGCACGCCGCAAGGGACCCACGACCAAGGTCGACCCAGCCGCGTTCGACCGGGCCGGCGCCAAGGTGCTCGACAACTCGCTGAAGACGGAGATCGAGGACTCGTACCTGGAGTACGCGTACTCGGTCATCCACTCGCGGGCACTGCCGGACGCGCGGGACGGCCTCAAGCCGGTGCACCGCCGCATCCTCTACTCGATGCACGAGCAGGGGTACCGGCCGAACCACGCGTACGTGAAGTCGTCACGCGTCGTAGGCGACTGCATGGGCAAATACCATCCTCACGGCGACACGGCGATCTACGACGCGTTGGTCCGCCTCGCCCAGGACTTCAGCCTCAACGAGCCGTTGATCGACGGACATGGAAACTTCGGGTCACCAGACGATGGACCAGCCGCGAGCCGATACTGCGTGGTGGCTGATACCCGAATCCGGCTCGCCGACGGATCCAGCGCGCGTATCGGCGATCTGGTTGATCTTCCTGCCGACTCCGAGGCCGATGCAGACTTCGAGGTGCTCGACAAGGACGGCAAGGCTGTCCAGGTCGACAAGGTCTTCAACTCCGGTGTGCACCCGACGCTTCGGATGACCACGAAGTCGGGTTTCTCAGTTCGTGGCAGCGAAAACCATCTGGTCCTCTGTCTTGAGGCGCCGATGGGCGTGCCATTGTTCCAGTGGCGGCGCCTGGATGAGCTCAAGCCCGGCGCGGTCGTGGCTGTGGCCCGGAACGCCTGGTCTCAGATCATCCCCACCGCGCAGGAGTACGTCCTCGGAGTTCTCGCCGGGGCATGGGTGTCGGAGGGCTTTGCGTCCGAGACGCGGGCTGGGTTCAACAACACCGACGAGCACTTCTTCGGTGAGGTCTTGCACGCCTATGACCAGGTGGTCGGCGGCCAGCGCTACCTCAATCAGCGGGAGACGTGCCGGGACCGGAAGAAGATCTGGGAGCTCGACGTTCAGGAGAGTTCGGGTGGCATGGATGCCTTCCGGGCGAGTCCGTTGGCAGAACTCATCGGCCATCAGGCACGAGACAAGTTCGTGCCGGAGTGTGTCTGGCGCGGTGGCTGGGGCGTTAAGCGTGCGTTCCTGATGGCAGCGTTCGAAGGCGATGGCGGCTGCCGCGTCGCGAAGGACGGCTTCACGGTTCAGTACTCGTCTTACAGCGAGCGACTTGCCGCTGAGATGCAGGAGCTGCTTGCGGAGTTCGGCGTCATCGCCGCGCATCGCCGCTACACCCGTGTCAGCGGCGCGGTGGAACATCGACTGGTTGTCTCTGGGCTGCGCAACGTCACGGCATTCGCTGAGCGCGTTGGCTTCCTCAAGACCAAGCAGGCGAAGCTGAAAGACCTGCTCAGGCATTCGCCGCTGCGATCGCACCGGCTCAGCCAGGACTCCGTGCCGTTCGTCGCGGACTACGTGCGGAGCGCGCTCGACTTCGACCGCCGTGGAAGCGGCCGGAAGTGGCTGACCCAGCACAACTTCGACCGCGTCGAGCGCTGGGAGACCGAACGGCTGAGGATCATCGACCGGATCAAGGATCCGGAGATCCTCGCGACGATCCTGCCGATCATGGACTCCGGCTACCGATTCGAGCCGGTGACCACCGTCGAGGCGGCGGAACCGGCCGAGGTCTACTCGGTCCGGGTCGTCTCGGAGGACCACTCGTTCCTCGCGGGTGGGTTCGTGAACCACAACACCGAAGCACGCATGTCCCACGCGGCGATGCAGCTGGTCGGTGAGCTGAACGAGGACACGGTCGACTTCAGGCCGAACTACGACGGCTCGCTGGAAGAGCCGACGGTGCTGCCGGCGGCGTTCCCGAACCTGCTGGTCAACGGCACGTCGGGCATCGCGGTCGGCATGGCCACGAACATGATCCCGCACAACCTCCGCGAGGTCGTGGGGGCGGCGCGGTGGCTGATCTCGCACCCGGACGCGAGTCTCGACAAGCTCATGGAGTTCATTCCCGGCCCTGACCTGCCGACCGGTGGCATCCTGCTCGGCCTCGACGAGGTCCGGAAGGCCTACGAGACCGGGCGCGGCGTCGTCAGGATGCGTGCCAAGGTCGAGATCGGGCCGCTGGAGGGTTCCAGGGGCCGGCAGGCCATCACGGTCACCGAGCTGCCGTACGGCGTGGGCTCCGAGCGGATCGTCGAGAAGATCACCGACGAGGTCAACAAGTCGAAGCGGCTCACCGGCATCGCGGACGTCAAGGACCTCACGGACCGTGAGAACGGCATCCGGCTCGTCATCGAGTGCAAGGTCGGCGTGAACCCTCAGGCCCTGCTCGCGGACCTGTACCGGCTGACGCCGATGGAGCAGTCGTTCGGCATCAACAACCTGGTGCTGGTGGACGGCCAGCCGCAGACGCTGGGGCTCAAGCAGTTGCTGGAGGTCTTCCTCAAGCACCGCTACGAGGTCGTCACGCGCCGCACGAAGTTCCGCCGCCGCAAGCGGGAGGAACGGCTGCACCTGGTCGAGGGGCTTCTCCTCGCCCTGCTGGACATCGACAAGGTCATCAAGCTGATCCGGGGCAGCGAGAACGCGGCTGCCGCCAAGGACGGCCTGATGAAGCAGTTCAAGTTGTCGGAGATCCAGGCCACCTACATCCTCGACACGCCGCTGCGCCGCCTGACCCGGTACGACAAGCTCGAGCTCGAGAACGAGCAGGACAAGCTCCGTCAGGAGATCGCCGAGCTCAGCGCGATCCTGGACGACGAGGGCGTGCTCCGCAAGCTCGTGTCGACCGAGCTCGCGGCCGTGGCGAAGGAGCTGGGCGGCGAGCGCAGGACGAGCCTCATCGACGGCGACCTCAAGGAGGTGCTGGCGGCGTCGAAGCCCGCCGGGCCGCTGGAGGTGGCGGACGACCCGTGCCAGGTCATCCTGAGCGCCGCCGGTCTCGTCGCGCGCACCGCGGCGGAGTCGGAGGAGGCGTCCGAGGGCAAGCGGCGGGCGGGCCGGGTGAAGCACGACGCCGTGCTGGCCGTGGCGCACTCCACGGCGCGAGGTCAGGTCATCCTGATCACGAACTTGGGCCGTGCGTTCAAGACGGACGTGCTCCCATTGCCCGTGCTGCCGGAACAGAGCGGCACGGTCAGTCTGCGGGGCGGTATGGCGGCGAGTGAGCTGGTGCCGCTGGAGAAGGGCGAGAAGGTCGTCGGCATCGCGCCGCTCGACCCGAAGGACTCACCCGGCATGGCGCTGGGCACGAAGCTCGGCACGGTGAAGGTGTGCGTGCCGGAGTGGCCGGTCCGTTCGGACGAGTTCGAGGTCATCTCGCTCAAGGACGGCGACGAGATCGTCGGCTGCACGTGGCTCACGGACGGCAGTGAGACGCTCGCGTTCGTCAGTTCCGACTCGTCACTGCTGCGTTATGACGCGAAGCTGGTGCGGCCGCAGGGCCTCAAGGGCGGCGGTATGGCGGGCATCAACCTGAGCGGCGACGCGTACGTGGTGTTCTTCGGTGCGATCCGCACGGACGACGACGAGCACGGCGAACCGATGGTCGTCACCTCGTCCGGGCAGAGCGTCAAGGTCACGCCGTTCAGCGAGTACCCGGCCAAGGGGCGCGCGACGGGCGGCGTGCGGTCGCAGCGCTTCCTCAAGGGCGAGGACCACCTGGTGCTCGCGTGGATCGGCAGCAGGCCGGCGGGTGCGGACGACAAGGGCACACCGGTGGAGTTGCCGGAGGTGGACCCGCGCCGGGACGGCTCCGGTCACGCGCATCCCGGTCCGGACGTCATCGGGCACCTGATCGAACGGGACTAGTTCAGCGCCGGTGAGGACGGGGCACGGGCCACGTCCTCACCGGGTCAGGGAGAGATGCTGCCGGACAGCTGGGCGGAGCTGTCGCTGCCAGGCGAGCTGGTTCCGGCGGTCTGCGTCAGCAACTCTCCGTTCGCCGTGCAAGTCGCGAGCACGCTCCCGCCGCTGTGCCGCAGGACGAGCTTCCACTCATGGCTGCCGCTCCCCGCTGGGAACTCGAAGGTCCTGTGCCACGGGAGCGCTGCAGACGTCTCCTCGCTGGAAGTGCCGTCGACGACCAGCGTCAGCGACGAGATGGTGGCCGTTCCCGTCACCTCCAGCACGATCACGTTCGGTGCGGCCTTCGCGGTGGGGGAGGACGACGGCGTCACGGTCATGGACGAATCCTGCTCCGGCGTTCTGGCGCCGGTGCACCCGCTGAGCAGTCCCAGAACCGTTCGGTACCGGTCCCCGCTATCGGGCGTGCTTCTCGAAGAGCGCTTCGAAGGCGTCGAGCACGGCCGGAACGCTGAACTTCGCCGCGGCCGTTCCGTCCGGGACCGGTGGTTCGTCGCGCAGGGACCGCAGTCCCGCGGTGATGGCCGCCGCGTCGCCGGGCGGCACGATGACGCCGAAACCCGTCTCCCGCACCGGGATGCGCACGCCGGGCAGGTCGCTCGCCAGCACCGGGACGCCCGCGAGCATCGCGACGACCTGCACGATGCCGAAGGCCTCGAACGCGTTCACCGACGGCAGGGCGAACACGTCCAGAGACGCGTAGAAGTCGCCGAGGTCCTCGTCGGGCACGAAGCCGAGCAGCTTGATCCGCGGGTCGTCCGCGATGCGTTCGCGCACGCGGGAGATGACGCTGCCGCCGGCGACGTTGCCGAAGTCGCCGCCGATCAGCAGTCGTGCCGCAGGGTCCTCCAGTGCGCGGAATCCGTCGACCAGGTGCTCGACTCCCTTCTCCTCCACGATGCGGCCGAGGAACCCGACGTGCGGGCCGTCGCCGTCGCGGAACCGCGGCGTGCCAGGGGGAACCGGGCGGCAGGGCGGGGGTACGGCGGCCATGTGCGGCTGGATGGACGGCCACAGCCTGCTTTCGCGTGCGTAGTCCTCGCTCGTCACCGCGACGGCCGCGGCGCGGCGCATCGCGAGGCGGCTGGACGCGTCGATGACCTTGCCCTGCACCGTGTTCACCAGGCCGGGTGGCAGGCTGACGTCGCAGTGGTAGGTCACGACGACCGGGCACTTCGCGAGCGCGGCCACCGGGCCGGCTTCGAGCATCGGCAGGTGGAGGTTGAGCGCTCGGGCGTTCGCCGACGCCTCGCGCACCATGGAGGCGAACGCCGGGCTGATCACCCCCTTGCCGAACCGGGCGAGCACGGGCGCGCGGCTCACGCGCACGCCGTTGATCGTTTCCTCGTGCGGTAGCGAGGGGTCGTGGCGGGTGGTGACCACGCGGACGCGTTTGCCGCGCTCGGCGAGCCCCTCCGCGACGTCCCGCGCGAAGTTGGTCAGCCCTGACACGTAAGGCGAGTAGTAGGTCAGGGCGATGACGAGGTCGTCGAGCACAGTTCGCTCTCCTGTCGTGGGGAAGTGAGCAGCCGGAGCCCGACGAGCAGTCCGGCGAGGGATCCGGTGAGGAACGCGATCTCGGCGCGCAGCAACAGATCGGGGATGAGGGTGAAGGTCGCCGCCGCGGTCAGCACGCCCATGACCCAGCTCCACGCGACACGGCTGTGCAGGGCGTCCGCGACCAGGGCCTGGGTGGTGACGATCAACCCGAGGTGGGCGACGACGCCGAGCGCGATGAGAGTCAGGTCCGTGGCGGACACGACGTAGAGAGGACCGAACACGAGCCGCACGAGCCACGGTCCGATCGCGAACGCCACGGCGACGCCGGCGACCGCTGCCACCGCGAGCACGGCCGCGAGACGGGTCACGACGGTGCGCTTCTGCTTGCCTGCGAGCACGGGCAACAGCGCTGTCTGCAACGGAACCGCGACGAAGAGCGGGACCCTGGCGAGCAGGAAGGCCGCGAGGAACACCCCGGCCTGAGCCCGTTCGCCGGGCGTCGCGATCGCGGTCACCAGCACGGGGATGCCGTTGAGCAGCAGTTGCGCGCACAGGGAGCCGACGAGCAACGGGGAGACCGCGCGGGCGAACTCGCGCACGGGCACTTCGCCGTCTCCCTGCCACCAGATGGCGGCCAGCACGGGTAGGTGCGCCACCGCGACCGCCGCCACGAGCGTCCATTCGAACTGCGCGCTCGTCGTGGCTCCGAGCCAGCCGGCGAGCAGTGCGAACACCACGCGCAGGGTGGTGTCGGCGACCAGCAGGCCGCCGTGCCACGCCAGTTTCCCGCTGCCGATCAGCGTGCCCCGCACCAGGAACTGCGCCGCGGACAGGAAGCACAGCACCACGACGGCGGGGGCGACGAACACGGCCAGCGCGCACTCGACGACCGCCATGCAGGCAGCGACGACCGCGGCCGAACGCAGCGCGCGAGGGCCGAGGCGGGCCAGTTCCTGTTCCACTGGCAGGAAAGCACCGAACCCGACCAGCAGTGCGATCGACCAGAACGCGCCGAAGTCGCTGTACTCGGCGGGCGAGACGTTGCGCGCGACGATCGCGAGGTAGGCGTTCACCAGCAGTCCGGACAGGACGATGCACACCCCGACGAAACCGAGCGCACGAACCATGGGCGGGACCATATCGGCCGCGGAGTGGCGATTTTCGCGTCCGTAACACGATTCCGGGTTATGGCAACGCAGACGTAGCAATGCGCGGTTCGGCCGGGCTCTTCGCGTAACGGGCGGTCGCTAGCTTCTGACGCCTCGCCCTTCCGAAACCCCCTGAGGACACCGGCGCGTGACGACTGAAACGATTTCGCTCGCTCCTGAAACGCCTGCCATCACCGCTCGGCCCGGTCCAGGGAGGAGACGACGGCTGCTGGCCGTCGCCGTCGTGTCCGGCGCGCTCACGGTGCTGCTGTCGGCGTTGATGCCGCTCGCGCCCGTGTCGATCAACGACCCCACCGTGACCTGGCCGGAGAACGCGTCGGCGCCGCGGTCCACGATGCTCGCGCTGAGCGCCTACCGTCCATTTGAGATGGACGCGCGGTTCGGTTGCGCGACCGCACGTGCCGCGCAGGCCAGTGGGGGCGTGGTGTTCTCGACCATCACGCCGTCGGCCCCGGCGCGCGGTCTCGTCGTGCAGGCGGAGAACGGCCGCCTGCTGGTGAGCGGTGTCGCCACGCTGGACGAGCCGGTGCCCGCGGGTGACTGCTCGTACGAGATCCGCGGTGACCGCGGCGGGCTGAGCATCCTGCGTGACGGCAAGGAGATCGGCCGGTCCGCGATCATGCCGGACGTGCACGTGCTGGCGACCTCGATCACCACGCTGGAGACCGCAGACCTGTCCGTGCGGATCAGGGTCGACGACCAGTTCAGCACCAGTCCGTCGCCGTTCAAGATCGTGCTGATGGTGCTTCTCGCGCTGTGTGCGGCGACCGCGTTCGCCTGCCTCGTGCTGCTGGATCGGCGCGTGTCCCGCGAGTCGGCCCGGTTCCGGTGGCGGCTGAGCCTCGTCGACCTGGTCGTGCCCGCGATCATGATCCTCTGGTTGTTCCTGGCGCCGATGTCCGACGACGACGGCTACTACAGCGCGATGGCCAAGAACGTGCCGTTCGAGGGCTATGTCGGGAACTACTACCAGATCCTCAACCAGGGCTTCACGCCGTTCTCCTGGTTCTACTACTTCCTGGCGAAGTGGCAGGTCTTCGGCTTCGCCCCGGTGGTTCTGCGCATCCCCGCGCTGCTGTTCGGTCTGGTGACGTGGTTCGCCGCACGTCGTTACGTGTCGGGAAAGTTCAGCGGGGTCGTGCTCGGCGCGGCGTTCCTGGCGTGGTGGCTGCCGCTCGACATGGGGGTGCGGCCGGAGGGTGTCGTGACCATGTGCGGCATGCTCACGCTGCTGGCGGTGACGGCCGCGGTCGAACGCGGGCGGCTGGCGTTGCTGGGCGCGGCCGTAGGGGTCGCGGGCATCGGTTTCTTCGCGCACCCCACGGGTTTCACGACTCTCGCGCCGTTGCTGGCCGGTCTGCCGTTCGCCTGGAAGCTGCTCACGAAGGACGCGGGCTGGCGCACGGTCGTGGCGAGGACGCTCGCCGTGCTCTCTCCCGGTGCGATCGCGATGATCATGGCGTTCAGCGACGGAACCCTGCGCGATTTCCTGTACGCACAGGAGATCTTCAAGAAGATGGCCGGCTCGGACACCTGGTACACGGAGTTCGCGCGCTGGATGTTCCTGCTGAACCAGGGCGACGCCATGGCGAACTACGCCAAACGCGCGCCGGTGCTGGTGTGCGTCGTCGCGCTGGTCTGGTTCGTCGTGCTCGTCACGGCCGCACGGGCACGCCGGATCGACGTGCCACCGAGGCTCGCGCTGGCGGGCTGGTCGACCTTGTTCGCGTTCTTCCTGCTGTGGCTGACACCCAGCAAGTGGACGCACCACTTCGGCAGCCTCGCGGGGATCGGCTCGGTGTTCATCGCGTTGATGCTGCTGGGCTCCGTGCCGTTGGTGCGCGAGCTGACCAGCGACCGCCGCATGCCGGTTCCGGTGCTGCTGGGCGGAATCGTCAGCGTCGTCGCGATGCTGGGTCTCGCAGGGCACGGCGCCAACCTGTGGCCGTACTCGTGGCACCTCGGGCTGCCGTCCACGGGCGTTCCGCCGCACGTGTCGGTCCTCAAGTTCGACAAACCGTACTGGTGGCTCGTGCTGATCGTGATCGTGGCGGTCGTGTTGTACCGGCGGGGCAAGGGTTCTCTCGCGCCGGTCATCGCGATACCGGTCGTGATTGTGCTGTTCTTCACCGCCAACATCGCTTATCTGGTGGGCGGTTTCACCATCGCTACCGCGCGCACGCTGGACACGTGGTCGCCGTGGGCCGCGAACGTCCAGGATCCGCTCGCGGAACGGTGCGTCGCGGCGGACGCGGTCGAGGTCGCGACACCGCAGCCGCTGGTCTCGTTGCCGGACAGGTGGTTCGCGATCCAGACCGACCCGATCGCGACCGTCGTCACCGGTGGACCGGCACCCGTCACCTACGAGTACGCGAACTCGGACGCGAAGGTGCTCGGCACCGGCAAGGTCACCGACAACGTGGACAGCACGCTGCGACGCACCCTGGTGCTGCCTCCGGCACCCGCCGGCGCCACGCAGGTGCGGCTCTCCGGCGAGGGCGAGTTCACCCCGCCGGCCGCGCAGAAGTACGTGCGTTTGCGGGAGTTCCTGCCCCGCGAACCGGCGGTCGCGGTGGCGTGGCAGATCGCGTTCCTGTTCCCCTGCCAGCGTCAGCCGCGCGTGCAGGACGGCGTGATCGAACCGGTCTCCTACGCCGTGCAGTGGGGCGACACGCAGGCGCTCGGCCTGTCCGACGCGACCTGGCAACCCGTGCGCGGGGCGCTGTTCGGGAACGTTCTCACCACGCACGAGGTCACCGCGTTGCCGGCACGGCTGCGGGACTCCTCCCGCCCGTACCCGATCCAGGTCTACCGGGCCACCCCGCTCTACGAGGCCGGTCGGTACACCACCACCCGCGACACCCAGACCCGCATGGGTTGGGAAGGCGTTCGATGAGCGATCGTGAAGCGGAGGCGCTGGTCGCCGTGCAGACGGCGCTGGCGAGACCACCCGTGGTGCACGCGGCCCGGCTGCTGTCGTGGTTCGGCGAGCACAGCGCGGGATGGCTGCTCCTGGGCGTCGCCGGCGCCGCGGTGGACCGCCGTCGCCGTCCTGAGTGGACGGTCGCGGCCACGTCGGTCGTCGCCGCGCACGCCGTGTCGATCGTGGTGAAACGCGTGGTGCGGCGGCGGCGTCCGCATCACGCGGAGGTGCAGGTGCTGGCGGGGACCCCGAGCAAGCTGAGTTTCCCGTCGTCGCACGCGTCCTCCACCACGGCCGCCGCGGTGGCCTACGGCGCGCTGACGAACCAGCCGCTGGTGCCGCTGCTGGTGCCGCCCATGATGGTCAGCAGGCTGGTGCTGGGCGTGCACTACCCGACCGACGTGCTGGCCGGCGCCGTGCTGGGCGCCGTGGTGGCACGCGGCGTGCGGCGCGTGGTGTGGGGTCGTCGATGACCGCGGCGACCGAGACACGGCCATCGATCGTCCGAGGACTGATCAAGACCGCCCGGCCGCACCAGTGGGTGAAGAACGTCCTGGTGCTGGCCGCACCCTTCGCGTCGAGCAGGATCACCGAACCCGTCGTGCTGCGGTCGGCGGCGCTGGCGTTCGCGGCGTTCTGCTGCGCGGCCTCGGCGGTGTACCTGGTCAACGACGCGAAGGACGCGGAAGCCGACCGGGCCCACCCGAAGAAGCGCCTCCGCCCGATCGCGGCGGGCATCGTCCCCGTGCCTCTCGCGTTCGGCACCGCCGGTGTGCTGATGGCCGCGTCGTTGTCGATCGGTGCGGTGGCGGGCTGGAAACTGCTCGTGCTCATGGCCGTCTACCTGGTGGTCCAGCTCGGCTACTGCTTCGGCCTGAAGCACCAGCCCGTCCTCGAACTGTGCGTGGTCGCCTCCGGGTTCCTGCTGCGCGCCATCGCGGGCGGCATGGGCGCGAACATCGAGCCCAGCCAGTGGTTCCTGCTCGTCACGGCGTTCGGGTCGCTGTTCATCGTGGCGGGCAAGCGGTATGCCGAGATCAAGCTCTTCCACGAGACCGGCGCCGCGATCCGCCACTCGCTGACCAGGTACTCGGAGACCTATCTCCGGTTCGTCTGGGCCACCTCGGCCGCGGTCATGAACATGACCTACGGCCTGTGGGCCTTCGAGCTCGGTCAGCGCACGGGCAGCCCGTGGGCCGCGCTGTCCATGGTCCCGTTCGTCATCGCCGTTCTCCGCTACGCCGTCGACGTGGACAGCGGCAAGGCGGGCGCGCCGGACGACCTGGCCCGCTCCGACCGGGTCCTGCAGTCGCTGGGACTCGCCTGGGTGGTGACCGTCGCACTGGCGATCTACCTCTGAGCGACGCTGCCCCTACGATTCCGCCATGGTTCGCACCACTCCGCCACGCCCGGTCGATCTCGTGGCGCACCTGCCCGCCATGGCCTCATTGGCCCGCACCGCGGTGCGGCTGCACCCCCGGCCCGGCGAGCCTGCCGCGGCGGACAGCTCGATCGGCGGCCCGTTGCTGTGGCCGGCCCGGGAGCCGTGGCCGACGTGCGCCGAGCACGCCGGTCCGTTGCTCGAAGGTGCGAGCGTGCCCGACGTGATGGCGCGGCGGCGGATCCTGACGCAGGCGTGGGCCAGGCCGCGGGAGCGGGGCACGAACCTGCTGACCGAGGACGAGAAGGCCGTCATCGACCGCGTGGACGACGGCGAGGAGATCGCGCAGGACGGGCCGGCGCCGATGGTGCCGGTGGCCCAGCTGTACGCGCGGGACGTCCCCGGCCTGCCCCGTCCGGACGGGGCGGACCTGCTCCAGGTGCTGTGGTGCCCGTTCGACCACGAGGACGACGGCTACGTGCCGAGCACCGTGCTGCGGTGGCGGGTCGCCGCCGAGGTGACGGAACCGCTGACCGACCCACCGCTACCGGCCGCGGTCGAGGACAACTACCTGCCGCAGCCGTGCGTGCTGCACCCGGAGACGGTCGTGGAGTACCCGGCTCCGCACTGCCTGTCCGGGGAACTGGCCGGGCAGGTGCACGAGTGGGAGAAGCGGGAAGAGCAGCAGTACCAGTACGAGCTGTCCGTCGCCTCCGGCTGCAAGACCGGCGGGCACGCGCCGTGGAGTTTCTCCGACCCGTACCCCATGTCCTGCCCGGACTGCGGCGCGGACGTCCAGCCGTTGCTCACCATCGCCAGCTCCGAGTGGGACGGCAACACGAGCTGGCAGCCGGTCGAGGACGCCGAGGCGGACCAGCCGCCGTTCCCGGCCCCGCACGAGCCGACGATGCTGATGATCGGCCGGAGCTACAACCTGCAGCTCTACACGTGCGTCGACGTTCCCGCACATCAGCACGTCGCGAACATGCAGTGACACCCGTCTAGAGCCCGAATCCGCCGGACACCTCGACGTTCTGCGCGGTGATCCACCGGCCGTCCTCTCCGGCGAGCGCCGCGATCGCCACCGCCACGTCGTCGGGCTCGCCCACGCGGCCCAGCGCGGTCTTCGCGGCCATGGCCGGGATGAACTCCGGGAACTTCTCGAAGGCGTCGTCGCCCAGCCTGGTCCGGGTGGCGCCGGGGGAGACGGAGTTGACGCGGATGCGGCGCGGGCTCAGTTCCTTGGCCAGGTAGCGCGTCAGCACGACCAGGGCGCCCTTCATGGTGGCGTAGCCGGAGTAGCCGGGCTCGGCCTGCTCGGTGGAACTGCTCGTCGTGTTGACCACCGCGCCGCCGTCCGCGAGGAGCGGGAGCAGGATCTGGGTGAGGAAGAACGGGCCCTTGAGCAGGACGCGGTAGAACTTGTCGAACAGTTCCTCGGTGGTGTCGGGGAACAGGGCGGTCTGGGCGAAGCCCGCGTTGTTGACGAGGACGTCGAACGTGTCGCGGCCCCAGCCGCCGAGCACCTGCGCGACCTGGTCGCGGAACGCCGGGAAGGTGTCGCTGCGGCCCAGGTCCAGCGGGAGGGCGACGGCGTTGCCGCCGTTCTGCTCGATGGCGGAGACGGCCTGCTTGGCGCCGGTCTCGTTGGAGCCGTAGGTGAGGATCACGGAGGCGCCCCGCCGAGCCAGTTCGACGGCCGTGCTCCAGCCGATGCCCGAGCTGCCACCGGTCACGATTGCGACTGACATGTTCCTACCGCCTGTTCTGGTCTGCCTGGTTTCTGATGAACCAATAAGACCAGCGAAGGCGGGGTGAGCAGGAGACTGAAGCTCTCGTCTTCTTGCCTGATTCTCCCGGTGCGGGCGGTGTTCTGGGACAGGTCCCGGATCAGCCGGCGCAAGCTCTCAGACGGAGGAAGGCCCGGCCTGGGTGTCCCAGGCCGGGCCTTGCGCGAGATCTCGCGACCTACGTGATGTGCAGGTTCTGCACCTTCGCCTCCGTGACGATGCGCTCGGCCTCGTCACGGGCCACGTTGCGCAGTTCCGCCAGGGCGCGCATCGCCTCGGCACGGCGGGCCGACATCGCGAGCCGGAAGTCCTCGCGGATCCCGTCGCGTTTCGCGGCCGCCTCCTCGTCCAGGCGGCGGGCTCGTTGCTCGGCCTCGCCCACGATCATCAACGCCTTGAGCTGCGCGTCCCTGACGACGTCACGGCGTTCTTCCTCGGCCAGGGCGACCATGCGGGCGAGCCGTTCCGGCAGGCCCTTCGGGTCGATCGGGGTCAGGCAGATGCGGTGCAGGCCGTCCTGCAGGGCGGCGTTCTCCTCCTGGACCGAGACCAGTCTGCTCGCCAGGGCCTCCGCGCGGGCCTCCGAGGCGTCGCGGTCGGCTGTGACCAGGCGAAGCTCTGCTTCCAGCTCGGCGACGTAGTCGTCCACCTCGTCGCGGTCGTAGCCGCGCCATCGGAGCCCGAACCACGTTCGCAGCGGTACGAGCTCAGTCCTGCTGTCGACACTCACTGCCGTCTCCTCTGCCTCCCGCGAAGTCAGTCTTGACAAGGGGTACGTACGGGGTGCGGCATCGGTTCTAATGGGTTTACCAGGCACAATGTCGGCGTGAACAACAAACTGTGCCCCTGCGGTACCGGTCAGTCCTATGTGGACTGTTGCGGTGCGCTGCACTCCGGAGCCCGCAAAGCGGCCACGGCCGAGCAGCTGATGCGTTCGCGTTACAGCGCTTTCGCGGTGTCCGATGAGGACTACCTGCTGCGCACCTGGGCTGCGCGAAACCGGCCCAGGAGTGCCGGAATCGACTCGACCGACCGCTGGCTCAAGCTCGAAATTCTGGCGACCGAGAACGGCGGTCTGCTGCAGAGCGAGGGTGTGGTGGAGTTCCGTGCGCACTACGTCGGGGGCGTGGTGCACGAGCGGAGCAAGTTCATCAGGGAGAACGGCCAGTGGGTGTACGCGGAGGGCCTGGAATGAGCACGGTGACGGTCGCGAGCAGGTTCAACGGGCCTCCCGGCATGGGCAACGGCGGGTACTCCGCCGGTCTGCTCGCCGCGCACGTCGACGCGGAAACGGTGAGCGTCCGGTTGCGCAAACCGGTGCCGCTGGACCGCGAGATGGAGGTCCGCGACGGGCAGCTGTTCGACGGGGAGACGGTGATCGCCTCGGCCGAGCCCGCCACGCTCGACCTGGAGGTTCCCGCCGCGCCGACGCTGGACGAGGCGCTGAAGGCCTCCGCGAAGGTGCCGTGGCGCGACAGGCACCCGTTCCCGACGTGCTTCGGATGCGGTCCCGGCAGACAGGACGGCATCGCCGCGCTGCTGGGCCCGCTCGACGGCCGCACCGAGTGGGCCGGGGTCTGGACGCCGAGTGACGTGCTGCCGAACGACGGGGTCAGCGTGCTGCCGGAGATCGTCTGGGCCGCGCTCGACTGTCCGTCCGCGCAGCCCGTCGCACCGGACGGGGGACCGGCGTTCGTGCTCGGCACCTTCGTGGCCCGAACCGAGCAGCCGGTGAAACTGGGCGTGGACCACGTGCTCCTGGCGTGGGAACTTGGCCGGGACGGACGCAAGGCCTACTCCGCGTCCGCGATCATCGGCCCTGACGGAGTGTGCGGACGAGCACGCGCCGTGTGGGTCTCGATCGGATGACGCCAAATAACCCGACTGGGTGACAAGTGTGCGGTGCGTCTTGATAGCGTGCACGCTCGTTGCCCGATTAAGCCGAAAGGGCGAGTGACCGGGATGGCACGGAGGTGATCAGGCGCTTGATGGGCCGACGTGCCGCCGCCCATGGCGACCAGCAACCACAGACCCAGAGTTCTGCCCAGAGCGTTTTCGGGGTTCAGACGATTACGAGCACCGAGCAGGACATGGATCTGTATCCCGTCGAGCAGCCCCCGGCAGCAGCGCCGCCGCTGGAGCCGGTACCCCAGAGGACGCCGTTCGCGGCGAACCTGGTGGGGTCGACGCTCGTCGTCTCCAATCCCGAAGGCCCCAGTCAGGGCGCCACGGGACTCGCGCGCGCCCTTCCCGCCGACACCGGCCGGACCGTGGTCGTGGTCGACTTCCCAGGCGGAGACCAAAGCACTTTCTGGCCGCACGTCGTGACGGCGCTGCACGGCCGTGGGCCTGTCCGGCTCGCGGTGTCGCACGCCGGGACGATGCGGCCGACCGCGCCCGCCCAGTGGCTCGCCGAGCAGCTCCAGACCGAGGTCGTGGCGCCGGACGGCGTGCTGACCACGGTGCCCGGTGCCGCGTTCGTCGTCGGCACGCAGGGCTACGGCAGTTGGGTGAAGTTCCAGCCGAACGCGTCCCCGATGCCGTTCGGCCGCCGCTTCCCGGTGCCGCAGTGGGAGGCGATGGACCCGAACTCGCCGTGGCCGACGGGCGAGATCGGCATCTCCGAGCCGATTCCGAGCGGACTGTGGCTGCGCGCGCAGCAGCCGCCGTTCGAACCGGCAGCCCAGGACTCGCGGCCGATCGTGGCGCTGCCGTGCCGCGACAACGTGCTGACGGTCGTCGTCGGCGGCCCCGGCCAGTCGGCGATCCCGATCGACGAGGTGTGCCGCCTGCTCACCGCGCTGCCCCAGGCGGCCCGGTCGCGCGTGCGGCTCGTCCCGTACGGCATCGACGCGAGCATCGGCAGCCTGGTCGCGGACCAGATCGGCGAGCCGATCGCCATGTTCACCGGCCTGCCGGTGGGCAACCTGCGCAGTGGCGGGCCCGCGGTCATCGCGGTCGACCCGCGCGGGCAGCAGACGTGGCGGCCGTTCGTCACCGAGGTGCTGTGCGTGCCGAACGAGTCCGTGCCCGTTGTGTCGGGCTACCGGACGCCGGTGCAGGGCCTGACCGAGGTCTCACCCGGTGTGTTCACCCTCGGCGACGGTGTCGTGCTCGAAGTCGTGCCCTCCGGCCTGTGGGTGCGTGAGCAGGACGAGCCCTACAACGCGGCCGAGGTGCGCACTCAGCCCCTGGACCCGGAGTGGGCACGTCTGACCGTGGGCACGCCAGGGCGCACGACGCCTGGCGCGGTCGCGGTGCACGGCGCCGCTCTCGTCGAACGCCTGGAGCCCGAGGTGCGCAAGCTCCTGCGGCTGGTGTTCTGCGACTCCAAGGTGACCGCGCCACCGCCTCCTCCGCCCGCTCAGCCTTCCGCGACACCGGCACACGCGTTGTCGACGCGTGACTCGTCGGACAACGGCGTCGGCTTCTTCACCGCCGTCACGCCGGCCGAGCCCGAACCGGAACGGCCCGCGTACGCGAGCATCGGCGCCGGTCCGGCGATGACGACCGTGCCGTCGCACGCGCTGGACGATCCGGACGAGGCCGCGTTCCCCTCGGACGACCCGGACTCCGCCCCGGTGAGGTTCCGCGTGGACGGCCCGCTGCCGTTGCAGCCGCTGGCCCTGTGGGAGGTGCCGCCGGAGGACAACGGCGAGCGCGAGACGGTCTCCGTCGACCACAACAGTTCGGACGCCGAACGCGACACGGTCCGCCGTGCGCTCGGCGAACGCTACGGCGTGCACGCGGCGACGGTCGTCCGCCTGCTCTCGCAGCGCCCGGACGCGGAGGAGGACCCGGCCGCGTTCGAGGCCATGGTCACCGACCTCACGGCGTTGCTGGCGTGCGTGTCGCAGGACGAGGAGATGGTCGTCGAAACGCTCCGCATGGGGCGTCTTGGCCGCTTGCGCCCGTACGTCGCGTGCATCGTCTCCGGCCTGAACCGCCTGCCCGTGCACAACGGCATCGCGGCGGTGTGGGGCATGAGCGGTCCCACGGGTCCGCGGCGCTACCGCCACGGCGAGGTCCTGGTGGAGCACGGCCTGCTGGACGCCGTCGCGAACCCGTCCCAGCGCATCGAGGGCGTCACCGAGTACCTGATCTGGTCGGTCACCGGCCGCGTGGTCGAGGTGACCGACCGCGTCGCCGTGGCCACCGAAGAACGCGTGCTCTTCGCTCCCGGCACGCCGTTCCGCGTGCTCGCGGTCGCCGAGGCCGAGGGTGATCACCCGCAGCAGGTGCTGCTGCAGGAGATCTCCGGGCCGGCGGCGGAACAGGAGATCGCGGGGATGCGGCCGAGCGTGCTCTCCCAGCTGGAACGGGCGGCCGCGAACCTGCGCGTGCTGCCGGTCTCGCACCAGGTGACGGCCTGAACCTCGGAATCCGTTACGCCGAACCGCCCGTCGGCCCGCTGCGCCTCCACCCACCGGTGGACTGCGACGGCGAGCCGGCGGGCGCTTTCGGTGACCGGCACACGCTGAACGTCTGGTCCACTACGGACGGTCCGGCGCCGGTGCTCCTCTGGATCCACGGCGGCGCGAACACCGTTGGCACCTCGGCACAACCGGAGTACGCGGGCGACTTCCACGCGTCGAACGGGATCGTGTTCGTCAGCTGCGACTACCGGCTCGCCGTCGACGGATACGGTGCCCTGGAAGGGTTTCCGCACAACCGCGGCCTGCTCGACGTTGTCTCCGCACTGCGCTGGATCCAGCGCAACATCGCCCGCTACGGCGGAGATCCGGCCAACGTGACCGTCGCCGGCCAGTCGTCCGGCGCGCAGACGGTCGCGAGCCTGATGGTCATGCCCTCCGCCAGGGGCCTGTTCCACCGGGCGATCGCGCACAGCCTCGCCGGACGGTTCTTCACGCCGGAGGCAGCGGTCAGAACACAACGGCAAGCCGACCCGGAAGTCGTGCTTTACCAGCCGATCGTCGACGGCGACACGCTGCCGCGCAGTCCGCTGGAAGGCCCGTACGACGTGGACCTGCTGGTCTGCCACACCGCCGACGAGGACGCCGAACTGTTCCAGCGTCCGACCATGCGGCTGGCGGACGAGCACGGCGGCGCGTTCCGTTCGATCTACGCCCGCACACCGGCACACCACGGCGCGGACGTCCCGGACATGTTCCGCGGCGACATCGCGCGGGCGTGGGCGAGGTTCGCCCGCACCGGCGATCCCGGTTGGCCGGCCGCGGAACTCAAACGCTGGGTCTGAGCAGGTTGCCAGAAGTTGTGTCCGTTACTCGCTCAAGCGGACCTGCGCCTGGCCCTGTTCCGCACAAGGGCGACGCCACGTTGATGGGGGAGCGCCGGGTGTCTTCGGTCCGAATTCCCGGGCGAGGCAGGCTCGCAACGGGGTCCTGCAGGTACCACCAACTCAACATCAACAAGCACTTTCCTGCTGCCAACAGGCTCTTGGGCCTGAGGACACGGCGCCGGTTCGTTCGACGACGAACAGGTTGGGTGTGGTTGACGGCGATTCGATCAAGAGTTGGTAGTACTTGCACACGCTTTGGCGCCAAAGGGGGACATGAGGTTTCGGACAAAGCGTCTGGCTTAGCTCTCCGTCGTGAGGCCGAGCGTGCCGTTCAGCCGCGGCACGCACGCCCCGTCGCGCTTGTCCGAAGCCAGGAACTCGGTGAGACACCGGCCGATCTGCTCGTGACCGCGGGCGTTGGGGTGGAACGACTCCTGCAACGCGTGCGATGCGCGTTTCTGGTCCTTCAAACCGTCGAAGTCGACCGTCAACCGCGTGAACCACTCCGTCTCGGGCTTGCTGCCGCCCACGCACGCCTCGTGGCCCTCACCGGCCCGCGCCAGGTCGAGGAAACGGGCGTTGACCTTCGCCGCGGCGGAGCGCAGGCCGTTCGACAGCTCCGGCACGGCCTCCTCGACGACCCACTCCAGATCGGCGGTGCGCAGCGGGCAGCCGGACAGGTTCTGCAGCGACTGCGGCATCTTCGGTGAGACCGGCGCCGCGTACGACTGCACGACCAGCTGGTAGGAGGAGTCGAGGTAGCCGGAGTCGCGCATGGTCTGGCGGATGGCGTTGAGCGTGTTCTCGACCTTGGGGATCATCCGCCGCACGCGCTTGGTCCACTCCGGCGCCACGGACGACGTGCAGTCGCTGCGCTTGCCCCACGCCTCGAAGCACTTGTTGAGGATCTCGGAGAACCTCGGGTCGTCGTTCGCGCCGATGGCCACGACGATCGCGACGACCTGGTTCTGCCCGGCGATCTGGCGCAACCGAGGCAACTGCTCGTTGCGCAGCTTGTCCGAGTTCGCGCCCGAGCACGCCAGGTTGATCTTCTGGTCGGCCTGGAACTCGGTCTTCACGATCTCGGCCACGCGCGAGCGGTGGCACCAGTTGCCACCGTCCTCGCCGTCGGTGCCGGGCTCGTAGTCGCCGGCGCCCTCGCCGGACATCGTGCTGTCGCCGAGCGCCACGACCGCGGTCCTGGTCTCGCGATCGGGCTCGGAGGGCGGCGGGAACACGTGGTCGCTCACGACCAGCAGGATCGTGAGCAGGCCGATCGCCGCGAAGAAGAGCACTTTGCGCATCGCGCACCAGTTTACGGGGGTGGCCGAATGCGAGGGGGATATGGCGTTGCCGCCTCAGGCGGGGGTGAGGAAAGTGGAGGTGTGGGGAATCTGAGGGAGATAGTAGTGGTCGGCTACGACCGCACCGCGCTGCTGGACCTGGCGGGACCAATAGAGGTGTTCCAGGCAGCCAACTACGGCGAGCCGCGCTACGAGGTCACGCTCGCCACGCTCGGGGGAGGACCGTTCACCGCGACCGCAGGGGTGCGCATCGAGGCGGGCGCCGATCTGCGCGAGCTCGACCGTCCGATCGACACGTTGATCGTGGTCGGCGGCTGGGGTTACGACGAGGCGGCGTCCGACGCGGTGCTCATGACCAACCTGCGGCGGCTCGCGCTGAAGTCGCGCCGGGTCGCCGGTGTCTGCACCGGATCCGTGGTGCTGGCGAGCGCGGGACTGCTGAAGGGCAAGAAGGCGACGACGCACTGGGCGTTCACCGGTGAGCTCGAGAACCGCGGTGTCGAGGTGGAGCCGGACGCGATCTTCGTGTGCGACGGCGAGGTGTCCACGTCCGCGGGCGTGACGGCGGGCATCGACCTGGCCCTGGCCATGGTCGAGCAGGACCACGGGCCCGCGCTGGCCCGCAGGATCGCGCAGTACCTGGTCGTCTTCCTGCAGCGCTCCGGCGGCCAGTCGCAGTTCAGCGTGCACACCCGCGCGAAGCCGGTGCGGGACGGCTCGCTGCGCGCGTTGCTCGACGACATCCACGCCGATCCGACGCGGGAGTGGACGGTGCCGGTCATGGCCCGCAAGGCCATGATGAGCGTGCGGCACTTCGCGCGCGTCTTCTCCCGCAACGTGGGCGTCTCGCCCGCGCAGTACGTCGAACGAGCCCGCGTCGAGGCCGCCGCCGACCGGCTGGCCAGCACCGGCGACTCGCTCGACCTCGTCGCCCGCCAGTCGGGGTTCGGCTCCGCCGAGACCCTGCGAAGGGCCTTCCTGCGCGTGCTCGGCGTGTCGCCGGGCAGCTACCGCGCCCGTTTCCGGACCACTGGGGTTGCCTGATGGAAGCCACGTTCGTGCTCTACCCGAACATGACCGCGCTCGACTTCGTCGGCCCGTTCGAGGTGCTCGGCAGCGTGCCGGTCATCACGGCGCGGTTCGTCGCCGCCACGCTCGACCCGGTGAAGTCCGACAACGGGCTGAGCGTCGTGCCGACCGACACGTTCGACTCGCTGAAGTCGACGGACATCGTGGTGGTGCCGGGTTCCGGGCACTGGAGGGAACTGCTCAGGGACTCTGGCGGCGTCGTCGAGTGGCTTCAGGAGGTCCATCCGACGACGAAGTGGACGACGTCGGTGTGCACGGGCTCGACATTGCTCGCCGAGGCCGGGCTGGTCTCGAAGGCCACGACGCACTGGGCCGCGCGCGAGGACCTGGAGGTGCGCGGCGTCGAGGTCTCGACGGACCGGGTGGTGTTCGACGGCAAGGTCGTCAGCGGCGCGGGCGTCTCCGCGGGCATCGACATGGCGTTGCGGCTGGTCGAGGCCGAGTTCGGCGAGATGGTCGCGCAGGCCGTGCAGGTCGGCATCGAGTACGACCCGCAGCCGCCGCGCCCTTACGACTCGATCCCGCCGGAGATCGCGCAGGGCCTGAAACAGGCCTTCGACGCTATCCAGGTCTGACTTCGAAGCCCTATGGTCGAGCGAACGGCTCAGGGGGAGCCGTCCGTTCTAGGGGGAACGATGTTCAGAACAGTGGCCGCGCTGGCGGCCGTCTTCAGCCTGCTCGTTTCAGGCACACCGGCCTCGGCCAGCCCGACGGGGCACCGGCAAGCTCCGGGTGAACGGCTACTGGCCCGGCCGGGAGCGGTTCTTCGTCTACCCGCGCGCCTCTGCCTCGCACAGCAGCCAGTGGGTGGGGGAGAACGGCGGCACCGGTGACGTCGATCAGGCCAAGTGGTTCGAGTTCGTCAGTGGCGAGACGACGTCCGTGCAGGTGAAGTTCGACGGCGCGGGCACCATCAGCGGCTCCGTCGCCGACGACGAGTCGGGTGCCGCGGTGTCGGGCCTGTGTCCGTCGGTGACGCCGTCTCACTACTACGTCTCCCAGGGTCGCAACGTGAAGTGCACCTACACCGAGGGCCGCTACGAGATCAGCGGTCTCGGTCCGTACGCGTGGAGGGTGCAGTTCCCGTCGGCATACGGCGATCACGCCTGGCAGTGGTCGGGTGGGGCGGTGGACCGCTACGGCGCGACGCCGGTCCAGGTCACACCCGGCGGCACCGCCACGGTCGACGCACGGCTGAAGAAGCCCGGCAGGATCAGCGGGAAGCTCGTGAACGCCACCAGGCCGTTCGAGTACACGACGGTGCTCGCGGTGAACCCCGTGACCGGTGACTACGCCGGGCCGTCGGCGTCGCGCAACAGCAGGTACGAGTACTGGATGAAGGGCTACGCCACCCAGGACGTGCAGCTGCAGTTCCACGGCAACTTCGAGGACGAGATCCAGATCCACCCGGACCTCGTCCACGTCCAGGAGGGCCAGGAGACCTCAGGGGTCGATCTGCAGGTCAGGTGAGGCCTGACTGAACGGCGAACACGACGAGCTGGGCGCGATCGCGTGCGCCCAGCTTCACCATCGCCCGCGACACGTGCGTGCGCACCGTCGCGGGCGAGATCACCAGCACTGCGGCGATCTCGTCGTTGGACGCGCCGGACGCCACGTGCCGCATGATCTCCCGCTCGCGTTCGGTCAGCTTGTCCAGGTGTGGCACGGGCCTCGCCGACGCGCCGGACGCGAACCGGTCGATCACCCGGCGCGTGACGGACGGCGAGAGCAGCGAACCGCCGTCGGCCACCACGTGCACCGCGCGCAGCAGGTCGGTCGGGTCGGAGTCCTTCACCAGGAATCCGGACGCACCGGTCCGCAGCGCCTCGAACACGTACTCGTCCAGGTCGAACGTCGTGAGCACGACGATCCGCACGTCAGCCAGTCCGGGGTTGGCCGAGACGCGGCGCAGCACCTCCAGGCCGTCCATCACCGGCATGCGGATGTCGAGGAACACCACGTCCGGTTTGGTGGACTGGATCAGCGACAACGCCTCGCGGCCGTCGGCGGCCTCTCCGGCCAACTGGACGCCGTCCTCGGTCTCGATCAACGTCCGCAGTCCCATCCGGACCAGCGGCTGGTCGTCGGCCACCACCACGCGAATCATGAGGGCAACGGTATCCGGGCGATCACCGCGAAGCCGTGCGATCCGTCGACCTCAAGCGCGCCACCCAGTGCTTCGGCCCGTGAACGCATGCCGGTGATGCCGTGGCCTTCCGTGAACGTGCTGGGCGTGCCGGTGTCGGTCACGTGCACGACGAGTTCGCCGCGCACGACGTAGACGCGTACGGAGGCGGTGACGCCGGGGGAGGAGTGGCGCAGGACGTTGGTCAGCGACTCCTGCACGATCCGGTACACGGCGAGTTGGCAGGTGTCCGGCAGTTCGACTTCCGCGACCTCGACCGACACCTCGAGTCCTGCCTCGCGCATCCGTGCGGCCAGTGCCGGGATGTCGGCGAGGGTGATCGTCGGTGTCAGCGGGGCCGAGCCGCGCAGAGTGTCCAGTTCGGACCGAAGGCCGTCCAGTGCCTCCTTCGACGTGTCACGGATGGCCTCCAGCGAGGCGCGCGCCTTCGCCGGGTCCTTGTCCAGCACGTAGAGCGCGACGCCCGCCTGCATCGCGATCACGCTCAGGCCGTGGCCGACGACGTCGTGGACCTCCTGGGCGAGCCGCAGCCGTTCGGAGATCACGGCACGTTCGCGAACGTCCACAGCGGACTTCCTGCGCAGCTTCATCAGAACGCCGGCCGCGACCGGCAGCAGGATCCAGCCCGCCGACCAGGTGATCCACGAGGTGATCGAGTCGTTCCACCACGGCAGGACCACCAGCGCGTAGACCAGCGCGCAGGCGGCGGCCAGTTCGATGCGCGCGTACACCGCCACCGCGTACATCGCCGCGACGCCGCTCATCAGGATCGGGCCGAACGGATAGCCCTGCGCCAGGTAGACGGCGATGGTGGCGGTCGTGATTCCGACCGTCCACAGCGGACGGACCGAGCGGAACAGCAGGCCGGCGGCCGCGACGGCGATGAGCACGTAGGCGAGGACGTCGAGTGACTCCGCGCCTTGCAGACGTGCGGCGAACCGCGTCCCGGCGAGCCCGAAGAACAGCAGCGCCGCGGTCAGCGCGATGTCCTGCCATTTGAAGCGCATGCCGCTGACCATACGACCGGGGACGTACGCAGATGTGCGTATCTTCATGACGCTCCGGAGCGGACGACCAGGGGCTCTCGCGGGAACACGATTGTCGGCATGATCGTGACGACGGAGAAGCTGACGAAGCGCTACGGCGACCGCGCCGTGGTGGACGAGGTCAGTCTGTCCGTGCGGCGGGGCGAGGTCTACGGGTTCCTCGGTCCGAACGGCGCGGGCAAGACGACCACGATCCGCATGCTGCTGGGGCTCGTGAGGCCCACGAGCGGTACCGCGTCGGTGCTGGGCGAGGCGCCCGGCACCCCCAAGGCGTTGCTCAAGGTCGGGTCGCTGATCGAGGGGCCCGGTTTCTACCCCTACCTGTCCGGCCGCGACAACCTGCGCGTCCACGCCGCTCGCCGGGGCGTCGGCAGGACGCACGTGGAAGCGGCGCTGGAGCAGGTCGACCTGGTGGGTGCCGCCGGCGAGAAGTTCCGCCGGTACTCGCTCGGCATGAAACAACGGCTCGGCGTCGCCGCGGCCCTGCTCGGCCGACCCGAACTGCTGATCCTCGACGAGCCCACCAACGGCCTCGACCCGGCGGGCATGGCCGACATGCGCGACCTGGTGCGGGCTTTGGCGGCACAGGGCCAGACGGTGCTGCTGTCGAGCCACCTGCTCGGCGAGGTCGAGGAGATCTGCGACCGGGTCGGGGTGATCTCCAACGGCAGGCTCGTCGCGGAGAGCACGGTCGACCAGTTGCGCGGCGACACCGTGCTGCTGATCCGCGCCGACCCGATCGAGAAGGCGCACGTGCTGATCGAGGGCAGCTCGTTGCACGGCGACGTGTTGCACGTGCGCGAGACGGACGCGGGGGCGTTGGTGCGCACGTTGGTGCACGCCGACGTGGACGTGCAGGAGGTCCGGCCACTGCGCCGGACCCTGGAAGAGGTCTTCTTCGAGATGACGGGAGCGGCGTGATGGGCAGCGTGAAGGCGGAGCTGCTGAGGCTGTGGAAGTGGCCGGCGACCTGGGTGCTGATCGGTGTCTGGCTGGTGATGACGCTGACGTTCGGCTACGTGTTCAACTACCTCGCTCTGAACGGTGGCACCAACACGCGTGACCTCTCGCAGCAGCAGCTGATCAGCGCGATGCAACCGGAGAACGTGGGCGCGGCCGTGGTGCGCGGCCTGCCCATGTTCGGCGGGGCGATCATCCTGGTGCTGGCGGCGCTCGCGGTCGGCAGCGGATACGGCTGGGGCACCTGGAAGACGACGCTGACCGCCGGCCCGCGCCGGGTCTCGGCGATGGCCGGCACGCTGGGGGCGCTGGGGATCATCGTGGTGCTGCTGGTGGCGCTGACGTTCGTCGTGAACCTCGGCGCGTCCATCACGGTGGCGTCGCTGGAAGGCTGGGACTGGAGCCTGCCGGGTCTCGGCGTCTTCAAGGCCTTGGGCGCGTCACTGCTGATCGCCGCCATGTGGACGGGATTCGGGGTGTTCCTCGGCGTCGTCACCAAGGGGCCCGCGCTGGCAGTCGGACTCGGGCTGATGTGGGCGATCGTCACGGAGAACCTGTTGCGGGGCGTGGGTTCCCTGCTCGGACCGGTCGAGTCGCTGACCGAGGTCCTGCCCGGCGGATCGGCCGGCAACCTCGCCGGTGCGGTCGGCGGATCGGGTGCTCCCGGTGTGCTGACCGAGATCAGCGGCACCACCGCGGCGCTGTTCCTCGTCGGGTACGTCGTGTTCTTCATCGGCGCGGCGACGCTTCTGAAGGTGCGCCGCGACCTCGTATAGGGCCACGGCGGCCCAGGTCACGCCCAGTGCGACCGCGACTCCGGTGGGGTAGTCGCGGTCGTGCAGGCCTGGGTTGACCGGACCGCTGTGCTCCCGCCACAGCAACGGGATCGCGATCAGGGTGATGACACCGGAGACGG
Source organism: Lentzea sp. NPDC102401 (assembly GCF_044765805.1). Taxonomy (NCBI): domain Bacteria; kingdom Bacillati; phylum Actinomycetota; class Actinomycetes; order Pseudonocardiales; family Pseudonocardiaceae; genus Lentzea; species Lentzea sp. NPDC102401. The sequence continues at coordinate 1,167,505 of NZ_JBIWKS010000001.1, read as the reverse complement.
TCAGGCCGATGCCGATGGACGGCCGCTTGATCACGAGCCCGGAGGCGCCGACGAGCGGGGCGATCAGGAAGTCGTGCAGCACTACGCCGCCGCCCAGCCAGAGCAGCAGTTCGATGGTGATCTGGGGCAGGAGCAGCCAGGCGCCCCAGGCTCCCAGCCCCACTCCGGCCGCGCCGAGCGCGAACCTCATGCCGGTCGTGGTGCTCACTTCTCGACCTCCAGCGACGTGACCCACTTCGTCTGCAGCACTCCCGGCCGGTTCGGGGCGATGAGCCGGCACGGATAGCCGTGGTCCGGACTGAGTTCCTCGCCGTTGAGCTGGAGTGCCAGCAACGTCAGCGGGTCCTGGGCGAACGCCTCGGGCAGCGTGGTCGCCCGGTACAGCCCGTCCTTCTCCAGCGACTCGACCCGCACGTCGCCTCCGCTGATGAGCTCGGAGACGCGGACGCCGGTCCAGGTCGCGTCCTGGCTCCAGCCCTCGACGCACGCGATCGGCAGGTCGACGGTGGTCTGCGGCAGCGCCTGCAGTTCCTTCAGCGAGTAGCTCTTCGCGCCTGCCTTGAGCCGCCAGTCCTGCGGCACCACGACTTTCGCGGCCTGCGCGGTCCGGTTGATCGGCAGGTCGCCGTCCGATCGCCAGGCCAGCACGGAGATCTTGCGCAGCCACGGCACCGTGACGCCCGCCGTCGCGACGACCGCGACACCTGTGGTCAGCGCGGTCGTGCGCAGGAAAGCCCTGCGGGACAGGATGGTCCGCTCTTCGGACTTGGGTTCGAGGGTGCGCCGGATGACGGGGATCTTCACCGCGATGTGCACGAGCAGCGCGCCGATCACGATCCACGCCACCGCGTAGTGGGCGGTGGGGAAGTAGAACGACCACGGGTAGTTCTGCGCCGCGTTGAACAGCCCGGTGACCAGCTCGAAGAACGACGCCGCGATCAGCACGAAGATCGAGCCGCGTTCCAGGGCGTGCGGCACGTTCTTGACCAGCGGCCGTTCGAACAGCTTCGGGTAGACGCTCCACAACTTGGCCAGCAGCAACGGAACCGACGCCACGCCGGAGATCACGTGCACCCCCTGGGTGACGCGGTAGAGGTCGACCGGCCGGGTCGGCCACACCCAGTCGTGCTGCACGCCGTGGCTGAGCAGCCCGGTGACGAAGCACAGCCCGAACGCGATGCCGAGCCACGTGCCGACCCGGCTGGTGACACCGGTGTGGTGTGCGGGAGATTTGAAGGTGGGGGTCTTCGGGATCTTCACAGCCGCTCCCAGCACGCGAACCAGCGCCCGGCGCGTTCGACCTGCCACAGCAGGAAGAACCCGTCGGCGGTCAGGGACTCCGCGTCGCTCCAGGCCCACGGGAACCACTCGCCCCTGGTGCCTTCGGTCCGCACCCGCGCCTGGCCGATGGTCAGCCCGGAACCCGGTTGCTCGACCTCCACCACGACGGTCCCGCTGGGCTTGAGCAACTGGTGCACGCGCCGGAGCAACGCGGCCGGGTCGCCACCGATGCCGATGTTGCCGTCGGCCAGCAGCACGTGCTGCCAGCGCCCCTCGCCGGGCAACAGGTCGAACACGTCGCGGCGGATCGCGATGCCGCCGCGTTCGGTGGTGCGCCGGATCGCCTCCGGTGACACGTCGACGCCGAGCGCCTGGACGTGCCGGGCCAGAAGAGCCGCCACGAGACGGCCCGGTCCGCAGCCGACGTCGAGGGTGGGGCCGGTGCAGGCGTCGAGGAGGACGGAGTCGCCGCCGTCCGCGTCCGCCTGCCAGCGGGCGACGCTCAGTTCGCGAGGGGCGGTGCCGGTCAGGTCGAGCCAGCTGGGACGGCCCTGGAGGGCCTGGTCGAACATCATCGCGCCACCGCCGCCAGTTCGGTCAGCGTGTTCGCGAACCGGCCGTCCGGCACCTGTGCGGCGACCGCCCGCGCGTCAGCCATCGTGTCCACATCGGACAGGATCGGCAGGTTCCGCACCTTCAACCCGTGCAACGCCTCCAGCGTCCGCGCGCCGGTGTCCGCGCGGGACATCGGCACGTCCCGCAGCACCTCGGCCCGCAACGGATCCCGCAGCCCGAGCGCCCACCACCCGCCGTCCAGCGCGAACCCGAGCGCGGCCTCGTCGAACTGCGCGCACGACTCCAACAGCGACGGCGTCACCTGGGGCGTGTCCATCCCGATCTGCAGCACCGGCATCCCGAACCGCGCCACGTCGGCGTGGGCGTGCACCAGGCGGTCGGCGAAGGTCTGGCCGCGCTGCGGGATCACCACGCACTCCGCCAGCGCGTCCCGCACGTCCTCGCGCCGCACCACCCCGGCCAGCGCCACCACCGGCACGGCGCCGGGAGTGCTCAGCGCGGCCTCCACCGTGTCGAGCAACGCGGCTGCCGCGACGTCGGCGGCCTCCTCGGGGGTCAGCGGCGGGCACAGGCGGGTCTTCACCTGGCCGGGGACCGGCGACTTGGCCATGATCAGCAGGCAGAACCTCATCGCAGCACCCCCGCCATGTCCCGCGCGGCGCGCATCGTGCCGCGCACCGAACCCGACACCTTCGACCGCGTGCCGGCCGCCCGCGGGCCGTAGGACACGTCGACCTCGCGCACCCGCCAGCCCGCCTCGGCCGCGCGCACCAGGAGTTCCAGCGGGTAGCCGAAGGCGCGGTCCTGGAGGTCCAGCGCCAGCAACGCCTCGCGCCGGCACACCCGCAGAGGCGCGATGTCGTGGACGTCCAAACCCCTGCGCCGCAACAGGGACGAGATCACGGCGTTGCCGGCCCGTGCGTGCCACGGCCAGACACCCGGCTGCACGGGCCTGCGCCGTCCGACGACGAGGTCGGCGTCGGCCAGCAGGGCGGCCATCGCGGGCAGTTCGGCCAGGTCCAGCGAACCGTCCGCGTCGGCGAACGCCACCAGATCCGAGGTGGCCGCGAGCAGGCCGGTGTGCACGGCGGCGCCGTAGCCGCGTTTGGGCTCGTGCACGACCAGCGCGCCGTGAGCAGCGGCGACCGAAGGAGAGCCGTCGGTAGAGCCGTTGTCGACGATGATCGCGCGGTATCCGGTAGGAAGGGAGGCGAGGACCGCGGGCAGTGCGGCGGCCTCGTCCAGGCAGGGCAACACGACATCCATGTGTCCACCCTGGACCATGGGAAAGTGTTGTGGTGCTTACGGAATTATGACGCACGAAAGAGTTCTTACGATTGTCTTGCGAGGTCCGCGAGACCCCGCGGCACCCTCTAGGTTGGGCGCGGTGCGTCTAGTCACCGCAGGACTGCTCGTCGTTGCCGCCATCATCGTCGGGATCGTCGTCAACGCCCACGACCCGGACCTCCTCTACGCCTCGGCGGCACCGATCTTCGGCAACTGGGACCCGCACGTCGGCCCCGGCACGCCGCTCGCGGTCCTGATCGCGTTCCTCGTCGTCGCCAAAGGCCCCGAGCTCATCGAGCACAGGTTCGCGCTGCCGATCGCCTACGCGGCCTCGGTGGCGTTCACCTTCTCGCTCGCGATGATCGACGGCTGGGGCCGGTTCGTCACCAGGCTGACGACCGAGGACGAGTACCTGCACGAGGTCCCCGGCATCACCGACGTCCCGGCGATGCTGCGCGGGTTCGCCGCGCGCATCCCCGACTTCCAGCCCGACTCGTGGACCACGCACGTCTCCGGGCATCCGCCGGGCGCGTTGCTCACGTTCGTCGCGCTCGACCGCGTCGGGCTCGGGGGTGGGGCGGCGGCGTCGATCTTCTGCGTCTTGGTCGGGTCGCTCGCGGTCATCGCGATTCCCAAGGCCATCGACAACAACGCCGTGCTGCCGTTCCTGGTGCTGTTCCCCGGGGCGGTGTGGGTAGGCGCGTCGGCGGACGGCATGTTCATGGGGGTCGCGGCCGTCGGCCTCTACCTGCTCACCCGGTGGCCGGTGCTGGGCGGCGTCGTGCTGGGCTGGTGCCTGTTCCTGTCCTACGGACTGGTGTTGCTGGCACCGCTCGCGATCGTCGCGGTCGGCTGGAAGGCCGGTTGGAAGATCGGCTGGGCCGTCGCGGGCGCGCTCGCGGTCGTGGGAGCGTTCGCATTGAGCGGGTTCTGGTGGCTCGACGGCTACGAGCTCGTGAAACTCCGCTACTACCAGGGCATCGGAGCCACCAGGCCGTACTGGTACTGGGTGTGGGCGAACCTCGCGGCACTCGCGCTGGTCATCGGCCCGGCGGGGATCAAGGGACTGCGCAGGGACAAGTGGGTCGTCGCGGCAGGCGTCGCGATCCTGGCCGCCGACCTGTCCGGGCTGAGCAAGGCCGAGACCGAACGGATCTGGCTGCCCTTCGCGGTCTGGCTCATGGTCGGCACCGCGAAGCTGGACCACCGGAAGAGGTGGCTCACCGCCCAGGCGATCACGGCCCTGGCGGTGAACCACCTCGTGCTCACGAACTGGTGACGGACTCCCGCTGCGAGGCGAAGGCGAACTCCCGCACGCCGTCCTCGAACCCGACCTGAGCCTCGAAACCCAGCACGTCCAAGGCTTTCGCGGGCGAGGCGACGACGTGCCGGACGTCGCCCGGCCGCGCACCGCCCACGATCTCGGGCGTCGGCCCGTCGCACGCGTCGGCCAGCGCGAACGCCAGGTCGCCGATGGTGTGCGGGGTGCCGGAGCAGACGTTCACGGCCTCGAAGCCAGGACGCGGTGACGACAGAGCGAGGACGTTGGCCCGGGCCACATCCGTGACGTGCACGAAGTCACGCCGCTGCCGCCCGTCCTCCATCACCCGCGGCGCGACGCCGTTCTGCAGCGCGGACCGGAAGATCGACGCGACACCGGCGTACGGGGTGTCGCGCGGCATCCGCGGGCCGTAGACGTTGTGGTACCGCAACGCCCACACGCTCCCGCCGGTCTGCCGGGCCCACGCCACCGCGAGGTGCTCCTGCGCCAGCTTCGTGGCCGCGTAGGTGCTGCGGGGCTCCAGCGGAGCGTCCTCCGGCACCAGTTCGGAGACCACGAAGTCGCCGCAGAAGCACCGCGGCTCGTACATGCCCGCGGCGAGATCGGCGGCAGTCCGTTCAGCCCGCACGATCCCGTGCGAAAGACACCGATAGCGCCCCTCGCCGTAGACGACCATCGACGACGCCAGCACCAGCCGCGACACCTTGGCCCGGTACATCTCGGCCAGCAACACCGCCGTGCCCAGGTCGTTGTGGCGCGCGTAGGAAGGCGCGTCGAACGGATCCACGCCGTGCCCGACCATCGCCGCCTGGTGGCACACCGCGTCCACAGTGGACAACAGTGGCCGCAGCACGTCGGGCGAGGTCACGTCGCCGATGACAAGTTCGTGGTCCAGCAAAGGAACAGCGCTGTGCGCCTCGGGCAGCAACGCGTCGAGCACCACGCATTCGTGGCCCTGGGAGGTCAGCTCGTCCGCGACGTGCGACCCGATGAACCCGGCCCCGCCGGTGATCAGTACTCGCATGCACCGACCGTAGGACTCCCGTGACGCCCCGGCGTGCCCAAGCGACTAGCCGTCAGAACTCCGTAAGACCATTTCGACGACGAACCGGGAGCCGCACGGTGAACGGTCCTCCACCCAGACCCGGCCGCCCAGCCGGTGCACGTGGTCGCGGACCAGCGCCAGCCCCAGCCCGCTGCCCGTGTCGTCACCCCGGCTGCCCGCCATCACCCCGCGCGCGAACCGTTCGAAGATCTCCTCCCGCAACCCCTCGGGCACACCGGGCCCGGCGTCCTCCACCGCCAGCCGCGCGAAAGAACCGGCGGTCCGCACGGACACCAGCACCGCGCCACCGGCGTGCCGCTCGGCGTTGTCCAGCAGGTTGGTCAGCACCCGGTCGAGCCTGCGCCGGTCGCCCAGCACCACGGCCGGCTCCAGGTCCACCGGCACGGGCGCGCGAGTCGCGATCACATTGCGCACCAACGCGTCCAGCGCGATCTCCTCCGGCGCGGGATCGTCGGTCTGGTCCGCCCGGGAGATCTCCAGCAGGTCCACGACCATCCGCGCGAACCTGTCGACCTCCGAGGTCAGCAGTTCCAGCGCCGTTCCCGCCGTGCCGGGCAGGTGCTCGCGACGCCGGCGCAGCACCGCGCCCGCGTTCACCATCGTCGTCAACGGCGACCGCAGCTCGTGCGAGACGTCCGACGCGAACCGGGCGTCCCGCAGGGCTCTCTGCTCCAGCGCCTGGGCCGTCGAGTTGAACTTCGCCGCCAGCGCCGCGAGATCCGGGTCGTCCTGGTCGGGCAGCCGGGCGTGCAGATCACCGCCGGCGATCCTGCCCGCCGCGCAGTTCAGCTCCGTCAACGGTTTCAGCGCCCGCTTCGACGCCCACGACCCCAGCGCCGCCCCGAGCAGCGCCGAGCCGATCGTGCCGGCGATCAGCACCGCGCTCAGGAACGCGAACGTCCGGTTGAGCTGCTGCAGCCCGAACAGTTCGACGTAGACGGCGTTGCCCGCCACCGGCCGTGCGACGGCGAGCATCGGCAGACCGTCCACGGTGATCCGTTCCTTGCCCGGCGGGTGCTCCACCAGCCCGGACGGCAGCTGCGACGGCTCGACCTTGCGACCCGCCGTCACCAGCCCCTCCGGGCTCATCACCAGGATCGACGAGTCGGGCCCGGTGGTGAGCCCGGTCAGCAGCTCGTCGAAGCCCGGCGAGGCCAGCGACCGCTCGACCAGCCGCACGTTGACCTCGGCCTGTCTGGTCGCACTCGCCTCCCGCTGCCGCAGCATGTAGCCGGAGGCGAGGTTCCAGGTCCCGAACGCCAGCACGCTCGTGACGACCAGCAGGCCGAAACCGAACGAGAGGGTGACCCGGCTGCGCAGCGTGAGTCTCACGAGCGGATCCGATAGCCGGTGCCGCGCACGGTGAGCACCAGCTCGGGATCGTCCGGGTTGGCCTCGATCTTGCGGCGAAGTCTCCTTATGTGCACGTCGAGCAGCCGGGTGTCACCGAAGTAGTCATATCCCCAAACCTTTTGCAGCAACTGTTCCCTGGTGACGATTCGCCCGCTCGCACCAGCGAGTTCCAGCAACAGCCGGAATTCCGTCCTGGTGAGATGAACGCGTTCCCCCGCACGGTGCACGATCCCTTCCTGCGGACGGATTTCCAGTTCCCCGATCCGAACGGCTTCGCGGCCCGGCCCGCGTCTGCGCAACAACGCGCGGATGCGGGCGGCGAGAACTCCGGCCATCAACGGTTTCGTGACGTAGTCGTCCGCTCCCGCCTCCAGTCCGGCGATCACGTCGCGGGCGTCCGTTCGCGCCGTCACCACGATTATCGGCAGGTCACCGCGTGATCGGAGGGCCCGCACGACCTCCAGGCCGTCCATGCCGGGCAATGTGAGGTCGACCAGCACCACGTCGAAGGATTCCGTCTCCAAACGTTGTAACGCCTCTTCGCCCGAACCTGCCTCGTCAACGGTGAAACCCTCATCGGACAAGGCAAGGCTCAACGCCTGCCGGATTCGCTCGTCGTCTTCGACCAGCAGGACCCGTACGCACACAACGACTCCACTGTGTGAGAGCCGCGGCGACGGCGTCTCACACAGTGGAGTGAAAGTCGATCAAAAGCAAGATTGCTTCGGTTTAAAATCCGGTCAGCGTGACTTTCGCCGAACGCGGGTTCGGTTCGTGAACAAGTGACTCGAACGCGCCGACGTCGTCGAACGCGAACCCGTAAGCCTTCCCGTCGGCCATGTTCTGGTGCACGATCTTCGAGAAGTGGTTCGTGGTCGCGCGGGTGTAGAAGTCGGCCGCGTTGTAGGTCGGCTGGGTGTGGATGAAGCCGAACGTCGAGCGGTTGAGCCCGGCGCACAGCGAACGCGAGATCGCGCCGACGTCGTTGTTCGGCGCCGCGAGCCGGCCGTCGCAGTTGAAGACGTCACGGGTGGACGGCTGCTGGAACGACGCGACCTGCTGGCCTGCCGTGTTGGTGAAGTTGAGGTTCCCGCCGCTGACGCGGCCGGTGAACTTGCGGTTCGGCTCGTTCTGGTACGGCACGACGGTCAGCGGCGTGTTCTGGTACGTCGACCAGGCGCTGCTGACGTAGTTCGCGAAGTACGAGCCGGAGAACACGCCCGCGTCGAGGCCCTTGCTCGGGTTCAGCACGCGCAGCCGTGTGCCGTCCGAGCGGGTGTAGACCAGTCGCGCCCAGTCGCCGCCGAGCTGCTGGTGCTGGTCGAAGATGCGGTTGCGCCCGTTGGAGACCAGCTGACCGGTCTTCTTGGTGACGCCGCTCTGCGAGGTCGCCTCGACCGCGTGCGGCACCGAGAACATGTCCACCTGCGAGCTGTTCAACCACAACCCGCCGCCGTTGTAGGTGAACTCGCTCCAGTCGAACAGGATGTCGCGGTTCGGGTCGCCCGCGGCCCACGGCGCGGGCTGCACCAGGCCGTTCGGGACCAGGGAGAACTTCAGCTTGTCCCGGAAGGACATGTAGAGCCGGCCGCCGGCCAGGTTGAGCGGGATCTGCAGGGTGCGGCTGGCGCCGTTCCCGGGGCCGGGGATCGAGACGTCCGGCGCCGGGGTCGGCGGGATTCCGCCTCCGGACCAGGCCGTGAACTGGCCGTTCGCGTTCACGTAGCCGAGCCGGCCGCCCATCTCGCCGAACACGTACAGGTGGGTCGCGTCGCCGCGGCCCGAGTTGTTCGTGACGGTGAGCGGGAGCAGGTTGGGGGGAGCGGCTTGAACAGCAGGTGCGGACATCGTTGTCAGCCCTAGTAGGGCCGATGTCGCGAGCAGCAGGAGCTTGCGCATCGACTATCTCCTCACTGAGACAGGCAGTGACCATTTCAGCGGCGGTGAGAGCGCTCTCATACCAGCGCGTCGCTGTTGATATGTCAAGAATGGTCTTCATGCGCGCACTGACGGTTGATCTTGCACGGGCAGGGTCCCTGTCCCTGACCGAACTGTCCGATCCGGAGCCGGGACCGGAGGACCTGCTGGTCGAGGGCGTGGCGATCGGCATCTGCGGGACGGACCGCGAGATCGTGCGCGGCGAGTTCGGCGTCGGCGGAACTCTCGTGATCGGGCACGAGTCGCTCGGACGGGTGATCAGCGGACCGGGGTTCGAACCGGGGTCGCTGGTCGCCGGGGTGGTCCGCAGACCCGATCCGGTGCCGTGCGTGGCGTGTGCGCGCGGGGAGTTCGACATGTGCCGGAACGGGCAGTACACCGAGCGCGGGATCACGGGCCTCGACGGCTACGGCTCGACTTTGTGGACAGTGCCCGCCGCTTATGCCGTCGGTGTCGGTTCTTCGACAGGTGTTCTGGTCGAGCCGGCGTCGGTGGTCGTGAAGGCGTGGGAGCGGCTGGACCGGCTGGCGCCCTTCCCGTTCGAGAGCGTGCTGGTGACGGGGGCCGGGCCGATCGGGCTGCTGGCGGCGTTGATCGGGGTGCAGCGAGGGCTGGACGTGCACGTGTTCGACCTGGCCGTCGACGGCCCGAAGCCCGCGCTCGTCGAGTCGCTCGGCGCCACCTACCACCGGACGCTGCCCGACTGCCCGGTCGTGATCGAGGCGACCGGGGCGCCGTCGCTGGTCGCGCGGCTGCTCGGGCGGAACCTGGTGTGCCTGACCGGGGTGCCGTCGACCGAGGTGATCCCGGCCGACGTCGGGCAGATCAACCGGGACATGGTGCTGCGCAACGGGATCGTGTTCGGGACGGTCAACGCGAACGTGCGGCACTACCGGGAGGCCTCCGCCGTGCTGGACCGCGCGGACGACGCCTGGCTGTCGGCGATGATCACTCGGCGGGTGCCGCTGGAATCCTTCGCGGAGGCGTTCGAGTCGCGTCCCGGTGACGTGAAAGTGGTGCTGGAGCTGTGATGGCGGCCAGCGCGACGATCGCGGCGGCCAGCAGCAACGCCTGGTGGTAGCCGTTGTGCAGCAACGGGGTGGCGATGAGCGGGCCGATGATCTGGCCCGCCGAGTAGCCGGCCGTGAGGGTGGCCGCGGCTCTCGGGAAGCCGAGGCCGGCGCCGAGCTTGAGGGCCGTGGCGGCGATGCCGATGAACGTGCCGCCGAACAGGACGACCGCGATCAGGGCGGCCGCGGTGGTGCTGACGAGTGCGGGGAGTGCGATGCCCACGGCCTGGACGGCGAGGGCGGCGACCAGCACCGGGCGGCCGTTGCCGAGCCGGGCCATCAGCACGGGGGAGAGGGCTGCGGAGACTCCGACCAGGATCCACGAGGTGCTGCCGAGAGGGCCGCTGATGGCGGCGACCAGGAACGTTCCGGCGATGATGTAGCCGACGCCTTCGAGGGTGTAGGCGGCGAAGAGGGTGGCGAACGCGCGCCGGGTGGACCGGCTCACGCGTGGCTTGTGCGGCCCCTGGATCGATCCCGACTCACCGGCCCCCAGGGGGCGGCGAGCCCCCACTCCCATCGTCTCAGGCAGGTCTGACAATTTCGGTGCGTCGGGCTTCAGCCCCCACGCCACGGCCGTCAGCACCGCCGCCATGCCGGCCGCCAGCCACCAGGCCGTCTCCCAGCCGCTCCAGCCCAGCAGCCCGGACAGCGCGATTCCCATCCCGATCCCGCTCATGCCCCACCCAGGCCGCGCGTTCACCGCCGCCACGAACACCACCGCGCTCGCCACCCCGGCCACCAGCCGCAGCACGAACCACGCGGCCATGCCGTGCACCAGCGGCATCCCGGCGAGGGTGGCCACGAGCAGCACGAGCGCGACACGGTTCGTGGTCCGCGACGGCGCCCGGACGATCGTGGCGAGCGCCCCGACGAAGTAGCCCAGGTAGTTGGCGGTGGCCAGCGACGCGGCCGAAGTGGCCGACAAGCCTGCCTGCGCGGTCATCAGCGGCAGGATCGGCGTGTAGACGAACCGTCCGATGCCCATGGCCGCCGCCAGTGCCGCGGCGGCCTGGCGGGCGCTCACAGCCGGCCGGGGTCGTTCGGATGAGGCTGCACGGCCGTGACGGTGAACGCCATCCACGGGCTCAACGGCAGCGTGCCGAGGACGTTCTCCTGGAGGTCGGCCTCGTCGTCGGCTCGCCACAGGCCGATGCTGCGCAGCTCACCGATCGGCCGCCACAGCCTGACGAGGTTGCCGCTCGTGGTGAGTTCCCTGGCCCGCACCGCTTCGGCCGCGCGGCGTGAGTCCACTTCGGACTGGGGTGTGCCGTCCGGGATCGTGGTGGTGATCTCGACGATGAACTCTCTCATGGCCTCATCGTGCGACCCCGCGGCGACGGACGCCACGACCGGCTTTCTCCTGCGTGGGAGCCTGAGCCTCCTAGGATGCCCGATGTGGAACTGCGTCAACTCCGGTACTTCCTGGCGGTCGCCGAAGAGCTGCACTTCGGCCGGGCGGCGGCGCGCCTGCTGATCGCCGGGCCGTCGTTGTCGCAGCAGATCAAGGCGCTCGAACGGGACCTCGGCGTGCCGCTGTTCGCCCGCGACCGCCGCACCGTCGCGCTGACGTCCGCCGGTGCCGCGCTGGTCCCCGAGGTGCGGGCGCTGCTCGAACGGGCCGACGAACTGCAACGGCACGCGCGGCAGCTGTCCGGGTCGCGGCCGGTGCGGATCGGGTACGTGAACTGGCTGCCGCCGGACCTGACCGCCCGCACGGCCGGGGTCGCGCAGCTCTACGTGGACGCCTGGGTCGTGCCGTCACACCAGCAGGCGGCACGGGTCGCGGACGGCAGCCTCGACCTGGCCGTGTGCTGGATCCGCAGGTCCGAGGCGGCGCAACTCGGCCTGACCGCGCGACTGCTCGGCGCGGATCGGCTGTACGCGGTCGCCGTGGGCACGGACACGAGTCCCGTCCGGGCCAAGGACATCGCGGTGCTGGTGGACGACGACGTGACGTCGTGGCAGTCCTGGAACGACTACGCCGAGGAGTTCGCGCGGGACACCGGCTGTGCCGTCCGGCGCATCCACAACGGCGCCATCACCGGGCCGGCGTTCTTCGACCACGTGCGGGTGTGCACGACGCCGGTGCTCAACTCGCCGAAGGGGCAGACCACGCCGTTGCCGCCGGATCTGGTGCAACGGCCCGTCGTCGATCCCGAGGTCGTGTGGACCTGGTCGCTGGTGCGCCGCGCGGACGAGGAACGCGCGGACGTCATCGCCGCCGCCGAGGCGATCGTGCGGGACGTCGGCGACCTCGGTCTGGACCGCGCGTGGCTGCCCTCGGACGACCCCTACCGCGCGTTGAGAGGCTGAACCTCTCACGAGGGAGGAAACGGGTCGCAATTCCACGAAATGAACCCGGTTCGCGGGCCGTTGTGGCTGTCAGATCCGCTACTCCTCCTTCGAAAGCGAGCAGGAAAATGACCAGCAAGGTGGCAATCGTCACGGGAGCGTCGCAGGGAATTGGCGCGGCACTCGTTCCCGCCTATCGCAAGCTCGGCTATTCGGTTGTCGCGGTCTCGCGTTCCATCGACGCTTCCGGCGACCCCGAGGTGCTCGCGATTCGCGCCGACCTCAGCAAGCCGGGGGAGGGCGCGCGGGTGGTTCAGGAGACGCTGGCGCGGTTCGGCCGCGTCGACTCGCTCGTGAACAACGCCGGCATCTTCGTCGCCAAGCCGTTCACCGAGTACACCGACGAGGACTTCGCCGTCGTCACCGGCACCAACCTCGTCGGGTTCTTCGACATCACGCGCAGCGCGGTCGCGGCCATGGACGACAACGGCGGCCACGTCGTGAGCGTGTCCACGGCTCTGGTCGACCACGCGCTGTCCGCGGTGCCCTCCGCGCTCGCGTCGCTGACCAAGGGCGGTCTGAACGCCGTCACCAAGTCCCTCGCCGTCGAGTACGCGACCAGGAACATCCGCTTCAACACCGTCGCGCTCGGCATCATCAAGACGCCGATGCACGCCCCGGAGACGCACGAGGCGCTCGCCGGGCTGCACCCCGTCGGCCGGATCGGCGAGATCTCCGACGTCGTCGACGCGATCACGTTCCTCGAACAGGCCGGCTTCGTGACGGGCGAGATCCTGCACGTCGACGGCGGCCAGAGCGCGGGGCACTGACATGGTCCTCGAAGACGTCATGGACCGTTGGAAGGACGCCGTGGACGCGCACGATCCCGAGCGCGTGGCGTCGAACTTCACCGAGGACGCCATTTTCCAGGGATTGCACCCGTACGGAGTCGGTCGGCAGGCTGTCGCTGCCTACTACGATTCCCAGCCCATCGGACTGAAGGCCGAGTACAAGATTCTGGAAACGCGCCGGCTGGCCGATGATCTGGTTCTCGGCTATTCGACCGTCGATTTCTCGTTCGTCGACCGGCCGACCATCACCGTCAACCTGAGCGTGCTGGTGAAGGGAGATCTGATCGCGCATTACCAGGTCTCCCGGCTGGGCTAGGGGCGCCGTTCCGCAGGCCGGGAAAACCTTTCGAGGACACCACCCCGGCCTGCCACCCTGGTGCGATGCTGCTCAAGCTGACCGGCTCCAGCTGTTCCGGCAAGACCACGCTCGCCTTCTCCGCGGGCGCCCGGCTGGGGCGGCTCGCCGTGCACGACTTCGACGAGGTCGGCGTACCCGACAGCGCCGATCGCCACTGGCGCCACCGCGAGACCGAGATGTGGGTGCGTCGCGCGCTGGAGTACCAGGACCGCGGGATCGACCTCCTGCTCACCGGACAATCCCCGCTGGGAGAGGTGCTGGCCGCTCCCAGCGCCCCGCTGCTGGACGGGATCGCGGTGTGCCTGGTCGACGTGTCCGACGAGGTCAGGCGGAGCAGACTCACCACGCGCGACGCGGGCCGGTGGGACGCGCCGGCGGTCGACGCCTTCCTCGGCTGGGCCGCCTGGCACCGCGAGCACGCCAGGAATCCCCGGCACCTGCCCGAGGCCGTCATCGACGGCAGCTGGCCCCGGATGGCCTGGCACCGGTGGACCGGGTGGACCGCCGGCGATCAGCGGTGGTCCACCCACCTGGTCGACACCACGGACCGGCCCGTCGCGGAATCCGCGGATCAGGTCGAGCAATGGGTGACCCGGCAGCGCGACGCGCTCCGCTCGGGTCGGCTCCCCCTCTCGCGGGGCTGGTCAGATCCGGCAGTCGCCCGGGCCGATCACCACTAGTGCCTGCGAGGCTCCCGGCCGAACGGCGACGGAGGTCGCTCGAGGTCGGGAGCCTTCGGGATCGGCATGGTCACCGGGGCGTCCGCCGTGATCGTGATCGTCTCGCCGTGGTGCTTCGTGGTCAGCGACGTGCCGTCCACGATCCGGTAGGTGGCCTCGCCCTGGCACACGTCCACAGCGATTCTCGTGCCCTGGAACGACATCCGGAACGAGAAGCGGGTCAGCTCGTCCGGCATCCGCGGTGCGAACGTCAGCTCGCCGCCGTGGTCGCGCATGCCGCCGAACCCGGCCACCAGCGCCGTCCACGCACCCGCCAGTGACGCCATGTGCAGGCCGTTCGTGACGTTGCCGTGCAGGTCGTGCAGATCGGTGAACGCGGCCTCGACGAGGTAGTCGAACGCCAGCCCGAGGTGCCCGACCTCCGCCGCCAGCACCGCCTGCGTGCCCGCCGACAACGACGAGTCGCGCACCGTGCGGGCCTCGTAGTAGGCGAAGTTGCGGGCCTTCTCGTCCTCGGTGAACGCGTCGCCGCGCACGTGCATCGCGAGCACCAGGTCCGCCTGCTTCACCACCTGACGGCGGTACAGGTCGAAGTAGGGGAAGTGCAGCAGCAGCGGGTACTTCTCCTCCGGGGTGTTCTCGAAGTCCCACTCGGCGTGCTTGGTGAAGTTGTCCGCCTGCGGATGCACCTGCAACATCTCGTCGTACGGGATCGCCATCGCGTCCGCTGCCCTGCGCCAGGCCGCGATCTCCTCTTCCGTCGCGTCACAGGGGTTCCGCTCGGCGGCGTCGGCGGCGGCCCGCAGGTTCTGCTGCGCGATCAGGTTCGTGTAGACGTTGTTGTCGACGATCGCCGAGTACTCGTCCGGGCCCGTCACGCCGTCGATGCGGAACCCGTCGTGCCGGTCGTGATGGCCCAGCGAGGACCACAGCCGTGCGGTCTCCACGAGGATCTCGGTGGCTTCGTCGCGATCGAAGTCCTTGTCATCAGTGGCGTTCAGGTACTGCTGGACGGCGTAGGCGACGTCGCCGGAGACGTGGAACGCGGCCGTGCCCGCCGGCCAGTACGCACTGCACTCGGCGCCGTTGATCGAACGCCACGGGAACGCGGCTCCCTTGAGCCCCAGCACCTTCGCGCGGTCGCGGGCCTTGTCCAAAGTGGCATGACGCCACCGCAGCGCGTCGCGGGCGGCGTCGGGCAGCGTGTAGGTGAGCACTGGGAGCACGAACATCTCGGTGTCCCAGAACGCGTGGCCGTCGTAGCCAGGTCCGGTGAGACCTTTTCCAGGGATGGCACGGGATTCACCGCGCGCCCCGGCCTGCAGGATGTGGAACAGCGCGAACCTGATCGCCTGCTGCAGCTGGTCGTCGCCGTCGATCTCGATGTCGGCGACCTCCCAGAAGTCGTCCAGGAACTCCTTCTGCTCCCCGACGAGCCCTTCCCAGCCGGTCTGGCACGCACCGGCCAGAGCCGCCTCGACCTGCGCCCGCAGCGCCGGTGTCGACCGTTGTCCCGACCAGCCGTAGGCCAGGTACTTGGTCAGCTTCAGGCACCCGCCCGCCGGCACGTCGACGGCCGCGGTGAACCTGGCCAGGTCGTCCTCGGCACGGATCTCGGTGCGGACGTCCACGCCGTCGACCTCGAACTCGTGGTCCATCGCGGCGGCCATCCGCAGACCGGACACCTTGGTGCGATGGCACAGCACGGCCCGCGTCTTCTCGGCCATCTTGAAGTCGTTGACCAGCGGGGCGTCCAGCGCGGCGGCGACGCGGGGATCGTTGCTGCGGCTCACGGTCGGCTCGTTGGCCAGCAGGTCGGACTGCACGACGAGCTGCAGGTCGTCCATCGGCTCGACCTCGTAGCGGATGGCGACGACCGCGCGCTGCGTGAACGACACGAGCCGTTCGCTGCGCACGGTCACACGCCTGCCCGTAGGCGATTCCCAGACCGTGCGGCGGCGCAACGTGCCGGAGCGGAAGTCGAGCGTGCGTTCGTGCTCGATGGCGTTGCCGTAGCGCATGTCCAGCGGCTCGTCCTCGACCAGCAACCGGATGATCTTGCCGTCGGTGACGTTGACGACGGTCTGGCCCGCCTCCGGGTAGCCGTAGCCGCCCTCGCCGTACGGCAGCTGGTGCTCTTCGTAGAAGCCGTTGAGGTACGTGCCGGGCAGACCGCGCGGCTCGCCCTCGTCGAGCGTGCCGCGCAGTCCAATGTGGCCGTTGGCCAGCGCGAACGTCGACTCGGTCTGGTGCAGGTCGTCCACGGACAGGCCCTGCCAGCGCAGCTGCCACGGTTCGACGGCGTAGCTCATGAGAGCAGCTCGTCGAGCTCGTCGACGACCACGTCGGCGCCGTGGGACTTCAGCGCGTCACGCTGGTGGCCGCGGTCGACGCCCACGACGAACCCGAAGCCGCCGTCGCGCCCCGCCTGCACGCCCGCGAGCGCGTCCTCGAAGACCACGGCGTTCTCCGGTGCCGTCTTCAGTCTTCTGGCGCCCTCGACGAACGAGTCCGGCGCCGGTTTGCCCCGCAGGTTCGACGCGGTGATCACGTTGCCGTCCACCAGCGCGTCGACGTAGTCCAGCAGGTTGCCGGACCGCAGCACGCGCATGGCGTTGGCAGAGGAGGTGACGACGCCGATCGGCAGGCCGGCTTCGCGCGCGGCCTTGAGATAGCTGACCGACGCGGGGTAGGGCGTGATGCCCTCCTTGTCGATGATCTCGTTGACCAGGTCGTTCTTCTGGTCGCCGATGCGGCGGATCTCGTCCTCCGACGGCGTGAGGCCGCGGGAGGTCAGGAAGCTGCGGACACCGTCGTAGCGCGGCTTTCCGTCCACGTACGCGAGGTAGTCCTGCTCGCCGAACGACTGGCCCATGGCTTCGAACGTCTGCCGCCAGGCCTGCCGGTGCAGCACGGCGGTGCTGGTGAGCACGCCGTCGAGGTCGAACAGCAGTGCTGTGATCTTGTCCGGGAGGCCGAGGCTCATGGTTCGATCATGCACCCGTCTCGCCGACATCGCTGCGTTCTTCTTTGAGGCGTTCGTCAAGCGGCCGCGGGTGCGCCTGCTCGTACTCGGTCATCCCGTACCTGTTGGACTCGGCCCAGCCTTCCTCCGGGTCGGTCTCCACCGGGTCATGACCCAGGTTGTCCTCGTCGAGACCCTCGAAGTCCTCGGTGTTCTCCTGGACGTACGCGCCGCGTTCTTCGCTCATGTCCACCGCAATACCCAGTTCGGCGTCATCCAATGCTTTGGCCGACGAGCGAACCGATCGCATAGGTGACGCCCATGGCGATCAGGCCGCCCACGACGTTGCGGACGACGGCGCGCCGCCTGTCCGCGCCGCTGAGCCTGGCGCTGACGAAGCCGGTGAGGGCCAGGGCGAGGATCGCGGCGACGACGGTGACCGGCACGCGCAGGGTGGTGCTCGTGAACGCGATCGCGGCGAGGGGGAGCAGGGCACCGACGGTGAACGCGATGAAGCTCGCGATGGCGGCGCCCCACGGGTTCGTCAGCTCGTCCGGGTCGATGTGCAGCTCGGCCTCGGCGTGGGCGGCCAGGGCGTCGTGCTCGGTGAGCTGTCGGGCGACCTCCGCGGCGGTGTCCGCGTCGAGGCCCTTGCCCTCGTAGATCTCCTTGAGCTCTTCGAGTTCCTGCTCCGGCATGTCCCGGAGCTCTCTGCGCTCCTGGGCGAGGAGGGCGCGTTCGGCGTCGCGCTGGCTGCTGACGGACACGTACTCGCCGCTGGCCATGGACATCGCGCCCGCGAAGAGGCCGGCGAGGCCCGCGACGAGGATCTGGGCGCGGTCCGTGGTGGCCCCGGCGACGCCCACCACGAGGCTGGCGGTCGAGACGATGCCGTCGTTCGCGCCGAGGACTCCCGCGCGCAGCCAGTTCATCCGGTCGCCGGTGACCTCGTCGTGCGGCTCGTGGTGGGTCATTTCCGCAGGTTAGCGCTGGGGTCCCCGAGTGCGCCGCGACCACGCCGCGACCCCGGTCGGACTCTGCTGAACGGGTGAGTTTCCCCTGGTCAGAGACTGTGGGTTCATTTTTTGTCAGACCCCCGTGGCATCCTGTCGAACAGGTGTTCGTCAGGCGTGCTAGAGGAGGTCAGTTCCCGATGCAGATCGAACCCCGTCGCTGGCCAGGCCGAGTGGTGCCGTCCACCGACGCCGACGTGGACGTCGCCGTCGAGTCCCTGTGCGTGCGCGCCTCGTGGCCGGACGCCGACCGCCGCTGGGTCCGGCGCCTGCTCGAACCGTGGTTCACGGCGGGCTGGTGCGTCGACGCCCTGCTCGTGGCCATCGACAAGAAGCCGGACGGCACCCGTCAGGGCCGTCCTCGTTCGCGTGCCCAGGTGGCGCACGAGTTCCTGCGCGCCCGCCTGCGCACCTGGACGGCGGACGGCGCGGGCCTCGCCAAGCCGCCGCTGTCCGGCGTCTCGCTCGGCGAGTGGTACCGGGTGAACCGCCGCAACACCGCTCTGCACGCCCCACGGCGCGCGACCGGCCTCACCTCGGACGGCGAGCGCGCACGGGCGGAGTCACGCGCCCTCGCCCACCGCCGCGACCCGGTGGAACGCAGCCGCGAGAAGGGGCGGCGCCGCCAGGAGGTGCTCGACAGCCTGCTCACGCCGGGGCAGGAGGTGCCGTCGTTCGCCGACTCGTGGAAGCTGGTCGCCGAACTGGTGCCGGTGCCGCGGGTGTGCTCGGCCTGCGGGCACGTGCGGAACGAGGTGTCGCGGCAGGCGCATCGCGTGGCGTGATGAGGGTCCGGCTACCGGGAAGAGGTTCTGCGACGGGCGTCGGTGGTGTCGCGGTAGGCGCATCGCGGGGCGTGATGAGGGTCCGGCTACCGGGGAGAGGTGCTGGGCCGGGCGTTAGTGATGTTGCGGTAGGCGTACCGCGTGGCGCGACGAGTCCGGTCATCGGATAGAAGCCCTGGGCCAGACGTTGGTGATGTCGGCAGGCGCATCGCGTCGCGTGACGCGTCCGGTCACTGGAGAGAAGTCCTGGGCCGGGTGCCGGTGGTCACCGGCAGGCGCATCGCGTCGCCTGGCACGGTGTCCAGGTGACCTGGGGGGAGAAGTCCTGCGTCAGGTGTCGGCTTGGGCGTCAGGAGCGGCGCGGGTGTCGGCGGCGTCGCCGGCCGGGTGCCCTGGGTGGCGGCGCCGTCCCAGTTCGCCGCGAGCGCCGGACTGACGCGGTCCCGCCGGCAGGCGGCGACACCGAGCCCGCAGACGGGCCAAGTCCCGTCCGAACACGCCTTCTACCTGGGACTTCGGCGTGCGGTGATTGAGAACGGCTCAGGCCGGGAACACGGAACGAGTTTCTTGTTTCCGATGTTAGGGGCCGACATGCTCGAAGTGACGCCGATGGCTGCCGAGGTCATCAACGAGCTGACCTCACAGTCCGATGGCACCACCGACGACACCGGCCTGCGCTTCGCCCTGGCCACCGAACAGAACAGCCAGGCCGCCCTGGAACTGTCGCTGAGCCAGCCCGTCGACGGGGACGAGGTGGTGGCGGCACCCGCGGGGGCCAAGGTCATCCTGGAGCCGGCCGCCGCCGAGTACCTGGAGGACAAGGTCCTCGACGTGCGCCAGGACGACGAGGGCAACCCGGCTTTCGCGATCGCGCGCCAGGACCAGACTGGCTGAGAGCGCGCCATTCTTGGTCAGGTGGGATCAGCGTTGATCACGCCTGACGTGCGAAACGGGCCGGATCCCCTCAGAACGTGAGGAGATCCGGCCCGTCTCGTGACACCCCCGGGATCAGGGAATGGTCAGCACCTGACCGGGGTGGATGAGGTCCGGGTTCGAGATCCCGTTGGCGGACGCAATGTCGCCGTAGCGGTTGCCGTCACCGTAGAAGCGCTCGGCGATCGCCCACAGCGAGTCGCCACCCTCGACGGTGTAGGTCTGCACGGCCGGAGCGGCGGGTGCGGCCGGGGCCTCCTCGACCGGGGCCGGAGCCGGAGCGGCCGCCTCGGGGGTGGGCTGCGGCGAGTCGGTGTTGGTGTTGGTGGCCCACTTCGCGCTGCCGTCGGCGGCGAACACGACCAGGTTCCTGTCGTTTTGCAGGACCAGGCGCGAGCCCTCGTTGCCCTGGGTGCCGGTGGACCACACGGCGTTCTCGTCGCTCGTGTAGAGCACGAAGTTGCCGTCGTCCTGCAGGGTGGCCCGCACCGCGCCCTTGCCGTCGGTGCCGCTGGCCCACACCGTGCCGGTGTTCTCCGAGAGCACGAGGTTCCCGTCGGACTGCAGGGTCAGCATGTACCCGTTGACGCTCGTCAGCTGCTGGCCGCGGGTGATTTCCTGCCCGGCTTGCAAGGTGTCCACTATCAACGCTCCACTTCGGACGACGGCGGCCGCCCGAAACGGCGGCGCCCGAAGCGGAACCTAGTCAAGGCGCACCCGTCCCGCAGGGTCACCGGGGCACGTGCACCCGAGGGAGTGAAAAACGCCCCCTGCCCGGAGAGGCAAGGGGCGTTCGACAAGAACTGGAGGTCAGCCCTCGATGCGGCGGATGACCGAGATCGGGCCGATCGAGTCGATGTCGGCGATCTTCACCGGCACTCCCTCGGTCGACGCGTGCACGGCGCGAATGCCGTCCACCGCCATCGCCACGTGGGACTGGCTCGAGTAGTAGACGATGATGTCGCCGGCCTTGACCTCGCTACGGCTGACCGAGCGACCGGCGGCCGCCTGCGCGTAGCTGGTGCGACCGATGGACACACCCGCCGAGGCGTACGCCTTCTGGATCAGCGACGAGCAGTCCCACGAGTCCGGGCCGTTGGAGCCGTAGACGTAGGGCTCGCCGCGCTGGTCGAGCGCGAACTGCAGCGCCCGGCCCGCCGTGCCCGCCGGCACGTTGATGTTCGACATGTCGCCGGACGCGGCCAGCTGGTTCTTCACCGAGGAGCTGAGCGACCGGTACTGGGTCTGCGCCTCGGCGAGCTGCTTGTCGAGATCGGCCTTCTTCTGGTCCATCTCGGCGAGGAGCTTCTTCGACGTCTCAGTCGCCTCGTTGGCCGACTTCGTCGCGGCGTCCGCCTTGTTGACGGCGTCGGTCAGCTTCCCCAGCGCGTCCGCGTTGTCGGCCGCGAGGATGTTGATGGCCGACATGCGGTTGAGGAAGTCCTGCTGCGAGTCGCTCACCAGCAGCGCGGAGATCTGGCTGAAGTTCGCGCCCGAGTTGGTGGCCTCGGTGAGGAGGTCCACCTGACCGCGGAGTGCTTCCTCGGCCTTCTGAGCCTCGGCCAGGTCGCCCTTGGCCTTGTCCAGCTCACCCTGCTTGGCCTTCAGGTCGTCCTGGGCCTTGAGGTGGTCCTGGTTGAGCTTGGACGCCTGCTCGGACAGCTCGTTGTACTTCTTGAGCGCGTCCGCGGCGTTGGGCTGTGCGGTGGCCGGTGCCGTGGGGAGTGCTGCCGCGACGACTGCTGCCGTCGCCACGAGTGCTCCACGCACGATGCGGCGTGAGGGTTGCGACACCACGTCGCGGGTCCTCCTTTTTCCTGGCGGTCGCCCCGCGACAACTACTCCGCGTCAGGCGACAACCTTGGCGTGTGCCCCGAGTGGGTTAACTGCTGGGCCGAAGGTCTCGGACAGGTTACGGAATGACCTTGCCTTCGTCCAGCACCAGAACCTCAGCAGTTCACCTGGAGGCACGCTCTCACAGTGGTCCACGTGGGTTTATCGCGGGGTGGGAGAGAAGCGTCACCCGACAACCCGGCGAATCACCGAAATAGGGCCGATCGAGTCGATGTTCGCGATCTTCACCGGCACGCCCTCAGTGGACGCGTGCACCGCGCGGGTGCCGTCCACGGCCATGGCCACATGCGACTGACCTGCGTAGTAGATGATGAGGTCGCCGGGCGCGACCTCGCCGCGACCCACGCCCCGGCCGACCTTCGCCTGGTCGTAGGTGACGCGCGGAATGGACACTCCCGCGGCGCGGTAGGCGGCCTGCATCAGCGACGAGCAGTCCCACGAGTTGGGTCCGTTCGAACCGAACACGTACGGCTTGCCCTGCTCTCCCAGCGCGAAGGTGAGCGCGACGCCGGCCGCACCCGCGGGCGCGTTCACGGTGACCTTGGGGCCGGTGCTGGCCAGTGTCTGCTTCTGCGGCGCGGACAACGACTGGTACTTCGTCCGCGCGGTGGACACCTGCTGCTCCATGGCGACCTTGCGCGTGGAGACGTCGGCGGCGAACTTCTCCGCGGCCGACGCGGCGGTGGCGGCGTCGGTGCGCGCCTTCGTGGCCGCGGCCAGCGTGGCGCTCATGCGTGCCACCGCCTCGTTCTGGTCGGCGGCGATGATGTTCATCGCCTGCATGCGTTCCAGGAAGTCCTGCTGGGACGTCGAGGTCAGGAACGCCGACAGGTCGTTGAGCCGGGCGCCCTCGAACGTCGCCTCGGTCAGCGTGTCGACCTGGCCGCGGAACTGCTCCGACTCGGCCAGCGCCTTCTTCTCGGCATCGGTGGCGGCGACCACGATCCCGTTCGCCCTCGACAGGTCGCTCTGCGCCTTGAGGTGGTCCTGGCTGAGCTTCTCGGCCTCTCGCGTCAGGTCGTTGTAGACCTTGAGCGCGTCGTCGGCGGGTTGCGCGTGCGCCGAAGGCATCGACACCACCGTCGCGGCGATCACGGCGGCCAAAGCGGTAGTCCTTGCAGCACGGCCGGGCACGCGGCCTCCTCAGGAGTCGGAATCGGCTACTGAGGAGGCGTACGGCCGAACGGGCGCAGGGGTTCAGTCGAGGTCGACGAGCGGTCCGTAGACCACGAGCACCGGACGCGTGGCGGCCAGAACGGTTGCGATGCGTGAAGAAACAGACACGAAGAGCAACATATTGGACTAAAGGGGCGATTCGGTCTACGTCACCCGATCAGGCGGCCCGGTGTGCCTCGATCGAGGCACGGCACGCGGCGAGCAGACGGGCGGTGGCGGCGCTGCCCCCGTGCCCACAGCGGGGGCAGCGCATCGCGACGGCACCGGCGAGCTCGTCGACCACGACGCCCAGCGGCGAGTCGCAGCCGCGGCACCAGCGGTGCCGCGTGACCGGGTTGACGTGCACTGGCGACGAGACGCACTGGTGGATCCAGCGGCCGTGCACGTGGCAGGTCAGGCGGTCGTCGGGCGCCAGGACGCCGTCGTCCTCCGCGTGGTCTTCCTCGACCAGTGTGGCGATGAGCATGGCGATCATGGCGACCCTCCGATCCGGAACCTTCCTCCTGCTAGGACGTCGAACCGGCGACCTCGGAATCGACACGTGCCGCCAGCTTCTTCAACGCCCACGCGCACCCGAGTCCCAGAGCCGTCAGCACGAGCCATGGCACCCACGGCACACCAGCACGCCCGGCAGCGTCGAACCCGACGCCGGTGAGCAGGTTGCCGAGCAGGATCCCGACGCCCACGACCGTGTTGTAGAGGCCGTAGTGCGTCGCCACGAGCCGGTCGCCCGACAGCGAGACGATCTTGTCCATCTCGAACGGGAACACCACCATCGTCCCCAGTGCGAGCAGAGCCGCGCACAGGACCAGCCAGGGGCCGCCGTGGATCGCGGGCAGGAACGCCAGGCCCAGCACCGCCATCCCGGCGGCGAGCGACCGGTCAGGTCCGAGACGAGCGCGCGCCCACGCCGTCACCCGCAGCTGACCTGCCACCGCCAGCACGCCCGACACCGCGAACAACACGGCGGTCAGCACCGCCGACCCCGAAGCCAGCGGCAGCGCCAGGTAGACCTGGAACGACAGCACGTACGAGCCGGTCATCGCCAGCGCGAACAGCACGAACCGCCGGTTCGAGAAGACCAGCCGCCAATCCGCGAGCACCGAGTCCCCGGACGGCGAACCGGCCCGCGCGGGCAGCGACCGCCACTGCAACACCGTCAGCACGAGGAACACGAAGGCCGCGACCAGACACGTCAGCCGGAAGTCCACGGCCGTCAACGCCAGACCGACCAACGGCCCCACCAGGATTCCGGTCTGGTAGAAGACGTTGAACAGCGCGAACGCCTCCACGCGCCGTGGCCCGGCATCAGCGGCCACGTACGCCCGCACGGCAGGGTTGAACAACGCCCCGGCGAACCCGGTGGCCGCCGAGGCGATCATCAGCGCCGGCACCCCGTCCACGAGCCCGAGCAACGCGAACCCGCCGGTCCGCAACGCGCAACCCGCCACGATCAAAGGCTTGTAGCCCAGGCGATCCGCCAGCGTCCCGCCGATCAGGAACATGCCCTGCTGCGCGAAGTTCCGCACCCCCAGGACGAGTCCGACGGCCCACCCGGCCAGCGCCAGCGTCACCGACAGGTGCGAGGCGAGGTACGGCATCAACATGTAGAAGCCCACGTTGATGCTGAACTGGTTGAGCAGCAACAACTGCACGCTGCGGTCGAACGAGCGGAACTGCGCGATCACGCCGTCACCGCCAGCGGGTCCACAACGGACCGGCACATGGTCCACGACAGCACTTCGCGTTCTCCCAGTGAGGAGATCTCGGCGGGATCCACGGCGGGAACCACGCCGAGCAGTCCGTGAGCGGCGCAGTACTCGTCGCTGAAGACGGTGTCGAAGTAGCGCTGCGGCCCGTCCGGGAACACGGCGGCGATCCGCGTGCCGGGCGGGGAGGTCCGCGCCAGCCAGGAGGCCACGAGGGCGACCGCGCCGACGCTCCAGCCGCCGCTCGCGTAGTGCCGCGAGGCCAGTGCCCGGCACGCCCACACGGCTTCGCCGGGGTTCACCCAGTGCACCTGGTCGAACGCGGCGTAGTCGACGTTGCGCGGGAAGATGCTCGATCCGAGTCCGCGCATCAGCCGGGTCCGCGCGGGCTGGCCGAAGATCGTCGAGCCGATCGTGTCGACTCCGGCCAGGCGTAACGCCGGGAAGTGCTGACGCAGCACCGAGGACACGCCCGCGCTGTGCCCACCGGTGCCAACGGCGCACACGAGCACGTCCACGTGTCCCAGTTGTGCGGCCAGTTCGTGGGCCAGCGGAGCGTAGGCGGCGACGTTGTCGGGGTTGCCGTACTGGTCGGGGCAGTAGGCGCCGGGCAGCGACGTCATCAGTTCGGCGACCCGCTGCCGGCGGGCCTCCTGCCAGCCGCCGGTCGGATGTGGACGGTCGACGACGTCCACGGTCGCGCCGTACGCGCGCAGCATCCGCTGGATGATCGGTTCCAGGCCGGGGTCGGTCACGAGGGTGACCGGGATTCCGTGCGTGATGCCGGCGAGCGCCAGGCCGAGGCCGAGCGTGCCGCTGGTGGACTCCACGACGTGGCCGTCCTGGCGGAGATCACCTCGCTCCAGGGCGCGGCCGATCATGTGCAGGGCGGCGCGGTCCTTCATGCCGCCGCCGGGGTTGGCGCTCTCCAGCTTCGCCCAGAAGCCGGAGGCGGAGGTGCGCGAGAGTTCGTCGATCCAGAGCACGGGCGTGCTCGTGTCCAGCACGGGTACAGACATGGGGGGTTCCCTCGGAAGAACGTGGTGACAGGCCGGTGAAAAGGGGCGGGGCCGGCCTATGTCCGCGAGATTCCGAGGTCGAGGAGCAGTGTGCGGCCCGCGGTCACGTGCTCGGCGAGAGACGGCGGCCGCGCTCCGCGGGCGGGCCGCACGACGTGCTCGCCGTCCGCGTCCGGCACGGTGAAGGACAGCGGGCTGATCTGGACGGCGGCCTGCGCGGGCGCCGCGGGTGACGCGTGGTGGGTCTGGCCGTGGTGGCAGAACTCGCCGGAGATGCCGGGGGTGAACGCGCCGTGATGGGTCGGCTCCGGCGGACAGGCCGGATGGAGCACGAACACCGCGATCAACATCAGTGCGACGACGACGGCGAAACGACGCCCTGTCGTCAGTTGATTCCGCACGGTGACCAACCTACCGCAAGTTCCCGGTTGCCGGACTCTCTTGATAGGTTAGGCAAACCTAATTAGGGGTGGACAGGTGCGCAGGACAGTCGCCGCGGTTCTGCTGCTCGGCCTGGTGGCCGGGTGCGGTGGAAACGCTCCCACGGAGCAGGGGAGTGGCCAGTGGTCCTTCAAGGACGATCGCGGTAAGGAGGTCACCGCGCCCAAGCGTCCGGAACGCGTCGTCGCGCAGGTGTCCGCCGCGGGCGCCCTCAAGGACTACGGCATCAACGTCGTCGGCACGTTCGGCCCGCTCAAGCGCGCGGACGGCACGACCGACCCGGAGGCGGGCAGCATCGACCCGAGCCAGGTCACCGACATCACCGGCCCCGGCTACGGCGAGATCGACTTCGAGAAGTTCGCCGCGCTGAACGCCGACCTGGTCGTCGCCGGCTACTACCCCGAGGTCTCCGGGCTCTGGCACCTCACCGCCGAGTTCGAGGAGAAGGTCTCCAAGATCGCCCCGACCGTCGGCATCGGCCAGTCGAAGATCCAGCTGCCCGACGGCGTGAAGCGCTTCAAGGAGCTCGCCGAGTCGCTCGGCGCCGACGTCGACTCGGCGAAGGTGAAGGCCGACGAGGAGGCGTTCACCAAGGCCGCCGACCGGCTCAAGGCCATCGGCGCGAAGATGACGGCCGCGAACCAGAAGATCCAGGTCATCGGCGCGGACCCGAAGCTCTTCTACGTCGCCGTGCCCGCCCGCAACCCGGACCTCGACTGGTACGTCGAGGAACTGGGCCTGCCGCTGCTCACGCCGGACAAGCCCGACGCCGAGGGCGGCGGCTACTTCCAGTCGCTGTCGTGGGAGAACTCCGGCACGTACAAAGAGCACGTGATCATGTGGGACACCCGCCAGCACGTGCTCAGCCCGGAGCAGATGAAGGAGGGCCACCCGGTCTTCCAGGGCCTGCCCGCCGTGCAGGCCGGCCGGTTCGTCGAGTGGAACGCGGTCGCCCCGCTGAGCTACTCCTCCTACGCCGGGATCATGAACAAATTGGCTGACCAACTCGACCAGGTGTTGGCAAAGTAACCATGTGCTGACGCTTCTAAAGGAAAACGGCCCGTTGCGCGTGCTCAGCACCGCACGGGTCGTTTCTGTTGTGGGGGACGCGCTCAGTCTCGTCACGCTGATGGTGCACGTGCAGTCCGTGCTGGGCAAAGCGATCGCGGTGGCGGCGCTGCTGCTCGTGGGCGACTTCGCGCCGTCGTTGCTCAGTCCGTTGACCGGGGTCATCAGCGACAGGTTCGACCGGCGCACTGTCATGATCGTCTGCGAGGTCGCGCAGGGTGTGCTGCTGGCGGTCGTCGCGTTCACGCTGCCGCCGTTGCCGGTCCTGCTCGCCCTGGTCGGCGTGCGTGCGGTGATCGGGCAGATCTTCATCCCGGCGTCGCGGGCGGCGGTGCCGAGCCTGGTCGCGGAGAAGGACCTCGCGCAGGCGAACACCGCGCTGGGCCTGGGATCCAACAGCGCCGACGTCATCGGGCCGTTCCTCGCGGCCGTGCTGCTGCAGTTCATGGACACCCGCGGCGTGCTGCTCGTGGACGCGGTCTCCTTCGGCCTGTCGGCGTTGTTGTTGCTGCGCCTGCCGAAACTCGTCGTGCCGTCCGAGCCGGGGGAGACGGTGTTCACCGATGTGAAAGCCGGCGTGAGCGAGATCTGGCGCAACCGGGCGTTGCGGATCGTCTTCCTGGGCTTCTGCGGTGTCGTCGCGTGCACCGCCATCGACGACGTCGCGGTGCTGCAGCTGACGATGGGGGTGTTCGGCGAGTCGGAGAGCGTGGCCGGTGTCGTCCTCGGTGCGGTCGGCATTGGTCTGCTGCTCGGCTATGCGTTGCTGGCCAGGGGATCGGCGCGGTGGAGCATGGTGGCACTGCTCGTCACCGGGTTCCTGATCAGCAGCGCCGGCAACCTGTTCACCGGTCTGGCGTGGGGTGTCGCGTCGGCGTTCGCGCTGCAAGCCGTGCGGGGACTGGGCATCGCGGCGATGGACGTCGCGCACAGCACCTTGATCCAGCGGCTGGTGCCCGGTGATCGAACGGGCAGGGTGTTCGGCAACTTCTACGGCGGGATCGGTGTGGCCGCGGCGATTTCGTACATCGTCGGTGGTCTGCTCATCGACACCCTTGGTCCCCAGCTGATTCTCGTGCTGGCGGGCGGGGCCGGGGTTTTGGTGACGTTGTGGGTGGTTGCCGCTTCACGGGCAAGCGGTGTTGAGTGGGAATCAGCCTCTTGAGGGGAGAAGGCGATGTGGGGGAAACGCATTGCTGTTCTTGCTGTTTCGTTGCTGCTGAACGGATTGACCGCTTCCGTCGCGCAGGCCGGCACCGGTGTCGTGCCCGCGTCGACGTCCTGGCCCGCCGCTGACCGCGGCTGGGTGCTGGGCCTCGACACCCTGTGCCAGACCGCGAACTGCCCGCAGCTCGTCCGCACGGTCGACGGCGGGGCGTCGTGGACGCGGGTGAAGACCCCGGCGCTGTCCGTGCCGGAGACCGGCCGCCTGCGGGTGCTCTTCGCGAACGACGCGACGGGCATGGTCACCGACGGTGAGCAGCTCTTCGTCACCAGCAACGGCGGCACGCGCTGGGAACCGTCCGGCATCAAGGGAACCGTTGGCGCGCTGGGCTTCGACAGCTCCGGGTTCCTCGCGGTGATCTACGACGGCACGTCGTCGCGGCTGTTCCACCGCGAGCTGTGGCTCGACTCGTGGAAGCCGGTGCCGGGCGTCGAGGTCAAGGGCCAGTCGCGCGGGGAGATCGCCGCCGGTCAGGTCTCGCTGTCGACGATCGGCGTGGAGAACCGGTACTGGACCCGGTCTCCCGCAGGCTGGCTGGAGGAACCGGCGCCCTGCACCGAGTTCTCGGCCACGCGGCTCGGCACGGTCGGCACCGACCGCTATGCGTTGTGCAGCTTCGATCCCGGCTTCGGGAACATGACGAAGGAACTGCGCCAGGCCGCGGCCGGTGGGCCGTTCAAGACGGTCAGCGTGCCACCGCGGGAGGGCATCACGACGGGTTTCGCGGTGTCGCCGGAGGCGGCGCTGGTGGCCGCGACCGGGCGCGACTGGTCGTTCGTGCACCGCGGTCCTGGCGCGAAGTGGGATACGCCGCTCACGCTCGGAGGGCCGCCGTTCGAGGACCTGGCGTTCTCGGACTCGCGGCACGCCACACTGGTGCGCGGTGGGCCCGGCCAGGAGTTCGCGGAGGTCTACCGGTCGGACGACGCCGGCTCGACCTGGAAAGCACTGTCGGTGTAGCTCGGTACGCTCGGGATCATGGAGCCTTACGAACACGGCATGCTCGACGTCGGTGACGGCAATCAGGTCTACTGGGAGACCGTCGGCAATCCCGTCGGCAAGCCTGCCGTGTTCCTCCACGGCGGCCCCGGCGCTCCGTCGAAGGGCGCCAGGAAGTCCATGGATCCCGAGAAGTTCCGCATCGTGATCTTCCACCAGCGCGGCTGCGGCCAGAGCACGCCGCACGCCGGTAGCCCGGCCGCGGACATGGGCGTCAACACGACCGACCATCTGATCGCGGACATGGAGAGGCTCCGCGAGCACCTCGGCATCGAGAAGTGGCTGGTGTACGGCGGTTCCTGGGGCACGACTCTCGCCGTCGCCTACGCGCAACGGCATCCTGAGCGCGTCTCCGAGATGATCCTGATCGCGGTGACGATGTCGTCCGAACGTGAGCTGGATTGGCTGTACAAGGGCGTTTCGCGGTTCTTCCCCGAGGCGTGGGCCCGGTACAGCGCGTACGCCGGCGATCCGGAGGACGTCGTGCGGGCGTATGCCGGCCTGATGGAGAGCCCCGACCGCGAGGTGCGAGAGAAGGCGGCGATCGCGTGGTCGGAGTGGGAGGACACCGTGCTCTCGTTCGAAAGCTACGGCACTCCGAACCTGTTCATGGACAAGGCATCCGACGACATGATCGCGTTCGTGCGGATCTGCGCGCACTATTACGCGAACCACGGGTTCGTCGACGACCTGCTGGGCAACGCGGGCAAGCTCGCCGGCATCCCGGCCGCGTTGATCCACGGACGGCGTGACATGAGTTGCCCGGCGGACACGGCCTACGCGCTGGCGCGGGCGTGGCCGGACGCCGAACTGACCCTCGTGGACGACAGTGGCCACAAGGGCAGCCCCGCCTTCCGAGAGGCGATCGGGGCCGCGGTCAGGAGGTTCTCCCCATGACACAACGGAAGCCGCCAGGCATGGGCTTCGAGTCGTGGATCGACAGGCAGATCCGCGAAGCCCAGGAACGCGGTGAGTTCGACGACCTGCCGAGTGCCGGCAAACCGTTGCCCGGCGCGGGAGAGGCGCTCGACGAGGACTGGTGGATCAAGAGGAAGGTCCGGGAGGAAGAGGGCACTGCAGGGTTGCCCCCTTCCCTCGTGCTGCGCAAGCAGGCCGAGACCGCCAGGGCCCGCGCTCTGGCGGCCACGACCGACGAGGAAGCGCGCTCGATCATCGAGCAGATGAACGCGGAGATCCTCGACGCGCTGCGGAAACCGTTGTCCGGTCCGCCGTTGAACCTGATGCCGTTCGACGTCGACGCACTGCTGCGTGAGAGGAAGGGGACCTCACGCGGTCAGTGATCAGCTCGCGTTGATGTCGATGCAGGAGTAGAACGCCATCGCGGTGTCGCCGATGTTCCACACGGCCAGGACCTTGTGGCGGCCAGCCGAGCCGACGTTGACGGTGTGCGACACGGTGGCCGGCGGCTGCTGGTTGTTGCCGCTGAAGTTCGCGACCTTGCGGCCGTCGACGAAGTAGTCGTAGTCACGCGTGCGGTGGCGGGCGGTGAACGTCCAGTTGAACGTCACCGAACGGCCGGTGTTGGTGACCTTCCAGCCCTTGTTGTCGTTGCTCAGTTCGGAGAACTGCGACAGGTTGGCGTGGCAGCTCTGCAGGCCCTTGGGGCCCTCGACCGACTGCGGTTCGTACGTGATGGCGCCACAGCTGATCGTGCGGGCGGCGCACTGCGCCTGACGGCTGGGCGGCGAGTTGATGTAGCCATGTGCGAACGCCGTGCCGGAGGGGAGTGCCACGACGATCAACGGTGCAGCGAGAACGCCGGCCATGGCGGCCGTAACCTTGCGTCCAATCTTCATGTGTCTTCCTTTGCCTTGATGTGTGCGTACTCCCGTTACATCGCGGCGGCGATTGAAGGTCTAGACCATACCGCGCGTAATCGCGGTGCCACAAGGTGTGTCTGACAGATCAGTCGGTCCGTGTCCTGTCCAGCCGAACATTGCGGTGTCCAGGGCAAGTTTGCGGTGCTTGCTACGGCCTCCGAGTCAGTTCGCGGGCCGCCACACGCTCTGCCTGAAGTTGGCGCATTCTCAACAACCGCGTTGGTTCCTTGCCAACGGCCTGTAGCGCCTGTACGCAGCCTCAAGGTCAGGGCAAGCATGCCGCGACCTTGAGGCCATCTATGTGCCACGCCGTAGTCAGGCGGCCTCCAGGACGAAGAAGATGAAGCTCAGGAAGGCCCCGGAGGGGAACCTCGCCATCTCGTCGGGAAAGAGTTCGTGGGCTTCCGGCGCCGGAGGCGGCTCGCTGATGACGGCGGTGCGGAAGCCTGCCGCGGTGAAGGCATCGGTCATCGCGTGCAGCGGCCGGTGCCAGTAGGTGAGCACGGCCTTCTGGCCGTTGAAGTCGTACTCGTCGGACCACTTGGTGGTCGCGAAGTAGTCAGTCTCGCGATGCACCATCTTGAGGAGGATGGGGTGGTTGACGACCACGATCAGCCGGCCACCGGGCTTCAGCACCCGCCGCAGCTCAGCCAGAGGTGCGGTCCAGTCCTCCAGGTAGTGCAGCACCAAAGCGGCGACGGCGTCGTCGAACGCGCCGTCGGGGTACGGCAGCGGGCCCGCTATGTCGGCGACCCGCAGGTCCACGTCGTCGCCGAGCCGCTGCCGGGCCAGCTCCACCATCTTGGCGCTGCGGTCGAAGCCGCTCACGACGGCTCCCCGATCACGTAGCGCCACGGACACAGGACCAGCACCGCAGCCGGCGTCGAGAATTCGTCGACCGGCCACGTCGCCGGCCAGGTCCACGATCGCGGGCCGGACGTAGTAGGCGTTGAGGAGGCTGGTCTCGTTCTCGGCCGTGTACGCCTCGGCGAAGCCGTCGTAGTCGTTCTCCACGGCCACATCGGCGATGACGGCGGAGCTCTCGGGAATGGCAGGCATGTTTCCCATACTGCCCAGTGATCAATCAGGGTGTCAGGAGATCATCTCGCCGACCACGACAGACGGTTCGTTCCCGCCCTGGCCCTTGGCCGACATCGACGACCCAGGGCCAGGCATCCGCAAACCAGCCCTGGACAACAGCCGTCCGCATCCGTCCGCGCTACCGGTAATGCGGGCTAGTGCGCCGGGTTTCAGCCCGGTGGTGAAGGCCCGCGCGGGCGGCCGGTCACGGCCGAGCGTGTCCTAGACCGGCCGGTTCTGCTGCTCGATGTACTGCCGCAGGACGCTGATCGGCGCGCCTGCGACCGAACCGGCGAAATACGACCCGGACGAGAGTCGTTGTGCCCGCCAGTAGTGGCGGGTCAGTTCGGGGAATTCCTGTCGCATCCTGCGGGAGGAGACGCCCTTGAGGCTGTTGACCAGCTTCGAGATCTCGACCTTGGGCGGAAAGCTCACCAGCAGGTGCACGTGATTGTTTTCGCCGTTGAACTCGACCAGTTCGGTCTCGAAGTCGGCGCAGACCGCCCGCATGATCTCTTCCAGCCGGGTCAGGTGCCGGTTGCTGAACACCTTGCGCCGGTACTTCGTCACGAAGACCACATGCGCGTGAGACGCGAGAACACCGTGCCGGCCAGGACCAACACCGGCCAGATTCTGCATGGAACCAAAAGAATATAATGACGCTGTGCAGTTGCGGTACAACTTCCGTGTCTACCCGACGCCAGGTCAGCGGGACGCGTTGGCGCGGGCGTTCGGGTGTGCGCGGGTGGTGTTCAACGACGGGCTGCACGCACGCCGGACAGCCCACGAGAACGGCGAGCCGTATCTGTCGGACGGCGAGCTGTCCAAGCAGGTCATCACCGTAGCCAAGGCGGCGCCGGAGCGGGCGTGGCTGGGCGAGGTGTCGGCGGTGGTGTTGCAGCAGGCGCTGGCGGATCTGAACGCCGCCCACCGCAACTTCTTCGCCTCGGTCACGGGCACACGCAAGGGCCGCAAGATAGCGGCGCCCCGGTTCCGGTCCCGCAAGGACAATCGACAGGCCATCCGGTTCACTCGCAACGCGCGGTTCGCGGTGCTGGGCAACGGTCGGTTGCGGTTGCCGAAGATCGGTGACCTGGACGTGCGCTGGTCGCGTGAGCTGCCCGCCGAACCGTCGTCGGTGACGATCGTGAAGGACGCGGCCGGGCGGTACTTCGCCTCGTTCGTCGTTACGACGAAGCAGGACGAGGCACTGCCGGCCGTCGAGTCCGAGGTCGGTATCGACCTGGGCCTGACGCATTTCGCGGTGCTCTCGGACGGCACGAAGGTGGCCGCGCCGAGGTTCCTGCGCCAGGCGGCGCGCAGGCTGGCGCGGTTGCAGAAGTCGCTGAGCCGCAAGGTCAAGGGTTCGAACAATCGCAAGAAGGCCGTCGTGAAGGTCGCCCGCGCGCACGCGAAGGTGGCCGACACGCGGCGGGACTGGCAGCACAAGCTGTCCACGGCGATCATCCGCGACAACCAAGCGGTGTACGTCGAGGACCTGTGCGTGACCGGTCTGTGCCGTACCAGGCTCGCCAAGTCCGTGCACGACGCCGGATGGGCGGCTTTCTCCGGCATGCTGGAGTACAAGGCGGCCCGGTACGGGCGTGGGTTCGCCCGGATCGACCGGTGGCTGCCGACCTCGCGGACCTGCTCGGAGTGCGGGCGGATCGACGGGCCGAAACCGCTGTCCGTGCGGTCGTGGACATGCCCGTGCGGTGCCGTCCACGACCGGGACATCAACGCCGCCAGGAACGTGTTGGCCGCCGGGCAGGCGGACAACTCAAACGACCGTGGAGCGCAGGTAAGACCAGCATCCGTGCCGGCACCGCGCCGCGAAGCGGTAACCCACTCAGACGCCGCGCGATCCACGCGCAGCGTGGAGAGAATCTCCGCCCTTTAGGACGGAGAGGATGTCAACTTGCGGACCGCAGCTCACAGATCTGCACCACCGCAAACTTCAGCTGGACGAGACACCGGGGCTGCTTCGCGCGTGTGGTCGTGG
Organism: Lentzea sp. NPDC102401; assembly: GCF_044765805.1. Classification (NCBI taxonomy): domain Bacteria; kingdom Bacillati; phylum Actinomycetota; class Actinomycetes; order Pseudonocardiales; family Pseudonocardiaceae; genus Lentzea; species Lentzea sp. NPDC102401. Next base: position 1,133,358 of record NZ_JBIWKS010000001.1, on the reverse strand, counting down.
GCTTGTGCGGGCTCCCGGCTCGCGCGGCGTGGACCGGGACGAGGGCAGGAATCTCGGTACCGGCTCGACAGAACGTGAAGTCGCCGTCTCAGCACGCGGCGGGGTCCGTGCAGGTGCTGACGGGTGTTCTCGCAGTTCACGGCAGCTTTGTGAGCTGAACTGCAATTGTCGGCCGTCATTTCTTCGGATTGCATTCGCACTTAGAATCGCGCGCATGTGGTGGTCGGTGAACTCGCGAACTCGTCTGGTGGGACGGGAACGCGAGCTGACCACCGTGCGGCGGCTGCTGCGACGGCATCGGCTGGTGACGCTCGCCGGGCCCGGTGGGGCGGGAAAGTCGCGGCTGGCGGCCGAACTGTGCCCGTCCGGCCCCGTCGTCGAACTGGAGTCCGTGTACCGGCCCGACCTGCTGTGGCACGTGATCGCGTTCTCACTGAACGTGTGGGAGGAGCCGGGTTCGCCACTGCACGCGACTGTCGTCCGCGCGCTGGCCGGGCATCGGTTGCTGGTGCTGGACAACTGCGAGCACCTGATCCGCGAGGCCGCCTCGGCGGTGGCCGAGCTGCTGGCCCGGTGCCCGCGCCTGCGCGTGCTGGTGACGAGCCGCGAACCCCTCGACCTGGCCGGCGAGATGTGCGTCGAGGTCGGTCCACTGTCTCCCGCGGACGCCCGGCAGATGTTCGTGGAGTGCGGCGGCGCCCCGGAACTCGCCGGCGCGGTGCACGACCACCTGCCGCTGGCGATCGAACTGGCCGCCGCCCGCACCGACGTGCCCGCGCGTCACCGCACGCTCGATGCCGTGATCAGGTGGAGCTACGACCTGCTGGCACCGGCCGAGCAGTCGGCGTTGCGCGGGCTCTCCTCGCTGATCGGCGACTTCGACCTCGACCTGGCCGCCGCGGTGTGCGGCGACCCGGAGCACGTCGTGCAGCTGATGGCCTCGTTGCGCGCCAAGTCGTTGGTGGTGCGCACGCCGTCGTCCTCGGGCGCGCGGTTCCGGATGCTCGAGTCGATCCGCCTGTTCGGCCTGGCGCGGCTGGAGGAGAACGGCGAGGCCGCGGTGACGTTCGAGCGGCTGGTCGAGCACCTGGTCCGGGCGATCGGCGAGATCGCGGCGGCACCGATGATCGAGAACAACACGACCACGTGGCTGGCGAGCCAGGAACACCAGTTGCTGCACGCGGTGGAACGCGTTCCGCGCACGGACCCGCGCCACACGTGGCTCGTCGCGGGTGTCGTGCACGTCTGGTACCTGCGCGGCTCGTACAGCGAGGCGATGCGGATGGCCCGCGCCGCCCTGGCGCACGGCCCGTTGACGTCGCACTCGGAGATGTTGCTCTTCCGCGCGGCGTGGCTGGCGGGCTTCACCGGCGACGAGGTGGCCGCGCTGCGGTTCGCGGAGGCCCTGGTGGCGCACCCCGCCATGAGCCGGCCGGTGTGGGAGGCGCGGGGCTGGAACACGCTGGGGTACGCGCGCGGGGCCAACTCCGATCTCGCGGGTGCGCGCGCGGCCAACGAACGGTCGGTGGCGGTGGCGCGGAGCCTCGGTGATCCGAGCCTGCTGATGACGTTCCTCAACAACCACGCCTGGCTCCTGATGCGACTGGGCGATCTGCCCGGTGCGCTCGCGGCCGCTCTGGAGTCGCTCTCGCTGGGAGTCCTGGACGGCTTCCGCCTGATGGCCTCCCGGCACACCGCCGGGGTGATCGCTCTGGCGGTCGACGACGTCGACCAGGCCGAGCACCACTTCGCGATCGCCCTGCGGGTGGGCGCTCCCGAATCACTGGCGCAGGCCGGTGTCCTGGAAGGACTGGGCGTGGTGGCGGCCCGCAGGGGAGACGCCGACCGTGCCGTGGTGCTGATGGCCGCCGCTGCCGCCACCCGCAGGTCCGGTGGTTCCCGGCAGGAGGAGCCCTGGAACCACATGGTGTCGGACGCCCGCGAACTCGCCCTGTCGTCGGCGGGGCCCCGGCGGGCGTCGCAGGCGTGGCGGCTGGGGGAGCGGCTCGACCAGGCGGGGCTGACGGCGTACGTCAACTCAGGTCAGCGGGACGAACCGCTGACCGCGCGGCAGCAGCAGATCGCCGACCTCGTGGTGGAGGGGCTGACCAACCCGGAGATCGCGGTGCGGCTGGGGATCTCGACCGGGACCGTGCGGTCGCACGTGACGCAGATGTTGTCGCGACTGGGTTTGAGCTCGCGCACCCAACTGGCGGCGCGGACGGCGCGGGCACGGTGACCCGTGACGTGTGAGGTCTGCGGAGCCGCGCTCACCACCTCCGCCAAGTACTGCTCCAGCGCCTGCCGTCAGCGCGCGTACCGCCGCCGCGCCGCCCGCGACGTCGTCCCGGCCTCGCCGCGCCTGGACACCTTCGTCGGCCGCGCCGCGGAACTGACCGAGCTCACCAAACTCTTGGCACGCAACAGGATCGTCACCGTCACCGGTCCGCCCGGCGTCGGCAAGTCCCGCCTGGTGCACGAGGCGGTCGCGCACCGGCGGCACGTCCTGGTGATCGAGCTCGCGGACGTCACCAGAGTCCCGGACCTGCTCGCGAACGGCCCCGAACCCGGTCTCCTCGTGCTGGACGGCTGCGAGGCCGTGCTGGCCGACTGCGCGAACCTCATCGCCAGGCACCCCGCGATCCGCGTCCTCGCCACGAGCCGCGAACCTCTGACCGTGCCGGGCGAGCAGGAGTACCGGCTGGGGCCCCTCGGTCAGCACGACGCGAAGCGGCTGTTCAGTGATCGGGCGACGGCGTTCGACAGCGAGTTCGACGAGAACGCCGCACTGCTGGAAACCGCGTGCGAGCGGCTGGACCGGTTGCCGCTGGCGCTCGAACTCGCGGCACGGCTGGTGCGCGTGCTGACGCTGGAGGAGATCGTGGCACGGCTGGACGACCGGTTCGCCGTCCTCACCACCGGACCGCGCGACGCCCCGGCGCACCACCGCTCGTTGCACGCGGCGATCGACCGCAGCTACGAGTTGCTGACCTCGGACGAGAAGATCGCGCTGCACACGTTCGCGCTGAGCCCCGGCACCGTCGAACCCGGTATGGCGCAACGACTTCAGGCGCGGTCACTGCTCGAAGCCGACTTCACCATGCTCGAGTCGGTGCGGCAGTTCGCCCTGCCGGGAGTGCGGATCACCACGCCACGCCCGCGGGCCGAACCGGAGCAGGCCGCGCCGTCGTGGCGCGACGAACGGCTGCTGCGCGTCGCGGCGATGGTCGCGGAAGGATTGACGAACAAGCAGATCGCCGACGGGCTGCACGTGTCGCTGCGGACCGTGGAGGCGGACGTGCGCGACCTCAAGTCCGTGCTGGGCGTGCGATCGCGCGCCCAGATCGCCGCCTGGACTACACAGGCGTGACTTCTTCTTCCTCGGCCGCTTTCGCGAGCTTGCGCTTCACGATGAAGACACCGGCGATGCCGAACACCAGGGCGATCGCCAGACCCGCGTAGGAGAAGCCCTTCAACCACTTCTCGGCCACCACGCCGAGGTAGTAGACGGCCGCCGCCGTGCCGCCCGCCCACACGACGCCGCCCAAGGCGTTCGCCACCAGGAACTTGCCGTAGTTCATGTGCATCGAACCGGCCAGCGGCCCGGCGAGAATGCGCAGCAGTGCCACGAACCGGCCGAAGAACACAGCCCACGCGCCACGTTTCTGGAACACCCTGCGAGCGTGTTCGAGCTGCTTTTCCCCGAAGTGCTTGGGGAATTTCCGGCCCATCCACGCGAACAACCGCGGCCCGCCGCGCCGCCCGATGAGGTAGCCGAAGTTGTCGCCGATGATGGCGCCCGCGCTCGCCCACACGCCGATCCACAACGGGCTCAGGTGGTCGTGCTGCGACGCCATCAACGAGGCCGTGACCAGCACGATCTCGCCTGGCAGCGGGATGCCGAGCGATTCGAAGCCGATCACCAGGCCGACGATCACGTACACGAGCAGAGGTGGGATGGCTTCGAGCCACTGTTCGATCGGCACTCCATGACTCTAGCCTCAGCCCGGTGAACGAGCTTGCGTTAGCGGTCGTCGCGGGAATGGTGGCCACGGTCAACCCGTGCGGATTCGCGATGCTGCCCGCCTATTTGGCGTTGGTGGCGCGGGACAGCCCAGCGCGAGCCTTTATGTCCGGTTTGGTGATGACAGCCGGATTTGTCACGTTCTTCGGCGCCTTCGGTGTTCTGGTCAGTCCGGTGGCCGCGACCCTCAAGCGCTACCTGCCGTTCGTGACGGTCGTGATCGGGCTCGTGATGGTCGTCGTCGGCGTGCTTCTGCTGCTCGGCAAGGATCTCTACGTCCGGCTGCCGAAACTCCAGGCGGCGCCCAAGAGCCTCTGGTCCATGTACGGCTACGGCATCGCGTTCGCCATCGCCTCTCTCTCGTGCGCGATCGGCCCGTTCCTCGCTTTGGTGGGCGCATCGCTGCAGACGGGCATCACGGCGTTCTTCGCCTACGCGCTCGGCATGGGTCTCATCGTCACCGTGCTGGCGGTCGCGGGTTCGGCGCTTGCACCGCACATCAGGAAGCTGCTGCCGCACGTCGGTCGCATCGGCGGTGTGGTGCTGGTGGCGGTCGGTGCGTACGTGACCTACTACGGCGTCTACGAACTGCGGTTGTTCCTGGCCGGCGGCAGCGCGATCGACCCGGTCGTGCGGGGCGCGGGGCGGTTCCAGAACACGCTCGTGCAGATCGTGGCAGCGCTCGGGCCTTGGCCGTTCGTGGTCGTGCTGGCGATCATCGGTGCCTGGTGGCTGAACCGGAGGAGGCGCGGGGCCGTACGCCCAGGCAGGAGGTGAGGAGCCGAATGCGCATCCTCGGACTGCTGCTAGGGATCCTGCTGCTCACCGGCTGCGCGGAGAAGACACCGCCGCCGGAGAAGTTCCAGTTCACCGCCCAGACGCTGGACGGCGCGGAGTTCCGCGGCGACAAGCTCGTCGGACAGCCCGCCGTGCTGTGGTTCTGGACGCCGTGGTGCCCGTCCTGCAACGCCGAGGCGGAGACGGTCGAGGCGATGGCCAAGCGGCACGACAAGGTCCAGTTCGTCGGCGTCGCGGCCGAGGACCAGCTCGACGCGATGAAGAAGTTCGTGGGCGACCACCGGATGACCAGCTTCCCGCACCTGGCCGATCTGGACGGCGCGGTGTGGAAGCGGTTCGGCGTCACCGCGCAGCCGACGTTCGCGTTCGTGGGCACCGACGGCTCAGTGGAACTGCTCACCGGATCGCCCACCGAGGAGCAGCTGGACCAGCGCGTTTCTGCTTTGGTACCAAAGACTTGATCCCAGTGACATCACTAGGTCCGGCGGCCGCACCATTCTCTCAGCAGAAAGACCCTGCGCTGTCGGGACCAACGCCCGGTTCGGCGTTGCGATCGGATTCGTATCGTCGAACTGGCCTCGTGGCGGTGCCGCGCGGCCTTGAGGAGGCAGGTGTCGATGGACTACATCCAGGTCTCGCTCGCGGAGGCCATTCCCGAGCAGGCCAGGGACTACGCGTCCGCGCGAATCGGCTCGCTGGACCAGTACGCGCCGACCAGGATCGACTTCGCGTGGGTCAACCTGACCTCGGACAAGTCCGTGATCCACGCGCACGCCCGGCTCGACCTGCAGTGGGTAGAGGTGCAGGCGTACGCGGAGGCGGGCACGGTCACCGAGGTGATCGACCTGGTGCGGGAACGCATGCGTCGTCAGCTCGTCTCGATGCACGGCGTGCCCGCGCACAACTGACCTCACCGAACTGAACCCACCACTCGGCGGCGGACGGGTGGTGGGTTCGCCGCGCCTTGCGCACGAATCGACGGAATCATGTCGTCGTGGTTGTCGAAACGGGTCGCCCTCGTTCGTACAAGGGGTGAAAGGAGACCACCATGACGCAGAAGTACCTGCTCAGCATCTATCAGCCCGACGGTGAGACCCCTCCACCCGAGGTGCTCGAACCGATCATGGCGAACCTGAACGCGCTGAACGAGGAGATGCGGGCGAAGGGCGCGTGGGTGTTCGCCGTCGGCCTGCACCCGCCGTCGACCGCGACCGTGCTCAGGGCGAAGGACGACGACGTGCTCATGACGGACGGGCCGTTCACCGAGGGCAAGGAGCACATCGGCGGCTTCACGGTCATCCAGGCCGCCGACCTCGACGAGGCGCTCGACTGGGGCCGGCGGCTCGCCGGCGTGCTCAGCCCGTTGTCGATCGAGGTCAGGCCGATCGCGTTCTGATGATCGAGGAGGTCTTCCGGGCCGAGTACGGCCGTGCGGTGTCCGTCCTGACCCGCGTCCTCGGTGACATCGACCTCGCCGAGGAGGCGGTGCAGGACGCCTTCGCCACGGCCGTGCTGCGGTGGCCGGTGGACGGCGTTCCACCGGCTCCCGCGGGCTGGATCATCACGACGGCCCGCAACCGCGCCATCGACCGGTTGCGGCGTGAGGCCAAGGGCTCGGAGAAGTACGCGGAGGCGGCACGGCTTCAGCACGACCCGGAAACCCAGGAGGCGGGGGACGTGGCGGACGACCGGTTGCGGCTGATCTTCACCTGCTGCCACCCGTCGCTGGCGCCGCAGGCCCAGGTCGCGCTGACGCTGAAACTGCTCGGCGGGCTGACGACGGCGGAGATCGCCAGGGCGTTCCTGGTGCCCGAACCCACGATGGCGCAACGGATCGTGCGCGCGAAGGGCAAGATCCGCGCGGCCCGCATCCCGTACCGGGTGCCGCGCGACGCCGATCTACCCGAGCGACTCGCCGCCGTGCTCGCCGTCGTCTACCTCATCTTCAACGAGGGCTGGCTCGACAAGGCCGAACTGGCGGACGAGGCGATCCGGCTGGGCCGCGTGCTCGCTCAGTTGATGCCGGACGAACCCGAGGTGTGGGGGCTGCTCGCGTTGATGCTGCTCGTCGCGTCACGCCGGGAGGCACGGCTGCGCGCCGGCGAGATCGTCCTGCTCGAAGACCAGGACAGGGCGTTGTGGAACGCGGATCTCGTGGCGGAGGGCCAGGACGTCGTGCGCCGCTGCCTGCGCTGGAACCGGCCAGGCCCGTACCAGATCCAGGCCGCGATCAACGCCGTGCACAGTGACCCGCCGACCGACTGGCACCAGGTCGTCGCGCTCTACGACCAGCTGATGGCGATCACGCCGAGCCCTGTCGTGGCACTGCATCGCGCCGTGGCGGTCGCCGAAACGCACGGCCCCGCGGCGGCGTTGCTGGAAGTGGAGGTGCTGGATCTCGACCGCTACCACCTGTTCCACGCCGTGCGCGCGGATCTGCTGCAACGGCTCGGCCAAGACCCGACCGCGGCGCTGCAGGCCGCGCTGGACCGGGCCGAACACCCGGCTGAACGCGACCTACTCCGCAGGCGGCTGCTCCTTGCGGCGGCGGACCAGCAGGATCGCGCCGACGACGACCACTAGCCCGATCAGGAGCCACACCCAGATCGGCACGCCACCGGAGTCCGCCGTGGTCGAGGTCGACGGGGGAGCGTTCGACACCGTCGCGCTCGCCGTCACCGACGAGGGCGGGACGACGGACGAGGAGGGCTGCGCCGCGACCGTCATCGTGAAGGCGACCGTGCCGGACACGGTGTCGCCGTCGTCGGACTTGGCCGACCAGGCGATCGTGTGCGCGCCGGCCTTGGCCGCGGACGTGTCGATCTTCGCCGTGATGGTCTTGTCGACGGCGTGCACCTCGGTGACCGGCACCTTGGCGCCGTCCGGTCCCGTCACGGTGACCGCGTCGCCGTCCGGCAGGCCGACGGCCTCGCTGAACACCAGCTCGACCTGTTTCGGCGGGGCGTCGAGGGCCGCGCCGGACGCAGGGGTGCTGCTCTTGAGTTCGGCATGGGCCTGTGCGGGGACGACCATGGCCGTCGCGGCGAGCAGTGCCAGCACGAGGGCGCTGAAGTAACGCGTCACGTGCGCAGCGTAATGGCTCTGTCGATCAGTCTCACCCCACCGAATGCGGGACGTGCCGCGCGGCCGGCACCAGCGACAGTCCGGTCGCGAGCAGCGCGGCCAGCCCGGCGGCGATCACCGGCGCGATCGGCGCCACCTCGTACAGCAGCGCGCTCAGCATCGGCCCGATGATGAACGTCAGCCCGCCCGTCGCGGTGACCAGTCCGGCCATCAGACCCTGCCGGCCGGAGCCGACGCCGAGCGAGGCCACCGCGCCGAACCCGGTGATCGCGAGCCCGATTCCCAGCGACACCACCAGGAACGCGAGCGACATCAGCGCGGACGACGGCGAGACCGCGAGCAGCGCGCACCCGGCCACCGCGACCGGTGATCCGATCCGCACCAGCCTGGCGGGGGACCACTTCAGCAACGGCACGAGCAGGCCCTGCGCCAGCAGGAGCCCGATGCCGGACGCGAACAGCAGGCCTTCGAGCGCGGCCGAGGTGCCCCGCACCCGGTCCGCGGCGAGGTACACGACGACGGTCTGCAGGATCGCGAGCGACAGGTACAGCAGGAACCCGGCACCGAAGGCCGGCACCAGTTCCCGCGGCCGGACCTCGACCGGCTGCGGTGAGCGTTCGACCGGCCTGACGGTCACCAGCACCAGAACCGCGACCAGCAGCGCGACCACGGGCGCCACGTACAGCGGCAACCACAGGGACGTCACCGCGAGCACGCCGGCGGCGACCGGGCCGAGCACGATGCCCAATCCCTGTGCGGCACCGACGAAGCTGATGGCTCGGGTGCGTTCGACGACGCCGTGGGTCGAGAGGCCCGCGACGGCGAGTGCGGCGACGAGCACGGAGGCGAGCCCCGCACCGAACAGCAGACCGCGGAACACCAGCACCATCGTGAACGCGAGGTCGGGCGTGAGCGTCTCGTCGAGGCCGAACGCCACCGCGGCGGCGAAACCGGCGGGCCCGGCCACGCACAGGGCGAGCCCGGCGCCCAGCACGGGACGCACTCCGGCGGCGTCGAGCAGCAGACCCCAGATCGGGCTCGCCAGCGTCGTGGCCACGGACGCGGCCGTGAACACCAGGCTCAGCTGGGTCGTGGTCAGCGAGAGTTCGCGGGCCAGCGGAGCGACGACCGAGGTCAGCAGTTGGTGCAGCGAGTAGATGACCAGCACTGCGGCCAGCAAGGGCGGCAAGGATCTGGGCACGCGGTTCCCCCTGGAGTTGCGGCGGCGCCGTGAGAGTAGTTCAACCACATGAACGGTTGGTTTGGCTGTCGATGTACCTGGGTAACCCGCGTTCCAACTGATCAACTGACCGAGGAGCGGTTTGGCGCGCGACCAGGCAGCGAGGACGGGCGAGGCGGCCAATCTGCCGTTGGGCAGGCAACGGCCGTCACTCGCGGCCGTCCGGCGCTGGGTGCGGCTGGAACTGATGGGCGAGGACACCGACGCGGTCGCCGATGTGCTGCTGGTGGTGAACGAACTGGTCAGCAACGCGTACCGGTACACGTCCGAGCCGTCGTTCCTGCGCGTCGTCGTGGAGAAGCAGAGGATCCGCATCGAGATCGAGCACAACGCCAACGCCCATCCGCCGTTGCGCAAGGTGTCCCGTCCGCAGCGGGGGTACGGCCTGGTCCTGGTGGCCCGGCTGTCCGATCGCTGGGGTGTGGACAGAGCTCTCGGCGGCACCGTGGTCTGGGCCGATCTGCCGAGGACGTCATGAGTGAAGTTCGATGGGTTTCGATGTACGCGCTCTGGGGTATGGAACCCCCTGCCTTGAACGAACAGGGCGCGGGGAGATGCTGATGGCTATCGCAGGACGGTCCGGCGAACGACTGGACCTCGTCCTACCGGAAGGTGTTCTGCCGCTCGCGGACGTGCGGGCGGAGGTGCGTCGCCTCCTGAAGGGAATGCACGAGAACGTCGTGGTCGACGTGATGGTCGTGGCCACCGAACTCGTGAGCAACGCTTACCACCACGCCGCCCCAGGGCGGCGTGCCCGCATTCTTCGCCTGCCGGAGCGAGAGGTGGTGCGGGTCGAGGTCGACGACGGAACGCCCGGCCGCTTCCCGCAGCTCGGGCGGATGGGGTTCATCGGGCGTCGGCAGCGAGGTTTGTTGCTGGTCAACGGCTTGGCTCAGGTGTGGGGGCACAACCGGTTCCCTGACTCCAAGACCGTGTGGGCGGACGTGACCACCGTCAGGTGAGGGTCTTCACGACGTAGGCGGCGGCTTCGGCGACGAGAGCCTCGTCGTACTCGGCGTCCGCCGCGGACTTGCTGGACATGATCGCGATCAGGATCGGCTCCCGGTTCGGCGGCCACACGACGGCGATGTCGTTGACGGTGCCGTACTCGCCGGCGCCGGTCTTGTTCGCGACCCTGCTGCCCTCCGGAACGCCCGCCCGGACGCGCTTGGCGCCGGTGGCCGACCGTTCCAGCAGGTCCTTCAGGAAGTCGCGCTTCTCCGGTTCGAGGGCGTTGCCCAGCACGATCCGCTGGTAGTCCGTGCCGAGCGAGCGCGGGGTGGCGGTGTCGCGCGGGTCGCCGGGCGTGGCCGAGGTGAGGTCGGGCTCGATCCGGTCCATTCTGGTCTCGGTGTCGCCGAGTTCGCGCAGGTACTTCGTGAGTTCCGCGGGGCCGCCGACGTCGCGCAGCAGCAGGTTGCCCGCCGTGCCGTCGCTGTGGCGGACCGCGGCGTCGCACAGGTCGCGCAGCTTCATTCCCGTTTGGACGTGTTGCTTCGTGATGGTCGAGCTCTTCATCAGGTCGGCTTCGGTGTAAGTGACGACGGTGTCCAGATGCGACATCGGGTTGTGGTGCAGGATCGCCGCCGTGGCAAGACCCTTGAACGTCGAGCAGAACGCGAACCGTTCGTCCGCCCGATGCTCGATCGTGCTGCCGTTGTCGCTCATCGCGTAGACGCCCAGCCGTGCGTCGAACTTCTTCTCCAGTTCGAACAACGCGTCGTGCCGCACGGGCGTCGCACTCGTGGTCGTCGTCGGTGGCGTTGTGGTGGTCTGAGCCGCAGGGGTGGCGGCGCAGCCGGCGAGCGGGAGCAGGACGAGGGATTTGAGGGCGGCGCGTCGATCGATCACCCGGTCACACTATTTCGATCTCCGAGAGGCGCAGCGACGGGTCCGCCGTGACGGCCCGCAGGACGTCCGCGAACCGGGCGAGGAGTTCCACCGCCTGCTGCCGGGTGAACAGCAGCGAGTTGTAGACGACGTGCCCGCCGGAGTCGTGCAGGTGGAACGTCACCTCGGACTTCACGATGACCGGGCCGCGTTGCCGTGCCTCGAACGCGGTGGCAGTCACCCCTGGCAGTCGCAGTTCGGGCACCGGAGGCACGAGTGCGAACGTCAGTCGCAGCGGAACTCCTTCCACCACCTCGTGAAACGGCACCTCCTGGTGCTCGTGGGCGGCCGTTGTGGTCTCCTTGACCCGCCGCAGCACCTCGCGGAAGTCCGGGTCGCCGGACAGATCCGTGCGCAGCGCCACGACCTTCGCGAACAGGCCGATCACCTGCTCCAGTTCCGGCCGGACGCGGTTCGCCATCGGCGTGCCGACCACGACGTCGGTGGCCCTGGTGGTCTGGGACAGCAGGACTGTGAACGCGGCCAGCAGCACCTCGTACGGCGTGGCCCGCTCCTGACCGGCCAGTGTGGAGACCTGGGAGAGCAGGTCCTTCGACGGCGACCACGGCAGCAGCTCGCCGGGGCCGAGCGGGTTGACGTCCCGGTCGGCCCTCGTCGGCAGCTCGATCGGGCGCATGCCGTCCAGGTGTTGCTGCCAGTACTTCGCGTGCTCGGGGGACAGCGTGTCCTGCTCCCACAACGTGAAGTCGGCGTACTGCACGACCGGCGCCGCCGCGGTGCCGTTCAGTTCCTCGATCAGCAGAGCCTGCGACCACCCGTCGCTGACGAGGTGATGCATGGTCAGCAGCAGCACGTGGTCCTCGTCCGCGAGCCTCAAGACCCGTGCCCGCAGCAACATTCCGCTCGCCAGGTCGAACGGCACGGTCATCTCGTCGCCGGCGATGAACGCCGCCTCCTCCGCAGAGGACACGTCGACGACCTTCAGCGGAACGGCTTGAGCGGGCCGGACTTCTTGCAGCACAACGCCATCGCGTTCAAAGAACGCCGTGCGCAACGCCTCGTGCCTGCGGACCACGCGGTCCAGTCCGGACTGGAGGTGGTCGAGGTCGAGCGGCCCGTGCAGGCGCAACGCCAGCGGCACGGTCCAGAAGCCCGCGGCCAGCACCGAGCCGAACCACCGGTTGCCCTGGTTCTGCGCGATCGACAACGGCACCGGACCGTGCGCGCGTGGCGTGACCGGCTTGATCCACGACCGTTCGCCGGACAGGATCCGCGCCAGCCGTTGGGGTGTGCGGTGGTGGAACAGCGCGGGCAACGGGAGTTCGGCGCCCAGTTCCGCCCGGACACGGGTGATCACGCGGGTGGCGAGCAGGGAATGCCCGCCCAGCGCGAAGAAGTCGTCGGTCGCGCCGACGTCCTCGATGCCGAGCACGTCCGCGAACACCTGGCACAGCGCGGCCTCCTCGGTGGTGCGCGGCCGGACGTGCGGTGAGCGCGGGGACGGCACGGGCAGCGCGCGGCGGTCGATCTTGCCGTTCGCCAGCAGCGGGAACGTGGTCACCGGAAGGAAGAGGGACGGCACCAGCTGGACCGGTAGCAGCGCGGCGCAGTGCTCCAGCAGGTCGTCGGCCTCGCCGGTGTAGTAGGCGATGAGCTGCTTGTCCCGCAACACGACGACGGCCCGCGTCACCTTCGGATGGGCGTTGAGCACGGCTTCGATCTCGCCCGGTTCGACCCGCACGCCGCGGATCTTCACCTGGTCGTCGACGCGGCCGTGGAACTCCAGCTGGCCGTCGTCGTTCCACGACGCGAGATCGCCCGTCAGATACATCAGCTCGCCGTCTTTCGTGACGAACTTCCGTTCGCTCAGCTCGGGACGACCGTGATAGCCCGAGGCGAGTCCGGCGCCCGACACGCACAACTGGCCCGCGACGCCGACGCCGACCGGCAGCAGGGTGGCGTCGAGCAGGTGGATCCGGGTGTTGTCGATCGGCCCGCCGATCGGGGCGATCGCGGGCCAGTCCACCACGTCGGCGGGCAGTGAGTACGACGTGATCACGTGCGACTCGGCCGGGCCGTAGTGGTTGTGCACGCGCAGCCACGGCCTCAAAGCGCAGAAGTTGCGCAGCTTCACGTCGAGCGTCAACGGTTCGCCGGCCTGCGAGACGTGCCGCATCGAGGCGAACGACGGGTCCTCGTCCAGCAACGCCCGCAGCACCGAGTCCGGCACGAACAGCCGCGTGATCCGTTCGGCGTCCAGCCAGGCGGTGAACGCGGCGGGGTCGCGGCGGACCTCGTCCGACGGGATGACGAGCGTGCCACCGAACAGCAGTGCGGAGAAGATCTCCTGCACCGACACGTCGAAGGTGGCGGTGGTGAACTGCGCGGTGCGGCTCTCTTCTTCCCGTTCGAGCGCCTTCTCCTGCCAGCGCACGAGGTTCACCACGCAGCGGCCGGGCATCAGCACGCCCTTGGGCCGTCCGGTCGAGCCGGACGTGTAGATCATGTAGGCCGGGGCGTCCTGGGTGGTCCTCGGTGGTGCGGAATCCGGGTGGGAGTCCATTTCGGAGGGGGAAAGCGGGCGGTGGAACAGCACCCGGTTCCGGCTCACCACCACGGACAGCCGCGCGTCGTCGACCATGAACTGGATGCGGTCCAACGGGTGTTCCGGGTCGATCGGCACGTACGCCGCGCCGGCCTTGAGCACGCCCAGGATCGTGACGATCAGGTCGGCGCCCCGGTCCAGGCACAGCCCGACCAGGTCACCGGTCCCGATTCCCCTGGACCGCACCAGGTTCGCCATCCGGTTGGATCGGCGGTCCAGCTCGGTGTACGTGAGCGACTCGGACCCGTGCTCGACGGCCACGGCGTCCGGCGTGGTCAGCACCTGCTCCGCGAACAGTTCGGGGATGCTCACGTCCGGCAGGTACTCGGTGGTGGAGTTCCACTTCTCCAGCAGCGCGGCCTCGTCCTGGTCGATCATCGAGATCCGCGAGAGGCGCTCGTCGGTCGGCGCCCGCAGCACCTTCACGAGGTGGGCCAGCAGCCGGGTGATCCGCGGCCGGTCGAACAGCGCCCGGTTGTAGAGCACGCGGCCGTTCTGGATCTCGACGTCGAAGCTGGTGAACGCGACCTCGGGGTCGTAGAGGTCCCGTCGCGGCCGCAGGTCGACCTGCACCTGCACGAGCGGATGCCGCGACAGATCCCGTTCCGGCGCCAGCAGATCCACGACCTGGTCGAACCCGACGAGCTGCGCCGCGGCCGTGGTCAGCTGCTCGGCCGTCAACCCGCACAGCTCGCCGAACGTCGGGTCGCCGGACAGATCTCCGCGCAGCACGACGAGTTCGTCCGCGACGACGACACCGATCGGCACGTCGGCAGACCGCGTGTAGCGGCCGAGCACCACCTGCAGCGCCGCGAGCAACGCGTCGGAGTCGACGTCGGCCGACCACGGCACCACACCGGCTTCCGGCCGGTGCAACGGCGGCCGCGGGCGGTCGGTCGGCAGTTCCAGCACCGGCAGGTCGCGCAGCTGATCGAGCCAGAAGCCGGGAGAGCCCTGGGCGGCCGGGGGAGTCGGTCCGCCGAGCACGGTCTCCAGCACGCGGATGTCGCCGAGAATCCCATGCATCGTCAGGACGAGCAGCGACGAGTTGAGCTCCAGGGCGCGCACCAGCGGGCCTTCGCGCAGGTCGAACGGCTGCGTGAGTTCCGCGCGCACCGCCGCCCGCACATCGGGGACCTGCGCCGACCTCACGACGACGGGTGGCCCGCCGGGAACGGGCCGCCCGTCGTCGTCGAACCGGACCAGGAGGGTGTCCGGCACGTGGACGGCAGCGGGGGTGGTGATCAGCGTGACGTGGTGGCTGGGGTTGCCGGGGTCGAGCTGGTCGAGGAACCACATGCGGCGCCGGGTGTGGTCGGTCACGGTGCCTCCCGCTGCGAGTCGGGCTTCGACGCTAACTCGCGTGGAACTGGGCGGATCCCTGGACTTGGGCCATCGTGAGGTGCGCGCGATCGCCTCTCAGCACGACCCACGACCGTTCGACCAGGTCCAGCCACGAGATCGACAGCACCGGGGTGGCGGGGCGGACGTCGAGGAGCCTGGCGAGGCGCGGTGTGGCGAGAGTGGTGGTGCACCAGGCACGCAGGTCCCCGAACCGGACCCGGTAGGTGGTCGAGAGGAACCTCCGCAGCGGGGTGTCGTCGTAGCGCTCGGCGAAGCCGGGGAACCGCGAGGCGCACAGGCAGGTCGAGCGCACGCCGATCGGTTCGTCGCCGCGGACGAGGACCGACTCGACGGTGAGCACGTCCCTGGTGATCCGCACGGCCGCCTGCTCGCGGGTGGCGAGGTCCTGCACCAACGCGTCGAGGCTCAGGCGGTGGAGCTGTTTGGGTGGTGCGACGGTCGTGCCCTGGCGGCCCGTTCCGCGGATGAGCCTGCCCTCCAGCACGAGTTCGTTCATCGCCTTGCGGATCGTGGTGCGGGACATGCCGAGCACGTCCGAGAGTTCGCGTTCCGGTGGGAACGGGGTGTTGCCCGGCAGGTCGCCCAGCAGGTCGAGCAGCCGGGCCTTGGCCTGGTAGTAGCGGGGGATCGCGGGCACCGCCCGGACGCTAGCGCCGTCCGATAACCAGCGACTCATCGTCGGCGTCCGGCCTCGACCCGATCTCCTGGTAGATCCGGCGGGCCTCCTGCCGGTCGCCGCCGAGGAAGGCGACGGCGGCGTCCTTCCACCGGGACCAGGGCGCCTCGGCCAGGCACTCGGGGCCGTGGCCGGTGGCGGCGAGGACGATCGGCAGGCTGACGCCGATCGTGCCGGTGATCTGGTGGCAGGGAAGCAGGTCGCCGACCTCCGCCGGTTCGCCGCTCAGCAGTGCGAGGTGGGCCTTGAGGACCAGCGGGTGCTGCAGGCCGCCGCGATCGCCTTTGCTCCTGGCGAGTTCGAGTGCCCGGTCCGCGCATTCGGTGGCACCGGCCAGATCACCGGTCAGCAGGAGAATGCGGCCGCGCAGAGCGAGGACGTGAGCCTGGCCCGGCTCGTCCAGGGCGGCCAGCGCCTCGGCGTACCTGCCGTCCCAGAACAACTCCAGGTACCTGGACGCGTCGAGCCACGCGATCGTGTCGTGGTCGCCGTGCCGCCGGGCGGCCGCTCGTGCTTCCGCGCGCACCGCGAGACGTGCCTTCGCGTCGCCGAGCACGGTGTAGGCGGTGCTCAGGTTGACCAGGCACAGTCCGGGCGAGATCCCGGCAGCCGTCCGTTCGGTCACGGCCTGGCGCATGTCACCGATGCCGTCGGGGTCGCCCTGCTTGACCCGTGCGAGGCCCAGGGCTTCCAGCGCCACGGCCCGTTCGACGCCGGTGGCGCCTTCCAACGCCGTCTTCGCTGCGCTGCTCGCCTCGGTCAGCCTGTCCGCGAGCGTCAGGGAGTGCGCGAGGTACGCCCGCACGCCGTACGCGTGCTCGGTCAGCGCGAGGAACTCGATCGTGCGGTCGAGATGTCGTCCGGCCGCCACGTGGTCGCCCTGGTGCCAGGCGGCGCGCCAGGAGGCTCTGGTGGCCGCCGCCGCACCCGCGAAGTTCCCGGCGGCGCGGTGGAGTTCGGCCGCCTCGGCCAGTTCCTCGAGTCCCGCGCCGCTCTGGGCCAGGCTCGAACCCAGCAACGTCAGCAGTTCGGCCCGGTCGGGGTGGCCAGGCGGGCAGACCGCCAGAGCGGCGCGGTAGCAACGGATCGCGGTGTCCCTGGCGGCCAGGGCGGTCGCTCTGCGGCCCGCGTCGGTGAGGGCCGCCCTCGCCTTGCGGCCCATGATGTCGCACGGCCTTCCGGAGGCCTCCGCGATCCACACCGCTTCCTGGAAGTGGTACGCCAGCAGGGGAACGTGCTCCAGCGGCAGTGCCTGCACCCACTCGGCCGCGTGGTAGTGCTTCATCGCCTTGGTGCCGCGCGGAACCCGGTCGTAGGCGGCGTCGCGGACCAGCACGTGGCTGAAGGCGTACTCGATCTCGCCCACGACGTTGCTGGTGCTCTGGCGCTTCAGGAAGTCCCGCTGCCGCAGCACCTCCAGGCAGCGTGCGACCTCGGCGACATCCCGTTCCGCGACCACCGCGACCGCGCCTGGCCAGACCGTCGGGCCGATGACCGCCGCGTCCTGCAGCACCGATCTCTCGTTCTGCGGCAACGAATCGAGCCTCGCGCCGATGACGTTCCGCACCGTCTCGGGGAGGGCGTCCGGGGCGCCGTCGCGGAGCATGCGGACGTACTCGCCGGCGAAGAGCGGGTTGCCGGCCGAGCGGTGCAGCAGCGCGGGCAGGTCGGCGGTCACGTCGTGACGGGCCATCAGCGCTTCGAGCAGCAGCTTGGTGTCCTCTTCGGACAGTGCGCCGAGCGTGATCGACTCACCCCTTGGCTCCTGCCGTGTGGTGAGGAGCACCAGCAACGGCACGTCGTCGGCGGTGTCGGCGAGGCCGTGCAGGAAGCCGAGCAGCAGGTCGTCGGCCCAGTGCACGTCCTCGACGATCACCACCAGCGGCTCCTGGGCGAGGTGTTCGATCAGCCTGCGCCAGGCCATCAGCACGTCGCTGCCCTGCGGGCTGACTCCCACGAGCGCGGAGAGTTGCGTGACGAGCCACGGGTCGTCGCTGATCGCCTGGATCTTGGTGGTGACCGCGGCGGCGTCGTCGGTGTCGAAGATGCCCGCGTGACTCCGCACGATCTCGGCCAGCGGGGCGAAGGCGTCGTCGCGCGCGAACGGGGGAGTGCGGCCGGTGAGCGTCCGGCGGCCCCTGGCGAACTCCCTGACGAGCCTGCTCTTGCCCGCGCCGGGCTCGCCGGCGATCGTGATCACCCTCGGCCGGTTCGTGGTTCTGACCTGCTCGTAGGTCTCGACGAGCAGGGCCATCTCGGCCGAGCGCCCCACGAACGGCGCGTCGTCCTCGGCCGGCGTGAGCGTCCTGTCGGTCACCGGGCACGTTCTGACCTCGCCTGGTGAGGCCTGGGCGAGCAACCGCAGGCCGGCGTCGAGCACCGTGCCGCTGACCTCGACGTGATCGCCGGACGTGACGAGCGCGGGCCCGGTGGACACCGCGGCGGCCGCCGGATGATCACCGGTGATCTCGAACGCTGCGCGCACCGCCCGTGCGGCGTCGTCCTCGCGGTTGACCGGGGCGCCGAAGGCCGCGCAGACCGTCGAACCGAGCGTCGAGACCGTGACGCCCCCCAAGTCCTCGACGTGCCGGAGCACCTTCGCGACCGAGGTTTCGAGCTGCTCGTCGGCGGCCTCGTCCACGCCCGCCAGCTCCAGCCGGACGACGAGCACGCTGACCTTCTTGCGTTCCAGCATGGTCGGCGCCTGCGCGGGGCTCGTCGCGAGCGCCGGGTCCTGGGTGAGGATCGCCTGTTCCAGCCGGACCAGATCGGGCCCCGGATCGATGCCGAGTTCGGCGGCGAACCGCGCGCGTGCCGTGCGGAAGACCGCGAGCGCGTCGGCCTGCCTGCCGGACCGGTAGAGCGCGAGCATCAGCTGTCCCTGCACCCGTTCGCGCAACGGGTGATCGCTCGCCAGCGCCTCGATCTCCGCGATCACCTCGCGATGGCGTCCGCACGCCAGTTCGGCGTCGAACCTGTCCTCCACCGCCCCGTCGCGCAGATGCGTGATCTCCACCAGCGCCGGCCACGTGACGCCGTCCGCCACCAGGTCCGCCAGCACCGGCCCGCGCCACAACGCCAGCGCGTCCCGCAGGACGTGCGCCGCCTGTTCGGGGCTCGGCGCGGTGGAAGCCCTGGTGAGCGCGGCGCGGAACCGGTGCAGGTCGACGCGGTCCGGTTCCACGCGCAGCAGGTAGCCGGGCTTGCGGGTGACGATGTCGAGTCCGGCCTTGCGCAGCGCCGACACGACGTTGAGGAGGATCCCGCGCGCCGTCGGCGGGTGCTCGTCCGGCCACAACGCCTCGGTGAGCTCGCTGATCGACACCACCCGGCCCGCGTTGAGCAGCAGGAAACCCAGCGTCGCCCGGCGGGTGAACCCGCCGACCCGGTGTTCCCTGCCGTCCACGCGGACCTGCAGGGGACCGAGAACGGCGAACTCGACAGACATCGCCCGGGACCATACCGCCGATCAGGGCACCAGGCGGATCCCTTCGTGGCGCGCCCGTTCGAACAGCCTGGTGCCCCGGTGCTTCAGGTGGAGATCGAAGAATGCCGCCACGTAGTCGTGCTGGGCCTTCAGCGCGGCCGCGGGATCGATCGTCCCAATGAGACTCTCGCGGCGTTCCGTTGGCACAGCGGCGATCTGTGGCACCGACCACTGGATGTCGCTGAACCCGAGGTGCGCGCCGTCGTCCAGGTGCACGTCCCGCTTCCACCCGCGCTGGTTCGGCCAGAAGTCGGCCCACGTCCTGGTCAGGCTCGTGTCGACGTGGCTCAGCTCGCGCTCGCCCAGGTCCCCGCCGAACAGCAGGAACGGCCGGTCGAGCCCTTCGGTGACCGCTTTGCCCGGTGCGTAGGGGCCGTCGTCGCCGGTGTGCTCCATGGCGCCGTCGATGTTGATGCCCACGTCGAACCTGCGGTCGTTCGCCATCGTCTCGGCCGCCGTGTAGCCGCCGTACGAGTGCCCGGCGATGCCGACTCTGCTGGTGTCCGCGCCGTTGTGGAGCTTCGGAAGCTCGTTCAGCACGAACCGCATGTCGGCGACTCGCGCGTCGATGGCCTTCTTCATTGTCGCTTGCGAGGCGTCCTGCATCAGGCCCCACTCGATGCGATCACCGGGGAACTCCACGGCGACCGTCTCGTGCGTGTGCGACACCGTGACCACGACGTATCCGCGGCTGGCCAGGTCGTCCGCGGCGCCGGCGTAGAACTCGCGTGGCGACTGCAGGCCCGGCGAGAACAGCACGACCGGCCACCTGCCCGGTAGCGGCGGGGCGTCTCGCGCCTGCCGCCTGGTACCGGCCCAGTCGACGGTTCCGGCAGGGATGTCCAGGTAGGCAGGGCTGGAAATGATCGGGTCCAGCGCCGTCGCGAGGGTCGCGCCGAGCCACGGAGCCTGTTGGCCGGTGCGCCTGGCCGGGTAGCTGATGGTCACCATCAGCTCTCGGTTCCTCGTCGGCTGCCACGGGTCCGCGCGGGTGGAATCGGTGAGGTGGGCGTCGAACGTGCCCACCGCGAACGGGCCGCTGAGCTGCGGCGTCACCAGTGTCGACGCGGCCAGGACGGCCGCCAGCAGTAGCTGCATAGATGATCTACCCCCTTCGCGCGCCAGCCTCGCAGCCACGTACTGAGAGGGTGCTGAGAGCTTGTGGCCGTCGTGATCGAGTGCCATGTTGGACCGATGGGGCGAACGAGGATGTTCGGGCTGGTGGCGGTGTGCGGGCTGCTGGCGGGCTGCCTGGGACAGACGCAGAGCGGTGATCAGGCGCGCAACGCCGACGCCAAGGAGATCACGCTGACGATCGTCGCCAACTCGGCGGCCGGCGGAAAGAACGCGCGCGGGGCGAACTGGCTCCAGAACTGGGTGATCCCGAAGTTCACCGAGCTGCAGAAGGCCAAGGGCGTCACCGCGACGATCAGGTTCGAGCAGAACGGCGCGGGCGACGAGGACTTCAAGACCAAGGTCGCGCTGGACCTGAAGACCGGCGGTGGCGGCGACATCATCGAGATCGACGGCATCTGGCTCGGCGAGTTCGCGCAGGCCGGGCAGATCAAGCCTCTCGGCGACGTCGTCGGCAACACCGACTGGGACGGCTGGGACCAGATTCCCCAGGCCGTGCAGGGGCTCGGCGAGTTCGACGGCAAGCGGTACGGCGTGCCGATGGGCACGGACGGGCGCGTGCTGTTCTTCAACAAGAACCTCTTCGCGCAGGCCGGGTTGCCCGCGGACTGGCAGCCGAAGTCGTGGCAGGACGTGCTCGACGCGGGGGCCAAGCTCAAGGCGCTGCCCGGCGTGACGCCGATCCAGCTCAACGCCGGCAGCGCGATGGGCGAGGCCACGACCATGCAGGGTGTGCTGCCCGCGTTGGCCGGCACCGGCAAGCCCATCTACGAGAACGGGAAGTGGCAAGGGGATTCGGCCGAGCTGAAGGACGTTCTGGGGCTGTACCAGAAGGTCTACGGCGGCGGGCTCGGCGATCCCGTGCTGCAGCAGGAGGCCAAGGGCCGCGATCGGTCGTTCCAGCTGTTCGGCGAGAACAAGATCGGCATCCTGCTGGAGAGCGACTACTTCTGGCGTTCGGTGGTGGAGCCCAGGAACGGCGTGGCGAAGATGGCCGACCGCGACACCGCCGTCGGCTGGGCGCTGGTACCCGCCAAGCAGGCGAAAGCAGGTGTGGGCGGGCAGGACTTCGTCAGCATGTCGGGCGGTGGTGTGCGGGTGATCAACCCGAACACCCGGTACCCCAGGCAGGCCTGGGAGTTCATGCAGTTCCTCAACTCCGCGGAGGCCGTGAAGGAGTCGCTCGCGGGCACGGCGCAGCTCACCCAGCGGCAGGACGTCAACGACGAGGTGCTCAAGGGCGACCCGATGCTGACGTTCATCGCGGAGAAGGTCCTGCCGATCACCCGGTACCGGCCAGGGCTCGCCGACTACCCCAAGGTGTCGGCGGCGCTGCAGCAGGCGACGGCGGACGTGGTGGCGGGCAGGAGTCCGGACGAGGTGGCGACGGCCTACCGCGCGGCACTCGTGAAGGCCGTCGGAGAGGCGAACGTTGGATAGCTCCGGGCTGGGCGTCCGGCGCGCTCTGGGGTTCGTCACGCCCGCGCTGGTGCTGATCGGGGCCTTCCTGGTCTTCCCGGCTCTGTGGACGCTCTACATCGGGATCACGAACTACCAGCTCACCGGGGCCGCGGCCGCCAACCCGCAGATCGTCGGGCTGGACAACGTCATCGAGGCCGTGCGGGACCCGTTGTTCACGAACTCGCTGTGGCTCACGGCGTTGTTCGTGCTCGGGTCGGCGGTGATCGGGCAGAACGTGCTCGGGTTCGGGCTGGCGTGGCTGCTGCGGACGGTGCGGCCAGGTCTGCGGCGGACCGTCGAGGGGCTGGTGCTGCTCTCGTGGATCCTGCCGAGCACGGTGGTGGCGTACCTGTGGTTCGCGGTGCTCAGCCGCGACACCGGCACGCTGGGCCTGCTGCTCGGCTCGCCGCAGACGGCGTGGCTGGTGCAGTACCCGATGACGAGCCTGATCATCTTCAACATCTGGCGCGGCACGGCGTTCTCGATGCTGCTCTACACCTCGGCGCTGGCCGCGGTACCGCCGTCACAGCTGGAGACCGCGCGGCTGATGGGCGCGTCCGGCTGGCAGACCGTGCGGGACGTGGTGTTCCCGCACATCCGCGGGCACGTGCTGACGAACACCCTGCTGATCAGCCTGTGGACGGCCAACGACTTCACGCCGTTCCTGCTGACCGCGGGCGGGCCGAACCACCAGTCCGAGGTGCTGCCGGTGCTGATCTACCGGCAGGCGCTGGAGGGTGGCCGGCTCGGGTACGCGTCCGCGATGTCGATGCTGCTGCTGGTCGGCAATCTGGTTGTGGCCCTGGTCTATCTGCGCTTGTTGCGGAGGCGGGCGTGAGTCCTTTGTGGATCGTGCGGCGGATCGGGTTCTACGTGCTGGTCACGCTGGTGCTGGCGTTCTTCGCGGTGCCGATGCTGTGGCTGGCGTCCGCGCCGTTCGACGCGAAGCCAGGGCTGGGGTTGCGGTGGCCCGACTGGACGCTGCGCAACGTCGTGGCGACCTTCGAGCACCCGTACGCGCTGACGTCGTTGCTGAACTCGTTGGTGCTGTGCGTGGTCGCGACCGTGGTGACGACAGTGCTCGCGGCGCTGGCGGCCTACGCGTTGTCGCGGGTGCGGATTCCCGGGCGGGATCTGTTGCTGTACCTGCTGCTGTTGTTGTCGAGCGTGGTCACGGGCACGGCCGCGATGGTGCCGATCTTCGTGATGATGCTGCAGCTCGGCCTGATCAACTCGCAGTTCGGCACGGCGCTGGTGATCGCGGGCGGCATGCTGCCCGCGGCCATCTTCATCCTCAAGGACTTCATGGACGCCGTGCCGCGCTCGTACGAGGAGTCGGCGCGGGTGTTCGGGGCCTCTCCCCGGCAGGTTCTCGGTCACGTCGTGCTGCCGATCGCACGGCCTGGCGTAGCGACGATCTTCGTCTGGGCGTTCGTCAACGCCTGGGGCAACTTCCTGCTGCCGTTCCTGCTGCTGCGCGACGTCGGCCGGCAGCCGGCGGCGGTGCTGCTGCGCACCCTCTACGACGAGGGCGGCAGCGCCAACCTGACGGTGATCCCGGTGTTCTCGCTGCTGTACTCGATCCCGGTGGTCGTGCTGTACCTGTTCGTGAACAAGCGGTACGGGTTCCGATTCCACGGAGGCATCAAGAGCTGATGGCGGGTATCACTGTCGAGGGTCTGTCCACCGTGTACCCCAACGGGGTGCGAGCGGTGGACGATCTGGACCTCGAGATCGCCGACGGCGAGCTGTTCGCCCTGCTCGGCCCGTCCGGGTGCGGCAAGACCACGTTGCTGCGCACGATCGCGGGACTGGAAGGCGCCACCGACGGGGCCGTGGCGATCGGCTCGAGGGATGTCACGAGGCTGCAGCCCGGCGACCGCCGGGTGGCGATGGTGTTCCAGGACTACGCGCTGTTCCCGCACATGACGGTGGCGGAGAACATCGCCTACCCGCTGCGGGTCCGGGGCGTCGCGAAGTCCGTTCAGCAGGAGACGGCCGCGCGGACCGCTCAGGGCCTGAGCCTGGGGGAGTTGCTGGACCGGCGGCCCGGCCAGCTCTCGGGCGGTCAGCAGCAACGGGCGGCGCTCGCCCGCGCGGTCGCCGCGTCGGCCGAGGTGCTGCTGCTGGACGAACCTCTGTCCAATCTAGACGCCCGGCTGCGGCTCGAAGCGCGGACGTTCCTCAAGAAGCTGCAACGAGAGCTGGCGCTGACGACGGTGTTCGTCACACACGACCAGGCCGAGGCGCTGGCGCTCGCCGACCGGATCGCGGTGATGGACGCGGGCCGGATCCGGCAGCTCGGCACACCGCGCGAGGTGTTCCAGCGGCCCGCGGACACGTTCGTGGCCAACTTCATCGGCTCGACACCCATGAACCTCGTGCCGCGCGGCTCGGAGATCATCGGCGTGCGTCCCGAATACCTGTCGCCCGCGGCCGGCGGCCTGTTCAGCGGTGAGGTGTCCATTGTGGAGAACCTCGGCGTGACGTCGCTGGTGACACTGGACTGCGGCGATGAGCAGATCGGCTACATCGTGCCCGAGGACGACGAGCCCGTCATCGGCACGACCGTGACCGTGGACGCCCCGCCCGCACGCGTTCTGCGCTATGACAAGGAGACCGGCCTACTCGTGAGGTGACGATGTTCGAGAAGGATGGTTACGAGACGCACGCGAGCGTGCTGGCGCCGGCGAAGTTCGAGGCCCTGGCCGCGCACTTCGAGGCCAGGCTGGCGGCCCTGCCGCAGGGGCAGCGTCCCGAGCACATGGACGTGCCGCACCTGACCGATCCGGCGCTGTTCGAGTGGCTGCTCGACCCGGACGTGCTGGACCTCGTCGAGTCGCTGATCGGCCCGGACATCGCGTTGTTCTCGTCGCACTTCATCTGCAAGCCCGCCGGCGACGGCAAACCCGTTCCGTGGCACCAGGACGCGCACTTCTGGCGCGACAGCATCTCACCTGCGGGCGACGCCGTCACCGTGTGGCTGGCGATCGACCCGTCGACCGTCGAGAACGGCTGCCTGCGCGTCATTCCGGGCAGTCATCTCGCCGCCGCCGAGCACACCGGCACCGCCGACTCGTTCTTCAACCAGGAAACGGCGGTGGACGAGTCACGCGCCGTCGACGTGGAACTGGAACGCGGGGCGTGCAGCGTGCACTCGGCCATGCTGGTGCACGGCAGCCCGCCGAACCGCAGCACGTTGCGCCGTTGCGGCTACACCATGAGATACATGCCGACGACCGTCCGGTTCCTGAAGCCGGACAGCCACAAGATCTACCTCGCGCGGGGTCGTGACCACGCGGGCAACACCTACAGCTAATTGCCAATACCCGGGAAAATCGATTCAGTCGTCAGACCGGCGGCTTCGTCCGTGCTGCTTCTTGACCGTTCAGTGGGTCGGACATAGCGTACGGGAAAGCGCTTTCCGACCCGAGGGAGCTTTGTGAACACGGTTCAGGCGGACCGCTGGCGCGGCGTCGTGGAGCGGACCTGGCGTCCGGTCGCGTTGCTCGCCGCCTGCCTCGCGATCTGGCACCTCGTCACCGTCACCGGCCTGGTCGAGGCCTACCTCGTGCCATCGCCGGCCAAGACCTTCGGCCTGCTCGTCGACAAGTGGTCCTACCTCTGGGGCCACACCTGGGTGACCACCTACGAGACGATCCTCGGCTTCGTCATCGCGGGCGTCCTCGGCGTGCTCATGGCCGTCGCGATGGTCTACTCCAGGACCGTCGAGAGCACCGCCTACCCGATCCTGCTGTTCGCGCAGGTCATCCCGAAGATCGCCATCGCGCCGCTGTTCGTGGTGTGGCTCGGGTTCGGCTTCGAACCCAAGGTGATCGTGGCCGTGCTGATGGCGTTCTTCCCCGTGGTCATCTCCACGGTCACCGGCCTCAAATCGGTCGACACCGAGATGCTCGAACTCGCGGCGACGATGGGCGGCGGCCCGGTCAAGACGTTCGTGAAGATCCGCTTCCCCGCCGCGCTGCCGCACCTGTTCGCGGGTCTGAAGGTCGCGGTCACGCTCGCCGTGACCGGTGCCGTGGTCGGCGAGTTCGTCGGCTCCAACGAAGGCCTCGGGTACGTGATCCTGCAGGCCAACGGCAACATGGACACCCCGATGCTGTTCGCGGGCCTGATCGTCATCTCGCTGGTCGGCGTCCTGCTCTTCCTCCTGCTCGACCTCGCCGAAAAGCTGATGCTGCCTTGGCACGCCAGCCGGCGCGGCGCCGCCGTCACAACCCTTCTCGCGAAAGGTGGGTCATGAAGAAGCTGCTCGCAGGTCTTCTCCCCGCGTTGCTGGTGGTTGCCGCCTGCGGCGGTGGCGGTGGTACGACGTCCGAGTCCGGCGGCGAGGCCAAGGAGGTCACGCTGACCCTCAACTGGTACCCGTACGGCGAGCACGCGCCGTTCTACTACGGCGTCAAGCAGGGCATCTACGAAAAGCACGGCATCAAGCTGAAGATCCAGGCCGGTCAGGGTTCCGGCAAGACCGTCACGGCGACCGGCGCGGGTCAGACGGACTTCGGCTGGGCCGACACGTCCGCGCTCGCCACGGCCGTCGAGCAGGGCGTGCCGGCCAAGAGCATCGGGGTGTTCCTGCAGACCACGCCGGCGTCGGTGCAGTTCTTCACCGACAAGAACATCAAGAAGCCCGAGGACCTGAAGGGCAAGTCCGTCGCCACCACCGCGGGCGACGCGCTGACGAAGACGTTCCCGGCTTTCCTGAAGCAGAACGGCATGCAGGAGTCCGACGTCTCGATCCAGAACATCGACCCGGCGGGCAAGATGGCCGCGGTCATCTCCAACCGCACCGACGTGCTGCTCGGGTTCGCGTCCGACCAGGGGCCGACGATCAAGGAGAAGTCCGGCAAGGACGTCGGCTACCTGCGGTTCTCCGAGTTCGGGCTGAACTACTTCAGCAACGGGTTGCTGACGTCGAAGACCATGCTGCAGAAGGATCCTGAGCTGGTGAAGAAGATGGTCGCGGCGACGCAGGAGGCGTGGGCGGCGTCGGAGAAGGCGCCGGAGGCCGCGGCCGAGTCGATGAAGGGCGCCGCCGAGCAGCTGCCGTCGCCGACGGTGGTGCTGGAGCAGTTCAAGACGACGCTGACGTTGCTGCACACTGATGCCACGAAGGGCAAGGCGCCGGGCGTCAACACCGTGGACGACTGGAAGAAGACGATCGAGACCTTCCAGAAGACCGGCATCATCAAGGAGGCGTCCGAGCCTTCGGCGTACTGGGAAGAAAGCGTGGCTCCCAAGGGATGAGCACAACTTTGGAAACCGCCTCGTCCGTGTCGATCAACGACGTCTCCGTGCGCTTCCAGTCGAAGCGCTCGGAGGTGACCGCGATCCAGCAGGTCTCGCTCGACGTCGCGCCGGGTGAGTTCGTGTCCATCGTCGGGCCCTCCGGCTGCGGCAAGTCGACGTTGCTGAAGCTGGTGTCCGGCTTGCTGGCGCCTTCGTCGGGCACGGTGACGTTGCTCGGCAAGCAGGTGCGCGGGCCTCGGCACGACATCGGGTTCGTGTTCCAGCGGGCCGCGTTGCTGGAGTGGCGGTCGGCGCGCAGGAACATCCTGCTCCAGGCCGAGATGCGAGGGATGAACTCGGCCGAGGCGGGCAAGCGGGCGGACGAGCTCATCGAGATGACCGGGTTGTCCGGGTTCGAGAACGCGCTGCCGCACGAGCTGTCCGGTGGCATGCAGCAGCGTGTTGCGCTGTGCCGTGCGTTGTTGCACCAGCCGCGCGTGTTGCTGATGGACGAGCCGTTCGGCGCCCTGGACGCGTTGACCCGCGAGCAGATGAACGTCGAGCTGCACCGGGTGTGGCGGGAGACCGGCACGACGGTGCTGCTGGTGACGCACTCGATCGCGGAGTCGGTGTACCTGGCGAACCGGGTGATCGTGCTGACGCGACGCCCCGCGGTGGTCAACGAGATCATCGAGGTCGACCTGCCGACCGACAGGGACTACTCCGCGACGATGGCCCGTCCGGAGTTCGCGTCGGCGACCGCGCACATCCGCGACCTGCTGGGAGCCGTGACAGGGCACGACTGAGCGCGTAGAGTCTGGCTCGCCGCCGCGTGGTAAGCGCTTTCCCAAGCCGACCCACGAGGTGGTGCGCGATGTTCAGATCGCTCTCAATCGTTGCCGCGCTGGCTGTCGCGGCGGCCACCCTGGTGCCACAGGCGGCCGCCCAGGCAGGTCCGGTCGCGGACCCGCTCCCCGCACCGGCGCCGTCGGGCGTGGGCGTGCGACTGCAGGAGATCGCGAGACTGCCGCAGTCGTCGACCACGCCCGCCGCCGGGGACAGCAGGCTCAAGCAGTACAACCGGGTCAACTACCTCGGCGAAATTCCGGACGGCTCCGGCAGGTTCTTCGTGCCGGACATGAACGGCAAGATGTACACGCTGAACCGCGACGGCAGCGGACAGCGGACGTACCTGGACGTCCGCTCGGCCATCGGCGCGAACTTCCACAACCACCAGGGACTCGGCAGCGGGTTCGGGTTCGTCGCGTTCCACCCGCAGTTCGCGACGAACGGCAAGTTCTACACCGCGCACACCGAGGCCAAGGACGCGCTGAAGAACCGCAAGCCCGACCTGCCCTCACCGAACTCGGTGGTGCACGGCGTGATCACCGAGTGGACGGCGTCCAATCCGAAAGCCGCGACGTTCTCGGGCACGCGCCGAGAGTTGCTGCGCATCGGGTTCGCCATGTACCTGCACGGTTTCCAGGAGATCGGTTTCGGTCCGGACAACCTGCTGTACCTGGCCGTGGGCGACGGTGGCATCGGCTACCGCTCCGACGTACCGCAGGACGTGAAGGTGCCGCAGGGGAAGATCCTGCGCATCGACCCCGCGGGGAACAACAGCGGCAACAAGAAGTACGGCATCCCGCCTTCGAACCCGTTCCTGGGCACTCCGGGCGCGCTGGCCGAGCTGTACGCGATCGGCATGCGCGACCCGTACCGGTTCAGCTGGGACTCCGGTGGCACGCGCAAGATGCTCCTCGGCCACATCGGCGAGAAGGTCGTGGAGTCGGTCTACGAGGTCAAGCCCGGCGCCAATCTCGGCTGGGGGCAACGGGAAGGCCATCTGACCTACCGCCGCGACGACCCCAAGTGCCAGCTCTACCCGTTGCCCGCCGACGACGCGAAGTTCGGCTACACCTATCCGGTCGCGGGTTTCGACCACAACCGGCCGGGCGGTGGGTGCGGGGACAGCGGCAACGCGTTGATCGGCGGTTTCGTCTACCGCGGCACGGCGATTCCGTCGCTGCAGGGCAAGTACGTCTACGGCGAGGGCGTGAAGGGCCTGCTGTACTACGCCGAAGAGAAGGACATGCGGGCCGGCGCGCCGATCGCGAAGACGTTCGAGCTCGCGGTGTACGACTCGGCGGGCAAGCGCACGACCATGCAGTCGCTGGCCGGCAAGAGCCGCGTCGACCTGAGGTTCGGCACGGACGCGGCCGGTGAGCTCTACGTACTGGCCAAGGCGAACGGCAGGGTCTGGAAGGTCACCGGCACCGTCCAGACCCAGCAGGCCTGCGACTCCGGCGGCGACGTGGTCAGCGACGTCACGGGTGCGGGCGACTGGAAGCCCGTCTCGCCGTCGCGCTGGCGGTTCCCCGGCAACGAGGTGGTGCTGTCCAAGGCGGGCGCGGTCCGGCCTGGCCCGAAGCGTCCCAACGAGTACGCGGTCGTCACCAAGGGATCGACGTTCGGCAACGTGACAGTGGACGCGCAGGTGCGACTGGACACACCGGTTTCGCAGAAGGATCGCGACGTCGTGATCGTGTTCGGCTATCAGTCCGACACCCGCTTCTACTACGCGCACCTGTCGTCGGACAACAAGATCTATCCGCACAACGGGATCTTCCTGGTGGACAACGCGGACCGCGTGCGCATCGACGATCAGTGGAACGGCTCGGTAGGCGCCCCACCTGCCGTGACGGACATGAAGTGGCACCGCGTCCGCATCACGCACTGCGCGGACACGGGAGCGATCGCGGTGTACGTGGACGGCTCGTCGCAGCCGTTGATGACGGCGACGAACACCGTGCTGAAGTCCGGCAGGGTCGGGTTCGGGTCGTTCGACAACGTCGGCCGTGTCGCGGACCTGCGGATCACCGGCAAAGCCGCGTCCGTGCGGGCGGAGGCGTCTCCCGAGGTGTCACCGGGCATCGCGTCCGCGGTCGTGCACCACTACGACTTCGAGCATCCCGCCACTGACCCCAGGAAGGAGGACGATCTCGGGCGTGCCGACTCGCGGACGCCGATCTCGCTGGTCAACGGTGGCGCTGCCATGCGGGTCCAGGACGGCGCGTTCCCGGCCTCCAGGACGTCGCTGCAGCTCAAACAGGTGCGGCCGAACGACAAGACCAACGACGACTGGAAAGCGGGCGTCTACGGCTCGTCCGGCGTCGCGTCGATGAAGGCGTTCAGCAAGGCCCGCGGCATGTCGATCATGACCTGGGTGAAGATCACCGGTGAGGCGCCCGCCCGGAACTCCAACTCCTCCGGAAATTCGGACCTCTACGGTGCCATCGGCATCGCGGGCGTGCTGTCGGGTGACTCCGACGGCCATGCCGCGCGGGCGTTGCTGGAGACGGAGAACCACGACGGCGCGATGCGGCTGATCGCTCTGGGACGTCGTGCCGACGGCGGTGACAAGCAGTTCTTCGTGGCCAAGGCGGACTGGAAGACCCTGCTGCCGTTGAACAAGTGGGTGTTCCTCGCCGGGACGTTCGACTTCGACAACGGCACGATCGGCCTCTACGTCGACGGCAAGGCCGTGGAGGGGAGCTATGCGGTCAAGGGTGATCCCTGGAAGATCATCGGAGCGCCTGAACCGGACGTCACCTCGGCCACGAACCCGCGTGGCATCAAGATCGGCGGCAGCCATCCGCAGAACAACCGCGAGGCGAACGCCTGCAACTGCCGTCTCGACGGGCTCATGTTCCTGGACCGCGCGGTGAGCGCGGACGAGGTGCGCGGACAGTACGAGTGGGTGACGGCAGGCAGGCGGTGAGGGTTGTAACCACCTTATTAGCTAGGTAGATTCCGGGTGCCGCTGCATTGGAAAGCGCTTTCCGCTGCCGTGCTGGCACGGCCTGGCCCACAGGGTGGTGGGGGATGTACAGACGCTTGTCCCGTTTGGCTGTCGCAACATTCGTGCTCTCGGCGTTGTTCGTGCCCATCGCGTCGGCGCAGTCGGACGCGCCGATCGCCGACCCGTTGCCGACACCGGGTGCGTCCGGTGTCGGCCTGGAGCTGACGGAGGTCGCGCAGCTGCCGAAGTCGCAGCCGGTGCCACCGCCGACCGACACCAGACTGGTGCGCTACAACAGGATCAACTACCTGGGCGAGGTGCCCGACGGCTCCGGTCGGATGTTCGTGCCCGACATGAACGGCAAGCTCTACCTGCTGGACAAGGGCGTCCAGCACGCGTTCCTCGACCTGGGTGTGGCGGTCGGCCCCGACTTCCACACCCACCGAGGGCTGGGCAGCGGCTTCGGGTTCGCCGCGTTCCACCCGGACTTCAGGCGCAACGGCAAGTTCTACACCGTGCACACCGAAACCGGTTCCGCGCTCACCACCAAGAAGCCTGATCTGCCGTCGCCCGCGGACACCCAGGTGCACGGCGTGATCACCGAGTGGACCGCCTCCGACCCGGGCGCGGACGTCTTCTCCGGCACGCACCGCGAACTGCTGCGGGTCGGCTTCGCCTCGTTCATCCACGGCTTCCAGGAGATCGGGTTCAACCCGACGGCGCGCTGGTGGGACGAGGACTACAAGCTGCTCTACGTCGCCTCCGGTGACGGTGGCATCGGCGTCTCGACGACCGTGCCGCAGGACCTGGCGCTGCCGCAGGGCAAGATCCTGCGCATCGACCCGGCCGGGCACAACGGAGTCAACGGTCAGTACGGCATCCCGCGCGCGAACCCGTTCGTGCGCAAGGCGGGCGCGCTGGGCGAGATCTACGCGTACGGCATGCGCGACCCGTACCGCTTCAGCTGGGACCCCGCCACGCACCGGATGTACATGGGCCACATCGGCGAGAAGGCCGTCGACGCGGTCTACGAGGTCCGCAAGGGCGCCAACCTGGGCTGGAGCGAACGCGAGGGCATCTGGGAGTACCGGCGCGGCGACCCGTCGTGCGGCGTGTTCCCGCTGCCCGCCGACGACGCCAAGTACGGCTACACCTACCCGGTCACGGCGTTCGACCACAACCGTCTCTCCACCCAACGTCCTTGTGCCGACAGCGGCAACGCGTTGATGGGCGGCTTCGTCTACCGCGGTTCGAAGATCCCCTCGTTGCGCGGCAAGTACATCTACGGCGAAGGCGTGAAGGGCCTGCTCTACTACGCCGACGAACGCGAGATGCGCGCCGGCAAGCCGATGGCCGTCTCTCGCGAGTTGATGGTCTACGTCAACGGCGCTCTGACGACGATGAAGGCGCTGGTCAACGACCCGAACCGGGTCGACCTGCGCTTCGGCCAGGACGCGGCCGGTGAGCTCTACGTGCTGGCCAAGGCGAACGGCAAGATCTGGAAGGTGACGGGTGCGCGCACCTTCGCCTCCTGTCGCTCAGGCCACGACTTCGTCGCCGGTGCCACCTCGGCGCGTTCGTGGCAGCCGGTGACGCCCGACCTGTGGCAGTTCCCCGGCCGTGAGGTCGTGCTGGCCGAACCCGGTGTGGCCCGGCCGGGTCCGCGCCGCCCGTTCGAGTACGCGGTGCTGCAGAAGGGACCCGCGTTCGGTTCGGTGCAGGTCGACGCCTCGGTGCGACTGGACACACCGGTCGCCGAGTCCAACCGGGACGTGATCATCGTGTTCGGCTACCGCTCGGACACCGAGTTCTACTACGCGCACCTCTCGTCGGACAACAAGATCTACCCGCACAACGGCATCTTCGTCGTGAACAACGCCGACCGCCTGCGCCTCGACCACCAATGGGACGCCGTACGTTCCGTCGGCGCACCTCCGGCCGTCACCGACACGGCGTGGCATCGCGTACGGGTCAGGCACTGCGCCGACTCAGGGGAGATCGCTGTGTACATGGATGGTTCGCCGTATCCGCTGATGACCGCCGTGGACAAGACGTTCGCTTCGGGCCGAGTCGGCTTCGGCTCGTTCGACAACATCGGCAGGCTCCGCGACCTGCGCGTACAGGGCAGGGGAGTCCGATGAAGCGCCTTCTGGTTCTTGGCCTGGTCGCGGTGTTCGGCGTGGGCCTGGCCGCGCCGGCCCAGGCCACGTTCGGCACGGTGCTGCCCACGTTGTCACGCAACCTGGTGTCGTACTACGACTTCGAACACCCGGCGCGCGGCAACAAGGCCCTGGAACAGGACAGCGGCCGTTCAGGCACGTCGTTGCAGCTGATCAACGGTGGCGCCGACATGCGCGTGCGCGACGGAGCGTTCCGGCACAGCCGCAACTCGCTGCAGCTCAAGCAGATCAACCCGACGGTGGCCGGAAACGACGACTGGAAGGCAGGCCTGTACAGCGAAACCGGCGTTCCGACTCTGAGGTCGTTCAACGGCGCGCGCCAGGCGTCGATCATGGGCTGGGTGAAGATGACGGGCCAGAACCCGGCCCCGAACTCGAACTCCGCCAACCCGGACGACCTCTACGGCGCGACCGGCCTGGCGGGCGTCCTGACCGGCGACTCCAACGGCCACGCGGTGCGCGCGCTGCTGGAACTGATCCAGGTCGACGGCGAACTGAAACTGGTCGCCCTGGCCCGCAGGATCGACGGCGGCGAGTCACAGACGTTCGCTGCCGCCGAGCCGTGGCAGAAGCTGTTGCCGCAGAACGAATGGGTGTTCCTCGCGGCCACGTTCGACTTCGACACCGGCACGATGGCGTTGTACCGCAACGGAAATCCGCTGGCGGGCAGGTACGTCACCGCCGGTGACCCGTGGAAGCTCGAAGGCGAACCGGAACCCGACCTCGCGTCGGCCACGGACCCGCGCGGGTACAAGATCGGCGGCAGCTACCCGCAGAACACCCGCGAGGGCAACGCCTGCAACTGCCGGATGGACAGCCTGATGTTCCTCGACCGCGCTGCCCATCCGTGGGAGGTGTACCTGCAGTACCGCTGGATGAAGGGTTAGTCGAAGACCGTGACGCCCTGGGCGGCCGGCTGCATCGTCCCGACCTTGGCCTCGCTGACCTTCAGCTTGGTCAGGTCGGCGATCGGCTGGCCGTCCGTCCCGATGAACGTCACCTTCGCCGGCACCATGCCCGGCAGTTCGGCGGTCATCTCGTTGATGGCGAACGAGTTGGCGTCGTCGTCCACGTCGAGCAGGACACCGGCGAACGCGGTCTGCCCGGGCTGCAGGGTGATCGACGGCCCCTCGCCGGGCACCAGCTTCTGCTCCACCGGGACCGCCGCCGGCTGGTTCGCGGGATTGGTGAAGGCGAGCTTCGGCCAGCCCTGGAACGTGATCGGCCCGGTGCCCTGGTTCGTCGCCGTCAGAAGGCCCAGGCCGGGCTTGCCCTGCATGGTCAACTCGGCCTTCACCGAGGGCTTCTGCTTGTCACTCGACGAGGCGGACGTGGGCGCGTTCGAGGTCGTGGAGGGAGCCTGACCCTGGGACGCCGGGGTCGGCGACCCGCAGGCCGTGGCGCCGACCGCGAGCACGGCGGCGAGGATCGTGAGACGCATGCGTGAACCCCTTACCGGTGTGTTGATCTCCATCGAATAGCCGGAGCACGGGGTCCAGCAAACCCGAACCGCCCGATCGTGTCAGAGTGTGGCGATCTTCACCGCCTTCGCCATCGCCTCGAACCCCTTGTCACCGGGGTGCAGGTGGTCGCCCTGGTCGTAGTCCGGCTTGATCCGCTGCGGGTCGGCAGGATCGCGGATCACGCGGTCGAAGTCCACCACCGCGTCGAAGTCGGAACTGGTGCGGATGAACGCGTTCACGCTCTGGCGGACCTGCTCCAACTCCTCGGTGTAGCTGTTCCAGCCCTTGAACGGCGTGATCGTCGCGCCGATGACCCGCAGCCCGCGGTCGTGCGAACGCTGTGCGATCTGCTTCAGCGCGGCGATGATCTTGGCCGGATCGGTCTCGTGCGGGGTCTGCTGGATGTCGTTGATGCCCTCGAACACGATCACCGAGCGCACGCCGGACTGGGTGAGCACGTCGCGGTTGAGCCTGGCCAGGGCGTTGGGGCCGGCCGAACCGCCGTCGAGCAGCAGGCGGTTGCCGCTGATGCCCGCGTTCAGCACGCCCAGGCGGGTGTTCACGCGGTCGGCGAGCTGGTCCGGCCAGCGCAGGTTCGCACCCCAGGTCGAGTTCGCGCCGTCGGTGATCGAGTCGCCGAGTGCCACGACGCTGCCCTGCACCGTGGAGGTGCGCACGTCGACGCCGGAGACGTAGTGCCAGTTCGTGGTGCGTTCGCGGTAGGCGGCGGCGGACTCGTCGGCCGTGTGGGTGCCGTCGCGGGTGAAGTACGAGTTCTGCATCGTGAGCTGGTGGTGCGTGACCGGGCCGCCGGGCTCGGGCGTGTAGACGCTCACCAGCAGGTCCGAGTCGGCGGGGACGTTGAGCGCCACGCCGTCGCTGATCACGTCGGCACCGGGCGGGGCCGTGATCGACTGGGAGCCGCCGAACGTCAGCGTGCGCATGGTTCCGGCCAGCGCCAGCGGTGTGTCCGGACCGGCCGCGCGGGCGACCGTGACCTGGCCGAAGACGGCCGGGGTGCGGCCGTAGGCGTTGGAGAGCCGGACGCGGATCTCCTTGCCTCCGGCACTGACGTGCACGATGTTGCGCAACGAGAAGTTCGGATAGCCGTTCTCGGTGCCGGGGACCGCGGAGGACGGCGCGGTCGCCCACGTGCCGACCCATCTGAGCGGAGCGGCCTGTGCGGGAGAGGCCACGGCCACGAGCAACGCCACTGCCAGCAGAAAGCGCGTCATGTCCTCGACCTTGGCAGCGCTCCCACGCATCCGGTATCCGCCGATCTGCGGGTCTGAGCGGCACCTGACCGTTCTCGTGACTCTCATCGAACGAAACGGTCATGCGCCGCCTAGGCTGCGTCTCGTGTGGAACGGGGCGGAGTACCAGCAGAGATTCGACGCACTGGCCGAGTCGGGGATGGACGTGCACGGCGAGGCGACCTTCGTGCGCGCGTTCGGACCGGCCTCCGTGCTGGACGCCGGATGCGGCACCGGACGGGTCGCGATCGAGCTCGCCCGGCACGGCGTCGAGGTGGCCGGGGCGGACGTCGACGAGTCGATGCTGGCCCACGCGCGGGAACTGGCGCCGGACATCACGTGGGTGCGGTCCGACCTGGCCGAACTCGACCTGGGACGCACGTTCGACGTGGTCGTCATGGCGGGCAACGTGCCGCTGTTCACCGCGCCCGGCACCCAGGACGCGCTCGTCGCCGGTGTGGCGCGGCACGTGGGCCGGTTCTTGGTCGCCGGCTTCAGCCTCAACCGCGGGTACACGGTCGCGCAGTACGACGAGCACTGCGCCCAGGCCGGGCTGAGGCTGGTCGAGCGGTTCGCCACCTGGGACCGGGAGGAGTTCCGCGGCGGCGACTACGCGGTATCGGTGCACATGTCTTGATTGGGCCAGAACTCTTCTCTTGCGTCCGTCTCACGGTGTAGGTCTGGGTGATCTACTACCAGGGGGATGCATGCGTTTACTGGGAGCGATCACCGTGACCGCGCTGGTGCTGAGCGGGCAGACGGCGGTGGCCGCGCCGGCGGTGGTGCAGCCCGACCCGTTGCTGGCCTTCCTGGCGGATCCGGGTGCGGTCGACCTGGCCAAGGCCGCCAAGACGCGTGAGGCGAGGACCAGGGCACGGATCCTCACAGCGGCGGCGCCGGGCTATACCTACGCCGAACGTGAGCCGGCATCGGCGCGCGGACGCAACGACAGTCCGTGGACCGCCGAGTCCACGGACTTCCGCCGGCACCGCGCCGCGCTGTTCACGGGCTCGCTGGCCGCGGACCCGACCATGCCGGTCGTCGCCGAGTTCGCCGAACCCAACGACAGTCAGCAGTCCGCGAGCGACTCCGGCGTCGGCACGACCTACCGCGCGATCAGGACGAGCGGCAAGATCACCGGCGCGGACCAGGACTTCTACCGGTTGCGCGGCAACGGTCACACGACCTTCGACACCCGCACCGAGGGCAGCGACCTCGACACCGTGCTGACGGTGTTCGACGCGGCGGGCAAAGAGATCGCGGCCAACGACACCGTCGGCGTCAGCACCGATGCCCGCCTGGAGGCCGATCTGGCCGCGGGCGAGGACTTCTTCGTCCGCGTCACCGGCACCCTGAACACCTCCGGCTCCTACGAACTGACGATCGCGGCGGGTGAAGGCAAGGGGGACAAGGACTTCTTCGCCGTCGACCTCAAAGCGGGTGACGTGATCGGCGCGTCCGTCACGGGTGCCGCGCGCAAGGTCGCACTGCACGACGGCAGGGGCCGCGAGGTGATGGGTTCCCGGCAGGACTTCTCCGGCGTCTACCCGAAGGAGAACCCGTTGCCCGGTGGCGGCAACGCGGCCGCCGACTTCCTCGCCCCGCGCGACGGCCGCTACTACGTCGGCGTCGAAGACGGCACCGGCGGGTACCAGCTGACCGTCAAGGCGTTCCGTCCCGGCAGCGAGAAGGCCGGGCAGCAAACCGTGTTCGTGGACTTCGACGGTGCCCTCGTCGACACGACGGTGTGGGGCCCGCCGGGGGAGAAGCAGCTGTCGCCGCTGTCGAAGTTCCTCGCGAACTGGGGCCTGACCGCGGCCGACGAGAAGCGCGTCGTGACCGTCGCGGTCGACACCATCCGCGAGAACCTGGCGCTGCACGGCAACTTCGGCGTGAAGCTGCTCAACAGCCGCGACCACGCCGACCCGTGGGGCCGGAAGAACGTCAGCAGGCTCGTCATCGGTGGCACGATCGCCGAGTCCGGGGTGGAGACGGTGGCGATCGCGCAGTCCATCGACCCCGGCAACTTCGGGCACGAGGAGACCGCGATGGTCCAGCTCGACCTGCTGAGCGCTCCCGCGGGCCCGCCCGTCTCGCTCAACACCTACATCACGCCGCAGAGCGACAAGGTCCTGTTCGTCGGCCGCGCGCTGGGCAACATCGCGGCGCACGAGCTGGGCCACCTCTCCGGTTCGTGGCACCAGCACCAGTTCAACGAGCACGACACCCTCATGGACCAGGGCGGCAACCCGAAGGCGATGTTCGCCGTCGGCGCCGACGGCGTCGGTGGCAACGCCGACGACACGGACATCGACTTCGGCGAGGACGTGTTCGTGCCGAACGAGGGCTTCACCGGCGTCGAGGACGCGGCGACGCGCACGAAGTGGGGCTACAGCCGGGGGTAGGCCTGAGATGCCGCCTCGACGAAGTCGAGCGTGAGCGGGTCGTCCTTGATCCACGCGATCACGACGGGACTGGGCGGCATGTCGGTCAGCGGCACCACGACGAGCTCACCCAGGTCGTGACCGAGCGGCGCCAGACCCACGGAACCGTTCCACAGCACGGATTGCACGCACTCCTGGACGGCGCGGACCGTCGGGCCGCCGCGCGGTTCGCCGCCGTTCCAGTAGTTCCGCCAGATCTCGTCGGTGCCGTCCGGGAACTGGAACCAGTCGCGCTCGGCCAGATCCGCGGTGGTGATGCGGTCGCGAGCGGCGAGCGGATCATCGGCACGCAGCACCGCGCCGACCGGATCCTCGCGCAGGACAAGGGTTTTCAGGCCGCTCTCGTCGAACGGGCCGCGCGTCAGGGCGACGTCGACCTGGCCGGTGCGCAGACCGCAGGTCGGATCGGTCAGGTCGGTCTCGCGGACGCGGATCTCGACGTGCGGGTGCTTGCGCCGGAACGCCTCGGCCATGCGGGTTCCGTGGTCGCCGAGCATGCCGACGGTGATCGTGGTCCGCGCGAGCTTGGCGCGGATGCGGTCGGCGTGGTCGAGCAGGACTCTCGCCTCGGCCAGCAGGACGTGGCCGGCGTCGGTCAGCGTGACGCCGGCGGGGGAGCGGTCCAGCAGGGTGACGCCGAGGTCGTGCTCCAGGTGCTTGATCGCCCGGCTCAGCGGCGGCTGGCTCAGGTGGAGGCGCTGCGCGGCGCGGCCGAAGTGCAACTCCTCGGCGACCGCGACGAAGTACCGCAGGGTCCGCAGCTCCATGATCAGGCACGATACTCGCACGGTATCGGATATGCGCAGACGGTCTTGGACGCGCGCCGCACTCCGCGGGTGGAGTGGAGGCATGAACCTTCCTGACCCCGCCGTCCACGTCTCCGGTGCCGTCGAGGTGGCCGCCGACGTGCTGGTGATCCCCAACGAGCACGTCAGCCTGGTGCCCAACATCGGGATCATCGGCGGCACCGAGGCGATCCTCGTCGTGGACACCGGACTCGGCCTCGCCAACGCCACCGAGGTGCTCACGTTCGCGGACGAGATCGCGAACGGGCGGCGGATCCACCTGACGACGACCCACTTCCATCCGGAGCACGCGTTCGGCGCGTCCGTGTTCGGGAGCTCCTACCTGGTCAACCGGGCGCAGGCGGATGACCTGCGGCGCAAGGGATCCGGCTACCTGGAGATGTTCCGCGGGTTCGGCGGGACGATCGCCGAACGGCTGGCCGGCGTCGAGGTGCCGGTGCCGGACGAGGTGTTCGACGGGGTCCGCGCGCTCGACCTCGGCGGCCGGACGGTGCTGCTCAGGCCGACCGGACGCGGCCACACGCTGGGGGACCAGGTGATCGAGGTGCCGGACGCGGGCGTGCTGTTCACCGGCGACCTCGCCGAGACCGGGCAGTTCGCGATCTTCCCGTGGTTCCCGCCGCACGACACCGACGTCTCCGGCCTCGCGTGGATCGACGTGATGGACGGGCTGATCGCCGGCGAGCCGCGGGTCGTCGTACCGGGCCACGGGTCAGTCAGTGACATCCAGGTGCTGCAAGGGGTCCGGGACTACCTGGGGGAGTTGCGGGACGAGACGTGGCGGCGCCGCGACTCCGCGATGGAGCCCGACGAGATCGTGGCCGAGGTGCGGGCGGTGCTGATCGAGCGGCACCCGGACTGGGCCGGGCAGGAATGGATCGAACGCGGGGTGGGCTGCCTCTGCGCTGAGTAGTCTCGATCTTGTGGACGTCGTGGCCGTCCAGCGGCTCGGCGAGGACGGCGAGTTGATGATCGACGGCGTCGGCCTCCACGCGATGCCGGGCGGACGGCGCGTGGGTGCGTTCGCGGGACCGGCCGGGCCGATGTGGGGCCACAAAGGACTGCTGTACGTCTCCGGCGTGGACGGGCTGGAGGTCTGGGACCCCGACCGCGGCGCTCGAATCTGCCTGGTGCCGGGGTTCCTGCCCACCGCGCACCGCGACGGCACGTTCGTCTCCTTCAGCGACAGTGTGCTCGATAGCTTCAGTGTTGACTAAATGAAGTCCTCGCCGAGGTGCGCGCGGATGACCTTCTTCGGCACGCACATCGTCCAAGCGCCGATGACGAGCTCCGTCATCTCCTCGACGTCCAGCTCGGCCATCGAGGCGTGCACCCACTGGAAGCGCATGTCGGACTCGCTCGGGAACGCGAACTTCACGGGGTCGCTCGCGACGAGCGCCTCCCGTTCCTCGCGCGGGTAGCCGAAGCCCAGCACCGTCTCGTCGCGCGAGAGGGCGGCGTAGACGATCTGGCCCACGCGGAACTTCACGCGGTCGCGGATGAGGTGTTCGGTGGTGCGCGGCAGCGTCAGTGCCACGGCGCGAATGTCGGCGACGGTGACCATCGGCCCATTCTGCCGGACATGCTCGGTGAACGGAGTCACTTCAGGCAAATTCGGCAAACCGCCGCCAATCGGACAATGGTGATCGAGAACGACCTCGTTCTTCAATTCTCGCGGCTGTCTCAATTCGAATTTGCACGCACAACGAACCCACCTCGAAAGCCCTTGTTGCACAGCACTTGCAGATGCCCTGACCTGCATCGACCCACTTCCGGAAGCTGAAGCACTTCAGTGCTGCCCTGATTGGGGTAGTAGGAACATTCCCGGCCGATGAGAGCGCGAACACACTCCGCTTCCCCATTTCACTCGATCGGGTGAAAAGTGGCGTTATGAACATCAAGCGGTCCCTTCCGGCTCTTCTTCCGCTCGTGCTCACCGCGACGTTCTTCGCGAGTGGCGCGGCCGAGTCGGCGACACCGAAGCAGAGCCCGGTGAACGTCACGCCCCACGCGATCCGGTTCGACCCGCACGCGGCCAAGCTCGACGTGACCTACGGGCACTCCGCGCTGGAGCTGAAGTACATCCGCAAGGACGCGGCCGACCCGAACGGCTGCACGACCCGCAACCACGAGGAGACGGAGGAGGCGGAGGTCGAGCCAGGGGCGGGCCACGTCACCGTCGCCGGCATCAGATACGACCTGGTGCAGTTCCACTTCCACACGCCGTCCGAGCACCAGTTCGGCGGCCGCAACACCCCGCTGGAGATGCACCTCGTGCACCGCAGCGCCGAGGGCAGGCTGCTGGTGGTCGGCGTGCCGCTGGTCGTCGGCTCGCACTCCGTCGTGGACGACGTGCTGGCCAGGCTCTCGCCCGAGTGCGGTGCGCCGGTCGACATCGAGCCCGTCGACCTCAACCGGTTGCTGCCCTCGGGTCACCACACGCTGCACTACACCGGCTCGCTCACCACGGCACCGTTCACCGAGGGCGTCGAGTGGTACCTGACCGGCGAGCAGCACGTGTCGGCCGCGACCATCGCGCGCTTCAAGGGTCTGTTCACCGCGGGCAACGCCCGTGCGACGCAGCCGCTCAACGGCCGGACGTTCGTGGAGGCCCCGCGCATCTGAGTCGGTTCCGAACCCGAAGGCCGGTCCCGCTGGGGCCGGCCTTCGTCGTCTACAGGCGTGTCGTCGAGATGATCGCCTCGGTGACGGCGGTGACCGCCGGCGTCGCGGTGCCGGGGAGCCGCGCCACGAAGACCCTGCGGATCTCGGGTGGTGCGCCCCGGACCCGCAGGACGATCACTCCGGGCGGGAGGACCGGCGACAGGCCCTCCGGAATCGTGGTGACTCCGGCGCCACCGGCGACCAGGTGCAGCTTCGTCAGCCGGTCCCGTCCACTGTGGACGACGTGCGCCCGCCCCGGCAGGCCGGGCCAGACACCGAGCAGCGGCTCCGCGTTCGACGAGGGGCTGGCGATCCAGGGTGCGTCGACCAGTTCGTCGACGTGTACCGACGTGCGGCCCGCGAACGTGCCGGTGGCCGACGCCGCCACGAGAAGCTCGGTGTCCTGAACGGCCGTGACGTGCAGGCGTGGTGACTCGCCGTCTGGCGGCCGGTGCGGCGGGCGGGAGGTGAGCACGGCGACGTCGATCGAACCCGTGCGCAACGCCCGCGCCAAACCGGGTGTGGTGCCCTCGCGGGTGGAGACCCGGACCCAGGGCGCCGTCCTGGCGATCAGGGGGAGCGCGGAGGGCAGGATCACCGGTCCGGCGCTGAGGACCAGCCCGAGCCGCACCAGTTCTGTGCGGGGAGCCTCGTCGGTCAGGTCGCGCTGGGCCGCGTCGACCGACTCCAGGATCGTCCGCGCGTGGCGCAGCAGCGTCAGTCCGGGCCGGGTGAGCCGGACCCCGTCGGTCCGTCGCTCGAACAGGGTGGCGCCGACGCCGCGTTCGAGGGCGATCGCCTGGCGCGAGACCGCGGACTGCGTGTAGCCCAGCTGTGCGGCGGCCGCGGTGAAGCTGCCCGACTCGGCGATCTGACACAGCACCCGGAGGCTCGCACTCGACACGTCCATGCTGACTACGCATAGCAGAGATGCCCGATCTTCGCTTCCCGCATGCCCCTGACGCTCCTAGCGTGACGAGGACCAGACAGGAAGGATTTCCCATGCGCGCAGCGACGTTGACGGCGTTCGGTTCCCCCCTCGTGGTGCACGACGTGCCCGACCCGGTGGCCGCGGCGGCGAGGTGCTGGTCGAGGTCCTGGCGACCTGTGTGCCGCCGTACGCGGCCGAGGTGTTCGGCGGTGAACGGCGCTATCCACTGGAACCACCGGTGGTGCCGGGTGTCGGAGGCGTCGGCCGAGTGGTCCGGGTGGGCCCGGACGCGACCAGGGTGAAGGCGGGCG
Source organism: Lentzea sp. NPDC102401 (assembly GCF_044765805.1). Taxonomy (NCBI): domain Bacteria; kingdom Bacillati; phylum Actinomycetota; class Actinomycetes; order Pseudonocardiales; family Pseudonocardiaceae; genus Lentzea; species Lentzea sp. NPDC102401. The sequence goes on along the minus strand of NZ_JBIWKS010000001.1, from coordinate 1,090,529 downwards.
ACCTGGTCTGGTGCGACTCGACGGTCCGTGCCCGCGACGACGCCCTGACGCCCGACATCACGCTGCAGGGCTGGAGTTCCCGTGGCGAAGGTGGCGCCAGGCTGGCCCGGTACCTGCACGACGGACCGTTCGCCGAGCTCATGCGGGTTCCCACCGAGAACGTGTACGTCCTGCCCGTGAGTGCCGATCCCGCACGCTGGTCCGCGCTGGGCGTGCACACCATTCCCTTCGGTGGACTGCTGGCCGGCGGACTCGCGGCCGGAGAGACGGTGCTGATCAGCGGTGCCACCGGAAACCTCGGCAGCAGCGCTGTCGCGGTCGCACTCGCGATGGGTGCCGGGCACGTGGTGGCACCGGGGCGCAACCGAGCCGCGCTCGACCTGCTCGCTGACCGGTTCGGCTCGCGGGTGAGCCCGGTCGAGCTCAGTGGAGACGAGGACACCGATCGCTCTGCCATGGCCGCGGCCACCGACGGTCCCGTCGACCTGGTGCTCGATCTCCTGCCGCCCCAGGCACCGAGTTCGGCGGCGCGTGCGGCCGCCATGACCGTGCGCGAGCACGGGCGGGTCGTGCTGATGGGCGGCGTCGGCATGCTCGGCGGCGCGGATCTCGCCCTGCCCTACCCCTGGATCATGCGCAACTCGGTGACCGTGCGCGGCCAGTGGATGTACCCGCGCACGGCGAACGTCGGCATGATCCGGCTCATCGCGTCGGGTGCCCTGGACCTCGTCCCCGAACGCAACGCCAGGTTCGGCCTCGACCAGGTCAACGACGCGGTCACCCACGCGGCCGCACACGGTGGCCCCTTCGACCGCACCATCCTCACGCCGGCGGCGTGACGCGCTTCACCGATACAGGAGTCGCATGCAATTGCCCGCGTATGCAACTATTGCTCGCGCGGACAACCTACGACTTCAAGGACTGTGTGACATGCCTGTCGCTCTGCTCGCCCTCGCGATCAGCGCCTTCGCCATCGGCACGACCGAGTTCGTGATCATGGGCCTGCTGCCTGACGTGGCGGCTGATCTGGGCGTCTCGATTCCGAGCGCGGGCCTGCTGATCTCCGGTTACGCGCTCGGTGTCGTGATCGGCGCGCCGTTGCTGACCGTTCTCGGCGGACGCCTGCCGCGCAAGAGGATGCTGCTCGGGCTGATGGTGCTGTTCATCGCGGGCAACCTGGTCTCGGCGATGGCCGACACCTACGGCGTGCTGATGAGCGGGCGCGTGATCGCGGCACTGGCGCACGGCGCGTTCTTCGGCGTCGGTTCGGTCGTCGCCGCTGACCTCGTGGCGCCGCAACGCAGGGCGAGCGCCATCGCGTTGATGTTCACCGGTCTGACCGTGGCGAACGTTCTGGGCGTGCCGATGGGTACGGCGCTCGGTCAGGCGCTGGGCTGGCGTTCGACGTTCTGGGCCGTGACGGTGCTCGGCGTGATCGGGCTGCTCGGCATCGTGTTCCTCGTGCCGCGGCAACAGGCTCAGGGCGGCAACCTCCGCAGTGAACTCGCCGTGTTCCGCAACCCGCAGGTGTGGCTCGCACTGCTGATGACCACGTTCGGCTTCGCGGGCGTCTTCGCGTCGTTCACCTACATCGCGCCGATGATGACCGAGGTCGCGGGTTTCTCGTCGGGCGCCGTGACGTGGCTGCTGGTGCTGTTCGGCGTCGGCCTGTTCGCGGGCAACCTGCTGGGCGGCAAGGCGGCCGACCGGTCGGTCATGAAGAGCACCGTCGTCATCCTGATCGCGCTGGCCGCGATCCTCACCGCGTTCGTGTTCACCGCGCACTCGCCCGTCCTCGCCGCGATCACCATCGTGCTGTTCGGCGCGGCCGGGTTCGCCACGGTGCCGCCGTTGCAGATGCGGGTCATGCAGACCGCGGAAGGCGCGCCGGCCCTCGCCAGCGCGGCGAACATCGCGGCGTTCAACCTCGGCAACGCCGGTGGCGCGTGGCTCGGCGGTCTCGCGATCGAACGCGGCCTCGGCTACACCGCGCCGAACTGGATCGGAGCCCTGCTCGCGGTCGGCGGTCTCGCGGTCGCGATCGTGTCGGTGTTCCTCGATCGGCGTGTGAGGAGCGGCACCGGTCCGGAGTCTTTTGAAGCGCTTCAGAAGACCCGTAAAATCGATGCGGTAGCTAACTAAGTCCGCTGCTCACGAGCCATGGGGAAGCCTTGAACACCACCCGCGCCATGACCGCTCTCGCGCTCGGCGGGTTCGGCATCGGTACGACCGAGTTCGCGACCATGGGCCTGCTGCCGCAGATCGCGGAGACGTTCGGCATCCCCGACTACGAGGCCGGCCACGCGATCAGCCTCTACGCCGCCGGAGTCGTCGTCGGCGCGCCGCTGATCGCGGTGCTCGGCGCCAAGCTCCCGCGCAAGGGCATGCTGATCGGCCTGATGCTCGCGGTCGCCCTGGGCAACGGGCTGTCGGCCGCCGCCCAGGACAAGTCGCTGTTGCTCATCGCACGGTTCGTCGCCGGACTGCCGCACGGCGCGTTCTTCGGCATCGCGGCCGTTGTCGCCGCCACGCTCGTTGCTCCCGAACGGCGCGGCACGGCCGTAGCGCGCGTGATGGTCGGTCTGACCGTGGCGAACCTTGTGGGCGTGCCGCTCGCAACGGCCGCGGGGCAGCAGATCGGCTGGCGCACGGCCTACCTGGCGGTCTCGGTGATCGCGCTCATCACGGCCGCGGCGATCGCGGCGTGGGTACCGCTGGTGCCCAAGGTCGAGGGCGCGTCGATGAAGGGCGAGGTCCGCGCGTTCGGCCGTCCGACGGTGTGGTTCGCGATCTTCACCGGCATGATCGGCTTCGGCGGCATGTTCGCCGTCTACTCCTACGTCGCCCCGTTGACGACCGAGGTCGCCGGGCTGCCGGGCGGAGCCGTTCCGTGGATCCTCGCGGTGTTCGGGCTCGGCATGACGCTCGGCGCGACGTTCGGCGGCCGGTTCGTGGACAGGTCCGTGACGCGCTCGGTGTTCGGCGGCCTGATCGCGGTCACCGTGATCCTGGTGCTGTTCGGGCTCACCGCGAGCATCCCGGTGTTCCTGTTCGCCCTCCTGTTCCTGCTGGGCTTCACCATCCAGATCCTCGCGGCCGCCCTGCAGGTCAGGCTGATGGACGCCTCGCCGGACGCGCCGTCGCTCGCGGCCTCGTCCAACCACTCCTCGCTCAACGTCGCGAACGGCGCGGGCGCGTGGCTCGGCGGCCTCGCCATCGCGGCGGGCTGGGGCTACACCTCGACGGCGTGGGTCGGCGTGGCGCTGTCGGTGGCGGGCCTGGCGATCGCGGTGGCATCGGTGCTCTACGAACGGCGTGCCTTCCGGCGCGAGACCACGAACCAGACGATGGCGATGGCCAGCGCGGCCAGCACCACCGTCGAAACCCAGCCCAGGTAGCGGTCGACGAGTTCGTAGTTGTCGCCGAGCGCGTACCCGGCGAGGATCAGCGCGGTGTTCCACACGAGGCTGCCCGCCGCGGTGTAGAGCGTGAACTTCACGATCGGCATCCCGGACACCCCGGCGGGGATGGAGATCAGGCTCCGCACGACCGGCACCATCCGGCCGAAGAACACGGCCTTGTTGCCGTGCTCGTCGAACCACGCGTCTGCCTTGTCCACATCGGACGCGGTGACGAACGGGATCCTGTCCGCGACCTTGCGCAGCCGTTCCAGCCCGAGCCACGCGCCCAGGCCGTACAGCACGAGAGCGCCGACGACCGATCCCGCCGTCGTCCACAGGATCGCGGCGATCAGCGAGATCCTGCCCTGACCGGCGGTGAACCCCGCCAGCGGCAGGATCACCTCGCTCGGCACGGGCGGGAAGACGTTCTCCAGCGCGACCGCGATGCCCGCGCCGGGCGAGCCCAGCGCCTCCATCAACCGGGTGATCCACTCCATGGTCGTCGAATTACCCGTTTTGCCCCGGCTCTCAACCCCGGTCGGCCTCCAAGCTCCGATGAATCTTGTCATCGGCAGGCAACTCTGGTCATTTTCGTTGACAACGCAGGTCGAGACCTCCTACCTTCGGTGCTGCCGCCAGGAAGGAAGCTCGATGAAAATCGCACTGACGGCCGCCGCGCTGATGCTGGTCACCGTCTCTCCCGCCCACGCCGCACCCGCGTGGAGCCCGAACCCCGCGACCGACGGCCTCAAGGCGTTCGAGGGCATCGAGGTCGACCGGGGCAACAAGTTCCCCGAACGCAAGGGCAAGTACATCGTCGTCCAGGGCGACGCCTACCGGTTCAACATCTGGAAGAACGACCGCGACACCACCGGTGGCGGCGACCGTCAACGCACCGAGTCCAAGGGCATGGTGTCGGGCGGCAACGCGCTCAAGATGAAGAACGGCGAGACCTGGGTCATCTCGTACGAGATGTACATGCCGGCATCGCTGCACGGCACGAGCAAGTTCACGCACATCTTCCAAACCAAGACGCCCAGCACCAACGGCGGCCCGTGGACGACGCTGTCCCTGAGTCGCAGCGGCAGCACGGAGACGATCCGGGCGCGCGCGTTCAGCACGTCCGGCGCCCCGGACATCGCCGCCACGAACCTGGCCCCGCTGCGTGACAAGTGGGTCACCGTCGAGTGGACGATCACGCCCGGTTCCAGTGGCACCGTCGGTTTCGTGCTGCGCAACGGAACGGGGGCGAACGCGCCGATCGCGGTGCAGGGCAAGCGTTCCGGCGTGAAGATCCCGGACGAGGGCGACTACGTGCGGCCCAAGTGGGGCATCTACCGCTCGGTCGAGAGCGCGTCGTCGGACATCCTCGACACCTACATCAACTTCCGCAACTACTCGGCCACGAAGAAGTAGGACGTAGTCCGGGTGGCCCGCCGCTCGCGCACAGGTCTACCGTTGACTGCCTTCACTTCTGGAGGTCGACGGTGCGAGGCGCGATCGCGGCGGGTCACCCGCTCACCGCACAGGCGGGCGCGGCGCTGCTGCGTGCCGGGGGGAACGCCGTGGACGCGGCCGTCGCGGCGATGCTGACGTCGTGCGTCACCGAGCCGTTGCTGACCGGGCTGGGTTCCGCCGGGTACATGATGATCGCCCCGGCGGGGGAAACCCCTGTGCTGCTGGACTTCTCGGCCGTGGCGCCCGGACGCGGGCAGACCGGCGAACGCGCGCCGCTCACCCCCATCACCGTCCACTTCGGTGACGCGCAGCAGGAATTCCACGTGGGACCGTCCTCGGTGGCCGCGTACGGGATGCCCGCCGGCGCCGCGAAGGCCGCCACCTACGGCCGGGCGCCGTTGCACGAACTCGTGGCCACGGCGGCGATGCACGCCCGTGAAGGCCATCGGGTCAACCGGTACCAGGCCTACGTGACGTCGTTGCTGCTGCCGCTCGCCCACAGCGCGGGCCTCAACGCCTTCGAGGAGGGCGAACTGCTCGTCCAGCCCGAACTCGCCGAGGCGCTCGACCGGTTGGGCAGCGACGGCGCGGCGCCGTTCTACACCGGCGACATCGCGGGCGCGGTCGCCGACTGGATCACCTCGCACGGCGGCGACCTCGGCAAGACGGATCTCCAGGCGTACGAAGCCGTGCAACGCGAGCCGTTGCACGTGAGGCACCGCGGCCGTGACATTCACACGAACCCGCCACCCGCGGCGGGCGGCGCGTTGCTCACGCAGATGCTGGAAGCGTTGCCGGACAACCCGTCGCAGCAGGACCTCATCCGCGCGCTGGCCACCCCGAAGACGCACCTGAACCGCCTCGGCTCCACCACGCACATCTCCGTGCTCGACGCGGACGGCACCGCCTGCTCGGTCACGACGACGAACGGCGCGGGCTCCGGGATCTCGATCGCCGGCGTGCACCTGAACAACATGATGGGGGAGGAGGACCTGTCACCGGACGGGTTCTTCAGCCACGCGCCAGGCGACCGGCTGCCGTCGATGATGGCGCCGACCGTGGTCACCAGCCACGGCCAGGCCGAACTCGTGCTCGGCAGCGCCGGGTCGAGCCGGATCTCCGGCGCGATCCTGCAGGTGCTCGTGAACGTCCTGGACCGCGGCATGCCCGCCCAGGACGCCGTCGACGCGCCCCGCATGCACCTGAGCGGAGACCACCTCCACGTCGAGCCGGGAATTCGACCGGAAAGTGAGCTCCCGGTCACCCGATTCCGTGCTCCGAACATGTTCTTCGGCGGCTGCCAGGTGGTCGAAATGACCGGATCAGGCCTGCTCAGGGGTGGTGCAGATCACCGTCGCGACGGTGCGGTCATCGTGGTGTGAGAGATTGACCGCATCATGGGATATCAAGTTTCCTGATTAGCCGGTCAAAGAGCACGATTACGGGGTGACGGCACTACGCGAGAGAACATCCTCGCCGCTCCTGTCCCGTACGTTCCTCCAACTCTCCGTCATCAGCGTCGTGTCGGGCGTGTCGATGGCGTTCGCGCTGCCGTTCGGCTCGCTGTTCCTCACGAGCGAGATCAAGGTCTCGCCGTTCCAGCTCGGCTTCTTCCTGATCGTGAGCCCGCTCGCGTCGGTGCTCGCCAGCACGATCATGGGCAGGCTGTCCGACGGTCGCGTGCAGCGCCGGTACATGCTCGCCGTGGGCGGTGTCGCCGGCGCGGTCGGCTACGGGCTGTTCGCCGTGCTGCGCGACTACTGGTTCCTGCTCGGCACTTCCGTGGTGTTCATCGCGATCACGTCGTCGTTGCTGCCGCAGCTCTTCGCGTACGGCCGTCAGGTCTCCCGAGGACCGTCGATGGTCGTCAGCGTGCTGCGCACGTTGCTCTCGGTCGCCTGGGTCGCCGGACCGCCCGTGGCCGCGCTGCTCGTCGCGAAGACCGGGTGGATCGGTCTCTTCGCCTCCACCGCCGTGCTGCAACTCGGTGTCGCGGTGCTCGCGCTCACGCTTCCGGTGCCGCCCGCTCAGGCCGAGGAGCAGGCAGAGGAAGAAGAAGCGGCAGGACCGGCGCGCGGCAACATGATGGTCGTGTCCGCTGCTTTCCTGTTCCTGCAGGGGGCCGTGGCGCTCGCGGTGAGCGGTCTGCCGTTGTTCGTCACGACCGAACTCGGGGGAACGGCCGGTGACGCCGGACTCGCGATGGGGCTGTGCGCGGCGCTGGAGATCCCGATGATGCTGTGGTTCGGGTCGCTCGCGAACCGGATGTCGCAGCACAGGCTCGTGCTCATCGGCGCGGTGATCGCGTTGAGTTATCACGGCCTGATGGTGTTCACCGGCTCGATCTGGCAGGTGATGGCCGCGCAGCTGCTGCACGCCACCGTCATCTCGTTGATCATGGGCGTCGGCATCACGTACTTCCAGAGCCTCGACCCCGGCCGTCCCGGCCACGCCACGACGATGTTCAGCAACACCCAGATCGTCGGCGGCATGGTCGCGGGCGCGTTGCTCGGCGTGTCCCAGCAACTGGGGTTCCGCTGGGTCTACGGCTTCAGCCTCGCGATGTCCGTGCTGGGTCTCGCGCTGCTGCTGGTCGCGGGCAGGCTCACTGCACCGTCGAGGCGGTGAGCTTCGGCTTCTCCCCGACGCCGAGGTAGAAGATCCCCTTGATGGTCTCGAAACCGAGGCTCGGGTTGCGGCGCAGCGTGGAGCCGTCGACCGACATCGAGCCCGACTTGTCGTTGCTGACGAAGAACACCGCGCCGCCACCCTCGTTGGCCTGGTTGTCCTCGATCAGCGTGCCGGCGAGACGCAGTGTGAACGTGTTGCCGTCGTTGTAGATCGCGCCACCGCTGCCGCCACCCGGCGTGCCACCGCGCGCGGGGTTGGCGCCGCGGCCGATGGCCTTGTTGTTCTTCATGAGGCTGTTGAGCACCACGAACGACGCACCGATGCTGCTCAGCGCTCCGCCGTTGGAGCACACGCCGCCCTCGAAGGTGCTGTTCACGACGTAGATCGGCGCCTTCTGGGCCCAGTCGGTCACGCGGATCGCGGCGCCGCCGAGGTCAGGGCCGTTGGCATCGCACCTGTTGTTCGCGAAGCGGGAGTTCACGACCTTGAGCTGACCGCCGAGCACCATGATCGCGCCGCCGCCACCGCCCTCGGTCCTGTCACCGGTCGAGTTGCCGTCGGCGAGGGTGATGTTCTGGACCACCAGCCTCGGCCCGTTCTGGTCGAGAACCCGGCGCTGTCCCTGACCGCTCAACGTGATCCGGCCGCCGCCGTCGAGCACGGTCTTCGTCCGGACCTTCGCGGTCGCGGCCATCGGGATGACGTGCGGCTGCGCGCCGCAGTCGAAGGTGACGACCCCGCCGGCGGCGACCGCGTCGACCACGGCCTGCGACGTGCAGGACGCGGGCGTGCCGGTGCCGATCACGCGGGTGGGCTTGGAGGTGTCCTCGGCGGCGGCTTCAGCCGGCACGGCGGCGGTGCCGGCCGGGTTGCCGAACTTCGCGACGGGAGGAGGCGGCGGCGGGGGAGCAGGCGGGGGAACGGCACTGCTACTGCTCGAAGAGGGCGTCGGCGTCACGACGGTGACGGTCTGGGACGTCGATGTCAGAGGTAACTGGGGTCCCGCGACGGGGGAACCGGGGATCGCCGTGCCGCAACCCGCCACGAGGGCGGCAAGCAGCACGACGGCCTGTCTACCTGAGGGCATGGCGGGCACCCTAAACGCGCTGCGGAAGCTTGGCTACTACCGCTTTCGCCAGGAAGATCGCTCCCAGGCACAACGCGGCGGAGTCCTTTGCGTTCTCGTCGGCCAGGATTACGACCACGACCTCGAACCGCTCTTCCTGAACGGCCTTGTGCAGGATCGACACCTCGCAGGCGCCGTCCTCGGGCTCGATGGACGCCGTGCGCCGCCGGTAGTCCCAGCCACAGCCCCAGTTGCCGAGCTCGTTCCACGGACAGGGCGTCGCCTCGGCCTCCGGCCACGTCGGCGATCTCGCACGACGGACGGTTCCCTGCTCGACCTGGCCCAGCACTTCGGTCGGCTTCGCGGCGCCCTGTCTTGAACATGACTGCACTTGACCGGTTCTGTTGCCCGGAGACACGACGAGATCAAGGCGTTCTTCAGGTGTTTCCGTTCTGTGACACGAAAACCGGGACAAGATCCGGTTTTTCGGGAGCGGCGCGGGGGTTGTGCGCAGGTGTGGCACGGTGCTTAGCCTGACTCACGAGTCAGGAATGGGCGGCCGGTCGGGCCAGCGTTCGTGACGGTGTGTAGACGAAACGGGCTAACGGTCGACACAGCGTGCGGTCCATTGAGTTCAAACAACCCGTTCGTGAATGAACCACACGTTCGGGTAGCCCTGTGTCCCTGGCACACTGCGCTCCGTGCCGACCCAGTTCCCCGACGAACCACCGACCGAGCGTCATCTGGCGCCCGACCCCGCGTTGATGGAGGCCGCGCGCGCCAGGGGAGCCGCCCGGTGGGCGGCGGCCGGTGACTCCCAGGAGCAGGAGCAGAAGCCGCCGAGCGGTCCGCTGAAGCCGCGCGCCGCCGCGATCGCCGCCATCGCCGCGCTCCTCGTGCTCGGCGGGATCGCGATCGTCACGTTCAACGGTAGTTCCGGAAACGGCGTCACGGACATCGCGCAGCCCTCGCACAGCTACATCCCCGGCCTGATCACCCCGCCCGAGGAACTGCCGGCGGAGTCGACGTCGAACGGCATGGACCCGTCGCTGGCCTCGTCGGCGCTCGGCTTGACGCCGACGACCACGCAGAACGTCGCCCCGCCGCCCGCGGGGGACCCGGGTAAGGCTCCCGGTGGTGCCAAGTCGTTCACGACAGGCCCCGGTTGCGGCGGCTACAGCAACGTCGGCTCGTACCGCGACGGCCGCAAGGGCTGGGTCGACCACGGCGACGGCAAGTGCGGCTCGACGTTCGTGTCGATCCCGATGTCCGGCGATGCCCGCAAGGACGACAGCTCCGCCTACGGGCAGTGGACGTTCGCCGTCACCGGCACGTGCAACGTCTCGGTGCACGTCCCGAACGGCAGCCTGGAGGAGGTCGGGGGTAACCCGACCGTGTACTACGTCTTCGACCGGGCGAGTGTCGGTGGCACCCCGTTGGCGTCGTTCGCGATCAAGCAGGTCGAGAAGCGCGGCCAGTGGGTCAGCGCCGGGAAGTTCAAGGCCAGCGGAAACCTGACCGTGCAGCTGCTCACCCGAGGTCAGGACTGGACCAGCTCCGGACCGACCTACGCCCATCACGCCGCCAGTGCCATCAAGGCAGACTGCACGGCGTGACACGAGATCTGCATCTGGTTCGGCACGGCGAGGCGACGAAGGACGAGTCCCGGCTGACGGCACGGGGCCGCAAACAGGCCGAGGCGCTCGCGGAACGGTTGCGGGGCACGGGTTTCGCGGCCGTGCACCACGGTCCGCTCCCTCGGGCCACCGAGACCGCGGCGATCATCGCCGAAGTGCTGCGCGTGCCCTGCAGGGTCGAGGCCGCGGCGGGCGACTACATGCCGCACTTCGTTCCTGATCACGACGAGTTCTTCGACCAGTTCCCCGAGTCGGAACGCACCCGCGGGCCCGCTCTGGCGCACGAGGCCGAGACGCGGTTCGCCCGGCCCGGCGACGGTCCGGTGCTGGTCGTGACGCACTCGTTCCTGATCAGCTGGCTCGTGCGGGACGCGCTGGACGCCCCGCCCGAGCGGTGGCTGACGCTGAACCACGACAACGCGGCCCTGACGGTCATCCGCTACACGACCGGCGAGTCACCCCGGCTGATCAGGTTCAACGACAGTGGCCATCTTTCTGGGGAGCACCTCAGACAGCTTTGAGCGTGAGGAGCGTGATCTCGCTGGGCGCGAAGACGCGCATCGGCGGACCCCAGAAACCGGCGCCGCGGCTGGTGTAGAGCTGGGTGCGGTCGCTGTGCCTGCTCAGGCCGGCGACCACCGGCTGCTGCAGTCGCACCAGGTAGTGGAACGGCCAGATCTGCCCGCCGTGCGTGTGCCCGGACAGCTGCAGGTCCACGCCCGCGTCCACGGCCTTCTTGATCTCCGACGGCTGGTGCGCGAGCAGCACGACCGGCGCGGTGGAGTCGGCGTCGCGCAAGGCGCGCGTGAGGTCGGCCGCGTGGCCGGGCTCGCCGGAGTGGTCGGCCGTGACGTCGTCGATGCCCGCGAACACCAGCTTGGCGTCGCCGCGTTCGAGCGCCACGTGCTCGTTGCGCAGCGCCTTCCAGCCCAGGCGGGTCATGAGGTCGATCCAGCCCTGCGCGTTCGAGTAGTACTCGTGGTTGCCGGTGATGTAGAAGCGGTGCGGCGTGTTCACGTCGCCGAGCGGGGAGGCCTGCTCCAGGCGCTGGTCGGCGGTGCCGTCCGCGATGTCACCGACGTGCACGGCGACGTCGGCGCCGAGCTTGTTGACCGCGTCGACCATGCCCCGTGACCACTTCGCGCGGTTGATGGCGCCGTAGTGGGTGTCGGTGATGACCGCGACCGTCAGCCCGTCGAACGCGGGGTCGAGCCGGGGAATCGTCACGTCTTGCCGCTTGATCCGCGGCACGCGCATCGCCTCGTACACGCCGTACACCGTCACGGTGACGATGAGGACCGCAAGCAGCACGGCGATGAAACGCGAGCGGAACGGGTTCTCGACGCCGGCCATCGCCATGCCGAGCCTGACAACGTCGGAGATCAGCGTCCACACGAACGCGATCCACACGAAGCCGAGCAGGAACTGGGAGACCCGCGCCGCACGGTCACTGCCTCGCTGGGTGAACAGCACGATCATCGCGATGGCGCCCGCGACGAACACGATGGCGGCGATCGGGCGGACCGGGTCCGGCCACTCGGCGCTGGCCGCGAACAGCCCTTCGAACGGCACCCAGAACAGCAGCGTCGTCACGGTGAAGAGGACGAGCGTGAACACCACCCGCCGAACCGTGACGCGGGGCCGGGCAGCGGTGGTCGTCATGCGCGAATCCTCCAGGGGTGAGCTTTCTCAAACCATCTCAACGCGCAGACCGCTCAGTTTGTTCGCTTCACGGCCGATAGACGTCCGTCACAGGCGTTTTCGCAGCTCGGGAGCAACCGCCAGGCCGATGGCGCATCCTCATATCAGGACCGGAACACCCGCCTGACCCGACGACCTAGAGTGGGCCACATGATCTTCTACACCGACGAGGAGAGCCGCACGCTGCGCACCGCCGTGTACGGCGCGATGCTGCTGGTTTCCCACGCCGACCCCGGCCCCGTGCTGGAGGAGCGCTTCGCCGGCCTGCGCGCGCTCGCGAACCTGTCGCCCGACCTGCGCGGCGTCCTGGGCGCCGCCCGCCCGTCCGTGCCCGCCGGCACCGACGAGGAGATCGAGCCGGTCGTCCTGGAGGCGCTGCGCTCCTCGATGAAGACCCTCGCGGCCAAGTCGCCCGAGGACGCCGCCGACTTCCCGCGCGGTGTGCTGGCGATCTGCCGCGAGGTCGCCGAGGCCGACGGCGTTGTCGTCGACGCCGAGGACGCGATGGTCGCTCGCATCGAGGGCGCGCTCGCCCTCTAGGGCGTGTCCACTGCTCAGACGGGATCGGTGAACGAGATCGGCTTGCCGGTGGCGCGGGCGTAGCCGATCTCCCTGCTCGTGGACTCGCCGACGTACCCGCCGGGGTTGACGACCAGGACCCGGTCGGCCAGGTCGATCTTGCGCAGGTGGAGGGCGTCCAGCGCGGTCTTCTGCTCGTCGGAGACCAACTCGTCTGTTTCGCCCGGCGCGACGACGATGACACCCGCGAAGGTCAGATCACGGTTCGCCGCGCGCATCTCGTCCACGAACCGGGCAGAGCCGCAGAGGCAGACGATCTCAGGTCGGTCGGGCACGGCTCGGTCCTTCGGTCGAACGGGAAACCGTCAGCGTGCATCGTCCCATCAGGTGGATGCTGGGCCGAATGGCCGATGGCGCAAGGCTTTGGCGGTGCCAGGGTGGATCTCCTAGGGGAGAAGACACTGGGGAGTGTGCCGCCATGGAACTGTCCCGCCGCGAACTGCTGACCCGCACCGGCCAGGCCGCCGCCGTCGCCACCGCCGCGTCCACGCTCACGATCGGGACCGCGGGGGCGGAGCCGGGCGAACGCGTGAAACTGACGCAGGGCACCAACATCTCGGTGTCGCGGTCGCGCGACGGCAAGTGGCTCGCCATCGACCTCGTCACGGCCATCTGGGTTCTGCCCTCCACTGGTGGGGAAGCGCGCAAACTCACCGACGAGCTGCAGGACGCCACGCTGCCGTCGTTCGGGCCGGGCAACCAGATCGCGTTCCAGTCCTATCGGGACGGGAACTACCACCTCTACCTGATCGGGCTCGACGGCAACGGCCTGAAGCAGCTCACGCGAGGCAAGTACGACCATCGCGAGCCCGCGTTCTCGCCGGACGGCAAGCAGATCGCGTTCGTCAGCGACCGGGCGGGAAGCTACGGCGTGCACGTGCTCGACCTGGCCACGAACGCCATCACGCAGCTGACCGGTGTGCCGGACGAGGCCGCGGCGCCGCAGTGGTCCGCGGACGGCCGGCGGATCATCTTCACCGTCGGCAACGCGGCCGTGGACACCGTGACGTTGGACGGCAAGCGCGAGCGGCTCGTCACGGCTCCGACGGGCACACAGCTGTTCGGTGCCGCGTTCGGGCCCGGTGACCAGCCCAGTTACACGCAGATGCGGCCCGGCCAGGCCGATCTCGTCCTCGGCACGACGGTGATCACGTCGAAGGAGGACGTGTTCGGGTTCGCGCCGATCTGGAACGGCGACAGCGTCCTCTACACCGCGGACGGCAAGCTCAGGTCGCGCAGCGGCGGTGCAGTCGAAGACATTCCTTTCGTGGCAACGGTTCCGGTGCGCACGAACAGGCGGCAGCACCGCACGAAGAACCTCACCGGCGGTGCGGTGAAGGGCATCGCGAGCCCTGTCGTGTCGCCGGACGGCACGAAGATCGCGTTCCGCGCGCTCAACGCCCTTTACGTGCTGAGCGGCGGGAAAGCGACGAAGCTGACCGACAACAGGTACTTCGACTCCGACCCGGACTTCTCGCCGGACGGCACGAAACTGCTCTACACCAGCGACCGCGGCGGCATCCCGCAGCTGCGGGTCCGCGACCTGAAGACCGGTGACGACAAGGCGTTCGCGCCCGCACCCCACGCGCAGACGATTCCCAGGTTCTCGCCGGACGGCACGAAGGTCGCCTACCTGGACCACGACGGGCAGGTCTGGATCGCCGAACCCGCCGGGCTTCGCCAGGTCACGCCGACGTTGTTCCAGCCGGGCAGGCCGACCTGGTCGAAGGACGGCAACACGGTCGCACTGGCCGCCGTGAAGCCGTTCTCACGCCGGTTCCGCGAAGGCACCAGCCAGTTGCTGTTCGTCGACCTCGTCGGCGGCGCGCTCACCTACACCGAGCCGCTGCCGTTCCGGTCGATCGCGACGCGGGGCGACGACGGCCCGGTGTGGTCGCCGGACGGCAGGAACATCGCGTTCGTCGTGGAGAGCGTCGCCTGGGTCGTCCCGGTCGACGCCCAGGGCAGATTCCTCGCCGAACCGCGTCAGGTCACCCGCGAGGTCACCGACTCGCTGGCCTGGAGCGGCAACGACTCGCTGGTGTACCTGAACAACGGCCGCATCCGGAAGTCCACACTGGACGGCAGGGTCACGACGGTCCGGCACGACCTCACGTGGCGCAGGCCGAAGGCACCCGACCGCAAGGTGATCCGCGTCGGCGCCTACTGGGACGGCGAGGCGCACGCGCTCAAGCGGAACGTCGACATCGTCCTGGAGGACGGCAAGGTCAAGGAGATCCGGCCGCAGCGCGGCAAGGCCGACGTCGACGCCGGCACCCTGACCGCCATCCCCGGCCTGATCGACGCGCACAACCACTGGCACCTGCGCGGCCGCCAATGGGGTGCGAGGCAAGGCCTGACGTGGCTCGCCTACGGCATCACGACGGTCCGCTCGCCCGGCGACCCGGTCTACCAGATGGTCGAGACCCGTGAGGCACTGGCGGCCGGAACCCTCACCGGGCCGCGGTTCTACGCGACCGGCGAGGCAGTGGACGGATCCCGCGTCTACTACAACTTCATGCGCCCGACGCTCGGCAAGGCCCAGCTCGACCTCGAACTGCGCCGAGCCCACGAGCTCGACTACGACCTGATCAAGACCTACGTCCGGCTGCCCGTCGAGCTGCAGCGCGCCGCCGTGCAACGGTCCCGGGTCCCGCTCTCCAGCCACTACCTCTACCCGGCCGCCAACCTCGGCATGGACGGCATGGAGCACGTCGGCGCCACCAAC
Source organism: Lentzea sp. NPDC102401 (assembly GCF_044765805.1). Lineage (NCBI taxonomy): Bacteria > Bacillati > Actinomycetota > Actinomycetes > Pseudonocardiales > Pseudonocardiaceae > Lentzea > Lentzea sp. NPDC102401. Next base: position 1,075,328 of record NZ_JBIWKS010000001.1, on the reverse strand, counting down.
CGCCTCGGCTACTCCCACACCGTCACCCGCCAGGGCCACGCCTACCAGGACGTGATCGCGCTCTTCACGGCGTCCGGCATGTCGATCACGCCCACGCTCTTCCAGTCACGCGCGTTGTACGCCAAGGACAAGTCGATCGTCACCGACGAACGCACCCGCGTGCTGTACCCGCCGTGGGAGTACGAGCGCTTCGTCGCGGACGCCAACAACCAGGACACCCCGGCCGGCACGGCGTCGCTCGACGTCCTGCGCGGCTGGGTCGAGTTCGCCCTGAAGGTCCACCGGGGCGGCGGCTTCGTCATCACCGGCACCGACGCGCCGCTCGACAGCCCGGCCACCGCCACGCACACGAACCTCCGCGCGCTGGTCGAATTCGGCTTCACCCCGAGGGAAGCGCTCATCACCGCGACCCGCAACCCGGCGAAGTGGCTGGGCCTGCCGCTCGGTGCGATCAAGCCGGGCGCACCGGCCGACATCGCGTTCGTGGACGGCGACCCGCTCACCGACATCAAGGCGGCCGCGAACGTCAAGCTGGTCGCGGTCGGCGGGCAGCTCCACGACATTCCAGAGCTGCTCGCGCCGTACCGGAACCAGCAGACGCTCACCGCCCACACCGCCGAACTGCCGGCAGCGCCGTCAGCGGAGAACAAGCACTGGTGGCACGAACCGGAGTGGGCCGAACGCGTCTGCTGCGATCACTGACTCGGGGCGAGCACGATGTCGAAACGGGAGTGTGCCCAGGGCTTGTCGCCCAGCGCCCTCCCGTCCGGCGTCGGCGCACCTGCCGGCTGCTCCTCGAACCGCTTGATCAGCGACTCCTTCACCCCGAACACCGAGTCGCCGATCTCCAGCTGCGGATCGCCCTCGACGAAGACGTGCGTGACGAGCGTGCGGAAGTCCTGCGCTGACACCATGAAGTGCAGGTGGGCGGCGCGGACGGGGGAGCGGCCCACGGCGTCCAGCAGGGCGCCCACCGGCCCGTCGTGCGGGATCGGGTACGGGGTCGGCGTCGTGCACCAGAACGCGAAACCGCCGTCCTCGCCGGAGAACAGGTGCCCTCGGCCCGCCACGCGTGAGTCGGCGTACTGCACGTCGTAGAAACCGTCCTCGTCGGCCTCCCACACCTCGATCCGCGCGCCCGGCACCGGGTTGCCGGAGGTGTCGCGGACAGTTCCGGAAACCCAGCACGGCGTTCCGGTGGCACCGCCGGCGATGTCGCCGCCGACACCGACCAACGGCGACTCCTCCACGAAGAACGGGCCGAAGACCGTTGCCTCCGTGGCGTTCTCGTAGGCCTCGTTGTTCACCGCGATGGTCTGCATCGACGCGCCCAGCACGTCCGACAGCAGGATGAACTCCTGCCGCTTGTCGTCGGTGATGTGCCCGGCGGCGGTCAGGAACTCGATGGCCCGCGTCCACTCGGCCTCGGTCAGGCGGGTCTCTCGGATGAACGCGTGCAGGTGCCGGGTGAGCGCCTCCATCAGTTCCTTGAGCCGCGGGTCCGGGGTGCGCGCGAACGACGCGACGACCTCGTCGGTGAGCTGTTCCTCGATGCGGTGCTGGGCGGTCATGCGTCGAGCCCCTTCTGGGCGGCGGTGAGCAGGGAGATCAGGTCGTCCTCGGTGACGGGGCGAGGGTTCGACGCAGGCACGGACGGCAGCACGAGATGCGCGGCCTCGCGGACATCGGGCACGCCACGAAGCTCGTGTGAGGCACCGATTTCGTCGTACAGGTCGATGAGCCCGCCACCGAGTGCCTCCGTGATCCTGGCGGCCGCCTCGGGGACCGCGGGGGCGTTGAAAGCCAGCACGTACGGCAGGATCGCCGTGTGCGTCTGGGCGTGCGGGAGGTTGTAGGCGCCGCCGAGCACATGGCAGATCTTGTGGTGCAGGCCGGAACCCGCCGACGCGAACGCCACGGCGGCCAGGTAGGCGCCGTAGAGCATCAACTCGCGACCCTCGACGTCGCCGATCAGTCGAAGGCCACGGCTCAACGTGCGAACACCCTCCAGGGCCAGCGCCTGGTTGATCGGGTCGGCGCGCGGCGCCCACATCGAATCCACGCAGTGCGCCAGCGCGTTGCAGCCAGAGGCGATCGACAACTCCCGTGGCAGCGACGACGTGAGCGCCGCGTCGTAGACCACGGTCACCGGCAGCACCCGGTCGTCGACGCCGGTGGTTTTGCGGGACGCCTCGGTCAGGCCCCACACGGTGGTCGCCTCCGAGCCCGCGTACGTGGTGGGCACGGCGACGATCGGCAGCCCGGTGGTCAGCGCGACCGCCTTGGCCAGCCCGGTCGTGGAGCCGCCGCCGACGCTCACCAGCAGGTCCGCGCCGGACTCGGCGGCCAGCGCGCGGGCGCGTTCGGCGTTCTCCACCGGGACGTGCGGCGCCACGTCCGTGCAGTGCGCGGCCACGTCGATCTTCGCCGTCACCTCGGGAACGGGCTTGGAGGAGATCAGCAGCACCCGCCGGGAACCGAGGCGGGCGACCTCCGCGGCCACGTCGTCCGCCGCCGTGCCGGTGCCGAACCGCACCCGCTGGCCGAGCGTGACGTGCTCGAACTGCCAGGTCATGCGCTCTCCTCCCGGCTCAGGACCGCGGTCAGGACGGACATCAGCTCCGCCTCCGGGTCGGCGGGCAACGACGTGCCGCGCCACGCGACGTGCTTGTCCGGCCGCACCAGCACCGCGCCGTCCTCGTCCACACCGGACAGTCGCGACCAGTCGAAGTAGAGATCGGTGACCGCGCGTCCTGGCCCGATGACCACGGTCCGCAGCGGCACGCCGAGCCGGTCGGCGGCCTTCTGCGCTGCGTCTGCCCACGCCTCGCCGGTGATCCCCGTCAGCAGCGTGAACTGTCCGTACGGCACCAGGTCGTGGGTGGAGAGCTTGCTCCTGCTGTCACCGACCCAGGCGTGCGGCAGCCGCGCTCCGGGCCAGGTCGACGGCTCGTAGTACAGCTCGGGATCGCGCGACGGCTCAGGCCGTTCACCGTTGCCGACAACCGCGCTGGAGACGTACGACTGGCCCATCTCCACGCCGTGCGCGTTGAACTCGTAGTTCTTCAACTCCATGGCTTCCCGCACGGCGGCGCGCTTGGCGGCGCCCGCGAGGCTGGCGGACTTGCGCTCCTCGATGCGCGCGTCCATCTCGCCGGCCGACTGAGAGGCGTCGAGCCCGAGCGCCTCGAAGAGAGCACCGAACTCGCGAGCGGACTTGTTGGCCCGCGTCACGATCTGGCGCGCCACCGGAGCGCGTTCGTCGGAATAGGTCTCCAGCAACGAGGAGCCGGCCTGTCCGTTGAGGACGAGAGCGAGCTTCCACGCCAGGTTGTAGGAGTCCTGGATCGAGGTGTTGGACCCGAGCCCGTTGCTCGGCGGATGCTTGTGCACGGCGTCCCCCGCGCAGAACACCCGGCCGCGCTGCAACCGCGTGGCGTACTGCTCGTTGTTGCCCCACAAGGAGATCCCGGTGATCTCCGCGTCGAGCGCCGGATCGCCGACGAGGTTGCGCACGATCTGCAACGCGTCGTCGTCGCTCACCTCGGGCACGCCCTGCGCGAGGTCGAAGCCCCAGACGATCAGCCACTCGTTCCACGGCCGGACCATCCGCACGAGCCCGGCGCCGATCCCGCCGACGTTCGCGCCGGGCTGGATCACCCAGTACAGCACCGAAGGCCGGTGCCGGCACAGTTCGGAGAGGTCGGCCTTGAAGGTGATGTTCATGGACCCGGCGACGTCCATCTGGCCCTCGTAGGGCAGGTCCAGGTCGGCGGCCACGGCGGACCGCGCGCCGTCCGCGCCGATCAGGTACTTGGCACGGATCGTGTACTCGGTGCCGGTCAGCCGGTTGAGCACCCGCACGGTCACACCGTCGGAGTCCTGCGTGTGCCCCAGGTACTCGGTGCTGAACTGCGTCTGCGTGCCGCGTGCCGTGGCGTTGCGGACGAGGATCGGCTCCAGGTAGGTCTGCGGGATGTCGCAGTTGAGCGACGGTGACGCGAGCACGTGGTCGGCGTGCCGGGCGGGGTGGTTTCCCCAGGTGAGGATGCGGCCGATCTCCTCGCCGGTGATCGAGGTGCAGAACACCGTGTCGCCGATCAGGTGGTGCGGCGTGGCGTCGGCGAGCACCTGGTCCTCGATGCCGACGTCGCGGAAGATCTCCATCGTGCGCTGGTTGGTGATGTGCGCGCGAGGGGTGTTCGCGGTCCACCGGTACTTCGTGATCATGATGTTCGGAACGCCCAGAGTGGACAGGAACAGCGCTGCGGAGGCTCCGGCCGGACCCGATCCCACGATCAGCACATCGGTCTCGACCACTGTGCTCGCCGGCGGGGACGTGTCGGTGAGACCGTCGTGGAAAGTCACCATGACGGAACGGTGACAGTCCTGTGTCGCCACGAGGGCCGTGCGCCCGCACGTGGCGGAAACAGGCAAAAACTCAGGACCGCAGCGCCGCCCGGTCCTGCCGGGGTGTCGCCCCGAACCGTGCCCGGTAGGTGCGGGAGAAGTGCGCCTGCGACACGAAACCGGTGCGTGCCGCGACCTCGGCGAGCGTGATGGGCTGGACGAGCAACAGCCGGGCCGCGTCGAGCCGCGCGTTCAGGATCGCCTGCGGCACGCTCTGCCCGGACTTCGCGAACAGGCGCGACAGGTGACGTTCGGAGTAGCCGATGGCGGCGGCGATCCGGAGCGCGCACAGCTCCTGTTCGTGCAGATGAGCGGCGATGAAGGCGTGCGCGGCGGCCAGATCTGCGGTCGGGGTGCGGGCGCCGAGCAGCGTGTCGAGCAGGTCTGTGGCGGTGTGCTCCAGCCCGTCCCAGTCGGCGGGGCCGCGCAGCGCACCCGACAGCGCGCTGACCAACGCTTGTGCGTGCGCGTTGTCCCGGAAGCTGAACACCTGAGGCCGCACAGGCCCACGCCGCGGTGCCTTCAGCACGAGTTCGGTGAGGCCCTCCGAGAACTCGCGCCGGAACGGCTGGTCCCCGTCCAGCACGAGCGCCTGACCGGGGACGACCAGCTCACGGCCGCCCCGGTGCTCGAAGCGGCTTTCCCCGGCCAGCATGAAGTAGACGACCAGCCCGTCGGCCGGGTGCTCGGCGATCTGCCGGACGTCCCGTTCGACGGCGTGCGGCGACCCGGTCACGCGTGCGACGTGCAGGCGGGGGAGCGTCAGGTTCACCTCGGTACCGTCGAACGGCCGGTCGGCCTGAGGCGTGACGCGCAGCCCGACCAGGGCGCGGGCGTTGTGCTCCTCCCACCCGGCCAGCCTGCGCGAGCCGGGCAGGTCGTGCGTCCGGAACCTGGTCAGGCCGGGCGGGTGCACGAGTGCCATCCGTTCACGGTAACCCGAGTTCAGGCCCGGACCGCGAAGTGTGGTTCCGCCGCGGCCAGCCGGGGTGCGGGGATGCCCAGCCGGCGTGCCTCCGCCAGGGCGTCCCGGCAGATCACCTGCGGCTCCACGGCATGGGGATCGGAGTGCGCCTTGAAGCTCAAGCGGGCCGGTGGGAAATGAGCGGTCATCAAGGCGAACACGGACGCCGTCAGCCAGGCCGGCGCGCGGAGGAACAGCGTGCCGCGGCGCAGGTCGACGCCGCGTGCCTCCAGGAGCGGCAGAAGCTCGCGGCCGGCCAGAATCGCCTCGCGCAGGTCGTGCCGGCGTCCCGCCAGGTCGGCCAGCGAGCCCAGCCTCAGGCCCTGCGAGTGGATGCCCGCGTCCGACACGAAGTGGATCAGCAGCCAGTCGCGGAGGCGGGGCACCTCCTTGATCCGGAACCCGGCCTCGCGAAACACCTCGCGCACGGCCCGTTCCCGGTCCGTCAGCGTGCCGATCGTGCCGAAGACGGCCAACGGCATCAGCATTCCGCGCAGCACGCCGTCCTCACCGAAACCGCCGCCTGCCAGTGGAAAGCCCCAGGCGACCTGGTCGAGCGGGAGGGCGCCGATCGCGTCCGCGGGCTCGGCCCAGATGTTGCCGGAGACCAGCACCGTCGCCTTGCCGATGCGCGGTGCCAGGAAGGCCGCCGCCTCCGTCAGACGGTGGTGGCCCACACTCAGCACGATCAGGTCGAAGTCGTGGTCCGCCGCCAGCTCCTCGCGGTAGCGCACCGGCCACTTCTCCACGACAGGCTGTCCACGGATCCGCCGCCGCGTGTCGAGCAGGTCGAGGTCGACCGTCGGCCCGTACTCCGCCGCGCGGCCGGGCCGGACGTAGAACTCGACGTCGTGCCCGGCTCGTTCCAGAGCCCATCCGTACACGGTGGCGATCACGCCTCGGCCGAACATCAGGATCTTCACACGGCACCTCGTGGGCTACGATGAAACGGAGGCTATCTCCACTTTCGAAAATATGGAGATGGTCTCCGTTTGTCAACCACGAGGGAGCGCATGAACGCCGCCAAGCCGCTACGCGCCGACGCCCTGCGCAACCGGGAGGCCCTGCTGGCCAAGGCACGGGAGGTCTTCGACGCCGGGGAGTTCTTCGACCTGCGCTTCGACGACTTCGCCCGCCTGGCGGGCGTGGGCACCGGCACGCTGTACCGCCACTTCCCCACGAGGGAGGCGCTGGCCGAGGCGGTCTACCACGAGGAGGTCGTCGCACTGTGCGACCGGGCTCGCCGGTTGCAGGCCACGTCACCCGCGCTGGAGGCGTTGGCGACCTTCCTCCGCGACTTCGTGGACTACCTGCAGCAGCACCACGGCCTGGCCCGGACGCTGGCCACTCTCATGACCACCGGCTCCGAGGCGCTCGCCGAAGGCGGCAGGGCGCTGGAACAGGCCGTCACCGACCTGGTGGCCGCCGCTGTCGAGGAGGGCACCGTCCGAGGCGACGTGGGCGCCGGCGCCGTCATGATGGCGCTGCACGGCATCGGCGCGGCCCACGACCGGCCTGACTGGAGGGCGGAGGCCGACGGTGTCATCACCCTCGTCCTGGACGGGCTGCGCAGGTGAGAACGACGTCTACCGCGGGTCCCAGCCGAGCACGCTGAACGACTCCCCGGCCAGGTAACCGGCGATCCCGGCGGCGGGGTAGGGGATGAAGTCGGCGGGCAGCGCGTCGAGCCCGAACCACCGCACCTCCGAACACTTCTCCGGCTCGCGGTTCTCCGGTTCGCCACTCCAGCGCCGCACCTCGAAGTACAGGCCGAGCCGCGGTTCCACGCCGAACCCGTTGGCGTGCGACGTGTGCACGAGCCGCAGGTCGCCGGGATCGATCCGCACCCCGATCTCCTCGGCAGCCTCGCGCACGGCCGCGGCGAGCACGGACTCGCCCGCGTCGAGCTTGCCGGACGGCAGGTGCCAGAGTCCGTCGAACCGCGGGTCGGGGTCACGCCGCCGGCTGAGCAGCACCTCGCCGTCGCGGACGAGCAGAACGTGGGCGTCGATCAGGTGCCGGTCGGCCATGCGCCCACCGTAAATGATCTGCGTTCGGCGCAGAGGTCGTGGCACGATCGTGCCATGACAGCCTTCGCGACCCCCGAGGACATCGCCGGCCGCACCGCCGCTGCCACCGAAGCCGCCGGTCGCGAACTCGGCCTGGAGATCACCGAGGGCAAGGTCCTCTACGAACTGTTCTCCGTCGTCGTGCACCTCGCCCCGTCACCGGTCGTCGCCCGCATCCCGACGGTCCTGCCGCACACCACGACGCCCGAAAGCCTGGCCAGGCGCCAGCAACAGGAGCTGGACGTCGCGCAGTGGCTGCACGACCAGGGCACGCCGGTCATCCCGCCGAGCCCGCTCGTCGAGCGCAAGCCCGTGCAGCGCGACGGTTTCTCCATCACGTTCTGGCCGTTCACCGCCGAGGACAAGTCCCGGGAACCGGACTACGTCAGGAACTCCGAGCTCACCGCCGACCTGCACAAGGCCCTCAGGGACTATCCGGGCGAGCTGGACTTCCTGTCGTCGGCGGAACCGCAGTTCGTGCGGGAAGGCCTGGAACGGCTTGAGGGCCTGGACATCGTCACCGCGGAGGATTTGCGAAGGGCACGCGCCGAGTGGGAGGTGCTGGAGCCGCTCGTCCGCTCCGAAGCGGCGTTCCGCCAGAAGTTCCCCGGCATCGACCTGCAGCCCGTCCACGGCGACTCACCGCCCGCGAACATCTTCGCGAGCACCGAAGGCCCGCTGTTCTCCGACTTCGAGCTGATCACGTACGGCCCGATCGAATGGGACCTGGGCGGTCTCGGCCCGGAACACCACGCCGCGTACGACCGGGGCGCCACCAGGAACGGCCTGCGCACGATCGACAAGGAGGTGCTCAGGTTCGTCAACGCGGTCGGCGCGATCCGGGTGCTCGCCTACCTGTCGGTCGCGGACCAGTTGCCCGCCATGGTCGACTTCATGCAGCCGTTCATCAACCAGTGGCGGGACACCGAGTCCTACGCGTGAGCGGCGGCCCGATCTCCCAGCCAGGCAACGATCTCCTCGGCGGGCAGCGGCTCGCTGAGGAAATACCCCTGCACCACGTCGCACCCGGCCGCGGCCAGCGCCGTCCAGGTGTCCTGGTCCTCCACGCCCTCCGCGACGGCCTGCAGCCCGAAGTTGCGGGCCAGCGCCACCAGGGCGTGCACGATCGCGCTGTCGCCTGCGTCGGTGCACATGTGCGTGACGAACGACCGGTCGAGCTTCATCTCGTGCACCCGCATGCTGCGCAGGTACGAAATGGACGAGTAGCCGGTGCCGAAGTCGTCGATGGACAGCCGCACGCCCAGTTCGGTCAGGCCGCGCAACACCTCCACCGCGCGGTCCGGGTCCGAGATGATCGCGGACTCGGTGATCTCCAGCGTCAGCAGGCGCGCCGGCAGGCCGTGGCGCTTGATCAGGTCGGCCACGTCGCCGGGGAACTCGGTGTGGTGCAGGCAGGCCGCGCCCACGTTCACCGAGACCGGCACCTCCCAGCCCGCGTCCTGCCACGTGCGGCACTGGCGCAACGCCGCGTCGATCACGTAGCGCGTCAACGGCTCGATGAGCCCGTTCTCCTCGGCGATCGGGATGAACTCGTCGGGACGCACGAGCCCGCGCGTCGGATGCTGCCAGCGGGCCAGGGCCTCGACGCCGCACACCGCGCCCGTGTCGGCCAGCGCCTTGGGCTGGTAGTGCAGGAACAGCTCGCCGCGGTCGATCGCGTGCCGAAGTTCCGTCACGGCGGTGAGGTGCGCGGCGCCGCGTTCGTGCAGGCGTGCGTCGTACACGGCCACGCCGGACTTCTCGCGCTTGGCCGCGTACATCGCGATGTCCGCGTGCCGCAGCAGTTCGTGGCCGTCACCCGAGTCCGACGGGCACAGCGCCACGCCGACACTGCCCGCTATCTCCAGTTCCAGGCCCTCCAGCGTCACCGGCATCGCCAGTGCCTGCAGGATCTTCTCCGCGACCATGCCCGCGTTCTCCGCCGAGCCGACACCGGGCAGCAGCACGGCGAACTCGTCGCCGCCCAGCCGTGCCACCAGGTCCGTGTCGCGCACCGCCCACGACAGGCGGTTCGCCACCTGGCGCAGCAGCAGGTCGCCGGTGTGGTGCCCGAGCGAGTCGTTGACCTCCTTGAACCTGTCGAGGTCCACGATCAGCAACGCCAGCGGCTCGTCCTTCTTGCGCGCCTTCTCCACGGCCAGGTCCATCCGGCGCGCGAGCAGCGTGCGGTTGGCCAGCCCGGTCAGGGCGTCGTGGTGCGCCTCGTGCTCGTTCTTGGCTGCCTGGCGCAGTATTTTGCGGCGGTAGCCCAGCAGCACCCCGCCGAACAGCACCACCAGGATCGCGTCCAGCACGAACGCCACGATCTGGGCGATCCGCAGCCAGGCGTTCTTCTCGTCCGCGGAACGCATGAACTCGGTCGTGTCGAGGCGCTTGGCCCCGACCGTCGAGGAGATCTGGCGCCGCAACGACGAGTGCGCGAGCAAGGCCTGGTCGGCCTGCGACGGGTCGGTGCCCGCGATCACCTTGCGCAGGATGTCCGCGGTCTGGTCGTAGAACGGCAGCAACCGGGACGCCACGGCGGCGTCGGACGGGGTGCCGCTGGTGCGCAACCACTCCAGGTCGCCGCGCGCGGAGCCGAGGGAGTTCGCCAACGGCTCGATGGTCTGCTCGGTCCGCACGAGCTGCAGGTCGCGCAACGCGTTGTCGGCGACCTCGATGTGTTCCAGCACGCGGCTCCACCGCTCGCTGGTCTCGTTGAGCTCCCGCACGTACGCGGTCGTGTCCTGCGCGCTGACGCTGCTCCACAGCGACAGGCCGGCCAGGGCGAGCAGCCCTGCCGTCAGCCCTGCCGTCGCCACCCTCGCGGTGCCGCGGCCTTCCCAAAAGCTCACCGTGCCTGCTCCAACGGTCGCACCCAACTCGCCGGATCCTCGACGAAGCTGTCGATCTGAGGCTGGAAGTAGTCCCTGCGCGCCTTCTCCGACTCCTGCCGGTGCAGGATCTGGTCCAGGTTCCCGGTGGTCACCGTCAGCCCTGGCGTCTCGATCCAGCCCTCCGGCAGTGTCGCGCCGTCCTTCGCGTGCCTGGCGAGCAGCCAGCCGGCGACGGCGCCCTTGAGATAGTGCTCCGGCGAGACCGTCGCGACCATCGCGCCGTCCCGCACCGCCTGCAACGTTCTCGGGTCGACCCCGAAACCGCCCACCAGCCACCTCGCCGACTTCTCCGTCTTGAGTGCCGCGAGGCTCACTCCATCGCAGTCGCCCGTACCAACGAACGCGAGTGCGTCGGGGTTCGCCGCCACGAGACGTTTCCACGCGTCCCGATTCGCGACGTCGTCACGTTGCGTGTCGAACGGGCCCAGCACCACTACCCCCGGTAGCTTTTCGGCGAATCGGCCCCGGATTCCCTCAGCCCGGTCGTCGAACCCGGCGAGTCCAGGAGCCGTGTTTCCCAGCACCACTGTTCCGGTCGCGTCCGGAGGCAATCGGCGCATCAACTCGTCAGCCAGCTTTTCGCCGAGTTCGTAGTCGTCGTTACCGATGTGCAATTTCACGCCGGAACTCGCGGTGAGCCGCATGTCCACACCGACCACGGCCACGTGCTGCGTGAGTGCCTCACCGATGGACGGCCCCATCAGCGCGGGTTCGGACGTCGCCACGGCGATTCCGCCTCGTGCCGCCATCGTCAAATCCCGGAACAACTCGACTTCCTTGTGCCCGTCCTGTCCGGGAGGGCCCGTGACCGTCGCGCTGACCCCGCCGATGCGGCCTACGCCCTCGTGAAAACCGCTGGTCATCTCCTGGGCGAAGGAGCCACCCGTGCGCTTGACCACGAAGCCGACGTGCGGCAACGCCTCCGACTCCGCTGCCGCACCGCAGCTCGCCAGCAGCACCAGACCCAGCACCAGCGCCGCAGCTCGCATGGATGACCTCGGGCTCGCTCGACCTAGGGTGATTGATCTCCAGAGCGGCCGATGCTACATCGCTTGGGTCCAACCGGGATAACGCCTGCCACTACCGGGAAGCGCTTTCACGTTGGGCAACCGTCAGGCGGGTTCGTACCCGAGGTTCGGGCGCAGCCACTGCTCGACTTCGGCGAGCGGCTTGCCGTACCGCGTCGCGTAGTCCTGCACCTGGTCGCGGCCCAGCCGTCCGACGGTGAAGTACTTCGCGCCGGGGTGCTGGAAGATCAGGCCGCTCACGCTCGCCGCCGGGTTCATCGCGAACGATTCAGTGAGCGAGATCCCGATTTCCTCCGCGCCCAGCAGGTCGAACAGCTCCCGTTTCACGGTGTGGTCGGGGCAGGCCGGGTAACCCAGGGCGGGGCGGATGCCGCGGAACTTCTCCGCGTGCAGGTCGGCGAGTTCCGGCTGGGCGTCCGGCTCGAACCAGTCGCGGCGGGCCCGCAGGTGGATCCACTCGGCGAACGCCTCGGCGAGCCGGTCTGCCAGCGCCTTCACCATGATGGCGCGGTAGTCGTCGTTCTGGGCCTCGTACTTCGCGGCCAGCTTGCCCGCGCCGAGGATCGTCACCGCGAACCCGCCGATGTGGTCGCCCTCGGGAGCCACGTAGTCGGACAGGCAGCGGTTCGGGCGCGAGAGCGGCTTCTTGGTCTGCTGGCGCAGCATCGGGATCCGCACGCCGTTGTCGAGCAAGATGTCGTCGCCTTCGGAATGCGCGGGCCAGTACCCGTACACGCCCTTTGCCTCGAACAATTCCCCGGCGACGATTTCGTCGAGCAACTCGGTCGCGTCGTCGTACAGTTCGCGCGCCACCGGCTGTTCGAGGATCGCCGGAAACTTGCCTTTGAGCTCCCAGGCGAGGAACAGGAACGTCCAGTCGATGAACTCGCGCAGTTCGGCGAGTGAGGGCGTCATCAGGCGAGTGCCGGTGAACTGCGGAGTCGGCAGATCGGAGAAATCGACCTCCTCCCGATTCGCCCGCGCCTCGTCGAGCTTGAGCAACGGCACGGACTTGCGGTTCTCGTGCTGTTCGCGCAGCCGGGCCTGCTCCGCGCGGTTCGTGAGGTTCAGCTCATGTGCGCGCTTGCCGTCCAGCAGGTCGGAGACGACGCCGACGACCCGGGACGCGTCGAGGACGTGGATGACCGGCTCGTCGTAGACCGGCGCGATCTTGACGGCGTTGTGCTGCTTCGAGGTCGTCGCCCCGCCGATCAGCAACGGCAGCTTCATGCCGCGCCGCTGCATCTCCTCGGCGACCGAGACCATCTCGTCCAGTGACGGCGTGATCAGCCCGGACAGGCCGATGACGTCGGCGTGCTCCTTGATCGCCGTGTCGAGGATCTTCGCGGCCGGCACCATCACGCCGAGGTCGATCACCTCGTAGTTGTTGCAGCCCAGCACGACGCCGACGATGTTCTTGCCGATGTCGTGGACGTCGCCCTTGACCGTGGCGAGCACGACCTTGCCGTTGCCGCCGGCCGTGGCCTTGGGCTCGGCGTCCATGAACGGCTCCAGGTACGCGACCGCGCGCTTCATCACGCGGGCGCTCTTCACGACCTGCGGCAGGAACATCTTGCCCGCGCCGAACAGGTCGCCGACGATCTTCATGCCGTCCATCAGCGGGCCCTCGATGACGTCCAGCGGACGCGGGAGGGACGCGCGGGCTTCTTCGGTGTCCTCCTCGATGAAGTCGACGACGCCGTGCAGGATCGCGTGCTCGAGCCGCTTGCCGACCGGGGCCTCGCGCCACGACAGGTCGACGACGCGCTTCTGGCCGGGGCCCTTGACGGTCTCGGCGTGCGTGACGAGCCGGTCCGTCGCGTCCTCGCGGCGGTTGAAGATGACGTCCTCGACCAGTTCCAGCAGGTCGGCCTTGATGTCCTGGTAGACGACGAGCTGACCGGCGTTGACGATGCCCATGTCCAGGCCCGCCTGGACGGCGTGGAACAGGAACGCCGAGTGCATGGCCTCGCGGACGACGTCGTTGCCGCGGAAGGAGAACGACAGGTTCGAGATGCCGCCGCTGATGCGGACTCCCGGACATCGCTCCTTGATCCGCGGCAGCGCGTCGATGAACGCCCTGGCGTAGCCGTTGTGCTCCTCGATGCCGGTCGCGACGGCGAGCACGTTCGGGTCGAAGATGATGTCCTCGGCCGGGAAGCCGACCTTCTGCGTGAGCAGGTCGTAGGCGCGGCCGCAGATCTCGACCTTGCGGTCGGCCGTGTCGGCCTGGCCCTGCTCGTCGAACGCCATCACGACGACACCGGCGCCGTAGTCGCGGATCGTGCGGGCCTGCCGCAGGAAGGGCTCCTCGCCCTCCTTGAGGCTGATCGAGTTGACCACGCCCTTGCCCTGCACGCACCGCAGGCCCGCTTCGAGGACGGTCCACCGGGAGCTGTCGATCATCACCGGGATGCGGGCGATCTCCGGCTCGGTCGCGATCAGGTTCAGGAACGTCGTCATCGCCTGCTCGCCGTCGAGCAGGTCGGCGTCCATGTTGACGTCCAGCAGGTTCGCGCCGCCGCGCACCTGGTCCAGCGCCACGGTGAGCGCGGCGTTGTGGTCGTCGGACTCGATCAGCCTGCGGAACTTCGCCGAGCCGGTGACGTTGGTGCGCTCACCGATCATCACGAACCCGGTGTCGGGGCCGATCTCGAACGTCTCCAGGCCGCTGTAGCGGGTGGTGTGGCGTGGCTTGACCACCTCGCGCGCGTCGGTACCGCGCACGGCGTCGGCGATGGCCTTGATGTGCTCGGGAGTGGTGCCGCAGCAGCCGCCGACGACGTTGACGATGCCCTTGCCCGCGAAGTCCTTCAGCAGGGCGGCGGTCTCGTCCGGGGTCTCGTCGTAGCCGCCGAACGCGTTGGGCAGGCCGGCGTTCGGGTGGCAGGCCACGTAGGTGTTCGCGAGCCGCGCCAGGTCGGCGACGTGCGGGCGCATCTCCTCGGCGCCCAGCGAGCAGTTGACGCCGACGATCAGCGGTTCGGCGTGCGCGATCGAGTCCCAGAACGCCTCGACGGTCTGGCCCGACAGCGTGCGGCCGGACAGGTCGACGATCGTCACCGAGATCCACAGCGGCAGGTCGGGCGCGACCTCGCGGGCCGCGGCGATGGCGGCCTTGCAGTTCAGCGTGTCGAAGATCGTCTCGATCAGCAGCAGGTCGACGCCGCCCTCGTGCAGCGCCGCGATCTGCTCCGCGTAGGAGGCCTTGACCTGCTCGAACGTGACGGCGCGGAACGCCGGGTCCTCGACCTTGGGCGACAGGGAGAGCGTGACGTTGAGCGGGCCGACCGAGCCGGCGACGAACCGGCCGCCGAACTCGTTCGCGGCCTGACGGGCGAGCCGGGCGCCGGCGATGTTCATCTCGCGGACGCGGCTCTCCAGCCCGTAGTCGGCCTGGCCGATCGAGGTGGCGGTGAACGTGTTGGTGGTCGTGATGTCCGCGCCCGCCGCGAGGTACTGCCGGTGCACGTCGAGCACCAGGTCCGGGCGGGTGAGGTTGAGCAGGTCCGGGTCGCCGGCGACGTCGGGCACGTGGCCCTCGTACTCGTCACCGTAGTAGTCCTGCGGCGAGAGCCTGGCCTGCTGGAACATCGTGCCCCATGCGCCGTCCAGCACTGCGATTCGCTGGTCCAGCAGGGATTTGAGTCCACTCACGCGCGCTCCCGAAAGGTCCGGAAGCGCCCTTGTCCGTGGTAGAACGAAGCCGAGCGTGGCAGGCGTCCGGCCCGTTGCAGCGCTTCTCGGTTTCACTTTAAAGGCTACCAATCTAGCTCATTCACCAGGAACTCGTCTCACTCCATAGGATGGCCGCTGTGACCGGAGAACGCGCGTTGGTGCTGGGTGGCGGTGGTGTCACCGGAATCGCCTGGGAGACCGGGATTGTGCACGGCCTCGCCGAGCAGGGCGTCGACCTGACGGACGCCGACCTCTTCGTGGGGACGTCCGCCGGATCGGTGGTGGCCGCCGAACTGGCAGGCGGTGGTGTGCTCGCCGACCTGTACGCGGGTCAGCTGTTGCCGCCGGACGGGGAGATTCCCGCCCGTCTCACGTCGTGGATGGTCGTCAGGTACGCGCTTTCCTACGTGATGCCGGGAACTCCGGCGAAGAAACGAGCTCGGTTGGGGCGTGCCGCGGTGAAGGCCCGCACCCCGTCCGAGGAGTCGCGGCTCGCGGTGTTCGACTCTCGACTGTCCACTAAGGACTGGCCGGAGCGTGCGCTCAAGGTCACCGCCGTGGACGTGGCGAACGGGAAGTTCGTGGCGTTCGACCGGGACAGCGGGGTCCCGCTGGTGAAGGCGGTGGCGTCGAGCTGCGCGGTGCCGCTGGTGTGGCCTCCGGTCAGCATCAACGGCAGCCGGTACATGGACGGCGGCATGCGGTCCGTGGCGAACGTCGACCTCGCGGCGGGCTACGAACGGGTCGTGGTCATCGCGCCGCTGACGCGCTCGGCCAGTCCGGCCGCGGCGCCCGGCGCGCAGGCCGCGAAGCTCGGGGTGCCGTCGATCGTGGTGAGTCCCGACAGCGCGGCCCTGGCCGCCATCGGCACGAACCTGTTGGATCCGGCCAAGCGCAAACCCGCTGCTGAGGCGGGGTACGCGCAGGCCGTCTCGATCGCTGCGGCCGTCCGGAAGGTCTGGCAGTAGTTCCGCAACCGGTTTCGGTCCCGATGACCGGTCCACACCTCTTGTCCAAAGTTGACCGCCCGCCTAAGGTCGCCGCAATTGCCCCTTTAGACAGGTTTGTTAACCAATTGACTGAGGTGGTTGTGGACAGACGAGCGGCGTTAGCTGCGGTCAGTGCGGCCGGGCTCGTGATCGGTCTCCTGGTGGCGGGGACGACCAGTGCGACGGCGGCGGATCCACTGGTCTCGCAGGGCAAGACGGTCACGGCGTCCTCCGTCGAGGGCGCCGGGCTGGAGGCGGCGAAGGCCGTGGACGGCAGCACGACGACCAGGTGGGCGTCGGCGGAGGGCAGCGACTCCGAGTGGCTGCGGGTCGACCTCGGTGCGTCGCACGCGGTCAGCCGGGTGCGGCTGAACTGGGAGGCCGCGTACGCCAGGGGTTACCGCGTGCAGACCTCCTCGGAGGGTTCGGCGTGGACGGACGTGTTCTCGACCAGTGCCGGTGACGGTGGTGTCGACGACCTGACCGTGTCCGGTGCCGGTCGGTACGTGCGGGTTCTCGGTACGGCGCGTGGTACGGCGTGGGGTTACTCGCTCTGGGAGGTCGAGGTCTACGGCGTGGCGGGCGGTACCCCGCCGACGACGACCACGACCACTCCGCCCTCGAACGGTCTCGGTTACGCGTTCGGCAGCCGGCAGACCCCGTACGCGGCGGGCATGTTGCGCCCCTCGGGCTCGACGTCCACTTTGGATGCTGCCGTGGTGGACTACTACCAGCGCTGGAAGTCCGCCTTCGTCCGGCAGAACTGCGGCAACGGCTGGTATCAGGTGATCTCGCCCGACGCCGACCACCCGTACGTCGCCGAGGCGCAGGGGTACGGCATGGTCGTCGTCGCCACGATGGCCGGCGCCGACCCGGACGCGAAGAAGATCTTCGACGGCCTGGTGAAGTGGAAGATCGACCACCCGTCCTCGATCAACCGCGATCTGCTCGCGGCCGAACAGGACGTGAACTGCCGCAGCGTCAACGGCGGCGACGGTGCCACGGACGGCGACATGGACGTGGCCTACGGGCTGCTGCTCGCCGACCGGCAGTGGGGCAGCGCGGGCACCTACGACTACAAGCAGCTGGCGATCCGGCACGTCAACGCGATCAAGGCCAGCGAGGTCAACCCGTCGACGAACCTGCTCAAGCTCGGCGACTGGACCAGTTCGGGCGACCAGTACTACTACCTGTCGAGGTCGTCCGACTGGATGGCCGACCACTTCCGGGCGTTCCGGAAGGCGACGGGTGACGCGGCGTGGGACACGATCCGGTCCGCCCACCAGAACCTGATCTCGACGTTGCAGCAGAACTTCGCGCCGAACACCGGCCTGCTGCCGGACTTCGTGGAGAACACGAACTCACTCCCTCGCCCGCCCGCGGGGCAGGTGCTGGAGGACGTCAACGACGGCAAGTACTGGTGGAACGCCTGCCGCGTGCCGTGGCGGATCGGCGCGGACGCGGTGACCAGTGGCGACTCGGCATCCCTGGCGGCGGCCCGCAAGCTCAACACGTGGGTGAAGTCCAAGGCGGGCAACAACCCGAACAACATCGGCATGGGCTATCAGCTCAACGGCACGCAGATCTCCGGTGGCAGTGCCGCCGCGTTCTTCGCGCCGTTCGCCGTGGTGGCCGCGACCGATCCGGGCAGTCAGGCGTGGCTGGACGCGTTGTGGACCAAGATGCTGCAGACGCCGATCGACGGCAGCAGCTACTTCTCGGCGAGCATCCAGCTCCAGGTGATGATCACGGTGACCGGCAACCACTGGGTGCCCTGACCAGCACTGTCCGATCGCGCAACAACGGTCTGCACCTCTTGTCCAAGGGGTCTGACCTGCATAGCGTCGCCAACCACTCGCATTGACAGCTTTGTTAACTAATTGCTGGAGGCGGTCGTGGGCGGCAGAACAATGGCGTTCGGGGCGGCCGGGCTCGTGCTCGGCCTCCTCGTCGCGGGAACGACCATCGCATCGGCGGCGGACCCCCTGGTCTCCCGCGGCAAGGCGGTGACGGCCTCTTCTGTTGAGGGGTCGGGATTCGAGGCCGCGAAGGCGGTCGACGGCAGCACGTCGACCCGCTGGGCCTCGGTGGAGGGGCACGACCCGGAATGGCTGCGGGTCGACCTCGGCTCGGCGCACACGATCAGCCGGGTGAAGCTGAGCTGGGAGGCCGCGTACGCCAAGTCGTACCGCGTGCAGACCTCGCCGGACGGCTCGGCGTGGACCGACGTGTACTCGACCAGCGCCGGTGACGGCGGCACCGACGACTTGACGCTGTCCGGTTCCGGGCGATATGTCCGTGTCTACGGCACCGCGCGCGGCACCGCCTACGGCTACTCGTTGTGGGAGCTCGAGGTGTACGGCGTGGGCGGCGGCACCCCGCCGACGACGACCACTCCGCCGACCACCACGACGTCTCCGCCGCCGAGCGGCCTCGGCTATCCGTTCGGCAGCAGGCAGACCCCGTACGCGGCGGGCGTCCTGCGGCCGTCGGGCAGCACGTCCACTCTGGACGCCAAGATCGTGGACTACTACCAGCGCTGGAAGTCCGCGTTCGTCAAGCAGAACTGCGGCAACGGCTGGTACCAGATCATCTCGCCGGACGCGAAGTTCCCGTACGTAGCCGAGGCGCAGGGCTACGGCATGGTGATCACCGCGCAGATGGCGGGCGCCGACCCGGACGCGAAGAAGATCTTCGACGGCCTGCTGAAGTACAAGCTCGCCCACCCGTCGGTCAACAACCCCGACCTGCTGGCCGCCGAACAGGACACCGCCTGCAAGAGCGTCAACGGCAGCGACAGCGCCACCGACGGCGACATGGACACCGCCTACGGCCTGCTGCTCGCCGACAGGCAGTGGGGCAGCAGCGGCACCTACAACTACAAGCAGATCGCCGTGAAGAACGTCAACGCGATCAAGAAGAGCCTGGTCAACCCCACCACGAACCTGCTCCTGATGGGCGACTGGTCCGGCCCGGACGACAGCAGGAAGTACTACGGCTCCCGGTCGTCGGACTGGATGGCCGACCACTTCAGGGCGTTCCGCACCGCGACCGGCGACTCGGCCTGGGACACGATCCGCGCCAAGCACCAGGACCTCATCGCCACCCTGCAGTCCAAGTACGCGGCGAGCACCGGCCTGCTGCCGGACTTCGTGCAGGACACCAACTCCACCGCCAAGCCCGCGGTCGGCGAGCTCCTCGAGGAGGCCGCGACCGACGGCAAGTACTGGTACAACGCGTGCCGCGACCCGTGGCGCATCGGCGCGGACGCGGCGGTGACCGGCGACAGCAAGTCACTCGCCGCCGCCCGCAAGATGAACTCGTGGATCAAGAGCAAGACCGGCGGTGACCCGAGCAGGATCGCGATCGGCTACCAGCTCAACGGCACGCAGATCGACAGCGGCAGTGACGCGGCGTTCGTGGCGCCGTTCGCGGTCGCGGCGACGACGGATCCGGGCAGCCAGGCGTGGCTGGACGCGTTGTGGACCAAGATGGTGAACACGCCGATCGCCACGGACACGTACTTCGGCGCGAGCATCCAGCTGCAGGTGATGATCACGGTGTCCGGAAACCACTGGATCCCGTAGATCTTCGGGGTTTCAACGGCGCGATGGGGATCGCGAAAGCGCGTCGCATCGCGAGGCGGGCACACCAGGGGCAGCTCGGGTACGACGAGCTGCCCCTGGACCATCTGGAACGGCCGGGTCGCCCAGCAGGCGGTGTGGCTGCACGCCGTTCAGGTGTCCGTTGAGGAACTGGTGCGCGCAGGCGTCCCCTCCCGGGTCCTCCAGGTGGTGCAGGCGTTCCGAGCAGGTCTGCTGGACCGGGAACGCCTGCTGGGCAAGGACGGCACCGGGGGCCCTGCGCTCGGGGGCTCGGCCGCCTAGAACAACGTGCGCAGGAAGGCGGGCCCGCCCTCCTCGGCGTTCAGCCCCTTCTCGACGAACGCGATGTTGTGGTGGAACGAGATCCCGCTGATGTTGCGCTCCAGGTAGGAACCCTCGCCGCGCGGGTCGCGCACCTCGGCCTGGTTCAGCCCGTCCACAAAGGACTTGAGCATTCCCATCGACGTGCTCGCGGTCGCCTCGGGATGGCCGCCCCAGGTCGGCCAGTACGCGGTCTGCAGGTCCTCCACGACGTAGAGCCCGCCCGCGCGGACGTGCGGGAACAGCGCGTGGAACGAGGTCCGCACGTGCTCGTTGAGGTGGCTGCCGTCGTCGATGACCACGTCGAACGGGCCGAGCTCGCGGCCCAGCCGGTCCAGGAACTCCGCGTCGGACTGGTCGCCCAGCACGGTCATGATCCGCGGGCCGCTGACGTTCTTGCGCGCGATGTCCAGGCCGTGCACGAGGCCGCGCCGGAAGTACCGCTGCCACATCCGCAACGAGCCGCCGCCGCGGTCGGGGTCGTCGTAGCCGCCGATGCCGATCTCCAGCACCCGCACGGGTTCGGTGCGCAGGCGGGCGAAGTGGCGGTCGTAGTGCTGCGTGTACCAGTGCAGGTCGCCCCACTTGTCCGAGCCGTGCTCCACGGCCAGCTCGCCCAGGTCCCGGTGGGCGGGCCTGAGCGCGGACAGCAGCTCCTGAACGGACTCCGCGAGGCCCTTGCGGTCCTGGAACCACCCGCCGATCCCGCGCTCGTCGAGATCGGGGTCCGGGGTCGTGACGGCGAGGCTCGACCACGGGCGTTCGTCGGTGCCGTAGAGGCCACGCACGGCGTCGGCGAGGTCGAGCGTGATCACGACCTCCGCGTCCGCGCACAGGTGGCTGGTGGTGCGGCCGTCGAAGCCGAGGTCGAGCCGGACGTCGTGCTCACCGATCTCCCGCAGGACCTCCCCGGCGACGGCCTCGGGGGTCAGCCTGCGGATCGTGTCGTCCAGCAGGTCGCGGCCGGCGGTGGCGGCCTGCAGCAGCGGGGCGAGAACCGTCCACCGTGAGGTGTCGAACACTGAGGTCCCTTCGTCTGGCTCGAGTCCGGCTTGAGCATGTCCGTTTTAGGATCGAATGCATGGGGATCCGACGGGTGTTGAGCATGATCTTGGCCGTGTGTCTGGTTGTGTCCGGTGCTGGAGCGGCACGAGCGGGGGAGCGGCAGTTGTTGTACTACAACCACGCATGGGGAACGCTTGATCGCGTCACCGCGGACGCCGTCGAGCACTCGCGTTACCTCAAGGACTTCGCGAGCGTCGAGGTCCGGACCACGACCGGCGCGGACGGCAGGGTCTGGACAGGCCGCTACCTGCGCGGCCGCGAGACCTACCTGGAGATCTTCGGCACCGGTGACGTGCCGGGCCAGGACGGTGAACTGGGCTCCGCCGGCCTCGGGCTCTCGACCGAGCACGACGGTGACGTCGAGAAGCTCAAGACCAGGCTGCGCGCCGCGGGCGAGAAGCCGATCGACTTCCTGCAGACCCGCGACTTCGGCGACGGCAAGCCCGTGCCGTGGTTCGACTCGGTGTTCCTGATCGAGAAGTACGACAGGTTCGGCGCCTGGGCCATGGAGTATCGCGACGAGTACCTGACCGACCCGCGCAGCAACGTGGGGCCCGCGAAGTTCCCCGGCGACGTCACGCGTGAGCGGTACCTGCCGGACGCCTACAAGGACAAGGTGATGCGCGACATCGCGCTCATCCGCGTCGCCGTCACCGCCTCGGACCTGGCCGCCACCATGCCGCTGCTGCGGGCCGGCGGGTTCACGCTGCGGACCGGACCGGACTCCGTCGTGGCCTCGCGCGGCGGCACCACGATGCGCTTCGACGAGGTGCCGATGGGACAGACCGGGCTCCAGCGCGTCGAGTTCGACCTGAACCGCCCGGTCGCGCGGCACGTCGAGAAGCTGGGCACGTCCACGCTGGTCGTGGGTCCGGGCAAGCGCGCGGTCTGGACTTTCTGACACCCTGGTCCGGACGGACCAACGAACGGGGTGTCGGACGGGTGTCGCTGATCGGGCGGGATCGGGAACGGGAACGGCTGGTAGCGCTGGCGGAGGCCGGCGGGTCGCTGCTGATCGTCGGTGAGCCCGGCGTGGGCAAGTCGGCGCTGCTGTCCTGCCTCGACGGTCACCTGGTCGCGGGCGTCGAGGCCGAGCAGGACCTGCCCTACGCCGGACTGCACCAGGTCCTGCACCCGTTCCTCGATCTGTCCACTTTGCCCGGTGCACGGCGCGGCGCGCTGGAAGTCGTTCTGGGACTCGCCGACGGTCCCGTGCCACCCGTGCACCTCGTCGGGCTCGCCGTGCTGGAGGTGCTGAGCGCGGCACGGCCCGTCGTGCTGGTCGACGACGCGCACTGGCTGGACCAGGCGAGCCAGGACGTTCTCGGGTTCGTGGCGCGCCGCCTCACCGGTGCCGTTCTGGTTCTCGCGGCCCGCATGCCGGTATTCGAGGGCGTGCCCACGCTCTCCCTGGCACCGCTGGATTCCCCGGAGTCCGTCGCGGTGCTCGACGCGGTCGCCCCCGGCCTGGATCCCGAACGCCGCTCGTGGGTGCTCGCCCAGGCGGCCGGGAACCCGTTGGCGCTCACCGAACTCCCGCTGGGCGGCAACTCCCTGGAGGAGTCCTTCGCCGCCCGCGCCTCGACATTGCCTGCCGACGTGCGGGCGTCGTTGCTCGCCTTGGCGCTCGGCGGTGTGCCCTCCGCGGATCTCGCTCCGGCCGTCGAAGCCAGGCTGGTCGACCGGGACGGCGCGTTCCGGCATCCGTTGATCAGGTCTGCGATCGTCGGTGCCGCAAGCCTTCCCGAACGCCAGGAGGCTCATCGCCGGCTCGCCTGGGCGACCGACGAGCCGGACCGGAGGGCGTGGCACCTGGCCGGTGCCGCGACCGGTGCCGACGAGAACGTGGCCTGCCTGCTGGAGAAGACCGCCGACCGGGCGCTCCGGCGTGGCGGCGCGGCGGCGGCCGTTCATGCTCTGGAACGCGCTGCCGCTCTGGGTGACGGTGGTGACCGCGCCCGGCGGTTGTTGCGGGCGGCCGAGCTGGCGGCGGAGGCGGGACGGCGCGACGACGTCGAGCGAATCCTGCTGGACGTGCGCGGTCTGGATCTCACGGCACGGGAGCGCGCGCTCGTGACGTGGCTGCCCACGGCGTTCGACGACGGCGTGAGCGAAGGTGTGGCGGGCCCCGGTGAACTGGTCGGGCTGGCCGAGTCCGTGGTGGCCGGCGGCGACGTCGAACTGGGCATGCGGATCTTCTGGAGCGTCGCGATGCGGTGCTTCTGGGTGGAGCCGGGTTCGGCTGTGCGGGAGCGGATCGCGGCCGTGGCGCGCAGGCTGCCGATCGACCCGTGCGACCCGCGCATGCTCGCGATGACGGCTTACGTGTGCCCGGTGCAGCAAGGGGATGCGGTGGTGGCCGGGCTGCGTGCGGTCCGCGGCGAGTGCGACGACGCCGCCACCCTCCGGTTGCTCGGCAGCGCCGCCCTCCAGGTCGGTGCCTTCGCCGATTCCGTCCGGTTCTCCCTTGCCGCCCAACGGGATTTCCGTGCACAGGGCCAGTTCGGACTCCTCGCCAGAGCCCTCGCCGTCGAGGCCTGGAGCCGGACGCGCCTGGGCGACATCGCCGCCGCCGAACCCGCCGCCGAGGAGGCCGCGCTCCTCGCCGAGGAGACCGGCCAGCCGTACATGCGCGGACTGGCCGCCGCCGTCCAAGCCGAGATCGCCGCCCTGCGCGGCGAGTACGAGCGGTCGGCCGAGCTGGCGGCCGTCGCCGAACGGATCGGCCTCGCGGCGGGCGCGCGACCCGTCCTCGCCACCGTCCAGCTGGCCAGGAGCCTGGCCGCGCTCGGGGAGGGCCGTTACGCCGACGCGTTCGCCGCCGTCCGCCGCGTCCACGACCCGTCCGATCCCGCCTACCAGCTCGCGTTGCGCCGGTACGTGCTGCCCGAACTGGCCGAGGCCGCGACCCGCAGCGGCAACGCCGACGAGGCCGCCAAGATCGTGGAGGAGCTCGACACCGCCACCAGTTCGCCCGCGCTGGCGGCCGGGCTGAGGTACGCGCGGGCACTTCTGGCCGCGGACGACGAGGCCGAGGCGTTGTTCGGGGCGGCGCTCGACACCGGCAGTTCGCGGTGGGACCGGGCGCGCGTGCAGCTGGCGTTCGGCGCGTGGCTGCGCAGGCAGCGCCGCGCGGCCCAGGCCCGGCCGCACCTCAAGGCGGCCGCGGAGGCGTTCGAGGCGTTCGGCACCAGGGACTGGGCGGAACGGGCCCGCGAGGAACTGCGGGCGTCCGGCGAGTCCCGGGGCGGCAACGGTGAGCTGACCGAGCACGAGCTGACCATCGCGCGGCTGGCGGCGGACGGGCTGACGAACAAGGAGATCGGCGAGCGGCTGCGCCTGTCGCACCGCACGGTCAGCACGCATCTGCACCGGATCTTCCCAAAACTCGGGGTCACGGCCCGCGCCGAACTGAAGGAAGCGCTGATGACGTACTCCGACACCGTCACGTGACGCTCGCGAGCCTCCGCCCGACGCCCCTACCGTCAACGTCATGATCAGCAGGCGACAGTTCTCCCAGGCTCTGGCCGTGGCCGGCCTCGCGGTACCCCTGGTCACCGCGACCGCGCACGCCTCGCAGCCGTCCTGGGGCCCGATCAGGCAGGTCAGGGCAGGCCTGCTCGACATCGGCTACGCGGAGATGGGCCCGGCGGACGGCCCGGTCACGATCCTGCTGCACGGCTGGCCGTACGACATCCACAGCTACGTCGACGTGGCACCGGCCCTGGCCGCGCGGGGACACCGCGTCCTCATCCCGTATCTGCGCGGCTACGGCCCCACCCGGTTCCTGCACGCGCACACGACCCGCAACGGCGAGCAGTCGGCGCTGGGCGCGGACGTCATCGCGTTCATGGACGCCCTGAAGATCCGCAAGGCGACGGTGGCCGGGTTCGACTGGGGCGCGCGGACGGCGTGCATCGTCGCGGCCCTGTGGCCGGACCGCGTCAAGGCGCTCGTGTCGGTCAGCGGCTATCTGGTCGTCAACCTCCAGCAGAACCAGGAACCGCTGTCCCCGCAGGCCGAACTGGGCTGGTGGTACCAGTACTACTTCGCGACCGACCGCGGTGTGAAGGGTTACGAGCAGAACTCCTACGAGTTCAACAAGCTCATCTGGAAGATCGCCTCACCGCAGTGGAACTTCGACGAGGCCACCTACGCCCAGAGCGCCACGGCGTGGAAGAACCCCGACCACGTCGCGATCGTCATCCACAACTACCGCTGGCGGCTGCAGCTCGCGCAGGGTGAGCACCGCTACGACGGGCTCGAACGCAAGCTGCAGGCCAGGCCGGTGATCAGCGTGCCGACGATCACCATCGCCAGCGACTTCGACGGCCCCAACAAGGACGGCATGGCGTACCGCAAGCAGTTCAGCGGCCGCTACGAGCACCGGATCCTCGACGGTATCGGGCACAACGTGCCGCAGGAGGCCCCCGAGGCGTTCGCCAAGGCCGTGCTCGACATCAGCTCGGCGGCGTGAGGATCCCACCGGCGGTCGTGCGGATGCGCAACGAGGACGTTCGCGCGTCCCGCACGATCCGGCCGACGTCGTAGGCCACCAACCTGCCGCCGCGCTTGATGATCCGGCCGTCCGAGAACACCGTGTCCACGTTGGCAGCGGTCGCCGCCTGCACGAGCGTCGTCTCGAACAACCCGCCCGGCGCGAGGTTGATGTCGTTGGCACGCACCAGGATCACGTCCGCGCGCTTGCCGACGGTGATCGACCCGGTGACGTCACCGAGTCCCAGCGCGCGGGCGCCGTTCAGCGTCGCCATCTCCAGCACGTCGGAGAACCCGACCTCGGGCAGACCGGCGGAAGGTGTGCCGGACCAGGGGATTCCGGTGTTCCAGACGAGCCTCATCGCCTCGAACATGTCCGACGGCGCGATCGACGTGGCGTCCGACGACAGCGACACCGGTACCCCGGCCCTGCGGAACCGCAACAGCGCGTCCCGTGGATCGCCCGCGGTGCCCAGCCGGAACTCCGAGTGCGGCGCCCACGACAGCGGCGTGCCGGTCCGCGCCATGATCTCCATGTCGCTGTCCAGGGCCGTGACGTAGTGGCACAGCAACGTCTTGGGGCCGAGCCAGCCTCGCCGTTCGTAGTCCGCCGCGTCCACGGTCCGTGGCGGCGCCTGACCGGCGTGGATCGCGACCGGCAGACCGCGTGCCAGCACGGCGTCCATGTCCGCGAAGAACGCCGGTTCGGTGCTCTGCGACAACCCGCGCACGCAGACGCCCAGGTGCACCAGTCCGTCGAACGCCGTGCCACCCGCGAAGTACTGCTGCCGCACACGATCCACGTCCGTCAGGTCCATCGGCACGTCACGCGGCATCTGGTCGACGTGGCCATAGGAGAACCTGGCGCGCAGCAGGCCGTCGCGGTGAGCGCGCAACTCGGCGTCGGCGTGCGCGGGGGAACGGGTGTTGTTGGACCAGTTGTGCACGGTGGTCACGCCCGCGTTCGCCAGTTCCGCGAGGCCGAGCAGGACGCTGCGGTGGACGTCCTTCGCCTCGTACAGCGTGGAAGTCGCCCGTTTCGCGGCGAAGTACGGGAAGCCGTCGGCCACGAAGTTGCGTCCCAGCGCGCTCCACATGTGGTGGTGGGTGTTGACGAAGCCGGGCAGGACGATCATGTCGGTCGCGTCGACGATCTTCGCGCCCCGAGCGTCCAGGTCCGGCCCGACGCCGACGATCCGGCCGTCGTCGATCAGCACGTCCGCGCGGGGCAGCACCCCGAGTGCCCTGTCGACGGTGACGACGGCGCCGCCGCGGATCAGGTACCGCCCGCGCCGCGCGTCGGACGTGTCCGCGCTCGCCACGCCACCGGCGGCCGACACGGCCAGTGCCGCGCCCAGGGATTTGGTGAGTGTCCTTCGGTTGATCATGCGGCCTCCAAGGCAGGGAGAGCCGATGCTCGCCGACCGTCAGAGGCCTGTCACGGGAGTTGCGCCGCCCGGCTCAGCGCGTCTGGTCGAGTGGACGCAGGTGCTTGTCCGGCGCGGTGGTGAGGGCGTCGATCTGCGGCCTCGCGGCGTCCAGGCGGTTCCTCTCGTTCGACTGGCGGCGGATGATCTCGTCCACGTTGGCTGCCTGCACGAGCAGTCCGGGTGCGACGAGCCAGCCCTCCGGGAGCGCCCGGCCCTCGGTGGCCTGCTTCGCGAGCAGCCATCCGCCCACCGCGCCCTTGAGGAAGTGCTCGGCCGACACCGATGCGAACAGGTGCCCGTCCTTGACGCCCTGCAACGCCTTCGGGTCCAGGCTGAACGCCGCGGCCAGCCACTTCGCCTTCTTCTCGGCATGCACGGCGGCGAGGTTGATCGCGTCCACGTCACCCGCGCCCAGCAACGCGACGGCGTCGGAGTTCGCGTCGGCGAGCCGTTGCCACGTCGCGAGGTTCGCGGGCTGGTCGCGCCCGGTGTCGAGCGGGCCGATGACCTGCATCTTCGGCAACCGTTCCGCGAGCCGTTCGCGCAGGCCCATCGTCCGCAGGTCCAGTGCGGGCATCGCGGGGGAGTTGCTGCCGATGACGATCTTGCCCGCGCTGTCCGGCGGCAACCGCTCCGCCGTCGCGTCGGCGAGCACCCTGCCGAGCTCGTAGTTGTCGTTCTCGATCATCAGCTTCGCCCCGCTGCCGGGGGCGACCTGGCCTCCCGCGACCGCGATCAGGGGGATTCCCTCGCCGATCACCTGCGCCATCGGCTCGGCCACCAGTTCGGGCGCCACCGCGGACACCCCGATGCCGCCCTTGGCCCGCGTCGAGAGGTCGCGCAGCAGTTCGGCCTGCTTGAGACCGTCGTGCGTGTCCGGCCCGGTCGTCTCGGTTCTGACCCCGCCGGCGATGGTCGCGCCCGCCCGGAAACCCTCGCTCATCTCCCTGGAGAAGTCGCGGCTGGTGTTCTGGGACACGAATCCGATGGTGGGCGGGTCATCGGACGTCTGCTCGCCACCGCATCCGCCCACCCCTGCCATCAGCAGCAAAACAGCAGGTAGAGCAAGGCGGGTGAAGCGAACCACGGGGGTGTCCTGTCCGTTGGCCGGTAGAAGGCGAGAAGGCTAGTGCACGGTGGCACGAGGTGTCGGCTTGCGTGCGATCCTTTGGCTGCGTACCAATAGCACCTTCGCAAGGACGCGACGTGAGGCTTTGTAGATGCTGTCCAACTGGGTCGAGACTCGCACGACCGTGCAGACGACCGTCGTCAGCCTGACGATCGGCCTCGCCGCGTTGGCGGGCCTCGCGCTGTGGACGAACCTCAGCATGCAGCGTGCCGCCACGCACCTGCACGAACTGAACGAGACGAGCGACCACTGGGGTCTGGTCGTGCAGAACGTCGATGTCGCCGACCACGCGCTCACCGACTACGTCAGGTCCGGCACACCGGTGATGAGCCAGCCTGTGGCGACCGCCGCCGGCGCCGCCGACGAGAGCCTGAGCTGGCTGCGCGACCACGGTGCGCCGGCCGACGTCCGTGCCGCCAGGATCGTCGGCGATCTCTACGGCGACTACAGCGGTCTGCTGCGCGAGACGGTCGCGGCGGGCGATCGCGGTGACGCCACGGCCGCGTCGCAGAAGGCCGACCAGGCCGAGCTGACGCTGGCGTCGTTGCGCAAACAGCTCTCCACGGTCGTACAGCTCAAACGGCTGGAGACGACCGAATACCTGCGTGCCGCTGAGATGCGGAACGGCAACCTGCGCATCGCCGCGCTCATCGCGTTCGTCATCGACCTGGGACTGGTGGGGCTGTGCGGCGTCGTGCTGCTCGGCCACCGCCGCAAGATCCTCCGCCAGGCCGCCAGGAGCGAGCACGAGGCGATGCACGACGCGTTGACCGGCCTGGCCAACCGCACGCTGCTGACCCAGCGCACCGCGCAGGCGATCCGCCGCAGCAACCAGACGGGCGACCCGCTCGGCCTGTTCCTGATCGACCTCAACCGCTTCAAGCCGATCAACGACACCCTCGGCCACGCCTTCGGCGACAAGCTGCTGCAACTGGTCGCCAACCGGCTGACCGGCGCCGTCCGCGACGTCGACACCGTGGCCAGGCTCGGCGGCGACGAGTTCGCGGTCCTGCTGCCGTCGGTGAGCACGTCCGAGAACGCGCTGATCGTCGCCGAACGCGTGCACCGCGCGCTGGACGAAGCCGTCGACCTGGACGGACTGTCGGTCGACGTCGGCTGCAGCATCGGCGTCGCGCTGTACCCGACCGACTCCGCCGACGCGCACGAACTGCTCAAGCACGCCGACATCGCGATGTACGCGGCCAAACGCGGCCGCCTCGGCACGTCCGTCTACGAGCCGGGCCTCGACGAGCACCACGCCGCCCAGCTCACCGTGATCAGCGACCTGCGCCGCGCCCTCGACCAGTGCGAACTCGTCCTGCACTACCAGCCGAAAGCCGACCTGCGCAGCGGCGAGGTCTGCGGCGCCGAGGTCCTGTGCCGCTGGCAGCACCCGGTCCACGGCCTGCTGGGCCCGGACAGGTTCATCCCGGCCGCCGAGGAGACCGGCCTGATCGAACCGCTCACGCAGTACGTCCTCGACCACGCGCTGGCCCAGTGCCAGGCCTGGCACCTCGCCGGCTGGGACGTCCCGATCTCGGTCAACGTCGGCGCGCAGTGCCTGCACGACATGACCTTCCCCGAGCAGGTCGCCGCCGCGTTGAAACACCACGGCCTCGACGCCGCGGTGCTCACGCTGGAGATCACCGAAAGTGCGATCATCGCCGACCCGCACCGCGCGACCGATGTGCTGACGCGCCTGCGGGAACTGGGCGTGCGGCTGTCCATCGACGACTTCGGCACGGGCTACTCGTCCATCGCCTACCTGCGCACGATGCCGGTGCACGAGATGAAGATCGACCGCTCGTTCACCACGAACATGCGCACGGACGCGTCCAGCGGCGCGATCACCCGCTCGTTGCTCGGTCTCGCGCACAACCTGGAGCTGGAGGTCGTGGCCGAGGGCGTCGAGGACGAGGAGACGTGGGCCGTCCTCGCCGCCCTGGGCTGCGACATCGTGCAGGGCTACTGCCTGAGCAAACCGTTGCCCGCGGACGAGTTCGTCACGTGGCTGCGCGAACGGACGCTCGCCGAGCTGGTCGTCACCGCTGACTAGCGAGCCTGTAGGCCGCCGCCCCGATCAGCTCCAGCGACACCTGCAGCCGTTCCAGGCTGATGTTGTCGCGGATCGTGTCCTCCGGCGTGTGGTAGATCGGCTCCAGCTGCGCAGGCCCGCCCTCGCCGCGCCAGCTGAAGTTCGCCGACGCCAGGCCCTTCTCGTGGAACGGCACGTGGTCGCTCGACCCGCGCGCCACCGGTCCGTGCACCCGCGGGTCGTAGCCGAGCCGCCCGGCCGCAGCGCGAACGTTGGCCGTCGTCGCGTTGTCGGCGCCGTCCACGGACAGCAGCCAGTAGGCCGTCGCCGGGTCGTGGCTGGTGGCGACCATGTCGTTCTGGAACACGCCCTTGATCCGGGCGAGCTCCTCGGGCGGCAGCTGTGAGACGTAGTGCCGTGACCCGAGCAGTCCCTGTTCCTCTGAGCCCCACAACGCGAACCGCAGCGCCTTGTTCGTTGGCAGGTAACGCAGAACGCGGGCCAGCTCCAGGCACAGGACCGTGCCGCTGCCGTCGTCGTTGGCACCCGGCGAGCCCGGCACGGTGTCGTAGTGCGCGGTGACCATCACGACCCCGTTGTCACGCCACGGGAACGTCGACGGCCGGTCCGCGATCACGTTGTACGACGTGAGGTTCGGGTGGTGGACGGTGCTGATCGTCAGCTCACCGGAACCCTGGGCGCGCAGCTTCTCCGTGTGCACCTGGGCGAGGCCGATCACCGGCACGGCGACGTCGCGGTCGAGGGTGGGGGAGAAGGCGCTGGACCTGCTGGCCGTGGCGGAGACGCGGCCGAGGACCACCGCCACCGCGCCGCGTTCGATCGCCGCGTGCGTGGGCGCGGATCCGGCGGGAGCGTTGACGTAGAACGCGATCTTGCCGGTCAGATCCGGCAACTGGCCGTCGACGACCTCGACGAACGGGGCTTTGACGGTGACGCCGAGGCTGCCGAACCTGGAGGCGCCGGCCTGCCACTGGCCGTTGACGTCGGCGAGGTACTTGTCCGGCACGGTGAACGGCTGCGTCGTCACCTGGTAGCGCAACGCCTTGAGCTCGCGGACGAGGTAGTCGCGCGCCCGGTGCTCGGACGCGGTGCCGCCGATGCGCGGCCCGATCCTGTCACTCAGGACCTTGAGGTGTTCGAGCGCGTGGCGTGCCCGAACCCTTGCCACGACGGGGAAATCGCCGAGGTTGAGGTCCGGTGCGTGCGAAGCGCCCGGCCGCTGCCCGGTGGCCGCGAGCGCGCCCGCGGGATTGGCCACGACGGCGGCGACCCCGGCCGCCGCCGCGAAGAAGTCACGTCTGCGCAAGTCGTCCCCCATCTCCGAAGTTCCCAGGCCGAACGTAGGCAGGGCGACGGGGGCGCGACAAGCGACTAGTGGCTGGCTTTCACCAAGTGGTCGTCGGAGTGCTCGATGACCAGGTCCTGCACCTGTGTGCGCGCGTCCGCCCGCGCCTTCTGAACGCACGCCATCAGCTGTGCCGCGAGCACTTCCGGTTCGAGGCCGCGGACCTCAGGGCTCAGCATGATGCCCGTCGTGAGGCCGTTCGAGTCGACGGTGACGCTGATGCCGCCGCGGGTGGCTTCGCCGCTGACCGCCGCGAGCAACCCGACCAGGTCGAGGTAGCGGCGCTGCTCGCGTTCGGCGGTGGCGTCGCGGCGCTCCTCCCACCACGTGATCCGGCGGCGCAGCAACGCCTGCGCGGTCGCCGGGTCGGACACGGGAATCGTCCACGAGCCGGACGCGGTGTGCAGCACGACGGCGTTCGCCTGCGCTGTCACGCGGAGGACGCGGGCGAACGAGACCCCCGCGTCGACCCGGGAACCGTGGCGGGTGGTCCAGTCGACGCGGTCGGTGCCGATCATCACCCGCGTCCCGTCGCCGACCAGCACGAGCGGGAACGCCGTCGAGCCGAGTTCGAGGACCGGAGCCGAGAGCAGTGAGCGATGGGCCAGCCGGGCGAGCGCGCTCGCGGACCCCGCGCCGAGCACTCCGGCCGCGCACAACGCTTTCACCGCGATCGCCGCGCCGGGACTGAGCCGCAACGCGATGCCCGAGCCCGGCAACACGCCGAGCACGAGCTGCGCCGAGGTCATCAGGGTGGTGGCGGGCAGCCACGAGTGCGGGTCGCTCAACCCGTTGCGCCGCAACCAGGTCAGCAACGCCCACGCGCACGCCGCCGCGGCGACGGCCGGAATCGCCGACCACCACGGCATGATCCGCTGCCCGGCCGAGGTCATCCCGGCGAGCACGATGCAGACGATGCCGATGGCGACCGGCAGGACGCCGGCGGAGAGCAGGAGCAACGTCCTCGTGCGGCGCCATCGCGCGGCCAGCGCATGCACGACCTGAGGATCGTTGATCAGGGGAATGGCGTGGGGGATGAGTGTCATCCTGGGCACCCCTCGTCAGCTCTCCGCCGCCACCGTCTGTGACGTGCGGGCCGACCAGGCTTCCCGGCGCACCTGGGTATTAATATGCCGTAAATGTCCAGGTCGGGCAAGCCCTGTCCACAGTGGACGATCAGGAGGCCGCGGTCTTCGTCCTCCTTCCGAGCAGGAGGTCGACCGCCAGGAAGGCCACCAGGGTGACCCCGAGCAACGGCACGAACCAGCCGACGAGCAGCGTCGCGAGGCCGAGCCCGATCAGTGCGCCGGGCGGTGCCTTGCGCCACTGACCGCGCGGCGTCGGACGGCCGAACCCGCTGGTGGGCCTGCGCTTCCACCACATGCGGTAGCCGAGTACGACCAACGCGACCAGTCCGCCGCCGACGAGCAGCAGCAGGAGCTGGTTGGGCCACCCGAAGAGCACGCCCATGTGCGCGTCGATGCCCCACCTCGTGAGCTTCGCGCCCAGCGGGAAGTCGGCGAACTTGAGCGTGCTGACCACCTCGCCGCCGTGGACCGCGACGGCGTCACCCTGGCTGGGCAGGCCCTTCTCGATCTCCGCCACCTTCCACGCGCCGCCGGACTCCGCGGGCAGGCTCACCTCGACCGCCTTCGCGTCGATGTCCGACAGCTTCGCGACGCCGAACACGGTGTCGATCTCGCTGTGACCGTCCGCGGACGAGCTGCTCGAACCGTGGTCACCGTGGCTTTCGCCGGCGCCGGGCATCTTCAACGTCGGCGTGGACCAGCCGATGGCCGTGCGCAGCATGGCGACGTTCTCACCGGCGTAGGCCGACCACGTGAGGCCCGTGGCGGACAGGAACAACGCGCCGGCCAGCACCCAGACGCCGATCAGTCCGTGCGTCTTGATGCGTTTGCTGTTGCGTGCCCGGGAGATCCACAGGACCAGCCCGCCCAGTGCGACGACCCACAACCAGGAGGCGGCGAGTTCGCTGTAGAGGCGGCCGGGTTCGCCGAGCATCAGGTTGCGGTGCAACTGATCCAGCGTTGTGCGCAGAGGTAGCACGCCGCTCGACCCGTAGACGACGAGATCGCCGGTGACGCGTCCGGTGCCGGGATCGACGAAGACCGCCCGGCGTTCGGACTCGCCCAGACCCTTCTCGGAGAACAGAACCCTCGTCGTGGCACCGGGTTCCGGAGCGGGCCGGACCGCGACGAGCGAGCCCTGGGGCGAGGTCGCGAGCGCGGCGTCGACCTGCTTGGACAGCGGAAGTTGTTGCGTGGAAGCGGGAACGCGGAGCTGATCGGAGTAGACCCAGGACTCCAGTTGCGGCGTCAGGGCGTAGAGCACGCCGGTCAGCGAGGCGATGAGGATGAACGGGGCGACGAGCACGCCGGCGTAGAAGTGCAGGCGCAGGAAGAGTCCCCGCCACGCGAAAGATGTGCGTGACGGAGCGGCTGTGGTGGTCATGACGCTCCTGGATGGGCGTGAACAGGGGCAGGACCGCTCGATGAGCGGACCTGTGAAGGGGATTCAGACCTGTTCAGCCGGAGGACCGCGCCACGACAGCACGTCCAGGAGGACGATCGCGGTCGGCGCGAGGGAGGGCGTGGCGACGACCAGGGGAGCGGTGGCGGGCAGGACGGCGAGCCTGCGGGGGAGAGTCGCCTTGACCGCGCGGGCCAGCGTGAGAATCGAGCGTTCGGCCACGGCCAGCACGACGACCGTCAGTGCCGTGGCCACGACGTGCGAGGCGATCATGCGCGACGGTTCGGCCTCGTGCGCGTGCCGGAACGCGGCGAGCGACACCAGGACGTGCATCGCGAGCTGTCCGCCGCCGATCAGCAGGAGCAGGCGTTGCCACGTCAGCTCGTGCCGGGCGAATCCGGTCGTCGCCCACGTCAGCAGCGCGACCAGCGAGAAGAGCAGTCCCGCGTCGGGTAACTGACCGTCCGCACTGGAGTGTGCGAGAACCGCGAGCGTGCCGTTGACGATGCCGACGGCAGCACAGCGCGCACGGCGCAGCGGAGCAGTCGGCAGGGTCACGACCAGCAGCTTAGTGGTCGGATTGGGAGAAACCACCCTACGGATTTCCCAGGGGTGCGGTTCAATGCGGCGGTGATCACTTATCGCACTGATCTCAACGGACTGACCGAGGCCGATCTCGCCGGGTTCTTCGTGGGCTGGCCCACGCCGCCGTCACCCGCCCAGCACCTCGCCGTGCTGCACGGGAGCTATCGCGTGGTGATCGCCCGCTCGCAGGACGACGTCGTCGGTTTCGTGAACATGATCAGCGACGGCGTGCTGACGGCGTTCATCCCGTGGCTGGAGGTGCGGCCGGAGTTCCAGGGTCAGGGCATCGGCACGGAGCTGATGCGGCGGATCGCGGCCGAGGCCGCGCACATGTACTCGGTGGACCTCGTGTGCGACGACGAGTTGCGTCCGTACTACGAGCGGCTTGGCATGATCACGCTGACGGGGATGGGCTTCCGCAACCGCGCCGCGATCTAGATGCCTTCGAGGTCCAGGGTCTGCTGGTGAGGGCCGCCGGTGAACGAGCTGGTGAGCAGGCCCGCACTTCGGCACCGCCCGCACGTCACCGGTGACGTCGTCGCCTTGAACCGGGTGAAGTCCCAGCTGCCCGTGCCGACGTGGCAGCCGGGGCCGGGCACCTCCAGGCCGAGCCAGCCCTGCAGCCGCACGGCGTGCACGACGTCGGATCCGTCGAGGTAGCCGTTGAGCCGCCCCGCGAACCGGTGGCGCGCCTCTGCCGCGGGCGCGCTGAGTGCCTCCTGCAAGACCGAAATGCCGTTCATGAACCCGATTCAACCTCACCGGGACGCGTCGAGCCGTGCACCACGCCGCTCCAGCACGGTGAGGCTCCTGGCACACCACCGCACGTTGTCCCGCTCGAAGGACAAGCCGCGCAACAAGGTCAGGTACGGCCCGACCCGTTCGGCCGTGGCGAGGAACTCGTCCTCGTCCACCCCGCCGAGCAACTTGGCGCGCAGTCGTTCGTAGCGCTGGATCTTCGCCTCTGCCCACTGCTTGCGTTCGCGGATCGAGGACTTCACCGCCTCGACGTCACCGGAGTCCGCAGCCAGCACCGCGACCAGCAGCTCGTCCCGGATCGCGGTGGGCTTGTGCGGCGCGGCCGTGAACCTCGTCAGCTCCTCCCGCCCCGCCGGCGTCAGCGAGAAGAGGCGCTTGTTCGGCCGGCGTTCCTGTTCGACCGTCCTGGCCGTGATCAGCCCGTCGGTCTCCATCCGGTCCAGCTCCCGGTAGAGCTGCTGCGGTGTGCAGATCCAGAAGTTCGCCACGGACGCGTCGAACGCCTTGGCCAGGTCGTAGCCGGACGACTCCCCGTCCAGCAGGGCGGCCATCACGGCGTTGCGCAGCGACATAGCAGCAGGTTACGGTGCTCCGACCTAGTCAACAAGTTGAGTATGCGAGGGTCCACGTGAACGCATTCCGCAAGGCGGTCGAGGCACGCGACACCGAGGCGATGGCGGCGTGCCTGGCCGACAACGTCGTGTTCACCAGCCCCGTCGCGTTCGCGCCGTACCCAGGCAAGCCGCTCACCGCCGCGATCCTGCGCGGCGTGATGCGGGTGTTCGAGAACTTCCGCTACGAGCGCGAGATCATCGACGGCCGGAACCACGCGCTGGTGTTCCGGACCGAGGTGGGCGGCAAGGAGATCCAGGGCTGCGACTTCCTGCACCTCGACGAGGACGGCCTGATCGACGAGTTCACCGTCATGGTGCGCCCGCTGTCCGGCGCCCAGGCCCTGTCCGAGGCGATGGCCGCCCAGTTCGACCAGATCAAGGCCGAAGCACTAGAAGCGTTCAACTCCTAACGCGGTCAGCGCCAGGTCGAGGTTGCTCAACCCTTGGAGGTTGCGCCCGGTCTGTGCTGCCAGTTCGATGATCGCCACGTTGCGCTGGTCGTCGGCCGACATCTTCCTGAGCGCCGCGTCGTCGCGGATCCCGGTCTCCCGCAGGAACACCATGACCGCGCCGACGCCGGCCAGCTCCGGGTCGCTGTAGGCCTGGTAGTCCTTCTGGTTGCTCAGCGAGGCCATCACGACGATCAACGTGTTCCGCATGTCGTCGCGGGACATGGTGTTGAGCTGTTGCTGGCTGCGGAACCTGCCTGCCAGCAGCACCCCGCGGCCGTAGAACGGCGTCGAGCCCGGCCGTCTGCCGCGCGTGGCGAGGTCGCTGCCCAGCGCGATCTGGGCCAGTTGCAGGTTCGTGAACCCCTGCAATGCCTGTCCCGCACCGGTTTGCGCACCGAGCTCGATGATCATCAGGTTGCGCTGGTCGTCCGCCGTCAACGTCTTGAGCGTCGCGTCGTCGCGCAGTCCGTTGCGGCGCAGGAAGACCATCGCGGCACCCATGCCGGCCAAGGTGTCGTCGTCGTAGCGCTGGTAGTCGTCCTGCTTGCTCAGCGACGCCATGACGACGATCAACGTGTTGCGCATCTGGTCGCGCGTCATCGTGTTGAGCTGGTGCTGCGTGCGGAACCCGCCTGCCAGCAGCACGCCCCGGATCGGGAACGAGATCACCGACTCGGCGCGCACCTCGACATCCGCGTAGTCCTCGCCCAGCCCGGTGAGCCGCAACGTGAAGTTGCCCGCGGCGCAGGCCCATTCGGTGAGCGGAAGGGCGGCCACGCCGTCGTACCGCACCAGGCCGTCGGGGTTGAGCGAGTGCACGACCAGGCCTTCAGCACCGATCGCCTGGTCGTAGGCCTTGGGCGCCGCGCGGCGCAGTTCCACGAGGAACGTCCGCCCGTCGCGTCGCTGGGACGGCACCGCGATCAGCACGGGTTTGCCCGCGCCCGGTGACCGGTAGTCGGGTTTGTACAGCCGCGCCTTCGCGGGCAGGTCGCGGACGTGCACCACCGACGAGCTGTCGCGGAACCGCGCGTCCCGGTACAGGTGCGCGCCCGGCACCAGCGGTCCGACGATGCGGTTGGCGGGCACGCCCACGTACGGCGACTGCATGTTCGGGCCACCGTCGGGCAGCTTCGGCGTCGAGTCCCGGACCCAGCTCTGCGGACCCGGTGCCGTCGGGCCGTAGCCGCGGGCGCTCATCACGGAGTACGGCGAGGCGTACTCCCTTCCCGCGGCGTCGAACTCGTGCTGGAGTCCGTAGCCGTGGCCGAGTTCCTGGCACGCCGCGTCGAACGGCGTGATCGAGTCGACCACGGTCACCCGGATCCGTTTCGTGCCACCGGGAACCGGCACGTCCACCTCGCCGCCGCCCCACCAGCCGGTCGGCTTCGCGAGCCAGATCAGCAGAACGTCCGTGTGCGCCCAGTCGACCTGCGTGGCGGCCTTCACCACCGCCTCGTGCAGCCTGGCCCGCTTCTCGTCGTCGGACACCGGCACCGGGTTGGGGATCTCGACGGGGTCGTACACCTGGCTGCTCACGTCGAAGAGCCCGCGGGTGGACCGCCACCAGAAGTCGCCGAGGCCGTGCTCGATGCCCGGCCTCATCCAGTTCTCGAACTGCTTGCGCGACCAGACGCTGTCCGTGGCCGTGTACCGCACCGGAACGACTGCGATCATCGTCGCCTCCTCTGTGCCGCCTGAGTGGACACAGAGGAACTCGGTCGCCGTCCAAGAACGTTACGCGGCCCGTTCGTACACGCTCACGTGCCGCGTGCTGTCCGCGACGAACGACTCGCCGTTCCAGCCGCTGTGCCGCGCGCGCAGCCGCAGCCCGGCGATCCGTGCCATGAGATCGAACTCGGACGGGTAGGCCTGCCGGGTCTTGATCGGGCCGAACCGGATTCCGTCCGCGCTGATGCGCACGTGGTTCTCGTCGAGGATCTGGGTCGAAGGGTCGAAGCGGTTGACGTCGAGCCGGACGTGGTCGACCTCCACGGCCTCCACGTCGATGAACTGGTGCCGCGGCCGCGCCACCCAGCTCGGCAGGCCGCACTCGACCACGAACACGCCGTCCGGGGTGAGGTGGCGTGCCGCGTTCTCGAAGCAGCGGACCTGGTCGTCCTGGGTGAGCAGGTTCGTGATCGTGTTGTAGACGAGGTACACCAGGTCGTACGTGCGGCCGGTGCCGGCCTGGGACATGTCTCCCATGGTCACGGGGATGTCCTCGCCGCCGGGTTTCTCCCGCATACGCGCGACCATGTGCGGTGACAGCTCGATGCCGTCGACCGCGACACCGGCCTGCGCCAGCGGCAGCGCGACGCGGCCGGTGCCGACCGCGAACTCCAGGGCGGATTTGCCGAACGCGGCGAGGAACCGCACGGTGTCGTCCTCGTCGCCGCGCGGTGAGTTGTCGTAGTTCTGGGCGGTTTCGAGACCGAAGCTCGGGTTGAATCCCTTCACCCGTCCCACGCTAGCCAGGCTGCCAACCGGTTTTGTCCATCGCCCGCAGCAACGACAGATCATGCAGGTCGCGCTCGCGCGGCTCGTAGCCCTGGTGGAAGAACAACTGCTGCTCGGCCGACAGGCACGGCACCGTCGTGCCGAGGATCGTGCCGGTGACGAAGCACCTCGCCGGGTAGCGGAACGGCTCGCCGGGCGTCAGCGAGGACTGCTCGGCGCTGCCGTCCTCGTTGTAGCGCAACGGGTGCAGGTCGATCTCCCGGCCGCCGGGGTCCGTGACCACGAACCGCACCGGGCGCCACGACAGCGTTTCCACGAACCCGCGCGCGGCCAGGGCTTCGAGGATCCGCGGCTCCTGCTCCTCGCGGTGCATGAGGTCGAGGTCACCGTGCGGGCGAGTCTGCCTGCCCACCAGCGCGTCGACGCCCCAGCCGCCGCCCACGCGGACGTCGAAGCCGTCGAGCGCCGCCAGGATGTCGAGCACGTCCTCGCCGGTCACGTAGCCAGCGTAGTGATCAGGTCAGCGGCTGCGCGCCCGATTTTCGCTGCGCGGGTGTCGTTGTCGCTGCTACGTTGAAGATCGTGCCGGACTTCAAGCTGCCGCTCTACGGCGCTGACACCGAACGTGGCGACCTCGCTCCCTGAGTCGCCTCGTTCCTCCGCCACCACTCTCACCTTCGTCTTGCACAGGGAGCTTGCCATGCGTTCGTTCGTCCACGCGCTGCCCAAGGTCGAGTTGCACGTCCACCTCGTCGGATCGGCCGGCGTCGACACCGTCCTGGAACTCGCCCGGCGCCACCCCGAGGCAGGCGTGCCCACCGAGCGCGCCGAACTGGAGCGCTTCTACACGTTCCGGGACTTCGACCACTTCCTGAAGGTGTACTGGGCGGTCCAGTCGATGCTGAAGGGCCGCGCCGACATCCACACCCTCGTCGTAGGCCTGGCGCGCGAACTGGCCCGGCAGAACGTCCGGTACGCCGAGGTCACCGTCACGCCGTACAACCACATCACGGACGGCATGGCCGGCGACGAACTCCTCGCGGGCCTCGAGTCCGGTCGCGCGGAAGCAGCGGCGCTGGGCGTCGACCTGGCCTGGTGCTTCGACATCCCGGGCGAGAAGGGCCTGGTGGCCGGGCGGGAGACGCTGGCGTTCGCGCTGTCCGAACGCCCGGACGGCCTGGTCTCCTTCGGCCTGGGAGGACCAGAGGCGGGCGTCGGCCGCGCCCAGTTCGCGCCCTTCTTCGACGCGGCAAGGGATGCGGGCCTGCACAGCGTGCCGCACGCGGGGGAGACCACCGGCCCGGAGACCATCTGGTCCGCGGTGCGGGACCTGCGGGCCGAACGGATCGGCCACGGCACGAGCTGCGTCGAGGACCCGGCACTGGTGGACCACCTGGTGCTGAAGGGAATCCCGCTGGAGGTGTGCCCGACGTCCAACGTCCGCACGCAACAGGTCGCGTCGATCGAGGCGCATCCCGTGCGGCAGATGCTCGACGCCGGCGTCGTGGTCACGCTGAACACCGACGACCCGCCGTTCTTCGGCGCCACGCTGGAAGGGGAGTACCTGGCGGTGGCCACGGCGCTCGATCTCACGCCCGCGCAGGTCGCGACGCTGGCGGAGAACGCCGTGCTGGCCTCGTTCCTGCCCGGCGGCCGCAAGACGTCGTTGCTGGAGGAGATCGCGGACGTGCTGGCCTCGGTCTGAGAAACCGGTGGCCCGCGGGGGAAACCCGCGGGCCACCGTGAACTCACTGCTGTGGAACGGGGTACGACCGCTCGAGGTTGCCGGACACGACGCCGTCAGGAGTCCTGCTCGACACGGTCAGGTAGAACGTCCCGCTGGACGGCATGGTGACGGTGAACCGCGCCTTGCCGTCCGCACCCACTGGAACGACCTGCGGCGTGTTGAAGGCGACGTACCACAGGACCTCGTGCGACCCGGGCAACGCGGGTGTCACGACGAACTCGATCGGCACGTTCGGCCGTGCCGTCACCGGACCACCGTCCGGGAACTGCGGGCTCGCCAGGGCAGGAGGCGCCGGCTTCACCTGGAACATGTACGACTGGTCGTCACTCTCCAGACCGGTGTCCATGACGCCACGCACGTACAGGTAGTGGTAACCCGGCTTCTTGGGCGCCCATTGGACCTGCGTGCCCGTGGTGGTCTGCCACGGCTCGTCGTCGAACCTGTACTTGTACGACACGACCGGGAGCCATGGCGACGAGAACGTGAACGTGCCGGCCTGGCCGGGAGCGCCGCCCGGTTGGTTCTTGTAGTCGTTGCTCGTCACCACCGGCGCCGGCGTCTCGGCGTCGATCGCGCTCTCACCCCACCCGGAGCGGACTCCGGCCTCGTTGACGCTCGCCACCAGCACGTCGAAGCTGCCCTTGACCGTCGGCGTGTACTCGAACGTCAGCGTCCCGTCCGGTGCCGCGGGCAGCTGCTGCTCCGGGTCGTCGCCGATCTTGTACACATAGGACACAACACCGTCCATGGCCGGCGTCACGGTAATCGTGCGCTTCTGGCCCACGACGCCGGACCACGGGGTGGTGTCGACCTCCGGTCGCACCTGGTCGACGGTGAACGAGCTGGTCGTGATGCCCGACCGGGCACCGGCAGCGGTGACCGTCCAGACCTTCAGGTCGTGCCGCTCGGCACCGGGCTGGGTGTAGGTGAGCGTGAAGCGGCCCTTGTGGTCCTCGCCGACCGGCACGGTCTGCTCCGAGCCGCCGTCGATCTGGTAGACGAACCGCGTGGCGCCGTCCTGGGTGGCGTTGAGCACGAACTCGCCGGGCTTGCCGAGCTCCAGCAACGGCCTCTGCACCCTGGGCGCGGTGGTGCGGACCCAGTAGCGGTAACTCGAGCTCGCCGACCGGAGTCCGGCGTGGTCGATGCTCTGGACCTGGATGTACAGCGGGCCGTCGGTGTTCGGCGTGATCGTGATCGTCGCCTTGCCGCCGGGAGCGTCGGCTTCCACGCGACCGCTGGGGATGCCGATGCCGTCGTACGTGAACGCGACGACGTCCGCCGCGCCGTTGGCGTCGAAGGTGAACTCGCCCGGCAGACCCTGGCCGCCGTCACCGGGAGACCCACCGTTCTCCTGGTAGGTCGCGGAGGAGATCTTCGGAGCACTCGGAGCCGTCACATCGGCGGTGAACTGGCACGGCGCGGACCACTCGGAGTTCGCGAACCCGTCCTCGGTACGCACGGCGAAGGCGTAGGTGCCGCCGTCCTTGACCATGCCCTCGGGGAACAGGGTGTCCACCACGCCGGCGCCGGGGAAGGGAGCCTCGACCTCAACGCGTTGTTCTGGCGCGTCCACCGGCCAGAACGCCAGGCGCCCGGTGAGGCCGCTACCGGGGTCGGCGTCGTGCAGGGTGGCCTTGACGCGCGGCGTGAGGCTGGGGACGAAGCGCGTGGTGCCGTCGCAGTTGTGGATGTCGATCTTCAGGTCGGTCGGTGTCCCCGGCGGCGTGTTGAACGTCGTGCTCAGCACCGCGGCCGGGTCGTAGGTGCGGCCGTACTCGACCTTGCCCTGGAACTGCTCGGCGATCCGGAGCACGAACGTGATCTCCGTCCTGCCCTTCTCCAGAGCCTTCCTGATGGGCTCGGCGACGTTCCAGGTGACCGCGGGCGACACGCAGTCCTGGTTCGGGTTCGGCTCGATCTTCGAGCTCTCCCAGGGCTGGTGCGCCCAGGTGATCTTCTTCGGTGGCTGCACGACCCAGAGCCGCGTGGCACGCGGCTTGGCGCAGTCGTTCGCGGCCTTCTCCGGCGTGCGCAGGTTCGCCGTGAACAGCTGCGCGCCCTTGAACCGCGTGATGTCGAACGTGAAGTACGACTTGCCGATGTGGTGCTTGTCGTCCCGCCAGGCGCCGACCTTCGCGTCGCCCGTCGTGATCTCCTGGTGCGGCTGCCTGGAGTCGGTCGTGACCCACTTGGCCGGGTTGGACATGGCCCAGTTCGGTTGCTGGGCGGCGTGCGCGGTGCCGGGCACGGCCACCACGAGACCCGCGACGAGCGCGGCAACGAGTGCCCCGGCACCACGCCAGGGTCTGTCAGATGTTCTCAACGATCCCCCTAGAGACGAACAGTCCGGCGGATGGTGGCATCCGCCCTGGGCGTTTGTCATGGGAGTTCGGAAAGAAGTCCTCGCTGATCAGCGCACGCGGGAGGGCCACCGCATCTCGTTTGGCGGCGCACGACGTGGTGTCTCGGGCACTATGGCGACGGCACGACATCGATATCGGGGGTCCTGTGAAAAGAACAATTGTTGTCCTGACAGCGGTTCTGGCTGCTCTGGCGATCGCTCCCACGGCCAACGCGAGTTATTCCACCTCGCTCGTAGTACTCGGCGACTCGTACGCGTCGGGCACGGGAGCAGGCTCCTACCAGGACGGAACGGCAGGGAACTGCTGGCGCAGCAACAACTCCTACGGTGAGCAGGTGGCCGCTCGCCTGCGCGCGGCGGGCAGGCTCGGCTCGTTCGCGAACGTGAGCTGCAGTGGTGCCGCCACCGCGGACTTCTCCCGTCCCTTCAAGGACCGTCCGGCCCAGTTGGACGCCCTGAAGCGCGACACGAACCTGGTGCTGCTCACCGTCGGCACCAACGACATCGACTACGCGACGTACGGCGGCATCTGCATCCAGGCCGACTGCACGGGTGCGCCGACCGAGGCGATCCTGGCGAGGCTGCCGCAGATGGAGCTCAACGTCACCGCTCTGCTCGCCGAGATCGGCAAGCGCAGCCCGCACGCACGGGTCGTCGTCGTGGGCTACGGTCGTCAGGTGTCCACTTCGGACAACCCGGACGGTGTCACACTCGACCCGATCTGCGGCGAGGGAATCCTCACCACCGAGGAACGCGCTCAGGGCAACCAGGTCGCCGACGGCATCGACGCCACCCTGCGTTCTGCCGTGACCAAGGCGGCCTATCAGGGCGTCAAGGCCACGTTCGCCAGCCCGTTCTCCCGCC
Source organism: Lentzea sp. NPDC102401 (assembly GCF_044765805.1). Classification (NCBI taxonomy): domain Bacteria; kingdom Bacillati; phylum Actinomycetota; class Actinomycetes; order Pseudonocardiales; family Pseudonocardiaceae; genus Lentzea; species Lentzea sp. NPDC102401. The sequence goes on along the minus strand of NZ_JBIWKS010000001.1, from coordinate 1,031,509 downwards.
CCGGCACGTTCGACGGCCACGCGCTGTGCGAGTCGGGCACGCCGTTCCTGCGCGGGTTCGACGCGCTGGCGCCGGGCCAGGAGGGGCCGGAAGCCGTGTTCCACCCGAACCAGCAGGGACAGACCGCACTGGCCTCGCTCGTCCGGGCCTAGCCGGGTGACGGTTGCTTCCGCCCGCTCATCGGGTGAGCGGAAGCAACCTTCTTGGCGATGGACACCGGCGGGACGAACGAGGATCGTGCAGCACGTGGAACAGGTCGTCGAGGTGACGGACTTGGACGCGGCGCACGAGGTGTTGAATGCGGCTTACGGCCAGATGCGTCTCAACGCCGGCATCGAGCACCCTCACATGCGGATGTCGTCGCGGATACACGGGGACATCCGGTTCGACGAGTTGCACGGTCACATCTCACTCGAGGTCAGCGTCGACCCGATGCGGAACTACGTCTTCGGGCACAACGGCGCCGGCGTCGTCTACTACGGTTCGGGCGGCGAGGACCGATTCTGGCTGCCTGGCGAGGTGTTCCTGAGCGCACCACCCGAAAGTTCCTTCGTCGGGGCGATCGCCGACCCGAGGTTGTCGACGGTCACGCTGCCCCAATCGGTGATCGACGAGGTGGCCGACGGCGCGCGGTTCATCGGTTTCCGGCCGGCCTCGCCCCAGGTCGCGGCAGCGTGGTGGTCCACCTGTGTGCATCTGCGTGACGTGGTGCTCCCGCACTTCGCGGACAACCCGCTGGTCGCGGCGAACGCGATCGGCCTGCTGGTGTCCACCACCCTCGCCGCGTTCCCGAACACCACGCACGCCGCGCCGACCTCTGTCGACCGGCGTGATGCGCACCCGAGAAGCATGCGCCGTGCGGTCGCGTTCATCGAGGACAATGCTGCGACGGACATCTCCGCGGCCGACATAGCGCGTGCGGCCCGCGTATCCATCCGGGCGTTGCAACTCGCCTTCCGCCGTTACCTCGGCACGACGCCGATGGCCTACCTCCGGGGCGTGCGTCTGTCGTGCGCTCATGAAGATCTGAGGGCGGGCAACGGTTCCGTCACCGAGATCGCGGCCCGATGGGGTTACGCCCGTCCGAGTGTCTTCGCCGCGCACTACCGCGCCGCCTACGACATCTCGCCGTCCCAGACCTTGCGGTCGCGCTGAGTTCGTTTTCCCGGCCACGGCTTCGTTTCCGCTGCTATCGTTCGGGCCTCGCAGTGCGGTGAAGTGGTGACCCGTCTGCGAGGTGAGGCCCGATGACCGCCTGTGAGACCAGCCCGTTCGCCGTGCGGACCCAACGCTCCGGTACGTGCTTCACGGCCACTTGCCGAGGCGAGATGGACATAACGACGTGCGACCTGCTTTTCGCGGCCGTGCTGCCCGGCATCTCCGACACCACCACCGACCGCGTCTCGGTGGACCTGGCGGAGGTGACGTTCCTGTCCGCGAGCGGCCTGCGCACCCTCCTGCTCTTGCTCTGCGCCGCGCACCACAGCGGCAAGTCGTTCGACCTGCGCCACACCCAGCCCCAAGTCCGCCGAGTGCTGGACCTGTTCGGCTTCACCACCTTCAAAGCAGGCCTTGTGTGGGAGGCAACCATGTCGCCGAGGACCCGCCACAACTAGCTTGACCAGCTATGTTGCTCCCGCTGGTACTCGTGCTCGCGCTCACCCCGCCGACGTCCGCGATGACGGTCCCCGGCGCAGAACACCAGCAACTGACCCACCTCGCCGACCTCACCACGACCGGCCTGGTCACCACCGGCCACACCGACCCGGCCGACTGGGCGGGCCTCACCAGCGCCGCCCTGCCCGTTCCCGCCGCCGTGCCGGGAATCCAGATCGACGGCTACTTCCCGGACACCTCCCGCACCAACACCAACCACGGCTGGCACGACTCCCAGTTCGTGGTCAGAATGCCCGACCACTGGAACGGCGGCCTGGTCGTGACCGGCGCCCCCGGCGTGCGCGAGCAGTACGCTAACGACCGAGCCATCTCCGACTGGGTCCTCTCCCGCGGCTACGCCTTCGCCGCCACCGACAAGGGCAACACCGGCGCCCAGTTCTACCGCGACGGCCGCGCCATGGAGGAGTGGAACCACCGCTTCACCCAGCTCACCGTCGCCGCGAAGTCCGTTGTGTCTCAACGCTACGGCCGACCCGTGCGCCGGACGATCGCCACCGGCATCTCCAACGGCGGCTACCTCGTCCGCTGGCAACTGGAGAACCGCCCGCACCTCTACGACGGCGGCGTCGACTGGGAGGGGACACTGTGGACGGTCGCGGGCCCGAACCCGCTGACGTTCCTGCCGCCCGTCCTCCGCGCCTACCCGGCCTACCTGGCAGGCGAACCGGGCGCGCACGAGGCGATGGTCGCGGCGGGCTTTCCGGCCGGCACGGAATTCCTGTGGGACTACCACTACCGCTACTACTGGGATCTGACCCAGCGCATCTACCGCGAGGAGTTCGACCCGCGGTTCGACGGGGAACTGGAGGCCGGCGTGCCGTTCTGCACCCCTGGCAGTGCTACCTGCGACGCTGACTACTCGTACGTTTCCCGACGTCGCATCGCCGGTCCCGCCGTGTCCCGGGTCGCGTTGACCGGCAAGGTGAAGCGGCCTTTGCTGACGGTGCACGGGACCTACGACGTGTTGCTGCCGATCAGCCAGGATTCGGACGTGTACGCGGGGATGACACCGGATCGGTTGCACCGGTACTACCGGGTGGAGCAGGGAACGCACGTGGACGGACTGGTGGACGCCTATCCGGATCGGTTGCGGCCCCTCGCGCCCTGCCATCGGGCGGCGTTCGTGGCGCTGGAGCGGTGGCTGGACGGGGTGGAACCGCCTCGGTCGGCGACCCTGCCGCGACCGGCTGACGTGGCCACCTGCCCGTTGTCGTGATCCAATCGGGGACGTGGCCACCATCGAGTACGTCCTCGGCGACATCACCGAGCAGGAAGCCGACGTGATCGTGAACGCCGCCAACTCCTCCCTCCTCGGCGGCGGAGGAGTGGACGGCGCGATCCACCGCAAGGGCGGCCCGGACATCCTCGCCGACTGCCGCAAGCTGCGCGCCGGCCACTACGGCGGCGGCCTGAAAACCGGCCAGGCCGTCGCCACCACCGCGGGCCGCCTGCGTGCCAAATGGGTCGTGCACACCGTCGGCCCGGTCTGGTCGGCCACCGAAGACCGTTCCGAACTCCTCGCCGACTGCCACCGCAACGCACTCCGCGTGGCAGCCGGACTCGATGCGCACACGATCGCGTTCCCGGCCATCTCCACCGGCATCTACCGCTGGCCGGTCGAGGACGCCGCGCGGATCGCCCACGCCGCCACCGAGGACTCCCCGGTCCCCGTGATCAGGTTCGTCCTGTTCGACCAGCGGACCTACGACGCCTTCGCCCGCCCGTAGTCCGCGATCTCCATCGCCCACCGGTACACCTCGAACGGATCGCCCAAAGTCGCGGGCGACGAAGGACGCACCAAAGTCCCGTTCAACGCCCGAAGCAGGTCGTACAGCCCGAGATGGGTCCAATCCCACAACATGCTGTCGAAGTTGTAGGCACGCATCAAAGGCGTAAGTCGTGCACGAATGGCCGCGATCTGCGCGGCGCTGAACGACGTGTCGAGGAACGGCTCGTAGCCCGTGAAAACGATGTGGTCCGGGCCGAACGTCACCGTCATCGGGCCACGGTACTTTCCCTCACTTGCAACGAGAACGGGGTTTCGACGTCCTCCAGCGCCGCGTCGCGGGATTCGGCACGGCGGTGCAGGAGGTCGACGGCGGCGCGGGCGATGGCGCCCTTGTCGGGGGCGACGGAGGTCAGTGACGGGGAGCTGTAGACGCTCTCCTCGTTGTTGTCGAAGCCCACCACCGCCAGGTCCTGGGGCACGCGCACGAAGCGTTCGGCGGCCGCTCGCATGGCGCCGATGGCCAGCAGATCGTTGAAGCAGAACACGGCGTCCGGCGGGTTGCGCAGGTCCAGCAGCGTCTTCATCGCGGCGGCGCCGTCCGCGCGGTGGTAGTTCAGCGCCGGCACGACCAGCTCGTCGACGAACGGCAGCGAGGCCTCGGCCAGTGCCGCGCGGTAGCCCTCCAGACGCAGGGCCGCGGTACCGCGGTGGGGGTGGGCGCCGATCGCGGCGATTCGTCGGTGACCCAGCGAGATCAGGTGGCGGACGGCGGCCTGCGCGGCGGCCACGTTGTCGATGCCCACGCGGGAGATCGGGACGTCGATGGCGTGCTCGCCCAGCAGGACGGCGGGGACGGACAGCTGGAAGTCGTCCACCTGCAGCGCTTCCGGGCTCAGGATCGCGGCGTCGACCAGGTGCGGGCCGAGCGACGCCAGCGCGGAGCGTTCGCCGGCCAGGGTGCCGAACGTCTGCTCGATGAGCACGTTCCACTCGTGTTCCTGGGCGGCGGCGATGACGAGACCCGCGAGCTCGGCGAAGTACGGGATCGAGAGTTCGGGCAGGACCAGGGCGATGAAGCCGGTGCGGCCGCGGCGCAGGTTGCGGGCGCCGAGGTTGGGCCGGTAGCCGGTGGCCTCCAGCGCCTCCTCGACGCGGCGGCGGTTGTCCGCCTTCACGAACGAGTAGCCGTTGACCACGTTCGACACGGTCTTGACCGAGACGCCCGCCAGGCGGGCGACGTCCTTAAGCGTGGCCAACACAGCCTCCAGAAAAAGTACCGGGAAAAGTACCGGGAAGTGTTCAGTCTTTACAACGTTGGAACAACGATGCAAATCTAGCGCCTGAGAGCGCGTCCACGCATAGCCCGCCGTGTAGGAGCCAACGATGTCTCGCATGTTGCTCATCGCCGTCGCCGCCTTGCTCGTGACGGGGTGCACAGCCAGAGAAACCCCGACGACCGCGACGAGCGGAGGCCCTGCGGCGTCCGCCGCGCAGAACCAGAGCGCTGGTCCCGGCTGTGCGCGCAGCAAGACCGGATACCCGCAGGTAGATCTCAAGGGTGCGATGGTCGGCTTCTCCCAGTCGGAGAAGGAAGCGAACCCGTTCCGCACCGCCGAGACGCAGTCGATCAAGGACGAGGCTGCGAAGCGGGGTGCGGAACTGCTGTACACGAACGCGCAGAGCGACCTGAACAAGCAGATCAGCGACATCAAGTCGTTGATCGACCGCGGCGCGAAGCTGCTGATCGTGGCACCGCTCAACTCCGACGGCCTGCAGCCCGCGTTCGACGCGGCCAAGGCCAAGCAGGTGCCGGTCGTGACGATCGACCGCAAGGTCACCGCGCAGCCGTGCACGGACTACCTGACCTTCATCGGTTCGGACTTCGTCAAGCAGGGCGAACGCGCCGCCCAGCAGATGATCAAGGCGACCGGCGGCACCGGCAAGGTCGCGATCCTGCTCGGCGCCTCGGGCAACAACGTCACGGTCGACCGCACCAAGGGCTTCAAGGACGGCATCGCCGGCACTCCCGGCCTCACCGTCGTCGCCGAGCAGACCGGCGAGTTCGACAGGTCCAAGGGCCAGGCCGTGATGGAGCAGCTCATCCAGAGCAACCCGGACATCACCGCCGTCTACGCCGAGAACGACGAGATGGGCGTCGGCGCCGTCACCGCGCTCAAGGCCGCGAACAAGGTGCCGGGCAAGGACGTCAAGGTCGTGTCCATCGACGGCACGCGCAACGCCGTGCAGCTGATCGCGGACGGCAGCTACACCGCCGTGGTCGAGTCCAACCCGCGCTTCGGCCCGCTCGCGTTCGACACGCTCGAGAAGTTCGGCAAGGGCGACGAGATCCCGCAGAACATCGTGATCTCCGACGACGAGTACGACACGACGAACGCGGCGCAGAAGCTCGGCAATGCCTACTGATCCGGTCATCGAGGTCGCCGGCGTCACCAAGACGTTCGCCGGCGTCCAGGCACTCGGCGACGTCGACTTCACGCTCCAGCGCGGCGAGATCCACGCGCTGGTAGGGGAGAACGGCGCCGGCAAGTCCACGCTGATCAAGGTGCTGACCGGCATCCACACCCCGGACGCCGGTCAGATCACCCGGGGCGGGCACATCTCCACGATCTACCAGGAGGTGAACCTCGTTCCGCTGATGAGCGTGGCCGCCAACCTGTTCCTGGGCCGCGAGCCGCGCAACCGGTTCGGCCTCATCGACCGCGCCCGCCGCGACGCGGACGCCTCGAAGCTGTTGCGGGGCTACGGCATCACGGCGGACGTGAGCAGTCCACTCGGGACACTCGCGGTCGGCGAGCAGCAGATGGTCGCGCTCGCCAGGGCGGTCGAGGCGAACGCGGACGTCGTGATCATGGACGAACCCACGTCGTCGCTGGAACCACGCGAGGTCGAGACCTTGCTCGGCGTCGTGCGAAAACTTCACGAGGCGGGCATCTCGATCATCTACGTCAGTCACCGCATGGACGAGCTGTACCGGATCTGCGACACGGTCACGGTCCTGAGAGACGGGCGAAACGTTCACAGTGGTCCTCTCAAGGAACTTCCGCGCATCGAGCTGGTCTCGCTGATGCTCGGCAGGTCGGTCAAGGAGAACGAGAAGCACGGCACCACGGCGTTCGGCGAAGGTCACCACGCCGACACCCAGCCGGTGCTCGAAGCACGGGACCTGACCAGCAAGCCGCGCATCAACGGCGTGAGCGTGTCGATCAGGCCCGGCGAGGTCGTCGGCCTCGCCGGCCTGCTCGGGTCGGGCCGGACCGAGACCGCGAAGGCGATCATCGGCGCGCTTCCGCTCGACGGCGGCACGGTGATCGTCGCGGGAAAACCGGTGTCGCACAACGTGAAGTCGGCGATGCGGGCGGGCATCAGCATGCTCGCCGAGGACCGCAAGACCGAGGGGATCATCCCGAACCTGTCCGTGCGCGAGAACATCGTGCTGGCCGCGCTGCCGAGGCTCAGCCGGTTCGGCGTGGTCAGCAGGTCCACCCAGGACCGGATCGTGGACACGTTCGTCAAACGCCTGCGCATCAAGGTGTCCAGCCCCGAGCAGAAGGTCGCGGAGCTGTCCGGCGGCAACCAGCAGAAGGTCCTGCTGGCCAGGTGGCTGTGCACCGAGCCCAGGATCCTGCTGCTCGACGAACCGACGCGCGGCATCGACGTCGGCGCCAAGGCGGAAGTGCAGGCGCTGATCGACGAACTCGCGCGGGAAGGCCTGGCTGTGCTGCTGATCAGTTCCGAGCTGGACGAACTGCTCGACGGCGCGGACCGTCTGATCGTGCTGCGCGACGGGTCAGTCGTCGGCGAGCTGGAAGGCGACCAGCTCACGAGTGAGCACGTGCTCAAGGCCATCGCGGCGGAGGTGAGGGATGGCTCAGACGACCACGCGGTCAGCCACCAGAACAGCAACTAGCACCGCGGCCGCGCGAACGCGCTGGTTGCAGGACAACGGTGTCTACGTCGCCGTTGGTGTGCTGCTGCTGTTCAACGCCCTGTTCACGAGCAACTTCCTGACGCTGGGCAACTTCACCACCCAGCTCGTGCAGGCCGCACCGGTGCTGATCGTCGCGCTCGGCATGGCGCTGGTGATCGGCACCGAAGGCGTCGACCTGAGCGTCGGCGCGGTCATGGCACTCGCTGCCGCGATCATTCCGCTCTACCTGGGCGCCGGCCCGCTCGTCGCTATCGTGATGGCGCTCGTCGTCGGCGTGCTGGCGGGAGCGTTCAACGGTTTCCTGGTTGCCAAGGTCGGCATCCAGCCGATCGTCGCCACCCTCGCGCTGCTGGTCGGTGGGCGCGGACTGGCACTGGTCATCGCCGAGGGCCAGCTCGTCCAGTTGCACGACCCGGCGTTCCTGGAGCTCGGCACCGGTGACGTGCTCGGAATCCCCATCAGCGTGCTGATCGCGGGGTTGTTGGCGCTCACCATCGCCGGCTTGACCAACCGCACGACGTTCGGGCGTCAGCTCGTCGCGATCGGCGGCAACCGCAAGGCGGCCACGCTGGCGGGGCTCCCGGTCAACCGGGTGCTGGTCGGCGTCTACGCGATCTGCGGCGTGCTCGCGGCGATCGCCGGTGTGCTGGCCACCTCCCGGCTCGCCGCCAGCGACCCGGCCGACATGGGCCTGCTCATGGAACTGTCCGCGATCACCGCCGTGGTCGTCGGCGGGACCCCGTTGACCGGAGGCAAGGTACGGGTGCTCGGCACGGTGTTCGGCGTGATCCTGATGCAGCTCGTCAGGGCAACGTTGATCAAGCACAACCTGCCGGACTCGATCGCGCAGATGATCCAGGCCGCGATCATCATCGCCGCCGTGTACGTGGCACGGGAGCGCCGATGATCACCACAACCACTCCCGCCGTTCCGAAGGCGGCCGCGCGGGCCAAGGTCCTGCAACGCCAGGGCGCCGCCGTCGCGCTCGTGCTGATGGTCGCGGTGTCCTGGCTGGTCTTTCCCCGCTTCGGCAGCCTCGACAACCTGCGCGACCTCGCCCTGCAGGGCTCGTTCCTCGCGGTGATCGCGATCGGCATGACGTTCGTGATCATCACGGGCGGCATCGACCTGTCCGTCGGCTCGCTCTACGCGCTCGGCGGCGTGCTCGCTGCCTGGGGCTCGCAGTACGGGTTCCTGGCGGCGCTCGCACTGCCGCTGGTCGTCTGCGGGTTGATCGGCCTGATCAACGGACTGCTCATAGCCCGCACGAACATGGCGCCGTTCATCGTCACGCTGGCGTCGCTGCTGTTCGCCCGCGGCCTTCTGCTCGCGATCACCGACGAGGGCGCCAACACCTACAAGATCCCGGCGGACAGCGCGTTCGTCGAACTGGGTCGCGGCACCGTGCTCGGCTTCGGGTATCCGATCTTCATCGCGGCCGTGCTCGCCGTCCTGGGCGGGATGATCCTGAACCGCACCAGCTTCGGCCAGAACGTGTTCGCGACCGGCGGCGCCGAGCAGTCGGCGGTCCTGCTGGGCGTTCCCGTCGCGAAGACCAAGATCATCGTCTACACGATGAGCGGCACGCTGGCGGGTCTCGCCGGCGCCCTGACCGCCGCTTATCTGCAGTCGGGCGTCACGGTCATCGGCGTCGGCCTCGAACTGGACGCCATCTCGGTCGTCGTCATCGGCGGAACCCTGCTGACCGGTGGCATGGGCACGATCCTCGGCACCGTCATCGGCGTCGGCCTGATCAAGGTCATCCAGAACGTCATCAACCAGATCGGCACGCTCGACAGCAACTACCAGTCGGTGGTCAGCGGCGTGTTCTTGCTCATCGTCGTAGTCCTGCAGCGAATATTGCGAAGATAGGAGAGCCATGACCAGACGCGTCCTGGGCGTATTGGTCTCGATCCTGATCACAGCAACCTTCCTGACACCAACCGCGCACGCGGCGGAGTGGATACCGAAAGTTCCTCCGCTCTCGACACCCTGGACCGCCCAGGTGTCGCCGGCGAACGCCCTGCCCGAGTACCCGCGACCGCAGCTAATGCGCACCGAGTGGCAGAACCTCAACGGTGTCTGGGAGTTCGCCGGAGCACCGAACCTGAACAGCCCGCCCATCGGCCGCCCGCTGGCCGAAGGCGTCCTCGTGCCGTACCCGATCGAGTCCGCTCTGTCGGGCATCAAGCGGCACGAGGACAACATGTTCTACCGCCGCACCTTCACCGTTCCGTCCACTTGGAACGGCCGCAACGTCAAGCTCAACTTCGGCGCGGTGACCTGGGAGACGCGGGTCTGGGTCAACGGCAGGCAGGTCGGCACGCACACCGGCGGCTTCGACGCGTTCTCGTTCGACATCACCTCGGCACTCACCACCGGTGCGAACGAGATCATCGTCGGTGTGAGCTCGACGATCGACGGCAGCCGCTATCCGATCGGCAAGCAACGCAGGAATCCGAGCGGGATCTTCTACACCGCGGCGTCCGGCATCTGGCAGACGGTGTGGCTGGAACCGGTGCGGGCAGCGAACATCACGCGTCTCGACACCACCCCGAACGTCGGCGCAGGCGCGCTCGACCTGGTCGTGCAGGGCACCGCGGGCCAGTCGGTCACGGCAGAGGTACTCAGCGGCGGGCAGGTGGTCGGCAGGCAGACCGGCACGACCGGTGGTTCGCTGCGGGTGCCGGTGCCGAACGCCAGGCTGTGGTCGCCGGACGACCCGTTCCTCTACGACCTGCGCGTGACGCTGGCCGGCGGGGACGTCGTGACGGGCTACTTCGGCATGCGCTCGCTCGGCAAGGCGATGGTCGGCGGCGTCATGCGGCCGTTGCTGAACGGGAAGTTCGTCTTCCAGAGCGGCACGCTGGATCAGGGCTACTGGCCGGACGGCATCTACACCGCGCCGACCGACGAGGCGCTGCGTTTCGACCTCGAACGCCAGAAAGCCCTGGGGTTCAACATGGTCCGCAAGCACATCAAGGTCGAGCCGGCGCGCTGGTTCTACCACGCGGACCGGCTGGGCCTGATGGTCTGGCAGGACATGCCGTCCGTCGACTCGATCGACGAGGCGCCGAACTCGCGCGCGAACTACGAGTCCGAGCTGCGCCGGATCCTCGACCAGCTCAAGGGCATCACGTCGATCGTGCAGTGGGTGCCGTTCAACGAGGGCTGGGGCGAGTACGACGCCGGCCGGATCGTGAACCTGGTGCGCTCGATCGACAACACCCGCCTGGTCAACCACAACTCGGGATCCAACTGCTGCGTCTCGGATCCCGACCCCGGCAACGGTGACGTGATCGACGACCACGCCTACCAGATCTCGGCCACCACCCGTCAGCCGGACGCCAACCGGGTCGCGATGCTGGGCGAGTTCGGTGGCCTGGGCCGCCGGGTCGTGGGTCACGAGTACCAACCGGGTGCGGGATTCGCCTACGGGGCCCTGTATCCGGACGAGCAGTCGCTGACCAAGCGGTACGAGGAGATCGTCAAGCAGGTGCAGCGGCTCGTTCACACGCGCGGCCTGTCCGCGATGGTCTACACCGAGCCGTACGACGTGGAGAACGAGGTCAACGGCTTCTACACCTACGACCGGCGCGTGCTGAAGATGACCGAGTCGCGCGTGCGGGCGGTCAACCTCGGCGTTCTCGCAGTGGCTCGCGGCACGGCGGTCAGTCCGGACGACGTGGTCTCGTTGCGCGTCACCACCACCGGATACACCAACCGCTACCTGCGCCATCAGGACTCGCTGGCGCGCACCGACGTGATCAGCACGGACCTGGGCAAGCTGGACGCGACGTTCCACCCGCGGCCCGGACTCGCCGACGCCGCCTGCCTCTCGTTCGAGTCGCGGAACTTCCCCGGCCAGTTCCTCAGGCACAGCAACGGACGCATCCGCACGGACGTGAACAACGGCACGATCGCCGCCGATGCCACGTTCTGCGCTCGTGAAGGTTCGGGCGGCACCGCGCTGGAATCGTTCAACGTGCGCGGTTCGTTCGTGCGGCACTACAACGAGGGCGTCTACCTGGCGCGCTCCGGTGGCCCGAACCCCTGGGACACCGCGAACTCCTTCGCCGCCGACACGACGTGGGCGGTCGGGACCGGGCTGTGGCGCAGCGGTGCGGAACTGCCGCTGGACCAGGCCCGTTCGTTCCGCGTCACCTCACCCGGCTTCACGGACCGCTACCTGCGGCACCGGGAGTCGTTGGCGCGCACCGACGTCGTGACCAGCGCGAGCGACAGCCTGACCAAGGCGGACGCGACGTTCGTCGTCCGGCGCGGGCTCGCCGACCCGACCTGCTACTCGTTCGAGTCCCGCAACATCTCCGGCCAGTTCCTGCGGCACGCGGACTTCCGCGTCCGTCTCGGCACCAACGACAACACCGACCTGTTCCGCCGGGACGCGACGTTCTGCGCGCAACAGGGCACGGGCGGCGTCCGGCTCGAATCGGTCAACGAGCTCGGCACCAACATCCGGCACTACTCGGAGGAGGTCTGGGTCGCCTCGAACGGCGGCGCGCACGTGTACGACAACCCTGCCTCGTACAACCAGGACGTGAGCTGGGCCGTGAGCTCACCTTGGACCCCGTAGGAGAGAAAATGCTGCTACGCATGGTTTCCGTGTCCGCGATCGTGCTGAGCACGATCACCATCCCCGCTGTGACGGCGTCGGCGGACGTCGTCGACGCGATGAGCCGTGACCTCGGGATCACCCAGGCACAGGCTCTGACGAGGATCCGCGCCGAGAAGGTGGCGCTGAAGATCGCCCCGGCCGCCGAGCAGGCCGCCGCCGACGCGTTCGGCGGCAGCTGGTACGCCGACGGCAAGCTGAACGTGGCCGTGACGGACCCGGCTCGGGTCGAGGCGGTCAAGGCCGCGGGTGCGCAACCGGTGTTGCGCACGAAGACACTCGCGTCCCTGAACGCGGTGAAGACGGGCATCGACAGACTGTCGAAGGCCGGATCGGTGTCGAAGGACGTCGCCGGGTGGCGGGTCGACGTCCAGCGCGGCGCCGTGGTGGTCGACGCCCTGCCGGGAGCCGACGTTTCGGGCCTGCCCAAGGATGTTGTCGTCAACACCGAGGGCGTCCAACGGCCGCAGACGTTCGCGGCCGGCACCGTGGGCGGCGACCCGTTCTACACGGGCAACGTCCGCTGCTCGATCGGCTTCTCGGTGCACGGCGGCTACGTCACCGCCGGCCACTGCAACGTCGGCGCCTGGAACGTCTACGGCTGGGACCGTTCGTGGCAGGGCGAGTTCGTCGGCTCTTCCTTCCCCACCAACGACTACGGCTGGGTGCGCACCGGCGGCGGCTGGTGGAACGTGCCGGTCGTGCTCGGCTGGGGTCAGGTGAGCGACGCGCTGGTGCGCGGTTCGTGGGAGGCCCCGCCCGGCACCTCGGTGTGCCGCTCGGGCTCGACCACGCACTGGCACTGCGGCGTCGTCCAGGGCCGCAACGAGACCGTGAACTACCAGCAGGGCGCGGTCTACGAGATGGTCGGCACCAGCGTGTGCGCCGAGCCTGGCGACTCCGGCGGCTCGTTCATCACCGGTGACCAGGCGCAGGGCGTGACGTCCGGCGGTTACGGCAACTGCTCCGGCGGCGGCCGCACCTGGTTCCAGCCCGTCAACGAGATCCTGCGCACGTACGGGTTGACCCTCCTCACCGCCTGATCGGCCGATGTCCACCGGGACGCGAACGCGTATTTTCTTCACGTCTGCGTCCCGGTGGATCTCTTGGTCGAGGTGGTCACGTGCTGGCAGCCGGTCTGGTGTTCGCGATGCTGGCGAGCGGCTCTCCGCTCGATCCCAGGGAGCCTGGCGAGCACTCGGTGGTCTACCGCGCCGAGACCGTCATCTCCGCGCCGCAGGAACGCATCTACGGCCTCATCACCGACTTCCCGGGCTACGCGCGCTGGAACCCGTGGGTCGTCAAGGCGGCAGGCGGCACCGCGCCGGGCGACGAGGTTCGCGTGGACGTGCTCCTCGGCACGGTGAAGATGGCCGCGAAGCACACCGTGCTCAACGGCGTTCCGGGCCGGCGCTTCTGCTGGAAGGACGCGGGCTGGAACGCGTGGTTCGTCTACGGCCAGCGTTGTCGGACGCTCACACCGCAGCCCGACGGCACCGTGCTGGTCACCAACGAACTGCTGGTCGACGGCGTGCTGTCCGGGGGAGCGGACCTGTTCATCGGCAGGGCCATGAAGGACGGCATGCAGGCCGAGAACGCGGCCCTGAAGCGGGCGGCCGAACTCTGACCACGCTTTAACGGGTGAGTCCGGCGAGCAGGTCGATGGTGCGGTTCTGTTCGTCGGCGGTTCCGTAGGGCGCGGCCATGAACTCGGTGACGCCGGCGTCGCGAAGCCGGTCAAGTGCCTGCGTCACTTGGGTTTCCGTGCCGACGATCGCGACGTCCTGCGGTCCGGCCGCTCCTTCCCGGTCGAGCGTCGCGCGGTACTCGGGCACCTGCGCGGCGAGCGCGAACTGCTCGGCGATCCGGGCGCGGACGTCGTCGGGGGTGTTCGTGACGCACACGGGCAGTCCGGCGACGATTCGTGGTGCTCGTCCTCCGGCCGCCTTGGTGATGGTGGGAACGATGTGCTCTCCCAGTGTTTTCGGTCCCGTCATCCAGGTCACGGTCCCGTCGGCGAGTTCTCCGGCCAGTCGCACCATGCGCGGGCCCATCGCCGCGACGATCACAGACGGCGCCGGTACGTCGCCCGGGACGGTCACCGCCCCTACCGCGGTGAGCGTCTCGCCGCGGTACTCGACACTTTCCCCGCGCAGCAGCGGGCCGAGCACCGTCAGGTAGTCGCGCATGCGTTGCACGGGCCGATCGGTGCGCAGTCCGAACATCCCCGACACCATCGCGGCGACACCTGTGCCGACGCCCAGCGTCAGACGTCCCTTCACGGCGGCCTGCGCCGTCAGCGCCTGCCCCGCAAGCATCATCGGGTGCCGCTGGGGAACCGGAACCACGGCCGTGCCCACGGCGATGCCGGGGACGGCGGCACCGGCCACCGCGATGGCGGTCAACGCGTCCCAGCCCAGTGCCTGACTTGCCCATGCGGTGGCGAATCCAGCCTCGGCCGCCACCCGCACCTGGCCGACGACCGCGTCCAACGTCGCAGGACCGCGCACGTCACCGACCGCTGATCCGATCTTCATTCTTCGTCTCCACCTGTCCGGGAACTCAAGTGGAGGGACCACCCCACTTGTGGTCCGGTACGATATGGGGGACCCACCCCACTTAGCAAGCAGGTGTCCATGGGAGAAGCTCCCAGCTCGTCAGGCCGGCGGGCCGACGCGCGGCGCAACCGTGACCGAGTGGTGGCCGCGGCGGGTGTGGTGATCGCCGAGTCCGGAGCAGGGGCGTCCCTGGAGGAGATCGCCCGACGCGCCGGAGTCGGATCGGCCACCCTGCATCGGCACTTCCCGCGTCGCGCGGAGCTGCTGGAAGCGGTGCTCCGCGATCGCGTGCAGGCCTTGTGCGATCAAGCGGAGGACCAGCTGACGGTGCCGGACGCGGGGGCGGCGCTGGTGACCTGGTTGCGTGCTGTGGTGACGCACGCGGCCACCGCGCGGGGGCTGGGGCCGGCGCTGACGGGGTACGAGTCCGATCCGGAGTTCTCGCCCCACACCATGATCCGGGAAGCCGCACAGCAGCTCCTGGCTCGCGCGCACGCGGAGGGTTCGGTCGGTCCGAGCGTCACCGTGGACGACGTCCTGCAACTCGCGAACGGGATCTCCCTGGCGGTCGAGTCCCTGCCCGATCCGGCACAACGCGCGGACGTGCTGGTCGCTCTGGTCGCCGGCGGACTCCTGGCGTCCTAGTTGAACAGGATCCGCTCGGCCACGGCCTTTCCTGGCGGCGTGCGCAGCGTTGTGAACGCGAACTCGGCGAGGTTCGGGCTCCTGACGAGCGACAGGCCACGCCGCAGCAGCGACCTGGTGCGGTAGCGCCGCCGCATGGCCGCTCCGTCGTAGTGCTCCAGCACGTACCTGTTGCCGCTGCGCAGGTAGTCGAACGTGACCGAGGCCGCGAGCTCGGACATCCGCATGCACGGATCGAGCCCACCGGCCGTCAGCGGCGAGACCGCGCCTGCGGCGTCACCGACCAGCAGGCCCTGCGGCGACGCGATCCGGCGGAGCAGCCCGCCGACCGGAATCGGGCCGCCCCGGCGCTTCACCGGCCCGGCGGGCTCCGGCACCGGGAAGCTGTCGCGGAAGCGTTGCAGCAGCTGGGGGAGCGGTGCGGTGAACCGGTCGGCGCGGCCGGCCAGTCCGATGTGAGCGTGCTCGCCGTCGTCGATGACCCAGGCGATGTAGCCGGGTGCGATCCGCGGGTCGACCACGCAGTGGAACGTCGGCGTCGAGCCGGAAGCGACCGGGTAGACCTCCTCGATGCCGGTGATGAGCTGCCGGTTGACGTCGAGGCCGAGGTTCTTCGCCACCGTGGAGCGGGCGCCGTCCGCGCCGATCGTGAAGCGGGCTTTCGTGGACTTCGCCGGGTAACTGGAGTTCAGGTGAACGTGCGCACCCGCACGTTCGGCGTCCTCGACCGCCGCGGCGTAGATGCCTTCCATGTCGCCGACGCGGAACTCGTCCCGGGCGCTCACGAACTCCACCGGTTCCTTCAGCGACGGCGGGTAGAGCAGCACTCTCCGGACCGCCGGCCCCAGGTGGGGAAGGTCGTAGTCGTCGAGCGTGCGCCGGACGAAGATCCCGGTCGTGCGGATGCCGGTCTCCAGGTTTGTCCTGCGTTCACAAACGGCCACGTCGAGGCCTGCTTCTGCCAACAGGCGCGCTGTGTTGAGTCCGGCCAGCCCGGCGCCGACGACGAGCACGTCCACGGTGTCCATGTCCCGACGCTAGGTCCGATCACCGGACCGGTTCCCGTTTCCCGGCAACACCTTCACCGGATCTGCACCGCTTCTCCACGAATGTGAGCCCTTGACACGTCGGAGGTCTGTCCCAGATCGTGTGGGTACCGCTGCCTCGGACCGCCGCCCTGGTTCGAGGAGGAACCGCATGCAGTTGTTCAACCGCCGCACCGCGCTGCGAGGAGCTCTCGCCGTCGCGGCCACGCCACTGGCCGCGGGTGTGGCCTCCGCTGACGTGGGTGCGATGGCGTTCGTGCAGAAGTGGGCCCCGAACCCCGGCTCGGTGGGTCTGAAGGCGTTCGTCGGCATCGAGGACGACCGCTCGAACTCGCATCCCTCGGCCACGCACATCTTCGCCGAGAGCGACCAGTACCGGTTCGTGATGCACAAGTCCGATCGGGACGGTTCCGACCGGCAGCGCAACGAGGTGCGCGCGATCCAGACCGGCAGCACCCGTCACGACATGAAGAAGGGCGAGACCTGGCGCTTCAACTACCAGATGTACATCCCGACGTCGCTGAAGGGCACCACCAGCTTCTCGCACATATTCCAGGTCAAGCACACCGGCGTGGACTCGCCCGTGGTCACCATGTCGCTGTTCCGCTCCGGTTCCACCGAGACCGTCGAGATGCGACTGTTCGGCGCCGGCCAGGCGAAACTCGGCAGCACGCCGCTGGCGCCGTTGCGCAACAAGTGGATCGACGTCGAGATCGAGATCAAGGTCGCCGACTCCGGCAGCCTGCGCTACTCGCTGAAGGACGGCGGCACGACCGTCGTCAACGCCTCGCGGTCCGGCTTCGACACGTGGCTGGGCGGTGACCAGGCGCATCCGAAGTGGGGCATCTATCGGAGCATCAACGACTCCGCGCAGCTGCAGGACACCTACCTGTTGCTCCGCAACATGAAGGCGTACCGAAACGAATAGTGGGTGTTCCCAGGGAGCCGTCGAGAGGTGAGAATCACTCGCGTGGGGGATCTTCACGGACGAACTGCCGAGAGCAGGGCCGGTGTCGCCGCGTTCCTGGCGGGCGTGTGGCTCATCGCCGCACCACCGGTCCTGCACTTCGGCGCGTCACTGCACGCTTTCCGGCCCTACTGGTGGTCGATGGGCCTGGCCGTCGTGGTGATGCTGCTCGGCATGGTGCGGGCGATGGCACCGCTGGACGTGCCGCTGGCGCAACCGATCACGATCGGTCTGGCGGTGGGGCTGATCGTCGTCGCACTGTTCCGAACGGACGGTGGTGCGGCGGCCGTTTGGCTCAACCAGCTGGTTGTCGGCGCTCTCATCGCGTTGTCGGCCGGGCTCGCGTTGCTGATCAGCATGCGCCGATGAGGTGGTCGGACCACTGCCTGATCTGCTCGGGGCAGCAGGAACTCGTGGTCAACGTCCGCGAACGCGGGCCTTACGAGCAGATGCACGACTACACGCGCGTGCTTTTCTGTTGTGCGTGCTCGGTCGGTGAACTGCGGTCGTTCAGCTACGACGGTTTCGTGGTGTACGGCGAGGAGGACGAGGTCATGGTCTGGTCCTCGATCCTCTCCGCTGCCGACGTCGACCGGCTGCGCTCGGCCTTCACCTGCCCGGCGCCGCTCGCGGGCAACTGCGAATGCCCCCACCACGTCCGGGCTTACGACACGAGTCTGCGCGTGAACAAGACACGGCTGCCGGAGCACGGGCCCGACCGGCACAGTCCGGTCGGGCGCACCACCGCTGTTGTGGAGTTGGTGGACGGACTGGTGGAGTTCCGCTCGGCGGGTTAGCAGCGCTCGCTGGTCTTGGCGAACAGGAAGTAGCTGCTCCCGTCGACCTCACCGTGAGCGCGTGTGCACACGTTCAGCGTGTCCGCCGCGCCCGACCACAACTCCTGCTGCCCGTGAGCACCGGTCCTGAAGCCGTTCGAGTTGTTCGGCCGCGTCTGGACGTACGTGCGGAGCGTGAAATCCCGGCCATGACTGGCAATCCACGAGTCCCACACGTAGATGTAGGAGTAGTTCTTGCCGCAGCCCGCGTACTGCTTGACCGAGGCGACCGTCGTGCTGCCGTTCTTCACGTAGGCGGTCGACCCGATCTGGCCGGCGCCAGGGCACGCGGGGTTGGTCTCGGCCTGAGCGGTACCGGTCAGCACGGTGGCCGCCGCTGCCGCGATCGCCGCCACAGCCAGAATCTTGCGCATGGGTAACTCCTCCTGGTTTTGGTCAGGAGCCTGCGCTTCTCCGGTTAGCCGCCGGTAAATCAGTCGATCACGGCGGTGGCCTCGATCTCGACGAGGTGCTCCGGCACGTCCAGTGACGCCACCCCGATCAACGTGGCGGGCGGCGTCGCGGTCTCGCCGACCCTCGCCCTGGCGTTCTCGATGCCCTTGAGGAGCTCCGGCATCAGGTCCTGCGTCCACCCCACGACGTACACCCGGACCCTGACCAGGTCCTTGAAAGACGCCCCCGCGGCCTTGAGCGCGGTGTGCACGTTCACGTAGGCCTGCTCGGTCTGCAGTGCGAGGTCGGGCTCGGTGTCCCAGGCGACCTGCCCGGCCAGGTAGATCGTCTTCGCGCCGCTCGCGACGGCCACGTGGTGGTAGATGTCCAGCTGCGGCAGCTCGTCGGAGTTGATGAGCGTGACGGCCATTGCGGTTCTCCCTGTTCGCTCTCTTGTGGTTACTCGGTAACCGTAGGAGAGTGAACACTGACCTGGAAGAACGCACTTTTTCGAGAGTGAGGCACCACAAGGTGAGCAAGCAGCTCAGCGGCGATCTGGCCCGCGCGGATTCATTGGCCCGCGAGATCTTCTCCGACATCGCCAACAAGTGGGCGCTGCTGATCGTCGAGACCATCGGCGACTCGACGAAGCGCTTCACCGAGCTCAAGACCGAGGTCGACGGCATCAGCCACAAGATGCTGACCCAGAACCTGCGGCTGCTGGAACGCAACGGCCTCGTGTCGCGCGTCGTGCATCCGACCGTGCCGCCGCGCGTCGACTACACGCTGACGGAGCCGGGGCAGGCGTTGCGGGCGACGGTGGACGCGATGTGCGCCTGGACGACGCGGTACCTGGTGGACATCGAGGAGGCTCGCGGCCGCTTCGATCGTTAGGAGCGCTACCCGTTCTGTGTCAGGGCATCGCGAGCTTGGGCCCGGCCGCCGCCGTACCGTCTTGAGACGCCGTATCCCGCCGGTGGGTTGCCTTCACGAGGCGAACCTCACGACATTCACTATGGGGCTAGTGAAAGTTGCTACCTTGCTGTGGTGGCAGCGAAAGGAGGTGGCCGTGCACACGCGAAGGCATCCTGAGTCCGAGCTTCCGGTCCTCGCCGAAGGTGTGGGCAGGAGCCACCGTACGAGCTGGGCGCTGGGGCGGACGTTCCTGGGGATCCCGAACAACCGGGTTGTCGCCCCTGGAGCAGGACCAGCCGTTCTGTCGCGGCCTCGCGGTGTGCGGACTGGTGCGCCTCGCCGCGGCCATGAACGACCGCTGGTTCATCGATCGGGTCGAGGAAGCGTTCGGGTGGCAGGCCTTTGTGGACTGCGAGGCGCAGATCAGCACCGTGTCCGCGGGCGCCCGCGTCCGGGTGGCCATCGCGCCGCCGCCGGGCCGGCTGCTTCTCCTGGGTGAGCTGGTGACCGACCTCGATGCGCCGGCTCGTGAACCGGTGCGAGGTGTACGACCCCATGCGCGTGATCGACGACGGCCGAGTCCGGTTCACGGCGACATCGAGAAGTCCTCGCGCGGCATCGCATCCTGGTCGACAATGCCGTCGACGAGTCCGCTGTGGAGGGAAAGCTCGTCCGCTCGACTCACACCCCGGCGCGAGTCCATGGTCCGCGAAGGTCGAGTGGTGCCGCGGAGATGGTGCGGCACAGCGCTTCGTCGTGTCCGAATCCGCTTCCCGGTAACGGTGACCGGAGTGCTTGGCCTGCGGGCCGAGTAGTCCTGGACGTCACCTCGTGCTCTGCCAGGCGGTCCCGCACGACCGGACACAGAGGCGTGCGCAGGGCGTCGTCATCTCCCGTCCACTGATTTCCGGACACCACGCGCACACCTGTTGATCTCATTCGTGCGGTGGGCATCTGGAATCACTCGGCTGCCTCGATCAACAGATGGCGCAACTCGTTGCGAAGAGTTCCTTCTTGTTCGGTTGGATAGGATCAATGGTCATTTCGGATGATGCGAATCTGCTCTCCCGAGAAGTAACCCTGAATCTGGTCACGCAGCGGCTGCCGAAGCAGCTGCCGAAGCGGCGTGGCCGGATCAGGTGGGCCGTTTCGGCGGGACTGGTGACCGCGCTGGTCGCGGTCCTCGTCGTGGCGTTTCAGGCCGGCTCGGACGACTGGCGCACCGACTGCACCGAGTTCACGCCGGTTGCGGATGTGGTGCCCGCCTTGGAGAAGGCGCGCCAGGCGCTTTTGAGCGTCGGACATGAGCCAGTGCTTTCGATGGAGATCGTCGACCTGGACACCTGTGCGACGGCCGTGTCCTGGAAAGGCGACCTTGCTCAACCCACTGCCTCGGTGGTGAAACTGCTCATCGTGCTGGACTTGTTGCAGAGAACCTCCACTAACTCCGGTGCTGTGGAGAACGACGTCATCGCGATGCTCACTCGTAGCGATGACGGCGTGGCGAGCCGGTTGTGGCAGGAGGGCGGAGGGTCGGCGATCG
The DNA here is from genome assembly GCF_044765805.1 of Lentzea sp. NPDC102401. Lineage (NCBI taxonomy): Bacteria > Bacillati > Actinomycetota > Actinomycetes > Pseudonocardiales > Pseudonocardiaceae > Lentzea > Lentzea sp. NPDC102401. Next base: position 1,010,618 of record NZ_JBIWKS010000001.1, on the reverse strand, counting down.
TCACTCGCCAGGTCAAGGCGCTCAACCTGCGCAACACGCGGCCGCCGGCGGCCGCGGGGCAATGGGGGAGCACGGTGATGTCGGCCTCGGACATCTCGGCCGTCTACCGCCACATCGCCGGTGCCCTCGAGGCTGAGGACCGTGAACTGCTGACGTCGGCGATGGCCGAGGCGCCGCGCGCCGCAGCAGACGGATTCGACCAGCACTTCGGCATTCCCAGCGGCCTGCCGGGCGCAACGTGGGCGATCAAGCAGGGCTGGGGCAGCTCAGGCGGCCGCCGTGTGCTCAACAGCACGGGGTTGGTCAAGTTCGGCGACACCTATGCCGTGACACTGATGAGCTCTTGGCGCCAGGACGCCGACTGGGCGACGGCGAGCGCCGCGCTGACCAAAGCCACCAACGCCCTCCGCGGCACCATGCGCTAGTTCCGCCGCACAGCCGATCTTGTCGCGGCGCCGGTCGGCAGGGTGGCCAGATGATCCACTTAGGACATGGCTTGTCGGGTGGAGGATGCTCCGAATTCTGGTTGCCCCGCAAGGGCGACGGTCGTGAGGTTTGTAACGATCCCGGTGATGATGCACAGCTGGAATCCCGGCCAGAAGAGGACTTCCGAAATGAAAGCAGTACGCGACGCCTCCGGCGTGGCTTCGCGGTGAGTGCCGTGACGCTGGCCGCCCACGAGTTCGGCCAGCCGCGCCTCGATCTCGGCGATGATCCTGCGGGTGACGTAGCCGAGGTGTTCCGGCTCGTCGATGAATGTGCCGACGACCTGCTTGTGCTGGCCGGAACGCTCGGACAGCTCGCTCGCGTGCCGGTGTCGGCGATGCAGGCCATTACGGCGCCGTGGCGGGGCGCAGGTGCTCGTGCCCCTCCTCGGTCAGCCGGGCGAAGAGTTCCTTCTGGAAGCCCGAGAGCAGGTGCGCGGACAGGAAGCCGGCGCCTGGCACGAGGACCGGCCCGGCGGCGGCCGAGTCCGAAGAGGACGGACGAACTCGGCACGCCTCGCTGGGCAGGAGTCAGGCCCGCGGCTCGTACAGGCTGAACGGGGTGCCCTGGTCGTCCGAGCAGTGGGCGATGCGGCCGACGTCCGGTACGGTCTGCACGTCGTCGCTCTTGCCGCCGAGGTCGGCGACCCTGCGCACGGACTCGTCGATGTCCTTGGTGTGGAAGTAGATCCGCGGCTGGGTGAGCTGGGCGTCTTTGACCGCGATCGCGCCGGACGCGCCGTTCGTGATGAAGTGGTAGTCCTCGCCCATCTGGCTGGTTTCCCAGCCGAACACGCCCGCGTAGAAGGCCCTTGCCCGCGTGGTGTCCTCGGCGGGCAGCTCGAACCAGTTGACCTGTCCGGACATGTCGATCGCTCCTTCGGTTGTCGGGACTGACGAGCGAAGGACGAGCGAGCGGGGCCGAACTCGACATCAGCCGCGAAGAATTTCGAGACCGCTTTCGTAGTGGTCGAGTGCGGCGCCGACGGCAGCCGCGACGGTGACCTCGAAGATCTCGTCCTCGGTGTGGTCCTGCCCGAGGCGGGTGATGTCCTCGTCGGTGAGGCGGTAGGAGGCGGTGCGAACCGTTGCCGCGTAGGAACCCCAGGTGTCACCGGCCGCTGCCGCCTGCCTGAGCTCGGGTGTCGTGCGGGCAGGAGCCTCCAGCACGGCATGGCGGAGTTCAGCGGGGGAGCCGGAACCGGGGCCGGTGAGGAAGCGCGGGAACCGGTAGCCGAACCGGTGCAGCGACCGCGTGCCCGACTCCAGCTGGCCCGGCAGCAGCGCGAACCCGAACGCGTTGGCGAGCCTGTTCACCACCTGCCAGATCAGGCTGACGTTCAACGCGTCGACCATCGCGTCGGCAGGTACGTCTGCCGAAAGCGTCAGGTCCTCCAGGAACGCGAGCGCCGCAACGAGTTCCGGGCGCAACGGCGAAGGATCACCGGCGATCTTGACCAGTTCGGTGTGCGTGACGACGCAGTACGGGCACTGCAATCGTTCGGCCGTGCGTTGTGCCATGTACTCGCGTTCGCCCGCCGTCCAGAACGACGGCCCGCGCATCGCTTCGGCGCTCATGTCGAGGAACACCGCGCCGAAGAAGTCCGGGCGGTACAACAGGGTCTTCGGCACGTCGGTCATCGGGACACGCGACACCAGCCCGGTCAGACCGAAGAACATCCGGGCCGGCAGCCGGTGGCCGTGGTCGAGCACGTGCAGCCGCATCAGGAGACCTCCAGGGAACGCAGGCGGGCGGCGAGGAACCGGCGATCGGCCGGGGTGACCGCCAGGTCGTGGGCGAGCCGGTACGCGGCAACGGCTTCGGAGCGCCGGTCCAGGCGCCGCAGCAGGTCGGCGCGGGCGGAGTGCAGCAGGTGGTAGGAGTCCAGGCCGCTGATCCCGTCGATCAACGAGAGACCGGCGGCCGGGCCGTCGACCATTGCGACGGCGACCGCGTGGTTGAGTTCGATCACCGGAGTCGGTGCCACCGCGAGGAGTTCGGTGTACAGGGCCGCCACGCGTGCCCAGTCGACCGGGTCCTGCACGTGCAGGGCGGCGATCACGGCGTGCAGCACGTACGGGCCTGGCGAGCCGAACCGCAGCGCCCGGTCGAGCAGCGCCATGCCCTCCGAGATCTCCTCGGCGTTCCAGAGCGAACGGTCCTGGTCCTCGAACAGCACGAGGTCACCGTCGGAAGAGATCCGGGCCGCGCTGCGCGAGTTGTGCAGCAGCATCAACGCCACCAGGCCGTGCGCCTCCGGTTCGTCGGGCATCAGCGTCGCGACGAGTTTGCCGAGCCGCAACGCTTCGAGCCGCAGTGAGGCGTCCGCGGTCGTGTAGCCGCGCGTGAAGATCAGGTAGAGCACCCCGAGCACGCCCTGCAGCCGTTCGGGCAGCAGGTGGTCGGCGGGCACCTCGAACGTGATGCCGGCGTCGCGGATCTTGCGCTTGGCCCTGACCAGCCGCTGGGCCAGCGCGGGCTCGGCGACGAGGAACGTCCGCGCGATCTGCGCCGCCGTGAATCCCGCTACCGCCTGGAGTGTGAGCGCTGACCGCGCGTCCTCCCCCAGAGCGGGATGGCAGCAGGTGAAGATCAGACTCAGGCGTTCGTCGCCGAGGTCGACGAGCTGCTTCTCGGTCATCGCGACCGGCTCGGGCACGGACGGCAGCCTGGCGCGGGCCATCTTGGCGTGCCGGATCCGGTCCAGGGCGTGGTTGCGGGCGACGGTGAGCAGCCAGGCGAACGGATCGTCCGGAACTTGTGAACGTGGCCATTTCCGCAACGCCTGCGAGCACGCCTCCTGCAGCGCGTCCTCGGCCAGTTCGAAGTCGCCCAGCGCCCGCACCAGCGCCGCCAGCATCCGGCTCCGGTGCTCGCGGTACACCCGTTCGACCGCGGCCGACGCGAGGTCGCTCATGTCACCCCGTGGTTGAGGCCGGGGATGTGGTCGACGGGGCGCACCTCGATCGTCGCGCCGAAGTGCGCCTGCGGGATCATCTCCGCCAGCTCGAGCGCCTCGTCCAGGTCGCGGCAGTCGAGCAGGTAGTACCCGCCGAGGTGTTCGTGGGTCTCCGCGAACGGGCCGTCGGTGAGCAGCGCCTTGCCGTCCCGCACCCGCACCGTGGTCGCGGTGGCGACGGGTTTCAGCGGGTCACCGGACACGAACGCGTTCCGGCGCCGGCACTCGTCGGCGAACGCGTTGACCCGCGTGAGGATCTCCTCGAACCTCGGGTCACCGGGGTGCGGCCGGTCCTCGCAGTTGTAGATGAGGAACATGTAGTGCATGCGTGCCCTCCAGTCGTCGTTCCGAGGACGAACGAGATCCCTGGAAGTCGACATTCGAGCACGAGGTGTTTCTCACGGCGCGGCGAGCGCCTCCGTCGGGGTGAGGCGCGACGCCCGCACGGCCGGATAGACCCCGGCGACCACGCCCGTCGCGACCGCCGCGCCGAGCCCGGCGAGGACCATCTCGATCGGGATCACCGCGGGCCAGTTGTGCGCGAACGCGTAGCCGGCCGTCCCCGTCAGCCCCAACAACACGCCGGCCACACCGCCGAGCAGGCACAGCACGACCGACTCCGTGAGGAACTGCGTCCTGATCTGACCGCGGTTCGCGCCCAACGCCCGGCGCAGCCCGATCTCGCGCCTGCGTTCCAGCACGGAGATCACCATCGTGTTCGCGACCCCGATGCCGCCGACCAGCAACGCCACCCCGGCGAGGCCCAGCATCAGCGCCGAGAAGGTGTTCTCGGTGAGCCGCTTGGCCGTGAGCGCGTCGGACGGGCGGCTGACCCGCACCTGCGACGGCTGCTCCGGGTGGACGGTCTGGGGCAGCACCGCCCGCACGTCGTCGATCGACGGCTCCTGCGCCCTGAGGTAGAGCACGGTGGGCCGCTGGTCGAAGCCGAGGTCCTTCGCCGACTCCCAGCCGACCAGCGCCGACCGTTCGATCTCCGGCGCGAGCGGCAGGGGAGCGAGGATCCCGATCACCGTGAACCACGTGTCGTTGATCCTGACCTGGGTGTCCGGGGCGGTGATGCCGAGCCTGGCCGCGGCGATGTCGCCCAGCACGACGGCCGGGAACTTTGAGGTGGTCTCGTTGAGGAACGTGCCGGTCCGGACCTGGCCGTTGAGCGTGTCCAGGAGGTTGAGCTTCGAGGCCAGCACGGTCAGCCCGGACGTCTCCGAGTCCGGGATCCGGTCGGAACGGCGGATCACGGCGTGCGTGTTCGCGACCGCGCTGACCTGGTCGGCCGGTCCGATGCGCTCGACCATCGCGACGGAGTCCGGTGGCAGTGACGCGGCCTCGTTGCCGGTGCCGGTGGCGGCCTCGGCCCGCAGCAGGTTGGTGCCCAGCGCGGCGAACTCCTCCATCAGCGCGGCGCGGCTCGACGCCGGGATGCCGGTGACCACGACGAGCGTGGCGATGCCGATGGAGATGCCGAGCGCGGACAGCACGGCCCGCATCGGCCTGGTCCGCAACGGCGACAGGCCGAGCAGCAGGAGATCGGCCAGGCTGAGCCGGGTGGGTTCGACGTCACGAGGGTTCGCGGACTTGGCTCGGCGTGCGATGTGAACGCTCACGCTGTCACCTTCGCGCGGATGCGGCCGTCCCTGATCTCCACCTGGCGCGGCAGCCTCGCCGCCACCTCCCGGTCGTGGGTGATCACCGCGAGCGTCGTGCCCTCGCTGTTCAGGTCGAGCAGCAGGTCCAGCACCGCACGCCCGGTCGTCGTGTCCAGCGCACCTGTCGGTTCGTCGGCCAGCACCAGCGCGGGCCGGTTCACCACCGCACGCGCGATGGCGACGCGTTGACGTTCACCTCCGGACAGCTCGTGCGGCCGGTGCCGAAGTCGATGGCCCAGCCCCACGCGGATCAGCGCCTCGGTCGCCATCGCGGCGCGCCACTTGCGCGGGGTGCCCGCGTAGAGCAGGCCGGTCGCGACGTTGTCGATGGCCGTGAGGCCGTCCGCGAGGTGGAACTGCTGGAACACGAACCCGATCCGCCGCCCGCGCAACGCCGACAGCTGCCGGTCCGACAGCGTGGAGATGTCGTGCCCGTCCAGCCTCACCGTGCCGCTGGACGGGCGGTCCAGCGTGCCGAGCAGGTTGAGCAACGTCGACTTGCCCGAACCCGACGGGCCGACGATCGCGACGGCCTCACCTTCGTGCAGCGTCAGGGAAACACCGTCGAGAGCGCGCACACCGCCCGCGTACTCCTTGACGGCGTCCAGGACCTGGAGAACCGGGGTCACGACGTCGTCACCACCCGCATGCCCTCGCTGAGGCCACCGCCGCTGATCTCGACCAGCCCGCCCGCGAACAGGCCGGTCTTCACCGCGACGAGCCCGCCTTCCTCGGTCTGAACCGCGTACCCGCCCTCGCGCAACGCCAGCAGCGCGGTCACCGGCACGGCCAGCACGCCCTGGCGCGCGGTGCTGGTCAGCCGGATCCGCACCGGGCCCGAGTCGAACTCGCCGACCTCGGCGTCGAGACCGATGTCCACGGCGATCACCGGGGTCTCCTCGCCGTTGCCGTTCTTCTCCGACTTGGCGTCGGTGCTGACCGACCGCACTGTTCCGGCGGTCTCGGTGCCGTTGGGCAGCACGACGGTGACCTTCAGGTCCTTTTTGAACACTTCGGCCTGCCGTGCGTCGACGGAGGCGTCCACGGCCTTGCCGGTCGCGGTCACGCTCATCAGCGGGCCCTCGCCGGACGCCGACAGCTTCGCGGTGACCGACTCGACGCGCACCTTGCCCGGCAGGACGACGACGTCACCGGGATCCAGCGCACCGCTCTCCTCGACCTTCTCGGCCTTCTGCCACCGCTTGACCGCGTCGATCGTGGCCTGCGTCAGTTCGTCCGGGGCCCCGCCGAGCTTGTAGCCGAGAGCGCCCAGGTTGTCCTTCACGATCTTCACGTCCGGGCCCTTGATGCCGGCCTTGTCGAGCTTGCGCCACAACGGGGTGTCACCGAAGAACAACCACACCGGGCGGTTGTCCACTTTGTACGCGGCGGCGCCGCGATCGACGGTCGCGCCGGGGGCGGGGAGCCAGGTGAGCGTGCCCGCCCGCCGTCCCGTCACCTCCTGCGAGGCACCGAAACCGAGGGTGGCCTTGAACTCCCGGACGTCGGTCAGGTCGGTCTTCACCACGGCGACGGTCTGCGGTGCCGGTGGTGGCGCGGACCTGGCGGGCGCGCGGCGCGTCCAGGTGAGCGCCAACACCCCGCTGACCAGTACGAGAGCGGCGACGCCCGCGATGATCCACCGCTTCACCTACGTCCTCCGCCGAACACTTCCTGCTCGCAGTCCTCCTCGATCTTGCGGCGCTGGTCCTCCGGCAGGGTCTGCTCGCCGTCGTAGGTCCAGCTGCCGGGCTCGGTCTCGATGACCTTCATGCCACGGCTGTTGAGGCACTGGACGTTCTTGTGCCAGTTGTCCGCGAAGGTCGGGTTCTTCGAGTCCATCTCCCACGGCGGCAGCGGCCACTTCTTCGCGCACGCCTTCCACGCCTCCTCGCTGTACTGCCTGCGGGTGGGGATGTCACCCTTCGCGTTCGGGTCCTTCTCGGCCAGGCAGGCGGTGTGAGCGTCGCGCAACCGCTGCTTCTCCTCCTCGGTCATGTCCATGCGCAACCGCGGCTGCTCACCGTCGTTCGGTGTGGCGGCGGTGGAGGACGAGGGCGTGCCGGCTCCGGAGGACTGCAGGGACGCGACGTTCGAGGACGACGGAGGCGCGGCTTGGGCGCACGCGGAGAGCAGCAGCACGGCGGCGCCGATCAACAGCCTGGGATTCATGGCGGCGATGCTGCCGGGCGGTTGTGAGGAGAATATGCGCTCAGCGTGCCGGCAGCGTGATCGTGAACGTCGTCCCGCGTCCGACCGCGCTGTCCACGGTGATCGTGCCACCGTGAGCGCTCACAATCGCGTGCACGATCGCCAGGCCGAGCCCGCTGCCGCCGGTGTCGCGGGTGCGCGAGCGGTCCGCGCGCCAGAACCGGTCGAACACGTGCGGCAGGTCCTCGGCGGAGATGCCGGAACCCGTGTCGCTCACGGTGATTCGGCCATCTCGTGCCGCGAGGCGGACCATGCCGGTCGAAGGCGTGTAGCGGAAGGCGTTCGTGACGAGGTTCGTGAGCACTTGCCGCAACCGCACCGGATCCGCGTGCACCACCCCGCCACCCTCCGCGATCAGCCCGGGATGTGCGGCGACGAGCTGGTCGAACAGGTCCCGCAGGTCGACGGGCTCGGGATGCAGCCGCAACTCGCCGGCGTCGGCCAGCGCGAGGTCCTGCAGGTCGTCGATGAGCCGCTGCAGCACCAGGGCCTCGTCGAGCAACGACGTGAGCGTCGGGCGGTCCAGCTCGACCATGCCGTCGCGGGCGCCCTCCAGCCAGCTGCGGATCGTGCCGAGCGGGTTGCGCAGCTCGTGCGAGATGTCGCTGGTCATGGCCTTGCGCTGAGCGTCGGTGCGGGCCCGGTGCGCGGCCATGTCGTTGAACGCCCGTGCGAGCTGGCCGATCTCGCTGCGGGACCGGATGTCGACCTGGGCGTCGTCGCCGTGCCGCAACCGTTCGGCGGCGGCTGTGAGCGTGCGCAGCGGCCTGGTCATGCGCAGTGCGACGACCACGCTGACCCCGACCGTCAGGACCAGCACGATCGCGGCGACCAGCACGATCCGGCCGACGTCGAACTTCACGACGGTCGCCTGGGTCGTTCTGCCGGCGGGGTCGGTGACGAACAGGAGCGCGGGCGGCGCCACGTAGGGCCGCAGCTGGGTCCGGCGTGCGTTCACCAGGCACTCGGTGTTCGTGGCGGTGGGCTGCCACGACGCGTTCATCTTGATCCGCTCGGCGGGCAGGCCGCGCTGCTTCAGGCAGTCGTTGACGAGGAGGTCGAGCTCGTTGAACGCCGCGGACTCCCCGAGGGTGAGCGTGGTCAACCGGGTCTGGATCTCGGTGCAGGACGGCGTGGCCGGGGCGGCGGTCGTCCTGTCCACGTTCACGATCGGACGGCCCCAGGCGGTCGTCGGCGTCGTCTCCGCCTGCGCCGCCTCGTCCGGATTCCGGCAGCGCGTCCGGTAGATCTCCGCGTCCTGGGCCAGGCTGCCCTTCTCGCGGTCGGTGAGCTGGAACGGGCCGGCGATCCTGGCGTCGACCCGGTCGGCGGGGGAGTCCGGTGCCTGCGCGAGGTCGAGCTCCAGCGGGTCGATCACCGCGGACGGCACGGCGGGCAGCTGGCCCGGGTCGAGGTTCGTGCCGGTGTCGGAGATGACCTTGCGATCGGCCGTGGCGAGGATCAGCCGGCCCTTGCCGGGCTTGAGCGCGATGCCGTTCCAGTCGCGGTGCTCGACGGCGAACGTGACCAGCTCCCGGTACGTGGCGGCGTCCCCCGCCAGCGCGTCGCCGAGCTCCTGCCTGATCGACGTCGACGTGCTCTGGGCGGCGAGCCACGCGGTCGCGGTGATCGAGCAGAGCGCGACGAGCACCGACGCGGCCAGCAGCCGCGCCAGGACGCTATGCACCGGACCCGTCCACCAGCTTGTAGCCGACGCCGTGCACGGTCAGCAGGTACGCGGGCCTGCGCGGCAGGACCTCGATCTTCTTGCGCAGGTTCATGACGTGGGCGTCGATGGTGCGGGAGGTGATGTACCCGTCGAGTCCGTGCACCGCGCTGAGCAACTGCGCGCGGCTGAACACCCTGCCGGGGCTCGCCGCCATCGTGTGCAGGATCCGGAACTCCGACGCGGTGCACTCGGCCGCGTCGCCGCGCACCCGCACCTCGTGGCGGTCGGGATCGATGACGAGGTCACCGAGCGCGATGTCGTTCGCGGCCGTGCGCTGGACGCGCCTGAGCAACGTGCGCACGCGGGCCATCAGTTCGCGCGGGCTGTAGGGCTTGGTGACGTAGTCGTCGGCGCCGAGGTCGAGCCCGTGCAGCAGATCGTCCTCAGTGGACTTCGCGGTGAGCATGAGCACCGGGATCTCGGTCTCGTTGCGCAACGTCCGCACGACTTCGAGCCCGTCGACCTTCGGCATCATCACGTCGAGGATGAGCAGATCCGGCGGGTCGCGGCGGATCTCGTCGAGCGCCGCGGATCCGTCGTGGACGATCCGCACCCGGTAGCCCTCCTGGCGCAGGTATCTCCCGAGCATGTCGGCCTGCATCACGTTGTCCTCGGCCACCAGCACGCACATGCCCATGCGTCGCAACATAGTCACTCGTGCCGCCGCCGCACGGGATGAGGACTCGTTCCGCACAGGATCCTCACAACTGACTGCCACGGTCGGCCGCATGCGAATACTCAGCGTGGTCGCGTTGCTGCTCCTCGGTGTGCCGGGCCTGGCGGCGGCTTCTCCTTCCGGCTCCGACGTGGTCGTGCACGATCTCGACACGGACGGTGTGGCGGCCTACTGGACACCGGAACGGATCGCGGCGATGCCGACCGGGCCGTCCGCACCACCCGGAACGCCCGCCGTCGACGATCCGACCGGTGCACCGGCCCCGAACAGCAGGTCCATCGGCCGCCTGTTCTTCGTCGACCGCGACGGCGAGGACTCGAGTTGCACGGCGACCGTCGTGGTGAGCGTTAACAGGCGCACGGCGGTGACCGGCGGGCACTGTGTCCACACGGCGAACCTGATCGGCCAGGACCCCCGGTGGCACTCCAAGATGCTCTTCGTGCCGGGGTTCCGCGACGGCGCCCGGCCGTTCGGTGAGTTCGTGGTGCGCAAGGCGATCGTGAACAGGACCTGGATCACCGACGACCAGCAGTCCGAGCACGACCAGGCGTTCCTGGTGCTGGACAAGCCGTCCGGCGCGAGCGAGAACATCGCCTTCGACCGGCCCGCCGACCGGTTCGCACGGGAGTACGGCTACCCGCGCGCCGCCGGGCAGCCCGGCCACCAGGGCAGGCCGGAGTTCACCGGTCAGCGGCTGGCGCAGTGCTGGGGTACGCCTGTCCACAACCCCGGCCATCCCGAGCAGCAGGCGGACGAGAACCAGTGGGGCGTGCCGTGCGACATGGGCGGCGGCTCCAGCGGCGGGCCGAGGATCAGCGACAACGCCGTTGTGGGCGTGAACATCCAGAGCTTCCATCTGGACGCGAACGGTCGGTGGGTCCCGCCCGGTGAGGGCGTGCGGCACCTCGGCGGGGCCCGGTTCAGCAGGAGGATCACGGCTCCGCTGTATCAGCGGGCGCAGCGAGGCTAGCCGGAGCGGCCGCGATCCTCACCCGGCAGTCTTGAGCTCGCCGGCGATGGCGGCGATCAGCTCATAACTCCGGCGCCGGTCTCGTCGAGCACCGCCTGGAGCTTGCGCGCGATCGTCGCGGGGCCACCGACGAGGACGCGGCCGTCATCGGGGAGCGTGGCCGCGTCCTCCGGGCTGGGCAACAGGATCCGGTTGCCTTCCTGCCTGCCGCGCACCTTCGTCCTGATCGGCCCGGCGAGCCACTCGGCCCGTCGATCGTCCTCGGCGCAGAACACCGAGACGCTGACCAGGTCCGCCGCGCAGGTCAGCTCCGGGCTGAGGTGCCGAGCGAACGCGAGCGGCACGCCCAGTTCGGCGGCCAGCGTCACCGTGCTCGGAGACGAGCCCAGCAACCACAGTTCCGGCAGGTTGCCGCCCTCGACCGGCAGCCTGCAGGTCTCGCAGTTGATCGCGGTACGGCCGATCGGTGCGGCGCAAGGCTGAGACCACAGACGGCGGACCGCCCGGTGCACGGCCGACGCCGAGGTCGATCCGGCCGGGATGCAGGGCCGCGAGCGTGCCGAACTGCTCGGCCACCACGAGCGGCGGGTGGTTGGGCAGCAGGACACCGCCGGAACCCACGCGCAGGCGGGACGTCACGGTCGCCAGGTGCGCGACGAGCACGGCCGGTGCGGAACTGGCGACCCCTCGCATGCCGTGGTGCTCCGGCACCCAGTACCGGTGACACCCCAGCTCTTCCGCCAGTTCCGCGAGATCGACCGTGTCGCGCAACGCTTCGCGCGGCGTCGACCCTGCACGATCGGTGACGTGTCCAGCACCGACAACCGCAACCCCATGCCCTGGAGGTTACGGCTCAGCAGCGTTCGTCGGTCTGTCCCCAGTAGACGTTGCCGTCGCCCCACACCTCGCCGTACGCACGCGTGCACTTGGTGAGCGTGTTGGTGCCCTTGGACCAGACGTCCTGCTTGTTGGTCCCGTTGACGTTGCTGTTGAAGTCACGCGAACCGTTCACGACCATGGCGGCGCTGGAGCTGAAGCTGCCGGGCTGCGCGGCGTAGGAGTCCCACACGTAGGTGTAGGCCCAGTTCTTGCCGCAGCCCTTGAACTGCTTCACCGAGGCGATGATCGTGCCGTTCTTCTTCACGTACCCGGTGGAGCCGATCTGCACGGTGCCGGCGCATCCGGGGGCCGACTCGGCCTGGGCCGTGCCGACGGAGGCGAGCGCCGTCAGCGCCACGGCGGGCAGGAGCAACATCACTTTGCGCATGCCCCCACGGTGCCGCGGGCCGGTTAGTCAGCGGTAAATCACGGTTGTGCCGCCAGATCGGAGGGATGAGTCGCCAGCGGTGTCACCTCGACCCGCATGTACTCCCACAGCGGCAACGAGGACAGGAACGCGTGCAACTCGTCGTTGGACGGCACGTCGAAGACGCTGATGTTGCTGTACTGGCCTACGACGCGCCACAGATGCGGCCACACGCCCAGCTTCTGCAGTTCCAACGCCCGGTCCTTCTCGGCTCGGACCAACTCGGCGCGATCGTTGGGGTCCATGTCGTGGGGCAGGGAAACGTCCATCCGCACGTGGAAGAGCACGGTCACCTCCTGGGGTCGTGACGGGGAATACCCGCCACGACCGGGAGCTGAACCGCCTTGGGTGGAGAGCGGTGGCCCAGGGACGGCAGCTGGAGTTGCTGGTCGCACTCCGTGACAGCGACGTGCGCGCACTGGCGTTGCGCGCGTACGGACTGTCGCCTGCGTGTTGCGGATCGGCCTGGACGCGCCGGAGGCGTTGCACCCGGCGGAGATCTCGGCGTGGCCGCCGCGTCCGGTTTGGACGACGAACTGGCTGATCTGCTCGCCGCGCGACCCGGCCGTGGCGGCGGAACCTCATGCCCCTGTGACGCCGTCGATGCCCTCGCGCAGGAAGTCCGCGTGGCCGTTGTGCCGGGCGTACTCGTGGCAGAGGTGGTTCATCACCAGCCGCAACGACACCTGCTCCTCCCAGCGCGGCTGATAGCCCGTGACGTCGAGCGACTCGGCCTCGCGCTCGATCCGGCGGGAGTGCTCGACCTCGGCCTGCCACGCCTCGAACGCCTCTGACCGCGTGGACTTCGAGGCGTCGTACGCCACCTGGTAGTCACCCGTGTCCGACCACACCAGCGGGATGTCCTCGCCGTTGATGACCTTGCGGAACCAGGTGCGCTCCACTTCGGCCATGTGCCGGACGAGGCTGAGCAACGTGAGCGTGGACGGCGGCATCGAGCGGCGGCGCAGGTCGTCGTCGGACAGGCCGTCGCACTTCATCGCGAGCGTGGCGCGGTGGAAGTCGAGGAACGCGCGCAGGGTCTCGCGTTCGCCCGCCTGCATCGGCGGGCTGGGGCGGTCGGTGGTCACGGCGTCAGTTTGAGCACAAAGAGGGTCTCGCGCATCCGGATTTGGTGTATGTGTTGTCACGTCGTCTACGTGGTTCTGGGGGAATCAATGATGCGTCGATCAGCGCTTGTCGCTGCAATTGGCTTGGCGTGCACGGCTTTCACGGCACCGGCGGCGGTGGCGGCCGCCGATCAGGCAGCCTGCGAGTGGGTCGTGTCGAACGTGCCGGTGCCGTCCGGCTACGACGTCCGCTTCACGACGGTGAAGGGCACGGACAGCAACGGCAACTACTCGGGCAACGCGCTCCGGCAGGGCTCGACGGACAACTCGTACGACGCCGTGATCTGGACCGGCGGACAGCCGAGGGTGCTCCGCGAGGTGGAGAACCTCAAGAACCTGCACGTGTCCGACGAGAATCGCTCGGGCACCGTGCTGCTGTTCGGCCGATTCCCGGACCGTGCGGCGGTGTTGCTGTACTCCGGCGCGCACGAGGCCACCGGCACGATCACCGAGCTCCCCGCTCCGGAGGGCTACCGGCTCGACCCCGCCGTCGCGCTCAACGAACGCGGCGACGTGCTGGGCGGCGCCACGCGGATCTCCGATGGCGAGGGAGTGACGGTCCTGTGGACCGCGACCGGGACCGCGCCCCAGATCATCGAACGGTCCGTCGGCCTGGTTCAGGACCTGGACGACGACGGCACGGTGCTGCTGCGCCACCCGACCGGCAACGGTGGACTCTTGTGGCGCAACGGTGTCGTGACGCCCCTTGAGCACCAGGGCAAGCCGCAGTACGTCCAGGCGATCCGGGGCGGCAAGGTGGTCGGCTACCAGCTCGAGGGCGGCTGGCCGAACGCGCAGGCCCTGCTGTGGGACGGCAACGGTGTGGTGAAGCGCATCGCGGGCGCCGCGTCCGCGTACACGATCACCGGAGGCGGTCTGGTCACCGGTCAGCGGTCGTCGCTGACGGGCAAGGCGGCGATCTGGCGCGACACCACCTTCAAGACCGAGTTGCCGCTGCCGAGCGGGGTTTCCGGTGTGTCGGAGATGTTCGTGGCGGGTGACGACGAAACGCTCTTCAGCAAGTCGGGTTCCGGCCCCCTGCGCTGGACCTGCGAGTAACTCCGTGTGAGGCGCCACATCACCGCTTTCTCCCATCGGCGCTACGGTGGCCGGTGGGAGAAGGGGTGGCGGATGACGCAGCAGCTGGACGAGGCCGAGTCGGTGTTCGCGGCGGCCCGGCCGAGGCTGTTCGGCATCGCCTACCGCATGACCGGCAGCGTGGCCGACGCCGAGGACCTCGTGCAGGAGGTGTGGGTGCGCTGGCAGCTCGCGGACCGCGCCGCCGTGCTGAATCCCGAGGCGTACCTGGCCACCGCCATCACCCGTCTCGCGATCAACGAGTCGCAGACCGCGCGGGCCCGCCGCGAGACCTACGTCGGGCCGTGGCTGCCCGAGCCCGTCGACACCTCCGCCGACCCGCAGGTCGGTGCGGAACAGGGCGCGGTGCTGGAACTCGCGGTGCTGATGCTGCTGGAGAAGCTCACTCCGACCGAACGGGCCGCGTACGTGCTGCGTGAGGCGTTCGACTACCCGTACCGGGAGATCGCCGAGATCGTGCAGACCAGCGAGGTCGCGACGCGGCAGCTGGTCAGCCGGGCGCGCAAGCACCTCGCGGACGAACGCCGCGTGCCCGTCGGACGCGCGGACCAGCGCAAGCTGCTGGAGGCGTTCGTGGCGGCAGCACAGGCCGGTGACCTCGCCGGACTCGAGAAGCTGTTCGCGCAGGACGTCGTGAGCTGGTCCGACAGCAACGGCGCGATCCGGGCGGCCGGTCGTCCGCTGGCCGGCGCGGCCTCCCTGGCGAAGATCATCTCGTGGTGGGCGCCGTCGTTCTGGGCCGGCGCCGAGGCGTCGTTCGTGGAGGCGAACGGGCTCACCGCCATCCGGCTGCGCAGGGACTCCGGCACCTACGCCGTGATCACCGTGACGGCCTCCGACGAGGGCATCGACCAGGTGTTGTGGCTGGTCAACCCCGAGAAGCTGGCCGCGTTCCAGTAGGCCTGTCACAACTTCGGGGGCTGTCCTGTCTTAGCTCGTGAACACCCGCACGCGGCGGGCTCACGAGAGGGACGGACCCATGAGGATCGTTGTCATCGGCGGCACCGGGTTGATCGGCAGCCAGGTCGTGAAGCGGCTCGGCGAGCACGGCCACGACGCCGTGCCCGCCTCCCCGAACAGCGGCGTGAACACGCTGACCGGAGAAGGCGTCGAGGAGGTGCTGCAGGGCGCCGACGTGCTGATCGACGTGTCGAACTCGCCGTCGTTCGCCGACGACGACGTCATGAACTTCTTCACCACCGCCACGACGAACCTGACCAAGGCCGCCGCCGACGCGGGAGCCGGTCACTACGTCGCGCTGTCGATCGTCGGCACGGACGAACTGCCCGAGTCCGGCTACCTGCGCGCGAAGGTGGCGCAGGAGAAGCTCATCACCGAGTCGGGCCTCACGTACTCGATCATCCGCGCCACCCAGTTCTTCGAGTTCGCGGGCGCCATCGCGAACTCGGCCGAGCAGGACGGCGCCGTGCACCTCCCGCACGGTGGCGTCCAGCCGATCGCGGCCTCGGACGTCGCCGCGGTGGTCGCCAGGACCGCCGCCACCGAGCCGGTGAACGGCGTGCTGGAGATCGGCGGGCCCGAAGAGTTCACAATGGACGGTTGGATCCGCACGGTGCTGACGCGGCGCAAGGACGAGCGCGAGGTCTTGAGCGACCCGCAGGCCAAGTACTTCGGCACGTTCCTGACCGGCAAGCAGCTCGTGCCGAACGCGGGCGCGCAACTGCAGCCGACCAGCCTGCGGCAGTGGCTGGACGCCGGGAACTGACCTGCGTTGCGGGGAGAGTGCGGCCGTTTGCCGCACTCTCCGTTCCTCCGCGGGCACCACCATCTCCAGTGGCAGCACCAGGTCGTGCGATTCAACCCGGTCGGGACGCACGCGGTGTTGAGCGTGCCGTTCGGTTACGAGTACGCGAACGGGGTGGCGATCAACGACTCGGGCACCGCCTACGGCATCGCCGCGAGCAACGACGGCCGCCAGATCCCGGTGCGCTGGAGGTCGGACGGCGTGCTCGCCGGTCTGAAGTTGCCGGAGGGGGCGTCGGTTGAACCGGGGCGGCTGGTTGACCCGATCATTCCGCTATATCGTGGCCACCGCATGGCTCACGAACTTGGGGGATTGGGAATGAGTCGAAGACTCTCCTTCGCTTTGTCCGCAGCACTTCTGGCGTCGGTCATCGCCGCGCCACAGGCTCACGCCGCCACGACGATCACCGAACTGGGCGGCCTGCCGGGCTCCACCGGCAGCGTTGCCGCGGCGATCAACGACTCGGGCGTCGCGGTCGGGACGTCCAACAGGGCTGGGTTGAACCGGCCGGTGAAGTTCGACGGCGCCGGGGTGACCGAGCTCGCCGGACCGGCCGATCGCCACACTCAGCTCGAAGCGATCAACAACAACGGTCTCGCCGCGGGCACCGCCACCGGTACCAGTCCTGACGTCGGCGGCAGGGCCCTTCGCTACAACGCGGACGGTTCGTACGCGGAGCTGTCCGTGCCGTTCGGCTTCTGGTCCGCGGCAGCGGTCGCGATCGACGACTCCGGCACGGTCTACGGCACCGCGGCGGGCCGCAACAACGATCGCGAGATCCCGGTGCGCTGGCGGCCGAACGGCGTGCTCGCCGCCTTGAAGTTGCCGGAGGGCGCCACCTGGGGCCGCGTGACGGGCGCGTCGTCGAACGGGTACGCGACCGGGGTGGTCTCCGGGCCGGGCATGAACCGCCTGGCGGTGCGGTGGAATCCCGGCGGCACCGTGACCCCGTTGCAAAGGCTGGAAGACGGCGCCGAGTCCGCGGCTCTGGCGGTGAACCGGAACGGTGACGTGGTCGGCACCGCGGAGTTCTGGAACGAGGGGTCCTTCGGCGTGCGCTGGAACCTCGACGGGTCGATGACCAAGTTCGGCCCGAACCTCACGCCGTGGAGCATCAACGACCACGGTGTGGCGGTCGGGTGGAGCACGACCCCGAACCAGAACGTCCCGTACCGCTGGAGCAACGAGGGCGAGGAGCTCGACCTCGGGTTTCCCGGCGGCACTCAGTTCGCGTACCCGCGGGACATCAACAACGCCGGCGTGATCGTCGGACATGGAGGCGCGATGGCCTGCAAGTGGACCGTCAGCTGACCATCGGCTAGAACCTCGCGTCGCGCAGCTGGCGGCGCGAGGTCACGCCCACCTTGCCGAACACCTTGCGCAGGTGCCATTCCACGGTGCGCGGGCTGATGAACAGGCGCGTGCCGATCTCCGGGTTCGAGTAGCCCTCGCGGGCCAGCCGGGCGATCTGGTACTCCTGCGCGGTCAGTTCGTCGGTGGGTTCGGCGGTGCGCTTGCGAGCCGTCTCACCGGTCGCCTGCAGTTCGCGGAAAGCCCTGTCAGCGAACGCTTTCATGCCACTGGCCGTCAGGATCTCGTGCGCGGTGCGGAGATGCTCCCGTGCCTCGACCCGCTGGCCCTCGCGGCGAAGCCACTCGCCGAACAACAGGTGGGCCCGGCCGAGTTCACCGCGCAAAGCCGTGCGCTCCAAGGAAGAGATCGACTCGGCGAACGCGGCGGTGTCGCCGTTCAACGCGCGCAGCCGGGCCTTGATGCCCGCCGACCAGTGCGTGTCGACCCATGGCTTCGAACGCTCCAGGGCCTCCGCGACCAGAGCGGTGTCGCCGGTGCGGGAGGCGGCCTCGGCCAGTTCGGACGCGATCAGGCAGCTGTACACCAGGGTGTCCGACGCGAACACGCGCAGCGCGGCGTCCCGGGCGAGGTCGTGGCGGCCCAGTCCGTTGTGGAGGATCGCGGCGGTCCAGTCGGCGATCACGGCCAGTCGTCCCTGACCCGCGGCCAGTGCCCCCGCCCGCGCCGTGGTGGCCACGTCCTCGCCGCGGTAGGCGGCCTGCAGCAGTACCGCGTAGCCGACCGGCGGGATGCCGGTGACCTCGGAGATGCGCTGGTCCTCCTCGATCAACGCCTGCGCGGCCGCCGGTTCGCCGGCGAGGAGTTCGTTGTCCGCCAGGAAGTTCAGCGCGAACTGCAGCTGCACGAGCGCACCGGCGTCCCTGGACAGCCGGACCTGCTGCTGGGCGAACGCGCGGCGCGTGTCGAAGTCCCACATCTCGCTCGCGACGATCCCGCCCGCGCGGTTGCCGAACAGCCACGGCACCCGGCTGATGTCGTCGGCGCCGACCTTCAGCGCCCGCACCTCGTCCAGCGCCCGCGTCATCTGCGGAACGGCCGCCGCGTACCCCGCCGTGATGCGGGTCGTCAGAGCGTCGAGCACCAGGTCCAACGCACAGGCCGGGGTGCGCGCCGGGGGAGCGGTGCGGGCGGCGTCGGCCAGCGGCGCACCGGCCCAGATCGCGGCCGAGAGGCCTTCCAGGTGCGTCTCGCGGGCCAGGTCGGCGTCGAACGGTGTGAGCCGGCGGGCCGCGCTGAACAGCAGCGGCGCGGCGTCGGCGACCCGGCGCTGGTCGAACGCGATGTGGCCGCGCAGGTGCTCGATCTCGGCGCTGCGGCGCTCGTCCGGTGGCCCGGCCTCGACCGCTGACAACAGCCGCAACGACGCGTCCAGCGCCCCCGCGTCACGCTTGGCCCGCGCGGCGGCGAGTTCACGGGAGGCCCGGCGGCCGGGTTCGGGGGTGAGCACGGCGGCCTGTTCGAGGAACGCGGCCGCGGCCAGCAGCCCGCCACGGGCCTGCGCGCGACCGGCCGAATGCTCCAGCGCGGCGGCGACCTCCTCGTCCGGCGCGGCGGTGCCCTGCGCCCGGTGCCACACCCGGCGGTCCGGGTCGATGGCCGGATCGGTCACGTCGGCCAGCGCCCGATGCACCCGCATCCGGTCCACAGTGGACGCCGACCGGTACACGGCGGACCGCACCAGCGGATGCCGGAACTGGACGCGGGCGCCGAACTCGATCAGCCCGGTGCCCAGCGCCGCGGCTGCCGGGTCCGCGCCCAGCCCGAGCAGACCGGCGGCCTGCCACAGCAGGGTCGCGTCCCCGAGCGGTTCGGCGGCGGCGATCAGCATCAGCAGCCGGGTGTCGGCGGGCAGCGGCGCGATCTGCCGGACGAAACCGGCCTCGATGCGGCTGGTCAGCGGCCCGCCGTCCAGTCCGTCCGCCAGTTCGGCGGTCGTCCACGCGCGCGGCAGCTCCAGCAACGCCAGCGGGTTGCCGCGGGCCTCCGCGACGATCCGGTCGCGCACCCGGCCGTCCACCGGCCCCTTGATCACCGACTCCAGCAACGAGCGGGCGTCGGCGTCGTCCAGGCCGCGCACGAACAGCTCCGGCAGTCCGTCGAGGTAGTCGTTGCCCTCGCGCAGCACGAAGACCAGCGCGATCCGTTCGGCGAGCAGCCTGCGGGCGACGAACCCGAGCACCGCCGACGACATCGAGTCGAGCCACTGCGCGTCGTCGACCAGGCACACCAGCGGCTGCTCGTCGGCGACCTCGGCGAGCAGCGTCAGCACCGCCAGCCCGACCATGAACCGCGTCGGCCGGGGTCCGGTGGCCATGCCGAACGCCGTGCCGAGCGCCTCGCGCTGCGGTGGTGGCAGCTTGTCGAGCCGGTCGAGGAACGGCACGCACAGCTGGTGCAGCCCCGCGTACGGGAACGCGCTCTCGGACTCGACGCCCGCGGCCCGCGTCACGCGGAAGCCGGCGGCGCGCGTCGACACGTGGTCGAGCAGCGCGGTCTTGCCGATCCCGGCCTCACCCCGCAGGACCAGCACCTGACCTGCGCCGGATCGCGCCCGCGTGAGCAGCCGGTCCAGCGTCTCGCCCTCAGCGCGTCTGCCCAGCAGACCTTCGTCCGACACGGGTCCGAGCGTAGTCACCAGGGATCGACCAGGGGGTTTCACGGGTTCGAACGGGCCCCTGGCGGGAGCAGTCTCATGTCATCGACAAAACGAAGGAGTTGGACCCGATGGACTACAAGTTCGAGGTCACCGTCATCCCGGTCAGCGACGTCGACCGGGCCGTGCACTTCTACCGGACGCTGGGCTGGCGCTTCGACGCGGAGTTCGCCGACGACGAGGGCTACCGCCTGGTCCAGTTCACCCCGACCGGCTCGCCCGCGTCGATCATCTTCGGCACCGGCGTCTCGAACGCGGAACCGGGCAGCGCCGAGGGCATGCACCTGATCGTGGACGACGTCGAGGCCGCCCGCGAGGACCTGATCGGCCGCGGCGTGGACGTCAGCGAGATCTTCCACGACAAGACCGGCGTCTTCCACCACGCCGGCACGGCCGGCCGCGTCGCCGGCCCGGACGCCGCCCGCACCAGCTACGGCTCGTTCGCCTCGTTCAGCGACCCGGACGGCAACGGCTGGGTGCTGCAGGAGGTCACCACGCGCCTTCCGGGACGTGTGTGATGACCTCGCACTACGACGTGATCGTCATCGGCGGCGGCTCACCCGGCGAGCACTTCGCCGCCGCCGTCGCCGAGGGCGGGCTGCGGGTGGCGCTGGTCGAGCGCGAGTTGCTCGGCGGGGAGTGCTCGTTCTACGCCTGCATCCCCTCGAAGACGTTGCTGCGTGCCGGTGAGGCCGTGGCGGCGGCCCGGCAGGTGCCAGGCGCCCGTGAAGCGGTCACCGGCGAGATCGACACGAAGGCCGTGCTCGCCTACCGCGACTTCATGGTCTCGTCGTACGACGACATGGGCGGCCAGAAGTGGGCCGAGAGCGCGGGAATCGACGTGCTGCGGGGTGAGGGCAAGATCGCCGGCCCCGGCACCGTCGCGGTGGGCGACCGGACCTACACGGCCGACCACGTCGTGATCGCCACCGGCTCGGCGGCGTTCATCCCGCCGATCCCCGGCCTGAGCGACCTGGACGTGTGGACGAACCGCGAGGCCACCGGGGTCCGGGAGATCCCGCGCCGGCTGCTGATCCTCGGTGGCGGCCCGACCGGAGTCGAGCTGGCCCAGGCGTTCACGCACCTCGGCGCCTCGGTCGCGCTGGTCGACGGCGCCGACCGGGTGCTGTCCCGCGAACCCGAAGCGGCCGGCCACGCACTGGGCGAGGCGTTGACCGCGGACGGGGTCGAGCTCCACCTGGGTGTGCGCGCCGACAAGGCCTCGTTCGAGGACGGCGAGTACGTCCTCGACCTCTCGGACGGCAC
Organism: Lentzea sp. NPDC102401; assembly: GCF_044765805.1. Classification (NCBI taxonomy): domain Bacteria; kingdom Bacillati; phylum Actinomycetota; class Actinomycetes; order Pseudonocardiales; family Pseudonocardiaceae; genus Lentzea; species Lentzea sp. NPDC102401. The sequence continues at coordinate 989,331 of NZ_JBIWKS010000001.1, read as the reverse complement.
GCGGTTGCGCGGCGACAAGCTCCTCGTCGCCACCGGCAGGCGCCCGCGCGTCGACGGCATCGGGCTCGACACCGTGGGCATCGAACCGGACCCGCGTGGGCTCGCCACCGACGAGCGGATGAACGTGGCGGACGGCATCTGGGCGGTCGGCGACGTCACGGGTCAGTGGAACCTGACCCACGTCGGCAAGTACCAGGGCCGGGTGGCCGCCGCGAACATCCTCGGCCAGAAAGCGAGCGTCAACTACGACGCCGTGCCACGGGTCGTGTTCACCGATCCGCAGGTAGCCGCAGTCGGTGCGGCAGAAGGAAAGTACACCGCGACCGCCCACCTGTCCGGTGTCGCGCGCACGGCCACCTACACCCGTGACTACGCCACACGGCCCGGATTCCTGACCCTCGTGTCCGACGGCGAAGTCCTCACCGGCGCACACGCCGTCGGCCCGGAAGCGGGCGAGTGGCTGCAGCAGGCCACCGTCGCGATCCGCGCGAAGGTCCCGCTGTCCGTGCTGCTCGACGTCATCCAGCCGTTCCCCACCTTTTCGGAGGCGTTCCTCAACGCTCTCCGCGATCTCGCGAAGGAAGTAGCGAAGTGAAGAACCTCGACCAGATCGACATGTTGCTCGAAGTCACCGTCATCCCCGTGAGCGATGTCGAGCGCGCCAAGGAGTTCTACTCCCGCCTCGGCTGGCGCCTGGACGCCACCCCGCCGTGGGTCGTGCAGTTCACCCCTCGCGGATCGGACGCCTCCATCCACTTCGGTGAGGGCGCGACGACCGCGGAACCCGGTTCCGGCAGGCACTTCCTGATCGTCTCGGACATCGTGGAGACGCACGAGGCCCTGCTCGCCGCCGGCGTCAAGGTCGGCCCGCTGTTCCACGGCGGACCGGACGGTCCCGTCGAGGGCGCCGACCCCGAACGCCGCAGCTACTTCACGCGCGCCGAGTTCGCCGACCCGGACGGCAACACGTGGATCCTGCAGGAGGTCACGACCCGTCTGCCCGGCCGCGTCGACGCCGACGACACGTCCTACGCGTCGATCGCCGACCTGGCCGCGGCGTTGCGCAGGGCCGCGGTGGCCCATGGTGAGCACGAGAAGCGCAACGGCGGCGAGTACGACGAGAACTGGCCCGACTGGTACGCCGAGTACATGGTCAAAGCGCAGACGGGTGAGCAGCTGCCGCAGTAGGTTCGGGCGGGTGAACGAGGAAATCGCAAGAGCGCTGCGCGGAACGCCGAGCCCCTTGGCGTTCCGCACGCTTTGTGCTGCCGTGACGAGATCTGGTGAGGATCTCCTGGAGTGGTGCGAAGAACAGCTCGCCTCCTGGCCCGATGAGACACGTCAGGCGCCGTACTCCTGGATCGCCGCACTGAACTCCGGTTTCGCCACGACGGCCTGGCCGCTCGTCCGTTCGCTCGACCTGCGCAGCGCCCGCGACGGGATGCGCGACCTGGCGCTGCCGGACCCGCGGGTCCGTCCCGAGGTGCGTGCGGTGACCGGCCTGCGGCTCGCCTGGTACGACCACGACCAGGTGGCGGCACTGGCCGAGACCGCCGATCACTGGGAACACCTGCGCTCGGTCGAGTTCGCGGGCCTGTCGGAGCTCGACGGCAAGGTGATCGACCGGTTCGCGGCGAGCGAGGCGGTCACCCGGCTCGAGTCGCTGACGACGGTGCGGGTGTCGGAAGACCTGTGGCACTTCAGGATTCCGCCCCTGCGCATCGACCGGCCGACCCGGCTGCGGCACGCCGCCCTGCTCGCGCCCGACCTGATCCACCTCCTGCGCAACGGCCTCGCACCGGACCTGAGGTCCGCGGTCGTGCTCGTGGAGAACGCCGCCGACGCACGTGATCTGGCCGAGTGCGGAGGAATCTCCGCGCTGGAACACCTGGAGATCGGGTTCCGCTGCGGCAAGGACGGCAAGCAGCCGTTGTGGGCGCAGTACTTCGGCAACGTCATCGAGGCGGACGACGTCGCGTGCGAGGAGTTCTTCTCTCGTGCGATGTTCACGAACCTGCGCGGTCTCACGGTGCACGGCACCAGAATGGGCATGGGCCGCGAAGGGCTCGGCGCGCGAGGCTTGGCTGCGATCATGGCCGGCGGCGTGCTCGGACAGCTGACCGAACTGACCCTCGCGGCGTTGCCCGTCGGCGACGACACGATCGCGGGCGTGCTGGACGTCGTCGACGCCACGATCATCGAGAAGATGGTGCTGACCAACCTCGTCGCGACCGATCGCATCGGCGGCGCGTTCGCCGCGGAGTACCCGCGGTTGCGGCACCTCGACCTCGGTGGGAACCACCTCGGCCCGGATGGCGTGCGGACGCTGTTCGCCGCACACCTGCCCGTGCTCGAACACCTCGACCTGAGCGGCGGCACGGGTGGATCACCGCACTACGGCCGGTCGGACGTGCAGCCGATCGGGGACGTGGGCGCACGAGTCGTCGCGGAGTCGAAGCGCCTGAAGTCGTTGAACCTCTCCGCGACCGGACTGACCGCCGCCGGGTTGGCCGCGGTGCTGGATCTGCCGCTGGAGTCGTTGACCGTGTCGGCAAACCCGTTGGGCGCCTTGCCTTCCGTGCCGGACGCATTCGCATGGCGCACCCTGCGGACGGTGAACCTGGACGACTGCGCTCTCGGCGACCTGACGTCGTTGCCGCCGGAAGCCCCGCTGCTGGAGAGCATCTCGTTCTCGCACAACAACATCGACTCCGACGGCGCCCGCGTGCTCGCCGGGTGGCCGGTGCTGCCGCAGCTGTGGAAACTGGGCCTGCACGACAACGTGATCGGCGACGACGGCCTGACCGACCTGGCCCGTTCCCGTGCGGCGCAACGGTTGCTGGAACTCGACCTGGAACAGGACGTCTGGACCGCGCACCACCGCCGCGACAGCGCGCCGTTGCCGGCCGAGGTCGTGGCGCGGGAGTCGTTCCCGAACCTGGACGCGCTGTACCTCGGGGTGATCGACGCCTACCACGGTGCCCGCTACTCGTGCGGGTTTCCCGCTGAGCGGCACGAAGAACTGATCAGGACCGGCCGAGCCGAACTCGCCGCGTTCCTCACGCACGTCAAACCCTTCGAGTACCTCCCGGACGAGGACCAGGATCCGGATCCGCCCACGGAGGACTTCCGCGCCGAACGCATGGCCAAGTACGCGAAGGACATCGCCGACGCCGAGGAGTTCGCCCGCAAGATGACGTCGGACGACATCGGGTGGCCGCCCTAGGGGTCGTCCCTGATGTGCGGGGACGTCGCCGCCGCTTACCTTCCTTCGCAAGGCAGGGAGGCCGCGATGAAGGCGATCGTGCAGGACAGATACGGGTCCGCGGACGTGTTGGAGCTGCAGGAGGTCGAACGGCCCGTGCCCGCGGCCGGCGAGGTGCTGGTGCGGGTGCGGGCGTCGTCGGTGAACGCCGCCGACTGGCACATCATGCGCGGTGACCCGTACTTCGCCCGGCTGTTCCTCGGGTTCAAGGGCCCGAAGACGCGGATCAGGGGGATGGACTTCGCGGGCGTGGTCGAGGAGGTCGGTCCTGGGGTGGGCGGCATGGTGCAGGTCGGGGACGAGGTGTTCGGCGAGGTCGAGGGGTCTTTCGCCGAGTACGTCCGGGTGCCCGCGAACCTGGTGGAGCACAAGCCGTCCAACCTCAGCTTCGAGCAGACGGCGACGCTGCCGCTGGCGGGCAACACCGCGTGGATGGGGTTGCGCGATCTGCGGGCGGGGCAGAAGGTGCTGATCAACGGCGCGTCCGGCGGGGTCGGGCTGATGGCGGTGCAGATCGCCAAGGCACGCAAGGCGACGGTGACCGCAGTGTGCAGCACGCGCAACGTCGAGCAGGTGCGTTCGGTCGGGGCCGACCACGTCATCGACTACAGGACCACGGACTTCACCCGCACCGGGCAGCACTACGACGTCGTCTTCGACCTGGTGGGGAACAGGTCGATGGGGGAGTTGCGGGCGTTGCTCACCCCGGACGGCACGCTGGTGCTGTCCGGTGGTGGCAGCTTCAGCGGAGGGGCGTTGTTCGGCCCGTACCGGCTGATCATCCAGGGCAGGCTGCTCGCGTCGTTCTCGCGGCAGCGGCTCGTGGTGCTGGAGGCCAAGCCCAGCAAGGAGAACCTGGCCGCGTTGCGGGAACTGGCCGAGTCGGGGCAGCTGGTGCCGGTGATCGAGCGGACCTACCCGCTGACCGACGCGCCGGACGCGATCCGGCACGTCGAGTCGGAGCACGCGCGGGCGAAGGTCGTCGTCACGGCCTGAACCGCTCAGCGGTAAATGCCTGGCTATTTCGGGAGCGGTGCGCCGACGATTCGGCCATGGTCGAGGTTCGAGTCAGCGGTGGAACGGTTCGGGGCGCTTCCGAGGCGGGAATGGCGGTGTTCCGCGGCATCCCGTTCGCCGCGCCACCGGTCGGTGCGGCGCGGTTCGCCGCACCGCAGCCTGTGGTGGCGTGGGACGGCGTGCGGGAGGCACTGGCGTTCGGGCCGCCGCCACCGCAGGCCGGGGTGTTCGGCAGGGACGGTGCCGGGGTCGCCGGCGACGACTGGCTGACCGTGAACGTCTGGTCGCCCGACCTGGCAGGGGACCTGCCGGTGATGGTGTGGATCCAGGGTGGCGCCTACATGATCGGCATGTCCGGGCTGCCCGAGTACGACGGCACGCGGCTGGCGTCGGACGGTGTCGTCGTGGTGACGTTCAACTACCGCGTCGGCATCGAGGGTTTCGCGCTCATCGAGGGGGCTCCGGCGAACCGCGGTCTGCTGGATCAGGTCGCGGCGCTGGAGTGGGTGAGCGCGAACATCCGCGCGTTCGGCGGTGATCCGGCCCGCGTGACGATCTTCGGCGAGTCGGCGGGCGGGGGTTCGGTGGCGGCGTTGCTCGCCATGCCGCGAGCCAAGGGCCTGTTCCACCGCGCGATCGCGAGCAGCGTGCCGGTGGCGTTCTTCGCGCCGGATCTGGCCGCGGACATCGCCGTCGCGTGCGCCGCCGAACTCGGGTTGCGCCCCACCGTGGCCGATCTGTCCACTGTGGAGCCGGAGCTGCTGACGGTCGCGGGCGACGAGGTCATGGCCAAGATCGGCCAGTTCGCCCGGTGGGGGCAGGCCGCGCACAAGAAGATCCCGTTCGCGGCCGTGGTGGACGGCGAGGTCCTGCCGATGACGCCGTGGGAGGCGTTGGAGGCGGGTGCGGGGCGCGATGTCGAGCTGATCGCCGGGCACACGCGGGACGAGCAACGACTGCTCACCGCGTTGGAAGGAATGCTCGGCCAGGTGACCGCGGAACAGGCCGCGTGGGCGTTGGAGGTGTTCGCGCCCGGCCTGACGTATCCGGATCTGCCGCCGGAGGAGCTGTTCGAGGTGGTGTGCTCGGACTGGGTGTTCCGCATGCCGTCGCTGCACCTCGCGGAGGCCCAGGTCGCGGGTGGCGGTCGCGCGCACGTCTTCGAGGTGACGTGGGCGCCGGCCGACCGGTTCGGGGCGTGCCACGGGCTGGACGTGCCGCTGGTGTTCGGCAACCTCGGCGTCGGGGGGACCGCCGCGATCCTGGGCGACGTCACGGCGGAGACCGAGGAGGTGTCGGCGCGGATGCGGACGGCGTGGAGCGGGTTCGCGATCCACGGCGATCCCTGGCCGGCCTACGACACAACGAACCGGCTCACGCGAGTGTTCGGAGTGGAGGACGAGGTGACCGCCTACCCGGAAGAGGTCTCGCGGATGATCTGGCGGAACCACGCTTTCCGCGCGCTTTCGCTCGATCCGCAACAGTGATCCCGCGGTGCGCGTCGGCCGGTCCTGGGCCGGTGGGGAATACCTGCTCCCGGAAGGCGTTGTACGCGCCGGAAGGGAGGATCGATGAACAACGAGTTCTCGGTGCACGACAGCACCGGCTTCAACAGCTACCAGCCCAACGGTGAGGTGGCCGCAGATCGCTGGGCGACCGTGAGGCACCTGTTCGACGCCGATTACGTCGAGACTCCCGCTGACAAGTGGGAGCGCGCGCAGCTGCTGTTCGAGTCCCGCGACTACATCAAGGCCGCGCAGCTGCTGGCGGAGGTCGTCGGCGAGGTGCCGTTCCAGACGGACCTGCACCTGCTGCTCTCCCGCGCCTACTACCACTCGGCACAGCTCGGCAAGGCCGAGGCACAGCTCCGCGTGATCGTGGACCGCGACCCGGTCGAGCACTACGCCCACCTGCTCCTCGGACGCACCCTGGAGCGGCAGGGCCGGCCTGAGGAGGCCGCGCCCTGGCTCCGGCTCGCCGCCGCGTTCGGTGGCGAACTAGCCGACGTCTAGCTTGGCGAACGTGCGCAACAGGCCCGGTGCGACCCGGCTGGCGAGCCGGGCCGCCCTGGCCTCGGCCGTCACCGGCACGACGGGCTTGTTGCGCCGCACGGCACGCACGATCTGGGTGGCCACGCCCTCCGGACCGAAGCCGCGCCGGGCGTAGATCCGGGACGCACGGTCCTGCTTGCGGCGTTCCTCCTCGGAGCTGACGCCGGAGAACGTCGTGGTCGCGGTGATGTTCGTGTTCACGACCCCAGGGCAGATGGCGCTGACGCCGATGGCGTGCGGCGCCAGCTCGGCCCGCAGGCAGTCCGAGAGCATGAACACCGCCGCCTTGCTGGTGGCGTACGCGGAGAGGATCTTCGACGGCAGATAGGCCGCCGCCGAGGACAGGTTCACGATGTGGCCGCCCTCACCGCGTTCCACCATCAGCTCACCGAACACCCGGCAGCCGTGCACGACACCCCACAGGTTGACGTCCAGCACCCGTTGCCACTGCTCGGTCGAGGTCGACAGGAACGACCCGGAGTGGCCGATGCCGGCGTTGTTCACGACCACATCGGGCACGCCGTGCTCGTCCGCGACCTGCCGCGCCCAGGCCCGTACCGCCTGCTCGGAGCGCACGTCGACCTCGTAGGCGTGGCCGTCGATCATGCCGGCGGTCTCCTCGGCGGCGGTGAAGTCCACATCGGACACCACGACCTTCGCGCCGGTCCTGGCGAACGCCACCGCCGTCGCCCTGCCGATGCCGCTGCCACCGCCCGTGATCACGACGAGCTCGCGCGGGGGAGTGGAGTCGGTGACGAACTCGCTGATCATCCGGGCGAGCGGTGCCGGGTGGCTCAGGGGCGCCCAGTGTCCTGCGGCGATCTTCCGGCGCGTCAGCGACGGCACCCAGCGTTCGAGGTCCAGTGGTTCGGTGCGGATGTACCGGTCACGAGTCGGCTGGATCACCTGTACCGGCATGGAAGCGAGACGTTGCCGCGGCGCGCGCATGACCTGCCGGATGTTGGCCCGGTACAACGAGATCCCGCGCACCGCGTCCGAGGTGATCGTGCGCGCGGGCTTGACCTTCACGCCCTCCAGCCGTTGCAGCACGCCGCCCCAGCGCGGTCCGAGGTACAGCCGCCAGAACAACGGCGCGAGCACCGGCAACTGGAACGCGCCGATGTACCAGGACCGCAGGAACTGCCTGATGTGAGCGATCGACAGGCCCTTCCGCGACCAGTGCCCCATGTGGTCGAGGCACGGCCCGGAGATCGAGGTGAACGTGGCGATCCGCGCGCCGGGCGTGGTCACGGCCTCCCAGGACTGGATCGAGCCCCAGTCGTGGCCGACGAGGTGGACCGGTTCGTCGGGGCTGACCGCGTCGATCACCGCGAACAGGTCGGCGGCCAGCCGCTCGAGCCGGTAACCGTCCTCAGTGGACGGCGGCGTCGACTCGCCGGCACCCCGCACGTCGTAGGTCACGACGCGGAAGTCCTTCTCCAGCAACACGGCCACGCGGTCCCAGACCTCGTGCGTGTCCGGATACCCGTGCACCAGGACCACGGTCGGGCCGGACGTGCCGCGCACCTGCACGGCGAGTTCGACTTCCCCGGAACGCACCTTCACAGTTCCTCCAAGATCAGCCGGTCACCGGATGGCCTGTCCACGCAGATCCGCACACCGCCGACGTCGCACGTGCCGCAGAACCCCTGCCGGCACGAGTAGGCGACCGACGGCCGGAAGTCCCTGATCACGTCCAGCGCCGAACGGTCGGCCGGCACGTCGAGGGACACCCCGCTGCGGCCCAGTTCGACCGTGAACGGCCGTCCGTCGACGACCGGCGGCGGGCTGAAGCGTTCGAAGTGCAGCCAGCGCGACGAGAACTCGGCCCGCACCTGTTCGAGCATCGACGCCGGCCCGCAGCAGTACACCGCGCCACGAGGAGATGCGTCGCCGAGCAGCGCCTCGCCCCGGCCGATCCGCACGTCGACGCGGCCGACGGGCAACTCGTCCAGGAACGGCATCGCCGCCATCGACCGCCCGCAGTACACGAGCCGCCAGTCGAGACCTGCCCGTGCGGCCGCGTGCACCATCGGCAGGATCGCGGTGATCCCGATGCCGCCCGCCACGAACACGACGGGCCCGAGCCCGGCGAACGGGAAGGCGTTGCGCGGCCCGCGCACCTGGATCCGGTCGCCCACCCGCAGAGCCTGCACCTCGCGCGAACCGGCGCCGACCTCGCGCACCGCGATTCGGTAGGTGCTCTCGCCGGGATCGCCGCACAGCGAGTACTGGCGGCGCAGTCCGGACGGCAGGTGCAGGTCGAGGTGGCACCCCGGCTGCCAGGCGGGCAGCGCGGTCCCTCCGAACCGGAGGCTCACCACCCCGTCCGCTACCTGTGAGCGTTCGACAACGTTGAGCCACAACGCATCCCGTGCGATGCCGGGCCGGGCCCGGCCACCGAACCGGGTGACCGCGGCGTCGTAAAGGGTGCCGAACCGAGTGAGACCGTTCAGCATCGAACCGCCTCTCCGCGCGGCGTGGAGTGGGCGGCGCCGGTCGAGTCGCGGCGCATCAGTGCGCCTCACGGGCGGCAGGGGAGGAGGCGAGGTACGCGATCGCCTGCGTCGTCGAGCCTTCCTGCTTCGGGTGGTAGGCGGGGTGGAAGTACCGCAGGAACGCCCGGAAGATCTCCGACAGCTTCGGCAGCAACCCGCGCCGCCCGGCCCGCATGGACTCGCGCCAGGTCAGCCGCACCCTCGTGGTCTTGTCCGCGCGCACCATGAACCGCGCCCCGCGCACCCACAGCCAGAACAGCACCGGCGCGACGAGCAACATCGTGCGCGCACGCCGCACATATCGGCGGTCGAGGTGACACATCAGGTCGTACGCGACGCTGCGGTGCTCGACCTCCTCGGCCGCGTGCCAGCGCAACAGGTCCAGCATCACCGGGTGGATGCCGGCCTTGTCGAGCGCGTCGGCGTTCAGCATCCAGTCGCCCAGGTAGGCGGTGAAGTGTTCGACGGCGGCGACGATCGCGACCCGTTCGAGCAGCTGGTCCCGCGCCCGCTCCTCGCTCAGTCCCGGTGTGGGCGCGAGGATCCGCTGGAACACGTGCTCCATCTGCCGCGTGAACGGCCGGGGATCCAGCCCGTTGGCCAGCAGGTGGTCGAGGACCTCGCTGTGCGCCTCGGCGTGCATGGCCTCCTGCCCGATGAACCCGAGCACGTCCTCGCGCAACGTGTCGTCGGTGATCAGCGGCACCGCCTGCTGGAACGTCCGCACGAACCACCGCTCGCCCTCGGGCAGCAACAGGTGCAGGACGTTCATGACGTGCGTGGTCACCGGCTCGTCCGGGACCCAGTGCATCGGCAGCGTCGACCAGTCGAACTGCACGTCACGCGGCTGCAGAACGAGGTTGTCCGGCTCCATCGCAGTACCTCCGCCAATTACTACGCCAGCGTAGCTTTGTGAAAGCTACGCCACCGTAGCAATATGGTCCCGTGAGCACAACGCGTCGCAAGTACGCCCGCCGCCTGCCGCCCGAGCAGCGCCGCGAGCAGCTGCTGGACGCCGCGCTGAGCCTCATCCCGGCGGGCTTCGACACCGTGACGATGGAGTCGGTCGCCAAAGAAGCCCAGGTCACCAAGCCCGTGCTGTACGACCTGTTCGCGAACAGGGGCGAACTCATCAGCGCCCTGCTCGACCGCGAGGCGGGCCGCGCGACCGAACAGGTCATCGCCGCCCTGCCCACCGACTTCGCCACGCGCTCACCGGACGACGCCTTCGCCGACGCCGTCCGAGCCTTCGTGAACGCGGTCGTGGAGGCCCCCGACCGCTGGCGCCTCGTGCTCCTCCCGCCCGAGGGCACTCCCCACGAGTTCCGCGCTCAGGTGGAGCTGGTGCGAGCGGGCGTGCTGGCCCAGATCGAGGACCTGGCCGCGCTGGGCCTCAAGGAACTGGGCCGCCTGGACGACCTGGACTCGGCCCTGCTCGGCCACGCGATGCTCGCCCTGGCCGAGATGTCGGGCCGCCTGGTGCTCACCGACCCGGAGAAGTTCACGCCGGACCGGCTTGCGGCCTTCGTGACCCGGATCGCGCACGGTCTGCGCTGAGCTGCGGCCGGGCCGTCAGCCCCGCCTCGTGCGGACGTGCGTGAGCAGCGCCAGTCCGGTCGGGTCGTGACCGACCGACACGTCGTAGCCCGGCAGCAACGCGCGCACGGCGGGCTCGTCGCGTTCGATCACCGACCAGTCCATCAGGTACTCCAGCGACCACCGGAACGGGTTCCCGGAGGTGATGCTGGAGAAGTAGAACGTGCCACCGGGACGGCAGAGCCTGGTCAGCACGGCCTCGGTCAGCCGGACGGCCGCGCGGTCGTTGAGGTAGTCGTACAGGCCGTTGACGAGCACGAGGTCGAACGGGCCGAGCTCGGCGAGTTTCGGGAGCGCGCGGAACACGTTGCCGGAGACCGAGGTCGTGACGTCGTTGAGCGGCCCGAGTCGCTTCTCGGCCAGTTCCAGCGCGTCCGGGTCGACGTCGGTGAGCACGAACCTGTCGCCGGGCCGCACGATGCCGGGCGGGATGAGCCTCAGGTCGGGCGCGGCACCGGAGGCGATCACCAGGATCGAACGAGGGCCGTTGCGCGGTGCGGTGAGGGTGTCGCTGATCAGCCGGGCCTGGTGCATCACCCGGTTGCGCTGCTGCTGGGTGATCGCCGAGTTCTGCAGGTTCGTCTCGACGTGCCAGCCGAGCGTGCCCGGCGCGGCCTCGTTGGCCTGTGCCATCACGTGCTCCACCAGCTTGAAGTCGCTGGGGTAGCCGCGTGCCCACTCGTTCTCGTCGCGCATGAAGGGTGAGCGTGAACACGCCGACCGCGCGGGCTGGACGATGGCGGCGATGTCCTCGTCCGGGATGCCCGCGGCCACGCCGGCGCCGATCTGCGCGCCGAGCGTGCGCAACCGGCCTCCGACCAGCATGTGCGTCGACGGGTCGGTGAGGTTGAACTCCCTCTCACTGCGCAGGAAACCGTCAACGGCGTCGCTGAGCCGGTGCAGGACGTCTGTGGTGTGCGGGAGCACGGTCATCGAACACTTCCTCGGTGCGGCAACGGTTCGAGAGCTTGTCAGGCGCGGACGCTGATCAACAGAGTCTTTCGGGTAATACGCGGCCGGTGGTGCTCCGGTTCGCGTTCAGCGGCCCGCGGCGGTGATGGCGTCCGCGATCGCCTGATGGCCTGCCGGCGTCGGGTGCACGTCCGTGTCCTCGCAGATGTAGGTGAGCGTGCACACCTCGGCGACCGAGACCGGGATCTGGCCGTACTTCGGGTCCTCGGTCAGCTCGGTCAGCGCCCCGTAGCCGCCGGTCGTGCCGGTGACGTCGATGAACTTCGCGCCGAACTTCGCGTACTCCGCCGCGATCTCGCTGTTGAAGTCCTCGTACAACGTGACCGACGTGCGCGCGAGGTCCTCGCCGTTCGGGAGCGCGGGGTTCACCCACGCGCCGAGGAACACGTCCGGGTAGCCCAGACCGACGATCCGCACGTCCGGCGCCACGTCGCGGAACCTGGTCAGCGCGGTGGCGATGTTGATCCTGGTGTCGGTGATCGCCGAGGTCGCGCACTCGGCCGGGTCCTGGGCCACCGCGCACGGTTCCAGCAGGTCGTTGCTGCCGATCACCATCGTGACCAGGTCGACCTGGCCGGTGCGCAGCGTGTCGACGGTGACGTCGACCTGGGTCCGGTCGCCTGCCTCCGGGTCGCACGCCTGCGAGGAGAGCAGGTCGGCGGAGGTGGCGCCGTTGCAGGCGACGCTGACCAGCCCGAGACCGGACTGCCTGGCGACGATCTGGGCGAAGCTCTCGCCGGTGCCGTTCGGCCCGAGCCCGGTGGCGTAGGAGTCGCCGAGCGACACGTACAGCCGTTGCCCGGCCGGAAAGGTGCTGGTCGCGGAAGGTGCGCTCGTGGAACACGAGGCCACCAGCAGCGTCAACGCAGAGGTCAGGACCAGCGAGAACCTCTGCACACCTGCTCCTCGTCCCTGTGCGAACCGACGTGCCGAGGGTACGAGATCTTCCGTGAGGCCGTCGTGATCAACGACCCGCGGTGGTGACGGCCTCCGCGATCGCCTGATGACCGGCGGGCGTCGGGTGCACGTCGGTGCGGTCGCAGAAGTAGGTGAGCGCGCACACCTTGGCCACGGAGGCGGGGATCTGGCCGTACTTCGGGTCCTGGGTCAGCTCGGTCAGCGCGCCGTAGCCGCCGGTGGAGTTCGTGACGTCCGCGAACTCGGCGCCGAACCTGCCGTACTGGGCCGCGATCTTGGTGTTGAAGTCCTGGAACATCGTGACCGACAACCGGGCGAGGTTCTTGCCGTTGGGGAACGACGGGTTCACCCACGCGCCGAGGAACACGTCCGGGTAGGTCAGTCCGACGATCTTCACGTCCGGCGCGGCCTCGCGCAGCTCGGTGAGCGTGCCGGCGACGTTGGTCTGGATGTCGGCGACCGTCCTGGTCGCGCACTCCAGCGGTTCCTGCGACAGCGCGCACGGCGCCAGGTCGTTGCCACCGATCACCACCGTGACCAGGCCCGCCTTCTTGCCGCGCAACGCCTCCACCGCGGCGTCGAGCTGGGTCCTGCCACCGGCGTCGGCCCCGCAGGCGGGCTTCGAGGCGAGATCGGCCGACGTGGCGCCGTTGCAGGCCAGGTTGATCAGCTTGAGGCCGGACTGCTTCGCGACGATCTGGGCGAAGCTCTCGCTCGTGCCGCTCGGCCCGAAGCCGGTCGCGTAGGAGTCGCCGATCGACACGTAGACCTGCTCGGCCGGTGGTGGGGCGCTGCTGCTGGACGCGGGCGCGGGAGTGGTCGCGGGCGGCGTCGAGGTGCACGCCGTCAGCGTTACGAGCAACGCCGCGACCAGGGCGAACCTCGGCACACCTGACTCCTGTTCTTCGGAGGCTGATGTACCGAGGCTACGGAACCGCCCGTGTGGGTCCTGTCAGCGGAAGCCGCGCAACCGCAGGCTGTTGCTCACCACGAACACCGACGAGAACGCCATCGCCGCACCCGCGATCATCGGGTTGAGCAGGCCCAGCGCCGCCAACGGCAGCGCGGCGACGTTGTACGCGAACGCCCAGAACAGGTTGCCCTTGATCGTTGTGAGCGTGCGCCGTGCCAGCCTGATCGCGTCCACGGCGGCCCGCAGGTCGCCGCGCACCAGCGTGAGATCGCTGGCCTCGATCGCGACGTCCGTGCCGGTGCCCATCGCGAGGCCCAGGTCGGCCTGGGCGAGCGCGGCGGCGTCGTTCACGCCGTCGCCGACCATCGCCACGACGCGCCCCTCGCCCTGCAGGCGCTTCACGACGTCGGCCTTGTCGGCCGGCAGCACCTCCGCGATGACCTCGTCGATGCCGACCTCGGCGGCCACGGCTTCCGCCGCCGCCCTGTTGTCGCCGGTCAGCAGCACCGGACGCAGCCCGAGCCTGCGGAGGCCCTCGACGGCCTCCTTCGACGTGGGCTTCACCGTGTCCGCGACCACCAGCACGCCGCGGGCCTTGCCGTCCCACGCGACCAGGACCGCCGTGCGCCCCTGCCGTTCAGCGGCTTCCTTGGCCTCGGTCAGGCGTGCGTCGAGCTTGACGCTCCAGTCGTTCAGCAGGCGTTCCCGGCCGACGAGAACCGCGTGAGCGTTCACCACCCCTTGCACGCCAAGGCCTTCGACGTTCTGGAAGTCCTCGACGGGCGGCACGTCTCCCGCTGCCTGGGCGACGGCCCTGGCGATCGGGTGTTCGGACGCGTTCTCCAGCGCCCCGGCGAGCTTCAGGACCTCGTCCTCGTCCTCGCCTTCCGCGGTGTGAACGCTCACCAGGCTCATCTGCCCGGTCGTCACGGTGCCGGTCTTGTCGAGCACCACGGTGTCGACCCGGCGGGTGGACTCCAGCACCTCCGGCCCCTTGATCAGGATGCCGAGCTGGGCTCCCCGCCCGGTGCCGACGAGCAACGCGGTCGGCGTGGCCAGGCCCAGTGCGCACGGGCAGGCGATGATCAGCACCGTCACCGCCGCCGTGAACGCCGCCCCCGCACCGCCACCCGTGCCGAGCCAGAAGCCCAGCGTGCCCACGGCGAGTGCGATCACGATCGGCACGAACACGGCGGAGATCCGGTCCGCGAGGCGCTGCACCTCGGCCTTGCCGTTCTGCGCCTCCTCGACCAGCCTCGCCATCTGTGCGAGCTGCGTGTCCGACCCGATCCGCGTTGCCCGCACGACGAGCCGCCCGCCCGCGTTGACCGTCGCGCCCGCCACCGCGTCGCCGGGCCGCACCTCGACCGGCACCGACTCGCCGGTGAGCATGCTCGCGTCGACCGCGGAGCTGCCTTCCTCGACGACGCCGTCGGTGGCGATCTTCTCGCCAGGCCGGACGACGAACCGGTCGCCGACCTCGAGTTCGCTGGTCGGGATGCGGACTTCGCGTTCGTTCCTGATGATCGCGACGTCCTTGGCGCCGAGTTCGAGCAACGCCGTCAACGCCGCGCCCGCGCGCCGCTTGGACCGCGCCTCGAAGTACCGCCCGGCCAGGATGAACGTCGTGACGCCCGCCGCGACCTCGAGGTAGATGTTGCCGGTCCCGGCCATCCGTTCGATGGTGAACGTGAACCCGTGCGTCATGCCGGGAGTGCCCGCGGTGCCCAGGAACAGCGCGTAGAGCGACCACAGGAACGCCGAGCCCACGCCGATCGAGATCAGCGTGTCCATCGTGGCGGCGCCGTGCTTGAGGTTCGTCCACGCCGCCTTGTGGAACGGCCACGCGGCGTAGGTGACGACCGGTCCGGCGAGAGCCAGCGACAACCACTGCCAGTACGTGAACTGCAGCGCCGGGACCATCGCCAGCGCGATCACCGGAATCGACAGCAAGGCGGACGTGATCAGCCGTTGCCGCAGCGTCTTCGTCGGGTCGTCCTCGGACTTTTGAGTCGGCGCGGCTGGGAGTTCGGCGGTGTAGCCGGTGTCCTCGACGACCTTCACCAGGTCGGCGGGCGTGAGGTCGCCCGCGTAGCTGACACGCGCCTTCTCGGTCGCGTAGTTGACCGATGCCTCGACGCCGTCCAGCTTGTTGAGCTTGCGCTCGATCCGCGCCGCGCAGGAAGCGCAGGTCATGCCGCCGATCGAGAGTTCGATGGTGTCAGTGGCCATGACCGCCCTCCCCGTGGGTGGTGAGCGTGAACTCCGCCGTGCGGACCACGTCGTCGTGCTGGAAGTCCAGGAACAGCCGGTACTTTCCGGCTGTCGGCACCTCGACCGCGAACTTCACCTGGTCGCCTTGTTCGGGGTGCACGTGCAGGTAGGCCAGATCGGATGCCCGCAGCGCGACCAGGTGGCCCTTGGCGCCCAGGTAGTTCTGGAGGTCTGTCACCTTCGTGCCGTTCTTGGTGATCTCCATGGTGACGGTCGACGCCTTGCCCGCGTTGAGTTCTCCGGTCAGGGACACCTCGTAGCCGTCCACGGTGAACGTGCTGCTGTTGATGTGGTTCTGGGGGCGGTAGTCGCCCGCTACCTGGATGTCCGCGCCCAGTGTGGTCTTGGGGCCGTCCTCCGGCTTGAAGTCGGCGAACACCCGGTAGCTGCCTGCCTGCGTGAGGGTCAGAGGTATCGACCACGTGCCGTCCGGGGCCATGTCCGGGTGGACGTGCTGGAAGTTCGAGCCGTCGCGGCGGACGATGATCAGGTGCAGGCGTTTTTCGTGTTCTACGGCGAACTTCGTGATCGGGAGCCCGTCCGGGCCTTCGATCTGGAAGGCCAGCGACCTGTTCTCGTCCAGTCGTAACGTGTAGCCGTTGTCCGACACGGACAGTCCAGGTGGGAGCTTGGACTGCGTCTCGTCGTGGGTGCCGCCGTGCGAGGCTTCTTCAGCGTGCGCCGGCGGTGTTTCGGGTGGGCCGGTCGCCGCGCCCGCTGCCCAGGTTCCGCCGAAGATCACGGCTAGTGCGGTGCCGTAGAGAGCGACCTTGTATCCGGTCTTCATCGGTCAGCCCGCCAGTTCGTAGCCGGCCTCGGCGACGGCGGTGCGCACGTCGTCCAGGGAGACCGGGGTGGTGCTGGTGATCGTGACCTTGCCGGTGGGCAGGTCGACTGCCACGTTCTGCACGCCGTCGATCCTGGTGAGTTCCTCGGTCACACTGCTCGCGCAGTGGCCGCAGGTCATGCCGGTGACGGTGTGGACTGACTCGCTCATGGGTCTTCTCCTCGCGGTTCAGGAGCGGACCAGGCGGGCGATGGCGTCACTGGCTTCCGCGATCTTCGCGTCCGCCGTGGTGCCGCCCTCGGTGATGGCCTGGCTCACGCAGTGCTTGAGGTGCTCGTCGAGCAGCCCCAGTGAGACCGCCTGCAACGCCTTGGTGGCCGCGGAGATCTGGGTGAGCACGTCGATGCAGTACTCGTCGGTTTCGATCATCCGCTGCAAGCCGCGGACCTGGCCCTCGATTCGGCGGAGGCGGCGCAGGTGGGAGGCCTTCGTGTTGGCGTAGCCGGGCATGTCTCGCTCCTTCTCCGGCCACCGCGCGGCCGGATGGTCATGCCGGGGGAGCGGTGGGCTCTGCCGCCATTTATACCCTAGGGGGGTATGGGTATGTCAAAGGATGCCGCTCGCGCTCCCTGGCTTGCGGGCGGCCAGCTTGCGTTGGCGGTGGGGTGAGGGCGGCTCGGCTTCGGCTTCGCGGGTGGCCTGTGGCGACGTCCTGCATCACGGCCGACGCGGCCGAGCACTTCGGATTGCCCCGAGAGCGAACAGTGATCATGAGGGCGCACATCGATGTTTAGGTAGAACGATGACGGATCTCTATCTGGAACTGGCACCGACGGCCGAGAGGCCCGTGGTCGTGCTGGTCGCGGGGATTCCCGGGGCGGGCAAGAGCACACTCGCGGAGTTGTTGGCCCGTCGCCTGCGCACGCCGATCTTCTCCGTGGACTGGGTGATGGGGGCGCTGGTGCTGGGTCGCGCGGTCACCGAGGAGAACGCTTACGAGGTGGGCGATCTGCAGCTCCGCGCCTCCGTGGCCCGGCACGTCCAGCTGGGGATCGACGTGATCGTGGACGCCACCGGGCACACCCGCGAGGAGCGTGACCAGTGGCGTGAGCTCGTCGAACGGCTTGGGGGCGTGTTCGTCGGCGTCGAGTGCGTCTGTTCGGACGAAGTCCTGCATCGGGAGCGGCTCGAAGGCCGCGACCGGGGGATTCCTGGTTGGCACGCAACGGTTCCGTGGCAGCACGTCCAGCGCATGCGTGGCCTGTGGGAGCCGTGGGAGGACGACCACCTGGTGCTCGACTCGGCCGTCGAGACTCCGGACAGCTCGCTGGAGCGCGTCCTGGAGGTGGTGCGGGGCCTGCGGTCAACAGGGGAGACCGCAGACCCCGTGATCTTGGGGCGTTAGGCGCTTTCCGCTGCTGCCGCACGGCCTGCCGCGCGTCCGGGGAACAGGCAGCCGCCGAGGAACGTGCCTTCCAGCGCGCGGTAGCCGTGCACGCCGCCGCCACCGAAGCCGGCGACCTCGCCCGCCGCGTACAGGCCGTGCCCGATGACGATCACGTCCGCGTCGACTCGCGGCGCCGCCTCGGCAAGCAGGTTGCGGCGGTTGATGTTCCGGTCCGGCATCCCAGGGCCTTCCACGTTGAAGGGTGGCGCCAACGCGAATTACTCTCGCGTTAAGCAACTAACCAGTAACCGGAGAGCGGGGGATAGGGGCCCGTCACCAAACGGCGACGGCTGTGTTGTGGCCGTCATACAACGTGGTGTTCGGGAGGTGCTGTGCCGGGTATGTCCGCGATGGTCCGCCGGGTGCTCGAAGCCGTCGCCGCCGACGAGAAGGTGGTCGAACGCGTCGTCGACGCCGCTCGGGGCAACTCGCCGGAGGTCGCCAGGCTGCCAGCGGAGGAGAACCGCAGGCACATCGCCTTCCTGCTCGCCGAAGGGATCTCGCACCTCGAACGCGGTGGCTCGCCCGACGACGGCGACTTCTCCGCCGCGTTGTCGCTGGGGGCCGACCGCGCCGCTCAGGGCGTGTCGATGGCGGGGCTGCTGCGCGGCGTGCACGCCGGGCGCACCGAGCTGATCAGGGCGAGCGTCGAACTCGCGCGGTCGCTGGGCGTCGCCGACGGCACGATCCTCGACTTCATGATCGACCTGGACCACTACGTCGGCGCGGTCGAGCGGCACATCATCAGCGGCTATCACACCGCAGAACTGCAGCTGTCCCGCACGGCCCGCGATCTGAACGCCCAGGTGCTGCGGCGGCTGCTGGTCTCCGGTGAGTTCCCGGACGCGTCCGAACTCGCTCGCACCGGTCTGCGTCCCGATGGCCGCTACCACTGCGTGGTGTCCGGGGTGACCGACCCGAGTCACGCGCGGACGCTGGAACAGCGGCTGCACACGTTCGGCGGCGTGTACGGGCTGGTCGAGGGCCGGCTCGCCGGGCTGACGCCCGTGCCGCCGTCGTGGTCGGACGACCTGCTCGTGGTGTCACCGGCGACCGCGCTGAGGTCGTTGCGGGGCACGTACTCCCTGTGCGCGCAGGCGCTGGCGGCCGCAGGAGCTTCTCCGGGTGTGCGGCTGCTGACCGATCTCGCTGGTGAGACCGCTCTCGCAGCGGTCCCGGCGCTGGCGGACACGCTCGCCGACTCGCTGCTCGGCCGGCTGGATCCGAAGAGCACGTTCCACCACGAGATGGTCGTGACGGCGTTGTGCTACCTGGACAACGGCGGCCGGCTCAGCGCGACGGCGTCGGCGTTGCACGTCCACGCGAACACCGTGCGGTACCGGCTCGACCGGCTGGTGGAGCTGACCCTGGCCGACCTCGGCGAGAACCCTGCCGCGGGACGTTCACACGTGCTGACCACGCTGCACACCTGGTGGGCGCTGCGGTCGTGGATCGACCGCAGCGCCCGGTGAGGCTTCAGAGACGGTAGAAGTTCGCGTAGTGGTCCGGGGAGAAGTAGACCGCGCCGGCGGTGCGGTCGACGATGATCCGGTACGCGTCCCGGGACGCGCCGCAGGCACGCGGGTAGACGTCGAACTCCAGGTAGTAGTGGCCCGCGGGCAGCTGGCCCTCGCGGTTCTGGTGGACGCCACCGGCGTAGTTGCACTGGCTGCCCGACCAGTTGCTGACCCACCCGCGCGTGCTCGGGTAGCCCTTCTGCTGCCACGTCTTGTTGGCCGAGACGGCCGCGGAACAGCGCGACTGCGTGCAGGAGTTGTAGACCGCGGCGCCGGCGGCGGGTGCGACGGCCGTGGTCACACCGAGCACGGACGCGACGATGGCGAGAGCGGCGAAGAGACGACGTGTCCGGTGCGGTTGCAGGGTTTGCACTTCAGACCTCCATCGGCAGGGAACGAGGGAACGTCCTGATCCTGGCTGTTGATCACCACGAGCCGATGAACGGCAGGGAACCATCCGCGCAACTGTGGCCTCTCCACGCTCGCACACCGGGCGTCGGCCCGCGAGGCTTGGACCGCCCACGACTCTGAACGCCGGAGTTGATCAACTCCGAACAGTGGATTGCGCACGCTGCCACCGGCGATAAGTTTGTCCAATGACAGCACGGAAGCACTTGGTGGTGCTGTTGACCTTGCTCGTGGCCGGGTGCACGGCCCCGCAGGACGGCAGACCTTTCCCCGCACCACGCGTTTCTTCTTCCGCAGTGGAGAAAGAGCCGTCCACAAAGGTGCGTGCCGTTGTGGACGGCCGCACCGTCGAGTTGGCCGACGGCACGCGCGCCCGCATCGCGCGCCTGGCCGAACCGCCGGCATGCGCCGCGGCGGCCGCCCTCGACTTCGCCACGAAGACGTTGCTGGACAAGGAAGTCCGGGTGACCAGCATCACCCCCGGCGAGGTCTCGCTGGCGCTGCCCGACGGCACCGACTACGCGTTGCTGGCCGTGCAGTACGGCATCCTGCGCACCGCGGGTGTGGACGGCGGCCCGCTGGTCGAGGCGGAGACCAAGGCCTCTCAAGCGAAACTCGGTCTGTGGGCGCGGGACTGTCCCGCGTCGACCGTCCCGCCGCCTTCTTCGACCGCCGCCGTCACGCCCGGAGCGCCCTGCGTCGTGGTCTACCGGATCACCAACCAGTGGCCCGGTGCGTTCCAGGGTGAGGTGACCATTCGCAACGTCAGCGGCGCGTTGGTCCAGGGCTGGACGGTGCGCTGGCGGTTCGCCGGCGGGGAGACCGTGACGCAGCTGTGGAACGGCACGGTCGCCCAGTCCGGCGCGGATGTGAGCGTGACCAATGCCGACTACAACGCGCTGATCGTCATGGACGGCTCGGTGTCGTTCGGTTTCAACGGCTCCATCACCGGTCCCAGTTCGCCGCCGACCTCGTTCAGCGTCAACGGCGCGGCCTGCACCACGGGTTAGTGCTGCTGCCACCAGTTCGTGACGATGCGGGCGTACTCGTCCGCGTTCTCCTCCCACACGAAGTGCGCGGCGTCCACGACGTCCAGCCTGCTGTTCGGCAACCGCTCGTGCAGGTACTCCGCGTTGGAGACCGGCACCACCGTGTCGTGCTTGCCGTTGATCAGCTGGACGGGTGTGGTGATACCCGGTAGGAGCTTGCTCAGTTCCAGCAGCTCTGCCGGGTACGCGCGCACGTACGCCATCTGTTCGACGAACCGCTGGCCCTGGTAGCCGGCGAGGTAGTCCTGCCGCACCTCGTCCGGCAGCTCGTAGCCCCGGATGGCGTCCATGGCGACGTTCACGACGTCCTTGGGGCCGAGTGCCCGGTACGGCGAGAGGTCCTCGTCGTGCACCCACTCGTGCAGCGGGGTGCCCAGCTCCGTCGGTGACACCGCGCCGCCGCCGCCGATCACGACGCTGCGGAACCTCTCCGGCGCCTTCGCCGCGGCGAACAGTGCGGCGCTGGTGCCGATGTCGGGGCCGACGACGTGGGGCTGGTCGAGGTCGAACGCGTCGGCGATGCGTACGAGGAACTCGCCCATGGCCTTGGGGGACAACAGGTCCTCGCGCAGGTCGGAGTGCCCGAAGCCGGGCAGGTCGACCGCGACCAGGCTCGCGTGCTCGGCGAGTCTCGTCCACGTCGGGTCGTAGGCGTAGAGGCTCTCGGGCCACGGGCTGAGCAGCAACGCGGCCGGTTTGCTGTGAGCGCTCACGGCGTAGCGGATGGACAGGCCATCGATGGTGCGGAACCTCGGTCGGATGTCGCTCATGAATCCAATATGACCGGTCGTCTTAAGTTCGTCAAGGGACAAGACGGTCGGTCATGCCGAGGTGGGTCTCAGTGCAGGACGACCTCGAAGGCGGCCGTGAAGAACGCGGCGAACGACGACCCGTCCTTGGTCGCACGCTCGCCGACGATGGCGCCTTCCCATGAGTTGAGCAGGAACCTGGCCAGGGTCTCGGGGCTCTGGGTGTTCGTCACGTCGCCGGCGTCCTGCGCCTCGCGGATCACGGCGGCGATCGCGTTCCCCCAGAGGTCGAAGGCGGTCCTGACCCCGTCGCGGATCGCGGGGATGTGGTCCGCGGCCTCGACGCTGAAGTTGCCGTAGACGCAGCCGCGTTCGTAGCCGAAGTCGACGATGTCCTGCGCCAGCGCGTCGAAGTGGTCGCGCAGCCGGGTGAGCGGTGCGGTCTTCGGAGTTTGGAGCTTGTCCAAGTGGCGTGTCTGGCCGTAGCGGTCCATCACGACGAGGGCGAGCGCTTCCTTGCTCTCGAAGTGGTTGTAGAACGAGCCCTTGGGCACGCCCGCGCTGTCGGTGATCAGCTTGACGCCACACGCGTTGTAGCCGTGCTTGTGGAACTGTTCGAACGCGGCGTCGACGATCTGCTCTCGCACACTTGCCCTGGGCATACTCCCAATATGAGCGGTCGTCTCGGAGTCGTCAAGTTGGTGCACGGCTTCCGTTCAGTGGAAAGCCGCGGTCGACTCCGGCGAGGCGCTTGCCTAGCGTTCGATGACGTGACGACCAGCCAGCACGAGATCAGCGACGAGATCGCGAAGATCCAGGCCGACTCACCGGGTGGTGCGCCGCTGCTGGACTTCGCGCCGTACCGCAGCACGACGTTGCGCCACCCCACCAAGGAACCGCTGCACGTCGACCCCGAGGGCGCCGAACTGCTCGCGCCCGTCTTCGGCCACTCCGACGTCGACGCCGTCGAAGCGGACCTGACCTTGCAGCGCGGAGGTGAGCCGATCGGCGAACGCATCCGGGTGCACGGCCGCGTGCTCGACGGCGACGGCCGTCCGGTGCGCCGGCAGCTCGTCGAGGTCTGGCAGGCCAACGCCGCCGGCCGCTACTCGCACCAGGGCGACCAGCACCCGGCGCCGCTGGACCCGAACTTTACCGGGGTCGGCCGTTGCCTGACCGACGACGACGGCTGGTACTCGTTCACGTCGATCAAGCCGGGCCCCTATCCGTGGCGCAACCACCACAACGCCTGGCGGCCCGCGCACATCCACTTCTCGTTGTTCGGCACGGACTTCACCCAGCGGCTGATCACGCAGATGTACTTCCCGGGGGATCAGCTGCTGGCGCTGGACCCGATCGCGCAGTCGATCACCGATCCCGCCGCCCTCGCCCGGCTCATCGCGTCGTACGACCACGCGCAGTCCGAGCACGAGTGGTTGCTGGGCTACCGCTGGGACATCGTGTTGACCGGCAGCCATGCGACCTACCTGGAGCCGTCCGATGACTGACTCGACGCCCGGCCAGACCGTCGGGCCGTTCTTCCACCACGCGCTGGCGTTTCCCGGCGACTCCGAACTGGTGCCGTTCGGCTCGGCCGGATCCGTGGTGCTGCACGGCTACGTCCACGACGGCGCGGGCGATCCCGTGCCGGACGCGATGATCGAGATCCGCCAGTCCGACGCCGCCGGTGTGGTGCCGCGGATCGGCGGGTCGTTGCGGCGGCGCGGGGCCGCGTTCACGGGCTGGGGCCGGTCCTGCACCGACGGAGCCGGGCACT
The DNA here is from genome assembly GCF_044765805.1 of Lentzea sp. NPDC102401. Taxonomy (NCBI): domain Bacteria; kingdom Bacillati; phylum Actinomycetota; class Actinomycetes; order Pseudonocardiales; family Pseudonocardiaceae; genus Lentzea; species Lentzea sp. NPDC102401. Next base: position 966,093 of record NZ_JBIWKS010000001.1, on the reverse strand, counting down.
ACTGGTTCAGCACCGTCGAGCCAGGGCTGCCGTTCTTCGCGGTGACGGTGTTCGCGCGCGGACTGCTCGACCGGTTGTTCACCCGCATCTACCTGCCAGGAGCCGCCGACGCCGTGGAGGGACTGGTCGCGGAGCGGGAGGAGGACGGCCGGTTGCGGTTCGACCTTCACCTGCAGGGGCCGTCCGAGACGGTGTTCTTCAAGTTCCCGCGGACGTGATCGTGCTGCCCGGTTCTCATCGCGCCGCGGGCCTCGTCGACGATGCCGCGCTGGTGCGCGCGATGCTGGAGGTCGAGGTCGCCTGGGCCCGCGTGCTGGGGACCCCGCTCTCGTTGGGCGACTGGGTTCCCGTGCTGGACCCGGTCGAGGTCGAGGCGGCTGGCAATCCGGTGTTGCCGCTGGTGTCCGCTTTGCGCGCAAGGGTTTCCTCGCCTGTCCACACTGGACTGACCAGTCAGGACGTGCTCGACTCCGCGCTGATGTTGCTGGCGCGCGGGGCTTTGGAGCGCGTGTCGGCGGATTTGGGACGGGTTGGCGTCGCGCTGGCCCGGCTGGCCGGCGAGCACCGGTCGAGCGTGATGGCCGGGCGGACGTTGACGCAGTACGCCGTGCCGATCACGTTCGGGCTCAAGGCCGCGCGGTGGCTCGCCGGAGTGCTGGACTCGTTGAGCGAGCTGGAGGTCGTGGCGCGAAACCTGCCGGCGCAGTGCGGAGGTGCGGCGGGGACGTTGTCGCGTGTCGCGGATCCGGTTGCTTCCGCGTCGGCTTTCGCAGGTCATCTCGGGCTGGTGTGGCCGGGAATGCCCTGGCACACCTATCGCGCGCCGGTCACCCGGCTCGGTGACGCGGTGGTGCGGTGTTGCGACGCGCTCGGGGTGATGGCGGCGGATCTGCTGACGCTGGGACGGCCGGAGATCGGCGAGATCCGTGAGGGTTTCGTGCAGGGGCGGGGTGGGTCGTCGACCATGCCGCACAAGCGGAACCCGGTGCTGTCGGTGCTGGTGAACAGCGCGGCGCTGCAGGCTCCCGGGCTGGGGGCGCGGTTGCACCTGTGCGCGGCGCGGGCGGTGGACGAGCGACCGGACGGGGCGTGGCACGCGGAGTGGCCTGCATTGCGGGCGTTGCTGGAGCTGGCGGTGGTGGCGGCTTCGCAGGCCGCGGAGTTGGTGGAGGGCTTGGAGGTGCACGTCGACGTGATGGCGCGGCGAGCTCGTGAAGCGGCGCCGGAACTGCTGGCGGAGCGCGGCGGTGGTGATGATCCCGGCTCGTATCTCGGGGCTGCCGAGGTGTTCGTGGACGAGGCGCTGAAGCGGTGGGAGGGGCGCGATGTCCGTTGAGCGGACAGGGGCTGGAGGAGATGCGGTGTCCTACGACGACGGCATGAAGGTTCGGCGTGAGGTGCTCGGGGACGCGCACGTGGACCGGGCGGCGCCGGACGAGTTCACGCGCGACTTCCAGGAGTTCATCACGAAGTACGCGTGGGGTGAGATCTGGACGCGGCCCGGACTCGACCGCCGGACGCGCAGTGCGATCACGCTCACGGCGTTGATCGCGCGCGGGCATTGGGACGAGTTGAAGCTGCACGTCGCGGCGGCGGTGCGCAACGGGTTGACCAAGGACGAGATCGGCGAGGTGATCCTGCAGAGCGCGATCTACTGCGGGGTTCCCGCGGCCAATCACGCGTTCTCGGTGGCGCGGTCGGTGCTGAAGGAGGACGTGTGAACGAAGGGGCTGTCATGACGCGCACCCAGGTCGGCATCGTCGGAGCGGGACCGGCCGGGCTGATGTTGTCGCATCTGTTGTCCCTCAACGGGATCGACAGCGTTGTTGTCGACAACAGGACGCGCCTGGAGATCGAGAACACGGTCCGCGCCGGCATCCTGGAAGCCGACAGCGCGCGGTTGCTGGCCGAGACCGGGGTGTCGGACCGGGTGCTGCGCGACGGGCATCCGCACGAGGGCATCGACCTGCGGTTCGGTGGTGAGAGCCATCGCGTCGACTTCCGCGCGCTGGTCGGCGAGTCGGTCTGGCTCTACCCGCAGACCGACGTGTTCGTGGATCTGGCGAACGCCCGCGAACGCGACGGCGGCGACGTGCGGTTCGGCGTCGGCGACACGTCGGTCGACATCACCGAGCCCGCGATCCGGTTCGTCGACAGCGACGGCGTGCGCCAGGAGGTGCGCTGCGACCTGCTCGTCGGCGCGGACGGCTCCCGTTCGATCTGCCGCGCCCAGGTGCCGGAAGCCCTGCGCACGCACAGCTTCCGCGAGTACCCGTTCGCCTGGTTCGGCATCATCACCGAGGCGCCGCGCAGCGCACCAGAGCTGATCTACGCGCACTCGCCGCGCGGGTTCGCGTTGATCAGCCAGCGCACCGAGACGCATCAGCGCATGTACTTCCAGTGCGACCCGGAGACCGATCCCGCGGCGTGGTCAGCCGACCAGATCTGGGAGGAGCTGCAGGCACGGGTCGCCGGGCCGGACGGGTTCACGCTCGAGGAAGGACCGATCACCGAGAAGACCGTGCTGCGCTTCCGGTCGTTCGTCGCGGAACCCATGCGCCACGGCAAGTTGCTGCTCGCCGGCGACGCCGCCCACACCGTGCCGCCGACCGGCGCGAAGGGCCTGAACCTGGCGTTGCAGGACGTCCGGGTGCTCGCCGAGGTGATCGAACGCGCGTTGCTCAAGAACGACGACGATGCGCTGGACGAGTACGGGCCGCGTGCGCTGGACCGGGTGTGGAAGGCGCAGCACTTCTCGTACTGGATGACCACGATGCTGCACGCCCTGCCCGGTGCGACGGACTTCGACGTGCGCAGGCAACTCGGCGAGCTGCGCTCGGTGGTCGGGTCGGAGGCGGGATCGAGGTTCCTGGCCGAGGGGTACACGGGCTGCTGGCCCGCTTGAGCGGGACTGGAGCGCGGCCCGCCAGACTGTCCTGATGGACATCGCGGCGCTGCGCCTCGGCAACATCGGGCGGCTTCAGTCGGCGGAGGACGTCGTCCGCTCGCTCGGAGCCATGCAGGGCCAGGACTACGGCCAGTCGCTGTGGGCGATCGGCCTGCGCACGGCGGATGCCAGGATCGCCGACGTCGAGGAAGCGCTGCGGACCGGACGCGTCGTCCGCACGTGGCTGATGCGCGGCACGATCCACTACGTCCTGGCCGAGGACGTCCGGTGGATGCTGGGCCTGTTCGGTGCCCGCGACCTCGCCAGGCTCACCCCCAAGGCCTGGCAGTACCACCACATGACGCCCGAGCTGATGTCGTTGGCGCGCAAGACGTTCGTGGAGGCGCTGACCGGAGGGGGCTGTCTCACCCGGCGCGAGATGATCGACCTGATGGCGGGCGTCGGCATCCCGGACGATCGGCAGCAGAGCTACTTCACGTTCATCCACCTCGCCCAGGAGGGCCTGGTGGTGCCGGGACCGCCGCGCGGCAAGGAACAGACCTTCGTGCTGCTGGACGAATGGGCGCCTCAGCAGCGTTCACTGGAGGGCGACGAGGCGATGGCCGTGCTGGCGTCGCGGTTCTTCGGCAGTCACGGCCCGGCGACGCTCGCGGACTTCGCGAACTGGTGCGGCATCGGCGTGCGCGAGGCCTCCCGCGGCCTGGAGGCGGTGAAGCACGAGCTGGTGTGCGAGACGTTCGACGGCAAGGAGTACTGGCTGCCGCCGGACCTCACGCCGGGCTCGGGCGCGTTCGTGCTGCCCGCGTACGACGAGCTGGTGATCGGCTACAAGGACCGGAGCGCGTACTTCACCCGGTACGACGAGATCCCGATCTCCACGTACAACGGCATGTTCTACGCGACGATCATCGAGGACGGCCAGATCGCGGGACTGTGGCGGCGGGTCATGAAGAAGACCTCGGTGGACGTGGAACTGCGGCCGCTGCCGGGCTTCGACGTCGACCGGCTCGCCGAGCACACCGCGCGGTTCGGCGACTTCCTCGGACTGCCGGTGCGGACCGTCGTGAAGGACCCGCCCGAGACCGGTTCGTCGAAGGTCAGCTGGCGTTCACGCAAGTAGCTCCACCTCACCGTACTGATGGCCGGGCGGGACGACCGCGAGTGCGTCCGCCAGCGCCGCGCCCCAGAGCGAACCGGGCCGGTCGTGGCCGGCGGGGACGGCTGTGCCGCCGGACCTGGTGACCGGGATCAGGCGCGTGTCGCGGGGGTGAGCGTTCACATCGCCCAGCCGGGCCGTGACCGGCGGACGAGCAGTGTGGCCGCCGAGGGTGTCGAGCAGCGGGTGGAGCAGGGTCAGGACCGCGGCCAGGGCGGCGAGCGGGTTGCCGGGCAGGCCGACGACGCAGCGGCCGTCGGGCAGGACGGCGAGCAGCATCGGGTGGCCCGGTCGGCAGGCGACGCCGCTGACCAGGATCTCGGCGTCGAGGTCGGTCAACACCGCGCGCAGGTGGTCGGCCGGGCCCACCGAAGTGGCGCCGCAGGTGACGAGGACGTCGGCCTGATCCTGCTTGAGGGCGTCTGTGAGGGCGGACGGGTCGTCGCGCAGGTGGGTGGTGCCGATCAGGTCCGCTCTGGTGAGCAGGCCGGGGAGCATCGGGCCGATGGCGTCGCGGACCCGGCCCGGCCTGGGTGGGCCGGTGTGGAGGAGTTCGTCGCCGGTGACGATCACGGCCACTCGCGGGCGGCGGTGGGCCAGGAGGGTGTCGTGGCCTGCCGCGGCGGCGAGACCCAGGACGGCGGGGGAGATCAGGGAACCGGCGGGGATCAACTCGTCGCCCGCTGACCAGTCCTCGCCTCGGCGGCGGATGTGTTTGCCGGGCACGGCGTCGGCGATCAGCAGGGATTCGTCCAGTGAACAGAGCTCGACCGGGACGACCGCGTCCGAGCCGTCCGGGACCGGCGCGCCCGTCGCCACCCCGAACGCCTCCCCGGCCCCTGGCGACAGAGCGGGCACCGGGTCCCCGGCGGCCACTCGTCCCACGACGGTCCACGGGCCGGGGCCGGAAACCGCGTAGCCGTCCATGGCCGAGGTGTCGCAGGTCGGCTGGCTGGTGAGGGCCCGCACGGCCGAGGCGAGTGCGAGGCCCAGGGCGTCGGGCAGGGCGAGTTCGGCCGCGTCCAGTGGCTTGGCGGCGTCGCGTGCCGTCTGGCGGGCGAGCGTCCAGGGCATGTTCATCAGGGCTCCCGTGGTATAGCCTACCGAATACTGTATGCAATCCTCGGGACGGGGTGAAGGGCATGTCGGTCGCGACTTACGTCCGTGATCACGTCGGCAGGCTCTACCGGGTGGGGGAGACCGACGTCGAGGCGTCGGGGCGCTCGCGCCGCACGGTGCTGTGGGCCGCGTGGGCGGCGATGCTCGCGGCCGGCATCGGGCAGTACGGGTTCGGGGCGCTGATCCCTCAGTTGCAGGACCGGTGGAGTGTGCCGGAGTTGTTCTGGGCACTGGCGTTGTGGACCGTCTGCCAGGCGGGCACGGCGTTTCCGGTGGCCTGGCTCAGAGAACAGAAGAGGCTGACGTCCACCGGCGCGATGTGGATCGGCGCGATCCTCTGCGGCGCAGGGCTTCTGACGCTCGGGCAGGGACAGTTGGTCGGATACGCCGTTCTTGGCGGCGTCGGTGCGGGGCTGGTCTACGCGACGTGTCTGGGCACGGTCGTCCGCTGGTATCCGGAGCGGGTGACCAGGAAGGTCGCGTTCGTCAGCGGGGCGTTCGCGTACGGGTCGGTGCCGTTCGTGCTGGCCGCCGGGATCTTCTTCGGCAGCGGGTTCCTCGCGCAGGCCGGGATCGCGATCGCCGTGGTCGTGGCGGTGGCGGGCGCGGTCATGAAGGATCCGCCCGAGCACTGGTGGCCGCCGCACATCCCGCCACGGGAGTGGGCGCTCGACCGCGCGCGGGTGCCGAACCGGTCTGCTCTCAAGGAGTTCCGGACCCACGAGGCCATGCGGTGCGGCACGTTCTGGTGGCTGTACGGCGGTGTGGCGTTCGCGGCGGCCGTGTCCCTTTACGACCTGGCCTATCTGCCGCTGTTCGTCGGCGACGAGGTGCTCGGGGCCGTCGCGCTGGCGACGCTGGCCGCGGCGACGGGCACCGGACGCGTGCTGGTCGGGTGGATCTCCGACCGGGTCGGGCGGCGGAAGGCGCTGGTCTGGACGCTGGCGACGGGAGGGCTGGCGCAGTTCGTGCTGCTGTACTCCCAGAACGTCACAGGGCTGCTCATCGGCGCCATGCTCGCAGGCCTCGGCACCGGGTGCTGCTACTCGTTGCTGGTCGGCGTCACGAGGGAGTACTTCGGCGAGACGAACGGCGCGCAGAACTTCGGCGTCCTCTACACCGCTAAAGCCGCCGGGGCGTTGATCGCCGCGATTGTCCTTGCGTCGCAAGGGCCCACGTTCGCGTTCATCGCGGCGGGTGTGCTCGGCCTGGCGGGCGCGGTGCTCACCGGGCACCTGTCGCAACCGGGAAGGCCCCGCCTGTGAGCCGCCTGCCGCGGCTCTCGAAAGGCTGGCACGAGACGCCCGCGGACGGCTGTTGCCTGATGGAACTGACGTCGGTGCTCGCGGGCGAGGTGTGGTCGGACCGGCCCGCCTGCGTGCACCCGGTGCTGTCGTGCGTGGCGCGGTGCGTCAACGATCAGTCCACAGACGACGGACGCCAGAGGCTCCTTCCGTTCGTCACCAAGGTGATCGGGACGCGGAAGGCACCCGCCGAACGTCTGGTCGCGCACTGCACGCGCAGGGCCGGGATCGTCGCGCCGAAGTGGTGGCCGCGCAACTGGGTCGTGGCCAAGGCCGTCAGGGCGATGTCCGGGGACGAGGTGTTGCGGCGCCTGCTCGACGAGTGCGTCGCGATCTGCTGGGAGGCAAGGCATGGGACGAGTGACGAGCAGGCGGCGTGTGGTGCGGCTGGTGGACGACGCGGTCACCGTGCGGCCGGACACACTGGCGGTCGAGGAACCCCTGGAGATCCGCGTGCGGGGCAAGTCCCTCGCCGTGACCATGCGCACGCCGGGTGACGACTTCGACCTCGCCGCGGGCTTCCTGGTCAGCGAGGGCGTGGTGCGCGCGCCGTCCGACATCGCGTCGATCCGCTACTGCGCGGGCGCCACGGCGGACGGGAGCAACACCTACAACGTCCTCGACGTCGGTCTCGCGGATGGCGTCGCGCCGCCGGACCCGTCGATCGAACGCAACTTCTACACCACCTCGTCGTGTGGCCTGTGCGGCAAGGCGAGCCTGGACGCCGTGCGCACCACAGCGTCCTGGCAGGTCGCGGCCGACCCGATCCGCCTCGACCCGAGGATGGTCACCGAGTTCCCGACGAAACTCCGTGCCGCGCAACGGGTCTTCGACCGCACGGGCGGCCTGCACGCGGCCGGGTTGTTCGACGCCCTGGGCAACCTGCTGTGCCTGCGTGAGGACGTCGGCCGGCACAACGCGGTCGACAAGGTCGTCGGCTGGGCCACCCGCGGTGGGCGGCTGCCGCTGACCAGCACCGTGCTGATGGTGAGCGGCCGGGCGTCGTTCGAACTGGTGCAGAAGGCGGTCATGGCTGGGATTCCGGTGCTCACGGCGGTGTCCGCGCCGTCGTCGCTCGCCGCCGACCTGGCGGAGGAGATGGGCGTGACGCTGGTCGGGTTCCTGCGCGGAACGTCGATGAACGTCTACACCGGCGGGCACCGGCTGGGAGTCACCGCCGCTGCTCGCTAGTGCAGGACCAAGCCGCCGACCGGGACCGCGGCGACGTGCCCGGTCGACGGCATTTCCAGGGCGAGCGCGAGACCGACGTCGACCAGCGCCGCCCGGCGCAGACCCGCGACAACGGCCAGCGGTGTCCACACAGGATCGACGGTCGCCCCGTTCGGCTCCGGCCGCGGCTCGCCGGTGATCCGGACGCGGTAGAAGACGCCGATGTTCTGGTGCGGCCCCTTCTCCGGCATGTGCCGCTCGGCCGCGGGGATGAACCGGGAGTCCACGCCCAGCAGACGTTCGACCTCGCCGTCGCACCCGGTCTCCTCGGCGACCTCCCGGACCACGGCGTCGAACGGATCCTCGCCGTGCTCCACGGCACCACCGGGCAGCGACCAATGGCCTTCGTCGAACGCTGATGTACAACGAACGAGCAGCACGCGGTCGTTCTCGATGCTCACGGCGTAGGCGGCCAGCCGGAAGGTCGTCATGCGGGGCACGTTAGCCCGTAAGGGGTCCTCCGCGAGGATGATGCCGCACGGCGGACGCGATCTTGAAAGCCACGACCTACCGTTCTCCCCATGTTGACTGTCAGGGGGATCGGCCGGAGCTTCGGCGATCACAGGGTGCTCGACGAGGTGAGCTTCGACGTCCGGCCCGGCCGGATGACGGGCTTCCTGGGCGCCAACGGGTCGGGCAAGACGACCACGATGCGGATCGTGCTGGGGGTGCTCGCCGCTCACGGGGGAACGGTGAGCTGGCAGGGGACCGAGGTCGGGCCGCAGAACCGGCCCGACTTCGGTTACATGCCGGAGGAGCGCGGGCTCTACCCGAAGATGAAGGTGCGTGACCAGATCACGTGGCTGGCGCGGCTGCACGGCGTCGACCGGGAGACCGCGCAGCGCAACACCGACGCGCTGCTGGCGGACCTGGAGCTGACCGAACGGGCCGGGGACCGGCTCGAGGAGCTGTCGCTCGGCAACCAGCAGCGCGTGCAGATCGCGGCGGCGCTGGTGCACGACCCGGCCGTGCTGATCCTGGACGAGCCGTTCTCCGGCCTCGACCCGATCGCCGTCGAGACCGTGCTGGACGTGCTGCGCAAGCGGGCGGCGAACGGGGTGCCGGTGCTGTTCTCCAGTCACCAGCTGGCGATCGTGGAACGGCTCTGCGACGACGTCGTGATCATCTCAAAGGGACGGATCGTGGCCAACGGGTCACGCGAGGAACTGCGCGCCCGGCACGCGGGGGAGCGCTACGAGATCGTCGTGCAGGAGGACGCGGGCTGGGTGCGCGACGTGCCCGGCGCCAGGATCCTGGAGCTCGACGGGCCGCGCGCGGTGTTCGAGGCGGAACCCCAGCAGGTGCTCAGGGCGGCTCTGAACCGCGGCGAGGTCCGCTCGTTCACGCCGGTCGTGCCCACGCTGGACGAGATCTTCAGGGAAGTGATCTGACATGGCTCGCGCCTCCTTCAGCCAGGCGACGTGGCTCGTCGCCGAACGTGAGATGAAGACCCTGGTCGGCACCAAGGGTTTCTGGATCGGCTTCCTCTTCACGGTCGTCGGGTTGTTCGCGCTCACGATCCTGCCGACGGTGTTCGGGGGCGACGACCCCAAGGTCGCCGCAGTCGGGTCGGCCGTGCAGGTGCTGCAGGGCAAGGCACTCGACGTGCAGGAGGTCGGCAGCGTCCAGGAGGCCGCCGACCTGGTCAGGGCTGACGACGTCGACGCCGCGATCGTGCCGGACGGCGCCGGGATCAAGGTCCTCGCGCTCAACAGCCCGCCCAACAGCGTGATCCGCCAGCTCGTCGAGTCGCCCCCGGTGGAGTTGCTCGAGGCCTCGGCGGTGACGTCCGGCCAGCGATCCGTCACGGTGATCGTGTTCGGGCTGGTGTTCCTGATGTTCGGCATGGGCGGCGCGGCCATCGCGCAGAGCACCGTGACCGAGAAGCAGACGCGGATCGTGGAGATCCTCGTGTCGACCGTGCCGGTGCGGGCACTGCTCGCCGGCAAGATCCTCGGGCACACGATCCTGACGCTCCTCCAGGTCGTCGTCCTGGCGCTCGTGGCACCGATCGCGTTGCGGGTCGCGGGACTCGGCGAACTGCTGGGGGTGGTGGCGCCCGCGCTCGGCTGGTTCATCCCGTTCCTGATGCTCGGGTTCGTGCTGATCTCGTCCATGTGGGCCGTGGCGGGCGCGCTCGTCAGCCGTCAGGAGGACCTCGGCTCGACGATGGGCCTGGTCATGATCGCGGTCATGGGACCGTACTTCGGCGTGCAGTTCTTCTACGAGAACCCCGTCGTGCTCAAGTGGATGTCGTTCGTGCCCTTCACGGCCGGCGTCGCGATGCCGGTCCGGTTGTTCTCCGAACAGGCCGCGGCGTGGGAGGCGATCCTTTCCCTCGGCATCCTCGCGGTGACCGTCGTGGTGATCCTGCTGGTCGCGTCGCGGCTCTACACCGGCTCCTTGCTGCAGACCGGCGGCCGGGTGAAGCTCTCCAAGGCCTGGGCACCTGCAGAATAGGGCGCATGATCGCTGATCCGATTCGCCTCGCCGTCGTCGGCCTGGGAGCCATGGGCACCCGGATGCTGACGGCGGCGCTGGCACATCCCGACTTCACCGTGGTCGCGGGCGTCGACGTCGCACCCCGCACGCTCGACGTCCCGGTCGTCACGAACCTGGACGACGTGCTGTCCGATGTGGACGCGGTGTACGTCTCGACGCCGCCCGCCTCGCACGCCGAGCTGACGACGAAGGCGTTCCAGGCCGGCAAGGCGGTGTTCTGCGAGAAGCCCCTCGCCGTCGACCTCGCGGAGGCCCGCACGATGGCCGAAGCCGCCCAGGGACGGCCGAACGCGGTGAACTTCGCGTTGTCCGACATGGTGGCGACGGTCGAGATCGAACGGCGGCTGCCCGAACTGGGCACGCTGCGGGGCGTGGAGATCCGGCTGCAGTTCCCGCGCTGGCCCAGGGCGTTCCAGGCGGAGGCGACCTGGCTGTCGAGGTCGGAGCAGGGCGGGTTCGTCCGTGAGGTGTTGTCCCACTTCGTCTATCTGACGGACCGGATGCTCGGGCCGCTCACGGTCGAGTCGGTGTCGTCGGACTTCCCCGAACCCGGTGCGGCCGAGGTGGCGGCACGCGGTGTGCTTCGGGGCAGTGGCGTACCGGTGCACGTGTCGGCGTTCTCCGGACTCGCCGGGCCCGAGATCTACGAGTGGACCGCGTGGGGCACCGAACGGTCGCTGCGCCTCGACCAGTGGGCCCTGCTGTCCACTTCGGACGGCGGCGCGTGGGAACCCGTGCCGCTGGAGCAGACCGGGTCCGACTACTCGCGGCTCACGCTGTTCGCGCAGGCTGTGCGCGGCGAGCGCCCGCGTGACCTGGCGGACTTCGCCAGTGGGCTGCGCGTGGCCGAGGTGATCGAGGCCTTCCTGCGACAAACCGCTTGACCCCGTTCGGCAGGATCGGGCCAATGGGGATCTTGTTCGTCACACTCTCAGGCCATGGTCACGTCACACCGACGCTCGCGGTCGTCGAGGAGCTGACCAGACGCGGCGCCGAGGTCGACTACGCGACCGGCGCCGAGCACGCCGAGGCGGTGATCGGAGCGGGCGCGCGGTGGGTGGAACTCCCCGCGCTGCCCGACTTCCGGCCTGTCACCGCCAACCCGATCGACGAGTGGTTTCCGCACTACTTCCGGGCGATGAGCGCGACCTACCCGCTCCTGCTCGACCACTGCCGGACCGCCGCACCCGACCTGATCTGCTACGACTCCACGAACTGGCCGGCCAGGCTGGTGGCGCACGCACTCGGTATACCGGCTGTACGCACGGTGCCGCACACTGCATCCAATGCGCATTACAACCTCATGGACGCGAGCCTGGCGCGCTATATCGCCGACGACCTGGCGAAGTTCACCAGTCACTACGACGTGGAGCTCGACATCCCGAGCACGATCGAGGCACCCGAAGCGTGCAGCATCGTGTTCGTGCCACGGGAGTTCCAGCCTTACGAGGAGACGTTCGACGAGTCGTTCCACTTCGTCGGCCCGGTGCTGGGCAGCAGGCTGGACGAGGAGTGGTCACCGCGTCGCGACGACGTGCCGCTGCTGTTCGTCTCGCTCGGCTCGATCATGAGCGACGCCGACTTCTACCGGGCCTGCACCGAGCAGTTCGGCGACGGCGCCTGGCAGGTCGCGATGACCGCCAAGGACGTGGAGGGCACGGACGACATCGACGTCCAGCCGTGGTTCCCGCAGCCCGCGGTGTTGAAGCACGCCAAGGCGTTCATCAGCCACGGCGGCATAAACTCCACGATGGAGGCGCTGCACCAGGGCGTGCCTCTGGTCGTCGTGCCGCAGACACCGGAACAGGCCGCGAACGCCGACCGCGTGACCGAACTCGGCCTGGGCGAACGGGTCGACGACCGCGCGGACCTGCGGGCGGCGGTCGAACGGGTGGCGGCCAGCGGCACGATCCGGCGGAACCTCGACCGGATGCGTGCCGCCATCGCTCACGGCGGCGGCGCCGCGAAGGCCGCCGAGATCATCCTCAGCCGAGCACCTCGCGCAGCTTGACGCCGAACTCCTCCGGCTTGCCCGCGTAACCGAACTCGCCGCCGAGGAAACCGCCGTGGTGGCTGGGGAACACGGTGGCTTCCTGGCCGAGCAGGCGTGCCGTGTGGACGGCCGTGCGTCCGGTGAACGCGTCGCCCGTCTCCTCGCCCACGGCGATCACGATGCGCGTGGGCGCGGCGGCCAGCGCCTGCACCCGCGGGTAGTAGTCGGTGATGGCGAGCGAGGCGGTCCCGAGCAACGGGTCGTCGCGCTTGCCGTCGTCCTCGGCCGGCATCCCGAACTGCGCGGGATCCGGCAGCGGCAGCGCGAAGTACTCGTCGGTGTACTCGCCCTGCCACGAGCTCATCTGGATGAACGCGGCCATGCCCGCGCCCCCACCGCCGGCCTGGTACGCGTTCATGAACCCATCACGGGCCCGGCGGGCGGCGGCCGCGTCCGGCAGCACGTCGATGATCGGCGGCTCGTGCGCGACGAGCGTGACGACGTCGTCCGGGTAGGCGGCGACCAGTTCGAGGGCCGTGACCGCGCCACCGCTGGACGCGAACAGGTCGACCGGACCGCCCACGGCCTCGATCACCGCGTGCACGTCCGCCGCCTGGGTTTCGGGCGTGTTGTCGGTGCGAGCGTCCGAACGGGTGCTGCGGCCGAGTCCGCGCGGGTCGTAGGTGATCACCGTGCGGTCGGGGAACTGCTCGCGCAACGCCACGAAGCCGCTCGCGTCCATCGGCTGGCCGATCATCATCAACGGACGGCCGCCCTCGCCGCTCACGTCGTAGGTGATGGCCGCTTCGTCGGTTTCCAGAACGTGGGATCTCATCAGGTTCTCCCCAGTGGAGTCGGGTCTGAGCAGCCTAGTCACAGACGTGAACCCCGATGGGCTAACAGGCCGATCGACCTGCATGTATTCCCCTGTTATCAAAGATCGCATGACACGAACAGCAGTGGTGACCGGCGGCGGCACCGGCATCGGCAGGGCGGTGGCCGCCAGGCTCGCCGAGCAGGGCCTGGACGTGGTGATCACGGGCAGGCGCGAGGACGTGCTCAAGGCAGCGGCGGGGGAGATCGGCGCACGGGCGGTCGTGTTCGACGCGGCGGACCCGGAGTCGGTCGAGGCCGCGCTGAACGACCTGCCGTCCTCAGTGGACGTCCTCGTGAACAACGCGGGCGGCAACATGACCCGCCGCCTGCCCGCGCCGCAGAACCTCACCGACGTGCGGAACCTGTGGCTCGCGAACTACGAGTCCAACGTGGTCAGCGCCGTCCTCGTGACGACCGCGCTGGAACCGCGCCTGGCCGACAACGCGCGGGTGGTGACGCTCGGCTCGATCGCGGGCAGGCGGGGTTCGGGTGCCTACGGCGCGGCCAAGTCCGCGGTGGAGGCGTGGACGGCGGATCTCGCGTTCGCGCTGGGGGCGAGGGGGATCACGGTCAACGTCGTGTCGCCGGGTGTCGTCGAGGACACCGAGTTCTTCGGCGGCACCCTGAGTGAGGAGCGGCGCAAGAAGCTCGTGGGCAACCCGGCGAACGGCCGCGCGGGCACCCCGGCCGACGTGGCCGCGACGATCGCGTTCCTGACCTCACCGGAGGCCGGGCACATCACCGCGCAGGTCATCGGGGTGAACGGCGGAGCCGGCCTCGGACGCTGAACCCGATGACCGCGACCAGCACGACGACGAGCGCGATCCACGAGAACTCCGCGAGGTAGTGCTCGGCGGCTTCTCCGACGAAGTAGACAGCCGCTGTCGTGCCGCCGGCCCACGCGATGCCGCCAGCCGCGTTGGCCAGCAGGAACTTCCCGTAGTGCATGCCCATCGTGGCCGCGAGCGGACCGGACAGGATCCGCAGCAGCGCCACGAACCGGCCGAAGAAGACCGCCCAGGCGCCGTAGCGCTCGAACAGCGCCTGGGCGCGGCCGACCTTGTCGGGACTGAAGTGGCTGGGGAACTTCTCACCCGCCCAGCCGAAGATCCGCTGCCCGAACCGCTTGCCCAGCGCATACCCGACGCTGTCGCCGATGATCGCCCCGGCGGACGCGGCGATGCCGACCCACAGCGGTGAGATGCCGTCGTGGTGCGAGGCCATCAGCGCCGCCGCGACGAGCACGACCTCGCCCGGCAGCGGGATTCCCATGCTCTCGACACCGACCACCAGGCCTACGACGACGTAGACCAGCAGCGGTGGAACGGTGTGGAGCCACTCGGTCAGCACATCCGTGATCTTCCTCCAACCGGATGGGATCGGCCACGAGACACGGCCGTCTCGGTACCCTGCTGATCATCAGGACGAGGGGGCGGTTGTGGCGAGCCAGTTCGGCTTACTGCTGCGTCAGTGGCGGCAGCGAGCGGGCTTGAGCCAGGAGGCGCTCGCTCAGCGCGCTGCCGTGGGCATTCGTACGGTGCGTGGGCTGGAGACCGGCGAACGGACCGATCCACGCATGGGCACCGTGCGCGCGTTGGCCGACGCTCTGGAGCTCACCGGAGCCGAACGCACGGAGCTGTTCTCCGCCGCCGGACGCGATGAACCCATGGCTGCCGTGGAGCCCGTGCGGTTCGATCCGCTGCACGAGGCCGTCGAGACGTTGAAGGTCGCGATCGAGGCGCGGTGGCGGCGCGAGGAGGAGCAGCGGCAGATCCACGACCCCGTGCCGCTGCCGGTGCGGTGGGACGCGGCGCCCGCGCCGTTGATGGACAGCTGGCTCAACATCGGCGGCGAGGCGGCGCTCGGGGGACGGCTGGACCAGGTCGTCGAGGTGTATCGCGGGATCGGGTCGCGGCGGCTGGTGGTGCTGGGGCGGGCCGGGTCCGGCAAGACGGTGCTGACGACGCGGTTCGTGCTGGACCTGCTCGGCGCGCGCAACCCGGCCGATCCGGTGCCGGTGATCTTCAGCCTCGGGGCGTGGCATCCCGAACGGGCCGGTCTGCGCGACTGGCTCGCCGACCAGCTCACGCGCGATCACCCGTTCCTCGCCGCTTCCGGCCCGAGCGGCGGGACGCTGGCGGCGGCGCTGGTCGACTCGCAACGGGTGTTGCCCGTGCTGGACGGCTTCGACGAGATCGCGACCGGACTGCATCGGCCCGCGCTCACCGCGTTGAACACCACCACTCTGCCGTTGCTGCTGACCAGCCGGGTGGGCGAGTACCGCGACGCGGTCGAGGGCACGGACGTGCTGACGTCGGCCGCCGCGGTCGTGCTGGCCGATCTGACGTGCGACGACCTCGCCGACTACCTGCCGCGCACCACGCGCAAGACCGGGCCGGGCGGCAACGTCTGGAAACCCGTTCTCGACGAGGTGCGCAACGGCGGGCCGCTCGCCGAGGTGCTGACGACGCCGTTGATGGTGGCCCTCGCGCGGCGGATCTACAGCGACACCCCTGACCACGATCCGGCCGCGTTGCTGGACCTGCACGAGCCCGACGAGATCGAAAGACACCTGCTCAGCAGCTTCGCACCGGCTGTGTACGGGTTGCATGCAGATCGTGTACAGCCGTGGCTCGGTCATCTCGCCGATCACCTGACCAGGCTCGGGACGCACGACCTGGCGTGGTGGCAGTTCGGCACCTCCTCGGTGGTGACGGGGCTGAGCGTCGGGATCACGGTCGGCGTGACCGACCTGGCGCTCGAAGCCGTTCTCGTCGGAGCGCTGATCGCCAGGGGACTGCTGTTCGCGGTGATGATCGGGCTGGTCACCGGGCTGTTGTTCGGGGCGGCACACCGGTACGTGGTGCGCAGGACTCCGCTCGAACCCGTGCGGACGCGGCTGCGGTTGCGTGGCCGGGCTGGGCGACGGGTGTGGTCACGGGGGTTGCTCGGGCTGGCGTTCGGCGGGGCGGTCGGTGCCGCCTACGGGCTGGTGCGCGCGATGGCGTTCTGGCTGGTCACGCCTGACGTCCCGTGGTCTGCCGGGGTGCTGGTCGACATCGGGGTGTTCGGCCTGGTGTTCGGGCTCGGTGCCGCGCTGGTGTTCGCTGTGGTGGCCGCGATGGAGGCGCCGCTGGACGTGCGATCGGCGGGCAGTCCCGACGGGTTGCTGGAGGCGAACCGGCGCGCGGTGCTCGGACTCGTGGCGGCGATGGTGCCGGTGTTCGCGGTGTTCGTCGCGGGGGCCACCGGCGTCGTCGCGAGCGGGCTGACGGCGTTGCGGTTCGAGGTGCTGTGGAGCCCGACGACGGCTCTGGCGCTCGGGCTCGTCGGCGGCGTCGGGGGTGGACTGGCGTACGTGCTGAGCCTGACCGCGTGGGGGCAGTGGGTGGTGTTCGCGCGCGTCTGGTTGCCGTTGACCGGGAAGCTGCCGTGGGGGTTGCCGGCGTTCCTGGACGACGCCTATCGGCGTGGCGTGCTGCGGCGGGCCGGTGCGGTCTACCAGTTCCGGCACGCGCGCCTGCAGGAGCATTTCGCGCGTCTGCGCTGATCAGGTGGACCGGCCACAAGTGGCCGGTCGTCTGGCCTGTTCCCTCGTTCGGCCCCGATGTGATCGTTTGCCGGGACGAAGGGGGAACCAGGGGTGTCAGGCATCAACTGGGAGGCGTACAGCCATGAAGAGTTGCACCGGATGCTGTGGCAGGACGCTGATGTCGCGGACGTGAGCACCGTCGCCGAGGAGTGGACGCGGCATCGCGCCGCGTTGGACGCGCACGCCGAGGTGCTCCGGGAGCAGCGAGCCGCCTTGCTCGACGGGTGGGCAGGGGCCGCGGCGGAGGAGGCCACGGCTCGGCTGGGGGCGCTGGCCGAGCGGGTCGAGAAGATCAGCGAACTGGCGGTGGCCGGGCAGAAGGCCGCACAGGACTCGGCCGACGCGCTGGCAGCGGCCCGTGCCGCGATGCCGCCGCCACCGGCTCCCGGGACGACGATGCCGGCGTTCGCGGGGCTGCCCACCGCGCCGGCGTCGTTCACGCTGCCGAGTGCGCCTGCGCCGTTGGGGTTGCCGACGGCGCCCGCCCCGTTCACGCTCCCGACGGCTCCCGCGCCGTTCACGCTGCCCAGCGCACCCGCGCCGATGGCCCTGCCGAGCGCTCCGACCATGCCCGCCGGAGCCACCTCGGGCTTCTACTTCTACTTCGGCGCCGCCTCTGCCGACCAGCAGAAGGCCCAGGCGGTCCGGGCGATGCAGACCTACGAGTCCAGCCTCAACGGCAGCGGACGTCTCATCGACGACGCCCGCGGCAACATCCCGCAGGCCGCTCCCACGCCTCGTGCGGCGGCCGTGGCCCAGGTGAAGACGCCCAGTTCGGGTGGCGTGCCGTGGCAACGCCTCGTGGGCGGAGGCGGTGGCGGTGGTTCGGTGGCGACGACCCGGGGCCCGGTGATCGGCGCCGCCACCCCGGTCAGCCAGCAGCTCACCCCGGGCATGCGGGCGGGGGTGATGTTCGGCCAGCACGGCGGGATCGCCGCGACCGGAACGCTCACCGCCGACCCGAGAACGGCGGCCCAGAACAACGCGATGGGCGCGCCGCCGCCGGGAGGGGCCCGCAAGGACGAGGACGAACACCACGAGAACCAGATGCCGACGCTCGACCACGACCTGTTCGCGGTGACCGAGCGCGTGTCTCCGGCGGTCATCGGGGAGGACCAGTGACCGGCTACGAGGTCTCGCCCGACCAGTTGCAGGACCGGGTGAAGACGCTGACGAGGCTGGCCGAGCTGACCGGCGACCTGGTGGCGACGGCGAGCAGGCTGGCGGAGCGGACGCCGTTGCTCGGTACCGCGCCGCCCGCCCAGGACCTGTCGCGGCGGCTGAAGGACGCCGGGTCGGGGCTCGCGGGTGAGGTGAGCGCAGCTGAACGCGAGGTGCGCGAGTTCCGGCAGATGCTCGCGGAGATCAGGACCACCTACACCGAGACCGACGCCGAACAGGCGCGGAAGGCGGGGCGATGATCGCCTTCGACCTCGTGGAGATGGACCTGCTCGCCACGCACGCCGGGGTGCGCTGGCCGTTCCCGTTGCGGGTGCCGTCGTTCGGCAGGCTCGCGGACGAACGCGCGACGCTGCTCGCCGAGGCGGGTCACGGGTTGCAGGCACGCGGACTGGCGGCACCGCACGGCCCGACTGGCATGGCCGCCGAACTGGTGACCGCGCTGCACGAGCACACGGCGGTGGTCGACCTCGTCGTGCCGGGAACGGGTGCGGTCGCGATGGTCTACGGCGACGACGCGCTGGTGTGCACGCAGTCCGAGAGCACGGTCCGGGTGACGCACGTCGAGGCGGAGACGCTCGGCGACGAGCTCGTGGCGTTGATCCCGGAGTCGAGGCCCGCGCAACTGATGCCGATCACCCTGCCGCCCGGCGCCGGACTCGACCTGGAGGTCACCGGGCAAGGTCAGGCGGGCGTGATCAGGGGCGGGCAGCGGCAGGAAGTGTCCTGGTTGGACAGTGCGGGCGGACGGGTCAGGGTCGACGCGGGCGAGGACGGTTGGGTCAGCGTCAACCCGTTGCGGCACCACGACCTGGTCCGGCTGATCGGTGAGCTCGCCGCGGTCGCGCGAGCCTAGAAACAGGGGGAGAAGTGGATCCAGCACAGTGGCTGGCGGACTACCAGGAACGCCTGGAGCGCGTCGCCTACAGCGCACGGTCAGCGAGCGCGAGCCTGGCCGAGGTCGGAGCCAGGGCGACGTCGCCACGCGGTGAGGTCACCGTGACCGTGAACGCGGGCGGCGTCCTCGGCGACGTCATGCTGACGCCGGCGGCACGCAAGCTCGACGTCGACACGCTCGCGATGCTGATCGTCAGCACCGCGCGGGAGGCGCAACGGCTGGCGAGCGCGCGGATGACCGAGGTGATGGCGGACTACCTCGGCGAGAGCGACGCACTGCACCAGATCACGAGGCACCTGCCGGAGGCCGTGCGATGAGCTTCACCGCCGACCACGAGCAGTTGCGGCGCCACGCCACGACGTTGACCGGGTACGCCGACCAGCTGTCCGAGACCGGAACCCGGCTGCCCGACCAGCTCGGTCAGTCCTCGCTCGGGGAGTTCGCGCAGTTCCTCACCACCGGCCTGAGCGGCCCGATGGGGGAGACGATGGGCGCCTTCGCGCACGTCGCGTCCACAATGGACAAGGTCGGGGAGGGCATGCGGCGCACCGCGGAGAGCTACCAGCGCACCGACGAGCGCAACGCCGAGAGCATCACGGGGGCCGGCCGATGACCGCCACCGCGACGGACGCGGGCACGATCGCCGCGTTGTTGAACGAACTCCGCACCACCACGAACGCCATCGCGGGCGACGAGTGGCTGTCGTCCGACCTCGCCGCCACGCCCAAGGCCCAGATGAGCGAGCTGGGGTCGAACGGGAAACCGTTGCAGGCGCTGGACAGCGCGGGCGTCGGCTTCCTCACGCCGATGATCTCGTTCCTGGAGGAGCCGCTGAACCAGTTGCGCGGCAACCCGGACGGCGTGCAGCAAGGCGCGGGCGAGTTCCAGAACGCGAGCAGGGCCGCGACCACCCTCGCCGGCGAGTACGGCGCGAAGGCGGGCAGCGAGACCGACAGCTGGACCGGCGACAGCGCGGCCGAGTACGCCAAGACCGGCAAGGAACTCGTCGACGGCGTGCTGTCCGTCGCCGAGACGGCGCTCACCAACGCCACCGCGCTGATCAAGGCGGGCGAGGTGGTCGCGCAGGTCGTCGCCGAGGTGACGCGGCTGATCACCGAGGCGGTCGGCAAGATCGTGCCGATCATGACGCAGGCGATCGCCGCGGCGGCGGCGACGTTCGGGCAGAGCATCGCCGTGGCGATCCCGCAGTGCGTGCAGATCGCGGTGGAGTGCGGTGCCCAGATCGCGGCCAAGCTCGGTGAGCTGCTGGCCAGCGGCGAGAACCTGATCAAGCTGGTCGAGGGCGCGCAGGCCGTGCTGAAGATCGTGAAGCAGGCGATGTCGGTGATCGGGGACAAGGCGTCGGGCGGCGAGACCGCCTCGACCAGCACAGCCTCGACCAGCCCCGCGACGGGCCGTGCGGAACTGCCGACCATCTCGGCCCGCACGGAGGCGGACCGCGCGGAGCAACCCGTCGGCTAGGCCGGAGGGTGCGACTGTCCCGGCCCGCATCGGGGCGGACCGGGACAGTCAGCCTGCCGCACCCACGGCCTTCTCGGCCCGCGCCCTGACGGACCGAGACGGCCGGCGCGTCAGCTGGTGAGTATCGCCCTGGCCAGGGCGGCGGTCTCCGACGGCGTCCTGCCGACCTTGATCCCGACCGCCTCCATGGCCAGCTTCTTGGCCTCCGCCGTGCCCGAGGAACCCGAGACGATGGCGCCCGCGTGACCCATCGTCCTGCCCTCGGGCGCGGTGAAGCCCGCGACGTAGCCGACCACGGGCTTGGACACGTTGTCCCGCACGAACTCCGCCGCCCGTTCCTCCGCGTCGCCGCCGATCTCGCCGATCATCACGATCAGTTCGGTCTCCGGGTCCGCCTCGAACGCCTCGATGGCGTCGATGTGGGTGGTGCCGACGATCGGGTCGCCGCCGATGCCGACGCACGTGGTGAAGCCGAAGTCCTTCAGTTCGTGCATCAGCTGGTACGTCAGCGTTCCGGACTTCGACACCAGGCCGATCGACCCTGGTTTGGTGATGTCGGCGGGGATGATGCCCGCGTTGGACTTGCCGGGGCTGATGATGCCGGGACAGTTCGGGCCGATGATCCGCGTCGGCTTGCCTCGGGCATGAGCCCAGAAGCGTGCCGTGTCGTGGACCGGGACACCCTCGGTGATCACCACTGCCAGGCCGATGCCGGCGTCGATCGCCTCGATCACCGCGTCGCCGGTGAACGCGGGCGGGACGAAGAGCACCGACACGGTCGCGCCGGTCTCCGCCATCGCCTGGGCGACCGTGCCGTACACCGGCAGCTTGACGTCGTCGAAGTCGACGGACGTGCCGGCCTTGCGCGCGTTGACGCCGCCGACGACTTGCGTGCCGGCCGCGAGCATGCGGCGGGTGTGCTTGGCACCCTCCGCTCCCGTCATGCCCTGCACGATCACGCGGCTGTTCTCGTCGAGGAAGATCGCCATCAGGACTCCTTGCCAGCGAGAGCGGCGGCACGGCCCGCCGCGTCGTCCATCGTGTGCGCCACGGTGATCAGCGGGTGTCGTGCCTCGTCGAGGATTCGGTGGCCCGCGTCGGCGTTGTTGCCGTCGAGCCGGACGACCAGCGGTTTGTCGGCGCGGTCGCCGAGCATGCCGAGGGCCTGCACGATTCCGTTGGCCACCGCGTCGCACGCGGTGATGCCGCCGAACACGTTCACGAACACGCTGCGGACCGCGGGGTCCGAGAGGATGACGTCGAGGCCGTCGGCCATCACCTGGGCCGAGGCGCCGCCGCCGATGTCGAGGAAGTTCGCGGGCGCTGCACCGGCCAGCGCCACGACGTCCAATGTGGACATGACGAGTCCCGCGCCGTTGCCGATGACACCGACCGTGCCGTCGAGCTTGACGTAGTTGAGGCCCTTCTCGGCCGCACGCACCTCCAGCGGGTCACCGACAGCGCTGTCCGAAGGTCGAGAGTGCCGGAACGACGCGTTGTCGTCCAGCGTCACTTTCCCGTCCAAAGCGACGATTCGGCCGTCTTTGGTGCGCGCCAACGGGTTCACCTCGACCAGCGTCGCGTCCTCGGACACGAAGACCTTCCACAAAGCGGAAGCGACGGCGTTCACCTCCGCGGCAACTGATGGGGGGAACACCGCAGATGCGTCGAAGGTCGAAGCTGGCATTCGGATGATGGAGTCCGTCATCTCCTCGATCTCCACGCCGCCGGTGGCCGAGGCCATGCCGATGAACGTCCTGTTGGCACGATCGAGGAGGAACGACAGGTAGTACTCCTCGGCGATCTCGCTCGCCTCGGTGACCAGAACCTTGCGCACGGTGTGGCCCTTGATGTCCATCCCCAGGATGGCCGAGGCCGCGCCGAAAGCTTCGTCGGGCGTCGAAGCGAGTTTGATGCCGCCCGCCTTGCCGCGGCCGCCGGTCTTCACCTGAGCCTTCACGACGACAGCGCCGCCGAGCTTCGAGGCGGCCTCGCGCGCGGATTCAGGAGTGTCCGCCACGAAACCGAGCGGAACGGGCACCCCGTACCGCTCGAAGAGGTCCCGCGCCTCGTGTTCGAAAAGATCCACCGTCTACGTCCTCTCGCCGAAAACTTGCGGCCATCTATGGACATCCGGTTGGTAGCGGAGTAACGATATGCCTACCTCATACGGTATGCAATCTACAGTCGAAGCGCCAAAGGGGAGCTGATCGCCGATGACGAGTTCCGCGGAGCCGGAGTCGATTTCTGGAGGCCACCTGGTGGCCAAGGCGCTCAAAGCCGAGGGCGTCGACACCATCTTCACGCTGTGCGGCGGGCACATCATCGACATCTACGACGGCTGCGTGGACGAGGGAATCGCCGTCATCGACGTCCGGCACGAACAGGTCGCGGCACACGCGGCCGACGGGTACGCCCGCATCACCGGCAAGCCCGGTTGCGCCGTCGTCACGGCGGGCCCGGGCACCACCGACGCCGTCACGGGCGTCGCGAACGCGTTCCGCGCGGAGAGCCCCATGCTGCTGATCGGCGGCCAGGGCGCGTTGAGCCAGCACAAGATGGGCTCACTGCAGGACTTACCGCACGTGGACATGATGACGCCGATCACGAAGTTCGCGGCGAACGTCCCGCACACCGCCCGCATCGCGGACATGGTGTCGATGGCGTTCCGCGAGGCCAACGCCGGTGCGCCGGGCCCGTCGTTCCTGGAGATCCCGCGGGACGTCCTGGACGCCAAGGTGCCGCTGAGCACCGCACGGATACCGGAAGCGGGCCACTACCGCGCGTCCACGCGCAGCGTCGGTGACCCGGCGGACATCGAGAAGCTCGCGGACCTGCTGGTGCACGCCAAGAAGCCCGCGATCCTGCTGGGCAGCCAGGTGTGGACGACGCGCGCCACGGACTCCGCGATCGACCTCGTCCGCACCCTCAACATCCCCGCCTACATGAACGGAGCGGGCCGCGGCACCCTGCCTCCCGGCGACCCGCACCACTTCCAGCTGTCGCGCCGCTACGCCTTCGACAACGCCGACGTGATCGTGATCGTCGGAACCCCGTTCGACTTCCGGATGGGCTACGGCCGAAGGCTTTCCGCGAACGCGACGGTCGTCCAGATCGACCTCGACTACCGCACGGTCGGCAAGAACCGCGACGTCGACCTCGGCATCGTCGGTGACGCCGACCTGGTCCTGTCCAGTGTCGCCGCGGCCGCGTCTGGCCGTGAGGACAACGGCGCGATGGGCCGCAAGGTGTGGCTGGAGGAACTGCAGGCGGTCGAGGAGAAGGCCCGGCAGAAGCGCGCGGAGCACCTGCTCTCCGAGGACCTGCCGATCCACCCGTACCGGCTGGTGAGCGAGATCAACGACTTCCTCACCGAGGACTCCATCTACATCGGCGACGGCGGCGACGTCGTCACGTTCTCCGGGCAGGTCGTGCAGCCGAAGTCGCCCGGCCACTGGATGGATCCCGGTCCACTGGGGACGCTCGGCGTCGGCATCCCGTTCGTGCTGGCCGCGAAACTGGCCAGGCCGGAGAAGGAGGTCGTGGCCCTGTTCGGGGACGGCGCGTTCAGCCTCACCGGCTGGGACTTCGAGACGCTGGTCCGCTACGACCTGCCGTTCGTCGGCATCGTCGGCAACAACTCGTCGATGAACCAGATCCGCTACGGCCAGGCGGCCAAGTACGGGCTGGAGCGCGAACGCGTCGGCAACACGCTCGGCGACGTGCGCTACGACCAGTTCGCCAAGATGCTCGGCGGCTACGGCGAGGAAGTGCGCGACCCCAAGGACATCGCGCCGGCGTTGCGGCGGGCCCGCGAGTCCGGCAAGCCCTCGCTGATCAACGTGTGGATCGACCCCGACGTGTACGCGCCCGGAACCATGAACCAGACGATGTACAAGTAGGTGAGCTTGACCAAAATGGATAAAACTCAGACCAAGGCCCTGGAGGGCGTCAAAGTCCTCGACATGACGCACGTGCAGTCCGGACCGTCGTCGACCCAGCTGCTCGCCTGGCTGGGCGCGGACGTCATCAAGCTGGAAACGCCGGGACGGGGCGACATCACCCGCGGCCAGCTGCGCGATCTGCCCGAAGTGGACAGTCTCTACTTCACGATGCTCAATTGCAACAAGCGGAGCATCACCCTCAACATGAAGGTCCCTGAGGGCAAGGAGGTCTTCGAGAAGCTCGTCGGCGACGTCGACGTCCTCGTCGAGAACTTCGGCCCCGGCGTCGTCGAACGGTTCGGCTACCCGTGGGAGAAGCTGCAGGCGCTCAACGACAAGCTCATCTACGCGTCGATCAAGGGCTTCGGGCCCGGCCGCTACGCCGACTTCAAGGCGTACGAGGTGATCGCGCAGGCGATGGGCGGCTCGATGAGCACCACCGGGTTCGAGGAGGGACCGCCGCTCGCCACGGGCGCGCAGATCGGCGACTCGGGCACCGGCATCCACCTGGTGGCCGCGATCCTGGCCGCGCTGTACCAACGGACCAACACCGGACGCGGACAGCGCGTCCAGGTCGCGATGCAGGACGCTGTCCTCAACCTGTGCCGGGTGAAGCTGCGCGACCAGCAGCGGCTCACCCACGGGCCGCTGGGGGAGTACCCGAACGAGCAGTTCGGGGACGAGGTGCCCCGCTCCGGCAACGCATCCGGTGGTGGCCAGCCCGGCTGGGCGGTGCGCTGTGCCCCCGGCGGCCCCAACGACTACATCTACGTGATCATCCAGCCCGTCGGCTGGGCCCCGCTGACCGAGCTGATCGGCAGGCCGGAGCTCGCCGAGGACCCGGCCTGGAACACGCCGGAGGTCCGGCTCTCCAAGCTGGACAAGGCGTTCGCGCTGATCGAGGAGTGGACGGAGAAGCACACCAAGTGGGAGGTGATGGACAAGCTCAACGCCCACAACATCCCGTGCGGACCCATTCTGTCCACGAAGGAGATCATCGAGGACGAGACGCTGGCCGAGCTCGGCACCGTGGTCGAGGTCGAGCACCCCGAACGCGGCTCGTTCAAGACGGTCGGCAACCCGCTCAAGCTCTCCGACAGCACGGTCGAGGTGCAGCGTCCGCCGCTGCTCGGTGAGCACAACGACGAGGTTCTCGGAGCACTCGGGTACAGCGCGGACCGCCTCGCGGGACTGCGCGCCGCCGGCGTCATCTAATCCTTGAGGGAGAAGAAATCTCATGCCGGACAACGGCTACGACCGCGCCGCGGTCGAGAACGTGCTCGCGAAGGTGCGGGCGGAGGGACGGTCGTCGCTCACCGCACCCGAGGGCAAGAGGGTCTGCGACGCCTACGGGATCGCGACCCCGGCCGAAGCGCTGGCGAAGTCGTCGGAAGGTGCCGTCGCGTTCGCCGAGGAGATCGGCTACCCGGTCGTGCTCAAGATCGTCTCACCGGACATCCTGCACAAGACCGAGGCCGGCGGTGTTCTGGTGGGCCTGAAGAACGCGGCCGAGGTCGCCGAGGGCTACCGCACGATCATCCACAACGCCAAGAACTACAAGGCCGATGCCGACGTCACCGGCGTCCAGGTCCAGCAGCAGCTGCCGACCGGGAAAGCGGTCCACGAGGTCATCGTGGGCGCGACCACCGACGAGACGTTCGGCAAGATCGTCGCGTTCGGTCTCGGCGGCATCCTGGTCGAGGTGCTCAAGGACGTCACGTTCCGGCTGGCGCCGACGAGCAACGCCGAGGCCCTCTCCATGGTCAACGGCATCGCGGCGGCGGAGATCCTGCGCGGTGTCCGCGGCGCGGAGGGCGTCGACGCGGACAAGCTCGCCGACCTGATCCACCGCGTGTCGGATCTGGTCACGGACTTCCCGCAGCTCGCCGAGATCGACCTGAACCCCGTGCTGGCAACGCCTTCCGGAGCCACCGCGGTCGACGTGCGCATCCTGGTGGACGAGAACGCCGCCAAACAACCGCACCGGTTCACGCAGGACGAGATCCTCGCCTCGATGAACCGGATCATGAGGCCGAACGCCGTCGCCGTGATCGGTGCCTCGAACGAAGAGGGCAAGATCGGCAACTCGGTGATGAAGAACCTCGTCAACGGCGGCTACCAGGGCGAGATCTACCCGATCAACCCCAAGGCGGACGAGATCCTGGAGCGCAAGGCGTTCGCCGGCATCGCCGACGTACCGGGAGACATCGACGTCGCGGTGTTCGCCATCCCGGCCAAGTTCGTGCCGGCCGCGCTGGAAGAGGTCGGCAGGAAGGGCGTCGGCGGCGCGATCATGATCCCGTCCGGCTTCGGCGAGACGGGCAACATCGAGCTGCAGGACGAGATCGTCGCGATCGCGCGCAAGCACGGCGTCCGCATCCTCGGCCCGAACATCTACGGCTACTACTACACGCCGGAGAACCTCTCAGCGACGTTCTGCACGCCGTACGACGTCAAGGGCGGCGTCGCCCTCACGTCGCAAAGTGGCGGAATCGGCATGGCGATCCTCGGATTCAGCCGTTCCGCGGGCATGGGCGTCTCGTCGATCGTCGGTGTGGGCAACAAGGCCGACATCGACGAGGACGACCTGCTGACGTTCTTCGAGTCCGACCCGAACACGCAACTCGTCGCGATGCACCTGGAGGACCTCAAGGACGGCCGGTCCTTCGCGGAAACGGCGAAACGCGTCTCGGAAAAGAAACCGGTCGTCGTCCTCAAGGCCGGCCGGACCGACCAGGGCGCCAGGGCCGCGAGCTCGCACACCGGCGCACTGGCCGGCAACGACCGGGTCTACGACGACATCCTCAGGCAGAGCGGCGTGATCCGCGCACCCGGCCTGAACGACCTGCTGGAGTACGCGCGCGGAATCCCGCTGCTGGCCACGCCGAAGGGCGAGAACGTCGTCATCATCACCGGCGCGGGCGGCTCGGGCGTGCTCCTCTCGGACGCCTGTGTGGACAACGGTCTCAGCCTCATGAGCATCCCGGACGACCTGGACGCGGCGTTCCGGAAGTTCATCCCGCCGTTCGGCGCGGCGGGCAACCCCGTCGACATCACCGGCGGCGAACCACCTTCGACGTACCGGAACACGATCGCGCTCGGTCTGGCCGACGACCGCATCCACTCGTTGATCCTCGGCTACTGGCACACCATCGTCACGCCACCGATGGTGTTCGCGAAGCTCGTGGTCGACGTCGTGGAGGAGTACCGGGCGAACGGGATCCACAAGCCCGTCGTCGCCTCGCTCGCGGGTGACGTCGAGGTCGAGGAAGCCAGCGAGTACCTGTACCGCAACGGAGTGGTTGCGTATCCGTACACAACGGAGAAGCCTGTCGCGGTACTGGGTGCCAAGTACCGGTGGGCCCGTGCTGCCGGCTTGCTGTAGATGAGTCGTGAGTGGTCGTCGGTCTTGGGAGAGACCGGCGACCACTTTGCGGCAGTGCAAGGAGAGATGGCCCGTCCGCGACCGTGAACACGCCCACGGTCGCGAACCCGCCAGGGAGGTCAACGAAGACAGCCGGTCCTCTGGAGGTTGTTAACCGTGGATGATCCAAATCTGGCCGCTCGAACGGAAACCAGCGCACCACCCGAGAAGGAACGTGTCTGGGCCGCGGGCAAGCTGGAAGCGATGCCCATCAGGAAACTCCCCGACGCACCACCGTCGATCCACCTGCTCGGTCCCACGGTGTTCCTGGTGGCTCTTGGCGTGGGCATGGGCGAGTCCTACATGTGGCCACGCCTGGTGCTGGTCTTCGGACCGGACATCAGGTGGCTCTTCCTGATCGGCGTCACGCTGCAGGCCGTCGTCATGCTCGAGATGGCGCGGTACGCGATGGCGACGGGGGAGAGCATCTTCTTCGGCGCCGCACGTGTGTTCAAACCGATCATGTGGTTCTTCTTCGTGGTCGCGATGCTCGTCTACATCTGGCCAGGCCATCTCTCCGCCGGAGCGGCGGCTCTGGAGAAGATCACCGGCATACCCTGGACGGTGTCGGCGTGTGTCGGACTGATCCTGGTCGGGGTGCTGTTCAGCCTCGCCAAGGTCATCTACAACCTGCTCGAGAACCTGCTGTCCATCCTCATCGGACTGCTCGTCGTCAGCACCTCCGTTGTGGCGGCGATGGTCGGCACGTGGGGCGACCTGACCAGCACCCTGACCGGCATGCTCCAGTTCGGGTACTTCCCGGCCCAGGCCATGTCGCCGGAGTGGTTCCCGATCATCGTCGGCTCGATCGCGTTCGCCGGCCCGTCCGGCATGCAGCAGATGTGGTACACGCTGCACCTGCGCGACAGCGGCGCCGGTATGGGCGCGCACATCCCGAAGGTCCGCGGGCTGCGGCACGCGGGCGAGGAAGAGAAGATGCCGGCCCGCGGCTTCATGTTCGACACCGAGGACAAGGCGGAGCTCGCGAAGTGGAAGGGCTGGCGGCGCTGGGTCACGTTCGACGCGCTGTTGCTCTTCTGGGGCATCACGATGCTCGTCACGGTCTCTTTCACGGTCCTCGCGCAGTCGGCTTCGCGGACCAGCCCGGACGTCAAGGCGCTCATCGAGTCCGGTGAGCGTGAAGCTGCTTTGAACGCGATGTCGGACGCCTTCGCGTCGGCGGGTGGACCGGTGCTCGGCGCGGTGTTCCTCGGGTTCATCGCGTTGATCGGCCTGAACGCCACGCTGGGTCTGTTCGACTCGTTCTCGCGCGGCCAGGCGGACATGACGTACCACTTCGTGAAGGGTGCGAAGAGGTTCGGGATGTCGCACCTCTACGCGGGATTCCTCTGGGGTGTCATCACCTTCGGCATCCTGATCCTGCTGTTCGGACCCGCCGACGGACCGGGAGCGATTCTCGACGTGCTCGCGTTCCTGTCGACGTTCGCCATGGGCGCCTACTGCGTGGTGCTTCTGCTGGTGAACAACCGGATGCTGCCCAAACCCATCCGCCCCAGGCTGGTCACGAACCTGATCATCGGCTTCGGCGCGGTGTTCTACCTGGGCATGCTGTTCTTCAGCCTCATCAAGTTCGGAGTAGTGGTGGGCTGAGATGGCGATCCGCGAAGGCTTTCTCAAAGAGGCGGTGCCCGGCGCGTTCGTCGGTCTCGCAGCGGGGCTCATCGCGGGAGGGCTGGCCGCGCTCGTCGGCCAGCCGCTCGGGTGGGCACTCGTCACGACGGTCGCGCTCGGCCTGCCGCTGGGCGCGTTCGGCGGCGGTTTCGGCCTGCTGGTGGCGGCAGGCCGGCTCCCGGCAGGACGGTTCGCTCCGGTGGCTTTGTATTGGCTGGTCGCGTTTCCCGCGGCTCGGTTGGTGCACGAGATCACCGTGAGCCTTGTGCTCACCGGTCAGGTTCGGCTGCCCTCGGACCTGGCCGGTTTCCTCGCCTACCAAGGGATCGTGAGTTTCGGCTGGGCCATCGGTTTCCTGTGGCTGCACGAACGCATCTCGATGCGTCTGCGGCATCGTTCGGGAGCCACGGCGTCCCGCTGACCTTCCCTTCCGCCGAAGGAGCCCAAGGATGTTGGATCTTCCCGTCTGGGTGTGGATCGCGACCATGGGCGGCATCGCCGCCATCATCGCGTTCGACTTCTACCTGGTGGTGCGCAAGCCGCACGAACCGTCGTTCCGCGAGTCGTTGTACTGGGTGATCTTCTACGTCGGCCTGGCCGTCCTCTTCGGACTCGGCGTCACGGTGTTCGCCGGGCCCGGCCACGGCGGTGAGTTCTTCGCCGGCTGGATCACCGAGTACTCGCTGAGCGTCGACAACCTGTTCGTGTTCGTGATCATCATGGCCCGGTTCGCGGTGCCGCGGGAGTACCGGCAGAAGGTGCTCGTCGTCGGCATCATTCTGGCCCTGTTGCTGCGCGCGGTGTTCATCGCCCTGGGAGCACAGGCGATCGCGCGGTTCGACTGGCTGTTCTACTTCTTCGGCGCTTTCCTGATCTTCACGGCGTGGAAGCTGTTGAAGCAGGACGAGGCCGACGAGGCCGACGTTCCGGAGAACGCCGCCTTGCGTGCGGTGAAGCGGTTCCTGCCGGCGACCACGATCTACCAGGGCGCGGCGTTGACGACGCGCGTCGACGGCAAACGCGTCGTGACGCCGATGCTGATCGTCATGGTCGCGGTCGGCACCACGGACCTGTTGTTCGCCGTCGACTCGATCCCGGCGATCTTCGGGCTCACCAAGGAGCCGTACCTGGTGCTGACCGCCAACGCGTTCGCGTTGATGGGCCTGCGCCAGCTCTTCTTCCTGGTGGGCGGCCTGCTGGATCGCCTGGTGCACCTGAGCAAGGGCCTCGCGGTGGTGCTCGCGTTCATCGGGTTCAAGCTCATCTTCGAGGCGATGCACCACCACGGTGTCTCGTGGGCTCCGGAGATCCCGATCGTGGTGTCTCTCGGGGTCATCCTGGCGACGCTCGCCGTCACGACGGTCTGGAGCCTGCACACCTCACGACGGGCTGCCCGCTCCGCCGTTGAGGACGCCGAGAGTGTGCGGAGGAGCGAAGACGCTCCTGTGAAGGACTCTCAGCCGTGAATCGTGTGGCCTTCGGCGTCCTTGCGGAGCGTCTTGGCCACGGCCGCCTGGGCCTCGGCGTCCTTGCGCTGTTCCGTCAGCGCGGTGGACAGTCCGAGGCCCAGCGCGCGGCCGTCAGCGGAGAAACCCTCACGCGGCTGGGTGAGCGAACGCGCGAAGTTCTTCAAGCGGGACATGGTCTTCCTCCTGACGATGGTGGCTCCCGGTGCGCGCAGGGACCTGACAGGCACTGTGGCACGGGAGGAACAGGGTTGCGGCCGGGATCTTGTCCACCGGATGCCCAGTGCGTGGGTACCCGATGGGAAATCTCTCGCGGGTCTCCGTTGACCCCGCCCCTGTCGCGATTCAGCATACTGCGTTTTGTATGCAATCCGCCGCCATCGTGTCGCGGATCACCCGTGCGGTACCAAATGACCGAATTGGGTGATCTGAGAGTGATGGATCAGTCGCCGTCCGTGGAGCTTTCGGGCGTCTTGCGGTCGTGGTAGGTCTGGCGGGTCTGCTCCGCGTGGTTGTGCATGACCTCGCCGGCCTTCTCGGCGTCGCCGTCGGCGATGGCCGCGACCAGTTCGGCGTGCTCGTTCCAGGAGTCGCGGCTGCGCGGGCGGGCGATCGGGGTGTAGTACCAGCGCACCCGGCGGTCGACCAGGCCGATCATCTCGGACAGGACCTTGTTGCGGCCGATCGACGCGACGGCGGCGTGCAGATCGGCGTTCGCCTTGACCAGGCGCTCGACGTTCGCGCTGGCCAGGGCCTCCTCGCCGGCCTTCTGCAGCTTCCTGAGAAGCTTCACGTCGGACGCGGTCGCGTGCTCGGCGGCGAGTTTGGCGGAGTAGGTCTCCAGCACGCTGCGCACGGCGAGCAGCTGGTCGGCCTCCTCCTCGGTCGGGGTGTGCACGAAGGCGCCCTGGGCGGGACGCAGGTCGACCCAGCCGTCGGTCTGCAGTCGCTGCAGGGCCTCGCGCACCGGCTGCCTGCTCACGCCCAGGTACTCGGCCAGCTCGGCCTCGACCAGGTGCTGGCCGGGGGCGAGGGTGCGGTTGACGATGAGC
Organism: Lentzea sp. NPDC102401; assembly: GCF_044765805.1. Classification (NCBI taxonomy): domain Bacteria; kingdom Bacillati; phylum Actinomycetota; class Actinomycetes; order Pseudonocardiales; family Pseudonocardiaceae; genus Lentzea; species Lentzea sp. NPDC102401. The sequence continues at coordinate 934,336 of NZ_JBIWKS010000001.1, read as the reverse complement.
TCGAGCAGAGCGTCGTACACGGCCTGTCGCAGCGGTGCGGGACGTTCGACCCGGCGGGTCGCGGCGGCACTGAGTGAGCCGCGAGGTGCCCGGCGGCCACTGGGCGGAGAGGTCATGCCGGACAGAATACAGCTTTTGGTATGCAAAAAGCACTTCTGGAGAAATACCCGTGTTGTCCGTATACTGTATGCAATCTTCCTTGGAAGAGTGGCAGAGCGGGGCGTGCTATGAAGATCGCTGTTCTCGGAGCCGGAGCGATCGGTGCCTACGTCGGTGCGGCTTTGCATCGTGCGGGCGTGGAAGTCCATCTGATCGCGCGTGGAGCCCATCTCGCCGCAATGCGCGAGCACGGCGTGCGGGTGCTGAGCCCGCGCGGTGATTTCACCGCGCGTCCACATGCGACCTCCGATCCCGCCGAGGTGGGAGAGGTCGACTACGTTTTCCTCGGTCTGAAGGCGTACTCGTACGCGTCGTCAGGCGATCTGCTGGCACCGCTGATGGGCCACGACACCGCCGTGATCGCGGCGCAGAACGGGATCCCGTGGTGGTACTTCCACGGCATGACCGGGCATCCCCTGGAGGGACAACGGATCGAGGCCGTGGACCCGGGCGGGTCCGTCACCGCCGTGCTGCCCATGGAACGGGCGATCGGCTGCGTCGTCTACTGCTCGACCGAGATCGAGGCGCCGGGCGTGATCCGGCACCTGGAGGGCACGCGGTTCTCGATCGGCGAGCCGGACCGCAGCATCTCCCCGCGCTGTGTCGCGCTCAGCGAGGCGATGATCGCGGGTGGGCTGAAGTGCCCGGTGGAGAAGGACGTCCGCGAGGACATCTGGATCAAGCTCATGGGCAACGTGGCGTTCAATCCCCTGAGCGCGCTGACCCGCGCGACGATGGTGGAGATCTGCGACCACTCGGACAGCCGCGACCTGGTGGCCCAGATGATGGCGGAGACCCTGACCGTCGCGCGGGCCGCGGGCTGCGATCCGCAGATCTCCATCGACAAGCGCATCGACGGCGCCCGCCGCGTCGGGCACCACAAGACGTCGATGCTGCAGGACCTGGAGGCGGGCAAACGGCTGGAGATCGACGCGATCATCGCCGCGGTGGTGGAGATCGCCGAGCTCACCCGCGTGCCGGCGCCGACGTTGCGGCACGTCTACGCGGCGATCGACCTCCTGTCGCGCACGTCGCTGGTGTCGTAGTTGTTGCTGCGTCAGCTGGAGTACCTGGTCGCCTTGGCACGCGAACGTCACTTCGGGCGTGCGGCCGAGGCGTGCCACGTGTCCCAGCCGTCGTTGTCGGCGGCGATCAGCAAACTCGAACGCGAGCTCGGGGTGCCGATCGTGTCCCGCGGCCGCCGGTTCGAGTCGCTGACGCCGGAGGGGGAACGGGTCCTGTTGTGGGCGCACCGCATGCTCGCGGATCGCGACGCGCTGCGGCAGGACCTCTCCCAGCCGCACCCCTTCTCACGGCGCCGTTCTGCGAGCGCTACCCGCACGTCCGGGTCACGCTGGAGTCGTTGTCCTCGCAGGAGATCACACGCGGGATCGAGGAGTTCGAACTCGACATCGCGATGACCTATGTGGACAGTTCGGTGCGCGCGATGCCGTTGTACGAGGAGCGGTACGTCCTGCTGACGCCCGTCGACGAGGAGATCGCCGATCGTCCGGTGGCGCGGTGGGCGGACGTGGCCGCGCTGCCGTTGTGCCTGCTGACCACCAAGATGCGCAACCGGCGGATCCTCGACTCGGTCTTCGCCGATGCCGGGGTGCAGCCGGTGCCGGTGATCGAGGCCGACACCGTGGCGACGTTGTGGGCGCACGTGGCCACGCGGAAGTGGTCGAGCGTCATCGCCCACGCGTGGCTGCAGATGTTCGGCACGCCGGAGGGGATGCGGGTCGTGCGCGTCGAGGATCCGCAGCGGGTGCCGCGGATCGGGCTCGTGGTGGGGGAGCAGGCTTCCATGCTGGCGCGGGCGATGCTGAGGCTCACCCGCGGGCTGGACGTGCGCGGGGAGCTGGACCGGCTGCTGCACAAGCACCTCGACCGCCGGGACCTGTGAGCGATTTGGTTTACTTCCTCCTCGGAGTCCGGTTCCGGGCCCGTGATTTCTGGGGGAAGTCAGTTGAACACGAGGATTTGTGCTGCCGTCTTGGCCGTGGTCGCCCTGACCGCGGGGTGCGCCGGTGAACCCGCTGCCGCGCCGCCACCGTCGACCACGACCACCACGACGACGACCGCGCCGCCGACGCCGGAGCAGTTGAACGAGCGGGCCAAGGCCGCGATGGCCTCGCCCGACGCCTTCGCCGCGACCGGCGGCAAGGTCAAGACGAACGTGCCGGCGACGGACGCCGAGGTCGGTGCGGACGGGCAGGTCGTGAGCATGATCTGCGGGGGCCGCAAGATCATGGTCGACGGCACCTCGGTCACCCGGTCGCGGCTCTGGACCTGGAAGACGACCGTCTTCCAGGAGGTTCACGCGATGGCCGACCGCACGGCGGCCACGCTGGTGAACACCGTGGAGACCGGGCTCACCGCCTGCACCACGGCCCGCAGCGTCGAACAGCTCACGACGCTCGCCAAGCCGGAGGGCGTGGACGACTTCTACGCGTACTGCGAGGCGACGCTCGACCCGACGGTGTCCCCGTTCGCGTGTTACGCGTTGCTGGGTCGCGGCACGCTCATCTCGCAGGTGATCATGTTCGGCCGGAGCAAGGAGGCGGCCGGAGCCGAACTGGCGTCCGTGCTGCCGGTCTTCGTCCCGTCGTTCGTCAAGGCGTGACGGTCACTCCTGGACGACGGACGCGTTCTGCAACCGGAGCGCGTCCTGTCCAGGTGGCGCGCCGAACATCCGCCGGTACTCGCGGCTGAACTGCGACGGGTTGTCGTAACCCACCGAGTGGCCGACCGCGGCCACGTCGTGCGGTGCGGCGATCAGGGCGGCGCGGGCCCGTTGCAGGCGGAACTGCTTCTGGTACTGCAACGGACTCAACGCGGTGACCGCGCGGAAGTGCCGGTTCAGCGTCGGGACGCTGGTGCCGACGTCGGCGGCGAGGTCGTCGATGCGGATCACCCGGTCGTAGCGGGCCTTGATCCACGCGATGGCGCTCGCGACCAGGGCCAGGCGGCTGTCGGCCGTGCCCGCCTGCCGCATCAGCGCGGCCTGCGGGCTGGTGAGCAGCCGCCAGTGGATCTCGCGCCGCACGGACGGGCCGAGCACGCGCAGGTCGCGTGGTTCGTCGAGCAGGCGCAGCAGCCGGGCGAGCGGATCGAGCACCCTGTCGTCGGCGTCGCTGATCGCGATGCCGGGGCCGTCGTGCGGGCGGATGCGCGCAGGGCCGCCCTCGACGAGCAGCTGGGCGATGGTCTCCGGTTCCAGCTTCAGGCCCAGCGCGAGGAACGGGGCGCTGGTGACGTGGCCGGTCAGCGGGAGGTCGACGGTCACGACCGCGATCTGGCCAGGGCCGTGGTCGAAGGTGTGAGCACCGAGAACCGTGCGTTTCGTGCCCTGGGCGACGAGCGTGAGCACCGGTTCGGTGACGGTGCACATGGGCTCGGTCACGCGGTCGGAGGCGAACACGAACACCCCGTCGATCCACAGTGGACGGCCGGGGCCACCGGCGTGCCGGCGGATGCCGCGGCGGATCTCGTCCAGGTGCGTCATGTCTCCCAGTCTTGCACCGCCGTGACCGGATCGGCGCGAGGTTGAGCGGATCGTGCAGCGGACCGAGCCCATCGGTCTAGGCGATCACGCCACCGGGGCCTTGGATCGAGGCATGTCGCTTGATTCCTACATCACCCTCGGCCGCTCAGGCCTGCGCGTCAGCCCGTTCACCCTCGGCACGATGACCTTCGGCGAGGACTGGGGCTGGGGCAGCAGCCCGGAGGAGTCCACGAGGATCCTCGCGTCCTATGTGGAGCGCGGCGGCAACTCGATCGACACCGCCAACATGTACACCGGCGGGCACTCGGAGAAGATCATCGGTGACTTCCTCGCCGGCCGCTCGTCGTTGCGCGAGCGGCTGGTGATCGGCACGAAGTTCTTCTGCAACCTGCACGTCGGCGACCCGAACGGCGGCGGTCCCGGCCGCAAGGCGATCGTGCACCAGCTGGAGGACTCGCTCCGGCGCCTGCGGACCGACCACGTCGACGTCTACTGGCTGCACAACTTCGACCCGGCCACCCCCGTCGAGGAGACCCTGCGGGCGCTCGACGACCAGGTGCGCGCCGGCAAGGTCCGCTACGTCGGCTTCTCCGACATCCCGGCGTGGGCCACGGCCGAGGCCGCGACGCTCGCGCGGTGGTACGGGTGGTCGCCGATCATCGCATTGCAGCTGTGCTACTCGCTGCTGGAGCGCACCTCGGAGGGTGAGCTGATCCCGATGGCGCAGGCCATGGGCATGGGTGTGCTGCCGTGGTCGCCGCTGGCGGGCGGGCTGTTGTCCGGCCGGCACTCCGGTGACCGCGGCCAGTCGCCCAGCGCCGCCGAGCAGGCCGTGATCGACGCCGTCGTCGCCGTGGCCGCCGAGATCGGTGTTCCCGCCGCCCAGGTCGCCCTGGCGTGGCTGCGCGGACGACCGGGCGTGAGCTCGGTGGTGATCGGCGCCCGCCGCGCCGCCCAGTTCGAGACGAACCTCGGGGCGCTGGACGTGACCCTGTCCGGGGCGCAGCGCGCCAGGCTCGACGAGGTGTCGGTGCCGAAGCTGAACTTCCCCGCCGCCAACAACCGTCAGCTCGCGCCGATGCTGCAGTTCGCGGGGGCCGAGGTGGACGGCACGCCGTCCGCGGTGTTCCCGTCGCTGCTTGCGTCGGACGTCAGGTACTGAAGAAGCTGTCCGGCGTGAAGGACGAAGAGGACAGGACCGCGATCCTGGAACACCTGATCCGCACGGAGCTCGGCACGGAGTTCGGTGTCCTCGACGTCGTGGACGCCGGCGAACGGCGCGGGAAGCTCGTCGAGCTCCTGCACCTCTACCTGAGCGACGAGCACGGCCACGCCGACGGCTGGGTGCTGCCCTCGCTGACCGCCGAGGTCGCGGGGACGGACGACCAGGTCTGTGAGCTCTACCAGCTACGGATCTCGCGGGTCGTGGCCCTGGTCGCGCCCGCCATGCCGGGAGACGCGGAACAGCGGAAGCAGCGCGCCTGGACGGTGGTGGCCGCGATCGTCGGCGCGGTCTCCCTCGCCCGCGCGATGCCGGACGGGGCGCACGGCAGAGCGGTCCGCGAGGCGACGCTGAAGTCCGTCGAAGCCATGATCACGCAGCCCTGACAGACCCGCCGCTCACCTCCGCCCCGGTCAAGAAACCCGCAACAGGGGCTAGCGCATACCGAAGATTGCATACAGTATGGGCGGAGGAGGTGCAGACGATGAGCAGGCGGAAGAAGACCGAGCCCTACGTGCGGCTGACCCAGCCACTGGTGCGCGACGCGGGAGTCCTGCGGCCGGCCACCTGGGACGAGGCGCTGGACTCCGCAGCAGAGGGCTTCCGCAGGAACGTGGCCAGCGGTGGTCCGGACGCGTTCGGCATGTTCTCCTGTGCGCGGGCCACCAACGAGATGAACTACATGGCCCAGAAGTTCACGCGTGCGGTGATCGGCACGAACAACGTCGACTCGTGCAACCGCACGTGTCACGCGCCGAGCGTGGCCGGACTGGCCAAGGTGTTCGGCAGCGGTGGCGGAACCTCCTCCTACCAGGAGATCGAGGACGCCGACCTGATCGTGTTGTGGGGCTCGAACGCGCGGGAGGCGCACCCGATCTTCTTCCAGCACGTGTTGAAGGCGGTCAACAAGGGCGCGAAGCTGTACGTGGTCGACCCGCGGCTGACCAGCACCGGCAAGTGGGCCCACGGGTGGTTGCGGCTCAAGGTCGGCACGGACATCCCACTGGCGCACGCCATCGCGCGGGAGATCATCGCGTCGAACCTCACCAACATGTCGTTCGTCGAGCGGGCGACTGAGGGCTTCCAGGAGTTCGTGAAGGCCGTTGAGCCGTGGACGCTTCCGGTCGCCGAACTGGAGACCGGTGTGCCGGCCGAGCTCATCCGCGAGCTCGCACACGCCTACGCCAAGGCGGATCGCGGACAACTGAGCTGGACGCTCGGCATCACCGAGCACCACAACGGCACCGACAACGTGCTGAGCCTCATCAACCTGTCGCTGCTGACCGGTCAGGTCGGGCGGTACGGCGCGGGGCTGAACCCGTTGCGCGGGCAGAACAACGTGCAGGGCGGCGGCGACATGGGCGCCATCCCCGACCGGCTGCCCGGCTTCCAGGACATCACCGATCCCGGTGTCGCCAAGAAGTTCAACGACGCGTGGGGCTCGAACTTCAAGGCCGCCAAGGGCTGGAACCTCACCCAGATGCTGGAGGCGATGGAACGCGGTGACATGACCACCGTGTACATCATCGGCGAGAACCCGGTGCAGTCCGAGGCAGACTGCGAGCACACGGTCAAACGACTGTCCAACTTGGACCACGTGGTGGTGCAGGACATCTTCCTCACCAAGACCGCGCAGCTCGCGCACGTCGTGCTTCCCGCCGCGGCGGCGTGGTGCGAGACCGACGGCACGTTCACGAACAGCGAGCGCCGGGTGCAGCGGGTCAGGAAAGCCCTTGCGCCGCCCGAAGGTGCGCGCGACGACATCGAGATCATGGGTGAGATCGCGACGCGGCTGGGCGCGGACTGGCAGCACAAGACCGGCCAGGACGTGTGGGACGAGCTGCGCGGCCTGTCGCCCATCCACACCGGCATGACCTACGACCGGCTCGAGAAGCTCGGTGGCATCCAGTGGCCGTGCCCTGACGAGGACTCCCTCGAACCCAGCTTCCTGCACGGCAGGCTGTGGGAGGAGGACCCGGTCAAGCGCGGCATGCCCGCCACGTTCTCGCCGGTGCCGCACAGCCCGCCCGTCGACGAGCTGACGGAGGAGTTCCCGTTCCGGCTCACCACCGGACGACGGCTCGACTCCTACAACACCGGGGTGCAGTCGAGCGGCTTCGAGTCGCCGCTGCGGATGGGCGAGACGCTCGACCTGTGCCCGCAGGACGCGCTGATGCTCGGGGTGAAGGCCGGCGAGGAGGTGGCGATCACCAGCAGGCGCGGGCAGATCCAGGCGCCGGTGCGGATCGACGACGGACTGACGCCGGGGCTGGTGTTCATGACGTTCCACTTCCCGGACGAGATCGACGTCAACATCATCACGATCGAGGCGACCTGCCCGATCGCGGGTACGGCGGAGTACAAGGCCGCGGCCATTCGCATCGACAAGCTTCCGGTGAAGGTGGGCTGAGTGGATCTCACACTGCTCGACGTCGAACCGTCCGAGGCCGAACGCGTCGTCGTGGACCTGTTCGCCGGCATGGGCCGCGACCAGCTGCTGCCCGCCCTGCACGCGGTCAACGACCGGGTCGGCTGGATCAGCCAGGGCGCGCTGAACCACATCTGCCGCGTCCTGCACGTTCCACCGGCCGAGGCCTACGGGGTGGCGAGCTTCTACTCGCTGTTCTCGCTGACCGAACGGCCGGCGAAGGTCGTGCACGTCTGCGTCGACCTCGCCTGCCAGGTCAACGGCGCGAAGGCGTTGTGCGACAGGCTGACCGACGAGCTCGGTCCGGCGGGGGCGAAGAGCGGCTGGTTGCGCAGCCCGTGTCTCGGGGTGTGCGAGAAGGCTCCGGCCGCGCTCGCGTTCGAGGCGGGGGAGGTGGCGAAGGAGCAACTCCTGGCGCCCACCCACGCCGGTGAGGTGATCGCGGTGGCGGCCGCCGGTCCCTCCCACGTGGACGGTGGGCGCGCGGAGGTGCCGCAGGCCGGTGCGGCCGGCCTGCGGCTGCTCCAACGGGTCGGTGTCGTCGATCCGGAGTCGCTCGACGACTACCGGGCGGCGGGCGGCTACGCGGCGTTGCGGACGGCTCTCCTCCTGGGCCCGTCCGGGGTGATCCGCGAGGTCACCGACGCCAAGCTGATGGGCCGCGGCGGCGCGGCGTTCCCGACAGGACGCAAGTGGGACGCGACCGCCCGCCAGCCCGTCCGGCCGCACTACCTGGTCTGCAACGCGGACGAGAGCGAGCCCGGCACGTTCAAGGACCGGTTGCTGATGGAGGGCGACCCGTTCGCGGTGATCGAGTCGATGACGATCGCCGGGTTCGCGGCCGGCTGCTCGCGCGGCTACCTGTACCTGCGCGGCGAGTACCCGAGGGCGCTGCACCTGCTGCGCAACGCCATCGCGCGGGCCCGTGAGCGCAACTTCCTCGGCGAGAACATCATGGGCCACGAGGGTTTCTCGTTCGACATCGAGATCCGCCGCGGCGCCGGCGCGTACATCTGCGGCGAGGAGACGGCGATCTTCAACTCCATCGAGGGCTTCCGCGGTGAGCCGCGCTCGAAGCCGCCGTTCCCGGTGGAGTCAGGGCTCTTCGGCAGACCGACGGTGGTCAACAACGTGGAGACGCTGGTCAACGTGCCGGTGATCCTCACAGAGGGATGCGAGGCCTACACCCGCATCGGCACCGAGGCCTCGACGGGCCCGAAGCTCTTCTGCCTGTCGGGCAACGTGAGTCGTCCGGGCGTGTACGAGGTGCCGTTCGGCACCACGCTCGGAGCACTCCTCGACCTGGCGGGTGGCGTGCCGCCAGGCCGGGAGCTGCGAGCGGTACTGCTCGGCGGGGCGGCAGGCGGGTTCGTCCGCCCGGACGAGCTCGACCTGCCGCTCACCATGGAGGACGCGCGCGCCGCCGGGACCACGCTCGGCTCCGGCGTCGTGCTGGTGCTCGACGACACGGCCGACCTGGGCAGCTTCCTGTTGCGCATCGCCGCGTTCTTCCGTGACGAGTCGTGCGGTCAGTGCGTGCCTTGCCGGATCGGGACTGTGCGCCAGGAAGAGGCGATGCACCGGTTGGTCGGGAAGCGCCCACTCAGCACCTCTGCCGCTGATCTCCAGCTGTTGCGGGAAGTCGGGCAGGTCATGCGCGACTCGTCGATCTGCGGTCTGGGCCAGACAGCCTGGAACGCCATCGAATCAGCCCTAGACCGCCTGGGTTACGCCGAGGAGGCAGCATCATGACGATCGTCGAGATCGGGCTTCCGAAGCGGCTGGTCGAGCTGACTTTGGACGGCGAGTCCGTGCGGGTGCCGGAGGGCGCGACGATCCTGGATGCCTGTACGGCCAAGGGAAAGTCGATCCCGACACTCTGCTACGGCGACACCCTGAAGCCCGCAAACGCTTGCCGCGTCTGCATGGTCGAGGTCGAAGGGGCGCGCACTTTGGTGCCGTCGTGCTCGCGCAAGGTCGAGCCGGGCATGGTCGTGCGCACGGACTCCGAACGCACGCAACACAGTCGCAAGCTGGTGCTGGAACTTCTCGGGTCCGCCACGGACCTCTCCACCACGCCGCACGTGGACGAGTGGATGTCCGCGTGCGGCGCCGACCCCTCCCGCTTCGGGCCGCCGGCACCACCGTCGACCGACCGGGACGACCGGCGGGCGGGTGAGCACGAGGAACCCGACGGCCGGACCGCCGCCACTGTGACGCAACCGACCAAAGTGGACAATCCGCTGTACGTCCGCGACTTGGGCAAGTGCATCATGTGTTACAAGTGCGTCGACGCGTGCGGCGACCAGTGGCAGAACACCTTCGCGATCTCGGTGGCAGGCCGTGGCTTCGACTCGCGGATCTCCACGGAGTTCTCCACGCCGTTGCCCGAAAGCGCTTGCGTCTACTGCGGCAACTGCATCGAGGTCTGCCCGACCGGTGCGCTGAGCTTCAAGCGCGAGCACGACAAGCGCGAGGACGGCACCTGGGACGAAGAGGCCCAGACCCAGACGACGACCATCTGCACGTTCTGCGGTGTCGGGTGCAACCTCACCCTGCACGTGCAGGACAACGAGATCGTGAAGGTCACGTCGCCGCACGAAAGCACGGTCACGCACGGAAACCTGTGCATCAAGGGCCGTTTCGGCTGGCAGCACGTGCAAAATCGCTGAGCAGCGACATCTCTTCTGGAGTGGAGGGCCGCCCAATGCCGTTGATCCTCAAACCAGGCACGTCGTGGCACGACGTCTACTCGCAGTGCGTGGAAGCCGCACCCGAAGCGTTCCACGACGATCGGCTGCTCAACCACTTCGGCGGCGAGTGGAGTCGTTCCGGCGAACCGATGCCCGCCACCACGCCGGTCGACGGCTCCACCATCGCGGGCCCGCCGTTCCTCGGCTTCGACGTCGCGGGACGAGCCGTGGTCGCGGCCGTCGACCAGCACATCGAGTGGCGCAACGTGTCGCTGGCGGAACGCAAAGTCCGTGTGTCGGAGGCGCTGGACGCCCTCACCGAGCACCGCGACCTGCTGTCGTTGCTGCTGGTGTGGGAGATCGGCAAGCCGTGGCGGCTCGCGACGGCCGATGTCGACCGCTGCATCGAGGGCGTGCGCTGGTACGTCGAGGAGATCGACTCGATGCTCGTCGGCCGGTCGCCGCTCAACGGCCCGGTCAGCAACATCGCCTCGTGGAACTACCCGATGAGCGTGCTGATGCACGCGATGCTGGTGCAGGCGCTGGCGGGCAACGCCGTCATCGCCAAGGCGCCGACGGACGGCGGCGTCAGCTGCCTGACCCTGGCGACCGCACTGGCCGTGCGGTCGGGGCTGCCGTTGACGCTGGTGTCCGGAAGCGGAGCGGAACTCGCGCCGGTGCTGGTCGGGTCGTCGTTCCTGGGCTGTGTGTCCTTTGTGGGTGGTCGCGATGTCGGCAGTGCCATCGCGACGCGCCTGGTCGACTCGAACCGCAGGCACGTCCTGGAGCAGGAGGGCCTGAACTGCTGGGGCATCTGGGAGACCGATTCCTGGGACGTGCTCGGCACGCAGATCCGCAAGGCGTTCGACTACGGCAAGCAGCGTTGCACGGCCTACCCGCGGTATGTCGTGCAACGGTCGCTGTTCGACAAGTTCCTCAGCGTCTACCTGCCCGCGGTGCGGGAGGTGAAGTTCGGTCACCCGCTCGCCGTCGCCTCGCCCGGCGACGAGCTGCCCGAGCTGGACTTCGGTCCGTTGATCAACGACGCGAAGGCCAAGGAGCTCGGTGACGTCGTGGACGAGGCGGTCCGGGCCGGTGGCGTGCCGCTGTACCGGGGATCTTCGGACACCGGCCGGTTCCTGCCGGGCCAGCAGACCGCCGCCTACCTGGCTCCGGTCGCGATCCTCGACCCGCCGCGGTCGTCGGTGCTGCACCACGCCGAGCCGTTCGGGCCGGTCGACACGATCGTCCTGGTGGACACCGAGGCCGAGTTGCTGGCCGCGATGAACGCCTCGAACGGTGCCCTGGTCGCGTCTCTGGCCTGCGACGACGAGGCCACGGCTCGCCGGCTGAGCGAGGACGTCCAGGCGTTCAAGGTCGGCATCAACAAGCCGCGGTCGCGAGGTGACCGGGACGAGGTGTTCGGCGGGCGCGGCGCCTCGTGGCGCGGTGCGTTCGTGGGGGGCTCGTTGCTCGTGCGCGCCGTGACGGAGGGCCGGCCCGACGAACGCATGTACGGCAACTTCCCCTCCTATTCGCTCTACCCACCCACGTGACGTATCGGGCGGACCTGCTCCGCATCGTGCAGACCGTGGTGGCGCCGAACGCCGCGGACGTCGACCAGCACTCCAGATTCCCGCGCGCCGCCCTGAACGCCCTGGGCACGCGCGGTCTGCTGGGCATGACGATCTCCCGCACGGTCGGCGGGGGAGGCCAGGACGTCAGGTCTGCCGGACGGGTGGTCGAGGAGGTCGCCAAGGTTTGCGGCGCAACGGCTTCCGTCCTGCGCTCGCACTACTCGGCGTCCGCTGTGCTGGACCGCTCCGGCCCGCACTGGTTGCGTGCGGAGATCGCGGCGGGCCGGCACCTGTCGACGCTGGCGGCGTTCGGTCCGTCGGGTGAGATGTCGACGCACGGCGATGTGGTGCAGGTGCGGGCGCGCAAGAGCTGGGTGATCGCGGCCGGTGAGGCGGACAGCTATGTCTGGTCGTGCGGCTCGGAGTTGTTGCTCGTTCCGGCCGAGGCACCGGGGCTGCTGGTTCCGGCCGATCACGCCGGGATGGGCTTGCGGGGGACCGTCGCCACCTGTGTGGAGGCGGATCCCGTGCGGGTACCCGCTTCCAACCTGCTGTGGTCGGAGGAACTGGCGTTCCCGTGGTTCATGGTGCTCGGGGCCGCGGTGTCGCTCGGGCTGATGGAGGGTGCGCTGGCGGCGGCGATCGGGCATCTCGGCGGCGGCGATCCGCGCACGCGGTCCGACCTGGCCCGGATGCGGCTGCGGACCGACGCGCTCAGGGTGCTCTACAACGACACGCTGTCCGCGGTGATGTGGCATCCGGAACGGTCGGCCGACCGCGTGCGGCTGCTGGCGGTCACCGCGACGGAGGCCGCCGTCGCCGTGACGGACCTGGCGATGAAGGTGTGCGGGGACGCGGCGTTCCGCCGGGACCTGGGCATCGAGCGCCGGTTCCGCGACGCGCGGGCGGCGGCCGCGATCGAGCCGACCGTCGACGTTCTGCTGGATTCGGTGGAGATCTGAATGTCGGTTGGCGCCCCTACGTGGCCTGGGCTTCGGGCTGCCGCGATCCTCGGCCTGCTCCGAGACCGCAGGGGCAAGGCACTGGCGGTGGCCGGTCATGACGCCAGCGGCAGGAAGTAGACGAGAGCGTCGTTCACGCCGTCGAGTCCGATGACGTCGTGGGCGATGTCGTCGTAGAACCCGCCGACCAGTCCGGTCCGGATGCCCAGGTTCGCCGCGGTGACGGTGAGGTTCTGGGCGAGATGCCCGGCCTCGGTGAACGCGAACCTGAGCGCTCGCAGGCCGTAGGTCTGCCGCAGTGAGCCGAGTCTGATGTACAGGGCCAGGACGGCAGGGGTGCCGGCGAGTTCGGTGGTGCCTTCGCCGAACCACATCGAGGTCGCCTCCAGGTCCTCGATCGACGGCGCCTCACCGAACCACGTGAGGGCTCGTTCGACCTCGTTGACCTCGTAACGTCCGCGGGCGAGGCCGTCGACGTTCAGCGCGATGAGCCTGATCCGGGCGCAGTACTGGGCGCCCGCGCTCGGGTAGGGCCACCTGCCGTCCTTCGGGGACATCGCGTTCCACAACAGGGTGCCGAGCTGTCCGGCGTCGAGGTCGCCGGTCAGGTCGCGGCTGGTCCTGCGTGCCCTGAGCGTATCGGTGTCCACTGTGGATGGTAGTGACGTGGTGGCGGGCCAGGACTGCCTCGGTTCCGCGGTCTTGCGGGGCAGTTGGTCGCTGAAACCGGGAAGGAACTTGCTCGCCTCCAGGTAACGGCGGTCCGGCGCGGTCTCGCCGTCGTCGTGGAAGTCCGTCAGACCGTTGGGGGACAGGGCGGCGGCCGCGGTGGTCCAGCAGATCATGCGCTCTTCGTTGGGTGTGATGCCCATGCGGTTGAGCAGCATGTGCAGCTGCGAGGCCCAGACGTACGGCAGCCAGACGTCGAGGCGCTGCTTGGCCTCGTTGATCGTGGTGCGCCAGTGGGCGATGGCGCCTCGTGGCTCGCGGTGCCAGCGTGCGGCGAGGTCGCGGCCGCGTTTGGCGAGGAGCTGGTTGGCGGCGTGCTGGGAGCCGATGGTGGGCGCGGGGGCCTGTTCCCGGACGTTGCGCCAGCCGGAACCGAGGCTGCGCAGCCAGCTCGCGGCCTGCGGCAGGTTCAGGTCGAGCGCCTTGGCCGTCGCGATCGTCAGGTCGATGGCCGCGGTGAGGCGGGCGCTGTCGGTGTGGGCCGCCTTGAGCACGGCGACGGCGACCTCGGTGCTGTGGCAGAACACCTCCTCGGCGATCGGCAGTGCCTGCGGGCCGCCGTAGCGTTCGGTCTCCGGGACGTACTCGACCTCGCGGACGTCGCCGTGCGGGAGCCAGTCCGGTTCGCCTTGTTCTGTCGCGAATTCCTGAGCTGCGATGAGTTCTTCCAGCTGACGCTGGAGTTTGTCGACGTTCTGCGCGTTCCTGATCCTGACGCGGAGGTGCGGTCCGGTCTCCCAGTAGCGCAGGAAGTACCACTCCTGGCCGGCCATCGCGGGGGCCAGCGTCTCGGCGACGAACGTGTCGAGGTCCGCTCGGTTCCAGTTGACCCTGCAGTGCAGGCCGGTCCAGGTCACAGCTGCTCCAACGGTGGTTCAGGGAAACGGGTGGGGATGGCCCGCCTGGAGGGTGAGCCGGGCAAGGCCGTGTGTCCGGCGGTGCAGGTGGCCGAACGTCATGGGCAGCGTTCCCGGCACGATGACCTTGGCGGAGTGCAGCCCGAGGGTGGTCGCCGTGTGCGGGTCGGACTGGTCGACCGCGATCAGCTCCAGGCCTTTGGTCTTCAGATCTTCCGTGTAGTGGTCGAGCAACTCCTTGAGATCGGTGTGGTGTGGCTGGTTGTGCAGGGCTTGTGGGGGTTCGTCGCTGACCAGGCAGGCGTACCGCTCTTTCGCCTCCGGCAGGGTGTTGACCGCGACGTGGTCGTCCATGCTTCTGACCTGCGACGGGTCGTGGAGCAGGGTCAGCAGACGTTCTCTTTGGTAGGCTTCGGGGTTCTCTCGCGCGCGGTCGGCGAACGCCTCGACGTCCACGGCGACCTCGACCGCTGCCGACCGCATGGCCCTGGTGGGGTCCGGGCTGGCTCCCGCGGCGAAGAACGCCTGGGGCAGGCCTTTTCTGGTGGTTCTGGCGAGGGTGAGCACGGCCGGGATGCCCAGGTCGTTGGTGGCGTTGAGGAACAGGAGCTCGTAGCCGAGTTCTTCGAGCCGGTCGGTCAGATGGAGCAGAAGTGGGTCTGGTGGAAGTTTGATCCTGGTCAACGGCGTTTGGGCGTACCAGGCCATCAGGAACGCGTCGCGTTCGGCCACCTCGAACAGGCCGTGCAGCACCGCCTCGGTCAGGCTGTTGCCGAGCCCGCAGCCGTTGGACGTCTCGTGGAGGAACCGCTGTTCTGGTGGCGTGTACGCGGCCCAGTACGCGACCTGTTCCGGTACCTGGATCGGCTTGCGCCGGGTGTACGACCAGCCCTGCGTCCAGCGGAACTTCAGGTCCGGGTGGTAGGTGTCGCCGAAGTCGTTGAGGCCCAGCGTTTCCGGATCGAGTGCCTGGTCCGCTCCCAGCTCGGCGAACGAGGCTTCGAGGGTGCTCGGGGTGCGGGGGCGCATGCCGTTGAGTCGTTCGATCGCCTCGAAGATCGCGACCCGCTCGGCCTCTTCGAACGACGTGGTGCGGCCGTAGCCTGCGGTGTGGGAGTCGAGTTCCGCGGTGACCGTGGCCAGCGGCAGGTTTCCGGTGCGGAACAGTGCGGTGACCGGTCCGTGCCTGAAGTCGACCACGGCGTCTTTCAGTCCGTCCACGGTGGTCTTGTCGTTCGGGGTGCGGAGTTCGCCTTTGAGGGTAGCGGTTTCTTCGACGGTGCCGGGTTCCGGAGCACAGCAGGCGCCGGGTGTGATCCGGTGGGTGGACACCAGTCCGAGGTCGGTGCGGATCGCGATCACGGTGTCGTGTTCCCGGCCTTGGAGCGCTGTGACCAGAGGCTGGAACGCCGGTGCGATCAGGCCGTCCAGCCGGAGGTTCTGGCGTGGCGCCCGGGCGGTTGCCAGCCGTGCGTTCTCGGCGCAGTCGACGCAGATGTTCGCGGTCGGGCCGATGAGGACCAGGCCGCCGTCCACGCGGGTCATCGGTAGGCCTTCAATCCGGCGGCGCGGAGTTCCGGGTCGAGCCTGAGCGGGACGACCCGGACGCCCGGCAGCCTCGTGATCGCCTGCTGGAGCCGTTCTTCGCGGTCTCGCACGTCGGCGGGCCAATGCCACTGCCGCGTGACCCAGCCGGGGTTGTCGGTGCTCCTGCAGGGGGCCGCGCCGTTGAGGTGGGCGGTACCTGTGCGGCCTGCCTGGGCGTAGCCGGTGGCGGCGAGGGCCGCGAAAGCGACCGCGTCCGCGGCCGTTGCCTCGACGGCCCACGCGAGGATCTGCCGGCCGTTGCTGATCTCGGCTTTGTACGCGCCCGGTGCGAGACGCTCGACCCGGACGACCGCCGGGACGCCGAACCTCGCGGTCAGCGCCTTCCACCAGCGGTGCGCCGTCGGATCGCTGGTCCACTCGTGTGCGTCGGCCGGCTCGCCCCGGTGGTGGCGCGCGGCCCGGCGCAGTGCAGCGCCTCGGGCGTGGGTCTCGTCGATGCCGATCACGCCGTCGGTCTTGAGGGCGTTGAGGACGGCGTTGAGGCGGGCGGCGTCGGCGGTGGTGCCGATGCCGAGGGCGTCGCCTGAGGTGGCGAGGTTGGCCGGGACCTGGGGGAGAGGGCCGAACACCGGGGTGTCGACCGGGCCTAGTTCGCTGTCCGTCAGGGCTTCGAGGGCTCGCCACGGGTCTTTGGTCGGCGGGCCTTGCAGGAGTGGGTGGTAGGTGGCGCGGAGCGGGGCCGCACGGGCCACCAGGGCCATCGGGTAGGTGGTCGTGACTTCGGCGGTGGGACTGGTCCCGAGCTTGGTGGCCAGCTCGGCGGTGGCGGCTGGGTCGGGCATGCCCGCGATGGCGCAGACGAGGCGGTGGACGGCGGCGGATCCGATGAGAGCGGCCAGGATCTCGGATGGTTCGCTGGTGAGGCCCAGCCTTGCGGCGGTGCGCATAGTCGCTTCAGTGTGGAATGAAGTTGAGCTGTCGGTCGTGGGTGGGAGGACGAAGCCGACTTCGGTTCCACATCCCGCCAGAATGGTGAGATCGCCTGCGGAGACGACGAGTTCGCGGCTGGCGGTACGGACGGGCCCATCGCTTCCGTGGAGGAGATCGGCGGTCTGCTCGCTCCCGTTCGCCACTGTGTTTCCACTGGGATGCTCGGCCGCACCCTCGCCCAGGGGTGGAGTCGCCGGTCCGCTTTCGGCGGCACGTGTGGACCCTGACCGCTGAACCGCCAGCCCCACCGCCTCCGCCGCCTGAACAGCCGCGCTCTCCAGCGGTCCGCGTCCCGACACGACCACCGTGGCCTCGCGAAGCCGCCGCCAGGCCTCCACCGGTTCCGCGGCCGCCGACTCCAGCCAGGCCGCCACCTCCGGTGCGGGCGCGTCGGCACCCCACGCCGGCATCTCGACCAGCATGTCGTGTTCCCACAACTGGTCCAGGATCAGCGAGACCGCCGCCCGCACGGCCGGAGCGGCATCGTGCGGTACCTCCAGTGAGGCTCGCGGGATTCCCGCCTCCAACTGCGGAGCGAGGCGTTGCCACACCTTCCACAGGCCGGTTCCGCCCGAGAGGGTGCAGCTGGACGCCCAGCCGCGCAGGTGCAGGCCGTCGGCGGTAGGGGTGGCGGTGACGACTGGACGCAGCCGCACGAGCATGCGCGTCACCCCACCTTCGGCAGGGCGGCGAACTGTTCGGCCCAGGTGGTGCCGAGGACCTTCTGTGCGGCGTTGGCCAGGAGGTGGGCGGCGGCGTAGCGCTCCATCGGGGTCACGTCGCAGATCGCCAGGAGTTGGTAGAGGACGTTGGTGCCCAGGCGGTAGACGGTCATCGAGCGGGCGATCGCCGGGTCGGAGAGGTCCACGGTCCACATGGCCGTGTGGTAGTCGGTGAACTTCGTTCGCTCGCCGTAGTTGTAGCGGCGGATGGCGTCCTGGTCGCCCACCTCGTAGGCGCGTTCGCCGTGGCGTGGGTTGGGATCCGAAGTGAGCAGGCCCGCGTCGTAGCGTTCCTGAGTGGTCAGGCGCAGGGCGATGGTCCAGGTCTGCCAGGCCGCCTCCAAGTGCGTGGTGGGGTGGCCCTGGGCCACCTGTTCGACCAGAGCGCAGGCGGCGGAGGCGTTTGCGGTCCAGATCGAGTCCAGTGTGGACCGGACTTTGCCGTCGGGGTCGCTGGCCAGCAGGAAGTCTTCGACGTGCGAGAGGAAGGAGTGGTAGCCGTACTGCAGGCCGGCCGGGTAGCGGCTGGCGTGGACGGCCATCGCGGTCAACGCGAGTGTCGGGCGGGCCGCGGACAACGAGTGGAGCAGGGCGGGCGGGCCCAGGCGGAGGCCTTCCGCGCGCAGAGAAACGTGTGCCGGGGGCAGGAATGCGCGGGCGCGGGAGTCGTCGGTCGGCTCGATGCGCACGGAGTTGTTGGGGTGAAAAGGGGTGAACGGCGGCAGCAGCAGCTCGGCCACGGCCGCGGACTCGGCGTGAGCGAGTAAATCCGACTCGGAAAGCTCCACTGTGGAGGGATGCGCGGCCAGGTAGGAGCGCAACAGGGCCGCCACCAGCAACGCCGCCGTGGGGGCGGACGGGCCGGTCAGCACGACGCGGACGTGCGGACCGTGCAGCCAGTGGCGTTCGACGTGGCCCACGACGTCGGCGAACGTGGATTCGGCGGCGGCCAGAGCCGGTAGGACGCCGTCGCGCAGCAGCGGGGCCTTGATCGGGTCGTGGTAGTAGCAGACGACGTCGGTCATCCGGCCCTCCGATAGGTCTCCGCCACCACTTCGAGCACCTGGCCGGACGGCACCGGGAGTGCCTCGGTGAGGCGGACGTGGTCGCCGTAGCGGGACGTCAGTCGGGGCAGGCAGCGCAGGTGCAGTGCGTTGGTGAGGTCGGCGTACTGCGGTTTCGGGCCGTTCACGCGGGCCTCGAAGTCCTCGCGGGACGTGATGACGCCCCCCATGCCCGCGAACAGCTCCGCGGGCATGCCGTAGCGGGCGCGCAACGCGGTCGCGCCGGCCACCGACGAGAACGGCTCCGTCAAAGAGGAAGCCGGGAAGTCCCAGTAGCGGCGGCCCAGCACGACGTCGCGGTAGCGCAGCCGATCGGCGACGCGCACGTCACCGGCCAGCGACACCGGCTGCAACGGCGAGAGGTCGGCCGCGCCGCAGGTGAGGTCCGAGTACAGGGCGGCGGCGCGGTCGGGCAGCGAGATCGGCATGAGGTAGCCGAGGTACAGCACGTCCAGCACCGCGCCGTTGTCGCGGCGGCGCAGTCGCAGTTCGTCGTTCTGCTGGTCGTGGAACACTTCCAGGTCGTCCGGGGTGTGGTCGGCCCAGCGCGGGTCCTCGCCGATCTCCGCGCGGCCGAGCAGCGGGTGCAGGTTCGGGTTGAAGCCCTGCACCGGCCGGTACTCCACGAAACCGCGCGGGAACACACCGTCCAAAGTGGCCCGAACCGTCGCGTACGCCTCGGGTGGCAGCAGGTCGAGGAACCGGCCGGGGAACCGGCCGAAGCCGTCGTAGACGTGGTTCACCACCAGGCCGTCCGGTGACGGCTGGGCGAAGAACGAGTACGAGGTGGGCCTGGTCTTCATCCACGCGGGCAGCAGGTCCGCGGCGGCCGTGACGACGTCGTCGGTGATCACGCCGTCCCGCACCAGGTCGGCGACCTGGGCCCGGCTCGCGCCGAGACCGCCGGTCGGCACGCCGGACATGGCCTCGTGCATCAACGGCGCGCAGGCGGCGAGGCGAGACGAGCCGCCGTGACCGAACTCCGCGACGAACAGGTCGCGTGAGTGCCGCCGGATCGCGAGGTGCCGGTCGAACAGCATCAGCAACGGGGTGAGCCCGGCCAGTGATCGCACGCCGTCGTAACCGTGCTTGCGGCCAAGACGAACGGGCGACGGCAGAACGACGTCCTCGCTCAACGGCGTCACGCCACCGAGGTCCGTGCCGACGATCGAGCCCAGCTCTTCCCACGACGCGAACAGCGCGGCCAGTGCGGCAGGCCGTTCAGAAGCACCGGTGTCGGCGAACGCCAGGGTGTCCCGGTAGATCGAGATCACCCGGTCGGCGAGCTCGGGCCTGCCGGTGTCGCGCAGCCACGAGGCCAGCGCGGGACAGGCCTCGGGGTCCTGCGGGTCGGCGGGTAGCACCGGCACGAGCAGCTTGATGTCGAGCAGCAGCGCGACGTAGTGCTGCGCGCGATCGGACTCGCCGTCGGGCAGCCGGGTCGCGAGGGCGCTGGCGAGTTCGGCGGGGCTGATGCCCTTGGGGTTGGCGCCGGTGAGGCCGACCAGGAACTGCAGCGGCGGGCTGGACGCCAGTTCGACGTCCTCCTCGATGCCGACGCTGGCGCGCAACGGTCCGCGGGCGGGAACGTCGCGCCGGAACCTCACCTGCCCGCCGTCGGCGTGCACGTCGGGCGCGAGGCGGTGGGGATGGTCGAAGAGGTGGCCGCGATCAGCCAGCAGGGCGGCGATCAGCCGGGTCAGCAGCACCTGGTTGACCCGCGTGACGGCGACCGGTGTGCCGAAGTCCGGCGCGGGGGCGTCGGGGGACCAGGTGGCCCAGCCGACCGCCGCGTACCAGGACAGGGGACTGGTCTTCGACGTCGCGCGCAGGGCGTAGCGCAGCACGGTGGGTTCGGCCTTGCGGGAACGCTTGTCCCCGGCGCCGGCGCGGGCAAGCCCCTGCCAGAGGTCGCGCCCGCTGAAGACGGCGGCCTTCCGCAGGGGCTCGGTGCCGCACAACGACGCGAGCACGTCGCGTTCGGCGGCGAGCGCGTCCGGCAGCAGCCGCTCGATCTTCGCGGTCACGTCAGCGCGGTGATCCATGGCCGACAGCCACTCACCGAGCTGCGGAAACCGCGAGACCAGCCCGTCAGCCTCCGAGCGAAGGGAAGGCCGGGGCAACCGTCCGTTGTGGACGTCGCGGCGCAACGGCAGCACGACGGTGCGGTGGTAGGCGTCGGAGTGCGTGCCGGCGCTGTCGTGCAGCAGGTCCGACACCGGGCCGGCCAGCGACAGCAGCGAGGCTTCGAGCGCCGCCAACGTCTCCACCGCCCGCCGGAACGGCGCTGCCGTCGCAGCGCCGTCCGGGTGCGGCAGGGCCGCCAGGCGCACGAGTGCGTATGGCGCTGTTTCTCCCTGCACGCGTTCGCTCACGCGTTCTGGACGGGAGGCTGGGTGCAGCTGCTGCACGACGAGCTGCCACACGAACACGACGAGGCGCCTCCGGAGGCACCGGACTCCGGCAACGCGACCGAGTCGCGCAGGGAGGTGACCGCGAGGTCGCCGAGCTCCAGGTCGTCAGGGTCGAAAGAGAGATCCTTCATGCCGTGTCCTCACGTCTTCAATTGTTGTTGAACTCGCCCAGGGGCTGTTCAGCCAGGCTGAAGAAACGCGATACGGCACGGATCGCGCTTTGCTTGATCGCACGCGCTACAAGCGGCCGCGGACCTCGTCGGCCTTGGGCTCGCCCAGTTCCTCGAACAACGTCACGGACTCCAGCCAGCACTTCTCCGCGCCACGGCGGTCGCCGAGTCCGTCCAGCGCCAGCCCGAGGTTGTCCAGTGACTCGGCCTGCCCGTAGAGGTCGCCGATCGCCCGGAACATCTCCAGCGCGCGGTCGACGTACGACACGGCCTCGGGGAAGTCGAGCAGCCCCCGGTACACCTCGCCGATGTTGTTGAGCAGGATCGCCTCGCTGTACGGGTCCTTGATCTCCTTGCGGATCTCCAACGCCCGCAGGTAGCGCGCCAACGCGACGTCGAACCGGCCCGCGTCGGCGTGCAGCAGCGCGATGTTGTTCAGCGTCACGGCTTCCGAGTGCAGGTTGCCCAGCTCACGCGCAATCTCGGCGGACTGCTCGTAGCACGCCAGCGCGTCCTCGGGCCGGCCCGTCACCATGTAGACGATGCCGAGGTTGTTGAGAGCCGGTTCTTGACGGGCTTTGTCGCCGGTCGCGCGGAAGATCGCTATCGCCTGCTGGTTGCACTCGATGGACTCCTCGTGCCGCCGGACCTCGCGCAGCGCGATGCCCAGTGTGATCAGCATCCTGCCCTCGGCGCTGCGGTCACCGACCGAGCGTGCGGCGGCCAGCGCGACGCTGTGCGTGTCGAGCCAGTCCGCCCAGTGCTTGCGCAGGTTGAAGAAGTCCCACAGGCATTGAGCCAGGCTCCAGCAGTGCTCCGGCAGTTCGTGACCGGCGGCGTCCCGCACCGCCGCGACCAGGTTCGCGCGTTCGGTGTCGCACCACAGCAGGGCGGCGTCCCGGTCGGCGAACGAACGTGCGTGCACGACCGGGTCCGCGGGGCTGATCTCCAGCTTGCGCTGCGGGTTGAGCTGCTGCGCGCTCTGCCACGACGTGTGCACGTACCAGTCGAGCACGCGCCGCCTCGCCAACGCGCGAGCGGGCGGCGGTTCGGCGGCGGTGACCTGCTCGACGGCGTAGGTGCGCAGCAGGTTGTGCAGGCCGTAACGGCCGGGGGTGTGTTGCTGCAACAGGTGTTCGTCGAGCAACGTCTCCAGCAGGTCGCCGGCCTCGTGCGGGGTCAGCCCGGCGAGTGCGGCGGCCGAGTCGGCGGAGAAGTCCTCCCCGGGGTGGAGTCCGAGGAGTCGAAACAGGCGCCTCTGGTTGTCCGGCAGCGCCTGGTACGAGAGGTCGAACACGCCCCGGACACCGAGACCGCCTCCCCGTTCGAGCTGGTCCACCAGGTCCCGCATCGTCCACTGTGGACGACGAGCGAGTCGCTTGGCTGCCAGTGCGACGGCGATCGGCAGGTGGCCGCACAGCTCCGCGATCCGTTCCGCGGCCTCGAGATCGGCCTGCACGCGGTCCTCGCCGGCGATCCTGGAGAGCAGCGCGAGCGCCTCACCGGGCGTGAAGACGTCGAGGAACAGCGACTGCACGCCGTCGAGCCGCAGGAGCGTGCGGCGGCTGGTGATCAGCACCATGCAGGTGGAGCTGCCCGGCAGCAACGGCCGCACCTGGTCCTCGCCGGCGGCGTTGTCGAGCAGCACCAACGCGCGCTTGTCCGTCAGCCGGTCGCGGTAGAGCGCGGCCCGTTCCTCCAGCGAGGCCGGGATCTGGCCGCCGGGCACACCGAGCAGCCGCAGGAAGCTCTCCAGCACGGCGGACGGGTCCGCGGGCAGCTCGTCGGCGTCGAAGCCGTGCAGGTCGGCCCACAGTTGCACATCCGGGAAACGCTGAACGAGCCGGTGGGCCGCACGGACGGCCAGCTTCGTCTTGCCGACCCCGGCCATGCCCTCGATCGCGGAGATCACGACGGTGGTCTGCGGTCCCGGCTCGCACAGTCGCCGCAGTTCGGACTCCCGGCCGGTGAACTCGGCGATGTCCATCGGCAGCTGGCGATGCGCGTTCAAAGCCGCGGGCGAGGGCACCCGGCTTTCGAGGATCACCTGCTGCAACTGGCGCAACCGCGCGCCCGGCTCGACGCCGATCTGCTCGACCATGTGCCTGCGGGCCGTCGCGAAGGCTTCCAGCGCCTCGCTGCGCCGGCCCGAGCGATCCAGCGCCAGCATCAGCTGCGCCCAGAGCTCCTCGCGCAACGGGTGGAGCGCGGTCTCCCGCCGCAGCCGGTCGATCACGTCGTCGAACCGGCCGAGTTCCAGCGAGGTCTTGGCGAACCGCTCGACGGCGGTGAGACGGCGTTCCTGGATCCGGGTGAACTCGGCGCGCAGCAACGGTCCCGCGTTGAGCTCGGCGGTCGGGATGCCGTGCCACCGGCCCAGCGCCTGACCGAAGAGGTCCGCGGCCGCTTCCGTGTCGTTGTCCGCCAGGGCGGTCTCGCCCTCGCGGACGAGCTGGTCGAACGCGTCGAGGTCCAGTTCGCCGGGTTCGACCACGAGCTGGTAGCCGTGACCGGGATGCGTGATCAGCCGTTCACCGAGGACCTTGCGCAACCCGGCGACGTACGTGCGCAGGTTCGACTCGGGCGACACCGGCGGCGAATCCCAGACCGCCTCCGTCAGCTGTGCGACGCTGACCGCCTCGTTCGCGTGCAGCAACAGCATGGTGAGCACCGCGCGCTGCCGGGGTCCGCCCAGCTCCAGCAGTGTGCCCGTCCGCCGTGCCGCCAGCGAGCCGAGCAGCAGGAACTCCACGGGTATATCGCTCCTCGATGATCCAGGCGTTGGGGTGCACAGCCATCCTCGCGCACTTCCTGACGGTCTGTGCGCGGCCTGGGCGAAATCTGTGCACGCCCCCTGTCATCTTTGTGTCCAGAACCGGTACCTGCGCCGCCGGGCCCGAGAAACTCCCGGGAGTGGGGGTCGGCGCAGTTGCCGGATCTGGTTCCCCCAGAACCCGGCCGGCGTGTGAAAGTCACCGCACACGTCGGCCACCTTTCGCAAGACCGGTGGCCCGGGCGGGTCCCCCAGACTGAACCGGGCCACCACCTTGCTCTTCGGGGCTCTCAGCGAGCCCAGCGGGCGCGCAGAGTTCCCGCGAAAGCCTCGAATTCGGCCGTCATCGACACTTCGTCCGGTTGGAGCAGCCACTGCTGCTGCAATCCGTCGATCACCGCGATGGTCGTGCGCACGATCGAACCGACCGGGGCGTCCGCCGCGATCTCGCCGCGTTCCTGGCCTGAACGCACGGCGTCGGCCAGCCATCGCTGCAAGCCGCTGTAGTGCTCCCGCACCCACGTGTGCGCGGGATGGGCGGGTTCGGTCGCCTCGGCGGCCAGTCGTACGAACAGGCCGACCAGGTGCGGCCGCGTCGAGTTGCGCGCCACCAGGGCGGCCAGCGCGTCGAACGCCGCCCAGCCCAGCGGCGGACCCGCGCTTCCCGCGAGGAATTCGCCGTCCTGCCGGTCGCGTTCCTCCAGCACGGCCGTCAGCAGCGCCGCCTTGCTCGGGAAGTGGTGCAGCAGACCGGACTGCGAAAGCCCCGTCCTCGCCGCCACGGCCGCCACCGAGGTTCCCTTGAAACCGGTCAGTGCGAACAGTTCGGTCGCCACGGCCACGGCTTTGGCCCTGGACTCCTCACCGGAGACGTCCACCCGCGACTTGGCCCGGTACCGGGGCGGGACCGACACGGCGTCACCTCACTCCTGATCAGCGGGCAGGGTAACGCGGACGTCGCCGAGCCCGCGGGCGATCAGCACCTCGCCGCCACCGATCGGCTGCCAGCCGTCCGCCCAGACCCGTTGCACGCGCTGCGAACACGACACCTCGACCTGCACTTTCTGCCCCGCCTCGACGTCCGCGACCGCCCAGCCGATGAGCCGGACGGGTTCGCCGGCCGGTCGCAGGTAGACCTGCACGACCTCGCGACCGGGTCGTTCGCCGGTGTTCGTGAGCTCCACCGACACCGAGCCGACGACACCATCCACAGTGGACCCCGACGCGGTGCCGTACTCCCAGGACGTGTAGCCGAGTCCGTGGCCGAACCAGAACAACGGATCGCTCGCACCGCGGTAGCCGATCGCGGTTCCTTCGGAGTACACCAGTTCGCCGTTGGACGGAATCAGGGGCAACGCGTCGGAGTCGGCCCGCGGGAACGTCGTGACGAGACGCCCGGCCGGTTCGATGTGCCCGAGCAACGCGGCCGCGACGGCGTCACCGGCTTCCTGACCGGGCAGTCCCGCCCACAGCACCGCGTCGACCTGCGCGAGCCACGGCATGAGCACCGGCGTGGCGGCGTTCACCACGACCACCGTGCGCTTTGCGGCCGCCGCCACCGCCGCGACCAGTACGTCCTGCTCGCCGGGCAACGCGAGCGTCGTCTTGTCGAAGCCCTCGGTCTCCTGCTCCTCGGTGAGTCCGACGACCACGACCGCCACCTCGGCCTCGCGCGCGGCCCGCACCGCGGCACCGATCGTGTCGGCGGGAGCGCGGGGGACCGGCTGGGTGATCAGACCGACCAGCGCGCTGGCCTCGCGGACACGGGCCGTGATCCGGTCGCCGGGCGACAGCAGGACCTCGGCCGTCCAGTGCGGCGGCTTCAGCAGCGCCTCCTCGACGATGCCGCCGGTCCAGGCCAGAAGCGTGGCGTACTGGCGTCCGGCGACGTCCAGCGTCCAGTCGCCGAACCCGCGCACCCCGATCAGCATCCGCGTCGGCTCGTCCAGCACGACCTCGCCGGACACCTCGATCGACGCCGCCCCCTGCGCCCATCCGCCGTACGCCGCGAGCTCGGCGATCTCCATCTCGCGGGATGCCAGCACTTCGCCATCAGCGTCGTACGTCGTGGCGCGAATGTCCTTGAGCACCCCGGGACCGGGAGCGGCGTACCGGAGCCGGACCTCGACACCGTCCACAACGGACACGGTGCTTCCGAGCTGCGAGGTCAGGCCGTCCGCGATGCTGATGACGTGCGGCGGCCGCACCCCGGCCGAACCGCCACCCTGCGCGACGGTGTCGATCGCGTGCCGCCCGATCAGCGCGACGCTGGAGTCCCGCAACGGCAGCACGCCGGAGTTCTTCAGCACGGTCATGCCACCCGCCGCGAACCTCCGCAACTGCTCGCGGCGCACTTCGCTGTCGGGCGCGGGCAGATCCCGCGGCCAGGAGCGTTGCTCACCCAACGCCCCGGTCCGCGACGCGAGAAGCAGCAACCGGCCCAGGTGGTCGTCGACGGTCGACTCGGCGACCTCGCCGGCCTTCACGGCCGCGACCAACTCGTCCTCCCACGGTCCACCGGGACCGGGCATGACCAGGTCGAGGCCGCCGTTCGCGCTGGCAGCCGTGGACTTCGTGGCGAACCAGTCGGACATGAGCAGGCCGTCGAACCCCCACTCGCCCTTCAGCACACCCTCGACCAGTGCGGTGTGCTCGGTCGCGGGGACGCCGTTGACCAGGTTGTAGGCCGCCATGATCGCCCACGGCGCGGAGTCCTCCACGACGATCTCGAACGGCAGCAGGTAGATCTCGCGCAACGTCTTCTCGTCCAGCACCATGCTCGCCGTGCGCCGCTCGGTCTCGGACTCGTTCGCCACGTAGTGCTTCGGCGTCGCCGCGATGCCCTTGCCCTGCAGCCCTCGCACGTATGCGGCGGCGATCATGCCGGTGAGCAGCGGATCTTCGCTGTAGGCCTCGAACAGGCGGCCACCGAGCGCCGTGCGGTGCAGGTTGATCGTCGGGCCGAGCACGACGTGGACCTGTTGTGCCGCCGCCTCGTCCGCGAGCACCTCGCCGACCTCGCGGGCCAGCGCCGGATCCCAGTGCTGGGCGAGCAACGTGGCGTTCGGCAGCACGCAGGCGATCGTGCCGCCCCGCAGTTCGGCGCCGCGGACACCGGTCGGGCCGTCGGACACCTTCAGCGACGCCAGCCCGATCTCCGGCTCCGGGTGCAGCGCGAACAGCGCGGAACCGGTCAGCAGCCGGACCTTCTGCGGCAGGTCCAGGCGGGCAATCGCTTCCTTGGTGTCCATGCGTCCGAGCAGACCAGAACTACCGACCGAGTGGTCGGTCGGTAGACCGTTCTGTTACTGCTCGGTTATGGTGCCGTGATGTGACGCGGCGCGGCACACCCGTGGCACGCCTCTACCTGTGTCCAAGGGGAGGGGAATGGTGATGAAGATCGAGGTGCGGCTGCTCGGGCCGCTCGAGGTGCGCGGACCGAACGGGCCGGTGCACTTCACCGGGGCACGGCGGCGAGCCGTGTTCGCGTTGCTGGCGTTGCGCACCGGCCGGCTGGTGTCGAGGTCGGCGCTGGTCGACGGCCTGTGGGGCGAGGACGTGCCGCCCACGGGGACCAAGACGCTGCAGGGGCACATCGCGAAGGTCCGAAGAGCGCTGGAGGTGGCCGGTGCGGACGGCGTGGTGCTGACGCGCGAACCCGGCTACCTGCTCGACGTCACGCAGGTCGTGGTGGACGTCGAGGAGTTCGACGAACACCTGCGGTGCGGCAGGTACGCGGAGGCGCTGGCGTTGCACCGCGGTGATCCGCTGGCGGACTGCCCGGTCGAGGGCTGGGCGGGCGCGGAGATCGTGCGGCTGCGGGAGGCGCTGGCGTTCGCGGAGGAGAACCAGGCGGCGGCGCTGTGCCTGGACGGCCGGTACGCCGAGGCGATCACGCAGCTCGAACGGCTCGTC
Organism: Lentzea sp. NPDC102401; assembly: GCF_044765805.1. Lineage (NCBI taxonomy): Bacteria > Bacillati > Actinomycetota > Actinomycetes > Pseudonocardiales > Pseudonocardiaceae > Lentzea > Lentzea sp. NPDC102401. Next base: position 906,605 of record NZ_JBIWKS010000001.1, on the reverse strand, counting down.
GCGCTCTACCCGTTGCGGGAGTCGCTGTGGGAGCTGCTGATGGAGGCCCAGCACCGGGCGGGCCGCGCCGGTGACGCGCTGCGGACCTATCGGCGGGTGCGGGCGCTGCTCGTCGAGGAGTTCGGCATGGAACCGGGCTCGGCGTTGCGGCGCAGGGAGGCCGCCGTTCTGGCGGGGTAGGGGCTCCGCGACTCGTGTCGGGGGTGCGAGCCGCGGAGCGGGATCGTGGCTCGCCCTGGGGGGTGCGAGCCACGATCCGGTTCTCCCCCCGAAGAACCTGTTCTCCCCTTGCCCCGAAGTCTGCGGGCCCGCGGTGGCCAACCGGTTGCCGCGCGGTGGTCAAGATCGCCCGGGCTGGTACGAACAGTGATAGCCCGTGGTCACGGCCTTGCGCAACGCGTCCGCCGTCGGCTGCTCGGTCGCCGCGATCGTGTCGATGGCGCGGCGGATCGCCTTGCGCACCGCGGTTCTGGCGCGTTCGGCCGGGCCCGCGAAGTTCCGGCCACGACCGCCCATGCCGGTCTCGCGTTCGAGGTGGCTGAGCAACGCCTCCAACTCGGCTTCGGCGCGCGGCGTCGGGTTGTCGTCGAGCTGCGCGCGAAGGTCGCGGATGCGCGTGAGATAGGCGGCGCGGGCCACGGGATCGAGCACCGGCTGGTTTCCGCTGTCCTGCCCGCCGACGAGTTCGAGCGCGGCGATCTCGACGCCCGGATCGGCCACGAGCCGCGCGAGGTACCGCATGCCCACCAGGTCCTCGACTCGGGTTTCCCTGCCCTGGTGGGAGACGATCCACCACGCGTTCTCCTTGCGGATCACGATCCGGCCGGACAGCCCGTCGCGGGCCTGCGCCCACATTGCGGCGCGCGCGGTCATGCCGATCGCGTTCGCGTCGCTGATGGCGACGTCGAACAGTGCCCTGCCCCGCTCGCCGCCGACGGTCTGGGCCAGCGTGGCGCGGGCGTAGGCGGTCATCGGCAGGTTGCCGAGCCGGATGTTGGTGGTGACAGCGCGTTCCAGGTGCCCAGTGGCGATCGCGGGCTCGCCGAACGTCGTGGCGGCGATGCCCAGCAGCAGTTCGGTCGAGCCGAAGCAGACGATCGCGGTCGCTGGCACGACGGGCAGCGGTGCGAACGGTTCGAGCAACCGGTAGGCCTCGCGGGCGATGTCGGCCTCACCCAGCGCCGCGGCCACGTGCACCACGCAGAACAGGCACGTGATCCAGGTGCTGGACAACGGAACCGCGGTGAGCCCGTTGATCGTCAGCCGGTGCAACGCCGACCGCGCGCGATCCCGTTGGCCTGCTTCGAGCGCCAGCAACGCGAGCGCGGCCTCGAAGCTGAACTCCAGGTCCGGCAGCGTGGGGGAGTGCGTGACCTGCTCGGCCAGGTCGACCAGTTCGCCGCCGCGGCCCTGCAACCAGCGGATCGCGAACAAATGCGTGCTGTGGAACGTCTCCGCGTCCACGTCGCCCGCTTCGAGCCCGAGTCGCAGGCAGGCCAGGGACTTCTGCTCCGCCTCGGCGAACCGCCCTGCGCGGATCGTCCGCATGACGTCCATCGCGGCGTGGAAGAACAGCAGCCCCGGATAGCCGGACGCCCGCCGCGCCAGCTCGACCTGCGACCGTTCCGCGTGCGGGTCGCCCAGGCAGAACAGGTCCATCGTGCGGCGGCACAGACCGCTGAGCGCCAACAGGTCCAGCCCCGCCGCCGACGCCACGGAGATCAGCTCGTCGGCCAGCGCCAGCCGGAAGGCCGTGTGCTCCGGCGACCACAACGCGTGATGTGCCAACGACAAGGCCTCGGCCAGGGTCAACTGGTCGCCGGTGTTCCTGGCCTGCTCCAACGCTTCCAGCACGCACTCGGTCTCGCGCCGGTCGTAGGCCTGTTCGGCCGCGAGCCTCGTGACCAGCCGGGTGCGCAGCGGTTCGGGAGGCTGTGCGGCGACGGCCTCGCGCAGCCGGGCGAGCGCCAGCGCGCGGTCGGCCCGGCCGCGGAACTTGTTGACCCACATGCCCGGCAGCCCGAGGGCCGCCTCGGGATCACCGTCGCGGGCGGCCTGGTCGAGCAGGTCACGGGCCTCGGTGATCCGGCCCCTGGCCAGCACGGCGTGCGCCCGTTCGACGAGCCGGACCGCGTCGTCCAGCGCGGTCGTGCCGGTGGAGGTGACAATGATGACCACGGGCAACAGGTGGGCCGTACCGGCCACCATTCGGGTCAGCTGGAACGCCTCCTCGCCTGCCACGTCGACGTCGTCCATCAGGATCAACGCGGGCGTGCGCCTGAGGACGTCGACGACCTTCTGCGCGCAGACGTCGGGTTCGGTGTCCAGCGCCGCCGCATCGCCGCCCAGACCGGCGAGGACCGCGTGCCACGGCCAGTACGCGGGGGCGTCCGCGCGGCAGGTCGTCCAGACGACGGCGAGCCCCCGCGCCTGAGCCTGCTCCACGGCCTGGACCAGGTACTGCGTCCGTTCGGCGCCCGGCGGCCGGTTGACCGCGACGAGCTGCCCAGAGCCCAGTTTCGCCCGTTCGAACGCCGACTCCGGCACCAGCACCGCTTCACCCTCGAATGCACTTCTTCAGCCAGGACTGGGGCAACCTAGCGGAGGGCGGTGACCGGCACGTACGCGGTCAAGACGCGTTCAGGTGCGTTGATGCGAACAGCGGATCGGGTGTAGTCCGTGAGCGGGCATGGTCCGCCGTGCCGGGTCACGCAGGCTGATGGGGGAACATCGCGTACGACAGGTCGTCCGTGAGCGGGGTGGAGAGGTGACCTTCGCCCTCGGTGTCCTCAAAGGACAGCAGCGCGCCCGCGCCGAACTCGCGCCGCTCGCCGTCCGACACCGTGACGGCGGCTCGTCCGGTCAGCACGATCAGCCACTGCCTGCGCGGCGCGACGTGGAGTTCCCACTCCGGTGTGCCGCCGGACGGTTGTTCGACGACCAGCATCGAGGCCGCGGGAAACGGGCCTGAGACGAGCAGCGGTGGCACGCCCTCGACCGTGACCGTTGGTGTGCCGTGCACCTCGACGTCCTCGAAGGCCGATTTGCCGTTCTCGTCCGCGAAAATCCGCACGTACCGCATGATCCCGAGGCTACCCGCGATCTTCGAGGTAGCGGGTGTGGTCTGCCTGCCGTTGCGCGTCGGCCGCGTGGAACCGTTCCGCGGTCCGGACGGCGTCGGCGTGCAACAGGTCCAGCTGCCGCACCAGTTCCGCGCCCGAGCCACGTGCGGCGGCGTACCACCACGGCAGGTTCAGGTAGGTCTGCACGGACAGCGGCAGGTCAGTGCCGACGAGCCGGGTCACGGCGTGCAGCGCGTCCGGGTCGGCGCGCAGCTCACGCGGGCGGTCCAGCATGCCGCGCAGCACCTCGGCGATCTCCGCGAACCTCGGCGCGACCTCGTCCGGCACCCGGAATCCCCGGACCCGCTCGACCAGCGCGTCCAGTTCGGACCGCAACGCGCCGGCTTCCTCCTCCGGGTCGGTCACCAGCGTGACGCGCTCGGGCGGTGCGACCAGCGCTCCCACGCCGTAGAGACCGATCACGACCAGGACCCAGTAGGAGCCGGCCAGTCCGGCGAAGTGCAGGCCGAGGCCGATCAGGCCGCCCGTGCAGCCGGCGAGGTTCTTCCAGGAGGCGAGGTGTCTACTGATAGCCACGGATCTCCCTGAAGGCGGACGACAGCGAGCGGCTGCGGGCGTCGAACACCTTGCCGCCGCTCATCTTCGCCACCTGTTCCATCTCGGCCGTGGCGCTCTCGCCGAACAGCACCGGGAAGATCGGGATGCCCTTCAGGTTCTGCGGCAGACCCTGGTGGAACAGCTGGAAGTCGGTGACGTCCTCGCTGCCGGTGTTCTCGCCGTCGGTCATCAGCACGATCGACGTGAAGCGGTCGGGGTCGGCGTCGATCTGCTGGCGCAACACGTCGTAGCCGCCGCGCAGGCTGCTGTAGATCGCCGTGCCGCCGGCCGCGTCGAGTGACGTGGCGGTGTTGCGGATCTGGTCGAGGATCGGGCGCGGATCGTCCTGCGGCACCTCGTACTTCACCGCGGGCCGCGCGCTGCTGCTGAACGGCAGCAACGTCACCTGCTCGCGGCCGTGGAACCGGCTGAACTTGCCGGCGAGCGACTCGTCGGCCCCGGTCAGCCCGACCAGCGCCTGACGCAGGCCGTCGATGCGGTCGCCCTGCATCGAGCCGGACGTGTCGAGCACGTAGAGCGTGCGCGACGGGCGGCGCAGCTGGTCGAAGTACGTGGTGACCAGACCGTCCACAGCGGACTGGCTGCCGGGGAACGGCAGCTCGACCAGGTCCCGCACGGTGAACCTGGCGTCCGGCTGGACCTGCGGCACGGCCGGTCGGCGGTGCGTGGTGTCCATGATCCTGCGCTGAACGTCCGCGCCGCGCAGGTACTCGGAGAGCTTCTGGTGCGCCTCACGGGCTTCCGACGACGCCGACGTGAGCAGCGTGAGCGGATAGTCCGCAGTCACCACGCCGTCGCTCGGGTAGACCAGCGTCAACGGGTCGGGCGACGACAGCAGCACCGACTCGTAGTTGATCAGACCGTCCACTTCGGCACCGGGGTCCTCGCCCTTCGCCCGGCGCTGGTAGGCCTCCGACAGCCAGCCGGACGAACCCGCCGACAGCGTCTGCGCCGAGAAGAACTGCTTGAGCTGCGGCGCCACGGCGTCGATCTTCGCCGCGTCCAGCGCGGAGCCCGACCCGGACAACGCGGCCGCGACGCCCACCAGTGCGGAGAACCCGGAGTTGGACGCGGACGGATCGGTCATGCCGTAGGTGAACTTCCGCGCCCCGGCCGCCGCGGCGATCTCCGCCCAGCCGACGCGCCGGCCGTCCCAGCCCAGTTCCGCGACCTTCGCCGCGGGCAGGCCCAGCACGACCGGGGAGGACATCACCTTGGTCGGCGTGCCGAGCCGCTTCTGGGCCTCCGGCACGAGTTCCAGGTAGCGGTTGGAGGAGAACCAGACGGCGTCGAAGCCCTGTTCGGCGGTGCCGCTGGCGACCTTCTCGGCGCCCTCGATGGTGCCGGTGAAGCTGAACTTCACGGAGATCCCGGTGGCTTTGACGGCCTCGTCGAGGATCGGCTGGAGGTCGGCCAGTTCGCTGCCCGCGAGGACGCGGAGGGTGCCAGGGGTGGCATCGCCGACAGGTTTGGACGGGTCGGCTTCATTGGAACATCCCGCCAGCAGCGCCACTACGGCGACCGCGGGGATGAGGCGGCGGATCATGCGGGCTCCTTGGCGAGGAGGTTGCTGTGTGTGAGCGCGGCGGGCGGCGTACCGGAGGCGGTCACGCCTGCTCCCCGGTTTCCCTGACGCGGCTCAGATGGTCGTGGGCGCGCCGGATCTCGGTGTCCAGCGCGGAGACCGTGCTGGACATGGAGTCGGCCGCGCGGGCCTTGAAGGTGTCGATCGCGTCGATCGCCGCGTAGATCTGGTCGAACGAGGTCCGCACCGCCTCGATGCCGACGGCCGGCGTCGACGCGATGCGCTGGATCTCCTCGCCCTGCAACGACATCAGCGTCGCGTTCGAGCGCAGGATCGAGTCGGTGAGGCCGCGCACGGCGTCGACCTGGTCGATCACCTCGCGCTGCCCGGCCAGTGCCGCCGCCACCGCCACGCCGATGCGCAACGCCGTGACGGTCGTGCTGACCGCCCGTTCGATGCCCTTGACCAGCTCGTCGTTGTTGCGGCGCACCACGTCCAGCGCCATGTACCCCTGCGCGCACACGGCCAGTTGGGTCAGCAGGTCCTGGTGCCGTTGCCGCAGCCCGAAAAGCACGTCGGCACGCAACGCCTGGGCGCGTGCCGGTTCGGCCAGGTCGAGGATCGCGACCTGACGCTGCACGGCCTCGTCCATCTCGGCGGCGAGAGCGGCGTCCTGCGACAGCTTGGTCATCAGATCCCACAACCGCTGACGTTCGCCCTTGATGGCGGCGTTGTCGCGCTTCAGCGCGTCCTGGCCGGACCGCAGCTTCAGCACGATGCGGTTGAGCGGCTCGTCGGCCGCGCGCAGCCGTGCCAGCAGCCCGCGGGCCGAGTTGCCGCCGGGGATGAATCCGAGGATCTTGCGGCCGGTCAGCCTGCTCAGATCTTGTGGATCAAGCTCGCGAACGGACCTGCGCAACTCGGTCAGGCTCGTCGAGACCTGGGCGCCGTGCGGTGACGAGACGGACGCGAGCGTGCGGTCGAGCAGACGGCCCGCGATCTGCGCCGCCAGCCGCATCTCGGTCTCACCGAGGACCAGCGCCTCGTCGGCGATCCGGCTGAAGTCCGGTGACTGCGGGTCGACGGCGCCCAAAGCCGAGATGAAGGCCTCGGCGCGTGACGACAGCTCGGCCTTGGCGTCGTCGGCGACGGGGATCAGCCCGGCCGCGCGGTCGACCGGTACGGGTTCGACGGGATCCGGTGGCGTCAGCACGAAATCGGCCACGTCAGTACTGCTTCGCGATCGCTACGAGCATCCGTTCCAGGGTCTCGTGGGCGGGCGGCTCCACCACGTCCACGATCGTCCGCGGCACGGTCAGGTTCTTCTCCTTGACGATGTCGTCGAAGTGCCTGGGATCGGCGGTGCGGAAGCCGAACGTCGCGGCGAGCCTGCCCAGTTCGGGGTCGCTCTGCAGCAACTGCCCGACGCGGTCACCGGCCTCGCGCAACGGCACGAGCGTGTGCTTCGACAGCACCGTCGGCGCCGGGTAGAGCAGCTTCATGTCCGGCCGGACCGAGGAGTCACCCCGCACCACCCTGTCCGCGAACTGCGCCTCGTACGCCAGCACCAGCGGCGTCTTGCCCATCCCCGCGGACAGGTAGTCCTCGAACGGCCCCTCGCTGCTGCTCTGCGTGTATCCCTGGTCCAGGAACAGCTTCGACACCGCCGGCAGCACCTTGGCCTCGGCGTCCTGCGACGACACCACCCCGCCGTTGGCGACGAACGACGTGATCGCCAGGTACATCGCCGCCGAGTTCGAGTCACGCGGGTCGGTCGTGGTGACGAGCAGGTTCTTGCGCGCGGGATAGGAGGTGTTGCCCGGCAACTGGTCCCAGCGCGTGCCCCTGGCCGCGAGCTCCAGATAGGCCTGCACGTCGAACGTCTGGTAACCCGGCCCGGACCGCACCACGCCGGCCTTCGTCAGCAGGTCGACGATCGGGTCGAAGGTGGCGACCACCATCGGCGACGAGAACGGCGCGTACGTCCGCGCGGCCTTGTGGTCGCGCTGGATCTTCTCGGCGGCAGGCGCCGAAGAGGGAAACGCGAAGTCGTACGAGTTCAGGTCCGTGGCCGTCGCGATCTGCCGCGACCCGGCCGGATCCACCTCGACCTTGAGGCCGTGCTTCGCGAACACGTCCTTGACCCGCTGGTCGGCGAAGAAGGCGAGCTTCTCCGAGCCGATCACGCCGCGCACGGTCTGGAGCCGGGCCGGTTCGCCTCCGCCCTGTCCCAGGACGATGGCCGTCACGACACCCACGAGCAGCACGACCGCAAGACCGATGCCGAGCGTTCTCTTCACTGTCCACCTCTACGAAAAGCCCTGTCAGAGAACAGATCTTTCGTCACTTCGACGCCGTGGCGGGGTGAGTGGTCGCAACCGTGAGGTGAACAGTCGATGAACGGGCCGATGAGTTTCGCGAGGCTCTGAAGTCGGTATGGCTGAAGAGTCCGAATCGAGGAGGTTCCGCGATGAAGTTCGTGACGATCGGCTACGGAGAGCGTGCGGACTATGACCGAACGGCACCGGCCGTGCGCGATGAGGCGCACGCCCACGACGACCGGTTGAGGGCGGCGGGAGCGGAGATGGGGATCGCCGGAGCACCGATCCAGGTCCGCAACCCCGACAACGCCGGCACGATCGTGGAAGACGGCGCGTTCCTCAGGTCCGACCTGCCGATCGCGGGGTTCGCGATCATCGAGGCGGAGTCCGTGGACGAGGCCGTGCGGATGGTGGCCGGGACTCCGTGCGCGGTGGCGCACGGAGTCGTCGAAGTGTGGCCGCTGCAATCAGCCCAGGGGTGACCGGTCGCCCACGGACCACTTGTGGCCGAACGGATCCGTGAAGCCGCCCTGCCGGTGCGTGCCCCAAGGCGCTTCGTGACTCACGACAGCGGAACCAGTGGCTCCCGCGGCCACAGCCCGGGCGACGACGCCGTCGGGGTCGTCGGTGAACAGCTCGACCCGCACGCTGGTGACGTCGCCGGGACTGGACTCCGCGGGGTTGTCCGGGTTGACGTGGTGGACGAAGAACGCGGCACCGCCGATCTCCAGACCGGCGACGCCGCCGAGGTTCCACAGCTCCGTTGCGCCCAACGCGGCCTTGTACCAGGCAACGGCCGCGTCGGCGTCCCGAACGATCAGCATCACCGAGATCACCGGAGGTGTCGACATGGCGCCAGCCTGCCGGGTCAGCCAGCAGACCGCTGGACGATCATCAGAGGTCCTGGAGCAACCAGGCGACGTCGCGCACCAGCGCGTGCCTCCAGCCCGCCCGGTCGTGCCCGGCGGGGGAACGGTTCACCCGCACGGTGGCACCCGCTTGCGTCGCAAGCTCTTCCACCGCTTCGCAGTGCCGGTGCATCCGTGGTTCGTGCTCGCCGACGTCGAACGCGACCCGCAGACCTGACAGATCCGGTGCCGCCCGCAGGCGTGCAGCGGTGTCACCGCCCGCCGGGCCGTCCAGCGCGAGGCCGGCCCGGGGAAGGTCGCGGGCGTACCAGAACGACCCGGACTGGCAGGCCACCTTCGACACCAGGTCCGGGAAGTCCAGTGCGGCACCGAACGCGCTGAGCCCGCCCAGACTCTGGCCCGCGACCACGAACCGCGACAGGTCCACGGTCACACCGTTCTCCGCGAGCAACGGCAGCAGCTCGTCCCGGATCGCCTGCCACAGCGCGGAAGAGCTGTACTCGGCGTCACGATCGCGAGGCGTGGGCAGGAAAACCAGCGTGGCCGAAGGCATCTCGCCGTTCTTCACCGCCGACTCGAACGCGGCCACGGCCGGGTGCACGTACATCCAGTCGTCGCCGTCGAGCAGCAGCACGACCGGCTCGCCACCCTGGTGCACGCGAACCGTCTTGCGTCCCAACGAACCGTTCCACCGGATGCGCAGCGACGGCACGTCCAGCACCTCGTCCGGGCCGACGACCGGCCAGTGCGGCTGCGGTTCCAGGTCGGGGGTCGCGAAGATCGACCGGTTCGGGCCCGCGCCGGACGGGTTCGACGGATCGGCGTGCTCGTCCCCGTCGGCGTCCACGAAGTGGTACGTCACGCGCAGCCGGTCCGGCATCTCGACCTCGGCGGACCAGAGGTCGTCCTTCTCGTGCGTCAGCTCGACCGGGTCCAGCACGCTCTCGAACCGCACCGAGGCAGGGCCTCCACGCCACTCGAACCTCGTCATCGGGCCACCGCCAGCTGGTAGGAGGAGTCACGGCCGAGCAGTTCGCGGTGCGTGCCCTCGGACGTGACCGCGCCACCGTCGAGCACGATCACCCGGTCGGCCACGTCGAGCAACGCCGGGCTGCTGGTGATCACGATCGTCGTGCGGCCGCGGCGCAACTCGGTCAGGTTGCGGGCGATGAGCTGTTCGGTCACCGCGTCGACGGCCGTGGTCGGGTCGTGCAGCACCAGGATCTCCGGGTTCGCGGCCAGCGCACGGGCCAGCGACAACCGCTGCCGTTGCCCGCCGGACAGGTTCGCGCCCCGGTCGCGCACGGTGTAGTCGAGACCGTCGGAGTGCAGGGCGACGACGTCGGTCAGCATCGCGGCGGACACGGCCTCGTCCACCAGCGTGCTGGAGCCGGCCGGATCCACGTTCTCCCGCAACGTTCCCGCGAACACCTCGTGGTGCGACGGGTTGACCAGCAGGTGGGTGCGCACGCTCTCGATCGTCAGCGCCGCGACCTCCTGCTTGCCCACTCGCACAACGCCTTCGTAGGAAGCCGGTGGCACGTCGACGGACAGCACCGAGGCCAGTTCGGCCGCCGCCTGCGGCTGGTAGGCCGCGATCGCCACGAACTCGCCGGGCAGCACGGAGAACGTCAAGTCCCGCAACGTTCCGTGCGTGACACCGGCGACGTCGAGCCCGCTTTCCGGACCGGGCTCTTCCACACCAGGGGTCATCAGCGCGGGCGCGGCGAGGATCAACGCCATCCGTTCGGCGGAGGCCCGCGCGATCATCACGTACTTGGGCATCTCCGAGAACAGCTTCAGCGGCTCGATCAGGAACTGCGCCAGGCCGACCGCCATCACGAGCTGACCGATGGTGATCTCGCCCTGGAACGTCAGCAGGCCCGCCCACAACGTGACCGCCGCCGCCAGCAACGAGTTCAGCGCCAACGCCAGCCCGGCGTAGACGCCGTTCACGCGGGCCACGACGATCGACTGCCTCTTCGCCTCGGTGCTCACCCGGCGGTAGGCCTGGAAAGCCGCGTAGCTGCCGCCGAACCCGTGCAGCGGCCGCAGTCCGGCGATCAGGTCGGACACCTTCGCCCCGGCCCGCGCGACCTTCGCCTGCTGCACCTGGGTGTTCGTGCCGATCCGCCGCGACATCACGCTGAGCACGCTCAGGATCGCCGCCGTGCCGACGAACACCAGCACGCCGAGCGGCACGCTGATCACCGCCAGCACGACACCGGTGATCACCACCGACACCAGCGAGCTGATCAGCAGCGGCACCACCTCGATGATGTCCGCGGTCTGGTCGGCGTCCTCGGTGGCGATGGTGAGGACCTCGCCGGACTTCAGGTCGACCTCGCGCGCCACCGGCTGCAGGCCGCGGTCCGCGACCTCGACGCGCCACCGGTGCGCCTCGGTCGTGTTCGCCTTCTGCAGGATGCGCATGCCGAACCGCCACGAGTACGACACCGTGGCCATCACGAGGCCGAGCGCGAGCAGCGCCAGCCCGAGCGAGCTGAGCTGCCCTCCGCGCAGCGCGTACTCGACGATCACGCCGAGCAGGATCGGCACGGCGGTCTCGGCGGCCTGGTAGGACCCCATCAGCAGGGTCCCGGCCGTCATGGCGCCTCGGTTGCGGCGCAGGGCGATCCGGAGGATCTCCTTGCCCGTGCGGACTTCAGTGTTCGTCAACGTGCCGCGCAATCGCTTCGGGGGTGGAGAGGGACAGCAGGTCTCGGATCGTGACCACGGGACCGAACTCGCGGCGGAGCAGTCCGATGAGCCGCACCGCGAGCATCGAATGTCCGCCCAGGCCGGTGAAGCCGCTCGTCATGCCCACCTCGTCCTCGTCGAGATCGAGCGCCTCCGCGAACATCTCGCGGACGACGATCTCGGTCTCGGTCAGTTCGCGTTCCTCGACCTTGGTCATCAGGGTGCCGAGCGGACGTGCCTGCGGCAAGGCCGACGTGTCCGCCTTGCCGTTGACCGTGAGCGGGATCGCGTCCACCGCGGCGTAGTGCGAGGGCCGCAGGTAGTCCGGCAGGCCGGCGCCGACCTCCGCCGCGATCGACGGGATGGCGGAGTCGTCCCTGCCGTCGGCCAGGACGAGGTAGGCCGCGAGCCGGTACGCGCCGTCGACCTGCGGGTCGGCCTGCGCGACGGCCGCGACGAACCGGACCGCGTCGTGGGCGGCGAACCGCGCCTCGACCTCGCCCAGCTCCACGCGGTGCCCGCGGATCTTGACCTGCTTGTCCGTGCGGCCCAGGTAGAGCAGGTTGCCGTCCGGGCGCCTGATCACCAGGTCACCGGTCCGGTACATCCGCTCACCCGGCACCCACGGGCAGGCCACGAACCGTTCGGCGGACTGCCCCGGCTGCCCGAGGTAACCCCGCGCGATGCCCACGCCCGACACGTAGAGCTCGCCCGCTACACCGTCCGGCACGTGCCGCAGCCACGGGTCCAGGACGTAGACGTCGGTGTTGTCGATCGCCACGCCGACCACCGGGTCGACGCAGTCGAACGTGCCGACGCCCAGCGTGTTGATCGTGTACTCCGTTGGCCCGTAAAGGTTGTAGCCGATCGTGCCAGGAGTGTCCGCGAGCTGCTGCCACAGCGTCGGCGTGACGGCCTCACCGCCCAGCAGCACCAGCGCGGGCTTGTGCTCGGCCGCGAGCAGCCCTTCGGCCACCAACTGCTGCGCGTAGGTCGGTGTCACGTTGATGACGTCGACCTCGTGCTGGAGGCAGTACTCGACCAGCCCGGTGGCGTCGCGGCGCAGTTCCTCGTCGCAGATGTGCACCTCGTGGCCGTCGGCGAGCCAGAGCAGCTCCTCCCACGACATGTCGAAGGCGAACGACACGGTGTGCGCGATCCGGAAGGTCCGGTGCCCGTGCTCGGCCAGCACCGGCTCGAAGATCCTGCGCTGGTGGTTGACCAGCATGTTCGTCAGGCCCGCGTACTCGGTCACGACGCCCTTGGGCTTGCCGGTCGAACCCGAGGTGTAGATCGTGTAGGCCGCGTGCTTGAGCCTGTTCGGGTCCTCGGGCGCGAACGTGGTCACCGGGTAGGCGTCCGGCCACGGCTCGTCCAGCTCGAAGGTCTCGCCCTGGATTCGCGGAGCGACTGCCGTCGTCGTGATGATCAGCGACGGGTGCGCGTCCTCTATGATCGCGGCGATCCGCTCGTCCGGGTGGTCCAGCTCCAGCGGTACGTACGCGGCGCCGCAGCGCAGGATTCCGAACAGCGCGACGACCCAGTCCAGCGAGCGCGGCACCGCGATGGCGACCGACGTCTCGACGCCGATCCCCTTGTCCGCCAGCACTCCTGCCAGGTGCCGACTGCGGTCCCTGAGCTCCGCGAACGTCATCGTCCTGCCGTGTGCGACGAGGGCGGTCCTGTCGGGACTGCGGTCGGCGGCCTGGTCGAACAGGTCGACCACGGTCAGGTTGCCGAAGCCGTTGGCGGGGTTGAGTTCTGGCTTCGGTCCCGTGCCGCGGATCGTGCCCAGCGGGCCTTCGGTGGTCGCGAGGTCGGCCAGGATCCGCAGGTAGTCGTCGAACAGTCGCTCGGCCAGCTCCGGTGCGGTGACCTCCGGCCGGTACTCCAGCTTGACCGTGAGCTGCCGGCCCGGCGTCACCACCCAGGTGAACGGGTAGTGCGTCGAGTCCTCCGACTCGTGGTCGACGATCCCGTTGCGCGCGTTGAGCTCGTCGAACGTGCTGTCGTCCAGGAAGTTCTGCAGCACGAACAGGTTGTCGAACAGCTGGTCGTGCCCGCTCGCCCGCTGGATCTCGCCGAGCCCCACGTGCTCGTGCTCCATGGCGTCGACCCGCGAGGCCTGCACGTTCGCAAGGAACTGGGCGGCGGTGTCCTGGGGTCGTGCCGAGACGCGCATCGGCACGGTGTTGAGCAGCACGCCGACGATGTTCTCGGTGCCCTCCTCCTCACGTCCGGAGACGGTGACGCCGAAGACCACGTCACCCCTGCCGGTCTCGCTGCCGAGCAGCAGCCCGAGCGCGCCCGTGACGACCGAGTTGAGCGTCACACCGTGCCTGCTCGCCGCCTCACGGATCCGGCTGGAGTCCTCTTCGGACAGCGTCCGCACGATCTTCGTGGGCAGAGTGTCCGAAGTGGACCCGTCGCCGAGGAGCGTCGCACCGGGCAGCTCCGCCAGGTACTCGGCCCAGAACCGTTCGGCGGCCTGCTGGTCCTTGGCTGCCAGCGCCCGGCAGTAGCTCTCGAAGCTCGGCGTCGCGGGCGTGGCGTCGACCGGCTCACCGGTGAGGAGTGCCTGGTACGCGCCGAACAGGTCGCGCAGCACGATCTCGCGTGACCAGCCGTCCCACAGCAGCAGGTGGTAGCTGAACAGCAACGCGTCCCGGCCGTCCGGCAGCCGCAGCACGGTGAGCCGCACCAGCGGGGGCCGTTCGAGGTCGAAGCCAGTGCCGCGGTCCTCGATCCGCAGGGCGTCCACCGCGTCCTGGTTCAGCACGTCGACCGTGCGGACCTCGACCTCACCGCCGGACGTGAGGACCTGGACCGGCGTGCCGTCCTCGTCCGCGAAGCCCGCGCCGACGACGGGGTGCTTGGCGATGACGTGCGCCATGGCCTTGCCGAGTTTGGGGGCGTCGAGGCGGCGGTCGAACGTGAAGTAGCTCTGCGCCACGTAATGCCCGGCCGCGCTCAGTGCGGCCTGGAAGTACAGCCCGCGCTGCAACGGCGACACCGGAGCGGTACGGGTCGCGGTGACCGAGGTGTCCGCGATGCGTTCCAGCGCGAGCAGCCAGCGTGCCGCGATCTCGTCCGACACGTCCTCGCTGAGCGCGAACGTCGCCCGCAGACTGCTGGTGCCCGTGTCGACCCAGCAGTTGACCTCGACGGCGTACGGGCTCGGTTGCGAACCCATGTCGAGGCTCAGCGCGTGCGACTCGCTGCCCCGGCCCAGGTAGTTGAACAGCACCTGCGGCCTCGGCAGCGCGGCCAGCACGGGCGCGGTCTGCGGGTTCAGATACCGCAACAGGCCGTACCCGACGTGCTGCTCCTCATCCGGCTGACGCTCTACGAGCTCGCGTGCTGCGTCCACGGGATTGGTGTGTGCGCTGAGCTTCACAGGCGCGATGGAGGTGAACCAGCCGACCGTGCGCGTGTAGTCGTGGTGTTCCAGCACCGGGACCCGGCCGTGGCGCTCCAACTCGACCACGAGGTCCGTGGGCGTGCCCTGGATTTCGGTGAGTGCTGTGCGCAGCGCACCTACCAGCAGTTCGGTCAGGCCGATGCCGAGCGCGGTCGGTGCGGTGTGCACGACGCGGTCGGTGATGTCGGCGGACAGGTTGACCGTGACTTCGCGCTGGTCGCCGATCTGCGAGGTGAGGGACGGGGTGTCGAGCACCTCGATCCAGTGGCGCAGGCCGGTGCCGGACTGGGCCTGCAGGGTGAGGGCGCGGGTGTAGGCGCTGAACGGGGTGGTGGCCGGGGCCAGCTCCTCGCCTCGGACGGCCGCGTTGATGTCGTCGAGCAGGATCAGCCACGAGACGGCGTCGACGGCCAGGTGGTGCACCACGACGACCAGCGTCTGGGTGGGTTCGAGCCAGGTGAAGGCGGCCATGACGCCGGCTTCGGGGTCGAGGCGGCGGGCTGCCTCGTCGGCAGCGGCCCGCGGGTCGTCGCCGTTCGTCGAGAGGACGATCGGATTCTCAAGATCATCAGAACTGTCAGACCCGGTTGAGATGATTGGAGTGGGGACCCGATCCCCCCTGGGGGCCTGCGAGTCGGAATCGATTCCGAGGGGATGCGTCCCGTGCGCGTTTCCGGGGGACTGCGGCCCGTTCGCCGTTGCAGAGGACTGTGGTCCGTCCGTGATTCCGAACGACCACACCCCGTCCGCGACGGTCAGCCGCATCCGCAGGGCGGCGTGAGCCTGTACCACGGCGTGGGCGGCCCGTTGCGCGTCAGCCAGACTCGCGCACTCGACCTGCCGCGCCTGAGCGAACAGGTTCAGCTCGCCACCCAGCTCCCGCTGCCGCAACACGATCGGCGTCGGGACCACCGGCCCGTCCTGCTCCGCGACCACGACCGGCGCGGCCACCGGCGCCACCGCGAACTTCGCTGCCAGCGCCCGCGGAGTCTTGTGCAGGAACAGGTCCCGGGGCGCGATCCGCACCCCCAAAGCCCGAGCCCGGTTCACCACCCCGATCGCGATGATGCTGTCGCCACCGGCCACGAAGAAGTCCGTGTCCGCGTCCACCACAGCCCCGGGCAGCACGTCCGCGAAGATGCCGACCAGCGAGTCCAACGCGGGCGAGTCACCGGCAACGACCGGCGCGTCCTCCGAGGAACGAGCACGCTCTTCCAGGGCCTTGCGGTCCAGCTTGCCGTTGACCGTCAATGGCAGGGCATCGAGCGAGAGAATCCGCTGCGGCACCATGTGCACCGGCAGCTTCGCCCCGAGCACACCCGACAGATCCGCGGCCGGCGTGCCCACGACGTGCGCGATCAGGTGGTCCGAACTGTCCGCGACCGTCACGGCCACGTCGACCACGCCGGGCACCGAGCGAACAGCCGACTCGACCTCACCCAGCTCGATCCGGAAACCCTTGAGCTGCACCTGGTTGTCGGCCCTGCCCACGAACTCCAAAGAGCCGTCCACCGTACGCCGAGCCAGGTCGCCCGAGTTGTACATGCG
Source organism: Lentzea sp. NPDC102401 (assembly GCF_044765805.1). Classification (NCBI taxonomy): domain Bacteria; kingdom Bacillati; phylum Actinomycetota; class Actinomycetes; order Pseudonocardiales; family Pseudonocardiaceae; genus Lentzea; species Lentzea sp. NPDC102401. The sequence goes on along the minus strand of NZ_JBIWKS010000001.1, from coordinate 890,520 downwards.
CGAACCGTCGCCGGCGAACGGGTCCGCCACGAACCGGCTGCAGGTCAGATCCGGCCGGTTGTGATAGCCCAGAGCGAGCTGCGAACCCGCCACGTAGATCGCGCCGACCTGCCCAGGAGCGACCGGCCGCAAAGAGCCGTCCAGCAAATACGTGCGCAGACCGGGGATCGGCCCGCCGATCGGGCTGACCTCACGCCCGGACGCGAAGTCCGAGGAGTCCAGCACCCGATGCGTCACGTGGACCGTGGTCTCGGTGATGCCGTACATGTTGACCAGCTCCGGCCGCGAGGTGCCGTAGCGCTCGACCCAGCCGCGCATCCGCGACAGCTCCAGCGCTTCGCCGCCGAAGATCACCCGGCGCAACGCGGGGAGCGGCGAGCTCAGCCGGTCCGCCTCGATGAACTGGTAGAACGCCGACGGCGTCTGGTTCAGCACGGTGACGCCGCGCGAACGAACGAAAGCGTGGAAGTCGACCGGCGAACGGGTCAGGCCGTGGTCGGGGACGAGCAGTTCGCCGCCGTGGACCAGCGCGCCCCACAGCTCCCAGACCGCGAAGTCGAACGAGTACGAGTGGAACTGCGTCCACACGTCGTCCGGCCCGAAGTTCATGTCCGGCTGGGTGTTCGCGAGCAGCGACACCACGCTGGCGTGCGACACGACGACGCCCTTGGGCTTGCCGGTGGAGCCGGACGTGTAGATCACGTACGCCGGGTTGCGCCAGTCGAACGACGGAAGCCGCGACTCGCCGGCGACTTCCTCGCCGTACACCAGCACCCGCGCCGACACTCCGGCCGCGGCGAGCAGGCGCTCGAAGCGTTCGCGGTGCTCGGCCTCGACCAGCACGACCTGCGGCGCGGAATCGGCGAGAACGTGCTGAAGCCGCTCGTCGGGGTAGGCGAGGTCCAGCGGCACGTACGCGCCGCCCGCCGACACGATGCCGACCAGCGCGACGACCTGCTGCAACGAACGACCGATCGCGACCGCGACCCGTTGGCGCGGACCGACCCCCGCGTTCACCAGCGAGCGAGCGAGCCGGTTCTTGGCGTCGGCAAGCATCCCGTACGACATGCTCTCCGAGCTGCCGTCGAGGTGGCACATCGTCACAGCCCGCGCGGACGGGTCGCGCAAAGCGGCGGCATCGAACAACTCCGCCAACGTCACAGGCTCAACGGAGGCCGCGGAACGCGCAGACGAAAGCGAGACCGCAGGGATGTTCTCCTCGTGCAGCAACGAGTTCAGCGTGTCCGAGAAGGCCTGCAAGATCGTGCGGGCGCCGTCCGAGCGCACGACCGTCGTGTCGTAGATGAGGTTGAACCGCAACGCGCCGTCGAGAGAACGCTCGACCACCAGCGTCAACGGGTAGTGCGGCGCGCCCTCGTTCACGACCTCGGCGATCTTGAACGGACCCTCCAGCGCCGTCACGTCCGTGGCGACGTCGAAGACCACGAGCGTGTCGAACGCCGAACCGTGCGGAGCCTGGCGCCCGATCCGGGTCAGCGACACGTGCTGGTGCGGCAACACCGCGGTCTGGTGCGCCCGCACCGAATCCAGCAACGAGCGTGCGGAGGATCCAGACCAGCCGACGCGCACCGGAATCGTGTTGATGAACAGGCCGACCATCTCGTCGATGCCCGGCACGTCGGCGTCACGACCGGACACCGTCGACCCGAACACGACGTCCTGGCTGCCCAGAATGCCGCCCAGCGTCACGCCCCACGCGCTGTGCACGGCGACGCTCAGCGACACACCGGCCGCACGCGTCGCAGCGTCCAGGCCGGGAGCCGCGTCGATCACCACGTCCTCGAACAGCTCGGACGGCGTGTGCCCCTCCGCCACGAACGAAGGCGCCGCGAGCCCGGCGAGCTCGGAGGACCAGACCCGGTCGCTCTCCGAGGCATCGGCGTTCACCAGCCAGCGCACGTAGTCGGCGTAGCTGCCGCGCGGGTGCACCGAACCCGGCGTGGAGTACTCGGCCAGCAGCGCGCGCAGCATCGGCGGCACCGACCAGCCGTCCGCGATGATGTGGTGCACGGTCTGCACCAGCACGAATCGTTGTGGCGCCACCCGGATCAGCGTGAAACGCATCAACGGGCCGCGCGCGAGGTCGAACCCGGCGACGCGGTCCCGTTCGGCGTACTCCTGGATCTCCTCGTCGGTCATGCCCTGACCGTCCACAGTGGAGAACTCCGGCCGGACACCGGACTCCAGCACCGACACGACCCGGCCGTCGTCGAGACCGACGAACCGGGCGGCGAGGTTCGGGAACAGCTCCAGCACGCGGGCAGCGGCCGCTTCGAGCTTGCGGGCGTCCACCGGGCCGGTCAGCGTCAGCAGCTGCTGCTCGACGTACCGGTGCGCCGATTCGTCGTCGAACACCGAGTGGAAGTAGAGGCCTTCCTGCAACGGCGTCAGCGGCAGGATGTCGCGCAGCACCGCGGAATCCAGCGAGTCCACATCGGACTGGGTGAGCGGCAGCAGGTCGAAGTCGCTGGGGGAGTGACCGCCCTGCGTCAACGCGGCGAGCCCTTCCAGCGCGGCCACGAAGTACGAGCCGATCCGTGCGGTGTCCTCGTCGCTGAACACCCCGGACGGCCACGAGATCACCGTGACCAGTTCCAGCTCACCGTCCGCGCCGGGCTCGGCCGAGGCGTTGAACTCCAGCGCTCGCGGCAGCCGCATCGCGGGGTCGCGCTTCTCGCCGAGCTGACCCGCGTTCTCCGCGAGCTGCCAGTCGCCGGACGTGCCACCGGAGAACCGGCCGAGGTAGTTGAACAGCACCTGCGGCCGGGACGCGTCGAACTCCGCACGCCCCAGGTACTTCAGCGCGCCGTAGGAGACACCGTTGCTCGGCACCCGAGCGAGGTCTTCCTTGACCCGCTTCAACGCCGCACCCAGGTCATCGGCGGAACCCGGATCCACCGTCACCGGGAACAGCGTCGTGAACCAGCCGACCGTCCGCGACAGATCGGGGTCGAGCGGCACGAACCGGCCTTCACGGCCGTGTCCCTCCAACTCGATGTGCGCGAACGTCTGGTCCTGCCCGTTGTCCCGCCGCCACCGGGCCAGCGCGACCGCGAGACCCGTCAGCAGCACGTCGTTGACCTTGGCGTGGAACAACGCCGGCACGTCGCCCAGCAACGCGGCGGTGACGGCGGAACCCACCGTGACCGTGCGAACCTGTTCGCCCGCGACGACATCGGCCTCGGTCAGCTCACGCCGCCCGAGCAGCTGGTCCACCCCCGGCAGCGGACGCTCGTAGTACGAACGATCACCCTCGAACCCGGCCTTCTCCAGCAACTGGGTCCAGCGCCGGAACGACGTGCCGACCGGCCGCAGCTCGACCGGCACCCCGGAGGAGACCTGCTGCCAGGCCAAAGCGAGATCGTCGAACAGGATGCGCCACGAGACGCCGTCGATCACCACGTGGTGGATCACGATCACGAGCTGCCGGGCCTCCGGCCGCCACACCGCGCGCAGCATGACGCCCGCGTCCGGGTTCAGCCCCTCGGTCGCCGCCGTGACGCAGTCCTCCAGCGGCGCATCACTCCGCTCCCACAACGCCTGCCCGTCCGCGGGAATGTCGAACGACCACCGCTCACCCCGAACGAGCTTGGCGCGCAGCATGTCGTGCCGCGCGACCACCGCGTCGAGGATCTGGGTCAGCGCGTCGGCGGTCAAGGAAGCCGGAGTGTTGAGCACGACCGACTGCACGAACCCGTCGATCGCGTCCGTCGTCTCCCCGAGCCACTGCACGATCGGCAACCCGGCGACCGGACCGGTCGGGACGTCGTCGTGGTCGACCGCCGAAGCACCGTCCCTCGACGCGACCGCGGCCAGAGCGCGCGGCGTGCGGTTCACGAAGATCTGGGTGGCGGTGACGAACACGCCCTCCGCCCGCAACGCGGACAGCAGCGAGATCGCCAGGATGCTGTCGCCGCCCAGCTCGAAGAAGTCCTGGTCGGCGCCGACCTGCTCGACCCGCAGCACCGACGCGACGGCGGCGCAGATCACGGCCTCGTCGTCGGTGGCCGCGGCCGTCACCGGCCCGGTCTCCACCACGGGCTCCGGCAGGGCGCGCCGGTCGAGCTTTCCGTTGGCGGTCAACGGGAACTCGCTCATCACCACGATGTGCGTGGGAACCATGTACTCGACGAGGTTCTCGACCGCCCACTGCTTCACGGCGTCCGAGGTCAGGTCCGAGTCGGAGGGCACGACGTACCCGACGAGGTAGTTGCCGCCCGCCGAGTTCTTCCTGACCACGACACAGGTGTGGCGCACCCGCGGGTGCTCGGCCAGCGCGACCTCGACGTCCTCCAGCTCCAGCCGCATGCCGCGGATCTTGACCTGGTTGTCGACGCGGCCGAGGAAGTCGAGTGACCCGTCCGGCGCGAACCGCGCCAGGTCACCGGTCCGGTAGAGCCGCGAACCGTCGCTGGCGAACGGGTTGGCCACGAACCGCGACGCCGTCAGGCCGGGAGCGTTCACATATCCGCGCCCCAGCAGGAACCCGCCGATGTACAGCTCGCCACCGACGCCCACCGGGCACGGCCGCAGCTCGTCGTCCAGCACGTACAGGTCGGTGTTCGGGTTCGCCCTGCCGATCGACGTCGACAGCCGCTCGGCCTCGCCGCGGTAGATCACGTGCGAGACGCCGATCGTGGCCTCGGCCGGGCCGTACCCGTGGTACATCGGGATGTCGAGCCGAGTGCGGAACCGGTCGTACAGCTCGGGAGTCAGCACCTCGCCGCCGCACCACACGTGCCGCAGACTGGCCAGCTCGCCGTCGCCCGCGATGTTCAGCAGCACGTCCAGCATCGAGGACACCAGGTACACGAACGTCACGCGGTGCCGGTCGATGGTCGCCAGCAGGTGGTGCGGGTCGCGTTCGCCGCCGGACCGCACGACGACGGTCCGCCCGCCGCACACCAGCGGCAGGAAGATCTCGTTGATGGAGATGTCGAACGACAGCGGCGCCTTGAACAGCGACGCGTCGGAGTGTCCGAAGTGGAGGATCTGGTCGACCTGCCACAGCAGGCGTTCGCTGATCGCCTCGTGCCGGATCATCGCGCCCTTGGGGCGGCCGGTCGAGCCGGACGTGAACATCACGTACGCGAGCTGCGCGCCTCGGATCGTGACATCGGTGGGATCGCCGGAGCAGTCCGAGAAACCCCAGGAGGAGAGGTCGACCTCGACGGCCGCGGGCTCACCTTCCTGGCCACTGCCCAGAAGCAGGGCGACCTGCGCGTCGGTGATCACGGAGTCGCGCCGCGACGCCGGCCACTGCGGGTCGAGCGGCACGAACGCGGCCCCGGCCTGCAGCACGGCCAGCAGGCTGATCACCATCTCGGCCGAGCGGGGAAGCGAGATGCCGACGACCTGTTCGGCGCTGAGGCCGCGTTCGATCAGGTGGCGGGCGAGCTGATTCGAACGGATCAGCGCCTCGCCGTAGGTGAACGCGCGGTCGCCGTCGTTGATCGCGACCGCGTCCGGGCGCTGGCGGGCCTGCTCGCGGAACAGTTCCACGATGCTCGGCCGGTCGCGCGGGAACTCGTTGTCGTTCCAGCGGGCCAGGTCCGCGAGCCGTTCCTCGACGGTCTGGGAGGTCAGCGTGCCGATGGCGCGGTTGGGGAACTCGGCCAGGTCGTCCAGCGCGCGCTGGGCCTCGGCCAGGTCGACGCCGTCCGGAACGGGAACGGCCCAGCCGTCCACCCGCTCGGCGACGTCCCAGGCCTGGCCCTTGTCCGCCCACACGAGCAGGTCGCTGAACGGCGTCGCGGGCGTGAGCTCGAACCCGTCGACACCGAAACCGGGGGTGGCCCAGTGGTTCAGTGCGACGGCACTCGCGACGGCGATGGTCCGCTGCGGGTACTCACCGGCACGGCGCCGAACGGAGGCGATCCGGGCGGTCGAAAGAAGTACGTCACGGTCGGCCATCTGTTCCATCGACGACTCAGCCATCCCTTCACGTCGGTGAAGGAAGCCTAACCTAAGTAGTTGCCGTTCCGAATCGCCAAGCGGCCCAAAGAGCTGCGTAACGCCCATCACGCGCCACGAGTTCTTCGTGGGTGCCGTGTTCCAGCACGCGACCCGCGTCGAGCACGGCGATCCGGTCCGCGGCGATGGCCTGGGTCAGGCGGTGCGCGACCAGAAGTGTGGTGCGGCCCCGGCAGGCCGCGAGCGCGGCTCGTTCCAGCGCGGCGGCACCCTGGCTGCCCGCCTCGGCCGTCGACTCGTCCAGCACGACGACGGGGGAACGGCCGAGCACCAGCCGGGCGAGCGCGATCTGGGCGATCTTGGTCACGTCGAGGCGCTCGCCACCCTCGCCGACGTCGGTCCGCAGGCCCTGGGGCAACGTCTCGACCCACGTGTCCGCGCCCACGGTCCGCAACGCGTCCATCAGTTCGTCGTCGGTCGCGTCCGGTGCCGCCAGCCGCAGATCCTCGGCGAGAGGACCGGCGAAGACGTGGGCTTCCTGGGTCAGGATGCTGACCAACGCACGTGCGCCGGCCTCGTCCAGATCGACGAGATCGGACGAGCCGATGTGCACGGACCCGGCCAGTGGGGTGCCGGTACCGGCGACCAGCGCCGCCAGCGTCGTCTTGCCCGCGCCGGTCGCCCCGACCAACGCGAGTGACGTGCCGGCGGGGATTTCCAGATCGATGTCCTGCAGCACGTCGTGCTCGGAATCGGGATAGCGGAAGGAAAGCCCGCGCACCGACACCGGAAGTGGTTGTGCGTCAGGGGCGACGGCGACCGCGCTGCGCACGAGTTCGTCGCCGCCGGATTCCGTCGTCACGCCGACCAGTCGGGTCAGGCCCGCGCCGGACTTCTGCGCTTCGTCGAAGAACGCCATGATCAGGCCGAGCGGCACGAACAACTTGTGGAACAGCAGCGCGGCGACGGAGACCTGGCCCAGCGAGGACTGCCCGTTGGTCACCAGGAAGTAGCCGACGACGATGATCAGCCCGAGCCCGATGAACTCGGCGCGGTTCTCCCTGCCGATGAACCGGCCGAAGAACCGGAAGACGTCGATGCCGATGTTGCGCACCCGCCACGACTCCGCGGTCACCTTGTCCCGGAACACGTTCTCCAGGCGGTAGGCGCGCACGGTGGCAATGCCGTCGAGGCCGCTGATCAACGCCTGCGCGCGATCGGCCTGAGCCTCGGAACGGGCGCGGTAGAGAGGCTGGGAACGCGGCAGGTACCAACGCAACGCCAGCCAGTAGGCGGGCAGCGCGCAGGCGCCGGCGAGACCGAGCCGCCAGTCGAGCCCGAACATGCCCGCGGTCGCGATCACGACCAGCACGACCGCCGAGAAGATCGTCGGAATGGCCGTGCGGAAACCCTTGGAGATCACCGCGACGTCGTCACCGACGCGCGAAAGCACGTCACCGCGGCCGACTTCCTCGATGCGCGCGCTAGGCATCCCGAGCACCGCGCGCACGGCGCCTTCCCGAAGGCGTGCCAGCATTTCCGCGCCAACCCGGCCGACGAGGTAAGTCGAGACCGCGGTCATGACCGCGCCGGCCAGCGCCGACACGACGGTCGCGATGCCGATGGTCCAGAGGATCGACGCGTCGCGGCCCTGCGCGACGCCGTCGACCACGGTGCCCAGCAGGAACACCGGGATGATCTGCAGCACCGCCCCGGCCACCGTCGCCAGGACGGTGGCGATCGGCAGGCCGGGGGCGGAGCGGCAGTGGTCGAGCACCCAGCGAGAGGCCTCCCGCCCGGACGCCGTGCGCAGGATCTTCGCCGGCGGGGCGGAGACGCTCGTGGTCACGAGGGGAGGCCTTTCGCTGGAACCTGGTGCGTCAGAACGAGAATCAGCCGGCCGACTTGGCGGCGTTGACCAGCTCGTCCACCGCGTACGGCATGGACGCGAGGGTCGCCTGCGAGATCGCGGCACCGATGGCCGGGCCCTCGCTGTCGAGCAGCCAGTGGACCTTGCCCGCCTTGACCGCCGGCAGGTTGTTGAAGAGCTCGAAGCCCTTGAGCGACTTCTGGTCGGCCTCGTCCGCGATCACGAAGATGCGGTCGACGTTCATCACGTCGATGCGCTCGGGGGACAGCGTCACGAAGAACTTGCCGGCCGCGAGCTCGTCGACCTTCGTGTTGCCCTTGAAGCCGATGCCCGTGATCACCTGGCCGCGCACGTCGGTCGTGCTGAACGGCGCGACGGAGTCCTTGTACCAGGACGTGACGACCGCGGTCTCGTTCGCCCAGGCCGGGTTCGCCTTCTTGGCCTCGGCGAGCTTGTCGTCGATCGCCTTGATGGCCTTGGCGCCCTCGTCACCCTTGCCGACCGCCTTGGCGACCTGGAGCGCGTTGTCCTGCCACTTGGCGCTGAAGGGCTCCTTCTCCTCCTTGGTCCTGCCGACAGTGGGAGCGATCTTGGAGAGCTTGTCGTACCAGGCCTGGTCGGCCTCGGAGTACACCGCGACGATCAGGTCGGGACGGAGCTGGGCGATCTTCTCGTAGTTCGGCTCGGTGTCACCGTTCTTCATGATGACCTCGGGCGTGGTCGAACCCCACTTGTCCTTCACCCAGGCCCACTGGGTGTTGATGTCCGGGGTCCTGCCCTCGGGGTTGGGGTACTGGTCGACCATGCCGACCGGGACGACGCCGAGCGCGAGCAGCGTCTGGTCGTCGGTGTAGCCGAGGGAGACGACGCGCTTGGGCGCTTCCTTGATCTCCGTCGTGCCGAAGAAGTGCTCGACCTTGGTCGGGAACGTGCCACCGGAGGCGCCGTTCCCCGCAGGGGTCGTTTCAGGCGTGGAAGAACCGCACCCGGCGAGGACGCTGGCACCGACCACGGCGGCTGCTGCCACAGCGGTCAGTCGCTTCCAGGTCATGGTCGTTCTCTGGCCCATTCGGCACCTCGTTCTTCGCTGCCCACGCGGCGGGGGAAATTAGGACAGCCGAACCTTATCACCCGGTTAGGGCAGGCTAACTTCGGTTTGGTCACTCTTCGATACCACGTGGGTCCGGCCGATCGGGACGATCAGCGGACGCTCGCTCACGGGGTCGTCGATGACCTTCGCCTGCAGGCCGAACGTGTCCAGCAACAGGTCGCTGGTGATCACGTCGCTGGGATGTCCTTGCGCGACAATGGATCCGGACTTCATCACGATCAGGTTGTCGCTGTAGCGGACTGCCAGGTTCAGGTCGTGCAGGACCATGACGATCGTGCAGCCGCCCTCGTGCAGGTCGTCGACGAGGTCGATCACGTCGATCGCGTGCGCGAGGTCCAGGTAGGTCGTCGGCTCGTCCAGCAACAGCAGATCGGTGCCCTGGGCGAGCGTCATGGAGATCCACACCCGCTGCCGCTGCCCGCCGGACAGCGAGTCGACCGGACGGTGGGCCAGATCGGCCACACCCGTCATGCGCAACGCCTTGGCCACGATCTCCGCGTCGTCGCTCGACCACTGGCGCACCCAGCTCTGGTGCGGGTGCCGGCCGCGGGCCACCAGGTCGGCGACCGTGAGCCCCTCCGGCGCGATCGGGGTCTGCGGGAGCAGGCCCATCCGCTTCGCGACGTCCTTGGTCTTCAGCCGCGCGATGTCGCCGCCGTCGAGCAGCACCTTGCCCTGGCGCGGTTTGAGCAGCCGGGACAGCGTCCGCAGCAACGTCGACTTGCCGCAGCCGTTGGGGCCGATGACCGTCGTGATCACCCCGGCGGGGATGGAGACGTCCAGGTTGTCGAGCACGACCCGGTCGGCGTACCCGACCGTGACGCCCTCGGCGCCCAGTCGGGCGGCATCGTTGCGCAGCGCGGTCATAGGTCAACCTTACTTAACGGAGGCTTACCTCAGGCCGCACGGTTCACGGCAGCGCCACCGACACGACGAGCCCACCGCCGTCACGAGGCACCGCCCGTGCGGAACCATGGTGGGCCTGGGCGATCGACGCGACGATCGACAGGCCCAGTCCAACGCCCCGGTTCGGACCTGACCGGTCCCTGTCCAGCCGCACGAACGGCTCGAACAGCGTCTCCGTGCGGTCCGCCGGCACCGTGGCGCCGGTGTTGGCCACCTCGATCGCGGGACCGTTCCCGACGCGGACGTCGACGGTGCCGCCGTCGTTGTACTTGATCGCGTTGTCCAGCAGGTTGGTCACCAGGCGTTCCAGCAGGACGGGGTCGCCGCGCACGGTGCGCCGCGCGATGTCCGGCCGCAGCCGAACCCCCGCCTGGGCGAGCGCCGGTCCGAACGTGACGAGGACCTGGCTCACGAGCCGGTCCAGCGACACGTCCTCCAGGTGCTCCAGCCCGCCGTCGGTGCTGGCCAGCACCAGCAGTCCCTCGATCAGGTCCTCGCTGCGCGCGTTGACCACCAGGAGCTTCTCGCACAGCTCACGGGTGGCCTGGTCCCTGCCCAGCTTCACCAGGGCGACCTCGACCATGGTGCGCTGGGTGGCGAGCGGGGTCCGCAGCTCGTGCGAGGCGTTGGCGACGAACCGCCGCTGGCTGTCGAACGAGCGGGCGAGCCGGTCGAGCATCTCGTCGAACGTGTCGGCCAGCTCAGTCAGCTCGTCCTTCGGCCCCGGCAGGTGGATGCGCTGGTCGAGGTTGTCGGCGCTGAGCTTGCGGGCGGTGGCCGCCACCTGGTGCACCGGCCGCAGCATCCCCGCGGCGGCGAGCCTGCCCAGCAGCAGGGCGATCGCGCCCGTGCCGGCCAGGGCGACTCCCGACTGGATGAGCAGCGTCCGCAGCACGTCGGACCGGTACTGCTCGATGGTCATCGGACGGACCACGCTTTGCGGGTTCGCGCTGTCCTCGTGCGTCTGCGGTTCGTCCGTGCTGCTCGACGACCCCGCGACGGCCGGAGCGTCGTCCTCCAGCAGGGCGCCGCGGACGAGCAGGTAGTTCGCTGCCAGCAGCAGCGCTCCGCTGACGAGCAGCAGCGTGCCGATCAGCAACGACAGCCTGGTCTTGACCGAGAACCGCTTCCGCTTCACCCGGCCAGCTGGTAGCCCACTCCCGGCAGGGTCCTGATCACCGCCGGCAGGCCCAGCTTCCTGCGCAGCGTGACCATCGTGACCCGCACCGCGTTCGTGAACGGGTCGATGTGCTCGTCCCATGCCTGCTCCAGCAACTCCTCGGCGCTGACGACGGACCCGTTCGCCCGCATGAGCACTTCCAGGACGGCGAACTCCTTGCGTGACAGGTAGATGAACCTGTCCTCGCGCGACACCTGGTGCCGCGGCACGTTCATCTCGATGTCGCCCCACCGCAGGACGGGCGGTAGCGCGGGCTGCGCGCGCCTGCCCAGCGCGTGCACCCTGGCGACCAGTTCCGCGAGGGCGAACGGCTTCGTCAGGTAGTCGTCGGCACCGATGCCGAGACCATGCACGCGCTCCATGACGTTGCGGGCCGCGGTCAGCATGATCACTCGCGTGCTGCTGTGCGAGGACACGAGTGCCTGGCACACCTGGTCGCCGTGCACGTGCGGCAGATCGCGGTCGAGCACGACGATGTCGTAGCGGTTCACCGCCACGCGTTCCAGCGCGGCCGCTCCGTCGAAGCACACGTCGACGGCCATCGCCTGCTGCCTCAGCCCCTCGGCGATGGCTTCGGCGAGCATCTCCTCGTCTTCAACCACCAGAACTCGCATGCGAACCATTATGCGCAGAGGACCGTAAGCAAACCATATGCATTCCCCTTACGGGGCGGAGATCCACTCGTCGGTAGAACTGGTCCGCAAAGGTGGCTTCTCATTCGGAGGCGATTCATGGGTATCCGAACCGGCGGTATTCTCGTCGCATTGGCATGCGTGCTCGCGGTGGCGGGTTGTTCCAGCGGGAACGGCGCGGCCGGCGTGCCCTCGCTGCCGGGTACCGCTTCCAGCGGAGCCTCCACGGAGTCCTCCTCCCTGGGCGAGGACGCGTTCACCAAGTGCATGAAGGAGAACGGGGTCGACCTCAACACACCCGACAGGGAGGGTGAGGGCAAGTCGGAGGGCACCTCGTCGCCAGGCGACCAGGGCCGGTACGACCAGGCGCTGGAGAAATGCCGGAAGCACATGCCGGACGGCGGCACGAACCCGCGGTCGAGCGAGGAGGAGCTGCGCAAGGCCGTCGAATTCGCGAAGTGCATGCGCGCGAAAGGCGTGAACTATCCCGACCCGGATCCCAATGCCGGTGCGGGAAACGGCGCGGTGCGAATTCCCGAGGGCGTGGACGGCAACGATCCCGTGTTCCGCGAGAAGATGAAGACCTGCCTGCGCGAGTCGAGCGGTCTGGTGCCGGAGGGCGGCAAGTGACCGCGCCGAGCGGGCGGGAAGCGCTCCGCAGACGCGTGCGGCGCCGACTGCTGCTCACCACCGTCGTCCTCGTGGTGCTCGCCACGGGTGGTGTCGTGCTGGCGACCGGGGTCGCGACCTCGCCGCGGTCGGCACCGAGATCCGCGCCGCCACCCCCGGCCACGGCGAAGGTCGTGAAGACCGATCTCGTCGACCGCGTCAAGGTGGACGGCACCGTGGGATACGGCACCGCGACCGCGCTGACCGGGCGCAAGGCCGGCACGCTGACGTGGCTGCCGGAGCAGGGGAAGGTGATCGGTCGCGGCGAGTCGCTCTACGCCGTCGACGCGGTCGGCGTGAAGCTGCTGCTCGGCACGACCCCGCTGTACCGGGAGATCCGCACCGGCGTGCCGCCGGGACCGGACGTGACCGTGCTGCAGGAGAACCTCGTGGCGCTCGGCCACAAGGAGGCGGGACCGCCCGACGGCGAGTTCGGGGCGAAGACCGAGCGGGCGCTGCGGAAGTGGCAGAAGGCCGCCGGGCTCCCGCAGACCGGCGCGCTCGGTCCCGGTGACGCGCTGGTGCTGCCGGGCGCGGTGCGGGTCGACGGCGTCACCGCGCAGCTCGGCGCGGCCGCGGAGGGCGAGCTGATGAAGGTGACCAGCACCGGGCGGCTGGTGACGGCCGAGATCGACCAGGCGCGCCGGGCCTACGTGCCGGTCGGCGCGAAGGTGGAGGTGGTGCTGCCCGGCGCGCACACCGTGCCGGGCAAGGTGCTCTCGGTGGCGGCGGGCACCGGTGAGGAGCAGAAGAAAGAGCTCGTGGTCGTGATCGGCCTGGACGATCCGGCGGCGGTCCCGGAGTCCGGTCAGGTGGGCGTCGTGTTGTCCGGTGCGCGGCGGGACGGCGTGCTGGCCGTGCCCGTGCGGGCGCTCGTCGCTCCCGCAGGAGGCGGTTACGCGGTGGAAGTCCTGCGCGAGGGACGGCGCGACCTGATCGGGGTCGAGCCGGGCATGTTCGCCTCCGGCCTCGTCGAGGTGTCGGGCCCCGGTCTGACCGAGGGCGCCGAGGTGGTGATCGCGTCATGACGGCCGTCCTCGAACTGGCCGGCGTGTCGAAGGTCCACCCCGGCGGCGTGGTGGCGCTGCGGGGCGCGTCGATCCTGGTGCTCCCCGGCGAACTGGTCGCCATCGTCGGGCCCTCCGGTTCCGGCAAGTCGACGATGCTGCACCTGCTGGGCGCGCTCGACCTGCCCAGCACCGGCCGGGTCCTGGTGCACGGGCACGACGTGAGCGAGCTGACCGACCGGAGGCTGTCCGCGCTGCGCGCGTCCTGGCTGGGCTTCGTGTTCCAGCAGTTCCACCTGACCGACGGGCTGACGGCACGGGAGAACGTGGTGGCCGCCGAGGTCTACTGCGGCGTGCCGAGACGGGAACGGCGTGGCCGCGCGGACGAGGCACTGGCGCGCGTCGGGCTGACCCACCGGGCCGACCACTTCCCCTCCGAGCTGTCCGGCGGGGAGAAGCAGCGGGTCGCGATCGCCCGCGCGGTGGTGAACCGGCCCGCCGTCGTGCTGGCCGACGAGCCGACCGGGAACCTCGACTCCGCCTCCGGCACGGAGGTGCTCGCGTTGCTGCGGGAGCTGAACGCCACGGGCACGACGGTCGTGCTGATCACGCACGACCGCTCCATCGCCGAAGCCGCGCCCCGGCGGGTGGAGGTCCTCGACGGCCGGATCAGCCTCGACACCGGAGGGCGATCATGATCCCGCTGCCGAAACCCACCCGGCTCGCACCGCGCGACGTGCTGGCGCTGGGCCTCGCAGGACTGCGCACCCGCGTGACCCGCACCGCGCTCGCCGCTCTCGGCATCTCCATCGGGATCGCGGCGCTGGTCGCCGTGGTGGGCGTGCCGGCGTCGAGCCAGGCCGCGCTGCGGGCGCAGATCGCCGCGCTCGGCCCGAACCTGCTGACCGTGGCGCCGGGCGAGGACCTGCTCAGCTCGTCCAAGGCCAAGCTCCCGCCGGACTCGCTGGCCATGATCCGGCGCATCCCGCCGGTGCAGGCCGTGTCGGCCACCGGCATGACGACGGCGACGGCGCGGCGCAGCGACCTGGTGCCGCGCGACGAGAACGGCGGCATCAGGGTCGCGGCGAGCGCGCTCGACCTGCTGGCCGTGGTGCAGGGCAGGGTCCGCGCCGGGTCCTTCCTCACCGCCGCCACCGAGGGGTACCCGGTGGTGGTGCTCGGTGACCGGGCCGCGCGTGTGCTCGGGGTCGAGCCGCGTGCCGGAGGGGCCGCGTCCTCGGTGTGGATCGGGGACCGGCAGTTCGTGGTGGCGGGAGTGCTGGAGCCGGTGCCGCTCGCACCGGAGCTCGACGGCTCCGCGCTCGTGGGGTGGTCCGCGGCGCAGCGCTACCTCGACTTCGACGGCACACCCGGTCTCGTCTACGTGCGGGTGGCGGAGCACGCCGTCGAGGCGGTGAAGGCGGTGCTGGGACGCACGGTCAACCCGGAGCGTCCGAACGAGGTCCTGGTGAGCAGGCCGTCCGACGTGCTGGTCGCCCAGCGGGCCACCGAACGCGCGTACTCCGCGCTGTTCCTGGGGCTCGGCGCGGTCGCTCTGCTCGTCGGCGGCATCGGGGTGGCCAACACGATGGTCATCTCGGTGCTGGAGCGACGCAGGGAGATCGGTCTGCGCCGGGCACTGGGGGCCACGCGGCGCCAGGTCGGTGCCCAGTTCCTCACCGAGTCGGTCGGGCTCGCCCTGGCCGGTGGCGTCGCGGGTGTCCTGCTCGGCACCGCGGTCACGACCGGCTACTCGATCGTGCAGGGGTGGCCGGCTGTGCTTCCCCTGCCGGTGTTGCTCGGAGGAGTCTGCGCCGCCGTGGTCATCGGTGTTCTCGCCGGTGTGTACCCGGCGGTCCGCGCGGCGCGCCTACCCCCCACGGCCGCGCTCGCGGACGCCTGAGCGACACGCGGAAGCGGTCCCCGGCAGGCGCCGGGGACCGCGTTCGTGACGAGGCGGCGAGAGATCAGCCTCTGCTCTGGATGCCGGAACCGGTGCGGGAGTAGCCGGACGGGCACACCTGGAGGATGTACCAGGACCCGCGCCCGAGCCAGCGGGTGTAGTAGGTCCAGCCGTTGTTGCACGAGAGGTACGACCGGATCTCACCGGAGCTGACGGTGCAGTCGCGCTCCACACCGTTGCTGTAGAGCGCGCTGACGCACCTCCAGGTCGCTGCCGTCGACGGTGGTGCCGCCTCGGCGACCGGCGCGGCCTGCACCGCCGCCGGTTGCGGCGCGGCCGAGGCCCCCTGCGCTCCCAGGGCACCACCGGCGACGAGGACCAGCGACAGGACCAGCATCTTGAACAGGCGCGTGAAAGGCGCACTCGTGTTGCGGATGTTCATCGGCGGACTGTCCTCCTTGGATTGAAACAATTTCGGACGACGGAATTCTGACCGCAAATCCAAAGAGTCATGAGCAATGGAAGAGGATACTTCCAGGTCCCAACGATCGGGAATTCGAAGCGCAATGCCGCTAGCACGCCGGTGCAGGGAAGGGAAGTCGTGGAAGCGGTGTCTTCCGTGTGTCCTTCGGGGTCATCCGGTTGGCGCAGTCCAATGGCCGACTTATGATTTTCTTATACGGTCGCTGGCACACTCCAGGCGGGGAGCATCGCGCTGGGGGAGTATTCCGCCGCAGGACTATTCCATCCGCGATGGTCGTCTGTGCCGGAGGGGGAAGCCGGATGGAAAGCACAGAACCGCGCAGAAGCCGTTCATCACCATGGAGACGATCTCCCGGCCGGACACGCCACGGGAGGGAAGCTCCGGTTCTGACCGTGGACGAGTTCGCCGCGGAGATAGGAGTGACGACCCGCACGGTCCGCGCCTACCACTCGCGGGGACTGTTGCCGCCGCCGGTACGGGCCGGACGCACGCCCTACTACCTACGTGGTCACCTGGTCCGCATGCGGCAGGTCCTGTGGTTTCAGCGGCAGGGGCTGTCGCTCGACGCCGTGCAGGCACTGCTGGAACCGGACGCGTTCCTGAGTCGCGTGCTGACGGTCGGCCGTGGCGTGACCGAGGCGATCCGCGGGCGTGCCGATCTGACGGAGTCGATGGTGCAGAGCGGCCTGCTGGCCAGGCGGGCGGACGGCACGGTGGAGGTCTGTGCGCCGCGAGCACTGCTGCTCGCCTCCGCTCAGGGAACGTCCACGGTCGCCGCGCTGGCACGGCTCGCCGAGGTCGCGCAGGAAATCGCGCCCCAGGCGGACGCGGTGCTGGAGGTGTTGTGGCGGGCGAATCCCTGCCCGACCGGGAACAGCGGCCTCACCCTCGACGAACTGGCCGCTCTCGCCATCGAGGTCATTCGCGCGCGGGTGACGCACGTGGTCCGTCAGCAAAGTCTGCTGGTGCCGCCGGGCTGAACTCGGCGGAGGTGTTCCGGTGAGTCGCGGTATTCCGCGGGAGCGGGCCTCCGTCGGTTTCGGAAAAATTCCTCTCGTCGTTTCCGGCGCGCACGTGAATTCGGGAGGTCGCGAACATTCGGGGAAGGGGTCAGGCCGCGCGCTTCACGTTCGCGCGCACCAGCAGGTAGACGAGGAACGGTCCGCCGATGATCGCGGTGACGACGCCCACAGGCAGGTCGTTGGGCAGCACGCTGCGCGCCAGCAGGTCCGAGCCGATCAGCAGCAGCGCGCCGAACAGACCGGACGCCGGCAGCGGCGGCACCGGCGAGCGCAGCAGTCGCATGGTGATCTGCGGCGCGACCAGGGCGACGAACGGCACCGGGCCCGCCGCCGAGACCGCGACGCCCGCGAGCAGCACCGCGCACAACAGCAGGACGGCGCGCACGGCCGAGTACCGGACGCCGAGTCCGGCCGCGACGTCGTCGCCGAAGTGCATCGGCCGGAGCTGGAAGGCGACCACCATCACGACGACGACCAGCGCGATCGTGACCCAGAGCGTCGTCCAGACCTCGGTCCACGTCCGCGAGTCGAGCGACCCGACGAGCCAGCGTTGCGCGCGGGCGACGTCGCGGATGTCGGCCAGCACCAGCAGCCACGTCGTGAGCGCCTGCATGACCGCGCTGACCGAGACGCCGATGAGGATCAGCCGGAACCCGTCGATGCCCTTCTTCCACGCCATGAAGTAGACGAGCAGGCCCGTCAGCAGCCCGCCGGTGAGCGCCGCCGCCGGCAGCCCCATCGCGCCGCCGATCGCCGTGCCGCCGCCGGCCGTCACGACGAAGACCGCGGTCGCGCTGGCGCCGCCGGTGATGCCGAGCACGTCCGGGCTGGCCAGCGCGTTGCGGGCGATCGACTGCGTGAGCGCACCGGAGATTCCGAGCGCGACCCCGGCGATGAGACCGACCAGGGCGCGCGGCATCCGCAGGTCCATGATCACGAACTCGTCGACCCGCTCGCCCTGTCCGAACAGCGTCCTGACCACCGCGGGCAGTTCGATCGTGAAGTCGCCGATCGAGATCGACACGCAGAAGATCAGGAACGTCAGCGCCGCCAGCACGACCGTGACGAGCACGGCCCACGGCCGCCAGACCCAGGACCAGCCGCCGACGCGCAGGCCGCGGTGCATTTCGGGTGCCTTGGTCATGCCTGCCTGAACTTCCCGAGCCAGACCAGCACCGCGAAGAACGGGGCGCCGATGAGGGCGATGACGATGCCGGCCTGCAGTTCGGCGGGCCGCACGACGAGCCGTCCCGCGATGTCGCCGACCAGCAGCACGGCCGCGCCGAGCAACCCCGCGTACGGCACGAGCCAGCGGTAGTCCGGTCCGGTGAGCCATCTCGCGATGTGCGCGACCATCAGGCCGAGGAACGCGATCGGCCCGCACGCCGCCGTCGCCGCGCCCGCGAGCAGCGTGACGGCGACGACGCCGACGGTGCGTCCCGCCGCGATGTTCACGCCGAGGCCGCGCGCGACGTCGTCACCGAGGTTGAGCAGGTTGAGCACCGGCAGGTTGATCAGCGCCAGCACGAGTCCGACGCTGGCGAAGATCGCCGCGACCACGATCACGTTCCACCCGACGCCCTGCACCGAGCCCGCGTTCCAGAACCGCAGCACGTCGAGCGTCTGCTTGTCGCCCAACGCCACCGCGCTCGTCATCGCGGCCAGGAACACCGTGACGCCCTGGCCCGCCAGCGCGAGCGTGAGCGGGTTGCCAGAGCCGCGGCCGAGGCTCGACAGCCCGAACACCACCACGCCCGCCACCGCGGCGCCGAGGAACGCGAACCACATGTACTGGACCGGGTTCTGCAGGCCGAACAGGTAGACCGAGAGCACCACGGCGAACGACGCCCCGGAGTTGACGCCGAGCAGGCCGGTGTCCGCGATGGGGTTGCGGGTGTGCCCCTGGATCAACGCGCCCGCGACGCCGAGCGCGAGGCCCGCCACGAGCGCCAGCACCGTCCGCGGTATGCGCAGCGTCTGCACGATCAGCGTGATCTCGGTGAGCCGCTGGTCGCCACCGGGGTCGCCGAACAGCCCCTGCCACACCTCGGCCGGGCTGAGCGACCGCGCGCCGATCACCAGTGACAGCACCGACGCCGCGGCCAGCAACACCAGCAGACCCACCAGCCCGAGACGCCGCCGCCGGTGCGGGCTCTCCAGCGCCGGTGCGGGTTCGGGCCCGCGTTGCTCCACGACCATGCTCACGACGGGTTACGTTAGCTCCCGCCCGTCGCGTTGACCTAGGGCACCCTTACCTAACCCCTGGTCTCGATGGCCCTCACGGTCTTCTCGAGGGCCCCGCCGAGCACCTTCCTGCCGAGCAGCCCGAGTGAGAGCCCGAGCAGCTTTCCCTTGAAGTTCTTGCCCTCGCGCACCACGTGGGCGTGCACGAGCGTCGTTCCGTCGGCCTGCCTGGTGAACGTGTAGGTGTGGCCGGAACGTCCGCCCCACACGTTGGAGTCGACCGTGGTCAGCACGACGCGGCCCAGGTCGGACCAGTCGTAGTGCAGGCGTTCCCAGATGCCGCCGGACCCCTCGGTGACGTCGGCGAACGTGTCGCCCCGGTCGTGCACCCGCAGGTCGGCGTCGGCGCTGTTGGGGAACAGGTCCGCGCGGCCGGGGCCGAAGTCGGTGAGCCCGGCGACGAACTGCTCGGGCGTCGCGGTGGTCTGCTGGGTCAGGGTGATGGTGGGCATGTCGTCCGCTCCTCGTGATGCTGTGTGCAGGAGCCAGACTTCCCCGGCCAGGGGGTTGTTCGCGCCCGTGAGTGTCCCTGGTCCGTTTTGGGCGGGGAACCCCGGCCGCGGTGCCCGCACAGCACCGCGGCCGAGGCTGTCAGGTGGTGCAGGCCGCCTGGTTGAGCGTGACGGCAGAGGGAGCGCTTGTCGTGCCGTTGGCGGTGAAACCGAGCGACACCGCCGCTCCCGCACCCAGCGACGGGCTGTGCGACGGCGCGGTCACGGTGACCGTGACGCCGGTCTGACTGAAGGTGCCGTTCCAGCCGTTGGAGATGGTGACGCCGCTGGGCAGGGTGAAGGCGACGGTCCACGGATTGGCGGCGCTCGTCCCGGTGTTGGTGACGGTCAGCGCGCCCTGGAAACCGCCCTGCCAGGAGTTGTCCAGCTTCCAGGCGGACTTGCAGCCGCCCGTACCGCCCCCGGAGGTGGTCGTGGTCGTCGTCGGGCCGGGACCTCCACCCGCGGGCGGGATCAGGTACGGCTGCAGGATGTTCTGCTTCGCCTGGTTCACCGTCGTCCAGTCGTCGCCGACGATGCCGCCGGTGTCACCGGAGTTGGGGTTCCACGACCAGTAGGTGAACGAGATGCCGTTGACACCGGTCCCGGTGTAGGCCATCAGGTTCTCCAGCCACACCTTGTCGACCGGGTTGGCGAGCGTGGTGCCGAACTCGCCCATCATGAGCGGCGCGATGTTCTGCTTGTAGAGGTAGCCCCAGTACTTGTCCCAGATCGCGGGCATGTTCGCCGGATAGTTCGGCGCGCTGAACCACGGCTGGTTGTAGACCGACGTGGCGTACTCGTGCGGGGAGTACACCAACCGGCCGGGCACGGACAGGCGCACCGGGAACTGGCCCGCCTTCGACAGGTTCCCGCCCCACCAGCCGCAGTCCTCGTCGTTGGACGGGTCGCCGTCCCACACGTTCGACAGTCCACCGCTCGGGCAGCTCACGCCCTCGACGAAGATCAGCCAGTTCGGCTGCACACCCAGGATCGCGTTGCCCGCGCGTTCGGCGGCCAGTCGCCAGTCGCGGGCGGTGTCACCGCAACCCCAGCACGAACCGGTCGCGGCCGGGTTGGTGCCCTCGGCGTGCGGCTCGTTGTGCAGGTCGGCGCCGATGACCGTGGTGTTGCCCGCGTAGCGCTGGGCGAGCATCTTCCAGTCGTTGATCCAGGTGCTCTCCGGGACGCCCGCCGTGTACCAGAGGGCGCTCTGACCCGCGCTGGTCGGCCGGTGCCGGTCGAGGATCACGCGCATCCCCTTCTGGCCCACGTAGTCGATGACCTTGTCGAGGATCTGCAACGGTGACAGCCCCACCAGGTCGGGATTGGTGTAGTCGTTGATGCCGGTGGCCCTGGCGTCGGGTTTCAGCGAGTCGTTGGAGAACGGGACGCGCAACGTGTTGTAGCCCAGCTGCGCCATGTGGTCGAGCTGCTGGCGCCACGTGACGCTGGCCCACAGGCCGTGGAAGGTCTTGTTGTCGGTCTCCATCCCGAACCAGTTGATGCCGGTCAGCCGGACCGTCGCGCCGGTGCTGTCCAGGATCCTGCTCCCGCTGGTGTGCAGGTATCCGGTGCCCGTTCCGCCCGCCGCCACTGCCGTGACCTGGCCGGTCGTGCCGATGGCGACCATCGCGCTCGCGGCTGTCACAGCCGCGAGCAGTGCGCCGAGAACCTTGTTCCGCCGCTTCATCCGCTCTCCTTTGAGCAAGAGGTTCATGCCGCCGTGCGGCAGAGCGTTCCGTTCAGCCTGAACGCCGCCGGTGCGATGTTCGGCCCGGTGTAGTTGCCGACGTACCCGACGCCGACGGTCGCGTTCGGTTCGATGCGGGTGGATCCCGTGACGGTGACCGCGTTCCCGGTCTGGGTCCACGTCGCGTTCCAGCCCGACCCCACCTGCTGGCGCCCGGTGGGCCAGTCGAACGTCAGCGTCCAGTCGGAGATCGGGTGGGTGCCGGTGTTGGTGATGTCGATGCCGCCGACGTATCCACTGCTCCAGTCGGACACTGTGGACAGTCGCACCGCGCAGGTGCTCCGGGCAGGACTGCCGGTGGTGACGGTGAGCGGGGGAGAGGCCCAGGACACGGCACCCGCGGCGGTGCGCGCCAGCACGTTGACCGTGTACCTGGTGCCGGGGTTGAGGTTGCCGACGGTGAACGTGGTGCCGGACGTCTCGCCCCACTGCTCACCGGTCGTGCCGAACTGGCGGTGGACCTCGTACTTCGCAGCGCCGGGAACCGGAGGCCAGGTGATCGTCGCGGTCCGGTCGGTGACCTCGGCCGAGGCCGGTTGTCCCGGCGTGGCGGGAAGCCGGGCCGGAGCGGACGGGTGCAGGACGAGCGTCGTGAGCGAGAACGGCGGCAGTGTCCGGCTGAGCGCGTTGCCGTCGTTCGAGGTCGAGATCTCGGTGGCACCGTTGGTGAACGTGTGAACTGTCGGTGCGGCAGCGGAAGGCGTGTAACCGGCGTAGTCGATGGCGACCGTGCGTGCGTTGTCCGGGTCGGAGTTGAGCAACAACACCGCGAGATCACCGTTCGGCCGGCGGGCCGCGTGCGCCCGGACCGACGGGTCGCCGGAACCCGCGCGGACGAGCTGATCACCGGGCCTGGCGAACAGACTGAGCATCTTCAACGCGTGGTACGGCGCGAACGGCGTGTTCAGCGGCGGCTCGCACGCGCCGCCATCCACACAGGTTCCGCTGGAGAGCAGGCCGAAGTCGTCGTAGTCGGGTTGACCGGCCACAGTGGACGCTCTGCCCGGACCGTTGTGGGTGTTCCACCAGTCGACGGTGAACACGCCGTTCTCCAGCAACGAGGTGTAGGCCTCGGCCGCGAACAGCGCGCCAGGCTGGGTGTTCCGGCCGTACGTGGTGTTCAGCTCGGTCATGGCGATCCCGATGCGCTCCGCGTCCGGTCCGGCGTGGCGGGCGATCTGCTGACGCAGCAGGTACGTCATGTCGCTGACCTGGTCCGCGCTCGCCATCGTCTCCGCCGCCGTCGACCCGCTGGGATACCAGTGCACGACGACGAAGTCCACGTACGGGCCCGCGATCGAGAGCACCGTCTGGTTCCAGCTCGCGGCGTCACCGGCGGCGACGATCGCGTCCGGCCAGTTCGCCGGCGTGGTGAGCACGGCGCCGATCTTGATGGTCGGGTCGACCGCCTTCATCGCCTGTGCGTAGGCCACGGTCTCCCTGGCGTATCCGGCGGGACTCTTGTCGGGATGGTCGTCCGCCTCCCACGCGGAGCCGTAGTGGCCGTTGCCGTAGAGCTCGTTGCCGATCTCCCAGTACTTCGCGCCGTACCCCTTGGTGATGTTGGCGTACCGCACCCAGTCGGCAGCCTCCTGCGGCGTGCCGGTGCCGTAGTTCGCGATGATGATCGGCTGCGCCTGAGCCCGGCGCACACCGGACATGAACGTGTCGAAGTCCGTGTTCGGCGCCACGTATCCGCCGGGGGCCGTGTGGTCCTTCCAGTGGTAGATGTCGCCGTACGAACCGCCTGGGTAGCGCATCATCCGCACGCCCGCGTCTCCCAGCAGGCCGGCCACCGCGTCCGTGCCGAGCTGGCTGTCCCAGATCGCGTGGTTCACGCCGAGAGCGGTGTCCGGCACGGTGGCCAGCCCAGCCCTCGCGTTGACCACGACCGTGGCGTCGGGCGCACTGGACGCGGTGGTCGCCACGGCCGGTAGTCCGGCCGCGACGAGCGCGGCCACCAGGAGAAGCCGGCGCCTTGCCATGCGCATCACGTCCTCGTCGACGAGTCTGGGAGCGCTCCCAGACTCCTGTCCCGGTCGTCGAGGGTCAATACTGCGTTCGGAGTCTTCGTACGGGTCGTGGCCGTCCACATTCGACAGTCGAATCGAGTCGAACGCTTTGGGGGAGTGCGGAAACATCAGGACGCGATGTCAGGTTGGTTGACCGAGGTCCGACGGTGTCTCCGGGTTGGGCTGGGCGCGCCTGTCACTCAATGCACCGTTGCGATCCCGGACGGTGACGGATAAGGTGAAATTGGGAGCGCTCCCAGATCGATCGCTGTTGCTCGATCATCGGAGAATGGAGGCTCAACCATGCGTCTGCACACTAACTCCGGTTCCGTCGCCAGACGTAGAGGCATCATGGCCGTGATCGTCGGCGTGCTGGCCTGCACCGTCCTCTGGGCCCCGCCGGCCTCGGCGCACGGCACCATCGTCGGCCCCGCGACCCGCGCCTACCAGTGCTGGAAGACCTGGGGCAGCCAGCACACGAATCCCGCTATGCAGCAACAGGATCCCATGTGCTGGCAGGCCTTCCAGGCCAACGCCGACACCATGTGGAACTGGATGAGCGCGCTGCGGGACGGCCTCGGCGGAAACTTCCAGGGGGCGACCCCGGACGGGCAGCTCTGCAGCAACGCCCTCTCCCGCAACAACTCCCTGAACACACCTGGCCAGTGGAAGACCACGAACGTCGGCAGCACCTTCTCGATGCACCTGTACGACCAGGCCACTCATGGTGCCGACTACTTCAGGGTCTACGTGAGCAAGAACGGGTACGACCCCACCACTCAGAGACTCGGCTGGGGCAACCTCGACTTCATCACGCAGACCGGCAGGTACGCCCCGGCCAAGGACATCACGTTCAACGTCCAGACCTCCGGCGCCTACCGCGGACACCACATCGTGTTCACGATCTGGCAGGCCTCGCACCTGGACCAGGCCTACATGTGGTGCAGTGACGTGAACTTCGGTTAGAAGATCCGTCCGATGTGGTGCGTGCCCCCGGTGCTTCCGCGGGCACGCAACCACGTCGTCAGTTGGCGTTCAGGGTTGGAGTTGTTCGCGCAGGCGTCCGGCCTCCTCCTCACGGCCCTGCTGTGCGAGCAGGTCCAGCGCCCGTTGCCAGACCTCGGCGGCCTGGTCGGACTGTCCGAGCGCGAGGTGGGTGCGGCCGAGGTTCATCAACGTGTTGGCGGTGCCGTAGTCGTCGTCCGCCATGGCGATCGGCATCTTGGTGCCGGACTTCTCGTAGTGCGGGAGTGCGGCCTTGGCGTGTTCGAAGGCGCGTCCGTAGTCCGACCTGCTGGCCCACAGCCACGCGACCGTGCCGTGCGCGTCGGCGAGGGTGAGCGCCTCGCTCAGGTGGTGCTGGGCGCTCACCTCTCCGGGCAGCGACCTCGACCGTCACGGCCGCCTCCGATCAGCTGTCCTTCTCGGCGGCGAGCAGCGACACGACGGCCAGCCCGGTGTTGACGGCGGAGATGATCGTGGTCAGCTTCGCCGCCCTGGTCGGCAGCTCGCCGCGCTTGCCGGCGTAGACAGCGGCGGCGGTGTCCGTGGCGTGGATGAGCACGGCCTGCCGCAGCACCCGCCGTGCGTTCGCGTCGCCGCTCTTCAACGTCAGCAGGTCCACGCCGAGGACCAGCGTGCGGATGCCGAACATGCGGGCCGGGTAGACGAACCGCTTGTCGTCACCCAGCTCGTCGCCGAGGCTCTTCGCCATCCGCTCGGCGGCGACCAGGCCCAGCGCGCCGTTGAAGATCCGGACGCAGGCCAGAGCGGTCCGCGTGACATCGCCCAGCTTCATGTCGCCACCTCGTGTTGATCACTGTTGGCCGGAGTCTAGGAGAACCTGGCCGCGAGCCACTGCTCGATGTCGCGCCAGGCGGCCCGCGCCATGCCGTTGTCCCGGTTGGTGAAGCCGTGCCGCGACTCCGGGTAGATCTTGAGGTCGACCTCGCCGCCCGCCCCGACGATGCGGGCCGCCATGGCCAGGTTGTCCTCCAGGATGACGTCCTGGTCGCCGACGACCATGAGGAACTCCGGCAGTCCGCGCAGGTCACCGTAGACGGGCGAGATGTCCGGGTGCGTCCTGTCCTGCACGTGACCCGCGTAGGCCTCGATGAAGTACTCGTTCGCGATCGCCCGGCCGGCCGGGGTCAGCCCGCTCATGTCGTAGGTGCCGGCCTGGAGGACCGCGCCCGCCACCCGGGCCGCCTCGCCCCGGTCGCGCAGCCGCAGCAGCGTGGTGACGACGAGGGTGGATCCCGCCGAGAAGCCCCCGATGACGAGCCGGTCCGTGCCGAACTGCTCCTCGGCCTGGTCGAGGAGCCAGAGCGCGGCCGTCTCGGCGTCGTCCGGAGCGGCCGGCCAGGGGTGTTCCGGGGCGAGCCGGTAGTCGACGCTCACGACGACGGCTCCGACCGCGTTCGCGAGCCGCTGGTTGCGGGCGTCGTCCTGGGCCGCGGAACCCATGAAGAAGCCGCCGGCGTGGAAGTCCAGGTAGACCCCGCGGGGCGTGCCCTCCGGCCTCAGAATCCTGACGGGCACCTCGCGGCCGCGAGCCTCGACCACGGTGTTGTCCTCGGCTGGGGCGACCCTGAAGCTCCGCAGCTCGTCCGCGTTGCCCGGGCCGCGCCGGACACCCCGTTCGGCGTTCGTCCGGCGCGACTCCTCGACGTGCGCGGCCAGTTTGGGATCGATGAAGCTCTCCAGTCGCATGGACAAGTCCTATCGTGTGGCCATGAGCCGGGGCAGGGCGGCAGTGGTGCTGCGCAGGAAGTTCGACAGCGTCCTCAGCTGGACCGTGACGCTGGGCATGCTGGTCACGACCGTGTACGTGCTGCTCACCCCGTTTCCCGGCAACGGGTTCGCGCAGCGGCTGGAGTTCGTCGCGATCATGGCGCCGATCACCTGGTTCGTGTGGATGGTCGGCGCGCACGCGGAGGTGAAGATCTACGACTCCGGCGTGCTGGTGGTGAACTGGTTCCGCGCGTACTGGGTGCCGTGGGCCGACCTCGCGTCGGTCGAGTCGGAACGCGAGGTCCACCTCGTGACCACTTCGGGCGAGCGGATCAACGTCGCCGCCGGTGCGTTCTCCGTCGCGAGCTCCCTGAACGGAAGCCGGGTGCAGCACCGGATCCGGGAGGAGATCGAGCGGCACCGGCCGAACCCCGTGCCTGCGGAGACGGGTGTGCGCAGGAGCTTCGACCTGGTGTTGTGGCAGTCCGCGGGCGTGGTGGGGTTCCTGCTCGTCGTCGCCTGGATCGGGGCGCGGATCTAGACGATTGGACAGGCGGCGCGGCTTCTCGGCCATGTGCCGGTCGTTCTCGGGCCGTGTTCAATCGGACTCATGAGCGATTCGCTGACCACCGAGGATCTGGAGTTCCTGAGCCGCCCGCTGTACGGGTTCCTGTCCGTCGCGGCGGGGCCGGTGCCGGCGCAGCCGCGACCGGTGTGGTTCGAGGCCACGGCCGAGGGAACGATCCAGCTGTTCACCGACCCGAACTCGCTGAAGGTCCGCCGCCTGCGCCGCGATCCCCGTGCCTCGATCGTCGTCGCCGCTCCAGTGGGGGAGCGCGAGCGGTGGCTGGCGGTCTCCGGCCCCGTCGCGGTGGAGACCGACGGAGCGCACGAACTGGCCGAACGCCTGGCTGCCCGCTACTGGGACGCCGACGACCCGTCCCGCGTCGACGACCTCGCCGAAATCCTTGGCGCGGACCAGGTCCGGCTCGTCATCCAGCCGGACGACGTGCGCCGGTTCGTCTACTGAGCCGTCGGTTCCACGGTGGACGATTCCCGGCGAGGCCACTCGTTGTTGCGGATGATCACCCACGGGACGGTAACGCGCTGATCACCTCGGCCGACAGTCCAGCAGTGAGTCGCGTGAGGACGGTGCACGAATCGTTTTGTGCCAAGCGACTTCCGTGACGGTGGACAGTCGGGGGTTGTGGTGGCGTGCAGGCACCTGCTGGTGTTGTCGGTGTTGTTCATCGGTGCGTGTTCGGCCGCGCCCGCGGCACCGGCGCCGTTGCCCCAGACCCCGCTGAAGCCGCCGACGCTGGTCAACGAGGTGGTGCCGCCGCAGGACGTGCTGACCGTCGTGCGCGATGTGGTCGACGGCCGCACCGTGGAGTTCGCCGACGGCACGAAGGTCCGCATCGCCCTGCTGGCGGAACCGAAGGAGTGCTTCGCGAAGGCCGCGCTCGACTTCGCGAGATCGACGTTGCTGGCGAGCTCCGTCCGGTTCACCGCACTGACGCCCGGCGAGGTGAACCTGGAGTTGGAGGACGGCACCGACTACGCGGTGCTCGCCGTGCGGCAGGGCGCGCTGAAGCCGGAAGGCGTCGACGGCGGGCCGATGATCGCGGCACGGGACGAGGCCACCGCGGCCAAGCGAGGGTTGTGGGGCCCGCCGTGCGAGGGCTCCGACACGACGAAACCTGCTCCTCCCACGACAACGACGACCCAGGCCCCGCCACCACCGCGCACGACGACCGCGCCACCGCCGGCGAAGGCGTGTGCGGTCGCCTACCGGGTCACCGGGCAGTGGCAGGGCGGGTTCCAGGCGAGTGTGACCGTGCGCAACACCGGCACCGCGGCGGTGAACGGCTGGTCGCTGCTCTGGGTCTTCGCGAACGGGGACGGCATCCGCGACATGTGGAACGCCACCGGAAAGCAGTACGGGCCGATCGTCAGCGCCACGAACGCGAACTACAACCAGCAGATCGCGGCGGGGGCGTCGGTGCAGATCGGGTTCAACGGCAGCTCCCGCGGCACTCACACACCGCCGACGACGTTCTCGTTCAACGGCCTGAAGTGCTCGGTGGAATAGTCAGCGACGCCAGTGGGACGTGGTGCTGCCCGGCGTGGATGTCGCGGTCCAGCAGTCCGCCCTGGGGAACGGGCCGCGGGAACGAGATCTTGACGACGTTCAGCGACGGGATCCGGAAGATCTGGACGTCCTCGGCGCGCACGCCGTACAGGAACGCGATGGCGTCCTCGTTGATGATCTCCGGCGCGGCCGCCAGGGCGTAGTCCTCGGGGTTGCGCAGGAACAGTTCCATCGTGACCCAGAACGGTCCGGCGTTCTTGGAACGGACCTCCAGTGCGATGTCGCCGAACGTCTGCGCGGGCTGCTCAGTCATGGACAACGGCCTTCCGGTGCTCGATGCGGAACATCTCGGTGGGGGTGCGGGTGTCGACGACGTGGTTGAGCACGAACTCGTAGACCGGGCCGCGTTCGGTCTCGGCGGGGGAGGTCGCGAACGCGAGGCTGGGCAGGTACGCCATGTCCGGGGTCGGCAGGTGCAGCATCAACGGGTTGGCGACCTTCGCGACGGCCGTCGCGAGCTCCTGGGTGGCGGCGCGGACCAGCAGCATCACGGCGATCTCGCGCGGGGGGCGGGTGGCCGGTTCGAGCGAGCCCAGCACGGCGTCGTAGCCGTAGCGGCGCAGGTCGAAGGAGTAGTCGGCGCTGTCGAGGCCCAGGGTCTGCTCGACGCGGGCGGTGAAGACCTTGACGAACAGGTCGGTCCACTCCTCGATGTTCGCGAGGATGTGCTCGTCGCGGATGGCCGTGAACGACATCGTCTCGTAGCCGGTGATCCTGGCGCCCTCGAGCTTGACCGTGTGCTGGTCGGCCGGGTGGAACAGCGAGCCTTCGACGCGCACGCGCCGTTCGTCGAGGGCCGTGTAGGTGGCCTCGGTGACGTCCAGCTCACCGGCGGGTTCGCGCATCCGGAACGGGTTCACGGTCTCGTAGAGCATGTGCGCGGCAACGGAGATCGGTGTGCAGGCGGCGTCGGGGTCGAGCGGTTCGATGGTAAAACCGGTGTGGTCGATCGTGGCGAGAACGCCGCCCGCGCGCGGGTTCGTCGTGCACTGCCCGCCGCATTCGACGATCTTCGCCGCGTGCCACGCCGGACCCGCGGGCATGCCCCTCATCAACGGCACCGCGGCGGCGAGGGCGGTGTCGGTCGCGCGGCCCGCGAGCACCACGTCGGCTCCGGCGCGCAGGGCCTCCTCGATCGGTTCGTGGCCCATCATCCCGACGACGTGGGTGCAACTGTCCACAGTGGTCTCATCGAGTGCGGCGGACGGTGCCAGCGGATGCACCGCGCGTTCCCGCAGGCGTGCCTTGACGAAGTCCGCGCGTTGCCCGCTGAAGATAGTCGCGACGGACAGGTCGAGCTTCTCCTCGCACAGGACGTCCTCGACGATCCCGGCGACCCAGGCGACGCCGGAGTCGGTGCCGCTGGTGCCGCAGGACCCGACGATGAGCGGGATGTGGGCCCGCGCGGCGGCGCGGAGCAGGATTCGCAGGTCGCGGGCGACGGCCGCGGCGGTCGTCTTGGCGGTGCCCGAGCCGAGGTAGTGTGGGCCCGAGTCGGTCGATCCGCCGTCCACGGCGATGACGTCGGCGCCCAGCTCCAGCCCCCGGTCCACGGAGGACTGGGTGAAGCCTGCGCCGAGCATGCCGGTGGGCGTCAGGACGCGGACAGCTCCGATAGGAGCGCTCATGTGCGGTTTTCCTTTCTACAGCGAGACCGAGCGGCGTCGGCTCAGGACGGCGACGCGCAGGATCACGGCGGTGGCGAGCGCGGTGATCAGGGCGATGTCGAGGAGCATGTAGCGCCACCCGGTGATGTCGACCATCGCGCCGACCACTCCCGGTCCGACGAACCCGCCAGCCGCCCAGCTCACCGTGTACAGGCCGGTGTACACGCCGATCACGCGGGCGGACGGCGCCAGGTTCCACAGCACGACGGCGGCGTTGATCAGGAACCCGGACGCTCCGGCGGCCGCGACGCAGAAGGCGACGACCGTGGTGGCGGGAGTCGGCACGAGGCTGCCGAACGCGAGGGAGACGCCGAAGACGACCATCCCGATCGTCATCGTCCGGATGCGCCCGATGCGTTCGGCGAGCAGCGCGGCGGGATAGGCGGCGAGGAGGAACGCGACGCCGCTCGGGAACGTGAGCGAGCCCGCCTCACCTCGGGACAGGGCAAGGGTTTCCATGCCGTACGGGGTGAACAACGACCGCGAGGAGAACCAGGCGGACGCGAACAGCAGGACCGCGGTGACGACGAGAAGCCGGCTGCGGTCGTGGTCGCGCAGGATGTCCCTGGCCAGATCCCGCAGGCGCACGGGCGTCTCGTCGTGGGCGTCCTCGGTGAGCGCGAGCTGGTAGCCCCTCGACGTGTTGTCGCGCACCCGCGAGACGAGAACCGCCGTGCTCACCAGCATGATCAGGGCGGGGACGGTGAACGCGAGCTTCGGGTGGTCGTCCACCATGAACGCGCTGACGAGCGCGGACACGATGACCGTCGTACCGGAGGCGATCTTCACCACCGCGTTGGCCCTGCCCCGGCGTTCCGGCTCGATGAAGTCCGGCAGCAACGCCTGGGCGATCGGCTTGAAGCTGTTGCCCACCAACGAGTAGACGAAGATGACCGCGATCAGCGCCGGCAGCGCGGTCGCCAGCGGGATGAAGACGAACAGCACCGCGGCGAGTGGCATGCCCACCGCGAGATAGGGAACTCGCCGGCCCCACCGCGTGCGGGTGTTGTCCGAGCGGTTGGCGATCCAGGGCTGGACGAAGATGCCGAGCAGGTTGTCCATGCCCATGAGCAGGCCGACGATCGCGGTGCTGGCGATGTGTTCGCGCAGCAGCGGAGGCACCTGGGCGTCGTAGAAGTCCCAGGTCGTCTCCTGTGCGAACACGGCGAGCGCGACGAAGAACGTGATGCGCCTGGTGAGCCTCCGGTCGACCGGCGCGGCGAGTGACGACATCGGGAAGCCTCCGTTGGCTCGGGAACGTCGCGGCGACCCCCAAGCTAGGATGCTATAGCAAAATTAGCAAGCAATAGCTTAAGTGCTTGTCGTAGTATCGGTGCTCGTGATGGCCGACAAGGATCCTCAGTCCGACACGCTGGCAGGCCGGGCCTACCGCTCGGTCCAGGAGGCTATCGCCGCGGGTGACCTGGCTCCCGGCGAGAAGATCACCGAACGCGGCCTTGCCGAACGGCTGTCGATGAGCCCCACGCCGGTCCGGGAGGCCATCCGCCGGTTGGAACAGGACGGCCTGATCAACAGGATCGGCCCGCGCACGGTCGTCGTCGCGGACATCGGCGCCTCCGCCGTCGAGGACCTCGCCGAGGTCGAGATCGCGCTGCGCGGCCTCATCGCCCGGTTCGCCGCGCGTCACGCGACCACCGCCCAGCTCGACGAGCTCGACGCCGTTCTCGACGAGGCGGACGACCTGCTGATCGTCATCAAGCAGCGCGACGCCGAGGGCCGCGCGGTCGAGAAGCACCTGAACACCTTGCTGGACACCATGCAGCGCTTCAACGACGCGGTCGCCGCCTGCGCGGGCAACGCCGTTCTGGCCCGGCTGCTGGAGCAGACCAGGGTGTTCACGCGGGCGGAGCGCCGGACGCGGATGCTGGACCGGGTGCTCGCGGACCACCGGTTCGGTCTCGACCGCTACACCAGCCACCGCGCGCTCGTCCGGGCCCTGCGCGCGGGCGACTCGGCCGCCGCGGAGCAGATCACCATCGACGACGTCCGCGGCGGGCTGGACGACCTGCGGCGCGAGCCCGGCCAGGTGCCGTCAGCGAACTGAGAGCACCGCGTCGAGGAGTGCCTCGGGTGACTCGACCTGCGGCAGGTGACCGGTGCGGGGCAGCGGGGTGAACGTCGACCGCGGGATCGCGGCGGCGAAGGCCTTGCCGTACTCGGGGGAGACGATGCCGTCGCTCTCGCCCCACACCACGTGGACGGGCACCGGCGTCTGGCCGAGCCGCGCGGCGAGGGTCGGATCGGCCATCGCCGGCCCGGTGTAGCCGATCAGGGCCTGCACGTCCGGGCCTGGGCCGGCTGCCGGCTGCGGTGCCTTGCTCGGGTCGTGCCACGAGAGTTTCCGCAGCTCTGCCGGGGAGAGGCCGCGGACATCGGTGACGGGGTGGCCGCCGACCTCGACGCCGATCCCGTTGGCGATCACCGCGCTGCTCACCCGCGGGCTGCCGAGCAGCGCGATCTCGGCGGCCACCCAGCCTCCGAAGGAGTTGCCGATCACGGTGACGCCGGTGAGGTCGAGGCGGTCGAGCAGGTCGACGTAGGTCCTGGCCAGGCCGGCGACGTCGATGAGGTCGTCCGGTTTCGGCGTGCCACCGAAACCGGGGTGCGTGGGCAGCAGCACCCGTGCGTGAGCGCGTTCGGCGAGCAGGTGGGCGAAACCGGCCATCGTCGGCACGCCACCACCGCCGTGCAGCAGCAGGAAAGTCCGGGTGTGGTCGAGATCCAGCAAGGTCAGTTCGGAAGTCATATAAGGAACCTTAGATAAGGATGCTTATATAAGCAACCTGTCCTCAGTCGGGTAGGCTGGCCCGCATGCCTCACCGTCCCGCCGACGTCGGCCTGGCCGTCAAGCGCCTGCAACACCGCCACCACCGAACGATGAGCCAGGCGCTGGCGCCGCTCGGACTTTCGCTGGTGCAGTGGGACACGCTGCGACACTTGGCCCGCAACCCGGACGCGTCGCTGCACGACCTCGCGGTGCTGACCTTCCAGACCGACCAGTCCTTCGGGTCGCTGGCCACGCGGATGGCCGACCGCGGTCTGATCGAACGGATCCCAGGGCCGGGTCGTCCCGTCCGGCACCGGCTCACCGCGGAGGGGGAGAGGCTGCTCAAGGCCGGGCAGGACCTCGCCGACGGCGTCCTGGACGCGTCGTTCCGGAACCTCTCCGCGGCGCAGCTCGACCAGCTGGGTGACCTGCTCGCCCTCGCGCTCGGCGCCGATCCGACGGCGTGATCCGTCACCACCCGCGCAGGCGGCTCCAGGTGGCGCCGCTGGCGAGGTGGTAACGGTCGTGCTGGGCGGCGGTGGCGCAGGCGTGGTTCGGCAGGATCCGCAGACGGGTTCCGATGGACAGATCGGGTACGGGCTTGCCGTCCCGCGTGCTCAGGACGCCGTGCTCCTGGCTCGCCCCGGTCATGAGCAGGTCGGGGATCAGGTCGCCGTGCTCGTCGGCGACGAGTCCGTAGCCCTGGTCGACGGCCTGCGCCTGCGTGCCGCGGTCCCGTGACATGGCCATCCAGCCGCCGTCGGTGAGCACCCAGTTCTTGTCGTGCCGGTGGCCGATCACCGTGACGACCACGGAGAGCGCGAGATCGTCGAGGCCGCAGACGCCGATGCCCGCCATGACGAGGTCGAAGAAGACGTAGTTGCCGGCGCGGACCTCGGTGACGCCCGTCAGGTCGGTCGCCGCGTGCGCGGTGGGTGTCGAGCCGACGCTGACGATCGGGCAGCGCAGCCCGGCGGCGCGCAACGTCTCCGCGGCGGCGACAGCGACGTCCCGCTCGTTCTGAGCGGCCTGCCGCAACGACTCCGGTGTGCGAGCGAAGTAGGACTCGCCCGCGTGGGTGAGCACGCCGGCGAGGTGCGGGCCGAGTGACCGTCCGATGTGGACGAGGGCGGGATCGGCGGGTGCGATGCCGCCTCGGTGCCCGTCGCAGTCGATCTCGATCAGGACCGGCATCCGGAGGTTCTCCCCGGCCGCGAACCGGGTCAGCGCCTCGGCCTGCTCGACGGTGTCGAGCAGGACGGTGAGAGTCACGCCGCGTCGGAGCAGTGCGGCGACGCGGGGAAGTCTGTGCGGGTCGAGGCCGACCGCGTAGAGCACGTCCCGGTAGCCCGCGTCCGCGAAGTGCTCGGCCTCGGCGAGGGTGGACACCGTGATCGGTCCATCCGCGTGGACCCGTTGCGCGACCTCGACGGACTTGGACGTCTTGACGTGCAGCCGCAACGGCACACCGAGCTCGCTCAGGTGGTCGCGGAGCCGGGCCGCGTTGCGGTCCAGCCGGTCCGTGTCGATCAGGGCGTACGGGGTGTCCACAGTGGTCATTCGGGGTCTCCCGGGGAAGCGGCGCGGCGACGCAGCAGGGCGGCGGCGAGAGTGAGGTCCTGCAAGGCGAATCCGGAGCTGTCGAACACCGTCACGTCCTCCGGTGAGGTCCGTCCTTCGGCATCGCCGGCGAGCACGGCGCCGAGTGCGACCGGCACGGAGTGGGCGTGCTGGAACTCGCCGATGGTCCGGGACTGCTCGGGAAGGTCGCAGAACAGCGAGGCGCGGTCGTACAGGGCGACCGGCAGCTCCTGCTTGCCGGGACCGTCGGCCCCCATGGCGGAGATGTGCGTGCCCGGCGTGACCCAGCTCGCGTCGAACAGGGGCTCGCGGGCGGTCGTGGCCGTGACGAGCACGTCCGCCTCGGCGATCCCGGTTCTGGTGTCGACGGGTTCGGCTTTCAGACCGGTCACCTCTGTCACTTCCGCTGCGAACGCCTGTGCCGCGTCAGCTCGTCTGCCCACGACGAGGATCCGGTCGATCGGCCGCACCCGGCTGACGGCGCGGACCTCGTGCAGGGCCTGGTGCCCGGTTCCGATCACGGTCAGCGTGCGGGAGTCCTTGCGGGCCAAAGTGTCCACGGCGAGCGCGTCGGCGGCGGCCGTGCGGTAGGCGTTGGCGGCCGCGGCCTCGACGACGGCGCTCAGCCTGCCGGTGGCGGGATCGAGCAGCACGATCGTCGAGCTGTGGCGGGGCAGGTCGGCGTTGCCGGGCCAGAAGCTGCCGATCTTCACGCCGACGAGATCGCCCGCGGCGCCGGACTTGAGGGTGAACCTGTTGTGCGGCAACGACTGCCCGATCACGACGGGGAACGTCGATCCCGTCGCGGTGGCGAGGAACGCCTCGCGTGCGGCGGCCAGCGCGAGGTCGTCGTCGACCAGGGCGGCCGACTCGGACTCGCTGACGAAGGCAGGGCTGTCGGTCACGGGGTGTCCTTCTTCAACTCGGCGAGGTCGTTGTACAGACCGGTGCGGGAGATGCCCAGCCGTTGGGCGATACGTCCTGGCGCGCCGCGCAACGCGAACACGCCGGCCTCGTTCAGCGACCGGACGAGCACCAGCCGCTCGTCACGCCCCAGCGCCGCGACCGGTACGGCGTGCGCGCGTTCAGCGCGTTCGATCAGGGACTCGACGACCTGGTCCAGGTCGCCGGAGAAGTTCGTGGACGCGGTCGGTTCCTCCAGCGCGGACAGGCCGAGCAGGTCCGACAGCACGCCGGTCGCGCGGTTGATCGCCGAGACGTCGATGTTGACGCACAACGCGCCGATCAACGTCCCGTCGACGTCGCGCAACGGCAGCGTCGTGCACTTGAGCACCCGCCCGTCCTGCGCGCGGGTCAGGTAGCCGACCTCGTTGCGGGCCGCGTCCCCGGCGGCGAGGACGCGCAGGCCGATCTCGCTCATCGCGTCGCCGACCTCCCGGCCCGTGACGGATCCGGCGACCGCGACGACCGACCGCTCCTGGTCCCGGTAGTCGTGCAACACCACCTCGCAGCTTCGCCCGAACGTCGCCGCGATGCCCTCGACGACGGGGGACAACGCGGCGAACACGGCGTCCGCGGTGCTGCCTCGGTGAGTCACAGCGGATTCAGGAACGTCTCGCACGCGATCTCCAGGGCTGAACGAAATGTCAGATGCTGGACAAAGTGTCACACGAGCGAGTTCCTGGCGTCCAACTGGAGTCAGATCTGGTTCTCGCCACCGTCGACGTACACGTTGGCGCCGAGCATGAAGCTGCTGTCCGAGGAGGCGAGGAAGGCCACCGCGGCCGCCACCTCGTCCACGTGACCCATCCGACCGATCGCGATCCGGCCGGCCTCGTTCGCCTTGAACGCCTCCGCGTTCTCCTCGCCCACGAGCTCCGTGATCCCGTTGGTGTCGGTCGGCCCGGGGGAGATGGCGTTGACCCGGACGCCGCGGTCCTTGAGTTCATTCGCCCAGGTGCGCGTGAACGTCCGCAGGGCTGCCTTGGACGCGGCGTAGGCGCCGAATCCGGCAGTGCCCCTGTCGGCGGCGGTGGAGGCGTTGATGATCACCGACGCGCCCTTGTTGAGCAGCGGAAGTGCTTTCTGCAGCGTGAAGAGGGTGCCCTTCACGTTGACGCCGAAGACGGTGTCGAAGTCCTCCGCGGTGATCGTCTCGATGGTCGCGAACGACGCGGTGGCCGAGTTGGCGAACAGCACGTCCAGCCCCTGACCGCGCGCGGCGACCGCCTCGTAGAGCCGGTCGAGGTCGTCCGGGTTCGTGATGTCGCCCGGCACCGCCGTCACGTTCTGGCCGATCGCCTCCACCGCGTCGTCCAACTCGGTCTTGCGGCGGCCGGTGATGAACACGTGCGCGCCCTCCTCGACCAGCCGTGCGGCCGTGGCCCTGCCGATGCCTCGCGTGCCGCCACCGGTGATGACCGCGGTCTTTCCTTCCAGCCTGCGCATTCCCTGACCTCCACGATTTTGTGCACCGATCGGTGCATATTGCGACCGTAGCACTTCTGCACCGAACGGTGCGGAAGGGTAGGATGAGGCCGTGGAGAAGGCTCAGATCGGTCGGCCGCGAGAGTTCGACGCCGAGGAGGCCCTCCAGAAGGCGATGGTGGTCTTCTGGGAGCAGGGGTACGAGGGCGCGAGCCTCGCCGACCTGACCGAGCGCATGGGGATCTCCCGCAAGAGCATGTACGCGGCCTTCGGCAACAAGGAGGAGCTCTTTCGCAAGGCGTTGCGGCGCTACTCGGAAGGCACGGTCTCCTACGCCGTCGAAGCGCTGCAGGCGACCACCGCTCGTGAGGTCGCGGAGACGTTCCTCGCCGGCTCGGTCCGCGCCAACACCCGGCCGGGATGCCCCGCCGGTTGCCTCGGAGTGCAGGGCGCGCTGGCCGTCGGTGAGACCGGACGGGTCGCGCGCGACATCCTGACCGAGTGGCGCAACGGGGGCCAGGGGCTGCTGCGCGACCGGTTCGAGCGGGCCGTCGAGGACGGCGACCTGCCCGCGGACGCCGATCCGGACCTGATCGCCCGCTACGTCATGACGATCGGGAACGGTATGGCCGTGCAGGCGGCGGGCGGCGCGACTCGCGAGGATCTTCAGCGGGTGGCCGACGCCGCGTTGCGGAACTGGCCGCCTGCCTGAGGCGGACGACCGTCACGGGCGCAGTCATCTGACAAGTGTCGGCCGCGGGAGCCCGAACCTGCCCAACGGACTCGACGGGCTGCGTGCGGCTGTGCCGTCGCTCGTGGGCTTCGGCTGGAACCCGGAACGGATCTTCGAGGACGGCGACCACGTCGGCCGCATCGTCGAGCACCGGGACGTCGTGCAGCCCTACGTCCCGGCCGGGAAGACCGTCAGCGGCAACGACATGGTCTGAAAGCGCGACGCGGCGGGGCCATGCGGAAGTGTCCGCCGCCGCGTCCGCGGATCAGTTCGCGACCAGGCGCCACCGGTTGTCGGCGCTGCCGTTGTCGGAGTCCTGCACGACCTGCGCACCCGCGGTGGTGGAACCGTTGAGGATGCCGAGCAGTTTCCCGCTGTTGACGTTGCGGATCTTGTAGGTGCCGTCGCCCTGAGCGACGAGAGTCCACTTGTGGTCAGCGGTGCCGTTGTCGGACCACTGCAGGACGCGGGCGTTGTCCGCGGTGGACATGTTCTCCACGCCCAGCACCTTGCCGCTGTGGACGTTGCGGAACCGGACGTCCGACCCGTCGGTGACCATCTGCCAGTTGTGGTCGGCGGTCCCGCTGTCGTGCCACTGCACGGCGAGACCGCCGTCCACAGTGGACATGTTCTGGACGCCCAGCACCATGCCGGTGCCGGCGTTGACCAGCCGATGGCTCGCCGTGCCGCCACCGCCGGTGCTCCAGTAGACGGTGTAGTTGAAGCCGTGTGCGTCGTGGAACGGCCCGAGGTTGACCTGCGTGCCGTTCGCTGTGGCGGTGAACGCCAGTGACGACGTGCTGGTGCGGGTGACGGAGCCGACGTCCAGCGAGGGCAACGCGGACAGGCTGGTGTTGCCGTAGTTGCCCGCCAGCACGGCTGGGCCGTAGGTCAGCGCGACGACGCCGGCGTTGTCGTTGGCGGGCTGGGCGATCACGCGCATCGGCAGTCGCAGCGTCACCACGTCGCCGGACGTCCACGTTCGCGTGAGGGACGCGTAGGTGCCGGGCGTGGCGGTCACGTTCTGCGCGACGCCGTTGACGCTGATGGTCGCGCCCGTGGTCCAGGCAGGGATGCGGAGCCGCATCGTCCACGATCCGCCCGCGTTGCCGGTGACGGTCAGCGTCGTGGTGTCGCTCGCCGGGTAGCTCGTGGTCTGGGTGACCGTGATGGCGCGGGACGACCACGTCAGCACCGACGGTGTGTAGAGGTTCACCGTGAGCGTGGTGCCGTTGAAGAAGTAGACGGAGTCGGCGAGCTTGGTGTTGGTCTCCAGCGCGGTGCCCTGGCAGCACCAGAACGTGCCGTAGTCCGTGCTCCAGTTTCCGCCGCCCCACGCGGGACCGGTGTTGCCGCGCCGGTGGCCGGGGTTGAGGCCGGTGAAGTAGCAGATGTTCCCGTGGGGGTCCGCCGGGTTCTGCTGGCCGATCAGGTGGTTGAGCAGGGCGCGCTCGTAGTAGTCGAAGTAGGCGACCTTGCCGGGATCGGTCAGCCACAGCTCACGGGTCAGCTTGAGCATGTTGAAGGTGTTGCACGCCTCGCACGCGTCGGTGCTGAGGTATGCGGCGATGGCGTTGGGCGCGCGGAAGTGCTCTGCCTGGCTGTTGCCGCCGATGACGTAGGTGTGCGCGCCGACGGTGATGCTCCAGGCGTTGAGGGCGATGTCGCGGTAGCGGGTGGTCCCGGTCGCCTTGTACTCGCGGGCGGCGCCGATCCACTTCGGCACCTGGGTGTTGGCGTGCAGGCCGTTCAGCCGGTCCTGGTTGGCGGCGAGGGGGTCGAACACCGCGGCGTGGTCGAACCGCTGGGCCGTCGTCAGCCAGCGCGCGTCGCCCGTCTGCTGGTAGAGGTCGGCGAGCACCGCGTTCATGCCGCCGAACTCCGTGCCCAGGACGTTCTGCATCGTGCTGTAGGACAAGCGGGCCGTGCGCCAGTC
This sequence comes from Lentzea sp. NPDC102401, assembly GCF_044765805.1. Taxonomy (NCBI): domain Bacteria; kingdom Bacillati; phylum Actinomycetota; class Actinomycetes; order Pseudonocardiales; family Pseudonocardiaceae; genus Lentzea; species Lentzea sp. NPDC102401. The sequence goes on along the minus strand of NZ_JBIWKS010000001.1, from coordinate 851,324 downwards.
CACCCATCCGGCGAAGCGCAGCAACACGTCGCGCGCCTGGGTGTTGCCGATGTAGCGCCATGCGTCGAGCAGGCCGGCGAGGGTCTTGTGCAGGGAGTAGTACGACACGGACTTGGGCGAGCCGGCCTCCATCGCGTCGAAGTCCGACTCGGGGAAGCCCGACAGGTAACCGGTGGTGAACCCCGCCGCCGAGTTGTTCGCCTGGCACTTGGCCAGCTCGGCCACCACGTAGTTCGCCTTGTCGCGGCACGTCGTGTCACCCAGGACCGCCCACGCCTGCGCCCATGCCGTGAGGAAGTGTCCCTGGCTGTGCGTGCGGAACGGGAAGTTCGGGGCCTCCCACCCGCCCAGCGCTGCGGCGCCGTTCGTGGACAGCCGGTGGTTGGCGCGGAAGTTGTAGAGCAGACGGTCGACGTCGACGAACCGCAGGTAGGACAGCGTGCGGTTCTGGTTGTCCAGCCACCTGCCCGACGTCAGGCGGACCTCGGACAGGTCGAACGCGAAGGCCGAGACGCCCGCGTCACCACGGGCAGGGGGCACCGTCGCGGCCTGGGCCGAACCTGCCAGCAGCGACGGCGCCGCGGTCGCGACAGCGGCCACACCCGCGGCTTGCAGGAGCCTGCGTCGGCTCAACGATGAGGACATGGGGACGCTCCCGTCGCTCGGCGAGGCGGTGCGGTTCGGAATGAGTCGCACCGACAGCGCGGAGCCGGACTGCCCACGTTGGCCCCGAGACGGAACGTAGCCACGAGTGCATCGAGCGGTCAACGCTAAATGTGAGCGTTAACTTTAGCGGTTTTGCGGAGAATCGAACGCGATTCGACGCTCGGGCAGCACTGCTGGAGGACGCTATGGATGCCGTTCGGGTCGCAATGTTATCGCTCACATGATCAGTGGGCGAACTGGTGCGCGGCGGTGTACGACGGAGAGCCCGGCATGCTGGCGGCCTTCACGGACCGCCGCAACCGGGCTCTCGTCCGAAAGTACTAGATGGCAATCCGTTGTGCTGCAACCACTTTCGCCGCGTTCTACGGTCGTGATCATGACTACTGCAACGGGCAGGACCACGCCGCCGGGCACCATCATCGCTGCGTTCGTGGGGTTCCTCGTGTCGTGCGTCTTCGCGGCGACGTCCGTGGGTGTCCTGGTGGGCACGCACGACGACCTCGTCGAAGCGCTGAGGGCGTCGGGGACGACGATGACCGAAGAGCAGCTGCAGAGCGCCGCCACGTTCACCCAGGTGTTGTTCGCGAGCATCGCGGTCGTGATCGCACTGGTCCAGCTGTGGCTCGCGATCAAGCTCAGGTCGGGACGCAACTGGGCCAGGATCCTGCTCACCGTGTTCACGGTCTTCCAGGTGGCGTCGCTGTTCATCGGGGAGGGAACGGCGACGCTTCCCGCATATGCCGGCGCGGCGGTGGCCGCACTGGCGGTGGTGGCGAGCTACCTGCCCGCCTCCAACGTCTACGTCGACGCGGTCAAGCGGGCGGGGTAGCGGGATCCTCCGCCGGGGCCGGGGCCAGAATGCCGGTATGACCGCAGGGGGGACAGCCGGCGCGGCGAAGCGTGTTCGTGGCCGAGGTCGCGATGCTGCTCGTGGCGACGGTCGTGGACGCGGTGCAGGTGTCCGGTGGGGACGGTCCGCGGGGCGTGCTGGGACCGTTGCTCACCACGGTGGTGCCGTACGCGGGCACGGCGGCCGCGATCCTGGCGGTCCTGCGCCGCAGGGTCCCCTGCCGGATCGAGCTGCTGGCGGGCGCGGTCATGGGATTGTCGCTGCTCGGCACGGGGGCCGCGGCGTTCGTGGATCAGCTTCCCGCGCAGCCGCCGTTGACGGAGGTGCTGGCGGTGCTGTTGCTGGCCGCCGCCGGATGCCGCCGGCTCCCTCCGGCGCGGGCGGCGGCGCTGGCCGTCGCCGCCTGCGTCACCGTCGTGCTCGCTCCCATCGTGCGCTACGGCCTGGACTATCCGGCGGCGTTGTTCCCGGTGGCCGCGGCGCTGGCGTGGGGCGCGGCGCTGGCGCTGGGCCTGATCCTGCGGGACGCGGACGCCCGGCACCGCCGCGAGCTGGAGCGCATCCGCACCGAGGACCGGCTGCAGCTCGCGCGGGACCTGCACGACCTGGTGGCGCACCACGTCACCGGCATCGTGGTGCGGACCCGTGCCGCCCAGGCGCTGGCCGCGAATCCGGCGGCACCGGCCCAGGACCCCGCCGAGGTGTACGACCAGATCGAGCACGCGGCGGCCGAAGCCCTGAGCGCCACGCGCGGACTGGTCGGTGTGCTGCGCAGCGACGAGCCACTGCCGTCACCGAGTCTTGTCCTGGGTGACGTCGTGCGCGCTGCGGCGGGGAGGAGGTGGCGGTGCACGTAGGTGACGACGTCGAAGCACTTCCGTTGCCACCCAGGGTTTCCGTCGCTCTGCACCGGGTGCTGCTCGAGGCGCTGACCAACTCCCGCCGGCACGCGCGTGCCACCGGTGTGCGGGTCACGGCTCGATCCGACGAGGACGGCCTGGTGCTGGAGATCGACAACGACGGTGTGCGGGACGGCGTTGCGGCGCAGGGCGGACATGGGGTCCTCGGCATGACCGAGCGGATGGCCGAGCTGGGTGGCGACCTCGTCGCGGGTTCGCACGGGCACGACGGCTGGCGGGTCACCGCGCGGCTGCCGCTGGGACCGGACGACGATCCGTTCGACACCGTGCCGAGGGGGATCTGATGACGATCCGCGTGCTGATCGCCGACGACCAGACCCTCGTGCGCACCGGTTTCCGGCTGGTCCTCGACGCCGAGCCCGGCATCGAGGTGATCAGCGAGGCCGCCGACGGGGAGGCGGCGGTGAGGCTGGCGCGGCAGCTGCGTCCCGACGTGACGCTGATGGACATCCGCATGCCGAAGCTGGACGGGTTGCGGGCGACCCGGCTGCTGGCCGGACCGGGCGTCGAGGACCCGCTGCGGGTGCTGGTCGTCACCACCTACGACGTCGACGAGAACGTCTACGCCGCGTTGCTCGCCGGGGCCTGCGGGTTCCTGCTCAAGGACGCCCGGCCGCGGCTGCTGGTGGAGGCGGTGCACGCCGCGGTGAGAGGCGAGGCGCTGGTCTCGCCCGCCGTGACGGTGCGGCTGCTCGCGCACTTCACCGGCGGCACCGGGCCCGAGCGGCCCGGCGAGCCGTTGACCGGCCGCGAGCTCGACGTCGTGCTGGCGGTGGCCCGTGGCTGGACCAACGCCGAGATCGCCGACCGGCTGCACGTCTCGTTGTCGACGGTGAAGTCGCACCTGACCAACGTCCAGGGCAAGCTCGGCGCGCGCAACCGCACCGAGATCGCGATCTGGGCGTGGCGCAGCGGCCTGCTCAGGTGACGGGGTCCGCCGGGGAGGGGCAGCGCACCACCATCGTGCCGGCGACGATGTCCCCGAGCCTCTGGTTGCGAGGTGTCACCGCGATCAGCACCGCGCCGACCAGGCCCATCAGCAGGCCGTCCACGGCCATCAGCAGCCACCGCACGAAGTAGTCCCGCAAGACGGCTCACCGCCGCGCAGCGTGGTGATCCGCAGCCCCAGCCAGCGCATCGTCGGCGTCGAACCGCCGTGTCGGTACGGGTACCAGATCTCGATCCACAGCACCCCGAGCAACGACACCGCCACCACCATCGCCCACGGCAGCACCGAGAAGACCTTCGGCGTCATGCCGAGTTTGATGAGCGGCACCGACAGCAGGACGCCGAGGAACACGCTCAGGACGGCGGCGACGGCCAGCAGGGCGAACTCGATGACGTACTGCCAGTAGCGGCGGAGAACGATCGAACGGGCATCCGCGTCGGTGGCCACCCGGCCATCATGCCAAGGTTCGCGGCCGGGCGGGCCGACGGGGCGAGACCTCTTCTCACAGCCGCCGCCCCGGTCCCGAGCCCCGGCGCCACAGTCCTAAGTGGACGCGGGTGCCGTCGTGCCGCGCGGCAGGTAGCGGGCGGTCGGCGACCAGCGCGGCGTGACCGGGCCGCCGTCGATCCGCTCCAGCACTGACTCCGCCACCGACACGCCGAACTGGTGGACGTCGACGCTCATCGTCGTGAGCGCGGGGGAGGCGAGCCGGCACAGCGTCGAGTCGTCCCACGCCACCAGACTGAGCCGATCCGGCACCGCGACACCGAGTTCGGCGGCCGCGGCGAGTCCGGCGACCGCCATCACGTCGTTGTCGTAGAGGATCGCGGTGGGCGGCTCCGGTCCACTCAGGAGCGAGGCGGTGAGCTTGGCGCCCGCCTCCTCCGAGTAGTCGCCCTCGACGATCACCGGGTCGACACCGGCCTGCGCGCACCCGGCCAGCAGCGCGTCGGTGCGGGCCCGCGTGTGCTGCAACGCCGACGGGCCGGTGACCCTGGCGATCCGTCGGTGCCCCAGCGAGAGCAGGTGCCCGAGCGCTTCGGCGACCGGGCCGGTGTGGTCGGTGCGGACCGAGGGCAGCACCGGGTCGTCGCCGACGACGACCGCGGGCAGCGCGATCTCGGCGAGCACGGCGGGGCGGGGATCGTCCGCCACCGGGTTCACCACCACGACGGCGTCGACCAGACCGCGGCCCGCCCAGCGGCGGTATGCGGCGATCTCGGCCTCGTGGTCCGCGACGACGTGCAGCAGGACGGACAGGTCGCGCTCGGCGAGCCGTTCCTCGATCCCCGCGATGAACTCCATGAAGAACGGCTCGACGCCGAGCAGGCGCGCGGGCCGCGCGAGCACCAGCCCGACCGCGCCGGTCGGTTCAGCGGGCATCGGGCACCGCACGGAGGTCGTTGGCGCTGAGGTCGTTGGCACAGCGCAGGACCAGTGGATCGGTGAAGGCCGCGGGATCGACGAAAGCGTCCGTGCGGATGTGGAACACGCGCACCTCTCCTGCCAGCATCGGCACGAGCGAGTCGTCAGCGACGGCGTCCGGGGCGACCCGGTCGGCCAGGATCGTGACGTCCCGCGCGAACGAACCGGCGCGCACCTCGACCTCGTAACCGCCGGGCACGGCCTGTGCCTGGGCGGAGAGGGGACGCGGGTCGTACGCCAGTTCGACGTCCTCCCGAAACGGCAGGATCGCGCGGGCTTCGGCGGTGGTCGCCACCATCACCTCCGCGTCGTCGTTCACCGGCCGCGGCAACGCCTCGTCCAGGTCCAGTTCGAGGATCGAGCGGGGCGGCACCGTCCGGCGCAGTCTAGTCAGGTGCAGCGTGACACCCCGGAACGTCTGGCGCTCCAGGGTGAGGTGCGCGTCCCACGGCTCGTCGTGGTCGTTGACGGCGACGAGCACGAGCCGGTCGCCGCGCGGCTGGAAGGTGAGAAGCCGGGGCGCGTACGCGTGCCGCAGCCCGAACCACAGCGGCTTCACCCGTTCCTCGCTGTCGATCGCCGCCCAGGACGTGACCGGCCAGCAGTCGTTGAGCTGCCAGACGATCGCACCGGCCGTGCGCGGCCACCACGAGCGGAAGTGCTCGACGCCGAAGCTCACCGCCCGCGCCTGGTTGAGCTGCGTCGCCCAGTGCCAGTCCTCGAAAGCCGAGGGCACCGGCAGGTGCGCAGCCAGGCCGCGCGCGAGCTTTCCGTTGCCGTCCTCCGCTTTCTGGTGCGTCAGGAAGCTCGGCGAGTCCGGGGTCAGCGGCTCGTCGTGGATCCACCGGGTGAGCGTGGACCACGCCGGCGGGCCCTGGAACCCGAACTCCGAGCAGAACCGCGGCACGTGGTCGCGGTAGTGCTCGTAGGGTGCCTGGTTCCAGACGTGCCAGTCGTGGCGCGTGCCGTGGTTCTCGTCGTTCGGGTGCACGCCGCCGACCGGGCTGTACGGGCTGCTGGGGCAGTAGAACCGGGTCGGGTCGAGCTCGGCCACGATCCCCGGCAGCAGGTCGTCGTAGTAGCCCAGGCCCCACGTCCGGCCGTCGAGCTGCTCCGGCCAGCCCCAGTCGGCGAATCCCCACAGGTTCTCGTTGCCGCCGTTCCACAGCGCCAGCGAGGCGTGGGACATCAGGCGCACGACGTTCTCGCGGGCCTCGGCCTCCAGTTCGCCGCGCACCGGTTCCTCCTCCGGGTACGCGGCGCACGCGAGCGGGAAGTCCTGCCACACCAGGACTCCGCGTTCGTCGCAGACGTCGTAGAAGTCGTCGGACTCGTAGATCCCGCCGCCCCACACTCGCAACAGGTTGACGTGCGCGGCCACGGCCTGGTCGACCCGTCGTGCCAGCCGGTCGCGGGTGATCCGGGTGAGGAAGTGGTCGTCGGGAATCCAGTTGGCGCCCTTGACGAAGACGGGCTTGTCGTTGACGACGATCGTGAACGGGGTGCCGTGCTCGTCCGGGGTGGTGTCGACGGTGATCGTGCGGAACCCGATCCGCTTCGCGGTGCTGTCGAGCTGCTCGGACCCGCCGCGCAGCACGACGTCGAGGTCGTAGAGCGGTTGTCCGCCGTACCCGGCGGGCCACCAGAGTTCGGCGCCGGGCACGTCCACGCGGGCGACCACGGTCGTCTGACCGGCCGGGACGACGACGGTGCGCTTGTGCGCGCCCACGGTGATCAGCAGCGTCAGGGTCTCGGCGGCGTTCTGCGCCCACTCGATGTCGACGTGCAGCTCGACCTGGCCGGTCCCGTCCGGAGCCACCGTCACGATCGGGCGGACCCTGGCCAGACGCGCGGTGTGCCAGCGTTCCAGCCGGACCGGCCGCCAGATCCCCGCGGTCTGCAGGTCCGGTCCCCAGTCCCAGCCGAAGCTGCAGGCCATCTTGCGGATCATGTTGAACGGGTGCGTGTTGACGTGCGCGCGCCGGCCCAGCGCGGCCTCGACCTTCTCGGCGTGGGTCAGCGCGGAGGAGAACGACACGGTGAGGTCGTTGGCGCCGTCCACGAGGAACGGCCGGACGTCGAAGCGGTGGCCGCGGTGCATGTTCGCGGTGTGGCCGAGCAGGTGGCCGTTGAGCTCGATGTCGGCGATGGTGTCCAGCCCGTCGAAGACGAGGTCGGCCTGCTGCCCGGACGTGACGGCGGCGGCGAGGAACCTGGTGCTGTACCGCCAGTCCGCGCGGTGCGTCCAGGCCAGCTCCTCCTCGGCGCGGTCGAGGAACGGGTCGGTGATCAGCCCGGACGCGAGCAGGTCGAGATGGGTGCTGCCGGGCACGGTCGCGGGCACCGTCCTGCCCCGGACGTTGTCCGGTACCTCGTTCGTGGTCGCGGTCAGCTGCCAGCCGTCGTGCAGGTACTGCCGGATCAAGACGGACCTCCCTGGAGGAAACGGGTTTCGGGGTCGGGCGCGGCGGCGGCCAGCTGCCGGGTGTACGGGTCCTGGGGACGCAGCAGCACGTCGTCGCCCGGCCCGCGTTCGACGATGCGGCCCCGGTGCATCACCAGCACCTCGTCGGAGAAGTGCCGGGCGGTGGCCAGGTCGTGCGTGATGTAGAGGACCGCGAGGTCCTCCTCGCGTTGCAACCGGTCGAGCAGCTTGAGCACGCCGAGCCGGATCGAGACGTCCAGCATGGACACCGGCTCGTCCGCGACGATCACCGTGGCGCCCGGTGCGAGCGCGCGGGCGATGGCCACGCGCTGCCGTTGCCCGCCGGACAGTTCGTGCGGACGGCGCCGCGCGAGGTCCGGGGAGAGGCTCACCCGCTCCAGCAGGTGGGGCACCTCCGTCCGGGAGCGGCCGTGCAGCAGCAGGGGCCGGGCGAGGTGGTGTTCGACGGTGTGGAACGGGTTGAGCGACGCGAACGGGTCCTGGAAGATCATCTGAACGTGGTCCCGGTACCGGCGCGACGGCACCGGTTCACCGTCCGGACCGGTCAGCGTGATCTCGCCGGAGGTGGGCCGGACCAGCCGGGCGATCATCCTCGCGATCGTCGACTTCCCCGACCCGGACTCGCCGACCAGCGCGACGGTCCGCCCCGCGGTGAGCGTGAACGAGACACCGTCGACCGCGCGGTGCCGGTGGAACGTCTTGCCGAGGTCGCGGACTTCGAGCGTCGTCATCGGATCAGGGCTCCTCGCTCGCCGGTCAGACTGGGGAACGACGCCAGCAGCTGACGGGTGTACGGGTGCTGCGGCCGCAGGTACATCTCCTCCGCCGCCGCGTACTCGACCACCTCGCCGTCGCGCATCACCGCGATCCGGTCGCTCAGCTCCAGCAGCAACGGCAGGTCGTGCGTGATGAACACGACCGCGAAACCCAGCTCGTCGCGCAAGCGCTTGATCTCGTTCAGGATCTCGCGCTGCACCAGCACGTCGAGCGCGGTGGTGGGTTCGTCCATGATCATGACCTGCGGTTCGAGCAGCAGCGCCATGGCGATCATGACGCGCTGCCGCATGCCGCCGGACAGCTCGTGCGGATACGAGCCGAGCCTGGCGGGGTCGACGCCGACGAGCCGGAGCACCTCCGCGCACCGGGCCTCCCGGTCCGAAGTGGACGTCGACGGACGGTGCGTGCGCAGGACGTCCTGCAGCTGCGCGCGGATCGGCGTGACCGGGTTCAGGGAGTTCATGGCGCCCTGGAAGACCATGGACAGCTTCACCCAGCGGAACTCGCGGAGTTCCTCCGGGCCCAGCGCCAGCACGTCGACACCGTCGAAGACGACCGAGCCGGAGGTGACCTCCGCCGGTGGCCGGTGCAGGCGGTTGATCGCGTAGGCGAGCGTGGTCTTGCCGCACCCGGACTCGCCTGCCAGGCCGAGGATCTCGCCCCGCCGCAACGTCAGCGACACGTCCTTGACCGCGTGCACGGGTGTGGCGCCCTGGTACACGACGTTGAGGTTCGTGACCGTCAGGACGGCGTCCTGATCCGCAGGGGCCACCGCGGGGGTGGTGGCAACGACATCGCGTTTGCGCCTGGGCCGTTCGCGCAACGCGGGGTTGATGATCTCGTCGATGCTGAAGTTGATGAGCGACAGCGCGCCGCCGAACAACGCGATGATCAACCCCGGCGGGACGAACCACCACCACGCTTCCCGTTGCAGCGCGAACCCGTTCTGCGCGTAGTAGAGCATCGTGCCGAGCGTCGAGGAGTCGGCAGCGCCGAGCCCGAGGAACGACAGGCCCGCCTCGCTCAGGATCGCGAGGACGACGGCGAACACGAACTGGGAGGCCAGGATCGGCAACAGGTTCGGCAGGATCTCCACGCAGATCACCCGCCAGGTCTTCTCGCCGGAGACCCGCGCCGCGGCCACGTAGTCGCGGTTGCGCAACGACAACGTTTGCGCGCGCAGCACCCGTGCCGCCGCGGCCCACCCGGTGATCGCGAGCACCAGCGAGATCGTCCACGTGCCGCGCTGGTCGGCGGGCACGAACCCGGCGATGACGATGACCAGCGGCAGACCCGGGATCACCAGCATCACGTTGGAGAACAACGAGAACACCTCGTCCACGACGCCACCCGCGTACGCGCCGACGATGCCGAAGATCCCGGACAGGACGGTCGCCATGACCCCGACGAGCACGCCGATCCACAGCGAGCCGCGAGTGGCGTGCGTGAGCTGGGCGAGGACGTCCTGGCCGATGATCGTGGTGCCGAGCAGGTGGTCACCGCCGGGTGAGGTGAGCCCGATGTCCCTGATGGTGGCCGGATCGCCGGTGAGCAGCGGGCCGAGCAGTCCGAAGAGGACGATCAGCCCGGCCAGGCCGAGCCCGGCGCCGAGTTTCCCTGACCAGGTCATGACACCGTGCTCCGATCCCTCGTGCGGGCGTCGATGAGCCCGTAGAGCAGGTCGACGACCAGGTTCGCGCCGAGCACCGCGACCGTGATCACCAGGAAGATCCCCTGCATCAGCGCGTAGTCGTTGTTCTGCACGGCCTGCAGCAGCTTCGACCCGATGCCGGGGTAGGAGAACACCTGCTCGGTGACGATCGATCCGGACACCACGAACCCGAGCGAGATCGCGAACCCGGCGACGGAGGGCAGCACGGCGTTGCGGGCCGCGTACCGGACCATCACCCGGCTGCCGGTCAGACCCTTGGCCCGTGCGGTCAGCACGTAGTCCTCCGACATGGCCGAGACCATCATGTTGCGCATGCCGAGCAGCCAGCCGCCGACCGACGAGACGACGATCGTCAGTGCGGGCAGGATGCCGTGGTAGAGCGCCGATCCGAGGAACTCCGGACTCCAGCCGGGATCCAGGACCACGTCGTAGCCGCCGTTGAGCGGGAACCAGCCGAGCCCTGACGAGAGCAGCGCGACCAGGATCAGCGCCAGCCAGAAGTACGGCACCGCGGCGAGCATCGTGGTCGCGGGCACCAGCGAGTCGAGCCAGGTGCCGCGCTTCCAGCCGACGAGCGCGCCGAGCCCGATGCCCAGCACGAACGAGATCAGCGTCGCGAGGCCGACCAGCACGACGGTCCACGGCAGCGACGCGCCGATCACGTCGGAGACCTTCGCCGGGAACGCGCTGACCGACACCCCGAGATCGCCGCGCAGCAGGCTGCCCAGGTACGCCAGGTACTCCTGCGCGAACGACTCGCGCCCGCCGGTGCCGAGCAGCGTCTCGTAGGCCTGCCGGGCGGCGGGGTCGACGGAACCGCCGCGCTGCTGGAGTTTGGCCATCAGGATGTCCACCGGGTTGCCCGGCAGCAGCCGCGGGATGACGAAGTTCAGCGTCACCGCCGCCCACAGCGCCGCCAGGTAGAAGGCGACCTTGCGCAGGTGGTAGCCCATCGTCAGGACCCGGCGGGCTTGAGCTTCGCGTACACCTGCGAGGCGTCCGGCCGCTTCCACACGGCGGGGAACGCGTACAGGTCGTCCTTGGTGGGCCAGCCGGTGAAGGCCTTGTCGTTGTACTCGTTCGGGACGCCGCCGGTCAGCACCGGGATGTACGGCATGGACTTCTCGAGCTCGACCTGGATGGCGTCGTAGTGCTGCTGCCGCGCGGGGTTGCCCCGGTCGGTCTTCTTGAGCTCGGCCAGCGCGGCGTCCACGACCGGATTGCTGAACCGGGCGAAGTTCGGGTTGGCCGCCTCACCGACCGGCGCGGTCGTCGCGGTCGAGAAGAAGTAGCTGTAGGTGTAGTACGGGTCCGGCGCCGGGCCCTGTTCCACCGAGTCGATCAGCAGCTCGAACTGGCCGCGTCCGCGCGCGTCCGCCCACTCGTTCCACGACAGCTGCTGCGGCGTGATCTTGATGCCGATCTTGAGCAGCTGCTGGCTCAGGGTCTCCAGCGCGGTGATGTAGTCGGTCCAGCCGGCGACCACCTTCACGGTCAGCGCCAGTGGCTTGCCGTCCTTGGCGTAGATGCCGTCGGGGCCCTTGGCATAACCGGCGGCGGTGAGGATCTGGTCGGACTTGGCGGTGTCGGCGTTCATCGGCGCCATGCGGTCGGTGAGCTTGCCGGAGATCAGCGACTCGTCGCGCGGCTGGAGGGTGTAGCCGGGCGACATCGCGGCGGCGGTGTTCTGGAACGCCAGCGAGTTGATCTGCGTGCGGTTCATGCCGTGGTAGATCGCCTGGCGCACGGCGGGATCGGTCTGTGCGCCCTGACAGCCGAGCTGCGCGTTGGAGCAGGTGAACAACGCGACCTGGTTGAGCGGCAGCGTGACGACCTTGTAGCCGGGGTAGTTCTTCTCGACGTCCTTGATGTCCGGGACCGGGCCGGTCTGCCAGTCGATCGATCCGGCCTTGAGGGCGTCCACGCCCGCCTGGTTGCCCGACAGGGACAGGTAGCGGATCTGTTTCAGCGCGGGCTCGCCGCCCCAGTACTTCGGGTTCGCCTTGAGGGTGAACGACTGCGCCTTGAACTCGCCGAGCTGGAACGGCCCGGTGCCGACCGGGTTCTGGTTCACCTCGGTCGCGGGCGTGGGGTAGTTCTTCCAGATGTGCTCCGGCATGATCCACAACTGGCCGAGCACCTGGGGTCCGTCCATGTAGGACGGTTCGGGGAACTTGACGACCACGTGCGTGTCGTCGACCGCCGTCGTCGTGCCCTTGAAGCCCGTCTTGTTGACAGCGGGGGTCTTCGCGACCATGTCGAGCGTGAACTTGACGTCCTCTGCGGTGAACTTCTCGCCGTCGGACCAGGTCACGTCGTCTCTGAGCGTGACGGAGAGTTCGGTGCCGTCCGGGTTCCACTGGAACTCGGTGCCGAGCAGGGGTTTCGGCGGCTGGTCCTTCGCGATGTTGAAGAAGAACAGCGACTCGTAGATCGTGCCGGGCCCCTCGATCAGGGTGGGGGCGTACGGGTTGAAGTTCAGCTGGTAGTCGCCGGCCTGCCCGGTGTAGACGACGAGGGTGTCGCGGGACCGGCTCGCTCCGCCGGATCCTGAGCAGGCGGCAGTGGCCGCGACGAGCACCGACAGACCGAGTAAGCAGAGCCTCTTGTGCAGGAACATCGTTGATCCTCCCGTGGGCTGGGTGGTTCGCGGCGAGGATTCTTCAGTTACTAAACAAAGAAAGTCAACGGCTCGGGATGCTTTACTGATCCCGAGCTTGTCGATGTGCCAAGTTCGTCGTTCGACGGAGGAGTGCGGTGAGCGGACCGGCGCGGGTGACCCACGCGAGCACCAGGGCGGCGGTGCTGGACCTGGTCAGGGCGGCGGGCATGATCAGCCGGGTCGGCCTGGTCAACGCCACCGGCCTGACCGGCGGAACGATCTCCACGGTCGTCCGCGGCCTGATCGACGAGGGCCTGGTCGCCGAGACCGGGCACGCCGAGTCGACCGGCGGCAAGCGCCGGGTCATGTTGCAGCTCAACCACTTCGCGCGCTACGCCGTCGGTGTGCACCTCGACGGCGCGCGGATCACCTACGTGCTGACCAACCTCGGCGGGGCGGTCGTCGCCAGGATCTCGCGCGCGGGTGCCGGCGCCGACGAACCGGCGGCCGTGGTCGCCAGGGTGGCCCGCGAGGCCGACGCGCTGATCGACAGCGTCGGCGTCGAACGCGATCGAATCCTGGGACTGGGACTCGTCGCGGCCCGTCCGTCGGAGCACCACGAGTTCGGCCGGGCGCTGGAACGTGCGACGGGCCTGCCCGTGGTGCTCGACCACGACGCGACCGCGGCGGCGATAGGCGAGCACTGGTCCGGCGGCGTCGGCGCGACGTCGACGTTCGCCGCGTTGTTCATGGGAACCGGCATCGGTGCGGGGGTCGTGCTCGGCGGCACGACCTACCGCGGCCCCAGCGGGCACACCGGCGAGATCGGCCACGCCTGCCTCGACGTCGACGGCCCGCGGTGCTGGTGCGGTGCGAGGGGATGTCTGGAGGTGCTGGCCGGTCCCGCCGCCGTCGTGGAGCAGGCACGGGCGGACCGGGCGCTCACCCGTGCGGCGGGCCTGGTCGGCGGCAGGACCCGTGCGGCAACGCCGGTCGCGGCGGACTTCGCGGCGATCAGCAGGGCGGCCCGGCAGGGCAACTCCCGTGCGGTGGCGTTGCTGGAACGGTCCGCCCGCTACGTCGCGGCTGCGGCGCGCACGCTCGCGAACGTGCTGGACCTGGAGGTGCTGGTGCTCACCGGCCCGAGCTTCGCGATCGCGGGCTCGATCTACCTGCCGGTGCTGCGCGCCGAACTGGACAGTGCGTTCATCGCGCGGGACGTCCACCCGATCTCCGTGCGGCTGTCGCCATCGGCGGCGTCGGCACCGGCGATCGGCGCGGCGGCGATCGTGCTCCAGTCGGAACTGGTGCCGCGACGTCAGGGGCTGCGGCTGCCGGACGACCTGGCGGCGGAGGAGCCGCCGGTGTTCCAGGCATTGCGCTGAAGGACATCTTTTTGTCTCAAAAGGAGCCAAACCTTTAACAAAGAGGTGTCCGTCCCAGACAATGCCGGGCATGACTAGGCAAGACAGTGGCGCAGGTCACATATCCGGGCGATGGATCGCGGGCACGGCCGCCGTGGTCATCGTGCTGGTCGTCGGGACATCCCTGCTCGTCAGCGGAGTGTTGAGCGGTGAAGAGCCGGCGGCCACCGTCCTCACCACGTCACCGGCCGCGCCTCCGCCGCCCGTCGAGGACTGGTACGACCTCACCACCTATCAGACGGTCGAGTCCGGCGCCGGGCACGAGACCCTGGCGTCGATCAGCATCGGGGTGGGCAAGGAGCCGTTCGCCCGCGGCATCCGGGGTTCGGCCGGCTCGTCGGCGGCTCAGCCGGCCAACTTCCGCACCTGGTCCACCGCGGGCAGGTGCACCCGGCTGTCGGTGTGGATCGGCAAGGACGCGACCTCGGTCCAGACGGAGGGGGTCGGCCAGTTCGTGATCAGGGCGGACGAGACGGACGCCGTCACCCGGCAGGCGAGCATCGCCGACGCACCCCAGCACGTCGAGATCGACATCTCGGACGTCGACCGGCTGACGTTGCTGGACGTGCGCGCCGGTCGCGACGCCGCCAACGCCTGGGGCACCCCGCGGGTGTTCTGTTCCGCGGCGCCCGGGAAGGCGGTCTGATCGGCCCGTCCGGCGCTGGTGAGGCTTTGCGTTGAGGCGCAATAGCTTCAGTGCGCGCGGGTGAGCGCTGTTAACTGCCGTCATGGTTTCGAGAACCTTCAGCAAGATCGCCGGCCGGGTCGCGGCCGCCGCCGTGGTCGCGCTCTCGGCAGTCGTCGTCAACGCGCCCTCGGCGAGTGCCGCCGCGCAGGAGTTCATCTACTCGGGGCAGGACTACGGGTACGCCGGGGCGACGTTCGACTGGACCGGGCGCAGTTCGGTGGGCAACATCGACCTGCTCGTGTCGGACTGGGGCTGTGACGCCAAGCCGGTCTACGCCTACTTCCTGTTCTACAACGGGTCGCTGCACCCGGACACGACGCCGACGCGCCGGTACGACTACTCCGGCTGCGACAAGGAGGACTACTCGTCCTACAACAACCTGACGTGGTCGATCAGCGGCGACTCGATCACCTACATGGGCGTCGTCGTCTGCCGTGACGCGTCGAACGGCCCGTGCAAGGTGGGCGGGCTCTCCGGGCGCAACCCCTACGCGTAGCGACCAGGTCCACAAAGGACCTGAGTCGAACGGGTAGTCGAACAGCGACGCGGCTGTTCGACTACCCGTTCGACTGCATTCGACGGCCTTGCTTGACGCTCGTGGTGCACCGATGCAGACTCCGGAAAGCGTTTTCCAGACGACGGGGTCAGGAGTTCATGAGCGCCCTCGACGAACTGCGCGGGCTGCGTCGCAGCGGCGCGCAGGTGCGCAAACGTGACAACAAGGCCGCGTTCTGGTTCCTGGCGCCCTGGTTCGCCGGACTGCTCCTCGTCACGGTCGGTCCGGTGCTCGCGTCCTTCGGACTGGGCTTCACCAGGTACAACCTGATCCAGCCGCCGAAGCTCATCGGATTCGACAACTTCGCGCGCATCCTCAGCGACACGCGCCTGCACAACGCGCTGCGGGTCACGTTCACGTACGTGCTCGTGTCCGTGCCCTTGCAGTTGGCGTGTGCGCTGGGCGTTGCGCTGCTGCTCAACCGCGGGCTGCGCGGGCTCGCCTTCTACCGCTCGGCGTTCTACCTGCCGTCACTGCTCGGGTCGAGCGTGGCGATCGCGGTGCTGTGGACGCAGGTGTTCGGCACCGAGGGCCTGGTGAACCGCGTGCTGGGCTTCTTCGGGGTCGAGGGCAAGGGGTGGATCTCCGATCCGGACACCGCGCTGTCGACGCTGATCGTGCTGAACGTGTGGACGTTCGGCTCACCGATGATCATCTTCCTGGCCGGGCTGCGGCAGATCCCCGAGGTCTACTACGAGGCCGCCGCGATCGACGGGGCCGGCAGGTGGTCGCGGTTCTGGCGGATCACCCTGCCGCTGCTGTCGCCGATCCTGTTCTTCAACCTGGTGCTGCAGATCATCCACGCGTTCCAGTCGTTCACGCAGGCGTTCGTCGTCTCCGGCGGCACCGGCGGGCCGTCCGACTCGACCATGTTCTACACGCTCTACCTGTACCAGCAGGGTTTCAGCCGGTTCGACATGGGGTACGCGTCGGCGCTGGCCTGGTTCCTGCTGCTGATCATCGCGGCGTTCACGGCGATCAACTTCTGGGCGGCGAAGTACTGGGTGTTCTATGACGACTGAGCGGCTTTCCCGGCTGGCCAAGCACACCGGCCTGGTCCTGTTCGGGTTCGTGATGCTGTACCCGGTGCTGTGGATGGTCGTGAGCTCGTTGCGACCGGGTGACGAGATCTTCCGCAGCCCCGGGCTGATCCTCGACAGCTTCCAGACCGAGAACTACACCGAGGGCTGGAACGCGCTCACGCCGTCGTTCGGGACCTACCTGCTCAACTCGGCGATCCTGGTGCTGGGCTGCATCGTCGGCAACCTGGTGTCGTGCTCGATGGCGGCCTACGCCTTCGCCCGGTTGCAGTTCACCGGCAAGCGGTGGTGGTTCGGCCTCATGCTCGGCACGATCATGTTGCCGATCCACGTGATCATCGTGCCGCAGTACGTGCTGTTCTCGAACATCGGCTGGGTCAACACGTTCCTGCCGCTGATCGTGCCGAAGATCCTCGCCACCGACGCGTTCTTCGTCTTCCTGATGGTGCAGTTCATCCGGGGCCTGCCGCGCGAGCTCGACGAGGCGGCGCGCATCGACGGCTGCGGTCACCCGCGGATCTTCGCGCAGATCGTGCTGCCGCTGATGAAACCGGCGCTCGCGACCACCACGATCTTCACGTTCATCTGGACGTGGAACGACTTCTTCAGCCAGCTGATCTACCTGACGGATCCGGACATGTACACGGTTCCCGTCGCCCTGCGCTCGTTCGTCGACTCGACGGTCGCCACGTCGTGGGGCTCGCAGTTCGCGATGAGCGTCGTGTCGCTCCTCCCGATCTTCCTCGCCTTTCTCGTCGGCCAGCGGTACCTCGTCCAGGGGATCGCCACGACCGGGGGCAAGTAGCCGAAAGGACAGCTCATGTTCAGAGGTGTTCGCCGCGGTGCCGCGTGGGCGGTTCTGCTGTCGCTGACCGCGTCCCTGGCGGGGTGCGGGTCCGGGTCCGACGCGGGTGGCGACCTGACGACGGAGAAGGTCACGCTGCGCTTCACCTGGTGGGGCGCCGACGACCGGCACAAGCGGACCCAGCAGGTCATCGACATGTTCCAGAAGAAGCACCCGAACATCACCGTCAAGGGCGAGTTCAAGGAGTGGAACGGCTACTGGGACAGCCTCGCCACCACCATGGCGGCCAACGACGCGCCGGACATCATGCAGATGGACGAGCTCTACATCGCCTCGTACGCCGAGCGCGGCGCGTTGTTCGATCTGAACGAGGCCAAGAAGCACCTGGACACCGCGAACTTCGACCAGAAGGCGCTCGCGACCGGTGCGATCGCGGGCAAGCAGTACGGCTTGCCGGTCGGCCTGGGCATGTACTCGATCATGGTCAACCTCGACCTGCTGGCGAAGTACGACATTCCGGTGCCCGACGACACCAAGTGGTCGTGGGACGACCTGAAGAAGATCGGCGACCAGGTGTCGAAGGCCGGTGGCGGTCAGGTGTTCGGCGTGCAGTCGCCCGGCATCAACGACGCGGCTGGGCTGAGCATCCGGGCGCGGCAGCAGGGCAAGGCGATGTTCGACGCCGACGCCAAGGTCGTGCTGCCGCAGGAGATCGCGCGAGACTACTGGCAGTACATCCTCGACCTGTCGAAGTCCGGTGTCGCGGCGCCGCCGTCGGTGACCGTCGAGAAGGCCTCCGCAGGGCTCAACCAGTCCGCCACCGCGACCGGCACCGCGGCGTTCGGCCTGTGGTGGAACACCCAGCTCACGGCGCTGACCGCCGCCAGTGGCGCCAAGCTGAAGCTGTTGCGGCTGCCCGGTGAGACGCAGGGCAAGGCACCCGGCGCCTACTACAAGCCGTCGATGTTCTGGTCGGTGTCCTCGCGGTCGAAGTACCCGGCCGAGGCCGCCGCGTTCGTGAGCTTCCTCGCCAACGACGAGGAGGCCGCGAAGATCCTGCTGACCGAACGTGGCGTGCCCGCCAACCAGAAGATCCGCGAGGCGATCGCGGGGCAGCTCAAGGACACCGACAAGGCCGCCAAGGAGTACCTCGACACGGTGCCGGTCAGCGACCCGCCCAGGATCACGCCGAACGGCGCCAGCACCCTCGACACCATCCTCAAGCGGCACACCGAGGACGTGCTGTTCGGCCGGACCACACCCGACGCAGCCGCCGCGGCGTTCATCAAGGAAGTCCAGTCCGAAGTGGACGCGGCGAGGTGAGGCGTGCCGCCATCATCGGCACGGGTGCCATCGCGGCCGCCCACGCCGAAGCGCTGCGGGCGGCGGGAGGACGCGTCGAACTGGTCGCGGTGGTGGACGTGGACGCCGGTCGTGCGACGGCGTTCGCCGAGGAGTGGGGTGTGCCGCGCACACACCCCACTCCGGCCGCGCTGCTCGACGCGGAGGACCTGGACCTGGTGCACATCTGCACACCTCCGCGCTCCCACGTGCCGCTCGCGCTGGAATGCCTGGCCGGGAACGTGAACGTGCTGGTGGAGAAGCCGCCGGCGTTGTCGCTGAGCGAGATCGACATGTTGATCGCGGCCGAGCGCGGCTCGACCGGCCGGGTCGCGACGGTGTTCCAGCACCGCTTCGGGCCCGCCGCGATCCGGTTGCGGCGGCTGGTCTCCGAGGGGGTGCTCGGGCGGTCGTTCGTCGCCAAGTGCGACACGCTCTGGTATCGCGGCGACGCCTACTTCGACGTGCCGTGGCGCGGCACGTGGGAGAGCGAGGGCGGCGGGCCGACGATGGGCCACGGCATCCACCAGTTCGACCTGCTGCTGTCGATTCTCGGACCGTGGCAGGAGATCCGGGCGGTGGCGGTCCGGCAGGCGCGGGACGTGCAGACCGAGGACGTCTCCCTGGCGCTGGTGACCTTCGCCGACGGCACGGTCGCCTCGGTGATCAACTCGTTGCTGTCGCCGAGGGAGACCTCGCAGCTGAGGTTCGACTTCGAGCGCGCCACGGTCGAGGTCGAGCACCTCTACGGCTACACCGACGCGCATTGGACCATCACCCCCGCGCCCGGCCACGACGAGGTGGTCGCTGCCTGGCGTGGCGAGCAGGCGCTGGTCGTGAGCGGCCACCGGTGCCAGCTGACGGCGTTGCTGGACGCGCTGGACAGCGGCGAGACGCCACCGGTGACCCTGGCGGACACCAGGAACACGATGGAGTTCATCGCGGCGCTCTACGCCTCCGCGTTCACCGGTGCCGTCGTGAAGGCCGGCGAGATCGGTCCGGACAGCCCGTTCTACGCGACGATGGAAGGAATCGGTGCCCCGTGGGCGGATCCCCGGTGATCACGCGACAGGACGACGAGGTGCTCGCCGTGTCGGTGGGCGACGTCGAGCTCTTCCGATACGTGCACCGGCCGTCCACGCCGGCGTTCGAGGGCCCGAAGCCCTACCTGCATCCCGTGCGCACGCTGGCCGGTGACGTGGTGACGGCGTTCCGGCCGCACGACCACCGCTGGCACAAGGGCGTGCAGATGACCGCGACCGACGTGTCGGGGGAGAACTTCTGGGGTGGCGTGACGTACGTGCGCGACCAAGGGTACGTGGTGCTGCCCAACGTCGGGACCATGCTGCACGAGGACTTCGAGGTCGACGGCGCCCGGTTCACCGAGCGGCTGTCCTGGTTCACCGAGGCGGGCGAGCGCTGGGTCGGGGAGAGGCGCTCGTTCTCGGTGCGTGACGTCGAGGACGACTCGTGGACGCTGGAGTTCGCCACCACGCTGACGAACCTCCGCCTGGAGCCGCTGGTCTTCGGCAGCCCCACGACCAACGGCCGTGAGCTGGCCGGCTACACCGGTTTCTTCTGGCGCGGCCCGCGTTCGTTCACCGACGGCCAGGTCGTCGCGGCGGACGGGGGAGTGGGCCAGGAGATGATGGGTGAGACCGCGCGGTGGCTGGCGTTCATCGGCCGTCACGACGAGGTGGACCGCTCGTCGACGCTGCTGTTCCTGGACCACCCGGACAACAAGGGCACACACTGGTTCGTGCGCAGCACACCGTTCGCCGCGGTCAACCCGTCGTTCGCCTTCCACGACACGGTGGAGCTGGCTCCTGGCGACGCGCTGAGCCTGCGCTACCGGCTCGTCGTGGCAGACGGCGAGTGGGACAGGGGCCGACTGGAATCCTATGTGGAGGAACATCCGTGGTGACGCCGTTTCCCGGTGGGGTGGGGATCTCCGGCCTGAGGGTGTACGACTGGCCGGCGGTGGACGGGGTCTGCGGCGGCTCGCCGCACGTCCACCTCGCGTGTTCGGAGTGCTACTACGTGATCGGCGGGCAGGGCAGCGTCCAGACCCTGACGCCACGCGGGTTCGCCGAGACGCCGTTGCGCGAGGGCACCGTCGCCTGGTTCACGCCCGGCACGATCCACCGCCTGGTCAACGACGATGACCTGCGGATTCTCGTCGTGATGCAGAACAGCGGCCTGCCGGAGGCGGGGGACGCGGTGTTCACGTTCCCCGCCGAGGTGCTGGCCGACGCGGAGAACTACTCCGCGCACGCTCAGGCCGGTGACGAGGAGTCGGCCAGGCGGCGCAGGGACCTTGCCGTCGAAGGGTTCCAGGAGTTGCGGCGCCGCGTCGAGGCGGGCGAGGGCGCGGCACTGGAGGACTTCTACCGATCCGCCGTGCGGCTGAAGCAGGGCGTTCTGGACGCCTGGGAGAAGCGGTGGCGGGCCGGCGCCCTGGCCTCGGCCGAACGCACCGGTGAACAGCTGAACCGCTTGCGGGAAGGCGACATCGGCCACCTCGCGGACGCGGACGTCCACGTGATGCGCGCGGAAGGGCCGCAGCGGTTCGGCATGTGCGGCCGGCTCGACGTCCACGACCCGGCGGAGGGCAGCTCACCGCACGACTGACGCCGTCGAGTCGAACAGGTCTGTCGAATCGACGGAACTGTTGTGCGGCAACAAGTCCGTGCCGGACAGTGAGGCGATGAGAATCGCAGCAGGCGCACTCGTCGTCGTCCTCGCCGCCGCTTCCACGACCCCCGCGAACGCGGCGGCGTGGGAAGAGGTCATCGGGACGGGGTCCTTCAGCGGCTACGGCGCGCTGGAGTCGGAATGGAACTACCGCTACCCGTGGGGCTCCGATCACAACGGCACGGCCAGGATGTACGCGAGCTCCAGCGACCACAACCACGTGTCGCTGTCGGGCGGCGTGCTGACGGTGAAGGCGACCCGCATCTCGTGGGACGAGGGCAACAGCGGGGCCGACCCGCACCTGCCCATCCGCTACCACTCCGGCGCGATCCACGCCAGGGAGCACGTCGTGGTGAACGACCAGTTCCCGAACTGGGAGGTGAAGGGCGACTTCCAGGCGCCGTCCACCCGCGGTACCTGGCCCGCGTTCTGGCTGACCGGCGTCAACAGCTGGCCGCCCGAGAGCGACGTCCTGGAGTTCAAGGGGGACAACCGGAACTGGTTCAACACCTTCCGGACGTCCAGCGACGTGTCGAGCTCGGTCGTAGGCGTGTCCTCGCCGGGCTCGTGGCACACCTACCGGGCCTGGATGACCAAGGTGAACGGCACCGACGTCGTCATCCACTACTACCTCGACGGCAAGTGGATCGCCCAGCACACCGCGAGGAACTTCGTCGGCAAGCCGCTCTGGGTGATCATCAACCTGCAGATGGAGGGCTCGTCCGGCAGCCCCGGCCCGACCGCGGAGACCGTCTACCGCGCCCGCAACGTCTACATCGGACGCACGCGGGCGTGAAAGAGGGGTGGCCCCGGCGAACACCGGGGCCACCTCCTTGGACCGGTGGTCAGTTGGCCGGGCTGGTCCAGCCGGCGGAGATGTGGGCGACGCGGACGCGTTGCGGGTGGTCGCCGACGGGGACGGAGACGACTTTCCGGCCGGTGCCGAAGTCGATCGCGGTGACCTGGTCGGCGCCGCTCTCGGAGATGACGCACTGGCGGCCGTCGCCGCTGACGGTGGCCCAGTAGGGCTTGGACGCGGTGACGAGCGGGCCTTCCTGCAGGGTGGCGCGGTCGACGACGGTGGCGTAGTCGTCCATGGTTCCGGCGACGCAAAGCTTGCTGCCGTCCGGGCTCATGGACAGGCCGTGGTGGCGTGAGTCGTTGACGAAGGTGGTGCGGTCGTCGCTGGTGTTCGGGTTCTTCGGCAGGGTCTTCACCTGGGTGATCCTGTCGGTGGCGACGTCGTACTCGATGAAGCCGTTGAAGTACGACACCTGGAAGTACAGCTTGGAGAAGTCAGGGCTGAACGTCGCGGGCCGCACCGCGTTGGACAGGTCCTTGCGGCCGAAGGCGTCCAGCTTGCCGCGCATGTCGATGGTGCGGACGATCTGGTAGGTGGCGGCGTCGACGACGGTGATGTGCCGGTCGCCCTTCAGGAAGTCCTGCCACGGGGCGTCGAAGTTGTTGTTGACCTCGCCGATCGACATGTTCCAGAGGTACCTGCCGCCGTTGGTGAAGACGTTCTCGTGCGGCTTGTCACCGGTCTTGAAGGAGCCGAGCTGCCGGCCGGTGTTGATGTCCAGCACGTGCACGGTGTTGGACGTCGACGCCGAGACCGCGATCTTGGTGCCGTCCGGGGAGACGGACATGTGATCGGCGCGGAAGCCCGACACGGGGAACCGCCACCTGATGTTCCCGGTGGCGAGGTCGAGGGAGACGACGTCGGCGAAGCTGGGTCGTGAGACGACCATGGCCGTGCCGTCGGGGGTGGAGTACATGTCGTCGACGAACTGGTCGTGCCCCTCGCCGGGGCCTGAGCGAATACCGAGGAAGAAGGCCAGCTTGATCGGGTTGAGGTAGATCTCGGTGAGTCGCTGGTCCTTGTCGGGGATGACGTTGATCCGGCCGATCTTGGCGAAGTCGCCGGTGGAGGCGATGACGTCGGCGGTGCCGTCCCAGTTGTTGCCGACGAACATCACCTCACGCAGCGGCGCCGCGGAGGCGGCCGGACTGGTGACGCAGGCGGCGAACACCGCCGCCACGGCGACGGCGTGGGTGAGACGGCGGCGTGTGAGAGCGCTTCCGGAAGGTTTCCGCGCAGGGTTGGACGAAGCGTGCATCGTTGCATCTCCGAGTGAAGTGGGCGCCGGCAAGGGAGGGCGCATGCCGCAGGGAATCTGAACTCGGCCAAGTTCAGATTTTACCTACTGGATAGTAGGCTGACGTGATCCCGGCCACAAGAGCCAGTGGAGGCAACCACCTCACCCGTCCGTTGGAGGCACCGTGGCAGGCAGGATCACCCCGGCGGAGGGCCGTTACGGCGGCAAGGACGCGGCCGAGCGCCGCGACGAGCGGCGCGGGCGGTTCCGGGAAGCGGGCCTGGAGACCTTCGGCACCGGACCGGGTTTCCGTGGGACTCGCCTGGGCGATCTGTGCAAGGCCGCCGGTCTGTCGAGCCGCCAGTTCTACGAGGAGTACCGCGCCCTGGAGGACCTGCTGGCCGACCTGCACCTCCACGTCAACGACGTGGCCGGGAAAGCCGTCGCCGAGGCGCTGCCCGGGGCAGGGCACCTGAGCCTGCCGGAGTTGTTGCCCCGCTTGGTGCACGCCTACGTGAAGGGCGCCTGTGCCGACCCGCGGCACGCTCGCATCGCCTACGTCGAGGTCGTCGGAGTCAGCCCCCGCATGGACCGTCAGCGCCTCGAACGCCGCGCCGTCTGGGTCGAGATGATCAACCGGCTGGCCGAGGACGCCGCCGCACGGGGCGAGATCCCTCCTGGCGACTACCGCATCACCGCCGCGGCCATCATCGGCGCCGTCAACGGACTCATGCACGACTGGGTCGTCGGGTGGGTCGACGCGACGCTGGACGAGGTAGCGGACGAGCTGGCCCAGATGGTGCTCGGCAGGTACCAGATCGCCGGGTGAGCAGAACGTCCACATCGGATGGACGCGGGCGTGAAAGGAGGTGGCCCCGGAGAACACCGGGGCCACCTCTTCCGGTCAGGCCCCCGCCGGAAGGCCCGACCAGGCCTCCTGCGACGTCAGCGGTCGCATCGTGATCGTGTACTCGTAAGTGCTGTCGGGACGGACCTGACTGCGCTGCCGCACCGGGTTCGGCGTGTCACCGACACCGGTCACGGCGTGATCGGCGTGCAGCGTGAAGTACCCCTTGTTGCGCTGCAACATGAACGGGTACGCGGCGCGTTCGATGTCGTCGTACTGCGTCACGCTGACCTCGGAAGCGCCCGACACCAGCAGGCCGGACGTGCGGCCGTCGGTGAGCAGCGCCCACCTGGTGTCGGTGTGGTTGCCGTGGTCCTGCGGACGGTGGTACTCGACGTACTGGTCGGCCACCGAGGTCGAGTGCACCCCGATCGGCGTGCCGTCCTTGCGGTCGATGTAGCTCTCCGCCTTCCTGCCGTACCAGGAGAACTCGGAGAAGCGGTCGGGCACGGACAGCTGGACACCGATGCGCGGCAGGTACGGCAGCGTCCGCATCGAACCCTGCGGCGTCACCCGGTGCCCGAGTCGCAGCACACCGGCCGAGTCCACCGAGTAGACCATCGTCTGGTCGAACCACGCCCCGCTCACACCGGGTGCGGCCACCTTGCTGTCGACGATGATCCGGGTGGTCCTGTGACCGTCCTTCTCCACGCGCACACCGGACACCGTGGTCTCCAGACGGTCCAGGCCGGCCTTGCGCCAGTCCTCGCCCTCGGCGCGCCCCCACGTGTAGGTCTCGTTGCTGATCGGAGCACGCCACGCGTCGAGTTTCGGACCGCTGGTGAGCAGCTCGCGGCCCCACGACTTCATGGACGTCAGCGCACCGGACTTCTTGTCGACCGTGTACGTGGCGCCTGCCGCCGTGGCGGTGACCTTCTGGGCGTCCTCCTGGGTGAACACGACGGCCCAGTCGAGCGGCGCCTTGTCCAGACCGGGAACGCGGCTGCCGCCCAGCGAGAACTGGTCGTGCGCGAGGACGTGCCCGGCCGGCAACAGCGGTGCCTTGGCCGACGTGACCGTCTCGACCGTCAGGAACCGTTCGCGATCCGCGTCGTCGACCGGCACCGGCAGCGAGATCGGCGCGGTCGAGGCGGCGGCGACGCGCAACGGCTGTTCGCCGCTCTTGACCACCCGTGAGCCTTCGGTGACCCGCCAGCGCAGGGTGAGGTCGTCGGTTCCGGTGAACTGCCTTTCGTTGGTCACCGACAGCACGCCGCCGGAGTAGCCGAACCGGATCGGCTGGTGAGCCCACGCCATCTGCGTGGTCTCCGGCTGCGGCTTGCGGTCCGTGCCGATCAGACCGTCCACACCGGACAGCGTCGACCCGTACGCGAAGTGCGTGCCGCGTTCCCGCACGCTGTCGAAGTCGAGCGCCAGCACGGCGCCGCCGGCCGGGGCGGAGGAGACACCGAGTTCGGCGGCCGGCAACGCTCGGTCGTAGACGCGCACGTCGTCCACCTCACCGCGGGCCATCCAGCCGACGGTCGACGGGTCGTTCCACGACATCTCGAAGTCGCGGCCGATGTTCACGTCGGCCGCCGAGTAGTCGATCGCGCCGGTGAACGGCAGGGTGCCCACCTCGGCGCCGTCGATGTACAGCCGCAGCGCGGTGCCGTCGTACGTGCCGCTGACGCGGTGCCACTCGCCGTAGAAGTCGGCGGGCACCTTCGCCTGCACCGCGCGCCACGTGCCGCTGTGGATGAAGAACTCGAGCGTGGTCTCGTTCTTCATCTTGAGCGTCCACTGGTGGTCGCCCTTGGCGATGATGGGGAACTGGCCGGTCCACCTGCCGGGCTTGACCCACGCGTCCAGCGTCAGCGCGGTGCCGGTGATGTCGAGCTTGCGGTCGCGGTAGACCTCGACGAAGTCGTCGAGCCCGGACAGCGACAGCGCCTTGCCGCGGTGGCCGTCGACCAGCTTCGGCGCGCCTGACAGCAGTGCGGTGATGTCGTTGCCCGAACTGTCCGGAGCGATGCGGGTCTTCTGCTTGATGTTCTGCTCGGCCCAGTCCCAGATGAAGCCGCCCTGGGTCTGCGGGTTGGCCCGGATGATGTCCCAGAACTCCCGGAAGTTGCCCAGGCTGTTGCCCATCGCGTGGGCGTACTCGCCGAAGATCAGCGGCTTGGTCGTGCTCTTCGCCTGCTCGGCGAACCTCTCCGGCGACGGGTAGCGCGGCCCCCACACGTCGGCGAACGGCGCGTCGCCGTCGGGGTTGTTGGACTGGTGGTAGATCGGCCGCGACGGGTCGTTGGCCTTGAGCCACTTCGCCATCTCGTAGTGGTGCGCGCCGAGTCCCGCCTCGTTGCCGGTGTCCCAGAGGAAGACGCTCGGGTGGTTCTTGTCGCGTTCGACCATGCCGATCAGCCGGTCCAGGAACGTGTCGCGCCACTCCGGCTGGTTGGCCTGGCACCAGCGGGCGCAGTTCTCGTGGTTGTGGGTCTCGATGTCGACCTCGTCGTCGATCCAGATGCCGTGCTGGTCGGCGAGGTCGT
Organism: Lentzea sp. NPDC102401; assembly: GCF_044765805.1. Classification (NCBI taxonomy): domain Bacteria; kingdom Bacillati; phylum Actinomycetota; class Actinomycetes; order Pseudonocardiales; family Pseudonocardiaceae; genus Lentzea; species Lentzea sp. NPDC102401. The sequence continues at coordinate 824,971 of NZ_JBIWKS010000001.1, read as the reverse complement.
AGAAGTACGGATCGCTCGGGTAGTGCGAGGTGCGCACGGCGTTGACGTTGAGCTGCTCCATCAGCGCCACGTCGCGTTCCTGCGCCGCCCGCGGGACGTGCCTGCCGTGGTCCGGGTCGGTCTCCGCGCGGTTGACGCCCTTGAACAGCACGCGCTTGCCGTTGACCAGCAACGTCTTGTCGCGAATCTCGATCTCGCGGAAACCGGTGGTGTCACTGGTGATGTGCGTGATCTTGCCGTCGGGCGCGGTGAGCGTCAGCACGACGGTGTAGAGGTTCGGGGTCTCGTCGGTCCACTTGGCCGGGTTGCGGACGGGCAGCGTCAGACGGGCGGTGCTGCCGTCGGTTTCCTGGCTCACCGCAACGACTTCGGTTCCACGAGAGTCGCGCAGGCTGGCGGTGACGCGGTGCGTGCCGGTGGTGCCGCCGGGTTTGCGGCCGAGTTCGACGTCCGCGGTGAGGGTCGCGTCGGTGTAGGTGGCGTCGAGGTCGGTCTTGAGCGTGACGTCCTGGATGAACGTGGCGGGCGTCGAGTACAGCGACACCGAGCGGAAGATGCCCGAGTACCGCCACTGGTCGTAGTCCTCCAGGTAGGACCCGGCGCTCCACCGGTGCACCTGGACGGCGATCTTGTTGCGGCCCGGTCGCAGCGCGGAGGAGATGTCGAACTCGGCCGGGGTGTAGCCGCCCTGGTCGTAGCCGATGTACTTGCCGTTGACCCACACGAAGTAGCCGGACGTCACGCCTTCGAAGCGCACGAACGTCGAGCGCTTCGTCCAGTCGGCGGGCACCTCGAAGTCGCGGGCGTACGCACCGGTCGGGTTCACGTCGCGGGGCACGCGGGGCGGGTCGTCCGGCTGCACCTCGGTGGCGATGTTGCGGAAGATCGGGTGGTCCAGGCCGTCGGTCTGCCAGGTGTGCGGCACGGTCACCGCGCGCCAGCCGGACGTGTCGTAGTCGTCGGCGTAGAACCGCGCCGGGACGTCGGCGGGCCTGTCCGCCATGGAGATCCGCCACTGGCCGTCCAGCGACCGGGTGAACGGCGTGCGCTCGTCGCGGCGCACGGCCGAGGCGACGTCCGCCTGCGGGAGCAGCAACGCGTGGTGCGGCTCCTGTCCCTCGGCGATCTTGCTCGGATCTTCGAGGTAGGTGTGCACGTCCGGAGGGGGATCGGCCGCGGAGGCGATCGGTGTCGTCGAACCCACCGCAACCAACAGCACCGTGGCAAGAACAATCGCGCGCCGCACGCTGAACCTCCATGTTCAGACAGAACTGAACACAAGTGAACAGTCGGGGTGGAAGGGCGACAAGGGGTCACGAGGTCCGTGCCGTTCACATGGCGTCCGCTGTTATCGAACAAGTCGACGCTTGCGTTCGATTTTGTTCGACCTCACGCTCCGGGGACAAGCCGAACCGCGACCAGCCGGGGGAACCGTGAAGAGGACAGCTCTGAGCTTGGCGGCCGCAGTGCTGCTGGCGTCGTCGGGGATCGCGGTGGGTGCGCCCGCGGCAGCACCGGCGGTCAGCCTCGTGCGCGACACACTGCTCGATCCTTCCGCGCTGTACTTCGTGTCCTACGACGGAGTGGTGAACAACAACTCGTTCCAGCAGGACGCGATCCTGACCTATCAGGGACGTCAGTACGCCACCTGGTACACCGCGAGCCGCGAGGCCGTGGTCGCGCGGCGGACCGTGGGCGGCACGCGGTGGGAGACCGTGGTCCTGCCGCACAAGCTCAGCGTCGACGACTCGCACAACGTGATCTCGCTGGGAATCTCCCCGCAGGACAACGCGATCCACGTCGCGTTGGACACGCACAACACGCGCTTGTTCTACTTCCGGTCCCAGCCCGGCCTTGCGACGGGCACCCAGCAGTGGAACGCCGCCGCGTTCGGCTCGGTGCAACGCACGCTCGGCAGCGTCGAGCTCGGTGCCATGACGTACCCGCAGTTCGTGGTGACGCCCGAGGGCAGGCTGCAGTTCAGCTACCGCACCGGTGGCTCCGGCAACGGCGTCAACGAGCTGGCCGAGTACTCCGGCGGCACGTGGCGCAAGCTCGGCGGCTGGTCGTCCGCCGTCGGTTCGTACACCGGCCCGAACGGCGTGGTGTCCACCACCCGCAACATGTACCTGCACGGCCTGACCTACGACCGAAGTGGACGGTTGCACGCCGCTTTCACCTGGCGTGAAGGCAATGCCGGTGTGTTGTGCAACGCGGGCGGGCTGACCAACCACGACACCGGGTACGTCTACAGCGACGACCGCGGCCGGACTTGGCGCAACGGCGCCGGAACCGTGGTGGGCACCACGGGTGGCACACCCGTGAACGTCAGTTCACCGGGTCTGGTGGCCGATCCGCTCGACCCGAACCACGGCCTGATGAACCAGGAGAGTCAGGCCGTGGACTCCCAGGGCCGGCCGCACGTGGTGATCAGCTACGTTCCCGGCCGGTTCACCCAGTGCGTGTCGAACTACGCGCAGCAGCGCACGCAGTACGGCCGCACCTTCCACGTCTTCCGCGGAGCGGACGGCAGGTGGACCAAGATGGAGGTCCCGATCCCGCCGAACCACAGCCAGCGCACGAAGATCGTGTTCGACAGGGACGACAACGCGTACCTCGTGCTGCCGCGCGGGAAGATCGTGGCGGCCAGCAGGGCCAGCGGCTGGACGGACTGGACGACGTTGTTCGACCGCCCGTCGCTGCAGGCGTTCGGCGAGGTGAACGTGGACGCGTCGCGCGTCGCGTCCCAGGGGATCCTGTCGGTGCAGTACCAGCAGACCTCCAGCGGCACCACACCGTCGCCGATCCGCGTCGCCGACTTCCGGCTGGGGGTCTGACGTGGCAAGGCTTCTGCTGGCTCTCGCCCTCGTCGCCGCCGGTCTCACCACGCCGGTCGCGGCGGCGGACCCGTTGCCGCAGAACGGGGTCACCGTTCACATCGACCCGTCGTACCAGCAGCCGGAGTTCGAGGGCTGGGGCACCAGCCTGGTGTGGTTCGCGAACATCACCGGTGGCTATCCGGAGCCGATCCGCCGCAAGCTCGTCGACCTGCTGTTCGGTGAGGACGGACTGCGGCTGAACATCGCGCGGTACAACATCGGCGGCGGCAACGCGCCCGACGTCCGCGAGGACTACATGAAGAAGGGCGCGACGATGGAGGGCTTCTGGAAAGCCCCTCCCGGCACCACGCGCGGGGACGTGGACTGGTGGCAGCCGGACAACCCGGACCACTGGGACTTCTCCGCGGACGCCCACCAGCGCTGGTGGATCGACCAGGTCAAGCGCAAGGTCACGAAGTGGGAGGCGTTCAGCAACTCGCCGCCGTGGTTCCAGACCGTCAGCGGCTACGTCTCCGGCGGGTTCGACGCGAACACCGACCAGATCCGCCGGGACCGCGTCGAGGACTTCGCCACGTACCTGGCGCGCGTGACCCAGGAGATCGAACGCGCGCACGGCATCAAGTTCGACACGCTCGCTCCGTTGAACGAGCCCAACACGAACTACTGGGGCACGCAGATCGGCCCTGACGGCCAGCCGACCGGCGGACGTCAGGAAGGCGCGCACGCAGGACCCGAGTTGCAGCAGGAGGTTCTGCTCGCGACCCGACGCGCGCTCGACGAGCTGCGGTCGCGGGTGAAGGTGTCCGCGATGGACGAGACGAACCCAGGCACGTTCGTGCGCAACTGGAACGGCTACGGCCCGGCGCGGGACGTGGTCGACCAGCTCAACGTGCACACCTACGGCACCGGCCAGCGCACCAGCGTCCGCGACATCGCCAAGGGCGCCGGCGAGAAGCTCTGGATGAGCGAGGTCGAGGGCACCTGGGGCAACGGCACCACCGACTACACGAGCATGGAACCCGGTCTGGGCATGGCGACCAGGATGCTCGAGGACATCCGCGAACTCGAACCGTCCGCGTGGGTGTTCTGGCAGCCGGTCGAGGACACCGCTCCGCAGGCCGCTGCCGGAAAGAACTGGGGCAGCGTCCACATCCCGTTCGACTGCAAGGCGAACGACACGCTGGAGACCTGTCCTGTCAGGACCAACACCAAGTTCCACACCATCCGCAACTTCACCCACTTCGTCCGGCCGGGCGACCGGTTCGTCAAGACCGACGACCCGTCGAGCGTCGCCGCGGTGAAGCGGTTCGGCCTGGACGCGACCGTCGTACACGTCAACAGCGGCACCACCGATCGCGCGGTGACGCTGGACCTGTCCCGGTTCGGGCTCGTCTCGCCGCTGGCCGAGGTGACGCCCGTGGTCACCGACGCGTCCGGTGCCCTCGTGCGCGGCAAGCCGGTGCGGGTGGCGGGGAAGTCGGCGACGCTGACGGTGCCGGCGAAGTCGGTCACCACGTTCCTCGTCGACGGCGTGGCGGGGGTGTCCAGCGACGCCGCGCTCGTCCAGCCCGATCACGTGTACCGGATCACCATGGGCGGGAAGTCCTTGCAGCCGAACGACGACTGGGCGAACGCGGTCCTGCGGACCACCGACCCCGCGAGTGCGCGACAGCTGTGGGCGGTGCGGAAACTGGGGTTCGGCAACGGAAACCGCGAGCGGTACGAGATCGTCAGCGCGGTGACCGGAACCCGGCTGGCCGCGTCCGGTGACGCCGTCGTGCTGCAGTCGGCAGGCGACCCCGCGGCTCAGTGGATCATGTCGACGACCGGTGACGGCGGCTGGACGTTCGTCAACGCCGCCACCGGCACGCTGATCGACGCGACCGGGGAGACCGTGTCGGCCAGGACCCCGACCTCCGGCGCGAGCCAGCGCTGGACACCGGTCGACGAGACCGTGCAACGGGTTCAGGACGCCGCCGTGTTCACGGTTCCCAAGTTGCGGCCAGTGCTGCCGCAGACCGTGACGCCGGTGTACCCGGACGGAGCGCGGGGCGTTCTTCCCGTGGTCTGGAACCTCCCGCCGGACTGGCACTGGCAGCAGCCCGGCACCGTGCGCGTCCACGGCACGGCGACGGACGTGCTCGGGCGGAAGTTGCCCGCACTGGCCGTGGTCACCGTCGACACGATCGCCTCGACCCTGCCCGCTCGCGCGAAGACCTACGTCGGCGGACGACCCGAGCTGCCGGCCACCGTCACGGGCGTCGGCAAACGGGGCGGCAAGGCCGAACTCCCCGTGGTGTGGGACGCCGCGGTGTTCGACCACGTCGGGACGGTGCCGGTGTCCGGACGTGCCCAGGTCGTCGACGGCAGCACGGTGGCCGCGACGGCGGTCGTTCAGGTGACGGAACCGGTCGAGGTGAATGCGGCGCTGGACGCGGCTGTCGCGGCGACCTACACCGAGTCCGGCTACTCCGCGGACCGGCTGCGCAACGGCGTCACGGAGGAGAAGGCGTGGTCGAACTGGAGGTCCGGCACCAAGAACCCCACCGACACGATCACCTTCACCCTGGCCGGTACCCGTGATCTCACGCGGGTGGCCGTGCACTCGCATCGAGACGGCGAGGGCGGCATCGCCCAGAGTCTCAAGGTCCAGGTGCGCACGGTCGACGGCACGTGGGTCGACGCCAGCGGAGACGTCGAAGTCACCGCGCTGCGGACGGAGGTCGTGCTGAATCCCTCGCCGCCGGCGACCGCCGTGCGCGTCGTCCTCACCGCGCGTCCGTCCGGATATCTCACCCTCGGCGAGATCGAGGTGCTGGCGAAGGCGCCCGCTTTGTGAGTGGCGTCGAATCCGGGTCGAAGAATCACCCTCCGCGCATTCGAGTTGTTCGACGCTACTGTTTCTCGTGTGAAACGTTTCAATTTTGCGAGGGACAATTGTTCGGTGTCAGGAGGGTGATCGACGATGAGAAGGACAACGATGTCGGCACTGCTCGCGGCGATGCTCGTCGCGGGCGGCGTTCCCGCGGTCGCGGCCGAACCCGCGAATTCCGCTGACCGAGGGCTCATCAGCATTCGGTCGGTGCGCGGCGACGGCAACTTCGTGTCGTGGCGGCTGCTCGGTGGTGACGTCACCGACGTGGCGTTCAACGTCTACCGCGACGGTGTGAAGGTCAACCGCGCGCCGGTGACGACGGCGACGAGCTATCTCGACGCGGGTGCGCCCGCGACCGCGTCCTACTCGGTGCGCCAGGTGAGCGGAGGCGTGGAATCGGCGGCGGCCACGCGTTCCGTCGGCACCCTGGAGACGAGCAGGGACGTCCCGATCCAGAGTCCGGGATCCGGTTACGTGGCGAACGACGCGTCGGTCGGCGACCTGGACGGCGACGGCGAGTACGAGATCGTCCTGAAGTGGGATCCCGCTGACGCCAAGGACAACTCGCAGGCAGGCCGCACCGGCAATGTCTACCTGGACGCGTACAAGCTCAACGGCACCCGGTTGTGGCGCGTCGACCTCGGCCGCAACATCCGGGCGGGCGCGCACTACACGCAGTTCCAGGTCTTCGACTACGACGGCGACGGCAGGGCCGAGATCGCCGTGAAGACCGCGGACGGCACGCGGTCGGGCACCGGTCAGGTGATCGGCAACGCGAACGCCGACCACCGCAACAGCGACGGCTACGTCCTGGCGGGGCCGGAGTTCCTCTCGGTGTTCCGCGGCACGGACGGCGCGGTGCTCGACACCGAGAACTACGTGCCACCACGCGGAACCGTCTCGTCGTGGGGTGACAACTACGGCAACCGGGTCGACCGCTTCCTGGCCGCGACCGCGTACCTGGACGGCTCGCGGCCGAGCATCGTGATGGCCCGCGGGTACTACACCCGCAGCGTGATCTCCGCGTGGGACTTCCGGGGCGGGCAGCTGACCCAGCGCTGGACGTTCGACTCGGCGTCCCAGTCGAACCGGTCGGCCTGGGAGGGCAAGGGCAACCACAACCTCTCGATCGCCGACGTGGACGCCGACGGCCGCGACGAGGTCGTCTACGGCTCCATGGCCATCGACGACAACGGCCGCGGCCTCTGGCAGAACAGCACCCACCACGGCGACGCCCTGCACGTCGGCGACTTCATCCCGGGAAGGCCGGGACTGGAGGTCTTCAAGCCGTCGGAGTGGACGACCGAGGTCTCGCACTGGATGGGCGACGCGCGCACCGGCCAGATCATCTGGAGCGCGCCGTCGTGCGGCTGCGACAACGGCCGCGGGGTCGCCGCGGACATCTGGGCGGGCAACCCCGGCGCGGAGGCGTGGTCGGCGTCCGTGGGCGGGCTGCGCAGTGCCACCACGGGAGCCCAGGTCGCCGCGCGCAAGCCGGGTTCGATCAACTTCGTGATCTGGTGGGACGGTGACGCGCAGCGCGAGCTGCTCAACGGCACCACGATCGACAAGTACGGCCCCAACGGCGACACGCGGTTGCTCACCGGTTCGGGCGTGGCCGCCAACAACGGCACCAAGTCCACGCCGGCGTTGCAGGCGGACATCCTCGGCGACTGGCGCGAGGAGGTCATCTGGCGGACCTCGGACAGCCGGGCGTTGCGGATCTACTCGACCACCGAGCCGACGACGATCCGGCGGGCCTCGCTGATGGAGGACCGGCAGTACCGGGAGGCTGTGGCGTGGCAGAACACCGCCTACAACCAGCCGCCGCACCCGAGTTTCGCCTCACCCTGATGTGCACTGCCGAATCCGCGAACGGGTCACCGCTCGCGGATTCGGTTCTTTGTGAGTCGCGCCACTACGGTAGTGCCCCGCGCCGCAAGTTCGCCGCTGAAGTCGTTCCACCGGCCGCATGCCACCTCATCCGCGCCATCTTCAACCGCACGCGGGGACATTAGCGACGGATTTCCGGCGCACGACACTAGATCCTGGCCGCCACGATCGGTGCCAGCCTTTCGGCGATCTTGCGGTGGCCCTGGTCGTTCGGGTGCACGTTGTCCGACGTGTCGGTGGCCTCGTCGATCCAGCCCAGTGTGTCGACGAAGTGCACGTTGCGGTCGCCGCCGTCGGTGAGGGTCTTCACCGCCGCCTGGGTCTCCGGGACGTACCGCTTGCGGAACGTGGCGAGAGCGAAGATCGCCGCCGTCGGGTACTTCTCCCGCGCACGCCGCAGCAGCGTGACGTAGGAGGAGCGGAACTCGTCCTTGGTGACGCTGTGGCCGACGTCGTTCGTGCCGAGGTTGATCACGACGGCGTTCGCCTTGTAGCGGCCGAAGTTCCACGCGGGCGCGGTCAGCGCCAGGCCGGTGCGCAGGAAGCCCTCGCGCATGCTCAGGCAGCCGTCCGCCGCCGGGTGCAGGCACGCGCCGCCCACCGCGATCTGCGTGTGGCCGGCCTTGAGCTTCTCGCCGGTCAGCCAGCCGTACGCGGTGAGCGCCTGCTTCGACGACAGCTGGCCGACGGTGATCGAGTCACCGACGAACTCGATGATCTTCGACGGCACGGTGGGCGCGAACGTGCGTGCGCCGGTGTCGATCTCGATGCCCTGATACACCGCGTCGCCCTTGTAGGAGCCCGCGATCGGGCGGTAGGAGACGCGGAGGGTGTGGTTGCCCGCGGCCAGTGGTGCCGGGGTGAGGTCCACCGTGCCGGTCCGGTTCACGTAGGACACGTCAGGACCGCCGTCGATGCTCACGAAGAAGTCGATCGCGCGGCGCTGCTTGAGCTTCACCGTCCGGCCGGTGAAGCCGACGACGAGGTAGGCGCCCGCCCACTCGGAGACGTAGGCGCTGGACGAACTCGTGTTCCAGCGGCCGAAGTACCTGACGTTCGGGTCGGTGGGCGAGCTCGTGGTGGCGGCGGACGCCGCCGGGGCCACGACGGCGGTGCTCGCGAGCACCGCCGCCGTGACGAGAAGTCGTGTGATCATGATCCGGCCAATCGGTGCGAGGGCAGGGGAACGCGCGACCAGTCGACGTCCGAGGCGAAGTAGAAGCTCGGATAGGACGGCTGGTTGTAGGTGGTCTGCTGGCGGGCGACCTCGACGCGGTACTGGCGGTCGTGCATGAGCGTGTACATCTTGTGGTTCGTCGGTTCGGTGCTGAGGTAGAACCGCAGGGCCGTGCTGTCCTGCGTGCGCACGACCAGTTCCTCGCGCCAGTCGCCGAACACGTCGGCCACGAGCGACGGGTTTCCCTTGGTGCCGTTGTTGGCGCGCGTCCCGGTGGCGGTGAGGAGCGTGCCGCGCCGCCAGTCGTCGACGGACGGCGTCACGTCCTGGGCGCCGTTCACGATCTGGGTCGTCAGGTCGCCGGCCCAACGGATGCTCATGTTCGTTCCAGGAGAACGGTTCTCGAGCCGGCGGCCGTCCGCGCTCCAGGTGCCGGCGGAGTCCGAGCCGTTCGGCATGGACGACCACGTCTCGAGGCCGGGCACGTCCGGGCGGACGTCGCCGATCATGCCGCGGCCGGTGTCCATTCCGGAGTAGGCGCCGTAGATCGTCGCTCCGGTGCGGGCATCGCGCAGCGCGTAGCCGTACGGGGCGGAGCGGGCGCCCTCGTGGACCATGTAGATCTCAACGCCGGGACGGTTCGGGTCGATGTCGGTGACGTGCAGGGCGTCACCGTGCCCGACCCGGACCTCGGCTCCCGGTTCCGCGCTGCCCGGCGGCAGCACGCCGACCGAGCTGTACAGCAACGAGCCGTTGTCGTCGAGCGTCGCGCCGCCGTAGATGATCTCCTGCTTGCCGTCGCCGTCCACGTCGGCGACGCTCAACGAGTGCGAGCCCTGCGTCGTGAGCTTGGCGTGGCTCGGGTTCGTGCCGTCGCGGCCGTGCGGGGTGTCGCGGAACGGGTTCGTCATCGGCACCCAGCCGCTGTCGACGAGCCAGCGCTTCTTGAGCCGCCGTCCGTCCCAGTCGTAAGTCGCTACCGTGGAACGGGTGTAGTAGCCGCGGGCGAAGATCGCGGACGGACGCTTGCCGTCCAGGTAGGCGACTCCCGACAGGAAGCGGTCGACTCGGTTGCCCGGTTCGATGCGGGACATCGCGTAGTCGCCCCACATCAGGCCGTCGTCGGTGCGGCCGGGTTCGTAGCGGACGGTCTGCAGCTCACGTCCCGTGGCGCCGTCGAAGACCGTCAGGTACTCCGGGCCGTCGACGATGAAACCGGCGAACTGGCGCAGTTTGTTGTTGGCGCTGCGGGACGGCGCGTAGACGTCGATGAAGTGGTCGGCCAGTGCGACAGCGTCCTCTGTGGACAGCGGGTAGGCGTACCGCGGCTCGATGCCGAACGCCTGTTCCAGCGTCGCGGGCCACCTGCCGGAGACCACCTCGGGATGTTCGCTCCAACCGCGGAACACGCCGACGAGGTGGTCGCGGTAGCCCTCCGGGCTGAGCCGGTAGTCGTCGGTGTGCCGATAGCCGGCGCGCACGTCCTCGCGCGGCATCGTGATGAACCGCTCGCGGCCGTCACGAGTCCCCGGCGCGGTCTTCGTCATCAGCTCCGCGCGGCCGTCGCCGTCGAAGTCGTAGACCAGGAACTGGGTGTAGTGCGCGCCCGCCCGGATGTTCACGCCGAGGTCGATCCGGTGCAGCAGCGTGCCGTCGAGGCGGTACGTGTCGAGGTACACCGGTCCGGTGTAGCCAACCTGCGAGACGTCCTTGGAGTTGCTGGGATCCCACTTGACGACGTACTCGTACTGACCGTCGCCGTCCACGTCGCCGACGCTGACGTCGTTGGCGGAGTAGGTGTAGTGCTCACCGGCCGGCGTCACGCCGTCCGCGGGCTTGCGCAGCGGCAGGTCGTGGTGGGACGCCGTCCATGCCGTCACGGACCTGCTGCGCCCCAGCGGGACACCACGTCGCACGGGAGCGACCTGGTACCGCGCACCTGGTGCCGCGCCGGTGTCGACGTAGGTGGTGCTGTCGCTGACGGTCGCGATGCGCCTCCCGTCCCGGTAGACCGCGAAGTCGGGTCCCGAGAGGCCGGTGGCGGTGGCGCCGGTGGCCTCCTGGCCGAGCAGGCGCCAGCTCAGGTGCACGCCGCCCTCGACGGTGGCCGCGACGAGCCCGCGGTCGAGGTGCTCTGCGGGGGAGGCGTGCGCGGAAGCGGGCAGCTGCCCGGCCAGGACGGCTGTGATCACGAACGGCAGCAGAACCCCTCGTCGCAGATCCACGACGGCTACGATGAACCGTTTCCACACTTGAGGCAAGGGCCTGGAAGTGTTGCGGCGTAATGTGGAAAGCGTTTTCCGCATCTCGCCGTCGAATCGAGTGCGCCGTTCGACGGCAGAGGTGTCGAACGAGTCGAATCAACGCCACCGCCTCCGTCAACCGTCAATGTGAACGTTCACGCGGCCGGTCGTGAACGGAAGACGCGCCCGGTCCGTAGTGTCATCGAAACGCTTCAACACTCGGAGGTGCCCGCGGTGACCCGCCTGTGGTTCGAGGCCCCTGCGGGGGCGTGGGAGGAAGCGTTGCCGCTGGGCAGCGGCAGGCTCGGCGCGATGTGCTTCGGCGGCATCGGCACCGAGCTGGTGCAGCTCAACGACGACCGGCTGTGGACGGGGTCGCCGCTGCCGGAGCCGTCCGGTGATCCGGATCTGGTGGAGCAGGCCCGTTCGCACGTGCTGGCCGGTTCGCCTCGTGCGGCGGAAGAGGTGTTGCGACGCCTTCAGGGGCCTGACACCGCGAAGTACCTGCCGCTGGCCGACGTCCTGCTCGGCGGCGGACCCGAGCAGGCCGAGGCCTACCGCCGTGAGCTCGACCTGCGCACCGGCACGTACTCCGTCTCCTACCGGACCGGGGAGACGGCGGTGCGGCGACAGGCCGTGTGTCATGCGGGCCTGCACGTCCTGGCGCTGCGGGTGACCGGTGCCGGCGTGAGCCCGGTGCTGCGCGGGTCGTTGCCCGGCGAGCACTTCACCTCGGCGGGCGGGATCGTGGGGGTGCGGGGCGTGGTGCCGGGCGGAATGGCCTGGGCGGTGGTCGTGGCGGTGGACGGCGACACGGTCTACGTCACCACCGAGACCGGCTACCGCGGGCCTGGCGCCGCGCCGGTGGACGATCCCGCGGAATGCTCCCGTACAGCGCTTGAACGGGTCGAACAGGCCCGCCGGCTGGGCTGGGGGACGTTCCGCGACCAGGCCGTCCAGGCCCACCAGATGTTGTTCGACCGGGTGAGCCTCCAACTGGGCCCGGTGCCGGACCTGCCGACGGACGAGCGGATCGCGCGGCCCGACCGGGCGTTGCCGGCGTTGCTGTTCCAGTACGGCCGCTACCTGCTGATCACCAGTTCCCGGCCGGGCACGCTGCCCGCGAACCTGCAGGGAATCTGGAACCCGCACACCGATCCGCCGTGGCGCGGCAACTACACGCTCAACATCAACCTGCAGATGAACTACTGGCCGGCCGAGGTCACCGCGTTGCCCGAGTGCCACGAGCCGCTGCTGGAGTTCGTCGAGCAGCTGTCCGGACCCGGTGCGGCGACGGCGAAGGCGCTCTACGGCGCGCCGGGCTGGGTGGCGCACCACAACAGCGACCCGTGGTGCCTCACCACCCCGGTCGGCGACGGCGATGGCGACCCGGCGTGGGCGAACTGGCCGATGGCCGCGGCGTGGCTGTGCCGGCACCTCCTGGACCACTTCGCCTTCACCGGTGACGTCGACTGGCTGCGCGAGCACGCGTGGCCGGTGCTGCGCGGAGCGGCCGAGTTCTGCCTGCACTGGCTGGTCCCGCGCGACGGCGTGCTCACGACGGCGCCGTCGACGTCGCCCGAGAACCACTACCTGGCCGGGGGAGAACCGGTCGCGGCCGGCGTCGGGTCCACCATGGACCTGGCGTTGACGGCGGACCTGTTCGCCGGTCTGGCCGAGGTCGCGGAGGTGCTGGGGCTGCGCGACGACGTGGTGGACGAGGTGCGGAGGATCGAGCTGCCGCCACCGCCGATCGGATCGCACGGCGGGCTGCTGGAGTGGGCCGACGAGGTGCCCGACGCGGAGCCGGACCATCGGCACGTGTCACACCTGTACGGCCTGTACCCCGGTGATCAGATCGATCCCGTGCGCACTCCGGAACTGGCGGAGGCCGCCCGGCGTGCGCTCGTCGCCAGGGGAGACGCGGGCACGGGCTGGTCGCTGGCCTGGAAAGCCGCGCTGTGGGCACGGCTCGGTGACGGCGACCGCGCGCACACGTTGCTCTCGATGGTGCTGACGGAGGCCACGGACGGCAGTCCGCACGGGGGAGGGGTGTACCGCAACCTGCTGTGCGCGCACCCTCCGTTCCAGATCGACGGCAACTTCGGTGCCACCGCCGCGATCGCGGAAATGCTGCTGCAGAGCCACACCGGCGAGCTGCGCCTGCTGCCCGCGCTGCCCTCGGCGTGGCCGACCGGGGTGGTGCGCGGACTGCGGGCACGGGGAGGCGTGGTCGTCGACCTGTGGTGGGACGGAGGGGAGTTGAAAGCGGTCGCGCTGCGAACTCTCCAGGGTGCGAAGACAGTTGTCGTGACGTGCCACGGACATGTGGCGGAAGTGACGATCCAGCCGGACGTTCAGCTGATGCTCTGCGAGAAGCTCGTCCCGCGGTGACCTGACGTCCGCGCCCAGGCACGTGCCCTGGGCGCGGACGTCCTCTCGTCGCTCAGGCGGGCATGAAGATCGCGCCGAGCCGGTCGATCTCGGTGCCCGACCGGCCGGTGAACCCGGCGATGCGCCAGCCCGACGGTGCGGTGACGGTGAGCGTCTCCCCGGTCGGCTGACCCGCCGAGAGCGTGCGCCCCCGGTTGGTGGTGAAGGCGGCCGAGAACACCCGCGTGTGGCCGTTGTACTTGCTCTGGGTCAGTTTCGCGGACACGAAGTGCTCACCCGGTTCGAGCGTGAGGGACGTGGCCGTGCCGCCAGAGCCGCCGTGGGTGAGCGTCGTGCCGTTCGTGAGCGTGGCCGCGATCTGGTCCAACCTGCTGGCACCGCGCAATGTGAGCGTGCGCACGGCTCCCAGGTCGACCGACGCGACGTCGGTGAACGGGCTTCCGTGCGGACCGCCGGCTTCGGCGCTGAGCTTGATGCCGTCGTCGGCCGTCCAGTCGAACCGCGCGGCGATCGGGTAGTGGTCGGACAGCGGTTTGCCCTGTGCGTCCACGAACGCCGCGTTGTCGTTGCGGTAGTCCCGTGCGGTCAGCGTGATCTGCCGGTTGCCCCGGTAGAGGATCTTGTCGACGACCTCGCACGAATCGGTGAGCGCCGCCGGGTCGCACACCAGCGCCGGGCCGCCCGCCGCCGGTGCCTGGCCGCCGCGTTCGAGCTGCACCCACGCGTCGGTGAGACCGTTGGTGCCGGCCAGTTCGCGGATGTTGTCGTCGGCACGGGTGTAGCGGGTGTTGGTGTCTCCCATGACGATGACCGCGTTGCCCGCCGAGTTCGCGGCGATGAAACGGGACAGCTGGGTGATGTTCGACCGGCGCGCGGCGAGGTCCGCGTTCTCGGTACCGGCGTTGGGATGCAGGTTGTAGAGGTCGACGTACACTCCCGCGGCCAGCTCGACCCGTTTGTACGAGAAGCCCTTGGGCGTGAGGCAGTCCGTGCCGTTGCAGGACGACCACTTCGTGCGTTCGAGGTCGCTGTAGGGCCGGTGCGACAGCGTGTTCAGGCCGCTGCCGAACGGGACGCCACCGGTCGTGGGCGTGCGGTGGGCGTGGTTGTCGCCCGCGTACAGCGCCGCGTGGTAGTTGAAGTCCTCCTGGACGTTGACGATGTCGTAGGGCGCGAGACGCGGGCTGATCAACGGGGTGTTCACGGCGGGGTCGCCGGACGACAGCGGCTCCGGCAGGCCTGCCACGTTGTAGGTCAGCACCTCGAAGCTGCCACCGGTGGCGGCGTGGGCCGGTGTGGCGAGCGCCGCCAGCACCACGGGGATCAGGAGCAGGGGTCTGATCATCAGTTGCGCGTCCACTTCTGGTTGGTGGCGCCGTTGCACGTCCACAGGACGAGCTTGGTGCCGTTGGTCGTCGCCGCGTTGTAGGCGTCGAGGCAGAGGCCGGACTGCACACCGGTGATGGTGCCGTCGGCGTTGAGGTTCCACTGCTGGTTGGTGCCACCTGTGCACTCGTAGATGGCCACCTTCGTGCCGTTGGTGGTGCCGTGGTCCCACGCGTCGAGGCACTTGTTGCCGTAGACCACGAGTTCCTTGCGCGCGGTGTGCGTGAACGTCTGCTGCTCGCCGCCGTTGCAGTCCCACAACTGGGCCTGAGTGCCGTTGGTGATGGTGTTGCCGTTGATGTCGGCGCACCGGCCGGACTGCGAGCCGATCACCTCGGTGCCCGCCGTGCCGGGTAGTTCGCGCACCTCGACGGCTGTCACCCCGGTTCCGGACAGCGTCAGGGAGTTGGCTCCCTTCGCCAGGGACACGATCGCGGACACGGTGCCCTTGGGCGTCGGCGGAAGTGCGAGCGTGGTGGGGATCTGGCCGCCGTTGACCTGCAGGGTGGTCTTGCGGGCGACGCGATCGCTGTTGGTGTACTCGAACGTGGCTACCGCCAGCCCGCCGGCACTGGCGGTGATGCCGGTGGCGCCGGAGTTCACGACGGGGTAGGTGGCGGCGCTCGCCTCCGCACCGGCGATGGACAGCAGTACCGCGTCGCCCGCGGGAACCGCGACGCTGTGGCTTCCGTTGGTGATCGGCGTGGCGACGCCGCTCCACAGATCGCGTGCGGCCGCCATCTGGCCGGTCAGGCCGAGATCGGCCAGTCTGACCGTCATGGTTGCCGCCGAGGACGTCCGGTTGAGCAGGGCCACCGCCCTGCGTCCGGTGCCGGACAACACCTTCGCGTAGACCTGCTGGTCGCGGACGTCCTCCGCGACCTCGACGGCGGGCAGCCCGCGCGGGTCCTGGCCCACGGCGAGCACTTCGCGGTTGGTCAGCACCGAGATCGCGTTGTCGTTCATCTTCGTCAGGTCGTTGCCGAGCAGCATCGGCGAACCGCCGGCCGCCCACAGGCTCATGTGCACCCGGCTCGCCGTGGCGGACAGACCGGGCATGCCGATCATCATCATGTCCGGGTCGTTGTAGTAGCCGGTGTGCTGCGCGGTCGGCCGCTGGTTCTTGTCGAAGTTCTCGTGGACCATGCCGATCGACGGCGTCTCGTGCGCGAAGATGATGTCCGTTCCGGTGCGCCACAACGGGGCCATGCCCGGCGCCCAGTTCCATGGGTCGTTCTTGCCCCACTCGCAGATCGACAGCACCAGCTCACGTCCGGTGGTCGCGCTCGCCTTGGCCACGGCGTCGCTGAGCGCCTGATAGGTGCCGGGCGCGTCGAGCTTCTCGACGTCGGCGCCGCACCAGTCGACCTTGACGTAGTCGAAGCCCCAGCGGGAGAACCTCAGCATGTCCTGTTCGTAGTGCCCCTCGCTGCCGGTGCCGGCGTGCGGCGGGCCGGGGGTGGGGAAGTAGTAGCCGCAGCCGTTCTTGCCCGCGTCGGTGTAGATCCCCGCCTTGAGCCCCTTGCTGTGGATGTAGTCGGCGATGGCCTTCATGCCGCCGGGCCACTGGGTCTCGTCGACGGTGATGTCGCCCGCGCCGTCACGGGTGCCCTTCCACCAGCCGGAGTCGATGTTGACGTAGCGGTAGCCGGCGGACGCGAGCCCGGACGACACCAGCGCGTCGGCCTGCGCCTTGATCACGTTGTGGTCGATGTTCTCGAAGAACGTGTTCCACGAGGCCCAGCCCATCGGCGCGGCGGGTACCCGGACCTGGTTCCCGGAGATCGCGGGCCCGGCGGAGGCCGGTGCGCCGCCGATCGCGGTGACGGTGCTCAGGGCGACTATCAGAGCGAGTAGTCGTGTGAACGCTAACATGAAGGGTTGCGACTCGCTTTCCGCTTTTGCAGGGGGATCCGGGGAAAGAGAATTCCGATGGGATGTGAGCGCTGCCATGATCTAGTCGAGAACGGGGGTCGTCAACGGTTCGCCGAATGTTCGCGGTCGATTCGACGAATGCGTTCGACGGTATGACAGAGGCCGTCCGGTCGGACAAATCCGAGGTCAGCCCCGATGTCCGCACCGGACAGGCCCCGCCGGTGGGCCACTCGGCGGTGTCTGCCGGTGATCGGCTGGCTAGTGTCCGAATTCTGGGAGCGCTCCCAGAATTCCCCGAGATCAATCGAACATTTCCCAGGAGGTCGTCGTGACCTTGCGATTTCTTCGAGCGGTGGTGACCGGGCTGCTGCTGGCCGCCTGTGTCGTCATCGCTCCCACCGCGGTGAACGCCGCCGCACCCGCGCGCGTGATGGCGCTCGGCG
Organism: Lentzea sp. NPDC102401; assembly: GCF_044765805.1. Classification (NCBI taxonomy): domain Bacteria; kingdom Bacillati; phylum Actinomycetota; class Actinomycetes; order Pseudonocardiales; family Pseudonocardiaceae; genus Lentzea; species Lentzea sp. NPDC102401. Next base: position 807,845 of record NZ_JBIWKS010000001.1, on the reverse strand, counting down.
ACTCCATCACCGGCTCCCCGGGGTGCTGGCGGGCGCTGCTGTGGAAACACCTGCAGGACACCGGGCACACCGACGTCGACTTCGTCGGCTCGCTGCCGGCGCCGGGCTGTGGTTTCACCTACGACGGCGACAACGAAGGGCACGGCGGGTTCCTCGCGACGAACATCGTGCGGGACAACCAGCTCCCCGGCTGGCTCTCCTCGGCGCGGCCGGACGTCGTGCTCATGCACCTCGGCACCAACGACGTCTGGAACAACATCCCGGCGAGCACGATCCTCAACGCTTACACCGCGTTGCTCGGCCAGATGCGGGCGAGCAACCCCGCGATCAAGCTGGTCGTCGCCCAGATCATCCCGATGAACCCGTCGAACTGCTCGGCGTGCGGGCAGCGGGTGGCCGACCTGAACGCCGCGATTCCCGGCTGGGCGCGGGCGAACAGCACCACGGCGTCCCCGATCACGGTCGTGGACCAGTGGACCGGGTTCGACACCGCCGCCGACACCGGCGACGGCGTCCACCCCAACAGCACCACCGGCATCCAGAAGATCGAGGCCCGCTGGTACCCGGCTGTCGTGGCGGCACTGCGGTCCCAGCCCGCGGCAGTGGGCCTGCACGTCGAGGGCACGCGGGTCGTCGAGGGCAACGGCGCCACGTTCGTCATGCGCGGCGTGAACCACGCGCACGTCTGGTACCAGAGTCAGACCAGGGCGTTCGCGGACATGAAGTCCTTCGGCACCAACACGGTGCGCGTCGTGCTGGGCAGCGGGCAGCGGTGGGGACCGACTCCGGCGGCGGAGGTCTCCAGTGTCATCTCGTTGTGCAAGCAGAACAAGATGATCTGCGTGCTGGAGGTGCACGACACCACCGGGTTCGGTGAGCAGAGCGGCGCCGCGAGCCTGGACCAGGCTGCTACCTACTGGATCGGCGTGGCCGACGCCTTGAAGGGGCAGGAGAACTACGTCGTCGTCAACCTGGGCAACGAGCCGTTCGGCAACAACGCCTCGGTGAGCGCGACGTGGGCCAGCGCCACGAGCAGCGCGATCAGCAGGCTGCGCGGTGCGGGGTTGCAGCACCTGATCATGGCCGACGCGCCGATGTGGGGCCAGGACTGGGGAAACATCATGCGCGACAACGCGGCCTCGGTGTACAACGCCGATCCGTTGCGCAACACCGTGTTCTCCATCCACATGTACGGCGTCTACGACACCGCGGCCGAGATCAACGCCTACTTCGACGCGTTCCGGACCGCCGGCCTGCCACTGGTGGTGGGGGAGTTCGGGCACAACCACAGCGACGGCGACCCGGACGAGGACACGATCATGGCGCAGGCCCAGTCGCGCGGGCTCGGTTACCTGGGCTGGTCGTGGAGCGGCAACAGCAGCGACGTCGGCTACCTCGACATGACGAACTCCTTCAACCCGGCGAGCCTCACCGCCTGGGGCGAGCGGTTCCTCAACGGCGCCAACGGCGTCCGGCAGACCTCGAAGGAGGCGACGATCTACGGCGGTGGCAACCCCGGCGACACCGTGGCGCCCTCCACGCCGGGCACTCCGGCTGCTTCCAGCGTCACCTCCACGGGCCTCACGCTGAACTGGACGGCGTCGACCGACAACGTCGGCGTCACCGGCTACGAGGTGCTGCGCGCGGTGGGCAACGGTTCGTTCGCCGCGGTCGGCTCGACGGCGACCACCACGTACGCCGACTCCGGTCTCACGCCGTCGACCACCTACCGCTACCAGGTGCGGGCCAAGGACGCCGCCGGCAACGTGTCGGCGAGTTCCGGCATCGTGTCGGCGACGACCGGTGCGGGTGGCGGCACCGGTGCCTGCAAGGTCGGGTACTCCGGCCAGAACTGGGGCGGTGGCAACGGCTTCACGGCCAACGTGACCATCACCAACACGGGCACCTCGGCGGTCGACGGCTGGACGCTGGCCTTCAGCTACGCAGGCGGCCAGAAGGTCACGCTGCCGGGCTGGGGTGCGACGTTCGCCCAGTCGGGCGCCGCCGTCACCGCGACGAACCTGACCTGGAACCGCACGCTGGCGCCGAACGCGTCGGTGGGCATCGGATTCAACGGCACGTACAGCGGGTCGAACCCCGCGCCCACCTCGTTCACCCTCAACGGAAGCACCTGCACGACCGGTTGACGTTTAAACGATTCAACCGGTGATGTCCGATTGCGGACAGCCTGCTCCCGCAGTCCTTGACACTCCGTCCTGCCCACCACACTCTGGCCCTCGACGCCGCGATTGAAACGTTTCATCCAGCGACGAAGGTGGAGACGACGTGCGCAGACGTGAGTTCCTCAGGACTTCGGCCGTCGGGCTGTCCGCGACGGCGCTCCCGGTCGGGGTGGCGCACGCGGGGCCGGAGGAGAAGGCCGGTGGGTTGCGGGTCGTGCGCACGACGGTCGAGTACGCGGAAACGCTGCTGGGCACCGATGTCACGGCACCCCGGCTCGGCTGGGTGCTGGCGGCGGAAGGTACCGGCGCACGGCAGACCGCCTACCAGGTCGAGGTCGGCACCGCTCCCGGACGGTCGGACGTCTGGCAGTCCGGGAAGGTCGGTTCCGACCGCACGGTCGGGGTTCCGTTCGCGGGCAGGGAACTGAAGCCGCGCACGCGGTACCACTGGCGGGTGCGCGTGTGGGACGGCTCCGGCCGGGTGTCGGCGTGGAGCACGACGAACTGGTGGGAGACCGCCCTGCTCGGCACGCCGTGGCAGGCGCGGTGGATCGGTGCCGCGGACACGTCGATCACCTTCGCCGGCGCCTCGTGGATCTGGTCGGCGACGGCGCCGGTGGAGAGCCGGTGGTTCCGGACGTCGATCGACCTTCCCGCGGACGCGGTCGGTGCCAGGCTCGTCGCGACCGCGGACGACGACTTCACGTTGTACGTCAACGGCTCCGAGGTCCTGCACGTCCCGGAACAGGTCGACGTGTGGAAGGTCGGGCAACGCGCCGACGTGACCCGTCTGGCCGTCCGGCGGATCGTGCTGGCCGCCCGTGCCACCAACAGGTCGCCGGGACCGGCCGGACTCCTGCTGCGACTGGTGGTCGATCTGCCCGGCGGTCAGCGCGAGATCGTCACCGGTCCAGGCTGGAAGGTCGCGCAGACCGAGCAACCCGGCTGGCAGACCCCTGACTTCGACGACTCGGCGTGGACCGCGGCGACCGTGCTCGAGCCGTACGGCCAGGGCCCGTGGGGAGCGAACGTCACGGTGAAGGAGCAGCCGGCGCCGTTGCTGCGCAGGGAGTTCGCACTGGCCAAGCCGGTGAAGCGCGCCCGGCTGTACGTCAGCGGTCTCGCCTACCACGAGACCGAGATCAACGGCCGGCGCGTCGGCGACGGGGTGCTGGATCCCGGATTCACCGACTACGACAACACCGTTCTGTACGCGACGCACGACGTCACGAGTCTGGTTCGCAGTGGCCGCAACGCGATCGGCGTGACGCTGGGCCGCGGCTTCTACGGCATGAAGACGCCGAACGTGTGGCGGTGGGAGCGCCCGCCGTGGCACGACGAGCCGAAACTGCTGGCACAGCTGGAGATCGACCACCCGGACGGCACCCGCACGACCATCACGTCGGACGAGGAATGGCGCCTGACCGACGGCCCCACGGTGTCGAACTCGCAGTACACAGGCGAGACCTACGACGCCCGCCTCGCCCCGCGCGACTGGACGAAACCGGGCTTCGGCGACGGCGCGTGGCAGCGCACTTCCGTCAGACCGGCGCCGAAGGGCACGCTGAAGGCCCAGGAGCACGAACCGATCCGCGTGATCGAGTCGGTCACGCCGACTGTGAGCGTGCTCAGGCCCGGGGTGTTCGTCGCTGACATGGGCCGCACGATGTCCGGCTGGACGCAGCTCACCGTCACCGCCCCCGCGGGCACTGTCGTGCGGCTCAAGCACGGCGAGACGCTGAACTCCGATGGCAGCGTTCACATGGAGAACGGGCACGTCACCGGCAACCGCATCCAGCTCGACGAGTACATCTGCGCCGGTGGCGCGGAGACGTGGGAACCGAAGTTCTCCTACAAGGGTTTCCGCTACGTCGAGGTGACCGGACTGACGGCGGCGCCGAAGCTCGTCGGCCGGCTGGTGCACTCGGACGTGTCGCGGGCCAGCACCTTCCGCTGCTCCGAGCCGTTGTTCGAACAGTACGACGCCGCGATGCGCCGCACCGTCGCGAACAACCTGCACGGCATCCCCACCGACACCCCGACCTACGAGAAGAACGGCTGGACCGGCGACGCGCAGGTAGGCGCGCCGTCGATGCTCGCCGAGTTCGGCATGGCGAAGTTCTTCACCAAGTGGCTCGGCGACCTCGCGGACAGCCAGGACGAGGCAGGCCAGCTCCCGGTGATCGTGCCGAGCGGAGGCTGGGGCTACCGCGAACTGGCGCCCGCTCCCGAGTGGACGACCGTGTACCCGTTCGTGCTCAGGGAGATGTACCGGATCTACGGCGACGACCGGCTGCCCGCACAGCACTGGCCGGTGCTCACCCGCTACCTGGACTGGGAGATCGGCAGGCTGCGCGACGGCCTCGCGGTCACCGCGCTCGGCGACTTCCTGCCGCCCGGCTCGGGCGGCATCCCGCCCGAGGACACCCGCCTCACCGCCACCGCGTACCTCTACCGGGCGTTGGTGCACACCGCCGAACTCGGTGACGTGATCGGCAAGCCCGTCCCGCGTTACCGCGAGGTGGCCGCGAACCTGTTGTCGGCGTTCAACAACACGTTCCTGGACGGCTACTACCGCACCGCCAAGGACACCGACTACCGCCAGACGTCCAACGCGATCCCGCTCGCGTTCGGCATGGTGCCCGCCGGCTCCGTCCAGGCGGTCGCGGACAAGCTGGCCGCCGAGGTCCGGGCGAACGGCAACCACGTCAACGTCGGCTGCCTCGGCGCCAGCGTGCTGCTCCAGGCGTTGGGCGACAACGGTCACGCCGACGTCGCGCACGCCATGGCCACCGAGCGGTCGTACCCGAGCTGGGGCCACTGGTTCTCGAACGGCGCCGACACCATGTGGGAGATGTGGGACACCGGCACCCGTTCCCGCAACCACTACTTCAAGGGCACCATCGCGCAATGGCTGTACGAGCACGTGGCCGGTCTGCGGCCGGGCGACGCGGGCTATCGGACGTTCACGGTCCGGCCTGCCGCGACCGCCTTGGCGTGGGCGCGGATGGAGTTCGAGAGCGTGCGCGGCCGCATCAGCGTGGGATGGGCTAAGGTCGACGGCGTGCTGCGCCTGACCGTCGAGGTGCCGGTCGGGTTGACCGCCGAGGTGCACGTGCCGCATTCCAGTGGTGTCGCGGTGGTGAAGGTGCCGCACGGGCGGTGGAGGTTCACCGGGGGAGGGAGCGCCACAGCGGCTGCGACCGCCGAACCGGCTTCCTGAGGCCGCTGTCCCCCGTGAGAGCTACTCCCGAGTGTCCTCTCCGGTGGGATTCGCCCAGGCGCCGATCTTCCTAGTGTTCGCGGTGTTCCCGCAGACGACCAGGAAGTCGGAATCATGGAGCGAAGTGCTTTCCCGGACGACAGTCGTTCAGCCGTCGAGTTGTCCGTGCGCAGGCGCCGGTTGCGCACGTTCAGGTTCCCGGTTCTCTTCGTCTCGCTGTTCGTCGTGATGCTCGCGGTGGTGGGCATCGACACCCTCGTCGCGCCGCTGCCGCTGCTCGCACTGCCGATCGGGATCGGCCTGGCCGCGGCGGGGATCGTCTGCTATCGCAGGCTGTCCCAGGCCGTCGAGGTGCGGGACGACGTGCCGGAACTGGAGTCGCGGGACCGGTGGCGCGGGCTGGGCAGGGGAGCGCTCCTCGGGTTCGGCCTGTTCTGCGCCACGATGCTGGTGATCCTGGTGTTCGGCGGCGTGAACAGGCTGTCCTGGGGCTCCTTCTTCGGTTTCCTGGGCCTCGCGGGAATGATGTCGAGCGTCGCGGTCATGGAGGAGGTGCTGTTCCGCGGGGTGCTCTTCCGCATCCTGGAGGAACGCGCGGGGACCGTGATCTCGCTGGTCGTGTCCTCACTGCTGTTCGGCGCGACGCACCTGGTCAACGTCAACGCGACGCTGTGGGGAGCGCTGGCGATCGGGCTCACCGGCGGCGCCATGCTCGCCTCCGCCTACGTCGTGACGCGGTCGCTGTGGTTCCCGATCGGTCTGCACTTCGCCTGGAACTTCACCCACGCCGGTCTCTTCGGCATCGCGGTGTCCGGGTCGAACGACGTGCCCAACGGACTGCTGCGCACCACCCTGTCCGGTCCGTCAGCGCTCACGGGCGGCACGTTCGGTCCGGAGGCCAGCCTGATCGCGCTCCTGGTCTGCCTCGCGGCCACCGTGCTGCTGCTGCGCCGGGCCGCCCGCGCCGGTCAGATCCGTCCCCGGCCGGCTCGGCGCGGCGAGTAGTGGCCCCGATCGGCCGCATCGCACCCGAGGGCCATTCACGAAGTGCCGTCCGCCCTTTCCTCTGCTCCGGTGGACGATCGACTACCGGAACAGGCGGATCGGTACCGCCTCCGCGAGCATTCGGTAACCGGTCGGGTTCAGGTGCAGGTGATCACCGACGTCCGCGGCGGCAAGGAGTCGCCGCGGATCGGCCGGATCCCGCACGGCGGCGTCGAAGTCGACGACCGCGTCGAATCGGTGGCTCGTGCGGATCCAGCGGTTGACGGTCTGCCTGGCCGACTCGCGCATGCCGCCTGGATCGTCGTAGCCGCTGCCGCCGAACGGAAGCAGCGTGGCGCCGTAGACCTGGATGTCGTGTGCGTGGGCGCGGTCGACGATCTGCTGGTAGGCGGCGATCAGGTCGTCGGACACCTGCTTCTGGGCAGTTTCGTCCGGCGCGGCGGTCCCGATGTCGTTGACGCCCTCGAAGAGGATCAGCCAGCGGACGGCGCTCTGCGCGAGGAGATCGCGGTCCAGCCGGGCGAGCACGCTGGGACCGAGGCCGTCGTTGAGCACGCGGTTGCCGCCCGCGGCCTGGTTGAGGACCGCGATGTCCTTGCCCCGCAACCGGTCGAAGAGCTGGTTGGGCCAGCGGTCGTTGCCGTTGGTGGTCGAGCCGCGGCCGTCGGTCAGCGAGTCGCCGATCACGACCACGCTGGAGGCGCCCGCGCGCACCTCGACGCCGCTGACGAAGTACCAGTGGTCGGTGGGGGTCGCGCCCGGCAGGTCCAGCGAGTCGATGTGATTGCCTGCCAGCAGATACGACGTGGTGCGGGAGCCGGGGTGCGAAGTGATCGACGTGGACGCCTGGCCGCTCGCGAAGTAGGCGGTCACGGTGAGGTTCGTGCCCGGAGCGAGGGTGAAGCCGAGCGGGTCGGACAGAACCAGCGCGCCGACCGGGACGTTCACGGAGGCCCGGCCGCCGAACGTCACCCGCCGGACCGTCCCCGGCTGGACCGCACTGACGCCCGCACGGCCGTCCACCGGCAGTGCGACGGTGACCGCGGTGATCGGCAGCACCGCCCCGCCGAACGCGTTGGAGAACCGCAACCGCATCCGCCGCCCGCCCACCGAGACCTGGAGGGTCTGGCGCAACGTGGCGTCCGCCAGCACGAGGTTGTCCTGGGTGAACGGCGGCGGTGGCATGTTGTGCGGTTCGCACAGCTGGGGCATCGACGTCCACGTGGTGATCCAGCGTTCGCCCCTGGCATCAGCCTGGGCGACGGTGGGGACGAGTGCACCGGTGGCGGCCAAGCCGAGGAACGAACGCCTGCGCATCTCTCACGTTCCTTTCGAGAAGGAGTGAAAAGACGAACCTGCAACGAACCTAGGGCTGCGCGCGAACGAGAGTCAATCCGCACGGACAGAGGAATAGTTTTCGAAACTTCTCTCGAAAAATCATCGCGGGAGGTAACGCCGCAAGACTTGCGACTGCCGCACCAGCTTCCTGAGGTCGGCGAGTGTGCCGTGGGCCGCGCCCACGGCACGCGCCTGCACCAGCACGTTGCCCAGCGCGGTCGCCTCCGCCGGACCCGCCACGACGGGCAGCCCGCACGCGTCGGCGGTGAGCTGGCAGAGCAACTCGTTGCGCGAGCCGCCCCCGACGATGTGCACGACCTCGACTTCCTTGCCGGACAACCGCTGCGCGTCCGCGATCGCGTCGCGGTGGGCGAGCGCCAGACTGTCCAGAATGGACCGCACGATATCCGCTCGCGTCATCGTCTTCCCGCAGGCCCGTTCGATCCGGGCGGGCATGTCGCCGGGCGGGAGGAACACCGGGTCGTTGGGGTCGAACACCGATCCGGCCACCTGCCCGGCTTCCCGCAGCAACGGCTCCAGCGCGGTGTCCCAGGCGCGCAGGCATTCCTGCAGGAGCCAGAGGCCCATCACGTTGCGGAGGTAGCGGATCGTGCCGTCCACGCCGCCCTCGTTGGTGAAGTTGGCGGCCCGGCTCTCGGCGGTGAGCACCGGGGAGTCGAGCTCGACGCCGACCAGGGACCAGGTGCCGCACGAGATGTAGGCGAACCGGTCCGTCTCGGCGGGCACGGCTACGACGGCGGACGCGGTGTCGTGCGAACCTACCGCGGTGACGGGAATGCCCTTGAAGGTGCCCGCGGGGTCGCCGGGATGACGCAGGGGCGGTAGCAGGTCCGGTGGGAGGTCGCGGGTCAGCTCGGGCGACCACTGTCCTGTTCGGACGTCGATCAGGCCCGTCGTGGTGGCGTTGGTGTACTCGGCGCCGCGTTGCCCGGTCAGCCAGTACGAGAGCAGGTCGGGGATCAGGAGGAGCTGGGCGGCCTGGGGGAGCAGGGGTTCGGCCATGAGCTGGAACATCGTGTTGAACTGCTGGAACTGCAGCCCGTTGATCTCGTACAGGCCGTCGGCGGGCATGATGCCGTCGGTGCGGGAGTCGCGATAACAGACGGGATCGCCCAGCAGTTCGCCGGACGCGTCGAGCAGGCCGTAGTCGACGGCCCAGCTGTCGATTCCGATGCCGGCGAGACCACCGGCGAGCCTCAGCCCGGCGAGCACCTCGCGGTACAGGCCGGGCAGGTCCCAGTGCAGCCGGTCGTGGTGGCGCACCGGCCCGTTGGCGAACCGGTGCACCTCCTCGATGTGAACGCCGCCATCGGTGAAGACCCCTCGCACGACGCGGCCGCTGGACGCGCCGAGGTCGATCGCGGCGACCGCGGTCATCGCAGGAACGCCGCTGCGACACCGGCGTCGACCGGCACGTGCAGGCCGGTCGTGAGGGACAGGTCGCCTGCTGTCAGCGCGAACACCGCCGCTGCCACGTGTGAGGGCAGCACCTCGCGCTTGAGCAGCGTGCGCTGGGCGTAGAACTCGCCGAGCTTCTCCTCCGGCACGCCGTAGACGGCGGCACGCTGGGCGCCCCAGCCGCCGGCGAAGATCCCGGAGCCGCGGACCACGCCGTCCGGGTTGATGCCGTTGACGCGGATGCCGTCCCCGCCGAGTTCCGCCGCCAGCAACCGGACCTGGTGCGCCTGGTCGGCTTTGGCCGCTCCGTACGCGACGTTGTTCGGGCCCGCGAAGACCGCGTTCTTGCTGGAGATGTAGACGAGGTCGCCGCCCATGCCCTGAGCGCGCATGATCTTGGCCGCCTGCTGCGAGACCAGGAACGACCCCTTGGCCATCACGTCGTGCTGGAGGTCCCAGTCGGCCTCGGTGGTCAGTTCGAGCGGCTTGGAGATCGACAGGCCCGCGTTGTTGACCACCAGGTCCACGCCGCCGAACGCGAGGGCGGCCGCGCGGAACGCCTCGGCGATGCCCGCGGCGGAAGTGACGTCGACGGTCACCGGCACCGCCACGTCCGAGGAACCCAGGCTGGAAGCGACTTCCCCCGCACTCTCGGCATCTCGATCGGCCACCACGACGCACGCACCCTCGGCGGCCAGCCTCTGGGCGACCGCGCGACCGATGCCCGAACCACCGCCGGTGACGAGCGCGACGCGGGTGGCGAGCGGCTTGGGCTTCGGCATCCGCTGGAGCTTGGCCTCCTCGAGCGACCAGTACTCGATGCGGAACTTCTCGCGCTCGTCGATCGGCGCGTACCGCGAGACGGATTCGGCGCCCCGCATGACGTTGACAGCGTTCACGTAGAACTCTCCGGCTACGCGCGCGGTCTGCTTGTCGCGGCCGAAGCTGAACATCCCGACGCCCGGCACGAGCACGATCGCCGGGTCGGCGCCGCGCATCGGCGGGCTGTCCGGCCCCGCGTGCCGCTCGTAGTACGCCCGGTAGTCCTCGCGGTAGGCGGCGTGCAGGAGTTTCAGGCGCTCCACCACGTCTTCCAGCGGCGCGGCCGGCGGCAGGTCGAGCACCAGCGGCCGGACCTTGGTGCGCAGGAAGTGGTCGGGACACGACGTGCCGAGCGCGGCGAGTTCCGGATGCCGTTCGCGCGACAGGAAGTCCAGCACCACACCGGAGTCGGTGAAGTGGCCGATCTGGGGGCTGTCGGTGGAGGCCAGGCCGCGGATCACGGGCGCCAGTTCGGCGGCCCGCACCCGCCGCTCCTCCGAGGACAGCGGTGCGTGGACCACCGGCCCGAACGGATCGGCGCGGCCGTGCTCGTCGAGGTAGCGCTGGGCGGTCTCGATGATCTCCAGCGAACGAGCCTCGCACTCCTCGCTGGTCGCGCCCCACGCGGTGATGCCGTGCCCGCCCAGGACGACACCGATCGCCTGCGGGTGTTCGCGCCTGATCGCCGCGATGTCCAGTCCCAGCTGGAAACCGGGCCGCCGCCACGGCACCCACGCCACCCGCTCGCCGAAGCACGCCTTGACCAGCGCCTCACCGTCCGCGGCCGTCGCGAACGCGATGCCCGCGTCCGGATGCAGGTGGTCGACGTGGGCGGCGTCGACCAGGCCGTGCATGGCCGTGTCGATCGACGGCGCCGCGCCTCCCTTGCCGTGCAGGCAGAAGTCGAACGCGGCGACCATCTCGTCCTCGCGCTCCACGCCCGGATAGACCTCGGCCAGAGCGCGGAGCCGGTCGAGCCTCAGAACCGCGAGCCCGGCCTCGCGCAAAGTGCCCAGGTCACCACCGGATCCCTTGACCCACATCAGGTCCACGGGCTGCCCGGTCACCGGATCCGTCTCGGATCCCTTGGCCGAGGTGTTGCCGCCCGCGTAGTTGGTGTTGCGCGGATCGGCGCCGAGCCGGTTGCTCCGCCCCAGCAACGCTTGGACCTGCTCCATCACGCACCCCACCCGGCGGCCTCGCCACCGACTCGTTCCCTGACGATCTGCTCGGCGTACCCGGAACGCCGGTACGCGGCCATCGGGTCGGGATCGAGGCCCATGTCCTCGCGCAGCTCCCGCAGAAGTGGCCGCACGTCGGTGTTGTAGGCGTCCATCACCGCGGCGTTGGCACCCAGCACGTCACCGGCGCGCTGGGCCTGCGACAACGCCTCCTGGTCGACCAGGAGGGCCTTGGCCGTCGCCTCCTGGACGTTGAGCACCGAGCGGATGATCGCCGGGATCTTCGGCTCCAGGTTGTGGCACTGGTCGAGCATGAACGCGATGCCGGCGGCGGGCTTCAGCGCGTCGGCCAGCACGATCTCGTGCATGATCCGGAACAGCTGGAACGGGTCGGCGGCCCCGGCCATCAGGTCGTCGTCGGCGTAGAACCGCGAGTTGAAGTCGAACGCGCCGAGCTTGTCCGCCCGCAGCAGGAACGACACGATGAACTCGATGTTCGTGCCGGGGGCGTGGTGCCCGGTGTCGATCACGACCTGTGCCCGTTCGCCCAGCTGCAGGCAGTGCGCGAACGCCGTGCCCCAGTCCGGCACGTCCGTGGCGTAGAAGGCGGGCTCGAAGAGCTTGTACTCCAACAACATCCGCTGGTCGGCGCCGAGCCGTTCATAGGTCTCGGCCAACGCCTCGGCGAGCCGGTCCTGCCGCGCCCGGAGGTTGTCCTGGCCGGGGTAGTTCAGGCCGTCGGCGAACCAGAGCTTGAGATCACGCGATCCCGTCTGGTCCATGATGTCGACGCAGTCCAGCAGGTGCCCGATCGCCTTGCGCCGCACCGTCGCGTCCGGATGGCAGACGCTGCCGAGCTTGTAGTCGTCGTCCTGGAACACGTTGGAGTTGATGGCCCCGAGCGCGACACCGCGATCCCGCGCGTACTCGGACAACTTCCCGTAGTCGTCGACCCTGTCCCACGGGATGTGCAACGCGACGGTCGGCGCGATGCCGGTGAGCCGGTGCACCACCGCGGCGTCGTCGATCTTCTCGTACGGCGTGCGCGGAACTCCCTGCTGCGCGAACACCTTGAACCGGGTGCCGGAGTTGCCGTACGCCCACGACGGCGTCTCGATCCGCTGCTCGCGCAGCGCGTCCTTCACACTCATGGTTCTCCCCAAAGCATTTCAGTCGAGGTGGAAGACCTCGTCGAGCGGCCGCATCCGTTCGTCGGCGTTGCCGTCGCCGTCGAAGAACTCCGCCATCTCGGCTTGCCAGCGCGCGTTCACCTCGGTGCGCGCCATCTCCGCGAGCGCAGCGTCGAAGTCATCGCACTCGAGGTAGCCGATCAGCAGGCCGTCCTCAGCGAGGAAGAGGGAGTAGTTGCGCCATCCCGCTTCGCTGAGGGCGGCCCGCATCTCCGGCCACACCTCGCGGTGCCGCGCCCGGTACTCGTCGAGACGGTCCGGGCGGACCCGCAAGGTGAAGCAGACGCGCACGTCAGAAGTCGAACTTGTCGATGTTGTCCTTGGTGAACACGGTCGGCGGGCCGAGCACGACCTCGCCCTTGGCGCCGATCGTGTAGTCGCCGAGCTCACCGGCCTTGTACTTCTCGCCCTCGGCACCGGTGATCTGCCCGGACGCGAGCGCGGCCGCGGTGTAGGTGGCGAGGTAGCCGAGCTTGCTCGGGTCCCACAGCGCGAACGACTTCACGGTGCCGTCCTGGACGAACTTCCGCATCTGGTTCGGCGTGCCCAGACCGGTCAGCTGCACCTTGCCCTTGTACTCCGACGAGCTGAGGTACCGGGCTGCGGCCGCGACACCGACGGTGGTCGGCGAGATGATGCCCTTGAGGTTCGGGTGCGCCTGCAACAGACCCTGCGTCTTCTGGAACGAAGTCTGGTCGTCGTCGTTGCCGTACGCGGTCTCCACGAGCTTGAGACCGGCGTACTCGGGCTTCGCGAGCTCGGTCTTCATGACCTCGATCCACGCGTTCTGGTTGGTGGCGTTGGGAGTCGCGGACAGGATCGCGATCTCACCGGACCCGCCGACCGCCTCGGAGATCAGCTTCACCTGGCCGGCGGCGATCTCGGTCGAGGTGGCCTGGTTGATGAAGACGTCGCGCGCGTCCGGCGCCGCGTCGGAGTCGAACGTGACGACCTTGAGCCCTTGTGAACGTGCGCTCTTCAGCGCGGGCGCCACGGCGTTGGCGTCGTTCGCGGAGATCACCAGCGCGTCCTGCTTCTGCTGCGCGGCGGTGTTGATGTAGGTGACCTGCGAGGACGCGGCCGCGTCGGACGGTCCGGTGGCCTTGAGCTCGGCCTTGATCGCCGTGCCCGCCTGCTCGGCACCCTTCTGCGCCACGGTGAAGTACGGGTTGTTGACCTGCTTGGGCAGGAACGTGATCTTCAGGCCCTCCTTGAGCGCCGCGTTGGGATCGCCCTTGGCGGCGTTGGTGGCGCCACCGGTCTGATCACCGGCAGTGTCCTTCGTGGTGCCACCGCAGGCGGTGAGTGCGACGGCCCCGGACATCACCAGGGCAAGCACTAGACGTGTCTTCATGGCGCGGCCTTCCTCAGACTTCCAACGCGACGGGTGACGGACGGGGCGAGAACGCTCACCAGCAGCAGGAGGCCGGTGACGATGGTGAGGACCTCGGTCGAGGTGTCCTGCAGGATCAGGAGGTTGCGCAGACCGCCCAGCAACAGCACGCCCGCGAGCACGCCGAAGAGCGATCCCCTGCCGCCGAAGATGGACACGCCGCCGAGCAGCACCGCGGCGACGACGGCCAGTTCGAGGCCGACGCCGTTGTCCGCGCGGGCGCTGGAGAAGCGGAACGTGTAGACGATGCCCGCGATCGCGGCGACGGCCCCGGCGAGCACGAACAGGGACAGCTTGATGCGCTTGACCCTGATGCCGGAGAAGCGCGCACCCTCCTCGTTGGCGCCGATCGCGTAGACGGACCGGCCGAACGAGCTGGCGTGCAGGGCGACGCCGAACAGGACGGCGAGGATCGCGGCCAGTACGATCGGATAGGGGATGTCGGTGCCGGGCAACGGAGTCGTGCCGAACGAGGTGTAGCTCGCCGGGAAGTCAGCGACCGCGGTGTCGCCCAGGACCACCAGCGCGAGGCCGCGGTAGAGCGCGAGCGTGCCGATGGTGACGGCCAGCGAGGGCAGCCCGAGGCGAGTGACCAGCAGGCCGTTGACCGCTCCGCACACCGCGCCCACGACGATCACGGTGGGCAGGATCGTCTCCAGGGACCAGCCCGCGTTCCACAGCCAGCCGATCAGCGCGCTGGACAGGCCGAGCACCGACGCGACGGACAGGTCGATCTCGCCCGCGACGATCACCAGCGTGAGCGGGAGGGCGATCAGCGCGATCTCGCCGATGTCGAGGCCGAGGTAGAAGAGGTTGCCGCCGGACAGGAACGAGCCGCCGGTGCTCACCTGACCTGTCAGCGCGACCACGATCAGCAGGAACACCAGCGCGGTCTCCCACCGCAGGAGGTTACGCATGGCTGGTCCCTTCGGAGGTGCGCAGGGCTTTCGCCAGTCGCAGTGCGAGGAGCCGGTCGACGGTGATCGCGCTGAGCAGGAGCGCGCCCGCGATCGCCTGCTGCCAGAACGCGGGGATCTGCAACACCACCAGGCAACTGGTGATCGTGCCCAGCAGGAGGGCGCCGAGCGCGGCGCCGGTGACCGTGCCGGACCCGCCGAAGATCGCGACGCCGCCGACCACGACGGCCGCGACGACCTGGAGTTCGAGGCCGGTGCCCGCGGCCGCGTCGACCGTGCCGTACCGGGCCACCCAGAGCGCGCCCGCGAGCCCGGCGATCAGGCCGGAGATGGCGAACGTTGTGAGCGTGCGCTTCGCCACGGGGATGCCGGCGAGCGTGGCGGCCTCCGGGTTCGAGCCGATCGCGTACAACTCGCGGCCGGACCGGTAGGAGCGCAGGTAGACGGCGGCCACCACGATCACGACGACGGCTACCAGCACCAGGATCGGAATGCCGAGGACGCGGCTGCTGCCGAGGTTCAGCAGGGCGTCGGGGAGGTTGGAGGCGTTGACCTGCTTGCCTTGGGCCAGCGCGTAGTCGACGCCGCGGAACACGTACAGCGTGCCGAGAGTGACCACGAGGCTGGGGACGTTGCCGAGCGCGACCAGCAGGCCGTTGAGCAGTCCGCACGCGAGGCCGACCGCCACGCCGAAACCGATGCCCAGGACCAGTGGGGTGCCGGGGTTGTCGGCGAAGTGCTGGGCCGTGAGGAACGCGGACAGGCCCAGGACCGAGCCGACGGACAGGTCGACGTTGCGGGTGATGACGACGAGGGTCTGGCCCACCGCGAGGAGCGCGACGATCGAGGCGTTGAGGAGGAGGTCGCGCAGGCTTTGGGGCTGGATGAACCGCGGGTTGACGATCGCGGTGGGGATGACCACGAGAGCCAGCGCCACGACGATGCCGAGTTCGCGGACCCGTCCGACTCGGGTGGTGAGGCGGCGGGCGGCGGTGCGGCGGGAGGTGGGTGGGGTGGCGGTGGGGGTGAGCTGGGTGGTCATGGGGTCACCACCCGCCCGCGGAAGCGACGACGCGCCGGCGTTGTGATCATTTCGCCACCGCCTGTCCGGCCGCTGCCAGCGCCACCCGTTCCTCGGTCGCCTCGGCCCGCGACAACTCGTCCACCAGCCGGCCTTCGTGCATCACCAGCACGCGGTCGGCCATGCCGAGCACCTCGGGCAGTTCGGACGAGATCATCAGCACCGCGACGCCCTGCCCGGCCAGTTCCGACAGCAGCCGGTGCACCTCTGCCTTCGTGCCGACGTCGATGCCGCGCGTCGGTTCGTCGACGATCAACACCGACGGGTTGCGCGCCAGCCACTTCGCGAGCACGACCTTCTGCTGGTTGCCGCCGGACAGCACACCGACCGGGTCGCTCAGCCGGGAGAACTTCAGCCGCAGCTTCACCGCCCAGTCCTGGGCGAGAGCACGTTCACTACGGCGGCGCAGCAACCCGAACTTCGACAGCCTGCCCAGTGAGGCGAGCGCGGTGTTGCGTTCGATGGACGCGTCCATCACGAGTCCCTGCTGGCGGCGGTCTTCCGGCACGAACCCGATGCCCGCGGCCATCGCGGCGGTGGGGGAGCCGTACTTGAGCTTCCGGTTGTTCACGTGCACAGAGCCCGCGTCGGGGCGGTCGATGCCGAAGATCGCCCGTGCCACCTCGCTGCGTCCGGCGCCGACCAGCCCTGACAGGGCGACGATCTCGCCCGCCCGGACGTCGAACGACACGTCGGTGAACACGCCCTCGCGGGTCAGCCGTCGCACCGAGAGCAGCACGTCTCCCGCGTTCGTGTCCTGTTTGGGGAAGAGCTGGGACAGCTCGCGGCCGACCATGCGGCGCACCAACGAGTCCGGAGTCTCGCCGGACAGTTCGCCGGACCACACGAACTCGCCGTCGCGCAGCACGGTGGCGCGCTGGCACAGCTCGAACACCTCGCCCAGCCGGTGCGAGACGAACAGCACGGCGGCGTCCTGCGCGCGCAATGCCTGCACCACACCGAAAAGCCGTTGGACCTCGTGCTCGGACAGGGCGGCGGTCGGTTCGTCCATGACGATTACGCGAGCGTCGAACGACAACGCCTTGGCAATCTCGACGAGCTGCTGGTCCGCAATGGACAGTCCCCGCGCCGGACGGGCCGGATCGAGCTTGACTCCGAGGCGGGAGAACAACTCCGACGTGCGGGCGTGCATCGTGGCGACGTCGATGCGGCGGCCGAACCCGAGCGGCTGGCGGCCCATGAACACGTTCTCGGCCACCGACAGGTCGCCGAACAGCGTCGGTTCCTGGTAGATGATCGCGATGCCCGCGGCGAGCGCGTCGGCGGGGCCGGAGAACCGTTGCGCGGCACCGTCGACGAGCACCTGGCCGGCATCCGGGCGGTGGACTCCGGCGAGGGTCTTGATCAGCGTCGACTTGCCGGCGCCGTTCTCCCCGAGCAACGCGTGGGCCTCGCCGGCCAGCAGTCGCAGCGACACCCCGGACAACGCGCGGACGGCGCCGAAGGACTTGCTCACCTCGTCCAGTGTCACCACGGGAGGTCGGTCCACGTCCGTCTCCTCGATGTTGAAACGTTTTAACGCCTGAGTTACGAGCACTCTGGGTGTGTTACGGCACCATGTCAAGGGTTGCGGGGTACGATTCGTTGTCACGTTTCAACAAAGGAGCCGCCGGTGAAGCCGTCAGTGGGCATCCGCGACGTCGCGCAGCACGCCGGCGTGTCCAACGCGACCGTCTCGAACGTGCTGAACCGCCCCGACGTCGTCGCCCCGGCCACGCGCCAGCGGGTCCTGGCCGCCATCGAGCAGCTCGGCTTCGTGCGCAACGAGTCCGCGCGCCAGCTGCGCGCGGGCCGCAGCAGGGTGATCGCCTACGTCGTGCTCGACGCGGCGAACCCGTTCTTCACGGACGTGGCACGCGGTGTGGAGGACGCGGCGCGAGAGGCCGGCCTCGCCCTGTTCCTGTGCAACAGCGCGTCGGACGACGGCCGTGAACGCGAGTACCTGGAACTGCTGCACGAACAACGCGTCGAGGGCATCCTGATCACCCCGGTCGACGCGGAGAGCGCGCAGATCGCCGAACGCGGCACGCCCGTCGTGCTGGTCGACCGCGAGGCGGTGGACGGCACGCGCTGCTCGGTAGCTGTGGACGACGTGCTCGGCGGCGAACTGGCGGTCACCCACCTGATCGAGAGCGGCCACACCCGCATCGCGATGGTCGGCGGTCCGCTGTCCATCCAGCAGGTGCGCGACCGGCGTGAAGGTGCGATGCGCGCGCTGGCGAACGCAGGGCTGCCCGCGGACACGCTCACGTTCCTCGAAACCAGGAGCCTGCAGGTGGCGGAAGGCCGCGAGGCGGGGGAGCGGCTGGTGGGCCTGCCCGCCTCGCGCCGCCCCACGGCGGCGTTCTGCGCCAATGACCTGCTCGCGCTCGGCCTGCTGCAGTCGATGACGCAGCAGGGGCTGCGCGTGCCGGACGACCTGGCCGTCGTCGGCTACGACGACATCGAGTTCGCCGCGGCCGCCGCCGTGCCGTTGACGTCCGTGCGCCAGCCGCGTGAGCAGCTGGGTCGCACCGCCGCCCAGCTGCTGCTGACGGAGAACGAGCCGGACCACGAGCACCGGCACGTGAAGTTTCAGCCGGAGCTCGTGGTCCGCGCCTCCACCGCGATCAAACGGCGGGCGGCGACTACCTGACGAGCATCATTTCCCTGTCGCTTTCCACAATGCTCGAACTGTCCGGCGGAAGGTAGACGTTCAGCGACGCGGAAGTGAATGCGATGCCCTGCCGGAATGCTTTCGTGCGCGACACCACGGTCACGTCGACCTTGTGATAGGCGCCGGTGCACGGAACGCTCGACGTGTACTTGTCGCCGATCGCGAGGTCACCCCGCACGTTCTGGGTGACCTGCACCCACAACGACCCGGTGGCGCCGTTCTGGCACATCACGCGGGTCGGCACGACGACGGCGACGCCCCGCGCCTCCAGCCTGGCCTGCGACTGGAGAGCCATGGCCGCGTCGACCTGTGCCGCCGACGCCGGCAATGCGGTGGCCAATACCGCGGCCGCGGTCAGCACGAACGCCGAAATTGCACGCACGATTTCTCCTCGTTCTCGTGGAAGGGCGGAATGCGGCCGCACGCCGACATTAGCCACGAGGTGTTCAGCGGTGCGAGGGGCCATTGATCGTCGCGCGAATCCACTCCGTGTGCGCCGGCACGTTCGTGTAGAGGCCCGGCCCGTTCGCGCAAAGACTGTCCGTGTCACCGGGGCCGGAGGTCGTGCCGATCAGCTCCCACCGGCCGTGCTTCCCGCGCTGGATCTGCGGGCCGCCCGAATCGCCGACGCACGCCATGGCGCCCGGCTTGCGGCTGATCGTGCACAGCCGCGTCGCGTCGGCGTAGCCCGGCGCGCACTCGGACACCGCGCCACGCCGGGTGTCGAGTTGCTGGAGCTGTTCGGGGAACACCGCCTCGGTGATGTCGACCGTGTCCACCGTGGTGCCGAAACCGAGCAGCCGGGTCGGCGTTCCCGTCCGGCCGGGCCGGGTGGCGATGCGGATCGGCTGCTCGCGCACCGGGCGGTCGAGCCGGATCAACGCGATGTCGTCCTGGTTGGGCTGTCCGAGCCGATAAGCCGGATGCCGCACCACGCGGTCGATGGCGCGCACGGTGCCGCCGGACGTCCTGCGATCGCTGCCGATGCGGACGGTCCCGTCCGGCACCGCTCCGGTTCCTCCCGGATCGACGCAGTGCGCGGCCGTGACGACCCACCGGGGATGGATCAACGACGCCCCGCACACTCCTTTCGCACCACCCGCGGCGGGCACGGTCTCCGGGATCGACGCCATGAACTCGTAGCGCTCGGTGGACTCGCTCCCGTTCACGACGGCACCGGCGGTTCCGGTCATCGCCATGGCGCACAAGGCCCCTGTCAGCAGGACGAGGGCCGGTTTCAGGCTGAGCATGATCTTCTTTCGGTCGCGGGACGTCTGTCCTGCTCAGAATGGTCATGCGGCGCGGAATGATCGATGAAGCCAGCCGGTGTTCTCAGGTGGAGCCTGCTCCACGGTTGGATCACCCGCCGGGTGGGCACCCCTGGGTGGTCCCGCCCGAACGGAAAGGCCTTCCCATGCCGCCGGACAGTGTTCTTCTCGCCGACCGGTACCGGCTGGGCGAAGTGCTCGGCACGGGCGGGGTCGCGCAGGTCCGCCGGGCCAGGGACGTCCTGCTGGCGCGGGACGTCGCCGTCAAGCTCTTCAAGCCCGGCGAGGACCTCGCGGACGCGCACCGGATCGACAACGAGATCCGCGCGCTCGCAGGGCTGTCGCATCCGGGCCTGGTCACGGTCTTCGACGCGGATCCGGGTGGCGAGGAACCGTACGTGGTGCTGGAGCTCATCGAGGGCAGGACCTTGCGCGACCGCGTCGCGGACGGCCCGATGTCCGTCGACGACGTGCGCCGGGTGGGTGGCGCACTGGCCGACGCGCTGGCACACGTGCACGCACGCGGCCTGGTCCACCGCGACGTCAAGCCCTCCAACATCCTGCTCGACGCCGACGGCCTGCCTCGCCTGGCCGACTTCGGCCTGGTGCGCTTCACCGACGGCGCCAGCCTCACCAAGACTGGTCTCGTCGTCGGCACGGCCGCCTACCTCTCACCGGAGCAGGTGCGCGGCGAGGAGGTCACCGAGGCCGCCGATGTCTACGCGCTCGGGCTGGTGCTGCTGGAATGCCTGACCGGCCACCGCGAGTACGAGGGCGCGGAGGTCGAGGCCGCCGTCGCCCGGCTGCACCGGCCACCGGTCGTCCCGGACGACCTGCCGTTCGACCTCGTGCGGTTGCTGTCCAGGATGACGTCCCTGAGCGCGGCTCGCCGTCCGTCCGCTCGCGAGTGCGCCGAGGCTCTGCTCACGCCTGCGGCAGACCCGCCGACCCTCGTGGTGGAGCGGCCGCAACGCCGGCCGCGCGGACTGCTCGCGGCCGCCTCGATCGTGGTGCTGATCTCGGCGATCGGCACGGGGATCAGCGCCTGGAACAGCGCCACGTCAACGGGTTCGGAACCGCCGGAGACCACCGCGCCCACCGCCCCCGCCTCGACCGTGCCGCGCACCGCGGAGATCACCCCCACGCCCGTCGCGGTGCAGCCGACCGCTCCGGCCGTCGCGCCGCCGCCGGTCCAGGCCGTCAACAAGGGCAAGCCTGCCGGTCCGGCCGGGTCGGACAACAGCGGCAAGGGCAATCCTGGCAAGGGAAAGGGCAAGAGGGACGGGACCTGAGTCAGCGCACCGGAAGAATGATCGCGGATGGCCGTGCTGGTCCACAGTGGACCGCCTGGTCCGCCGCCACCATCGTCGTGGCCGTCGCACGCGGTTCGCCGGTACCGGGATTGCGGGCATAACGGGGGAACGCGCCGCTGGAGACCTGCACCCGGATGCGGTGCCCGCGCCGGAAGCGGTACGCCGTCGGCCACAACCTGACGGTCGCGCACTGCGGTTCGTCCGCCGATGCCAGGCTCACCAGACCGTCGCACACGTTCCACGAACGCCCGGCAGGATCGACGTCGCACAGCCGGACGAACACGTCGGCGTGCGCGAGTGACGACGAGAACCAGATCTCCGCGCTGACCTCACCGATCACCTCGACGTCCTGGTCGAGCACGGGCGTGGTGTAGGTGAGCACGTCCGGCCGGGCCTCCAGCGAGGTGTTGTCGACGCGGCCGCCGTCCCGTGCCAGGCGCACACCTCCGGACGCCGGAGTGGGGTCTGCCGGGTCGTAGTGGAAGGTGTCCACCGAGGACTCGCCAGGCACCGCTGTACCGAGTGCGCCACCCGAACCCAGATGAAAGCGCGTGGGCGAGTAGCCCGACGGCGGCCAGGAGTCGAACGAGCGCCACGCGTCCTCGCCCATCACGTACAGCCGGACCGCGGCGCGCTCAGGCGGTTCTTCACCGCGTGCGTGCGCGAGACCGAACTCCAATGCTTCGTTGATCGGTGGGGCCATGACGTCGGTGTGGGTCCACGGACCGACGGTCAGCCGCGCGGAACGGCCGTTGTCCTGCAAGACCTGGAAGTCGCGCAGCTGACCGGGCAGAAAGATGTCGTACCAGCCGCCGATGGAACTGACCGGCACGGTCACGCCGGCGACCCGGTGGCTGTGGTCGAACCCCTGCCAGCGCGGAGAATCGGCGTCGTGGGTGAGGATGTCCTGGATGTAGGCGGAGCGCGAGCCGAACGACGCGACGTCCCCTTCCCGCAACGGCAGCGTCCGCAGCGCTCGTGCGGTCTTCCTGTCCTGGAACGTCTTGCGCAGCAGTGCCAGCGGACGTTGCTGGGTGCCGACCAGCACACCCCACTCGAACGGCGTCTCCAGCGACATGCCGTCCGAGCGCAGGAACTCCAGCGTCAAAGCCGATTCCGTCACCACCGGGATCATCGCCTTGATCTGGGGCGGCACCTGGTCGGCGACCGCCCACTGCACGTGGCCGAGGTAGCTCAGGCCGTAGAGCACGATCGCGTCGCTCCACGGCTGCTCCACCAGCCAGTCGAGCGTCGCGAGGCCGTCCGCGCGTTCCTGGCGCATCGGGTCGAACGTGCCGCCGGAGCCGAACCCGCCGCGCACGCTCTGGATCACCACCTGGTAGCCCCGCTCGGCCAGCGGCCTCGCCATGACCGCGCCGAACATGCGCCGCCCGTAAGGGGAGCGGATCAGCGCCGTCGGCAGCCCGTCGCCGCCGGAACGCGGCATCCACCGGTCCGCGAGCAGGTCCACGCCGTCGGGCATCGGGACGCGCAGATCCCGCTGCACCACGACGTCACGGGTCAGCGGCGGCGAGAGCTTCAGTCCACGTTGAAGAAGACGGCTGATCATCGGGGCTCCAGGAGTAGTGAGATCACGCTCATCAGCCGGTCGGTGAACGTCTCGGGATCGGGCGCGCCCGCGACCACCCAGGACGTGACGAACGACCCTGCGCCGCCCGTGACGAACGCGGCGAGGTCCTCGGCGGCCTGGTCGGAGAGCCGGCCGCGGTGCAGGTGCTCGACGGCCTGGCGGTTGATCGGCAGGAGCAGGCTGATGAGCCCGCGGTCCAGGGCGAACGCGCACGAACCGGTGAGCAGGGCGCGGTAGAACACGCGGTGGTCGGCGAAGTGCCGGGCCACGGCGAGGGTCTCGGCCCGCGGGTCCGCCTGGTCGAAGCCGGTGAGGCGGGGCAGCAGCTCACGCCGGGCGAGGTCGAGCCCCGCCTCCAGCAGCAGCGAGTCGAGGTCGCCGAAGTGCTGGTAGACGACCCGCCTGCTGACGTCGGCGGCCTCCGCGATCTCGGAGACGGTGATCGCCGCCGTGCCCCGTTCGGTGACCAGGTCGATCACGGCCTGCAACACGGCCGCGCGGGTGCGGCGCACCCGGCGGTCGCGTGCGGGCTCGACCTCGCGCAGATCCATGCGCCAGATCGTGTAACAGCTGTTACTAAGTAGTCAAGTGTTACTTATCTTCGTCGCGGTGGCCGCGCAGCGAACCGGGATGAGCCTTGGCCGCCGGATCGTTGCGCGTCTTGATCAGGCTGGCGACGGTGACGATCACGAGGATCGCGATGATCACGCCGAGGCTGAGCGGAGTCGGCACCTCGGGCACGCTCGCGGAGATGTCCACGTGCGCCCAGTGCAGGATCAGCTTCACGCCGATGAACGCGAGGATGATCGCGAGCCCGGCCGACAGGTACACCAGCCGGTCGAGCAGACCCTTGACGAGGAAGAACAACGCCCGCAGGCCGAGCAGCGCGAACGCGTTGGCGGTGAACACGATGTACGGCTCCTCGGTCACGCCGAACACCGCGGGGATCGAGTCGAGCGCGAAGAGCAGGTCGACGCCGCCGATCGCGACCAGCACGACGAACAGGGGAGTGGCGAACCGCTTGCCGTCCACGCGGGTGAAGATCTTGCCGCCGACGTAGTCGTCCGTGACGGGCAGGAGCTTGCGCGCGGTCTTCACCACGATGTTGTTCTCGACGTCGGGATCCTCGTCGCGGTGCCGGAACAGCTGCACGGCCGTGAAGATCAGCAGCAGGCCGAACAACAGGAACATGAACGAGAACAACGACAGCAGCGTCGCGCCGACCGCGATGAAGATGCCGCGCATGATCAGCGCGAGCACGATGCCGAACGTCAGCACCTTGTGCTGGTGCTCCTCCGGCACGAGGAACGTCGTCATGATGATCACGAAGACGAAGAGGTTGTCGACCGACAGGCTCTTCTCGACGATGTAGCCGGCGAAGTACTCCGCGCCGAACCCGCCTCCGTGCGCGCTCGCGAACCACACGCCGAAGCCGATGGCGACGGCGATGTAGAACACCGACCACAGACTGGCCTCGCGGAAGCCGATCCGGTGCGGCCGCCACGCCGCGATCACGAGGTCGGCCGCCAGCAGCAGGACGATCACCCCGATCGTCATCGCCCACGTCAGTCCGCTGATCTCCAGCACAGAACACCCCTCGGCCGCCCGGTCAGTCCGCAGTGGACGTTACCGGGCGGCCGGGGGGAACGTCGCCGACGTGCCGGGCCGCGTCGTCACGAACTCGCGGTGAACTCCGGTGCCATGACCCGGTCGAACCCGGCCCGCCGGGCGGGCCCGGTCATCGTGAGCTTCAGCGCCGTGTGGATGTTCGCGCTGGACGTGCCGACGTGCAGCTCGACGTCACCGGTGTCGACCTGGCGGTGACCCGCGCGGCCGGTGTACGAGGTCAGGTCCGCGTGCAGCCGTGCGGTGACCGTGCGGGTCTGGCCGGGAGCGAGATCGACCTTCACCGCGCCGATCAGCTGCCGGACGGGCCGCGCGACCTCCGCCACCGGGTCGTGCAGGTAGACCTGAACGACCTCGGTGGTCGGAACGTCCATGTCGTTGCGCACGACCACGTGCACGGTGCAGATGCCGTCGGTCGGCCACTCGCGTTCTTCGCAGCCCGCCGTCACCCAGGTGGCGGGGGCGTAGGAGAGGCCGTGGCCGAACGGGAACAGCGGGGTCGGGTCAACGTTGCTGATCTCGGTGAGCTTCCCGAGCGGGGCGCTGAGGTAGGTCGAGGGCTGGCTCGAGCCGGCGCCGGGGAAGCTGATCGGAAGCCTGCCGGACGGGTTGACGCGTCCACTGAGGACACCCGCGAGCGCGGGCCCGCCCTCCTGGCCGGGGTAGAAGCCGCAGACGACGGCGGCGAGCCGGTCGGCCTGCCGCGACAGGTCGTAGGGCCGGCCGGACAGCAGCACGAGCACCACCGGCATGCCGGTGCCGAGCACCGCCTCCAGCAGTTCCTCCTGCCGTCCTGGCAGCCTCAGGTCCGTGACGTCGCAGCCCTCGCCGGACGTGCCGTTGCCGAACAGCCCCGCCTTGTCACCCAGCACGACGACGCAGACGTCCGCCTGCCGCGCGGCCTCGACGGCCTCGGCGATCTCGTCGTCGGTTCCGCCGAGCACGGGACATCCGAGCGCGAACACCACCTCGTGGTCCGCGCGCAACGCCTCCACCACCGTGGTGACCTCGACGCCCATCTCCACGTCCGGATGGTGCACGCCGACGTGCATCGGGAACGAGTAGCAGCCCATCATCGCGCCGCGCTCGTCGGCCCGCGGTCCCACGACGGCCAGGCGCCTGCCCGCCAACGGCAGCACGCCGTCGTTCTGCAGCAACACGATCGAGCGTTCGGCCACCTCACGGGCGAGCGCGCGGGACTCCGGGTCGTCCAGGTCGAGATCCGCGCCGGGCGAGGGGGAGTAACCGGGGTCGAGCAGTCCCAGCTCCACCTTCTGCGTCAGCACGCGGGTCAGCGCCCTGTCGACGAGCGCCGCGTCCACCCGTTCGAAGTAGAGGCCCTCCAGCAGCGGTTCGCCGTAACAGTCCACAGTGGGCAGTTCGACGTCGATGCCCGCGGTCAGCGCCTGCGCGGCAGCGTCCTCACGACCGGCGGCGACCCCGTGCAGCTTGTGCAGGAACGCGACCGAGAAGTAGTCGGACACCACGGTTCCGGTGAAGCCGTACTCGCCGCGAAGCCGGTCCGTGAACAGCGTGACGTCCGCGGCGGCGGGAACGCCGTCGTTGTCGGCGTAGGAGTTCATGACCGACCTGACGCCGGTCCGCAGCGCCATCTCGAACGGGGGCAGTATCACGTCCGCGAACTCGCGCGGCCCGATCGACACCGGCGCGTGGTTGCGTCCCGCACGCGAGGCCGAGTAGCCGGCGAAGTGCTTGAGAGTGGCCACGATCCCGGCCGACTCCAGGCCCGCCACGTAGGCGGAACCGATGGTGCCCACCAGGTGCGGGTCCTCGCCGATGGTCTCCTCGATCCGGCCCCAGCGCAGGTCGCGCGCGACGTCCAGGACAGGGGCCAGGCCCTGGTGGATTCCGAGGCGGCGCATCGAGTCGCCGACCCTGGCGGCCATGCGCCGCACCAGGTCCGGTTCGAAGGTCGCGCCCCAGCACAGCGGTGACGGGTACACGGTCGCCTGCCACGCGGCCAGTCCGGTCAGGCACTCCTCGTGCGCCACCGCGGGAATCCCGAAGCGGCTCGCCTCGACGATCTGCCGTTGGGTGCGGGCGAGCGTGTGCGCGCCGACGTCCGGCGCGATCGGCCGGGTGCCGAAGACACGGGTGAGCTGGCCGATGCCGTGGCGGGTCAGTTCGGCGAAGTCCTGCGGCGCCACGGCGAACTCGTGCTGGTGCGGGGCCATCTCGCCGGCGGCGTCGATGCCGGCCCAGATCCCTTGCAACTGCGCGATCTTCTCCTGTGGCGTCATCCGTGCGACGAGGTCGCTCACACGGTCGGCCACGGGGGCGTGCGGATTCCGCCAGAGTTCGTCCGGCGTGGTGGCTTCTGTCGTCACGACAACCTCAGGGGGTCAGTGGGCGGGTCGACTGCCGGACGACCAGTTCGGTGCCCAGGGTGATGTGGGTGTCGCCGGGCTCGGTGCCGTTGATGAGCCGCACCAGCAACTCGACGGCGCGATGACCCATCTCGCGGATCGGCTGCTGCACCGTCGTGATCGGCGGCGTGCACAGCGCCGACTCGGGGATGTTGTCGAAGCCGACCACCGACAGGTCCTCCGGCACCCGCAGGCCCATCTCGCGGGCGGCCTCGATGGCCGCGATGGCGGTGGTGTCGTTGGCGGCGAAGATCGCGGTCGGCCGCTGGGGCCTGCTCAGCAGGGAACGCGTGGACGCGGCGGCCACGTCCGCGTCGTAGTCGCCGCGGCACACCAGGCTCTCGTCCACCTCGACGCCCGCGCTGGCGAGCGCGCCCCGGTAACCGGTTTCGCGCTGCTGCGCGGACTTCAGGTCCGCGCGGCCGGTGAGCAGCCCGATCCGGCGGTGGCCGAGCGCGAGCAGGTGCTCGGTCGCGAGCCGTCCGCCGTGCAGGTTGTCGGAGTCGACGGTGGGCAGCGCCGCGCGCCCGGTGTGCGGGTCGACGGCGACGACGGGTGTGCCGGGCAGGCCTTCGAGATCGACGGCCGGTGTGACCAGCACGGCACCGTCGACGAGGGTGCCGCTCAGCCGGGTGAGGTAGCGCTGTTCCCAGCCCTCCGGGTCACCGGTGCGACCGCCCGCCGAGTACACCACCAGCTCGAAGCCGGTGCCGCGGATGGCATCCGCCGCTCCCTTGAGCAGTTCGGTGCTGAACGGCTCGATGTCGGCGACCAGGATCCCGATGACGTTCGTGCGGTGGTTGCGCAGGCTCTGCGCGACCAGGCTCGCCTCGTACCCCAGGTCCTTGATCACGGCCGTGACCCGCGCGAACGTCTCCGCGGAGACGCCGTACCGCTGGTTGAGCACCTTGGACACGGTGGCTACCGAGACGCCGGCCTGAGCGGCGACGTCCTTGATCGTGACGCGAGAGCGTGGAGGCACGGGGGTCAGGCTAGCCGTGTAAAACGTTATCGACAACGATTGACACGGAGCCGATTTGGCGGGAGTCTCTGGCCCCAACACACGCAGTCCAACTCGGCCGACGTCGTCAGGAGTGGACCAGAAATG
Source organism: Lentzea sp. NPDC102401 (assembly GCF_044765805.1). NCBI lineage: Bacteria > Bacillati > Actinomycetota > Actinomycetes > Pseudonocardiales > Pseudonocardiaceae > Lentzea > Lentzea sp. NPDC102401. The sequence continues at coordinate 780,123 of NZ_JBIWKS010000001.1, read as the reverse complement.
CGTTCCAGAAAGCCCCTTGCCCTCTTCGCCGCCGCGGCACTCGCGCTGGCAGGGTGCAGCGGTGGCGGCGGTGATGCCTCCACCGAAGGTCCCGTCACGCTCACCTGGTGGCACAACCGGACCACCGAGCCGATGAAGTCGAAGTGGCAGCAGATCGCCGACGACTTCCACAAGGCGCACCCGAACACCTCGTTCACGATCGAACCGCTGCAGAACGAGCAGTTCCAGACCAAGGTGCCGCTCGCCCTGCAGGGCAACACGCCGCCGGACCTCTTCCAGCAGTGGGGCGGCGGAGCGCTCGCCGACCAGCTGAAGTCCGGCAAGATCGCCGACATCACGCAGGCCTCGTCGGGCTGGATCGGCCCGCTGGCCAAGAACGCCGACGGCTGGAAGGTCGGCGGCAAGCAGTACGGCGCGCCGTACCTGATGCACGCGGTCGGGTTCTGGTACCGCAAGGACATCTTCGCCACCGCGGGAGTCACCTCGACACCGACCACCGTGGACGAGCTGAACGCGGCGGTCACGAAGCTGAAGGCCGCCGGCGTCGTGCCGATCGCACTAGGCGGCAAGGACCGCTGGCCCGACGCGTTCTACTGGGCCTACTTCGCGGTGCGCCAGTGCTCGGTCGACACGCTGAAGAAGGCGGTCGAGAAGACCGAGCTCACCGACCCGTGCTTCCTCAAGGCGGGCGAGAACCTCAAGAGCTTCCTGGACACGAAACCGTTCCAGGACGGGTTCGTCGGGACGCCCGCTCAGCAGGGGGCGGGCAGCTCGGCGGGCCTGGTGGCCAACGGCAAGGCGGCCATGGAGCTGCAGGGCGACTGGAACCCCGACGTGATGCAGGCGCTCACCGAGGACAAGGAGCTCGGCTCGAAGATCGGCTGGTTCCCGTTCCCGAGCGTGCCTGGCGGCAACGGAGACCCGAGCGTGCTGCTCGGTGGCGGTGACGGGTTCTCCTGCACCACCCGCGCGGCCAAGGCGTGCGCGGAGTTCCTCGGGCACCTCGTCGGCGACGACGTGCAGAAGATCCTCGCCGAGACCAACTCCGGTCTGCCGGTGACCCCTGCCGGGGTGGCCGCGCTGAAGAGCGAGCCGCACAAGGCGATCGCCGAGGTCATGACCAAGGCGTCGCACGTCCAGTTGTACTTCGACACCGCGTTCCCGACCAAGGTCGGTCAGGCCCTCAACGACACCATCGCGAACTTCTTCGCGGGTCAGGGCGGACCCGACACCATCGTGAAATCGGTGAGCGAAGCAGCAGCCGGGAACAAATGATGAGTGCCGCGATCACCACGCGGCCGCCGACCGCCCCCGTGCCGCACGCGCCAGCGGCCGGGGGCACCCGGCGGCGGTCCCGACTTCGCCCCCGCCTCGAACTCGCGTTCCTGCTGACCCCGGCACTGGTGTTGTTCGTCGGGTTCGTGCTGATCCCGATCGGCGTCGCCGGGTACTACAGCCTCTACTCGTGGAACGGCTTCGGCCCGCTCACGGACTTCGTGGGGCTGGACAACTACGTCGACGCCCTCTCCGGTGACGTCTTCCAGGGCGCCATCGGGCACAACCTGATCATCGCCACGCTGTCCGTCGTCGTGCAGCTGCCGTTGAGCATCGGACTCGCGTTGCTGCTCAACCGGAAGCTGCGCGGCCGGACGTTCCTGCGGATGGTGGTCTTCGCGCCGTACGTGCTGTCCGAGGCGGTGACCGCGGTGATCTGGCTGCTCATGTTGCAGCCGGGTGGGTTCATCGACGAGATCCTGCGCGGCGTGGGCCTGGGCGGTCTCGTGCAGCTCTGGCTCGCCGACCAGTCGCTCGTGCTCTACACGCTCTTCGTGGTGATCACGTGGAAGTACATCGGGTTCGGCGTGATCCTGCTGCTGGCCGGGCTGCAGGGCGTTCCGCCAGAGCTGCGGGAGGCCGCCGCGCTCGACGGCGCCAGTGCCTGGCAGACCACCCGGCACGTCGTGCTCCCGTTGCTGGGGCCGACGATCAGGATCTGGGTGTTCCTGTCGGTGATCGGGTCGCTGCAGCTCTTCGACCTGGTCTGGATCATGACCTTGGGTGGGCCCGCCAACGCGTCCTCCACCATGGCGACCTACCTGGTCGACCACGGCTTCAAGCGGTACGAGTTCGGCTTCGGCAGCGCGGTCGCGGTGATCCTCTTCATCATCTGCTTCCTGTTCGCGTTGCTGTACCAGCGATTCGCTTTGCGCCGTGACACAGCCGGTGCGTTGACGGGAGCACGCTGACATGGCACGTCGCAACACCGTCGGCTACCTCGCCGCGTTCGCCGTCATCGGCATGACGGTGGTGCCCCTGCTGTTCGTGGTGCTCGGAGGGTTCCGCACCACGGCGCAGATCAACTCGGCGCCGGCCGGCCTGCCTAGCCCGTTCGTCTGGGACAACTACGTCGAGGTCGCGACCTCACCGCAGTTCTGGCGCCTGCTCGGCAACAGCGCGCTGATCGCGGTGATCGCGACGACCCTGGCCGTGGTGCTCGGGTCGATGGCGGCGTTCGCGTTGTCCCGCTACGCCTTCAAGGGCCGCGAGGCGTTCTACACGTTGTTCACGCTGGGTCTGCTGTTCCCCCTCGGCGTGGCGACGTTGCCGTTGTACCTGTGGCTGCGCGAGCTGAACCTGCTGGAGAACCCGCTCGGCGTCGCGATCCCGGAGGCGGCGTTCTCGCTGCCGGTGACGATCGTGATCCTGCGGCCGTTCATGCACGCGATCCCCGGTGAGCTGGAGGACGCCGCGTTGCTCGACGGCGCGGCCAAGCTCGGCTTCTTCTGGCGGATCCTGCTGCCCCTGTCGCGGCCGGCGCTGATCACGGTGTCCGTGCTCGCGTTCGTCACCAGCTGGAACTTCTACCTGCTGCCGTTGCTGGTGTTCAACGACTCCACCAACTTCACGCTTCCGCTCGGAGTGGCGATGTTCCAGTCCGAGCACACCCAGGACACCGCGAAAGTCCTCGCCTTCACCGCGTTGTCCATGATCCCCGCGCTCACGTTCTTCGTGCTCGCCGAACGCCGCATGGTCGGGGGACTCACCGGTTCAGTGAAGGGCTGACTCACAAGGGAGTGATTCATGCGAACCCGATTAGCGGCCGGCATCGCCGTTCTGGTGGTGCTGTCGCAGACGGTTCCTGCTTCAGCAGCAGGGCCGTTGAAGAGCGTCACGAACAGGTACGTGGGCAGTGCGGTGGCCGTCCAGCACCTGAACGCCGAAGCGGACTACAAGAAAGTTCTGACGCGGGAGTTCGACAGCGTCACGCCCGAGAACGAGATGAAGTGGGGCGTCGTCGAAGCCGTGCGCGGCCAGCACGACTGGTCCGGAGCGGACGCGATCGTCGCCTACGCCAAGAAGACCGGCAAGTCCGTGCGCGGGCACACGCTGGTCTGGCACAGCCAGCTGCCCGACTGGGTGAGCGGGCTGGACGCGGCGGAGCTGCGCGGTGTGGTCAAGGACCACATCAGGACCGAGGCAGGCCGGTACCGCGGCAAGATCCGTGCGTGGGACGTCGTCAACGAGGCGTTCAACGAGGACGGCACGCGCAGGCAGACGGTGTTCCAGGAGAAGCTCGGTGACCGCTACATCGCCGACGCGCTGCGCTGGGCTCACGCGGCTGACCCGAAGGCCAAGCTCTACATCAACGACTACAACATCGAGGGACTCAATCCCAAGAGCGACGCGACCTACGAACTGGTGAAGTCGTTGAAACGGCAGGGCGTGCCGATCCACGGCGTCGGCATCCAGGGACACCTCTCGCTGATGTACGGCTTCCCGTCGGGCATGAAGGAGAACATCGCCCGCTTCGCCGCGCTCGGGCTGGACGTCGCGATCACCGAGGCCGACGTGCGGATCCCGTTGCCCGTCACGCCCGAGAAGCTGGACGCGCAGGCGAGCTACTTCGGTCAGGTCTGGGACGCCTGCCACGCGGTGCGGCGGTGCGTCGAGTTCACCACCTGGGGCTTCACCGACCGGCACTCGTGGGTGCCCGACGTGTTCCCCGGCGAGGGCGCGGCCTGCCTGTTCGACGAGAACCTGAGGCCGAAGCCCGCCTACACCCGGCTCAACCCCTAGCGGGAGTGTCCACTTGACACAGTTCGAGAACCCGATCCTGCCCGGCTCGCACCCCGATCCGTCGGTGTGCCGGGCGGGATCGGACCACTACCTCGTCACCTCCACCTTCGAGTACTTCCCCGGCCTGCCGATCTACCACAGCAGGGACCTGGTGCACTGGCGGCTGCTCGGGCACGTCCTGGACAGACCGTCCCAGCTGCCGCTGCAGGGCGTCCGGGCCTCCGGTGGCCTGTACGCGCCGACGATCCGGCACCACGAAGGCGTGTTCTACGTGGTGTGCACGCTGGTCGACGGCGCGGCGAAGAGCGGCAACTTCGTCGTCACCGCCAGCGATCCGGCCGGTGAGTGGTCAGAACCGCGGTGGCTGCCGGAGGCGGACGGGTTCGACCCGTCGCTCTTCTTCGACGACACCGGCCGCGCGTGGTGGACGGCGACGCGCGAGGTGCCCGGTGGCCGGTCTGGTCAGACCGAGGTCTGGTTGCGCGAGTTCGACCCGGTCGCGTTCGAGCTCGTCGGCGAGGAACACGTGCTGTGGAGCGGCTCGCTGCGCGACTCCGTGTGGCTCGAAGCACCTCATCTGTACAAAGTGGACGGGAAGTACGTGCTGCTGTGCGCGGAGGGCGGCACCGACTTCGAGCACTCGGTGGTCGTGGCGACGGCGGACGACGTCACCGGACCGTATCGGGGTTCACCGCTCAACCCGCTGCTGACCCACCGCCACCTCGGCCGGGACCACCCGATCGCGGCCGTCGGGCACGCGGACCTGGTGTGCACGCAGGAAGACCAGTGGTTCGCGGTGCTGCTCGCGACCCGGCCGTACGGCGGCTACTACTACAACCTCGGCCGCGAAACGTTCCTCGTGCCGGTGTCCTGGGAGGCGGGCGGCCCGGTGTTCAGTCCGGGCATCGGTCGTGTCGAGGCCCGGTACGACGTTCCCGCGCTGCCCGCACACCCGTGGCCCGAGGCCGGGCCGACCGACGACTTCGACGAGCCTGTGCTCGATCCCGCCTGGATGTTCCTGCGCACGCCGGACGAGGCGTTCTGGTCGCTGACCGAGCGGCCCGGCCACCTCCGGCTGCGCGTGCGCCCGGAGTCGATCACCGAGCTGGTCACCCCGAGTCTCGTCCTGCGTCGCCAGCAGCACCAGGACTTCCACGCGTCCTGCGCACTGGAGTTCACGCCGGCACATCCGGACGACGCCGCGGGACTGGTGCTGCTGCAGAACAACGACCACCACGTCCGGCTCCTGCTCGGCGCCGGCCGCGAGGTCACCCTCGTGCGCCGCGCGGGCGGACGCGACGAACTGCTGGCCACGACGCGACTGCCCGGCGGGGTGGTGCGGCTGGGCTTCGAGGCGACCGGGCAGGAGTACCGGGCACTGGTCGCCGGTGCGGCGCAGGAGTGGCGGCCGCTCGGCGAGCCCTTCGACGGACGGGTGCTCAGCACCCAGGCGGCGGGCGGGTTCACAGGAGTCCACATCGGACTGCTCGCGACCGGAGCCGGCGGGGACTGGGCCGACTTCGACAGCTTCACCTACCGGAGCCTGGACGGCTGACCGGTCACCGGCGGGCCGCGACAGCCTGTTGCAACAGCGCCAACGCCTTCTTGGCCACGACGTTGAACATGCCCATAGTGGTGTCGCGCTCGCCGAGCACCACCAGCAGCGTGTCGGCGTCGATCCCGAACACGCCGACCTGCCCGGACTCGCCCTCGAAGAACACCGCCCGCGGGCTTCCGACCCCGGCCCGCGAGGTGAACTGGGTCGCGAGCCCCGCCGCCGCCGAGGCCATCGCGGCGACGCCGTCGTCCTCGATGCCGCGCGTGACTCCGCACAACACCAGGCCGTCCCGTGTCGCGATCAGCACGCCGTTGATCGCCACGGAGTCGATGCTGCCGTGAACCTCCTCCAGCGCCTCGGTCATCAGCTTCGCGACGGCACTCGCCGGTACCTGTCGTTCCGGTGCGGGAGGTGCCTCCGACAACGGTCCGCGCCGGCGCAGGGGCAGTCCGCCGGGCGTCTGCGTCGACTGGGTGTGCATCTCGTTCACACCGTGAGGTCGGCTTCGATGGACTTGAGGCTGTGCCTGGCCATCGCGAGGTTGGCGCGCTCCCGGTCCAGCACGAGGTAGAGGAACAGCTTCGAGTCGCTCCGCTTGCCCGTCGTGAGCAGCCGGATCAGGTGGTACTGGCGGTGCAGGGTGATGAGGATGTCCTCGATCTCGTCGTTCAGCTTGAGCGCGGAGATCACCCGCTGCTTGGCGCGCACGACCTCGGTGTTGCCGGCCGCAGCCACCTCCAGGTTCAGCCAGTCGCCACCACCGATCGAGCCCAGTGACATGCCGCTGTCGTAGTCGACGAGCGCGGCTCCCACGGCGCCGGTGATCGTCATTGCTTCCTTGAGCGCTGTGTCGATGTTCATGCGACTGCATCTCCTCGTACGCGACCGGTCACGCGCGGCGACGATCTGCCGGAACTTCATCGAAATTCGCTGGCAGACCCCGTGATCGAATCACCCTACGTCGCCACGGCGGGGCGCGGGACAGGCCCGTTCGGAGCAACGTGCGAAGTGCACAGTCCGTTCAGGACCGAACGGAAACGGCTCCGCGAAGACGTTGTTCGACGACCGTTCGACTCGAACGGAGTCGAAATGATCGTTTTCCGCCGCCGGCACGTACCCCGTGACATGAGCCTCTACAAAGGACGTTCTCTCGCGGTGAAGCTCACCGCCGGTCTGCTCGGCCTGACCGCCCTGGGCGCGCTCGCGGTCGCCGCCTCGACCGGTGGCGAGGTGTCGGCCCTGGCCGACGGCGCCGACAAGTCCCAGTTCACCGACATCACGAAGGTGAAACCGAACGTCCAGAGACCCAGACCGGGGAAGGGGGCGACGACCGGCACGTTCACCGTGGACTGCGGCCGCAACGAGAACGGGCACTTCAACCCGGACAACTTCATCGCGCAGCCGGGTGTCCGCAACGGCGCCCAGCACCTGCACGACTACGTCGGCAACCTGTCGACCGACGCCGACTCGACCGACGGCTCGCTGGAACGGGCGGGCACCACCTGCCGCAACGGCGACAGGTCGGCCTACTTCTGGCCGGTGGTGCGGATCAACGACGGCGACGAGGACGAGGCGAAGACGGTGAGCTGCCCCGACGTCGCCAGCAAGCTGCCCAAGGTCCCCGACCAGGCGAAGGCCGAGGTCGACCGGAACCTGGCGCTGCTCAAGACGCAGATCGCCGAGGCGAACACGCGCCTGGCCAAGAACGAGAACCCCCGCGACCCCAACTTCAACCAGAACGCGATCGTGGGGCCGTTGAAGGACAAGCGGGTCGCCACCATCGACCGCATGGCCATCGCGATCGGCCGCAACGCGGAGCGTCCGCAGGGGCTTGAGAAGCTGGCGCCGTGCAAGCTCGAGGGCGGCGACGGCGGCGGCGAGAACGAACTGCCCGGCAACGAGGGCGACATCCAGCGCCCGGAGACCGTGGACCTGACCTTCCAGGGTTCCCCGGCCGGCAAGGTCGTGGCGATGCCCAAGTTCCTGCGCGTCCTGTACGGCGACGCCAAGGTCACGGCCAACGGCACCAAGAACGCCCGCGACTCGTGGACCTGCACCGGCTTCGAGGACAAGGTGCTGATCAACAAGTACCCGGTCTGCCCCAAGGGCTCCAAGGTCAAGCGGATCCACGACTTCCCGAGCTGCTGGGACGGCAAGAACACCGACTCGAAGAACCACCGCGACCACATCGCCTTCCCCGACCCCGGCACCGGCAAGTGCAAGGACGGCTTCAAGGCCGTTCCCCAGCTGCGGATCTCCTTGACCTACAACATCCCGCTGGACGTCCAGAAGCAGGGACGGTACGCGGTCGACTCGTTCCCGGAGGAGAAGCACAACCCCTTCTCCGACCACGACGACTTCGCCAACGTCATGTCCCAGCAGATCATGAACAGGCTCGTCGACTGCGTGAACACCGGGAAGAAGTGCCGGGAGTGACGGGAAAGGCGGTGGCCGACTGGCCACCGCCTCCGAGGTTCTAGAGCCGCTGGAGCCCGAACCGCTGGTTGAGCCCGTTTCCCGCGGTCCACTGCGAGATGCGGGCACCGTCGGCGGTCGAGGCCTCCCACACGTCCATGGCGAGCCCGCTCTGCCGGTTCACCAGGCTGATCACGCCGAGGCCCTGGTCCACCACCTGCCACTGCTGGGCGGCCGAGTTGGAGTCGGGCTGCTGCGTGATGTCGGCGCCGGTGCTGGAGCTCGCGACCTGGAGCACCAGGCCGCTGTGCCGGGCCCGGACGCGGTAGTAGCCGCTGCCGGAGTCGAGGAAGTCGAACACCTGGTTCAGCCCGCCCGTGGCCGTCCACTGGATGGCGGCGGCACCGGCGGACGCGGACCCGCCGGTGATGTCGACCAGTTTGGAACTGTGCTGGGCGACGAGCCGGTAGTCCACTCCGGTCTGCACCGGACCGGTGCCGCCGCCCGCGGTGCCGACCGGCTTGCGGGACAACGCCTGTGCCTCCGCGAGGTTCGGCAGCGGCCGCAACCTGTAGGTGTAGCTGTAGTCCCGGTTGGGGAAGAGCTTGTAGGTGTCGAGGGGCTGGGCGCCCCAGCTGTCGTTGCCGCCGATGCCGGTCTGCCGCAGGTTCAGCCGCAGCACCACGTCCTGGCGCCGGGTGAGCTGGTAGTCGTGCCGGACGCCCTTCGAAAGGTCCTCCGGCGTGAAGTAGGAGGCGTTCACCTCCAGCAGCGGTTCGCCGTACGCGAGCAGGCCGCGGCCGCCGCCGTTGACGAGGGCGATCCACCGGACGTCGGTCTTGTTGCCGTTCTCCTGCGGCCGGATGTAGCCGGTCCACTGCTCGGCGACGGTCGAGGAGTACACGCCGACGTCGGAGCCCGTCCTGCGGTCCCAGTGGTTCTCGTGCGGACCTCTGCCGAGGAAGCGGATCCGGGAGAGCTCGCCCGGCAGGAACAGCATCGTGCCCACCTCCGGGATGTACGGCAGGCTCGACGATCCGGGGTGCAGCGTGTTGTCGACCTTGATCTCGCCGTTGCCGTAGATCGTGTACGTCGTCGAGTAGGTCGACACCGCGGTGGTGGGCAGGGTGCCGCTGACGGTGATCCGCGCCGCCCGGTCGGACGGCCGGTCGAGCGTCACGCGCGAGACCGTCCGGTTGGCGCCGGCGCCCCGCCACGTGCCGTTGCGGTTCGGATGCCCGTTGCCGTTGTCGTTGTCGGTCGGTGCCCGCCAGAAGTTGGGCTGGGGACCGGAGTTCAGCAGCCGCATGCCCATCGCGTCGTAGGAGGTGATCAGGCCCGTCGCCTTCGCGATGACCACGCTGAAGTCCTGACCGGAGACGGTGATGCGGTCGCCGGTCTCGGTCGCCGTCACCACCGGCACCGACGTGACGGGCGTCGGCACGACCGGAGGGCTGCCGAGGTCGATCGGCAACTGCTGTTTGGCCACCTCGAAACCCGCCTCCGCCCACGGCGTCGCGGTCCGCAGCCGGAAGGACAGCTGGAGGAAGTGCTCCTCACCCGGTGCGGGATCGGCCGGGCGCTGGACGGGCAGCTGCACGGTCCTGTTCGACAACGGCGGGACGTCGAGCTGCGCCGCGGTGAGCTGTCCGCTTTGGACGACAACGCCGTCGGCGAGCAGGGACCAGGTGCCGGTGAACTCGTTGACGTTGGTGAACAGGTTCTCGTTGGTGATCCGGACGGTCCCGGCGGCACCGGCGTTCGCGACGTTGATCGCCTGGTAGACCTGTTTGACCTCCACGGCCTTGCCGCTGATCCGCCGGTCGGCCGTGACGATGCCGTTGGCGCAGAAGTTGCCGTCGTTCGGGTTGTCACCCCAGTCGCCGCCATAGGCCAGATACGTCGTGCCGGACTGGGACTTCCAGTTCAGGCCCTGGTCGACGAAGTCCCAGATCCAGCCACCCTGCAGGACCGGGTTGGCCCGGATGACGTCCCAGTACTCCTTGAAGTTGCCGGTGGAGTTGCCCATGCTGTGGGAGTACTCGATCATCACGTACGGCCGGGTGTCGTTCGTGTCCCTCGCCCGGTTCTGCACCCCTGCGGGGCTTTCGTACATGGCGGACCGGATGTCGCTCACCTGGGAGCGGTTGTCGCCCTCGTACTGGATGATCCTGGTCGGGTCGGCGGCGCGGATCCAGTCGCGCATCGCCACGAAGTTGCTGCCGCCACCCGCCTCGTTGCCGAGCGACCACATGATCACCGACGGGTGGTTCTTGTCCCGGTGCACCATCTGGGCCGCCCGGTCCAGCACGGCCGCGGTCCAGTCTCCCTTCGAGTCGGGGTAGTTGTCGCGGATCCCGTGCGTCTCCAGGTTGGCTTCGTCCACGACGTACAGGCCGTACTCGTCGGCGAGGTCGTACCACACGGAGTTGTTCGGATAATGGGACGTGCGCACCGAGTTGATGTTGAGCTGCTTCATCACCGTGATGTCGCGGACCATGTCCTCGCGGGTGAGCGCCGCGCCGTGGACGGGATCGATCTCATGCCGGTTGGTGCCGCGCAACGACACCGGCTGACCGTTGATCCGCATCAGGCCGTTCTTGATCGCGAACTCGCGGAAGCCGACCCGTGCCGACACGGTCTGGGTCACCACGCCCGACGGGTCGCGCAACGTGAGCACGGCGGTGTAGAGGTTGGGATGCTCGGCCGACCAGAGTGCCGGTCCCTGCACCGCCTTGGAGCCGCGCGCGGTGGTTTCCTGGCCTGACGAGGGCGAGTTCACCGGCGTCCGCAACGGTTCCGGCCACACCGGCTGCCGGTTGTGGTCGTACAGCTGGGTTTCCACCGTGAACGTGCCCGGTTGCTGGCCACCGTTGTTGCGGACGATCACCGCCACCGCGAGGTCCGCGTTGGTGTAGTTGTCCCGCAGCGGCGTGGTGATCGTGAAGTCGCGCAGGTGCGCGGAAGGCAGGGAGTAGAGGTAGACCGGCCGGAAGATCCCGGACAGCCGGATCATGTCCTGATCCTCCATCCAGTCCCCGTCCGGGAACCGGTAGACCTCGACCGCGATCAGGTTCGAGCCCGCGCGGACGTTGTCGGTGATGTCGAACTCCGAAGGCGTGTAGGAACCTTCGCGATATCCGACCTTCGTGCCGTTGACCCACAGGTAGAAGCCGGACTTGACGCCCTCGAAGTGGATGTGCAGCCGCCGCCCCTGCCATGCGGGTGGGAGGGTGAAGGTCGTGCGGTACTGGCCGACCGGGTTGACCCTCGTCGGTGCGAACGGCGGTTGCGCGTTCTCGTTCTGGCCGTTGGCACCCCACCACGGGTAGGTGACGTTGAGGTAGATCGGATTGTCGTAGCCGTGCAGCTGCCAGTTCGCCGGCACCGGGATGCCGGCCCAACTGCCGTCGTTGTAGTCGGTGCGCCAGAAGTTCAGGTCGCGGTCCGCCGGTTTGGTGACGTGCTTGAACTTCCAGGTGCCGGCCAGGTCCAGTCTGAACGGCGAGTTCGTGCGGTCGAGCGCGAGCGCCTGCTGCAAATCGGCGTAGGGCATCAACGTGGTGTGCGCCGGTTGGGCGTTGACCGCGAAGATCCCCATGTTGTTGTTCCACTCGGGGAAACCGTTGGGCGGATCGGGCCACGCCGCCGCGGCGAGCGCAGGCGAGGCAGCCGCCGCCGTCCTGGTCAGGCCCGGCACGGCGAACGCCGCGAGTCCTCCGCCGAGCAGCGTGCGCCGGCGGATCCTGCGCCGGTGCGGCGGCAGACTCTCGTCAGGGGTGGGGGACAAGGTGCTCTCCTAGCCGGTCAGGGCGGTGGCGAGCGATCTGACGCGCCGCCGCGGGGGGTGGTCTGCCGAACATCGCGACCCTCGTTCCCCCTGGAGGGAAAGGGTTGTTCGAGCTCACGGCACGGCTCGCGCCGGCCGAGTCCCGGTGCCGGCGGCGGTGCGGCGATCCGAGAAAAGTCCTCAGTGGATGGTGGACGGTCTCCCGCCGTGCGGGCACGGCTCGGTGACCGGGTGTTCCGGCGGGTGGCTGGTTCTCCGCGTGCGGCGGTGGGCCGGCAGCGCCGGGATGGATCCGTGAGTGACCGGCAGGGTCGCGCTCACGGCGTCAGGTGCCTGCGTTCGGTGGCGGACATGCGTCCCTCCCTCGATGCCTCGCTGCACCGGATTCAGTGCGACACATCACACTGACAATCGAGAAGGTTGTAGCACACATCGAGAAGACGGGTCCAGGTCAGCCGAACACGCGGCGCTGGATCTCCCGCCGGTAGTCCTCGAGGGTCCGGTCCACGTGCACGGCGGCCGCGTCGGCGGCGGCGTCGGGGTCGCCCCGCCGGATCGCCTGGTAGAGCGCGGCGTGCTCCTCGACCGCCTCGGCGGTGTGGCTGCCCACCGTGCCGTGCATCCCGATGATGTTGGACTGGCGCTGCAGGCGGCGCGCCTCGCGCACCGCGGCCACGAGGAACTGGTTGTGCGAGGCGGACGCGACGGCCAGGTGGAAGTCCTCGTCGCCCCGGTCGAACAGCGAGGCCTCACCGGTGAGGTGACCCTGCCGGCACACTTCGGCGGCGGCCTCGATGGTGTGCAGTTCAGCGGGGGTGGCGCGGGTCGCGGCGTACCTCGCGGCCGCGGTCTCCTGGACCCGGCGGAACTCGAAGAGCATGTACACGTGGTCGAGGTCGGTGGGCAGGAAGAAGCCGCCCCAGCGGGACGCGCCGAGCATCCCCTCGTCGTCGGCCACGTAGAGCCCGCGGCCCTTGTGCGCGCGCACCCTGCCGAGCGCCGAGAGGATCTTCACGGCCTCTCGCACGACGGTCCGGCTGGTCCCCATCCGGCCGGCCAGCTCGTTCTCCGTCGGCATGCGGTCGCCGGGACGCAGCTCCAGCTCGGCGATGAGCTCCAGGATCTTCTCCGCCACGATCTCGTAGCCGGGCCGGTAGGCGGGCGGTGCGAACGTGGCATCTGCGTCCACCGGCCGGCTCCTTCATGAGTACGACTTTTTCTCCGTCGAACGAGGATACATGCGGAATCGAACGTGCAGGGCAACCCGTCGAACACGGCATCATCGCTGCCCAGGGCCATGATCGTGCACGCGATCGACGGCCAAGATAAGCATGCTCATCTTCTTGACGTCGACTTGTTCAGGCTGCCATGGTCCACCGGGCACGGGTGACACACGACGTAGTGGAGCAGCCGATGAGTCGTCGCTGGAAGCGCTTACCGCCTTGCGGTTGCTGATGTCGCTCCTGCTCGCCACATCCCTGGCGATCGTCACCCAGGCCACCGCGCAGGCCTCCACGAGCCAGTTCCGGGGCGTGAACTGGGCCGACCAGCGGGACAACTTCGTCAACGGCGTGCTGTACCCGTCCGGGCTCAGCGCGTCGGACACCTACTCCTCGGCGGCCGTCGTCGCGGACCGCGTGGTGGGTCAGCTGTATTCGCTCACCGGCGCCAACACCGTGCGGATCCCGATCAACGAGCCGACCGTCACGAACTACTGGGGCACCTACACCGGCGCGATCGACACCGCGCTCGGCAAAGGCAACGTGATCTTCGCGTACTGGGCTTACACCGGTGGCAGGCCGCAGAACCAGGCCGCCTTCGAGAGGATGTGGGACACCGTCATCGCCAAGTACGGCTCCCACCCCAACGCCTACTTCGAGGTCATCAACGAGCCGCACGGCTACAGCACGAACGACCTCAACAACATGTACAACTCCTGGCTGGCCAGGTATTCGTCCGTCCCGCGCGGCAGGGTGGTCCTCGACGGCGCGGGCCTCGCCCAGAACGTTCCCGCGGTCGGCGGCGACAGCAGGCTGAACGGCACCCTGCTCGCCGTGCACGACTACTCGTTCTTCGCCGGGTTCGAGAGCGAAACCCAGTGGGCGGACCACATCGCGAGTTACATCGGCGCCTACGCGAGCCGCACCATCGCCACCGAGTGGGGTGGCGCGATGGGGCCGGGCACCAAGAACGGCGTCTACTTCGACGCGGTCGACTACAGCGTCCCGAGCGGGTCGTACATGGCCGACTACATCCGTGGGGTCAGCTCGAAACTGCGCAGCCTCGGGATGGGTGGCGTGTACTGGCCCGGCCTGCGCGATGGCGACTGGTACAGCCTGACCACCAGGAGCGGCAGCGGTTCCGGCACGACGCTGTCGCTGACGAACCGCTCGGGACTGCAACGGCTGCGCTACTCCTGGGGCCTGGGCGACGCCGGCACCGAGGTCGCCGGGATCCGCAACGTCGGAACGGGCTGGTACGTCGACGGTCTCGGCAGGACCACCGAGTCCCCGGCAGGACAGGGAACCGGCGGTGCGAGCCCCGGCCAGCGGTGGGTCGTCGAGAACTCCGGCGCCTACGTCCGGATCAGGAACGCGACCACCGGCCTGTACCTCGACGGCCTGGGTCGCACGGCCAACGGCTCCGACGCGGTCCAGCGTGCCGGCAACACCGCCACCAGTCAGCAGTGGACGGTGGTGACCGGCACCAGCAGGGGCAACGACGTGCGCATCAGGAACCGCGCCACCGGCCTGTACCTGGACGGAATGGGACGTGCGTCGACCTCAGCGAACCTCGGCCAGTGGAGTGACAGCAACAGCGTCAACCAGCAGTGGCGGATCGTCGCGGCGGGCTGACCGTGCCTCAGGCGAGTGAGCAGGCGTGCCCGTTGAGGGTGAAGGCACGAGGCGTGGTGCTGGCACCGGACGCGGTGAAGCCCAGCAGCAACGACTCTCCGGCGGGGATCGCGACGTTGTACGGCACGGCGGTGGCGGAGATGTCCCTGCCCGACTGCTTAGGCGTCGCGTTCCACATCTCGTTCACCGTCTGCGTGCCGGCGAACGTCCACTGCAACGTCCAGCCGTTGATCTCCGCGGCACCGGTGTTGCGCAGCGTGACGTCGGTGCGGAACCCGCCGGGCCAGGTGTGGGTGACGACGTAGGCGACCGAACACCCGGTCACCGGCTTCGGCGCCTGTGGGGCGGGCGTGGACGGTGCGGTGGGCGCGGGGGCCGCGGTGGCACTGGGAGCGACGCAGGGCGGTCCCCACTGCCCGAGCCGCTTGGAGGTCGCGGACGCCTCCGCCTCCTTCATCGCGCGGTCGTCGGGGTTCTCGTTGCGCGCCATGCCCATCTCGACGGCGAGCAGCGCGTAGTCGGTGCCGTCCGCGAGGCGCAGCGACACCACGGGTTCGCCGTCCGGAGTCCGTTCGACAGGCTTTTCGAGCAGCATCGTCTTCGCGAACGTCGTGGACGCCTCGGTCCAGCACGCGTCCGGCACGGCGAGTCCCTTGACGCGCACCTCCTCACCGTCGGAGAGCCGCACGGTCCGCACGTCCACGACGGTCTGGACGGTCGAGGAGTACGCGGTCTTGAGCGGAGGCTCGATGATCGAGGGGAACGCGGGCGGCGTGGAGGTGGCGGCCGGTGGTGCCGGCTCCCCGCCGCAGCCGGCGACTCCGATCATCAGTACCACGGCGATCGCCGGCCACCTGCCAGGTCTGGTCCCCGGAGTGGTCCGCGCGGCGCCTCGTGATCGTGTCATTGTTCCTCTGCCAGGATGCGGCGAACACCGAGAGGAGTTCGCCCGAACGGTCGATGTGATCCCGGGAGGCTACGACCTTTCGGCGGAGCACGGAAGATCTTTCGCAGCAGTGAAGAGTGTTCTTCGACGCTTTCGAGTCGAATTTCTGTCGAACGCGCGGCTCACCAGAAAAATGGTGAACAACGTTTCCGGCTTTTTTCGGCGACCGCGGGCTCAGCGGGCGGCGGTGCTCCCGCGATCGGTGAGCAGCGGCTGGAGGAGACGGACCTCCGGCGCGAGTTCGCGGCCCAGGCGGGCCATCACCATCTCGACGGCGATCGCGCCCAGTTCCTGTGCGGGAACGGCGATCGAGGTGAGCGGGACGGGCAGGTTCTCCGCGACGTCGTCGGGGCACAGCGTGATCACCGACAGGTCGCGGGGGACGTCCAGCGACCGTCGCCTCAGTTCGAGCAGCAACGGGCCCAGCACCGCCTCGTTGTGCACCACCAGCCCGGTGGTGCCGCGGTCCGGGTGCAGCACGTCGTCCAGGCACTCGGACACCGCGTCGAAACCGGCCGCGCACGAGTGGACCGAGGCGAGCAGACCGCGTTTGGTGGTCTCGCCCTGGAACCCGGACAGCAGCCGCGCGGCGTAGCTCGTGCCGCGCTCGTAGACCGAGGGAGGCGAGCCGATCAGCGCGATCGAGCGGTGGCCGCGTTCCGCCAGATGGCTCGCCATCTGCCGGCCCGCGGTGGCGAAGTCGAGGTCGACGCAGCTCAGACCCTCGTGGTCGTCGGGCATGCCGAGCAGGACCACCGGCGCGTCGACGTCGCGCAGTTCCGGAACGCGGGGATCCGCGCTCTCGACGTCCATCACGACGATCGCGTCCGCCATGGACCGCGCGATGACGCGGTGGGCCTCGCCGGGACCCGCCTCCTTGGTCAGCAGCAGCACGTCGTAGTCGTGGTCACGGGCGCGCGCCACGATCGACGACACGAACCGCATGATGATCGGCATGTTCTGGTCGGAGTGCAGTGGCACGACCAGGCCGACCACGCGCGACCGGTTCGAGGCGAGCGCCCGCGCACCGGCGTTCGGGTGGTAGCCCAGGGTCACGATGCTCTGCTCGACGCGGCGCTTGGTCTCCTCGGAGATGCTGCGCTTGCCGCTGAGCACGTACGAGACCGTGCTCATCGAGACGCCGGCGTGGTGGGCGACCTCCTTGATCGTGATCATGCCCGCCCTTCGGGTCGCGCCGGTTCGCCGCGAGCATCGTAGTGCGTGGGACCGATGTGGTCGAACAGCTGTCGAACGTCGGCACGACAATCGTCGAACTCGTCGAACAGGTGCACTGTGCTTGACGTGCGGGTTTCGCCTGTGTCACATTCTGAAACCACGTTCGAAGCGCTTCGATTCAATTCTGCTCGGGCGCTGCGGGACCGGAGGTGTCGGCGTGGTCACCATTGTGGACGTGGCGAGGCACGCGGGTGTCGCGCCCAGCACGGTTTCCTACGTGCTGACCGGCAAACGCCCGGTTTCGGCCGAAACCCGAATGCGGGTGGGGGAGAGCATTCGGCTGCTCGGCTACCAGCCGCACGCGGGGGCGAAGGCGCTGGCCGGCAGCCGGACGAACGTGCTGGCCCTCGTCCTGCCGCTGCGCGAGGGCGTGCACCTGCCGGTGGTGATGCGGTTCGCCTCCTCGGTCGTGACCACCGCCCGCGAGCACGACATGGACGTGCTGCTGGTGACCGCGGACGAGGGCGCCGCCGGCCT
Organism: Lentzea sp. NPDC102401; assembly: GCF_044765805.1. NCBI lineage: Bacteria > Bacillati > Actinomycetota > Actinomycetes > Pseudonocardiales > Pseudonocardiaceae > Lentzea > Lentzea sp. NPDC102401. The sequence continues at coordinate 762,769 of NZ_JBIWKS010000001.1, read as the reverse complement.
GCGCCGAGTCGCCGGCACCGCCAGGGTGGACGGGTTCCTCGTGATGGACGTGGGGCTGGAGGACGAGCGCGTGCCGGTGCTGCGCGAACTCGGCCGCCCGGCCGTCCTGCTCGGACATCCCACCGTGGCGAACGGCCTGACCTGCGTCGACCTGGACTTCGAGGCGGCCGGCGCGCGGTGCGTCGACCACCTCGTCGAACTCGGGCACCGCACCATCGGCTTCCTCGGGGCACCGGGAGCGGTCTACGCGCGCAACACGGGGTTCGCGCAGCGCACGCTCGCGGGGTTCAGTGCCGCGGCCATGCGGCGCGGTGTCGCGTCGACCGCCCTGCCCGCCGAACGGCACCGTGACGCCGTGCGCGCCGTGGTCGGGACGCTGCTCAGAGAGCTGACGCGGATGACCGCGCTGGTCGTGCACAACGAGGCGGTGCTGGGCCTGGTCGTGGAGTGCCTGCGCGCCGAGGGGCGCCGCGTGCCGGAGGACGTCGCCGTGGTCGCGATCTGCCCGGACGAACTGGCCGAACAGCTGCGGCTGACCTCGGTGCGGCTGCCCGCCGACGTGCTGGGGCGGCGCGCGGTCGAGCTGCTGATGGCCAAGCTGAACGGGCAGCAACCCCCGGCGCTCACGTTGCTGCCGCCGAAGCTGTTCAGCCGGACGGGATGAGGCGTGAATGGGATTCGTCGCGCACCTGTCCGTGAATCCTCATCGAATTTTTTCGCTCGGTTGCGTTCGATGATTTCGATGTTAGGTTGAATTCAGCGAATCGCTTCGGCTTCTCGGGCGGCGCGAATTCCGTTCAATGGTGTGCGGAAGGGAAAATCGAAGATGAAAATCGTGCGTGCATTTGTCGTCGTGATGGCGGCTGCCCTGACGGTCTCCCTGGGGGCCGGCACCGCGTCCGCCGCGACCTGGAGTTCCTCCGACAGGTGGGGGACGTGGTCGAACGGCGGCTACACGGTCCGCAACAACATCTGGGGCAACGGGTACGGGCCGCAGACGATCTGGGCCAACTCCTACAGCAACTGGGGCGTCTGGGCGAACCACCCCAACACCGGCGGGATCAAGGCCTACCCGCACTCCGAACGGCAGGTGAACCGGCGGCTCAGCTCGCTCGGGAACCTGTCGAGCAGCTTCAACGTCTCCTATCCGAACTCCGGCGCCTACACGACCGCCTACGACATCTGGGCCGACAACAACGCCTACGAGATCATGCTGTGGATGAACAAGGTCGGCCCCGTCGGCCCGATCGGGGCGCGCGAGACGACGGTGTCGGTCGGCGGCCACACCTGGGACGTCCACCGCGGCTCGAACGGGTCGAACCAGGTGTTCTCGTTCGTCCGCACGTCCAACACCGGGTCCGGCACGGTCAACGTCAAGGCGGTCATGGACTGGATCCGCAACCGCGGCTGGTTCGGTGACGTCACCGTCGGTTCCGTCCAGTTCGGCTACGAGATCACGTCGTCCAGCGGCGGCCTGAACTTCACCACCAACAGCTACTCCGTCTCCTTCGGCTGACGCCGGACAGAGGGGATCACGGCGTCAGGGCCCGGTCGCGCAGCCACTCCAGCTGCGCGACCGGGTTGGACCCGTACCCGCCACCGTGGTCGGCGAACGGCCACACGGTCATGGTCCGGTCCTCGCCCGCGTAGTGGTTGAACGCGGCATACACAGTGGACGGTGGGCAGACCGGGTCCATCAGCCCGACGCTGAACAACGCCGGCGCCGTCGCCCGCCCCGCGAAGTGGACACCGTCGAAGTAGGACAGCGTGCCGAAGGCCGGCTCCACCCCGTGCCTGCTGTGCCAGCGCAGGTACTCCGCGATCTCCACGTACGGGCCCTCGCCCGCCATCTCTGCCGCCCGCCGGTAGTGGCACAGGAACGGCACGTCCGGCAGTGCGGCCGCGACGCGGTCCCGCGCCAGCCCGGCGACGGCGATGCTCAGCCCTCCGCCCTGGCTGCCGCCCGCGACGACCACCCGTTCCGGATCCAGCCCGGGGAGGTGCCCGACCGCGTCCACCGCGCGGACGCAGTCGGTGACGAGACGCCGGTAGTAGTAGTCGTCCGGTGAGTCGATGCCGCTGGTCATGAAGCCCTTGACCCACTGGGTGCCCCCGCGCGCCACGCGGTCCGGGGTGTCGTGACCCTGACCGCGGCTGTCGACCACGAGCTGGGCGTACCCCGCGGCGGACCACAGCAGGTGGTCGGTGGGCAGGCCGCGACCGCAGCTGTAGCCCAGGTACGTGACGACGACGGGCAACGGGCCGTGGCTGCCGCGCGGGCGCAGCAGCCAGGCGGCCACCGGGTCGCCGCCGAAGCCGGGAAAGCGGACGTCGGCGACCTCGACGGTGCGCAGCAGGTGCCGGTCGGTGACCTCGGTGGTCTCCACCGCGCCACCGGCCGCGCGGGCCTCGGTGAGGGTCCGCTCCCAGAACTCGTCGAAGTCCGGTGGTGCCTGCATCTCCGGGCGGTAGACGACGAGTTCGTCGAGCGGGGCGTCCGTCAGCGGCACTGGGGCTCCTTCAGGCGGGTCGGCGTGCGGGTCTCATTCTGCGGCGGAGAAGCGGAAGGACGTGAGCCGGAAGGAGCCGTGCAAGACCACGCGCAGGTCGTGGACCCCGGTCACCGCCGACGGCAGCACCGCGGAGACGGTCGTCCACTCGTAACGGCCTCCGGTGGCCGGCACCGGGAGCTCCGCCAGCACTCCCTCGTCCGTCCTGAACTCCAGTCGTGCCAAGGGGTTCTCCGAGGAGACCTCGGCCTCGACGCGGAGCGCGCCGGACAGGTCGGTCCGCCCGAACCACAGGGTGGCCGGCCGGTCGGCGTCGGTGGGCGTGATCGCGTCACCGGTCACGCGCGTGGCGTCGACCAGGGTCGCGTTGTCGTGGTCGTCGAAGTCGGCGGCGAGACGACGGCTCACGCCCGCACGGGGTGAGGGAGCCGGTCCTGCGACCGTGAGCGGGGCGGTGAGCACGACGTCCCCGGCCGACCGGGCGACGAGGACCTCGTAGGCGCCGGGATCCACCGCGAACGCACCGGTCGCGACGTCCCAGTGGGCGAGCTCGTCCACGGGCAGCCGGAAGGACAGGACCCGGCTCTCACCGGGAGCCAGCGTGACCTTGCGGAAGTCGGCGAGCCGCAGCAGCGGGGCCTCGTACCGCGCGTGCAGCGCGCGGACGTAGAGCTGGACGACGTCGCTGCCGGTCCTGGCTCCGGTGTTGGCCAGCGTCACCGAGAGGTCGATCGCGCTGTCCCGGGTGGCGGTGCCCGACGACAGGATCAGGTCGCGGTGGGCGAAGCCGGTGTAGGAGAGGCCGTGGCCGAAGGGGTACAGCGGTGCGGCGCGGTGGTACTGGTAGGTCCAGCCCGCCTTGATGATGTCGTAGTCGAGCGGGTGCGGCAGCGCGTCGTCGCCGCGGTACCAGGTCTGCGGCAGGCGTCCGGCGGGTTCGGCCTCGCCGAGCAGGACGGCGGCCAGCGCCCGGCCGGTCTCCTGCCCGCCGTGGGACGTCCACACCACGGCGGGCAGGTGCTCGTCCGCCCAGTCCAGGGCGTAGGGGTAGCTGCTCATCACGACCAGCGCCGTGTCCGGCCGGACTCCCGCGACCGCGCGCAGCAGCGCGTCCTGGGCGGCCGGGAGCGCGATTCCCGCGCGGTCCTCGGTCTCCCGGCCGTGGATCAGCGGGTGGTTGCCGAGGACGACCACCGCGACGTCCGCCGACAGCGCGGCGGCCAGTGCCTCCGCGGTGCCGTCGCGCAGGACCTCGCGCTCCCAGCGCTCGGCGGCGTCGGCGGTCTCCGCGGTGACGGTCACCGTGCCGTCGACTGGATCGACGACGGCGTACCGGCCCGTGAGCACGTTCTGCAGCAACACCGAGTCTTCGTCCGGTACGAGGCGGAACGTCTCGCGGACGTCCCAGCTCTTGATCAGCTCCTGGTCGGCGGCCAGGGAGATGTCCTGGAGGCTGAGGTAGCGCCCGGACTCCGCCGACCGCAGCGTCAGCACCCCGCCGCCCCAGTCGACGACGTCGAACGGCGTCTTGCCCAGCACCTCGCCGCTGGTGCGCGACCGCAGCGCGATCCGGTCCGAGCCGTCCGCGACGACCACCTCGCCGCCTTCGCCCAGCACGGACCGGAGTCCACTCGCGACGGTCACCTGGTACGGAAGCGTGCCGCTGTACCAGTCCTCGCACACCATGTCGGCGAGCGGACCGATCACGGCGATCCGCGACGTGCTGCCCGCGTCGAGCGGGAGCAGTCCTTCGTTGCGCAGCAGCACGATCGACTCGGTCGCGGACCGCAGCGCGAGGGCGCGGTGCTCGGCGCAGCCGATGACCTCGGGGCCGATGGTGGCGTACGGGTCGAGATCGGGGTCGAACTCGCCGAGGCGGAAGCGGATCTCCAGCTGCCGGCGCACGGCGCGATCCACGTCCTCCTCGTCGATCAGGCCGCGCTCCAACGCCTCGCGGAGCCTGCCGATCGGGACGGCCCAGTCCTCGCCGTGATCGGTGAAGCTGTCGATGCCCGCCTTGAGCGCGGCGGCGTGGGACTCGGCGTGGTCGTCGAAGTAGTGCTCCGGGTCCACGAGGTTGGACGGCGCCTCCGCGTCGCTGACCACGAACAGCTCGTGCCCGGTCGGCTCGGCCCAGCGGCGCAGTTCCGTCCCGATGAGCGGCGTGACGTGGCACGGGCGGCCGTTGACCAGGTTGTAGCCGGCCATGGCGCCGGTGGCGGCGCCCGAGGCGACCACGGGGCGGAAGGCCGCGAGGTCGTACTCCTGCAGCACGCGCGGACGCAGGCCGGAGGAGGTGACGCAGCGGTCGTCCTCGTTGTTGTAGGCCAGGAAGTGCTTGAGCACCGGGGCCGCGCGCAGGAACCGGTGGTGGTCGCCCGTCAGGCCGCGGCAGAACGCCGTGCCGATCCGCGCGGTGTGCACCGGGTCCTCGGAGTAGCCCTCCTCGTTGCGGCCCCAGCGGGGGTCGCGCAGCAGGTTCAGCACCGGGGCCCACGCCTGCAGGCTGTTCCTACCCGTGCCGATGGCCGTGGGGCGGTGGTAGTGGAACGCCCTCAGCTCGACCGAGGTGGCCTCGGCGACGCGGCGCACCAGTTCCTCGTCCCAGGTCGCGCCCAGCCCGACCGCCTGGGGGAAGACCGTGGCGGGGCCCAGCCACGCGACGCCGTGCAGCGCCTCCGACCCGGTGCGGAACACGTCCACGCCGAGGCGGGGCACGGCTGGCGAGTACTGGTGCAGCATCGCGATCCGCTCGTCGAGCGTGAGCCGCGCCAGGAGATCGTCGATGCGCTTGCGCGTCGGCAGCGCGGAGTCGCGGAAAGGCAGCCGATCAACGGCGGGCACGGACTCGGAAACCACGTGGTAACCCCTCAGCTCAGAGCTAGCGTTGAAGCGTTTCGACGGTGTCACGCAGAGGTTTCTGCTGTCAACGGTCTTGTCTGATGCGACCTGCGTCACTAACCTCCCCGACATCTGTTTAAGCGCTTCGACACTTCGACGATGAAGGATCGGTCCCGCCATGGGCAACCAGTTGAACCGCAGAAGCTTCCTCAACGCCGCCGTCTCGGCAGCAGGGCTCGTCGCGATGGGACCGCTGCTGTCCGCCTGCGGCAGTGGCCCGGCGCAGCGGGCCGGAGTGGGTTCCGAAGAGGCGCTCAAGGCCGTGTTGCCGGCCTACGTGCCGAACACGTCGATCAAACCGGACATCCCGTCCATCGCGGGCGGCCCCGACGTGATGACGAACCCCGGCTTCCTCAGCTACCCGGCGAACCGGGTCGCCACCGTGTCCGGCCTCCCGGGCAAGGGCGGGAAGTACTCGGCGGTCACGCCGCTGTGGGGGACCATCCCGCCCGCCGGCAACGCGTTCTACGCGGCCATGAACAAGGCTCTGGGCGTCCAGCTGGAGATGAAGCCGGCGGACGGCAACAACTACAACACCATCATCCCGACGATGACCGCCTCGAAGCGGCTGCCGGACTGGATCCAGCTGCCGACCTGGTGGAACTCCCAGATGAACGTCGGCGGGCTGGTGGGGAACCAGCTCGCTGACCTGACGCCCCACCTGTCCGGCGACAACATCAAGAAGTACCCCAACCTCGCGGCCATCCCGACCGCCGCGTGGCGCACCGGCGCCTGGGGCGAGAAGCTCTACGGGATCCCCTCGTTCGCCACCGGCTTCCAGATCGCGGGCACCCTCTACTATCGCCGCGACGTCTTCGACGCCAGGGGGATCACCGCCGATCAGGTGAAGTCCGCCGACGACCTGATGAGGCTCGGCAAGGAGCTGACCGACGCCAAGAACGGCGTGTGGGCCTTCGACGACGTCTACCGCTACCTCTACACCTCCTTCGGCGCGCCGCTGAAGTGGCGGGTGGACAACGGAAAGCTGGTCCACCTGTACGAGACCGAGGAGTTCTACGCGGCGCTCGACTGGAACAACAGGCTCGCCGCCGCCGGCTACGTGCACCCCGACGCGCTGGCGGGCGACAACGCCAACGGCAACACGCGGTTCTACGGCGGGAAGACGCTGATCTCCAGCGGTGGCACGGGAGCGTGGAACCTCGCCGACCTCCAGTCCGGCAAGGCGGCCGACCCGAAGTACCGGCGCGGGGCGTTCAACATCATCGCCGCCGACGGCAAGAGCACGCCGCGGGTCGACATGGGCGCGGGCGCCAGCATCATGAGCTACCTCAACATCAACCTGAAGCCCGAACAGATCGAGGAGTGCCTGGCCGTCGCGAACTACCTCGCCGCGCCGTTCGGCTCCGCCGAGTTCACGATGGTCAACTTCGGCGTCGAGGGCACCCACTTCACCATGGTCGACGGCGTGCCGACGGCCACCGAGGCCGGCAAGAAGGAGGTCCAGGCGCAGACCTACCCGTTCCTGGCCTCGCCCGCCGCCGAGGTCAGCAGCCCCGGCGCCGACTTCGTCACCAGGGACTACTGCGCCTGGCAGGCCGCGAACGTGAAGACGCTGGCCAAGCCGGTCTTCTGGAACATGAACATCACCATGCCCCAGGCGCAGGCCACGGCGGACGCCGCTCAGCAGGTCGAGGACGCGATGAGGGACTGCATCCACGGCAAGAAGTCGGTGGCCGAGGTGAAGGACGCCGTGGCGAGCTGGAAGACTAGCGGTGGCGGGGACAAGCTCATCCAGTGGACGAACGACAACGTCCTGCAGAAGCACGGCACCGGGCAGTGACCACGGCGACCCCGACGCGGCCGGAGGGCGGGACGCGGGCGGCGCGACAGAACTGGCGGGTGAGGCTGCGCCGCGACCGGTCGCTGATCCTGATGACGCTGCCCGCCGTCGTCCTGCTGCTGGTGTTCAACTACGTCCCGCTGTTCGGGCTCGTCACCGCGTTCCAGGAGTACGACCCGCTGGCCGGGATCTGGTACAGCACGTGGGCGGGTCTCGACCAGTTCCAGCGGCTGTTCGGTGACGCGAACTTCTGGAACGCGGTGCAGAACACACTGTACCTGAGCTTCGTGCAGCTGATCCTGTTCTTCCCGGTGCCGATCGCGCTGGCCCTGCTGCTCAACTCGGTGCTGTCGCTGAGGATCCGCAACTTCATCCAGTCGGTCGTCTACCTGCCGCACTTCTTCTCGTGGGTGCTGGCCATCACGATCTTCCAGCAGATGCTCGGCGGCGCGGGCGCGCTCAACCACTTCCTGCGCAACAACGACATCGGTACCTGGGACGTCATGACGAACCCGGACACCTTCGCGCTGCTGGTCTCCGCCCAGGTGATCTGGAAGGAGGCGGGCTGGGGGATCATCGTCTTCCTGGCCGCGCTCGCCGCCGTCAACACCGACCTCTACGAGGCCGCGGCGGCGGACGGAGCCGGGCGGTGGCGGCGGTTGTGGCACATCACCCTGCCGGGCCTGCGCGGCGTCATCGTGCTGATGCTGGTGCTGCGCCTGGGAAACGCGCTGACCGTCGGCTTCGAGCAGTTCCTGATCCAGCGCAACGCCGTGGGCTACGACACGGCGGACGTGCTGGACACCTTCTCGTTCTACTACGGCATCGCGACCGGTGACTACAGCTACGGCGCGGCGGCGGGTCTGTTCAAGAGCGTGATCTCGCTGTTGCTCATCTGGGGTGCGAACAAGCTGGCGCACACCTTCGGCGAAGACGGGTTGTATCGGAGGTGACCGACATGCTCACGATCGAACGCACGTCCGAGGTCGCGACAACGCTTGCGCCGCAGCCGGTGCGCAAGAAGAAGCGGAGCACGCGGCCGGCGTGGGAGGAACCGCCGACGATCGCCGGCGAGGCCGCCAAGGGCATCACCCTCGGCGGCGTGCTGCTGGTGATGCTGGTGCCGTTGTGGATCATCGTGGTGACCAGCCTGTCCACCCAGGGCGCGGTCAACCGCGCCGGTGGTCTCGTGATCTGGCCGGACGGGCTGACCTTCGAGGCCTACCGGGTGATGCTGGAGGACACCACGGTGCGCACCGCGCTGCTGGTGAGCCTCGGCATCACCGCGGCCGGCACCGCCGTGTCGATGGCGGTCTCGGTCATGTGCGCCTACGGCCTGTCCCGGTCGCGGTCGTTCGCGCACCGCTTCCTGCTGACCCTGTTGATCGTCACGATGTTCGTCAACGGCGGCCTGATCCCGACCTTCCTGGTCGTCACCGGGCTGGGCGGCTACGGCCAGTGGTGGTCGCTGATCCTGCCGAGCGCGATCTCCGTCTTCAACATCCTGATCCTGCGGTCGTTCTACTCCAGCACCTCGGCCGACCTGATCGAGGCGGCGCGGATCGACGGCGCGGGGGACTGGCGGATCCTGTGGTCCATCGTGCTGCCGACCTCGCGGGCGGTGACCGCGGTGATGGCGCTCTTCTACGGCGTCGGCTACTGGAACTCCTTCTTCAACGTCATGTTGTACATGCCGACGGACAGCGAGAAGTGGCCGCTGCAGTACGTGCTGTACACGTACGTCAACCGGGGCAACGGCATGCCGGGCTCGGTGAACTCGGGCTTCGGCACGGCGTTCTCCCAGACCGCGCCGCTGTCGCTGCAGATGGCCGTGGTGGTGCTGACTCTTGTGCCGTTGCTCATCGTTTATCCGTTCGTGCAGAAGCACTTCCGCACGGGCGTCCTGACCGGCGCGATCAAGGGCTGAACAGTCATGGTGACCATTGCCGACGTGGCCAGGCACGCGGGCGTGTCGTCCAGCACGGTGAGCTACGTGCTCAGCGGCAAGCGCGCGATCTCCGAGGAGACCCGCCGCCGGGTGCGCAGTTCCGTGCAGGTGCTCGGGTACCACCCCAACGCCGGTGCGCGTGCGCTGGCCGCGCGGCGGTCGCACATCATCGCGTTGATGGTGCCGTTGCGCACCGACGTCTACGTCCCGGTCATGATGGAGATCGCGATCGCGGTGACCACGGCGGCCCGTCAGCACGGGTACGACGTCCTGCTGATCACCAACGACGAGGGGCCGGACGGGGTCCGCAGGATCGCGGCCAGCGGTCTGGCGGACGGCCTGATCCTGATGGACGTCGAGCTCGACGACGAACGCATCCCGGTGCTGCGCGCGCAGGGCACCCAGGCCACGCTCATCGGGCTGGCCGACGACGCGCGCGGAGTGTCCTGTGTGGACCACGACTTCGTGGCGGCCGGGGCGTTGTGCGCGGACCACCTCGCCGATCTCGGTCACCGCGAGATCGCGTTCATCGGCTACGGGTCCGGGGTCTACCACCGGCACGCCGGGTACGCCGAGCGCACGCTCGCCGGGTTCCGCGACCGGGCGGGGGAGCGTGGCCTGCGCTTCCTGCACCGGACCTGCGAGGGCACCTACGAGAGCACCGCGGGCACCCTCGCCCGCGTGCTCGCCGACCGTCCCGGCACCACCGGGTTCGTGGTGCAGAACGAGGGCGCGATCGGCCCGTTGCTCACCCTGCTGCGCACCAGCGGGCGGACGGTTCCCGAGGACGTCTCGGTGATCGCGTTGTGCCAGGACCAGCTCGCCGAGCAGTTCGCGCCGAGGCTCACGGCGGTGACCGGGTCCGCGCAGGAGCTCGGCCGGGTCGCCGTGGAGCAGATCGTCTGCAGGCTCGCCGCGGCGAGCGACGGCGGCCGCCCCGACGACGACCGGGCTCTGCTCACCCCGACCTTGACCGTGCGCGAGAGCACGGGACCCGCGCCACTGCTTCCCTGACCTTCTCCCCGCACTCATCCAGGAACGTGAGGAGCTTCCGCATGCCCCAGCACTTCCGAGACCTCGGCACCGCGCTCGAATGGCGGGCCAGGGGCGAGACGCTCCGAGTCGAGGCGTGGGGCTCCGACGCGGTCCGCGTGCGCGCCACCCCCGCCGGTCCGCTGCTCGACGACCTCCCCGGCGCGTTGCTCGGCACGCCACCGGACGGCGGCCCGGTGGAGATCAAGATCTCCGAACACCACGCCACGCTCGTGCACGGCGCGCTCACCGTCCGGATCGACGCCGGCACCGAAGGCGCCTTGACCCCGGAACTGGGGGCGCTCGCGGGAAGTCTGACGTTCAGCAGGACCGAGGACGGCACCGAGCTGCTCGCGGAGGAAGCGGCCCACTTCTGGTGGCCGGGGCCGCGTCTGGCCACCGCGACCGGCAACGGCCATCACCGGCTGGAGCAGCGTTTCCGCGCCTATCAGGGGGAACGGCTCTACGGCCTCGGCCAGCACACCCACGGCATGCTCGACCAGAAGGGCGCGGTCATCGACCTCGTCCAGCGCAACGCCGAGGTCACCATCCCGTTGCTGGTCTCCGACCGAGGCTACGGCCTGCTGTGGAACTCGCCCGCGATCGGGCGGGTGGAACTCGCGGAGACCGGCACGCGCTGGGTGTCCGACAGCGCCCGCCAGATCGACTACTGGTTCACGGCGGGCAAGCCCGCCGAGGTGCTGAGCCGCTACGCGGACGTGACCGGGCATTCGCCGGAGCTTCCCGAGTGGGCTTCCGGTTTCTGGCAGTGCAAGCTGCGCTACCGCACCCAGGAGGAACTGCTCGGCGTCGCCCGCGAGTACAAGCGGCGCGGGCTGCCGTTGTCCGTGATCGTCTGCGACTTCTTCCACTGGACCCACCTCGGCGAGTGGAAGTTCGACCTCACCGAGTGGCCCGACCCCGCGGCGATGGTCCGCGAGCTGGACGAGATGGGCGTCAAGCTGATGGTCTCGGTCTGGCCCTCGGTCAGCCCGGCCAGCGAGAACTACCACCCCATGCTGAACCAGGGCCTGTTCGCCGGCACCGAGTTCGGGCCGATGGCGCACGCCGACTGGCCGGACAAGGGGCTCGGCGCCTACTCCGCCCAGGTCGCCTTCTACGACGCCACCAACCCCGAGGCACGCGAGTACGTCTGGGAACGGATCCGGCGCGGCTACCACGACCTCGGCATCTCCGTGTTCTGGCTGGACGCAGGCGAACCCGAGCTCAAACCCGGCCACCAGTACAACCTGCGCTACCACGCGGGTCCCGGTCTGGAGGTCGGCAACCTCTACCCGCGCGAGAACGCCAGGACCGTCCACGAAGGACTGACCGCGGCGGGGGAGACCGAGATCATCTCGCTCAACCGCTCCTCGTGGGCGGGCGCGCAGCGGTACGGCGCCGCGCTGTGGTCCGGCGACATCGGCACGGACTTCGCCACGCTGCGCACCCAGATCAAGGCCGGGCTGAACGTCATGATGTCCGGCATCCCCTGGTGGACGACGGACATCGGCGGCTTCCACGGCGGCGATCCCGACGACCCCGCCTACCGCGAGGTCCTCGTGCGCTGGTTCCAGTACGGCACCTTCTGCCCGCTGTTCCGCCTGCACGGCTTCCGCGGCGACGAGCAGGTGCTGGAGCCCGCGATGACGGGGCTGGCCAACGAGGTCTGGTCGTACGGCGAGGAGGCGTACGAGATCCTCGCCGGACACCTGCGACTGCGGGAACGCCTGCGCCCCTACGTGATGGAGCAGATGCGCACCGCCTCCGAGACCGGTGTGCCGCCGATGCGGCCGGTGTTCCTGGTGTTCCCGGACGACCCGGCGGCGTGGCGGGTCGAGGACGCGTTCCTGCTCGGCCCCGACCTGCTCGTGGCCCCGATCACCGAGGCGGGCGCCCGCGAGCGCGACGTCCACCTGCCCGCCGGCGCGCGGTGGACCGACGCGTGGACCGGCGAGGAGCACGACGGCGGGCGGACGGTCACCGTCGCCGCGCCGCTCGACCGCATCCCGCTGTTCCTGCGCGACGACGCCCGGCTGCCCGTGCGGGAGGAGGCGTGATCGCGAACCGGCTGGGCGGCCTGGCCTTCGGCGGCGACTACAACCCGGAGCAGTGGGACGAGCGGGTGTGGAAGGAGGACGACGAGCTGATGCGCGAGGCCAGGGTCAACCTGGCCACCGTCGGCGTCTTCTCCTGGGCACTGCTCGAACCGGAGGAAGGCCGCTACGACTTCGCGTGGCTCGACGCGCACCTGGACCGCCTGCACGCCAACGGGGTCGCGGTCGACCTGGCCACGCCGACCGCCTCGCCGCCACCGTGGTTCACGCTGGCCCACCCGGACGCCATGCCGGTCACCCGTGAGGGCACCAGGCTGGTCCACGGCAGCCGTGACACCTACTGCGTCAGCGCCCCGGCCTACCGCGCGGCGGCCCGGCGCATCGCCTCCGCGCTCGCGCAACGCTACGGCGACCATCCCGCGGTCGCGTTGTGGCACGTGCACAACGAGTACGTGACGTTGTGCTGGTGCGAGCACACCGCCGCCGCGTTCCGGGTCTGGCTGCGCGCCCGGCACGGTTCGTTGGACGCGCTCAACGAGGCGTGGGGGACGGCGTTCTGGAGCCAGCGGTACGGCAGCTGGGAGCAGGTCCTGCCGCCGCGCGCCACCCAGTGGCACCGCAACCCCGGTCTCACGCTGGACTTCAGCCGGTTCTTCTCCGACGAGGTGGTCGCCGCCTACACCGAGCAGCGGGACGCGATCCGCGCGCACAGCGACCGGCCGGTGACGACGAACATGATGCAGCCCGGCTACCAGAACGTGGACCTGTGGGCGCTGAGCCGCGAGGTGGACCTGGTCGCGATCGACCACTACCCGGACCGGCCGGGTCTCGACGCGGCGGCGGACGTCGCGTTCGCCGCGGACCGGGCGCGCTCGTTCGGCGGCGGCAGGCCGTGGCTGCTGATGGAACAGGGCACCAGCACGGTTTACGACCAGGGCCGGACTTTGGCCAAGGACCCCGGCGAGATCCTGCGGCACTCGCTCGGCCACATCGCGCGCGGCTCGGACGGGGCTCTGTTCTTCCAGTGGCGCCAGTCGAAGGCGGGCGCCGAGCAGTGGCACTCGGCGATGGTCCCGCACGCCGGTCCCGACAGCCGTGTCTTCGCCGAGGTGAAGGCGACGGGCGAGGCCGTGTCCCGGCTCGGCGAACTCGCGGGCTCGACCGTGACCGCCGACGTGGCCGTGCTGCACGACTCGGACGCCTGGTGGGCGTTGAACTCGGACGGCCTGCCTTCGTCCGAACTTGGCTACCACTCGGCACTGCGCGACGCGCACCGGGCGTTGTGGGACAACGGCGTCGTCACCGACTTCGCGCACCCGGAGGCGGACCTGAGCCGGTACCGGCTGGTCGTCGCCCCTGCGCTGTACCTGCTCTCCGACGCGGGCGCGGAGAACCTGCGCCGCTACGTCGTCAACGGTGGAACGTTGCTGGTCCAGTACTTCAGCGGGGTTGTCGACAGCCGCGCGCACGCCCGGCTCGGCGGCTGTCCGGCCGCCCCGCTGCGCGAGGCGCTGGGCATCCGGGTCGAGGAGTACCGGCCACTGCGGCACGACGAACGGATCGTCCTCTCGGACTCCTCGCACGGCACGGTCTGGAGCGAGTCGGTGCGGGCACAGGGCGCGGAGACGGTCGCCGCGTACACCCACGGCGCGCTCGCCGGCTCTCCCGCGCTGACCCGGAACCGTTGTGGCGCGGGCGATGCCTGGTACCTGTCGACGCGGCTCGACGCCGCGGAGTACACGGCACTGCTGTCCCGGCTGCTGGACTCCGCCGGGGCCTGCCCGGTCCTGCCGGGCCTGCCGTCCGGCGTCGAAGTCGTTGTCCGCCAGGGCGAGGACGGCCGCCGCTGGCACTTCGTGCTCAACCACCGCGCCGAACCCGTGTCCCTGCCCGATGCCGCCCACGACGTGCTGACGGGCGGACCGGTGCGGGAGCTGCCAGCCGGCGGGTGCGCTGTGCTGACAGGAGCCGGCCGGTGACGATCCCCGTGATCCCGGGAATGCACCCCGACCCGAGCGTGTGCCGGGTGGAGGAGGACTACTACCTGGTGTGCTCCAGCTTCGAGTACTTCCCCGGCATCCCGGTCTTCCACAGCCGGGACCTGAAGAGCTGGACCCAGATCGGCAACGCCCTGGAGCGCCGGAGCCAACTGCGCCTGACCGCGGAAACGCCGTCGTCGGCGGGGATCTACGCGCCGACGCTGCGCCACCACGACGGCCGGTTCTGGCTGATCGTCACGAGCGTGAGCCACGGCGGCGGCAACATGGTGTTCACCGCCACCGATCCGGCAGGGCCGTGGTCCGACCCGGTCCCGCTGCCCGGCGTCGGCGGCATCGACCCGGACCTGACCTGGGACGAAGAGGGCAACTGCTGGTGCACGGTCGCCGGGGTGCGGCAGTACCGCGTCGACCCGGCCACCGGCGAGACGTTCGGTGAGCCGCGACGGTTGTGGTCCGGCACCCCCGGCGCCAAGGCACCGGAAGCGCCGCACCTGTACCGGATCGGCGACCACTGGTACCTGCTGATCGCCGAGGGCGGAACCGAACGCGGCCACGGCGTCTCCATCGCCCGCGCCTCGACGCCGGACGGCCCGTTCGAGCCGTGCCCCGCCAACCCGATCCTGAGCCACCGCGGCACCGACGAGCGCGTCCAGAACACCGGGCACGCCGATCTGGTGCAGGCGCCGGACGGTGCGTGGTGGATGGTGCTGCTCGGCGTGCGGCCCGGCGGCGGCACCCCCGGCTGGCACGTGCTCGGCCGGGAGACGTTCCTGGCACCGGTGACCTGGGTCGACGGCTGGCCGGTGGTCGGGGAGCTGACGCCGGGCGCACCCGGTTCCCCCGCGCCAGAAAGGGACGACTTCGACCTCACCGAGCTGCGGCCGTGCTGGGTCTCCCTGCGCGACCGCTCCGAGCAGCACTGCACCACCAAGGAACGCCAGGGCTGGCTCACGCTGCGCGCCCGCGGGTCCGGAATGGACGATCCCGCCGTCGTGTTCGCCGGGCGGCGCCAGCAACACCTGTCCTGCCTCGCCCGCACGCTGCTGGACCCGTCGGAGGGCCGTGGCGGCCTGGCGGTCCGGCTCGACGAGGAACACCACTACGAGATCGAGGTCGCGTACGAGGAGGTGCGGGTCCTCGCCCGCATCGGACCGGTGAGCACCGTCGTCGCCTCCCGGCCGGTGCCGGAGGGGCCGGTGGTCCTGGTCGTGCGCGTGGAGGAGGTCAGGGACCTGCGGGACGCGCGTTCCGGGCCCGACACCCTGTCGTTCGGCGTGGAGGAACCCGGCGGCTCCTTCACCGCACTCGCCACGCTCGACGGCAAGTACCTCTCGACCGAGGTCGCCGGTGGGTTCACCGGCCGCGTCATCGGCCTGTACGCCGCCGCGGGCACCGTCCACTTCGACTGGTTCGAGTACCAGCGGCTCGACTGAATGCGAGGGTTCATGAACGGATCACGCAGGGCAGTGCTCGGCGCGGTGGTGGCCCTGGTGGCCACCGTCGTGCCGGCGACGGCGTCCGCGGCCGCCGAGAACGGTTGCGAGATCACCTATGCGGTGAAAGGCGAGTGGCAGGGCGGCTTCGTCGCCGACGTCGCCGTGACCAACCGCGGCGCGGCACTCGACGGCTGGAAGTTGAGCTGGGAGTGGCCGTCCGGCCAGCAGGCGGGCCACGGCTGGAACGCGAAGATCACCGAGTCCGGTCAGCAGGTCACGGCCGAGAACACCGGCTACAACGCGAAGATCGCGACGAACGCGACGGTGAAGTTCGGCTTCAACGGCACCTGGGAGGAGGCCAACACCGCGCCGTTGTCGTTCTCCCTCAACGGAGTCACGTGCGTCCACGGCGGCCCGCGCCTGAGCGCGACGCAGCACACCGCGGCGATGCAGCCGGGATGGAACCTGGGCAACACACTCGACTCGACGGGCGGCGACGAGACGTCGTGGGGCAACCCGCGCATCACGGAAGCCCTGCTGGACAACGTGAAGGCGCAGGGCTTCAAGAGCGTGCGCCTGCCCGTCACGTGGAGTGCGCACCTGGGGCCTGACCACGTGATCGAGCCGGCGTACCTCGCCCGCGTCAAGGAGGTCGTGCGCTGGGCGCTGGCCCGCGACCTGTACGTGATGGTCAACATCCACCACGACTCGTGGCAGTGGATCTGGACCATGCCGGCGGAGCACGACGACGTGCTCGCCCGGTTCAACGCGATCTGGACGCAGCTGACGGGCGCCTTCGCGGAGTTCGGGCCCAAGCTGACGTTCGAGAGCTGGAACGAGCCGCAGTTCACCGGGAGCACCGGCAAGCCGCAGGAGATCGCGCTCAACAGCGAGCTCAACGCGTCGTTCCACGACATCGTGCGGCGGTCGGGCGGCAACAACGCCACCCGCCTGCTGGTCCTGCCCACCCTGCACACCTCGTCCGAGCAGACCTACATCGATCCGCTGGTGGAGCAGATCCGCGGGTTCGCCGACCCCAACCTGATCGCGACCGTGCACTACTACGGCTACTGGCCGTTCAGCGTCAACGTCGCCGGCGGCACGCGCTACGACGCGACCGCGCAGAAGGACCTGACCGACATGTTCGACCGCGTGCACGACAGCTTCGTCGCGCGCGGCATCCCGGTGATCATCGGCGAGTACGGCCTGCTCGGCTTCGATCGGCACACCGGCACCATCGAACAGGGCGAGAAGCTCAAGTTCTTCGAGCACCTCGGCTACTACGCGCGCACCAAGAAGGTCACCACCATGTTGTGGGACAACGGCCAGCACCTGAACCGCACCTCGGGGCAGTGGAACGATCCCGAGCTCTACGCGCAGATCAGGTCGAGCTGGACGACCCGCTCCGGCACCGCCTACACCGACCAGGTGTTCAACGAGAAGTCGAGCCCCATCACGGCCAAGACCATCGCGCTCAACCTCAACGGCACGAAGTTCACCGACCTCTACCACGGCTCCACGAAGCTGACGCGCGGCCGTGACTACACGATCTCGGGCGACCAACTCACCCTGACCGCGCCGGCGTTGACGAGGCTGAGCGGTTCCCGGGGCTACGGCACGAACGCGGTGCTGACGGCCCGCTTCTCACAAGGCGTGCCGTGGCGGCTCCACGTCATCACCTACGACACCCCGGTGCTGTCCAACACCTCCGGGACGACGGAGAAGTTCGAGATCCCGACGGCCTTCCGCGGTGACCAGCTCGCCACCATGGAGGCCAAGTACGACGACGGCACCAACGCGGGACCGAACGACTGGACGTCATTCAAGGAGTACGACCGGACCTTCCTGCCCAACTACACCGACGGGCGCACGACCCTGACGCCGGACTTCTTCGCCGCTGTCCGGGAGAACGCGCGGGTGACGCTGACGTTCCACTACTGGAGCGGCCTCAAGGTCACCTACTTCGTCGTCAGGTCAGGCAGCTCGGTGACCGGCACGACGGCCTGAGCTCGTGGCGAAGGCGTCGAACGAGATCGTTCTCCCGTTCGACGCCGTTCGACACTACCGTTGACCTCCAACGAGGTTCCGTGTTCGCCGCAGCCATCCACAGTGGACTCAAGGAGCACAGGGTGTACCGGTTCACACCGGCGGCAGCCGCCGTCCTCACCGCCGCGCTGACCGCGGCGGTCACGATCAGCAGCGCCCCGCAGGCCGGAGCCGCCGCGGGCTGCCGGGTCTCCTACCAGGTGACCCACGAGTGGCAGGGCGGCTTCAGCGCGGACGTGAACGTCACGAACCTCGGCGATCCGGTCACCGGCTGGCAGCTGGCGTGGTCGTTCGGCGCCGGCCAGACGGTCGGCCAGCTCTGGAACGGCAAGGTGCGCCAGTCCGGCGCGCAGGTCACCGTCGACGACGCGGGGTACAACGGCTCGCTCGGCACCGGCACCAGCGCAGGGTTCGGTTTCATCGGCACCACGAACGGCTCCGGCAATCCCGTGCCCGCCGGCTTCACGCTCAACGGCACGGCGTGCACGGGAACGGCGCCCGCACCGGACCCGCTGGACCAGGCGCACACCGCGGGCCGGGTCACCGCGTCCGGGCAGTACACCTGGCCCGGGGTCTACTTCGAGGGCCGGTTCCGGGGCACCGGCGTCGGGATCGTCCTCAACGACTCGGTGAACGACTACGACGTGCAGATCGACGGCGCGACCGTCGCGTCGCTGGTGATGCCGGGCAGGACCACGCACTGGGTCCGCGACCTGAGCAACACCGAGCACCGCGTGCGCCTGGTCAAGCGGACCGAGAGCACCTGGGCGGCGGGGGAGTTCGGCGGCTTCGTCGCCGCGAACGGCGGGGCGATACTCGCCAAGCCGGCCGCACGGACCCGGCAGATCGAGTTCATCGGCGACTCCCTGACCGCGGGCTACGGCAACCTCTCGACCACCCGTGACTGCTCCGCGAACGGCGGCGTCACCCGCAACACCAACACCGACATCAGCTTCGGGGCGCTCGCCGCGAAGACGCTGAACGCCGACTACCAGGTCAACGCGTTCTCCGGCCGCGGCATGGTGCGCAACTACAACGGCGGCGAGCCCGGCACCAGCTACCGCACCTACTACGACCGGGCGTTGCTGCACGTCGACGGCGACGTGTGGCGCAACCCCGGCACGTGGCGCCCGCAGCTGGTCGTGGTCGGCCTGGGCACCAACGACTTCTCCACCGCCCTCAACCCCGGTGAGCAGTGGCCGACGCAGGACAGCCTGGTCACCGCGTACAAGTCCGCGTACCAGGGCTTCCTCGACAAGTTGCGCACCCGGTACGGCCCGGCCACGACGATCGTCGTGAGCGTCCCCGAGGCCTCCGGCACGTTCGCCGACGCCGTCCGCCAGGTCGTGCAGGACCGCAACAGCCAGGGCGACAGCCGGGTCCGCCACTGGAACTACAGCGACCCGGCGCTGGACCGCCTCGGGTGCGACTGGCACTTCTCGGCGCGCGACCACCGGCTGATCGCGGGGAAGCTCGGCGACTACCTCGCCACGCTTCCCCTGGCCTGGTGACGCCTACTTCGGGTCGAGCACGAACAGCGGGATCAGCCGGTCGGTCTTCTCCTGGTACTCGGCGTAGTTGGGGAAGGCCGCGACGGCCCGTTCCCACCACTCGGCCCGTTCGGCGCCGTCGACCTCACGGGCGACGTAGTCCTTCACCTCGGTGCCGTCCTGAAGGGTGATCTCCGGGTGGGCCTTGATGTTGAAGTACCAGGTGGGGTGCTCCGGCGCGCCGCCCTTGGACGCGACGACCGCGTAGCTGCCGTCGTGCTCCACGCGCATGACCGGGGTGTAGCGCAGGGCGCCGCTCTTCGCGCCGCGCACGGTCAGCAGCACGATCGGCCTGCCGACGACCTTGATGCCCTCGGTCGTCCCGGTCTCGAGGATCTGCTTCGTCTGGTTCTGGACCCACTCGGTCGGGCTGAGCTTCACATCTGCCATGTCTTCGATCAACAACTCCCGCGCCGGTCTCATTCCCCGGCGCGGGCGAACTGCAGGGTCGTGGCCTGGACCGCGTCCGGCCTGACCGGCAGCGCGTTCACCACCAGGCGTTCGCCGTGGACGTCGGTGACCGCGATGGCCCCGCCGCACCCGGCGCCGTTCTCGGAGAGGAAGTAGTTGTACTCGGCGCGTTTGAGCTGCCGCCACTGCCCGCCCGCCTGGACCTCCAGCCGGGCCACGGGGTTGCGGTGGTCGAGGACCTGGA
This sequence comes from Lentzea sp. NPDC102401, assembly GCF_044765805.1. Lineage (NCBI taxonomy): Bacteria > Bacillati > Actinomycetota > Actinomycetes > Pseudonocardiales > Pseudonocardiaceae > Lentzea > Lentzea sp. NPDC102401. The sequence continues at coordinate 742,833 of NZ_JBIWKS010000001.1, read as the reverse complement.
TCCCGCACCAGTACTGGCTCGAGCCGGTCTTGTAGCGGATCGCGATGGACTTGGACGTCTCCGGGCTGACGAGGGTCCAGGTGACCGGGATCTCGCCCTTCACGGGCGCTGCCAGCATCGCGAACGCCTGCGCGCTGAGGTCCAGCTGTCCTGGACGGCACGGCGCGGGACAGAGGTTCGTGATCCGCACCGTGATGCTCTTCCCGCCGGCCTGGACCAGGACGTACGCGCCGCAGGCGGCCGAGCCCTCGTAGTCGGCCTCGTTCATCGCGGCGGTCAGCGGATCGGGGCCTGGATCGTACGAGCACGCGCCGCCGCCGTCGGAGTCGTAGAACGTCGCGACGCCCTGGCGTGGCTCACCAGGCTTGATCTTCCCGGCCAGGGGAGCGCCGACCCGGGTCGGCGCCGTCGTGGTGGTCGTCGTCGGGCTCGGTACCGACGTGGTCACGACCGTGGTGGTCGTGGGCGGAGTGGTCACAGGCGCGCTGCTCCGGCCGGCCACGGGTGTGCCCGCGACGCCCTGAGGTTCCCGCAGCACCACCACGCCGACGACCGCCACCAGGACCGCGAGCAGGACGAACAGCAGTGGGCGAGTGCGTCTCACCGCCGAACCATAGTCCGCTGCACCGCGATGAACACCAGCAGCAGCACACCGATCACGATCTTCGTCCACCACGAGCTGAGCGTGCCCTGGAACGAGATCAGCGTCTGAATCGTGCCGAGCACGAGCACCCCGGCCAGCCCGCCGAGCACGTACCCGACCCCGCCCGCCAGCAGCGTTCCGCCGATGACGACGGCCGCGATGGCGTCGAGCTCCATGCCGACGGCGTGCAGGCCGTAGCCGGACAGCATGTAGAGGCTGAACAGCAGACCGGCCAGCGACGAGCACAGGCCGCTGATGACGTAGACGCCCACCTTGACGCGGGTGGTCGGCAGGCCCATCAGCAACGCGGACGACTCGCTGCCGCCGACCGCGTAGACCGTGCGGCCGAAGCGGGTGCGGTGCAGGACGTACATCGCTGCGGCGACGACCAGAAGCGCGATCACGACGTTGTAGGTGATGGTCACGCCGCCGGGCAGTTCGATCGCGGCGGTGGCGACGTCGCGGAACGTCCTGTCCTTGATGGACACCGACTCCACGCTGATCAGGAAGCACAGGCCGCGGGCGAGGAACATGCCGGCGAGCGTGACGATGAACGGCTGGATGTCGAACTTGTGGATCACCAGGCCCATCAGCAGACCCAGCGTCGAACCGGTGAGCAGGACGGCGACGATGACGAGCGGGACCGGCCACCCCGCCTGCAGACCGGAAGCCGTGACCATTGTGGACAGTGCGACGACCGAGCCGACGGACAGGTCGATGCCACCGCTCAGGATCACGAACGTCATACCCGCGGCGAGCACGATCAGGAAGGCGTTGTCGATGAACAGGTTCGCGATCACCTGGCCGGACGCGAACCCGTCGTAGCGCGCCGAGCCGACACCGAACGCGAGGACGAACAGCGCGACGGTCGCGAGCACCGGCAGGAACCGCGTCGGCACCCGCGGGGCGAGAGTGGTCATGAGACGGCCACCTTCCGGAAGCTCAGTGCGGCGCGGGCCTTCGGCGCCTGGACCAGGCACACGGCGATCACGACGATCGCCTTGAAGACCAGCGTCACCTCCGGGGCGACGCCGATCGTGTAGACGGTGGTGGTGAGGGTCTGGATGATCAGCGCGCCGAGCAGCGTGCCGGCGAGCGAGTACCGCCCGCCTGCCAGCGAGGTGCCCCCGATGACGACGGCGAGGATCGCGTCCATCTCGATCCACAGACCGGCGTTGTTGGCGTCGGCCGCGCTCACGTTGGAACTGATCATCAGCCCGGCGATGCCCGCGCACACCGCGGCGAACACGTAGACGGTCCAGATGATCGTGCGGGACCGCACCCCGGCCAGCCGCGACGCCTCCGGGTTCACGCCGACGGCCTCGATCAGCATGCCGAGCGCGGTCCGCCGGGTCACGAACGCCACCAGCCCCAGCACCAGCAGGGCGATCAGGATCGAGATCGGCAGCACCACGAACCCGGCACCGACCTGGCGGTAGGCGGTGTTGTTGACCGTGACGATCTGCCCCTCGGTCACCAGCATGGCCACGCCGCGTCCCGCGGTCATCAGCACCAGGGTCGCGATGATCGGCTGGATGCCCAGCCCCGCCACCAGGAACCCGTTCCACAGACCAAGCACCGCGCACAGCACCAGCGCGATCGCCATGCCCGCGAACGCCGTGGCGGCACTCCCGGACGTTCCGATGTGGACACACGTCACGGCGCCCGCGATCGCCGCCACCGCGCCGACCGAGAGGTCGATGCCGCGGGTGGCGATCACCAGCGTCATGCCCAGGGCGATCAGCAGGGTCGGGGCGCCGTTCTTCAGGACGTCGACCAGGCCGCCGTAGAGGTGGCCGTCCTGCATGCGCAACGCGAAGAAGGACGGCGTCACGACCAGGTTGAGCAGCAGCAGCGCGACCAGCGCCAGCAGCGGCCACAGCAGCTTGTTCTTCATGAGGTCGCTCCTTCCAGCGCGGTCTCGCCTTGGTGGGTGCGTGCGGGGCTGCGGTCAGTCGATGCCTTCACGACACCACCTTCTCCGGCGTCGCCCCGCCCGCGATCAGTTCGACGACCTCGTCCACGCCGGTCACCGAGCCGTCCAGCTCGGCGATCTTGCGCCGGTCGCGCAGCACGACGATGCGGTCCGCGATGCGCACGACCTCCTCCAGTTCCGCGGAGATGAACAGGATCGCGGTGCCCTCCGCGGCGAGCGCGGTGACGAGTTGCTGGATCTGGGCCTTCGCACCGATGTCGATGCCCCTGGTCGGCTCGTCCAGGATCAGCAGCCGCGGTTCGGTGACGAGCCAGCGGGCCAGCAGGACCTTCTGCTGGTTGCCGCCGGACAGCGTGCGCACCAGCGCGTCCGGGTTGGCGGGCCGGATGTCCAGTGCCTTCAGGTACTTGTCGACGAGCTGGTCCTTGGTCCTGCGCGGCAGCGGCCGGGTCCAGCCGCGGGCCGCCTGCATCGCGAGCACCAGGTTGTCGCGGATCGAGAGGTCCGCGACGAGGCCTTCGCCCTTGCGGTCCTCCGAGCTGAACGCGATGCCCGCCGCGATCGCGGACCGGGGGCCGCGCAGGCGCAGCGGCTTGCCGTCCACGAGCAGCCTGCCGGAGTCGGCGCGGTCGGCGCCGAAGAGCAGCCGGGCGAGTTCGGTGCGGCCCGACCCGAGCAGACCGGCGAGGCCGACGACCTGGCCCGCGCGGATCTCCAGGTCGAACGGTTCGATCGCGCCGCGCCTGCCCAGGCCCGCCGCCTCCACCAGCACCGGACCCTGGGCCTGGCGCTCCTCGGCCGCGTGCTCGATCGCCTCCAGCGTGCCGAGGTCGCGGCCGATCATCTGCGCGATGAGCGTGCGCCGGTCCACGTCCGCGGTGAGGTGCTCGCCGACGAGGGTTCCGTTGCGCAGCACCGTCATCCGGTCGGAGATCTCGTAGACCTGGTCGAGGAAGTGCGACACGAACAGGATCGCGACGCCCTCGTCGCGCAGCACGCGCATGATCCGGAACAGCTCGGCGACCTCGCCGGCGTCCAAACTGGACGTCGGTTCGTCGAGCACGAGCACGCGGCAGTCGACCGCGATCGCACGGGCGATCGCGACCAGCTGCTGCACCGCGATCGGGTGTTCGCCGAGACTCGACGCCGGGTCGATGTGCACGCCGATGCGCGCCAGCACCTCCGCGGCGCGCCGCCGCATCGCCGGGAAGTCGATGCCGCCGAACCTGCGAGGTTCGCGGCCCAGCAGGATGTTCTCCGCGACCGTGAGGTTCGCGCAGAGGTTGACCTCCTGGTACACCGTGCTGATCCCGGCGTGCTGGGCCTCGCCGGGGGAGGAGAACGCCACGTCGTCGCCCGCCAGCACGGTCTGCCCGGCGTCGGGGCGGTGCACGCCGGTCAAAGTCTTGATCAGAGTGGACTTCCCGGCGCCGTTCTCGCCCATGAGGGCGTGCACTTCACCGGGAAACAGCCGGAAGTCGACGTCCTGCAACGCCTTCACGCCGGGAAACGCGAGGCTGATGCCCCGCATCTCGACGACAGGTGGCGGTGACTCGGTCATGGGCCCTGGCTCTCGTCGTTCTGGCCGAGGGGCCCGCCACCCGATGCGCGGGAGTGACGGGCCCTACGGGTCTGGGATGACGGTACTTCCCTCTGGGAGGAAAGGCTCAGTACTGGCGCTGCGGGAGTGCGGCCTTGGCCTGCTCCTGCGTGAACGTGCCCTCTTCGGTCACGACCCGCTCCGGCACCTGCTCGCCCTTGACGACCTTCTTCGCGAGGTCCATCAACTGCTTGCCCAGCAACGGGTTGCACTCGACGATGAAGTTGATCTCGCCGTTGGCCAGCGCCTGCATGCCGTCCTTCACCGCGTCCACGGTGATGATCTTGATGTCCTTGCCGGGCACCTTGCCGGCGGCCTTGATCGCCTCGATCGCGCCCAGGCCCATGTCGTCGTTGTGCGCGTACACCACGTCGATCTTCGGCTGGGACTTGAGGAACGCCTCCATGACCTGCTTGCCGCCGGACCGGGTGAAGTCACCGGACTGCGACGCGACGACCTTGATGTCGGGCTTGGAGGCGATCTTCTCCTCGAAGCCCTTCTTGCGGTCGATCGCCGGCGCGGCGCCGGTGGTGCCCTGCAGCTCCACCACGTTCGTGGGACCGGAGGCGTTGGCCACCATCCAGTCACCGGCCTTGCGGCCCTCCTCGACGAAGTCGGACCCGAGGAACGTCTTGTACAGCGACGTGTCGTCGGAGTCGATCGAACGGTCGGTGAGGATCACGGGGATGTTGGCGCGCTTGGCTTCCAGCAGCACGGTGTCCCAGCCGGTCTCGACGACCGGGCTGAACGCGATCACCGACACCTTCTGCTGGATGTAGGAGCGGATCGCCTTGATCTGGTTCTCCTGCTTCTGCTGCGCGTCGGAGAACTTCAGGTCGATTCCGGCGGCCTTGGCCTCGTCCTGGACCGACTTGGTGTTGGCCGTGCGCCAGCCGCTCTCGGCACCCACCTGAGCGAAGCCCATCGTGATGGCGTCACCACCGGACGTGCCGGTGCTTCCACCACCTCCTGAACCACACGCGGTGAGCGCGCTCAGCAGGACCACGCTGGCGACTGTCGTGATCTTCTTCAGCACTGGGGTTCCTCCGGGGTGACGACGGTGTCGCGGAGCTCGACCGCGTGTCCGCGGTTGTCAGGTGGACAAGAGTGAACGCTCACAACTGTCGCGTCAAGGTCTTGCTCGTAACGAGTTCGCAGCCCTATGTTAACGCTCACTTCCGAGCCTGGGGAGGAATCCCGTGCCCCGCAAGCACGTCCTGTTGAGCGCCGCTCTCGCGGCCAGCCTGCTGGTCGCCGTTCCCGGATCGGGAGCGGCCGCCGAAACCGACTACACGCTCAAGATCGACGCCACGAAGAAGGGCGCGTCGATCGACGACTCGATGTACGGCGTGTTCTTCGAGGACATCAACCGCGCTGCCGACGGCGGCCTGTACGCCGAGCTCGTGCAGAACCGCTCGTTCGAGTACGACCCCGCCGACAACGCGAGGTACCACGGCCTGACGTCGTGGGCGCCGCACAGCGGCACGGTGGACGTCGCCGACGACACCGGCCGGATGAACGAGCGCAACCGCCGCTACCTGAAGCTGGGCCTGCCCGCAGGGGTCATCAACTCCGGCTACAACAGCGGGATCGCGGTCCAGAGCGGCCAGCGCTACGACTTCTCCGTCTGGGCCCGAACCGACCAGGCGAGCACCCCGCTGACCGCCGCCGTCACCGACCCCGCGGGAACCCCGCTGGGCGACCCGGTGAAGATCCAGGTCCGCGGCGACGGCTGGGCCCGCTACACCGGCACCGTCCGCGCGCAGAAGACCTCGACGACCGGCAGGCTGCTGGTCACCGGCGGCGGCACGGGAACCCTGCGCCTCGACATGGTCTCGCTGCTGCCGCAGGACACCTTCAAGGGCCACGGCCTGCGCCGCGACCTCGCCGAGAAGATCGCCGCGCTCAAGCCGGGCTTCGTCCGGTTCCCCGGCGGCTGTCTGGTCAACACCGGCAGCCACTACGGCTACGACGCGCCGAACTTCGAGCGCCGCCGCTCGTACCAGTGGAAGGACACCATCGGCCCGGTCGAGCAGCGTGCCACCAACTCGAACTTCTGGGGCTACAACCAGTCCTACGGTCTCGGCTACTTCGAGTACTTCCAGTTCTCCGAGGACGTCGGCGCCATGCCGCTGCCCGTCGTGCCCGCGCTGGTCACCGGCTGCGGCCAGAACCGCGTCACGGACGACCCGGCGTTGCTGGCCAGGCACGTCCAGGACACGCTCGACCTGATCGAGTTCGCGAACGGCCCCGCCGACTCCACCTGGGGTCGCAAGCGCGCCGAGATGGGGCACCCCAAGCCGTTCAAACTGACCCACCTCGCGGTCGGCAACGAGGAGAACCTGCCCGACGAGTTCATGGCCCGCTTCACGAAGTTCCGCGACGCCATCAACGCGAAGTACCCGGACATCACCGTCGTCAGCAACTCCGGTCCCGACGACACCGGCGGCACGTTCGACCGCCTGTGGCAGCTGAACAAGCAGGCCGGCGTGAAGATGATCGACGAGCACTACTACAACAGCCCGAGCTGGTTCCTGGAGAACAACAACCGCTACGACTCCTACGACCGCAACGGCCCCAAGGTGTTCCTCGGCGAGTACGCCTCGCAGGACAACAGGTACTTCAACGCGCTGAGCGAAGCGGCGTTCATGACCGGCCTCGAACGCAACGCCGACGTCGTGAAGCTCGCCTCGTACGCGCCGCTGCTGGCCAACGAGGACTACGTCCAGTGGCGCCCGGACATGATCTGGTTCAACAACCACGCGTCATGGGGCTCGGCCAGCTACGAGATGCAGAAGCTCTTCATGACCAACGTGGGCGACCACGTCGTGCCGAGCACCGCGTCCGCCACGCCGTCCACCCAGGCGCCCATCACCGGCGCGATCGGGCTGTCCACCTGGGCGACCGCCGCCATGTACGACGATGTGAACGTCACCAGTGCGGCCGGTCAGGCGTTGTTCAGCGACGACTTCTCCGGCACCGACGCGCAGTGGACGAAGTCGGGCCGTGGCGCGTGGAACGTCGTCAACGGTGCCTACGTCCAGTCCGACGCGGCCGCCGAGGACACGTTGGTCACGGCAGGGGACAAGACCTGGCGTGACTACACGCTGAACCTCAAGGCCACCAAGCAGTCCGGGCGCGAGGGCTTCCTCGTCGCGTTCGGCGTGCAGGACACCGGCAACTACTACTGGTGGAACCTCGGCGGCTGGAACAACACCCAGTCGGCAGTGGAGAAGGCCGTCGGTGGCGCCAAGAGCACGCTGATGACCAACGGCACCCGCATCGACACCGGCCGCACGTACGACGTGCGCGTCGAGGTCCGCGGCCGCCACGTCGCGTTGTTCCTCGACGGCCAGAAGTGGGGCGAGTTCACCGACGACAAGCTCGCCGAGCCGTTCCGGCAGGTCGTCACCCGCGACCTCGCCACCGGCGAGCTGATCGTCAAGGTGGTCAACGCCCAGGACAACGCCGCCCGCACGCGCGTCGACCTCGGCGTCCCGGTGGCGTCGACGGCGCGGGCGACCGTGCTGCAGGGCCGTCCCGACGACATGAACACCGAGTTCGCCCAGCCGATCCGTCCCCGTGCCGAACAGGTCCAGGTGGCGAGCAGCTTCACGCACACGTTCCCGCCGAACTCCGTCACGTTCCTCCGGATCAGGAGCCGCTCGTGATCACCCGACGATCTCTGCTGGCCACGGGCGGTGTGCTCGCCGCGACCGGGGCACTCGCCTCCGCCGCGCCCGTCGCCACCGCCGCCGAACCCGCCGCGGAGGTGCCGACCCGCACCCCGCTCGTCGAACAGCGCGCCGACCCGTTCATCACGCCGCCGACCGACGGCATGTACTACCTGACCGGGTCCGTGCCCGAGTACGACCGGATCGTGATCCGCGGCGCGTCCACTCTGGACGGTCTGTCCGCCGCCCGTGAGCGCACGATCTGGCGGCGTCCGGCCTCGGGCAGGATGGGTGGCTACATCTGGGCGCCGGAACTGCACCGCATCGACGGGAAGTGGTACGTCTACTTCGCCGCCGGTGACAAGGACGAACCGTTCCGGATCCGCACCTACGTGCTGGAGTCGCCGAACGCGGATCCGCGCGAGGGCGGCTGGGTGCTGCGCGGGCAGATGGTGACGGCGTGGGACACGTTCACACTGGACGCGACCACCTTCGCGCACCGCGGCAAGCGCTACTTCCTGTGGGCGCAGAGCGAACCCGGCATCGCCACCAACACCAACCTCTACATCGCCGAGATGGCCTCGCCGCTCGCGCTGAAGACCACGCCGGTGCGCATCGCGACGCCGACGCTGCAGTGGGAGGTGCAGGGCTTCAAGGTGAACGAGGGGCCCGCGGTGCTGATCCGCAACGGCCGGGTCTTCGTGACGTTCTCCGCGAGCGCCACCGACGCCCGTTACTGCATGGGCCTGCTGACCGCCGATGAGAACGCGAACCTGCTGGACGCGCGGTCGTGGACGAAGTCGCCGAACCCGGTGTTCGCGACTCATGTGCCGACGTCGCAGTACGGGCCGGGGCACAACTCGTTCACCACGGTGGGTTCCACCGACGTGCTCGTCTACCACGCCCGCGACTACCGCGACATCACCGGCGACCCGCTGTTCGACCCGAACCGGCACACCCGCGTCCAGAAGCTCCACTGGAACGCGGACGGCACGCCTGCGTTCGGCGTTCCCGTCGGCCGTGGCGGGCCGATCGTGCGGCTGTCGCCTGTGGACGCGCCCTCGCTGGTGGTGCGGCACTACGAGTACCGGCTGCGGGTCGACGGCAACGTCCGCGACGTCGGCGACAGCCAGTTCCGTTTCGTGCCGGGATTCCTGGGCGCCGGCACGGTCGCGGTGCAGTCGGTGAACTTCCCGGACCGGTACGTGCGGGTGGACGGGGACGTGGTCCGCATCGACCCGTTCGAGGACACCGACGCGTACGGCCGCGCGGCGAGTTTCGTTCGTGTGCCGGGACTTGCGGACGGTGGCGCGGTGTCGCTGCGTGCCGGGGCGGACACGTATCTCGCCCACGACAACGGTCGCGTGGTGTTGTCCAGACCAGGAAGCGCCCGCGACGCGCGCCGACGTGCCACATTCCGTCTCGAATAAGTGGACAATGAGCACTGCATCGAAGCCGACCTGGTGTTATCGCTAACATCACCGGCGCAGATCGAAGATCGGAGACCGCTCGTGGAGAAGACGTCGCGTGACCCCGCGATGACCGATGTGGCACGACTTGCCGGGGTGTCGCACCAGACGGTCTCGCGTGTGCTCAACAACCACCCGAACGTCCGCGAGCAGACCCGGCTGCGGGTGAAGGCGGCCATCAAGGAGCTCGACTACCGGCCCAACCGGGCGGCCCGCGCGCTCGTCACCGGCAAGACACAGCTCATCGGCGTGGTCGCGCAGAACTCGACCCTGTACGGCCCGGCCTCGTTGCTGTCCGCCTTCGAGGAGGCGGCGGGCGAGGCCGGGTTCGCGGTCAGCGTCGGCAGGGTGAAGGTGCTCGACCGCGACTCCATCGCCGCCGCCGTCGAACGGCACCGGGACCAGCGCGTGGCCGGCATCGTGGTGATCGCGCCGAACTCGTCGGCGGCCGACGCCCTGGCCGACGTGCCCGCGGGGGTGCCTCTGGTGACCGTGGACGGCGACCCCGACAGGTCGACGCCGCTGGTGACCGTGGACCAGGCGAAGGGCGCCTTCGAGGCCACGAAGCACCTGATCGACGCGGGCCACGAGACGGTCTGGCACGTGTCCGGCCCCGCCGACTGGTTCGACGCGGCGGGTCGCGTGGAGGGCTGGCGCGCGGCACTCGACGCCACCAGTGCCGAGGTGCCACCGGTCGTGGCGGCCGACTGGAGCGCGGCGTCCGGCTACCGGGCAGGGCAGATGCTCGCCAGGATGCCGGAGGTGACGGCCGTGTTCTGCTCGAACGACCACCTCGCCCTCGGCGTGCTGCGGGCGATGAGCGAGCGCGGTAGGAACGTGCCGCACGACGTGAGCGTCGTTGGTTTCGACGACGTGCCCGAGGCCGCCTACTTCATCCCGCCGCTCACCACCGTGCGCCCGGACTTCGCCGCGGTGGCGCACGAGACGCTCGGCCTGCTGCTGGAACAGATCAGCGACGGCGAGACCACCCGGCCGCGCCGGACGGTCGCGCCGACCCTGGTGAAGCGCAACAGCGTGGGCCCGCCGCCCCGGTAGTCCCGCGCCGGCGGTCCTGCGCGGTGGTCCCGTGCCGGACGCTTCGGTGGCGCGCATCTCCGTCCTCAGGGATGCGCGGGGGAACGTTGCGCTTCCCGCGTGGCATCGGGGCCTTGGCGGCCCGCTGGTTGCTGTGTGGGTTGTGGCCGGGGGTGCGGGGAGCGTTCGCGCTTTTGGGAGTGCGGGTCTTCCCGCGTCATCGAGACCTTGGCGGCCCGCAGGTTGGTGTGGGCCGTCGTCGAGAGCGTGGGGGACCGTTCGCTCCTCATGGCGCGTCGACGCCTCGGCGGTCCATTGGTTGGCGCGTGGGCTGCAACCAGGAGCGCGAGGATCGTTCGTGCTTCGGGAGTGCGCCCCGCGTGGCATCGGGACCTCCGTGGGCTGGCTGTCGCATGGGCGGTCCCCAGCCGCACGCGGGGAAGCGGCTGTGGCCGAGGGCCGGACGCGGCCCGGCCCGTACCGGTACTGAGACGGGCCTGTTTGTCGTGCGCTCACGTCCCTGCGCATTTCCCTCGCTCGCAGGGAAATCACGATGTATCGGGCACATCTTGACTCCCTGATTGTTAGCGATAACACTCAGGTCGTGACTGACATGACGATCGACCGCGACGCGTGCGTGGTAGGTGTCGACTTCGGCACGCTGTCCGGCCGCGCCGTGGTCGTGCGCGTCCGCGACGGCGCGGAGCTCGGCACCGCTGTGCACGAGTACCGCCACGGAGTGGCGGACCAGGTGCTGCCCGCGACCGGCCAGCCGCTGCCGCCGGAGTGGGCGCTGCAGGTCCCGGCCGACTACCTCGACGTCCTGCGCACCGCCGTCCCGCAGGCGGTCGAGGCGGCCGGGATCTCCGCAGAGCAGGTGATCGGCATCGGGACCGACTTCACCGCCTGCACGATGGTGCCGGTCACGGCGGACGGCACACCGTTGTGCGAGCTGCCGGAGTTCGCGGAGAACCCGCACGCGTACGTGAAGCTCTGGCGCCACCACGCCGCCCAGCCGCAGGCCGACCGGATCAACGAGCTGGCCCGCCAGCGCAAGGAGCCGTGGCTCGCGCGGTACGGCGGACTGATCTCCTCGGAGTGGGAGTTCGCGAAGGGCCTGCAGGTGCTGGAGGAGGCGCCTGAGGTCTACGCGGCGATGGCTCGGTGGGTCGAGGCCGCGGACTGGATCATCTGGCAGCTCACCGGCGCCTACACGCGCAACGCCTGCACCGCCGGCTACAAGGGCATCCACCAGGACGGCCAGTACCCCGGCGAGGACTTCCTCGCGGAACTCAACCCCGAGTTCGCCACGTTCGTCGCCGACAAGCTCGACCACCCGCTGTCCGCGCTCGGCGACCGGGCCGGTGAGCTGACCGCGCAGGCCTCCGAGTGGACCGGGCTGCCCCAGGGCATCGCGGTGGCGGTCGGCAACGTCGACGCGCACGTGACGGCGCCCGCCGCGCAGGCCGTCGGCCCCGGTCAGATGGTCGCGATCATGGGCACCTCCACCTGCCACGTGATGAGCGGCGAGGTGCAACGCGAGGTGCCGGGCATGTGCGGCGTCGTCGACGGCGGCATCGTGCCGGGGCTGTGGGGTTACGAGGCCGGGCAGAGCGGCGTCGGCGACATCTTCGCGTGGTTCCTGCGCAACCAGGTGCCGCCCGCCTATCACGATCAGGCGAGCGAACGCGGCATCACGGTCCACGAACTGCTCTCCGAACTGGCGGCGGGCCAAGGAGTGGGCGAGCACGGGCTCGTCGCGCTCGACTGGCACAGCGGCAACAGGTCCGTGCTGGTCGACCACGAACTCTCCGGTGTGATCGTCGGTCAGACGCTCGCCACCAAGGCGGAGGACGTCTACCGCGCACTGCTGGAGGCCACGGCGTTCGGCACGCGCGTCATCGTCGACACCTTCACCGACGCGGGCGTGCCGGTGACCGAGCTCGTGATCGCCGGCGGCCTGGTCAAGAACACGCTGATGATGCAGATCTACGCCGACGTCGTGAACCTGCCGCTGTCGGTGAGCGGTTCGGCACAGGCACCCGCGCTCGGCTCCGCGATGCACGCGGCGGTGGCCGCCGGCGCGTACCAGGACATCCGCGCGGCCGCGGCCGAGATGGGATCGGTGCGCCGCAACGTCTTCACGCCCGTTCCGGAGAACGTCGAGGCGTACGAACGACTTTTCCACGACTACCTGGAGCTGCACGACTACTTCGGCCGCGGTGCCAACGATGTCATGCACCGGCTGCGCGAGTACCGCCGCGCCGCCCTGGAGGGGAAGAGCTGATGTCCGCAACGACGGAACTCCGCCGCACGGTCGCCGAACTGCACCGCGAGCTGACCCGCTACGAGCTGGTGAGCTGGACGGCGGGCAACGTGTCGGCGCGGGTGCCCGGCCAGGACCTGATGGTGATCAAGCCGTCCGGGGTGTCCTACGACGAACTGGGTCCACACGCGATGGTCGTGACGGACCTGCACGGCACCCTCGTCGAGGGCGAGCTCGCACCGTCCTCCGACACCGCGGCGCACGCCTACGTCTACCGGCACATGCCCCACGTCGGCGGTGTCGTGCACACGCATTCTCCTTACGCGACAGCGTGGGCGGCGCGCGGTGAGCCCATCCCGTGCGTGCTGACCATGATCGCGGACGAGTTCGGCGGCGACATCCCGGTCGGGCCGTTCGCGTTGATCGGCGACGACTCGATCGGCAAGGGGATCGTGGAGACCCTCAGTGCCAGCAGGTCGCCCGCCGTGCTGATGCGCAACCACGGCCCGTTCACCGTCGGCGCGACCGCCCTCGCCGCCGTGAAAGCCGCGGTGCTGGTGGAAGACGTCGCCCGCACCGTCCACTTCGCACTCCAGCTCGGCAAGCCGGACGTGATCGAGCAGGAACACGTCGACCGGCTCTACGAGCGCTACCAGAACGTTTACGGCCAGTGAGCCCAGAAGGAGAGCACATGCCGGACAAGCCCCAGATCTGGTTCCTCACCGGCAGCCAGCACCTCTACGGCCCCGAGACGCTCGACCAGGTCGCGGCCCAGTCCCAGCAGATCCAGCGGATGCTCGGCGAGTCCGGCCGGATCAGCGCGGAGATCGTGTGGAAGCCGGTGCTCACCGACTCCGGCGCCATCCGGGCGATCATGCAGGAGGCGAACAACGACCCGTCGTGCGTCGGCGTGATCGCGTGGATGCACACGTTCTCACCGGCGAAGATGTGGATCACCGGGCTGGACCTGCTGCGCAAGCCGTTGCTGCACCTGCACACGCAGCTCAACGAGGCGTTGCCGTGGTCCACCATCGACATGGACTTCATGAACCTCAACCAGGCCGCGCACGGCGACCGCGAGTTCGCCTACGTGCAGACCCGGATCGGGGTGGCGCGCAAGACGGTCGCCGGGCACGCGAGTGATCCCGTGGTGGCCGAGCGGATCGACGGCTGGGCCCGCGCCGCCGCCGGTCGCGCGCACCTGCGCGGCCTGAAGCTGGCCCGGTTCGGCGACAACATGCGTGACGTCGCCGTGACCGAGGGCGACAAGGTCGAGGCGGAGCTGCGGTTCGGCGTCTCGGTCAACACCTACGGCGTCAACGATCTCGTCGCCGTGGTCGACGCGGTGCCCGACGCCGGCATCGACCTGCTCGTCGCCGACTACGCCGAGACCTACCGGCTCGCACCGGAGCTGGCGCGCGGGGGAGAGCGGCACGACTCGCTGCGCTACGCGGCCCGCATCGAGATCGGTCTGCGGTCCTTCCTGGACGACGGCGGGTTCGGTGCGTTCACCACGAACTTCCAGGACCTCGGCGGGTTGCGGCAGCTGCCGGGCCTCGCCGTGCAACGCCTGATGGCGGACGGCTACGGCTTCGGCGGCGAGGGCGACTGGAAGACCTCGGCACTGCTCGCGGCCGTGAAGGCCATGGGCACCGGCACCGGCCGCGGCACGTCGTTCATGGAGGACTACACCTACCACTTCGGGCCGGGCACGCCGAAGATCCTCGGCGCGCACATGCTGGAGGTGTGCCCGACGATCGCCGCGGCCCAGCCGTCCTGCGAGGTCCACCCGCTGGGCATCGGCGACCGGGAGGACCCGGTGCGGCTGGTGTTCGACGCGGCACCCGGTCCCGCCGTGGTGGTCGGACTGGCCGACCTCGGCGACCGGTTCCGCCTGGTGGCCAACGAGGTCACGGTGGTCCCGCCGGACGAGCCGCTGCCGAAGCTGCCGGTCGCGCGGGCCGTGTGGCAGCCGGCGCCGTCGCTGTCGACGTCAGCGGAGTGCTGGCTCACCGCGGGCGGTCCGCACCACACGGTGATGACCCAGGCGGTCGGAGCCGAGGTGCTGCGGGACTTCGCGCAGATGGCCGCCACGGAGCTCGTGCTGATCGACTCCGCGACGACCCCGGCCTCGTTCACCGACCGGCTGCGCTGGAACTCCGCCTACCACCGCCTGGCACTGGGAATCAGCTGACGCGCGTGGAACTCGGCGATCTGCCGCCACATCGCGACGGGGTTGGAGTACATGGGGAGATGCCCGCTGTGCGGGATCTCCGCCAGCTCCACCCCGTTCGCGTCGAGGATCGGCAGGTAGGAGAGGCTCGCGCACTGCTCGCCGTACAGGTACATCTTCGGACAGGGCAGTGACAGGAACTTCTGCAGCAGGTTCCCGTGGTCGGCGAGCTCGACCATCGACCGGAAGAGAGTGGGCACGGCACCGCGCTGAACCTTGTTCGGGAGGTTCGCCGCGTACAGGCCGCCGCCGTAACAGGGTGTCTCCCGGCTGCGTTCCGCGAGCCTGAAGAGGTAGTCACCGGGATCGCGGTGGTTCAGCGCCTCCCTGCTCAGCACGCAGTCCTCGGGTGCGAGCACGCCCTTGATGTTCACGAAGCTCAGCACCCGGCCCGGTTCCTGGTGAGCCAGGAGAAGCGCCGCGAGTGCTCCCGTCAGGTGTCCGACCACGTGGAACCGGCCGATGCCCGCGCGGTCGAGCATCACCCGCGCGGTCTCCGCCAGGAACGGCACGTCGATCTCGCCCAGGCCGGAGCACTCCGTGGCGCCC
The DNA here is from genome assembly GCF_044765805.1 of Lentzea sp. NPDC102401. NCBI lineage: Bacteria > Bacillati > Actinomycetota > Actinomycetes > Pseudonocardiales > Pseudonocardiaceae > Lentzea > Lentzea sp. NPDC102401. Next base: position 727,428 of record NZ_JBIWKS010000001.1, on the reverse strand, counting down.
GCACCGGGCGCGTCGTAGGCGAGGAACGGCCGCCCGGCGAACTCGTGTCGCTGGAGGACGTCCAGATAGTCCTCCTTGCTCGTGCCGAACCCGTGCAGGAAGACGACGGGAGCGTCGACGCCCGCGCGACGCACCGACGCGACCTTGAGGTTCACCCCGTGGATGCGCAACGGGATCTGCTCGTGGACGACTCTGTCTGCCGATGGCATGGCTGTTCCCCGGTTCTTCGCAGGTGCGGTGCTGCGGAATGAACCGTGAGCATGCCAGCAGCTGTGAACGCTCACAAGTGGTTGAACTTTTTGCTTTCCCGGTCCGTATCCCGTTGTGCCGGCACAAAACGTCCCCTAGTCGTGAGGTTCGAATATGTCGAGAGCGCATGCACGACCCCAGCGGAGCAAGCGGGTGCTCGTGGCCGGAGTCGCCGTCGCCGCAACGTTGACGGCGGTGACCGCGGCCGTCGCCTTCGCGGGCGGGGAGACAACCACCGGCGCGATCGCGTGTCCGCAGCCTGTCGTCCCGGCGGTGCCGGCCGCGGCGCAGGCGGAGGTCCAGCGAGAGCTCGCCAACCTCGACAAGCAGATCGCGGAGGCGAACAACAGGCTGCGCACGTCGGCCGGTGAAGGCGGGCCGAACTTCGTGCAGAACGCGATTCTCGGCCCGCTGGCGAGCAAGCGGGTCGCGGCGCTGAACCGCATCGAGACCGCCATCGGCAGGGTCGCCGAGAAGCCGGAGGGCCTGGAGAGGTTCGCGACCTGCGGACTTGGCCAGGCGCCCGCCGTGTCCGCGCCGCCGACGACGACGTCACGAGCGGCTTCGACGGGCACGAACACCGGTACGGGTTCAGCGGCCGGGCAGGTGATCGAGTGCCCGCTGCCGGTGGTGCAGAACGTCCCCGCCGCCGCGCGTGCCGAGGTCGACCGCGAACTCGCCAATCTCGGCAAGCAGCTGGCCGAGGCGAACGAGAGGCTGCGCACGTCGGCCGGTCAGGGCGGGCCGAACTTCGTGCAGAACGCGATCCTGGGTCCGCTGGCCGGCAAGCGCGCCTCGGCGCTGGATCGGATCGCGATCGCCATCGGCCGCGTGGGGGCGCGGCCTCAGGGACTGGAACGCTTCGCCACCTGCTCGCTCAAGTAACTCTCCTCGGGGTTCGAGCGTGCGGGCCCGTCTCCTCGGGGGCGAGCGTTCCCAGGGGGCCTGCCGGACGGACGCGCCTCCGTCCGGCAGGACCTTGACGCGCGAGTAGGTTCTCGATAGATGTTAGCGTGAACATCGCGCGTTCAACGGAGAACCGATGACCAGACTTCTTGCTCTGCTTGCCGTTTCGGTGCTGTCACTGTCCACCGCGGCCCCTGCGACGGCGGCCGTGGAAGCCGTCACGGTGAGACCGGATCCGACCTATCAGCAGGAGCCGTTCCAGGGTTGGGGCACGAGCCTGGTGTGGTTCGCCAACGCCACGGGTGGTTATCCGGACGAGATCCGCAACCAGCTGGCGGAGCTGCTGTTCGGTGAGGACGGACTGAACCTCAACATCGCGCGGTACAACATCGGCGGCGGCAACGCCCCGGACGTGCCGCAGTACCTGCGAGCGGGTGCCGCGGTCCCGGGGTGGTGGAAGGCCCCGGCCGGCACCACCCGCGCGGACACCGACTGGTGGAAGCCGGGCGACCCGCGCTTCTTCGACGCCGCCGCGGATCCGCGTCAGCGGTGGTGGGTCGACCGGATCAAGCAGGACGTGACCCGGTGGGAGTCCTTCAGCAACTCGCCGCCGTGGTTCCAGACCGTCAGCGGGTACGTGTCCGGCGGCTTCGACGCGAACGCGGACCAGCTGCGGGAGGACCGGATCGGTGACTTCGCCGCCTACCTCGCCCAGGCCACTGCGGAACTGGAACGGGCGCACGGCATCAAGTTCGCCACGGTCGACCCGTTCAACGAGCCCAACACCTCCTACTGGCGCACGACGCTCGGTCCGGACGGCAACCCGACGGGCGGACGTCAGGAAGGCGCCCACATCGGTCCCGCCCTGCAGGCGAAGGTCGTGCCCGCGATGGCGCAGGCCTTGCGCGCCAACAAGGTCAAGGCCACCGTGTCCGCGCCGGACGAGACCAACCCCGGCACCTTCGCCGACGACTGGGCGGGCTATCCCGCCTCGACGCGCGCGCAGGTCGGTCAGCTGAACGTGCACACGTACGGCACCGCACGCCGCACGTCCGCCCGCGACATCGCCAAGGGCGCGGGCAAGCCGTTGTGGATGAGCGAGGTCGACGGGCACTGGGGCTCCGGTCAGAGCTTCACCAGCATGGAGCCGGGCCTCGGCATCGCGGAGCGCGTGATCGACGACCTGCGCGAGCTGGAACCGCGTGCGTGGCTGCTGTGGCAGGCGGTCGAGGACTACAACAACATGACGCCCGGCGCCGAGTCCCCGGACGGCATGAACTGGGGCGTGATCCAGATCCCGTTCGACTGCGGGGCCCAGGACACGCTCGCGACGTGCCCGGCGCGCGTCAACACGAAGTTCCACGCGCTGCGCAACTTCACGCACTTCGTCAAGCCCGGTGACCGCCTGGTGAAGGTCAACACCACGACCGACGTGGCGGCGGTGCGCAACACCGAGCTGAAGTCGTTGGTGCACCTCAACAAGAGCGAACAGGCGCAGTCCGTGACGCTGGACCTGTCGGCGTTCGCGACGGTGCGGCAGAACGCGTCCGTCCGTCCGGTCGTGACGGACCAGTACGGCGCGTTGATGAAGGGCGCCGCGGTGCGGGTGAAGGACCGCAGGGCAACGCTGTCCGTGCCGCCGAAGTCGGTCGTCACGTTCGAGGTGAGCGGTGTCAGCGGCGTGAACCGCGAGGCGGCTCTGGGCGGGCAGTATCGGCTCACCGGGGCGCAGAGCGGCAAGTCCCTTGCTCCGTCCGGCACCTCGCTCGTCCAGCGCACCACCGACGCGAACGCGGCCGACCAGGTGTGGCGCGTGGAACGGCGATCCGGCGGCTACGACAACCGCGCCCAGTTCTCCGTCGTCAACGCCGCCACGGGCCAGCGGATCGCGGCAGCCGGTGGGAACGTCGTGCTGAGCTCCTCCGACAGTGCGGCCGCGAGGTGGGTGCTCTCGTCCACCGGGGACGGCACGTGGACTTTCGTCAACCAGGAGAACGGAAGTCTGCTCGACGTCGCCGGTGAGTCGCGTGAGGACGGTGCCAGAATTGGTTTGTACCAAGCGACTTCCGGCGCCAATCAGCGTTGGTCGATGACCGCCGTTCCGCGCAGGTAGTCCACTCCGAACGGTCGATTGAGCCGGGCCCGCGACCCTCTAGGGTTGTTGAGAGTTCAATGACAATTGGGGTAACGGTGTCGCGCAAGCTTTGGCTCGTCGTTCTGGTCCTGCTCACCGGAGCATGCACGGCAGGGCCGCCGTCGCCGGCGCCGTCCACCCGCACGCCCTGGAAACCGCCCTCCCTCATCAACGAGGAGGCGCGGTACCAGGGCGTGCTGCACTTCGTGCGCGACGTGATCGACGGCAGGACCGTCGAACTGGCGGACGGCACGAAGGCCCGCATCGCGCAGCTGGCGGCACCTCCTGCCTGCTGGGCGGAGGGCGCGCTGTCGTTCGCCAGGACGACGCTGCTGGCCAGCGCCGTCCGCATCAGTCCCGTCGTCTCCGGCGACGTGAACCTGATGCTGGAGGACGGCACCGACTACGCGTTGCTCGCGGTGCGGCAGGGCGTGCTGCGAGCCGAGGGGGTCGACGGCGGCGCGCTGCTCACGGCGGAGTCCGAGGCGGCCGGTGCCGACAGAGGCCTGTGGGGACCGCCGTGTGACGGTCTCGACGCGGCCCCGCCTCCCGCCGCCACCACGGGTCTCCCCGCGCCGGGCACCACCGCGGCGCCGCCGCCGCGACCGGCTCCGGCCATCACGACCACGACGCCGCCCCGTCCCGCGCCGACGACCACGTCGCCGAAGCCTCCCGCGCGGACGTGCGCGGTCGCCTACCGCATCTCCGGTCAGTGGCCGGGCGGTTTCCAGGCGAATGTGAGCGTGCGCAACATCGGTTCCTCGTCCGTCAACGGCTGGACGCTGAAGTGGAGTTTCGCGAACGGGCAGACCGTCACCGACATGTGGAACGCGAAAGCGTGGCAGTCCGGTGCGACCGTCAACGCCGCGAACGCCGACTACAACCCGCAGATCCAGCCGGGCGGTTCGGTGTCGATCGGATTCAACGGTTCCGTGCGGGGCGCGAACTCCGCTCCCGGCGCGTTCACGCTCAACGGTCAGACCTGTTCGGTCGAGTGATCACGCGCTGTCCCGCACGACGAGCGCGGAGGGGTAGAACGTCGCCCCGGACGTGTCGCGGCGGTCGAGGACTGCCTGCGCCGCGGCGGCGGCGATGTCCTCCACCGGGTGCGTGCTCGTCGTGAGGGCCGGGCGGCTGAGCCCGGCGAACGCGATGTCGTCGAACCCGGCGACGGCCACGTCCCCCGGCACCCGCACGCCCAGCGCGTGAAGTCCGTCGAGGACACCCAGCGCGGTGAGGTCGCTGAGCGCGAACACCGCGTCGGTGTCCGGCCACCGCACCATGATCTCGGCGGCCGCCTCGGCACCGCGGGCGGCGGTGAAGTCACCGGTGACGACCCTGGGCTCGCCGCCGCTGTCGCGCAGCACCTTCCGGTAGGCGTCGACGGCGCGGTCACCGCAGGGCAGCCACGACGGCCCGGTGATCATCGCGATCCGGCGCCTGCCGGTGCGCACGAGGTGCCGCACGACCCCGTCCGTGCCGGCGCGGTTGTCGACGTCGAACGACGGCACGTGCCGCGCGCCGACCCCGACCGCGGCGACCCGGCCGCGCAGGCCGCGCGGCACGGTCTCCAGCGCCGGTCGCGTCGGGTTCACCACCACCAGCCCGCCGAGCCCGCGCCCGTCGGCGAGCCGGGCGAGCGAGCCGGGGTCGGCCAGCGGCAGCCAGTGCAGGGAGACGCCGACCTCGCGCTCGGCGGCGACGTGCGCCGCCGACGTCAGGACACGGCCGACGTACGGATCGTCGAGCACGGCGGCGGTGTGGCCGATGACCGCGATGGCCAGGCGCGTGCCGGTGCGGGTGACCAGTGCGCGGGCGGAGGCGTCCGGCACGTAACCCAGTGCGGCCACGGCGGCGGCCACCCTGTCCCGTGCCCGCGGCGATGCAGGACCCTGTCCGGTGACCACGCGCGAGGCGGTGGCCCGGGACACGCCTGCGGCCCGTGCCACGTCGTCGAGTGTCGCGGTGCGTTCTCCCGTCATCTCAGCAGTATTGCGGTGGAAGCGCTTCCATGTATGGGGTAAGTACTTCGTGTATCGAGAAAGGAGGACCGGAATGTCGGTCACGGTGCCACGCAATCAGGTCCGAGCCGCCGCCGCGGGGGTCGCGGTCACCTTCGGGCTCAACGGCGTGGCCGTGGCGACGTGGTTCGCCCGCGTGCCCGCCGCCCGTGACGCGCTGGGCCTGACACCGGGCGCGCTGGGGTTGCTGCTGCTGTCGATGTCCGTGGGCGCGTGCCTGGCGATGCTCACCGCGGGCGAGGTCACGCACCGGCTCAGGCCGAAACGGACCGTGAGCCTGTCGGCGGTGACGGTCGCGCTGGGACTCGCGGTGGCGGGCGTCGGCATCGGCGCCTACCCGTCGCCGGTGGTGACGGCGATCGGGATCTTCGTGCTCGGCTACGGCTCGGGGCTGTGCGACGTGGCGATGAACGTCGAGGCCGCGGAGGTGGAACGCGCGCTCGGCAAGACGGTGATGCCGCGCTTCCACGCCATGTGGAGCCTCGGCACGGTGGCCGCCGCCGGCCTGGCGTCGTTCGCGGCGTGGGCGGTTCTGCCCGTGACCGCGCACCTGGCCGTGGTGGCCGTGATCGTCGCCGGCGGAACGTTGGTGGCCGCGCGCACGTACAGCCTGGCCGCCGAGGCCGAGCAGGGCAGCGGCAGCGGGGTCATGGCGGCGTGGCGGGAACCGCGCACTTTGCTGATCGGGCTGCTGGTGCTGGTGCTGGCGTTCACCGAGGGCACCGCGAACGACTGGGTGGCGGTGGCGTTCATCGACGGCTACGCGGCCGACCCGGCGCTGGGCGCCCTGGTGTTCGGCGTGTTCGTCACGACGATGACGTTCGGCCGGATCTTCGGCACCATCGCGCTGGACCGCTGGGGCCGCGTCCCGGCGGTCGTCCTCTCGATGTTGCTGGCCGCCTCTGGCGTGACGCTGGCGGTGTTCGCCGGGTCGTTCGGTCTGGCGGTCGCCGGCGTGGCCGTCTGGGGACTCGGGACCGCGCTGGGCTTCCCGGTGGGCATGAGCGCGGCCGCCGACGATCCCGAACGCGCGGCGGCCCGGGTCAGCGTCGTCGCGGTGATCGGCTACACCGCGTTCCTGGCGGGGCCGCCGCTCGTCGGGCTGCTCGGCAACCAGTGGGGAGTGTTGCGGGCCTTGATGGTCGTGCCGTTGTTGTTGCTGCCCGCGCTGGTGCTGGTTCCCTCGCTGCGGCAGGTCAAGCACTAGGACGGCGCTGGGCCGTCGAATGACGAACGCCGCGATCGACTTCCGATCGCGGCGTTCGTCTGTTTGCCCCAAGCCGGAGTGCGAGAATTGATCAATCGCTGATCCACACCCTTGAACAATCGACGGTATTCGATTCGAAGAATCGTCGAACGCCGTGCTGAATCGTCGAATGAATTCACTTCGTTGACGCATGCCGGAAGCATTCGTAATACTCGGTTCACGATCGTGGACCTTGTTCAAGAATGTGAATCCTCCCTTCCGAAGGGTATTCTGTCATGCGGCTTTTCGTTGGCGCGCTGGTTCTGGCCTGCGCATCCGCCGGGGTGGTGAGCCCTTCCGCGCACGCCGGGACCGACCCGGCGAGGCAGGTGCTGCCCGCGGGGGACGGCTGGGCGTCGGCCGGGCCGGGCACCACCGGGGGAGCGGCGGCGCCCGCCGCTCACGTGCACGAGGTGCGCACGCGAGCCCAGCTCGTCGCGGCCCTGGCCTCACCGGGACCGCGGATCATCAAGGTCAGGGGCGTGATCGACGCGAACACCGGCGACGATGGGAAACCGTTGCGGTGTGAGGACTACGCGGTCGACGGCTACACGCTGGCCGGGTACCTCGCGGCGTACGATCCGGCCGTCTGGGGATGGGAACGCGAACCAGAAGGGGCGCTGGAGGACGCGCGGGCCGCGTCGGCGAAGAAGCAGGAAGCGGTCATCGGCCTGAACGTCCAGGCGGACACGACGATCGTCGGGGTCGGCCGTGGCGCTGGTATCACCGGCGGCAGCCTGCGGATCCACGGCGTGCGCAACGTGATCGTGCGCGACCTGACCTTCCGCGACACCCGTGACTGCTTCCCGCAGTGGGATCCCACCGACAACAGCCCCGCCTCCCCGCCCGGCAACTGGAACTCGCTCTACGACTCGGTGTCGCTGCAGCGGTCCGAGAACGTGTGGGTCGACCACAGCACGTTCACCGACGAGCCGAACGTCGACAGCACCCAGCCGCTCCACTTCGGACGGCCGTACCAGGTGCACGACGGCCAGCTCGACATCACGAACGGGTCCGACCTGGTCACCGTGTCCCGCAACGTCTTCGCCGAGCACGGCAAGACCATGCTGATCGGGTCGTCGAACTCGTCCACGACCGATCCGGGCAAGCTGCGGGTCTCGGTGCACCACAACGTCTTCCGCAACGTGCTGGAACGCGCGCCCCGCGTGCGGTTCGGCCAGGTGCACGTCTACAACAACCTGTACGAAGGCGCCCAGACGTACAGCTGGGGTGTCGGCGTCAAGTCCCAGATCTACGCGCAGAACAACTTCGTCAGGGGCATCGCGCCCGAGGAGATCGTCTACAACTGGGGCGGCACGGCGATCACCGACACCGGCAACCTCGTCGACGGCAGGCCGGTCAGCCTGGTGAACGCGCACAACGCGGCGTTCCCGGACAAGGCGCTCGGCACGGACGCCGGGTGGACGCCGACGCTGAACCGCGGTCTGGAACCGGCGCACCGGATCAGGCACCTCCAGGCGGGCGCGCCACCGGCAGGACACCACCTCGTGGTGGGCCAGGGTTTCGCCACCGTGCAGTCCGCGATCGACGCGGCACCGGCCGGAGGCGTGATCACCCTGCCGAAGGGCGTGTACCGGGAGGTCGTCAAGATCCCGGCGACCAAGCAGAACCTCACGCTGCGAGGCGCCACCGGGCGAGCCCAGGACGTGGTGATCGACTTCGACAACGCCAGCGGCACCAAGAAGCCCGACGGCACCACCTACGGCACGACCGGCAGCGCCACGGCGACCATCGCGGCCAACGGGTTCACCGCGCGCGACGTCACCTTCCGCAACTCGTTCGACCGCTCGCGGCACCCGGAGATCACGGCCACGCAGGCCGTCGCGGTCAAGGCCACCGGCGATCGGATGCTGTTCGACCGCGTGCGCTTCGAAGGCCACCAGGACACGCTGTACGCCGACACCCCGGACGTGAGCACGCGATCGCGGCAGTACTACCGGGACTGCGCGATCACCGGCGACGTCGACTTCCTCTTCGGCAGGGCGACGGCCGTCTTCGAACGGGCGACCATCACCGCGCTGAACCGCGGCGGCGACCCCAACGGCTACGTGACCGCCGCCAGCACCCGCAAGGACAACCCGCACGGGTTCCTGATCGTCAACTCGAAGATCCTCAGCGACGCGCCGGCCGGCACGTACTTCCTCGGCAGGCCGTGGCATCCCGGCGGTGACCCGGACGCGATCGCGCAGGTCGTCATCCGCGACACCGTGCTGCCCGCCGCGATCAAGAACGCGCCGTGGACCGACATGTCCGGATTCCCGTGGCGTGGGGCCAGGTTCGCGGAGTACCGCAACACCGGTTCCGGCGCGGGCACCGGAACCGACCGCCCGCAGCTCACCGACGAGCAGGCGCGGCAGCACACGAAGGACGCCTACCTGAGCGGGTGGAACCCCGCGTGAGGACCCGCACCTGGGCGCCGTACGCCCTGATCGCCCCGACGCTCGTGCTGATGGCGGTGTTCCTGGTCTACCCGATCGCCAGCGTCGGGTGGTTCAGCCTGCGCCAGCACACCGTCACCCAGCCCTGGAAGAACGGCTTCATCGGCTTCGAGAACTTCCGGCGGATGCTGTTCGAGGACCAGCTGTTCTGGCAGAGCCTCGTGTTCAGCGCCAAGTGGGTCGCCGTCGAGGTGGGACTGCAACTGGTGCTGGGACTCATCCTCGCGCTGATCGTCAACGAGACGTTCGTCGGCCGTGCGCTCGCCCGGTCCCTGGTGTTCTCTCCATGGGCGGTGTCCGGGGTGCTCACCACCGGCATCTGGATCCTGCTCTACAACCCGTCGACGGGAATCTTCCAGCAGCTCGCGCAGTGGGGCATCGGCGATCCCGGCACGTCGGTGCTCGGCGATCCGGCGACCGTGTTCCCCGCGACCGTCGTCACCGAACTGTGGCGCGGGGTGCCGTTCTTCGCGATCCTGCTGCTCGCCGACCTGCAGACCATCCCGAACGACCTGTACGAGGCCGCGGCGGTCGACGGCGCCGGGAGATGGCGCCGGTTCGTCAGCGTCACCCTGCCGCACCTGCGGGACGCGATCGTGCTGTCCACGTTGCTGCGCGCGGTGTGGGAGTTCAACAACGTCGACCTGATCTACACGCTCACCGGTGGCGGACCGGCGAACCAGACCACCACGCTGCCGCTCTACGTGGCACGAAAAGCCGTGGACTCGCACGACTTCGGCTACGGATCGGCGCTCACGATGGCCGGCTTCGTGATCCTGCTGTTCTTCTCCGTCCTCTACCTGAGGCTGTCCAAGTTCGGGAGCCGGGCATGACCCAGACGCTCACCCGCCCGGCCACGGTCCTGACACCGCCGCCGGCGCCACCTCGCCGCAAGAGGCACCGCGATCCGAGCCGGTACTTCCGGCTGCACCTGCCGTTGGTGCTCTACCTGCTGTTCACGCTCATCCCGTTCTACTGGATGGTGGTCTTCGCGGTGAGGCCGGCGGGGGAGACCTCGCTCGTGCCGTGGCCGATCACGTTCGAGCACTTCGACACGGTGTGGAACGGCATCGGGTTCGGGCTCTTCTTCCAGAACAGCCTGATCATCGGGGTCGGCACGCTCGTCGTGGTCACCGTGTTCGCGCTCATGGGCGGCTATGCGCTGGCGCGCTTCAAGTTCCGCGGCCAGCGGGTGTTCCTGCTGGCGTTGCTGTGCACGCAGTTCATCCCCGGCGCGATGATGCTGATCCCGTTGTTCGTGATCTTCAAGTCCGCCGGGCTGCTGAACAGCCTCACCGGCCTGGTGATCGCCGACACCGCGTTCCAGCTGCCACTCGCGCTGATCCTGATGAGCGGGTTCGTGCGCAACGTTCCGATCGAGCTCGAAGAGGCCGCGATGGTCGACGGCTGCTCCCGGCTGCGCGCGTTCTTCGCGGTGACGCTGCCGCAGCTCAAGCCCGCGATCGTGGCCGTCGGGTCGTTCGCGTTCATCGGTGCCTGGAACAACTTCCTGTTCGCGCTGATGTTCGCGAGCAGGCAGGACAAGTTCACGCTGCCGGTCGGACTCAGCTATGCGCTGGGGGAGTTCAACACCGACTTCGGGGCGCTTGCGGCGGGCGGCGTCGTCGCCGCGGTGCCGGTCGTGCTGGTTTTCGCCGTGGTGCAACGGTTCCTGGTGCAGGGACTCAGCGCCGGCGCGGTCAAGGGATGAGGGAGACATGAGGAGACTGCTGGTCGCGCTGGCACTGGTGCTGAGCGCGTGTTCCGCGGGACAGGACGGGCCCACGACGATCACGTTCTGGGACAACAACGGCGGCCCCGGCCGCACACCCATCTACCAGGAGCTGATCAAGCGGTTCGAGGCGGCCAACCCCGACGTCAAGGTCGAGTACGTCGGCATTCCCAGCGCTTCGGTGCAGCAGAAGTACGACACGGCCATCGCCGGCGGGTCCACCCCGGACGTCGGCGGCGTCACGACGTCCTACCTCTCGCACCTCATCGGGCAGGACGCGCTCGAACCTGCCGACGACCGGGTGGAGAACGGCCCGCTCAAGGGAAAGCTGCTGAACGGCCTGCTGGAGACCGTGCGGCAGACCGCCCCGGACGGCAAGCTCTACGCCGTTCCCGCGTCGGGCAACATGGACATCATCTGGTACCGGTCGGACCGGTTCGAGGAGAACAAGATCCCGGAACCGTCCACCTGGGACGATCTGGCCAAGGCCGCGATCCAGCTGACGAAGGCGGCGGACAACCAGTACGGCTTCACGATTCGCGGCGGTGCCGGGTCCGTGTTCCAGCTGCTGTCCGAGGCCTACTCGTACTCGGCCGTCGAGAAGTTCTACGACGGCGGCAAGAGCACGGTCGCCGACCCGCGCAACGCCGAGCTCGTGCGCAAGGTGGCCGAGCTGTACAAGAAGGCCACGCCCGAGGCCGACGTGAGCAACAGCTACACGCAGATGGTCGCGCAGTTCACCGGCGGCACGGTGGCGATGATGCACCACAACCTCGGCTCGACCGCGGACGTGATGAAGGCGCTCGGCCCGGAGCGCGTCGCCGCCATGCCGTTGCCGAAGGGGCCGTCCGGCAAGCGCACGGTGGTGCCGAACCCGACCGACGGCTTCGCGGTGTTCAAGGGCGGCAAGAACCGGGACGCGTCCTGGAAGTTCGTCGAGTTCCTGACGTCGGCCGAGAGCAACGGCTACTGGAACGAGAAGGTCGGCCAGATCCCGGCGAACACCGACGTGCGCGGGGCCGAGTGGATCCAGAAGAACCCGGCCGTGAAGATGGCGCTCGGGGTGCTGGAGGACCCGGCGACCGTGCTCGTGCCCGCACCGGTCTACCTGCCCGAGTACTCCTCGATCACCAAGACCGACACCGAACCGCTGTACCAGAAGGTGTTGCTGGGGCAGATGTCCGCGCAGGAGTTCCTCGACCAGCTCGCGGCCAAGCTCACCACCGCCCAGCAGGACTGGGAGAAGCGAAAGTGATCGAACGGGTGGTGGTGCGGACGTTCAAGACCACGGCGGCCACGTCCGTCGACCCGGAGGGGCACCGGCATCCGGCGCCGGAGCACGAGGTGGTCGAGGCGCTGCTGGAGATCACCGATGCCGACGGTGCCACCGGCTACTGCCAGGTGCAGCCAGACCAGTTGCGGCCCGCCGTGCTGGACAAGCACGTGCGGCCGGTGCTGCTGGGCCAGGACCCGTGGGACCGCGAACGGCTGTGGCGGCTGCTCGCGCGCAGGCAGCGGGGCGCGCACGGCGGGTTCACCGATCGCGCGCTCGGGTTCGTCGACCAGGCGTTGTGGGACCTCGTCGCCCGCCGGGTCGAGCTGCCCGCGTGGAAGCTCGCCGGGGGTGCTCGCGACCGGATTCCCGCCTACGGCAGCACGATGTGCGGCGACACGGACGGTCTCGCGACGCCAGGTGACTACGCGGACTTCGCGAAGCACCTCGTGTCGGTGGGCTATCGGGCGATCAAGCTGCACACGTGGATGCCGCCGGTGCCCGGCGCGCCCAGCGTCTCCCGTGACGTCGAGGCGTGCCAGGCGGTGCGGGACGCGGTGGGGCCGGACGTCGCGCTGATGCTCGACGCGAGCCACTGGTACTCGCGGACCGAGGCGCTGCGGCTCGGCAGGGCGCTGCAGGAGCTGGACTTCTACTGGTTCGAGGAGCCGATGGAGGAGGCGTCGATCAGCTCCTACCGGTGGCTGACCGAGCAGCTCGACATCCCGGTGATCGGCCCGGAGGTGGCGTGGGGCAAGCACCTCACCCGCGCGGAGTGGATCGCCGCCGGGGCCTGCGACATCCTGCGGGCGGGCCCGGCGGGAAGCGGTGGCATCACCCCGGTGCTCAAGACCGTGCACCTGGCGGAGTCGTTCAACATGGACTGCGAGATCCACGGCAACGGGTCGGGCAGTCTCACCGTGCTCGGGGCGACCGACGCGGGCCGGTGGTACGAACGCGGTCTGCTGCACCCGCAGGTCGACTTCGACCGCGTCCCGCCGCACCGGAACGCCATCGCCGATCCGCTGGACGAGAACGGGCACGTGGCGCTGCCGGTGATTCCCGGAATTGGCGACGACTGGAATTTCGAACACATCGGAGTTCACACTCTTGAAGTGTGGTGAGAAATGCCCCGGCCAGTGGCCGGGGCATTTCCTCTACCGGTAGGTGATGTCCGAGGACTTGAACAGGCAGTTCGTGCTGTCCGCCCCGGTGCCGATTTTCTTCGGTTCACCGCTCGTGACGCCCTGGTACTTGTCGCAGATCGCGATCTTCTTGCTGCTGTCCCCGACGATGGTGATCCTCGAGAACCGCGCGGTGTCGCCGTAGTTGGTGTTGATGCCGACCAGCGACTTGCCGGGGGAGAACGCGGTGATGTTCTCCAGCACGACGTTGCGCTTGTGCTGCGTCTTGCAGTTGCCGCAGGACCGGTAGAGCTTGCCGAAGTCGTCCACCTGGAAGTTGCGGATGATCATCGTGCCCGGCCCGTTGTGCTGGAACACCTTGTCCGCCGCCTTGCGCGCCCCGCCACCGCTGATGGTCATGGTCTGCGACGACGACGTGCCCTTGAACGTGGCCGCGTCCTCGCCGACGTCCTCCCACCACACGTTGGTGAGCGTGCAGGTGCCGAGGCAGTGGACCCCGTCCGCGGCCGGCGCGCCGAGCACGACGTTCTTCAGCGTCGCGCCGTCGGCCAGCTGGAAGATCGGGCCCTGGTCCTCGCCCTGTCCGCCGGATCCGAGTTCGCCGGTGCCGTAGAACCGTTGCATGCCACCGTCGTAACCGCTCGATCCGACCTTGATGGTCGTGCCGACCGGTTTCGACCCGGACGGCGTGGGGAAGGTGCTGCCCGCTGCCTGTGCCTGAGGTGCGAGAAACGCGGCCAGAGCCGCGGCCAACACCAATGGTGCCATTTTCTTCATGTGCGCTCCGCTTGCAGGGGGATGCGCGGCGGTAATTCGATGGTAGAGCGGAGATCTTTTCTGTCAACCTCTATTCGAACGTTCGAATCGAATATCTTCGAATTGGTTGACCGTTCTGACCGGTGCTGGTTGTGTGAGTTCTACCGCCGCTCACTCTCATTGGGAGCGAGTAAATGATTCCAAAGCGCACAGCATTGATTTCCGCCGTCGCGCTGGTCCTGGGTGCGATGTCCGTTCCCCAGGCGGCCGCCGCTCCGTTCGGGCTGGTCGGCTGGGCCACTCAGGGTGGTGGCACGACGGGCGGCGGCAGTGCCTCGCCGGTCACCGTCACCACGGCGTCCGCCTTCGTCGCGGCCGCGAAGGCGTCGGGCGCGGCGGTGATCCGGGTCTCCGGCACGATCTCGTTGTCGAGCATGACGAAGGTCGCCTCGAACAAGACCATCGAGGGCGTCGGCTCGTCGTCGACGATCACCGGGCAGGGCCTGAACATCGCCAACGCCTCGAACGTGATCGTGCGCAACCTCAACTTCCGCAACTGGGGTGACGACGCGGTCAACGTGCAGTACTCCACCCGCGTGTGGATCGACCACAACACCTTCTCCAACGGCTATGACGGTGCGGTCGACGTCAAGCGGGCCTCGGACTACGTCACGGTGTCCTGGAACAAGTTCAGCAGCCACAACAAGACGATGCTGCTGGGCCACAGCGACGACAACGGGTCGGAAGACCGCGGCAAGCTCCGGGTGACCTACCACCACAACTGGTTCGACGGAACGCAGCAGCGGCACCCGCGCGTGCGGTTCGGCAACCCGGTGCACGTCTACAACAACTATTACGGCGGTGTGACCGACTACGGCGTCGCGTCGACCGTCGAGGCCGGGGTCCTGGTCGAAGGCAACTACTTCGAGAACACCGAGGACCCGTTCCACCGCGGTGAGGGCAGCTCGCCCGGTGGCTCGCTGGTGGCGCGCGCCAACCACTTCGTCAACTCGGGCACGGGCGACCAGGGCGGCTCGGTGAAGAGCATTCCCTACTCGTACCCGCTGGACGGCGCGAGCAGCGTGAAGAGCGTGGTCACGGCCGGTGCGGGAGCCGGACGCGGCTGACGAGACCAGGGGGCGCCCGAAGTGGCGTGGGCGCCCCCACCCTCGTCTGGGACCGCTCCCAGAATTCCACTCGAAGAGAGCAGTAAGAGGAACCGGCAGACGAATCGTCGTTGCGCTGCACGGACCAAAAGCCAGTGCCGTTCGGTCGATCATCGACTGCACCGGCGGCCAGTTGGCCGATGTGGTCCACGTTACAGTGCCGTGAACTCTGGGAGCGCTCCCAGTTGTCGAGAGGGCGGCGGCATGACTCGACGAACAATGGCGTTGGCGGTCACGGCGGTGGTGTTGATCGGCGGGGTACCCGCCGTCGCCGCACCACTCGCGGTGGCCTGCACCGTCAACTACCAGATCACCAACGAGTGGAACAACGGATTCGGCGCTGCTGTGTCGATCCGCAACGACGGGGAGGCGCTGAACGGCTGGAACCTGACCTGGACGTTCCCGGACGGTCAGCGCGTCACTCAGGGCTGGAGCGGCAACTTCACGCAGACCGGTGCGGTCGTGAGCGTGACGAACCCCGACTGGGCGCGCACGCTGCCCTCGGGCGGCACCGCGCAGGTCGGCTTCAACGGCAGCAAGGGCTCGACGAACCGGCCCCCGACGGACTTCGCCGTCAACGGCGTGTCCTGCACCGGCCCCAACCAGTCGCCTTCCGTGGCGCTGACGGCGCCGGCGAGTGGCAGCAGCTACACCCTGCCCGCGCAGATCCCGCTGGCGGCGACCGCGCAGGACACCGACGGCACGGTGGCCAAGGTCGACTTCTACGCGGGTGACACCCTCATCGCCACCGACACCAGCGCGCCGTTCACCGGCACGTGGACGTCGGCCCCGGCCGGTGACCACAGCATCACCGCGCGGGCGACGGACAACCGCGGCGCCACCGCGACCTCGGCACCGGCCGCGGTCAAGGTGCTGTCCGGACCGGCGGTGGTGGCCTCCCCGAGCACGGTCTCGGTGAAGCAGGGCCAGACGGCGACGTTCGACGTCTCCCTGGCCACGGCACCGAGCCAGCCCGTCACGGTCACGCTCGCCCGCAGCGGCAGCGCGGACCTGACGGCGACCCCCACGACGCTCACGTTCTCCGGCACCGCGAAGCAGACGGTGACGGTGACGTCGGCGAACAACGGTGGCGCGCTCGGCACCGCGACGTTCACGGCGTCGGCCACCGGGTACAGCCCGGCGAGCGTCACGGTCAACGAGATCGATCCGTCCACATTGGACTTCAACAAGGCGTTCCTCGACCAGTACAACAAGATCAAGGACCCGGCGAGCGGCTACTTCCGCAAGTTCGGCGACCTGCTCGTGCCGTACCACTCGGTCGAGACGCTGATGGTGGAGGCGCCGGACCACGGTCACCAGACCACGTCCGAGGCGTTCAGCTACTACCTGTGGCTGGAGGCGAGCTACGGCCGGGTCACCGGTGACTGGGCGCCGTTCAAGTCCGCGTTCGCGTCGATGGAGAAGTACATCATCCCGGCGAAGGCCGACCAGCCGACCAACGACAAGTACGACCCGTCGAAGCCGGCCACCTACGCGCCCGAGCACCCGAGGATGGACGCCTACCCGTCGACGCTGGACGGCACCGTTCCGGTGGGCCAGGACCCGATCGCGGCGGAGCTGAAGTCCGCGTACGGCAACTCGGACGTCTACGGCATGCACTGGCTGATCGACGTCGACAACACCTACGGCTTCGGCAAGTGCGGTGACGGCACGACGGCGCCCGCGTACATCAACACCTACCAGCGCGGCTCGTCGGAGTCGGTGTGGGAGACCATCCCGCAGCCCTCGTGCGACACGTTCAAGCACGGCGGCCCCAACGGCTTCCTGGACCTGTTCACCAAGGACTCGTCCTACGCCAAGCAGTGGAAGTACACCAACGCACCGGACGCGGACGCCCGCGTGGTGCAGGTGGCGCTGCTCGCCCAGCAGTGGGCGACGGCGCAGGGCAAGGCCGGCGACATCTCCAGCGAGATCGGCA
Source organism: Lentzea sp. NPDC102401 (assembly GCF_044765805.1). Lineage (NCBI taxonomy): Bacteria > Bacillati > Actinomycetota > Actinomycetes > Pseudonocardiales > Pseudonocardiaceae > Lentzea > Lentzea sp. NPDC102401. The sequence goes on along the minus strand of NZ_JBIWKS010000001.1, from coordinate 710,402 downwards.
AGTCCGCGAAGATGGGCGACTACCTGCGGTACGCCATGTTCGACAAGTACTTCAAGCGCGTCGGCAACTGCAACAGTCCGTCGTCGTGCCCCGGCGCGACCGGCAAGAACAGCGCGCACTACCTGATGTCCTGGTACTACGCCTGGGGCGGCGCGACCGACACGTCCGCCGGCTGGGCGTGGCGCATCGGCGACGGTGCCTCGCACCAGGGCTACCAGAACCCGTTGGCAGCGCACGCTCTCGCGAACGTGCCCGCGCTCAAGCCGTTGTCCGCCACCGGGCAGCAGGACTGGGCGACGTCGCTGAACAGGCAGCTCGAGATGCTGCAGTGGCTGCAGTCGGCCGACGGCGGTCTCGCCGGCGGCGTCACGAACAGCTGGGAGGGGCAGTACGCCTCGCCTCCGTCCGGCACGCCGACGTTCTACGGCATGTACTACGACGCCCACCCGGTGTGGCGCGACCCGCCGAGCAACCGGTGGTTCGGCTTCCAGGTGTGGGGCATCGAGCGCACGGCGGCGCTGTACCGGCTGACCGGGGACGCGCGCGCCAAGAAGATCCTCGACAAGTGGGTGCCGTGGGCGATCGCGAACACCACCACGGGCACGAACTTCCAGATCCCGGCCGACCTGCAGTGGTCGGGAGCGCCGGACACGTGGAACGCCACCAACCCCGGCTCGAACGCGAACCTGCGGGTCAGCGTGCTCAACCACAACCAGGACGTCGGTGTGGCCGCGTCGTACGCCAAGGTGCTGCTCAACTACGCGGCGAGGTCGGGCAACGCCGCGGCCAAGACCACGGGTGAGTCGCTGCTGACGTCGTTGCTCTCGCACCAGGACAGCCTGGGCATCGCGACGCCGGAGACCCGCACGGACTACAACCGGTTCGACGACGTCTACAACACCAGCACGCGCGAGGGCCCGTACGTGCCGCCGGGCTGGACCGGGAAGATGCCGAACGGTGACCAGATCGGGCAGGGCTCGTCGTTCCTGTCGATGCGGTCGATGTTCCGCAACGACCCGCAGTGGCCGAAGGTGCAGTCCTATCTGGACGGTGGACCGGCACCGACGTTCACCTACCACCGCTTCTGGGCGCAAGCCGAGATCGCGACGGCGTTCTCCCTGCACGCCGAGATCTACGGGTGAGGAGTCCCGAGATGAGGAAACGCATAGCCCTGCTGGCTGTCGCAGCCGCGGTCGGTGCCGTCCTGGTGCAGACCGGTGGCACGGCGGTCGCGCACGGGTCGATGGTCTGGCCCGGCAGTCGCACCTACCTCTGCTACGAGGACGGCCGCGCCGGTAGTGGCGGCGGAGACATCCAGCCCACCAACCCGGCGTGCGTCGCCGCGGTCGCCCAGGGCGGGAAGCAACCGTTGTGGGACTGGTTCGGCAACCTGATCAGCAACGCCGCCGGACGTCACCGGGAGATCATTCCCGACGGCAACCTCTGCGGTCCCACCACGAAGTACGCCGCCTACAACCTCACCCGCGCCGACTGGCCCACGACCCAGGTGCAGGCGAACAGTTCGGTCACCTTCCGGTACAACGCGTGGGCGCCGCACCCCGGCACGTGGGAGCAGTACGTCACCAAGGACGGCTTCGACGTGACGAAGCCGCTCAAGTGGTCCGACCTGGAGTCGGCACCGTTCGACAAGGTGACGAACCCGCCGCTGGCGAACGGCGAGTACGCCTGGCAGGCCCGGCTGCCCAACAAGTCCGGCCGGCACATCATCTACTCGCTCTGGCAGCGCTCGGACAGCCCGGAGGCGTTCTACAGCTGTTCGGACGTCGTGTTCGGCGGCGGCACCGGCACGCCGGACACCACCGCGCCGTCGGCGCCCGGCACCCCTGTCGCGTCCAGCGTCACCAGCAGCACGGTGAAACTGGACTGGAGCGCGTCGACGGACAACATCGGCGTGACGGGTTACCGCGTCTACAACGGAAGCCAGGTGGTCGCGACCTCCGCGACGAACTCGGTGACCGTCACGGGTCTGACCGCGGACACCCAGTACTCGCTGACGGTGGTCGCGACGGACTCGGCGGGCAACGCCTCCTCGGCGTCGCCGGCCGTCGCGGTCAGAACATCGAGTGGTGGCAGCACCGGTTCCTGTTCGGTGGCGTACTCGCGGCCGAGCACGTGGAACGGCGGATTCACCGCGAACGTGACGGTGTCGAACAGCGGCACCAGCGCGATCAGCGCGTGGCAGCTCGTGTGGGACTTCCCTTCCGGACAACAGCTCTCGCAGGCCTGGTCGTCGACGGTCACCGTCGCGAGCGGGCAGGCGACCGCGAAGGGCGTGTCGTACAACGCGGACATCCCGGCCGGAGGTTCGGTCACGTTCGGGTTCAACGCCACGACGACGTCCACACCTGCTGATCCGACGTCGTTCACGCTCAACGGATCCGCGTGCGCCATCCGGTGATGAGGGCCCTGGTCGCCCTCCTGGTGGTGGGTTCGGTCGCGTTCGCCCTCCTCGTAGGACGCGCCGAACCCACCCCAGATCTCAGCAAGGGCGTCGACGGCATCGCGGCATGGCTGAACGACCTGACCGACGAGTGCTCGAACGTCAAGCGGGGCAACGACTTCACCGACTTCGCAGGTCCGGTGCGGTCGAAGGTCTACGCGCCGTTCATCGCGGAGTGGGGGACCTGCGCCAAGCCGCCTTACGAGCGGCTCGGGCTGCTGGTCCTGAAGCCGGGCCTGGAACAGGCCTGGCGGACGGCGCTCGCGAACGGCGAGGTCCGGGGCGACCCGGACCTCGCCTTCGGGGACGGGTTCGCGCTCACCGGCTCGATCGGCATGGAGTACCTCGGCCTCAAAAGACTTGAGTGCACGCCCACGGCGTGTTCGCTCATGGAGATCAGACACCATTGAAAGACAGGAGATCCGGAGCAATGAAGCTCAACGGACAGAGGCGGTGGGCCGCGGCGGGAGTCGTGGTCGCCACCACCGCGGCGACGATCGCGGTGGCGCTGACAGCGCCTCCCGCGGGCGCCGCACCCGGCTGCCGTGTGGACTACACGGCGAACAACTGGGGCGGCGGAGGGTTCGGCGCCTCGGTGAAGATCACCAATCTCGGCGACGCGGTGACGGGCGGCTGGACGCTGAAGTTCGCGTTGCCCGGCAGCCAGCGCGTGGCGCAGGGCTGGAGTGCGAACTGGACTCAGTCGGGCGCCAACGTGACGGCGACGAGCATGTCGTGGAACGGGAGCCTGGGCACCAACGCGTCCATCGACATCGGTTTCAACGGCTCCGGTGCCGCCAGCGGTGACGTGAACCCGACGACGTTCACCTTGAACGGCACGGTGTGCACCGGTGCGCCGACGACGACGACCACCACGACGACGACCACCACGACCACCACGACGACGAGCGGCAACCCGAACCCGGGTAACCGCGTCGACAACGCGTACGTGGGCGCGAAGCAGTACATCAACCCTGACTGGGCGGCCAAGGCGAACGCGGAACCGGGCGGCAGCCGAGTCGCGAACCAGCCGACGGCGGTGTGGCTGGACCGCATCGCGGCGATCGCCGGCACGGCCGACTCCCGCGGCCTGGTCGGACACCTGGACGAGGCGGTGCGCCAGGCGGCGGGCTCACCACTCGTCATCCAGCTGGTGATCTACAACCTGCCCGGTCGCGACTGCTCGGCGCTCGCCTCCAACGGTGAGCTCAAGGCGACGGAGATCGACCGCTACAAGTCGGAGTACATCGACCCGATCGCGGCGATCCTCGCCAGGCCCGCGTACGCCGGCCTGCGGATCGTCACGACGGTGGAGATCGACTCCCTCCCGAACCTGGTCACCAACGTGACACCGCGCCCGACCGCCGTGGCGGCGTGCGACGTGATGAAGGCGAACGGCAACTACGTCACCGGTGTCGGCTACGCGCTCGCGAAGCTGGGTGCCGTGCCGAACGTCTACAACTACCTCGACATCGGCCACCACGGCTGGATCGGCTGGGACGACAACTTCGGCGCCACCGCCGAACTGCTGTTCCAGGCGGCGAACGCCTCCGGCAGCACGAAGGCGAACGTGCAGGGCTTCATCGCCAACACCGCGAACTACGGTGCGTTGAAGGAGCCGTACTTCAAGATCGAGGACTCGGTGAACGGCACGTCCGTGCGCCAGTCGAAGTGGGTGGACTGGAACCGCTACGTCGACGAGCTGTCCTACGCGCAGGCGTTCCGGCAGCGGGCCGTGCAGGCGGGCTTCGACGCCAACGTCGGCATGCTGATCGACACCAGCCGCAACGGCTGGGGCGGCAGCGCCCGTCCGACGGGCCCCGGCCCGACGACCGGCGTCGACGCGTACGTCAACGGCGGCAAGCTGGACCGCCGCATCCACCTCGGCAACTGGTGCAACCAGTCGGGTGCGGGCCTGGGCGAGCGCCCGAAGGCGGCACCGGAGGCGGGTATCGACGCGTACGTGTGGGTGAAGCCTCCTGGCGAGTCCGACGGCGCGAGCGAGGAGATCCCGAACAACGAGGGCAAGGGCTTTGACCGGATGTGCGACCCGACCTACACCGGGAACGTGCGCAACGGCAACAACATGTCGGGAGCCCTGGGGAACGCCCCGATTTCCGGCAAGTGGTTCTCCGCCCAGTTCCAGGAGCTCATGCGCAACGCCTACCCGGCGCTGTGAGCAACTGGATGTGAACGTGCCCATGCGGCCGGCCCTGTCGTTCGGGGCCGCGCCGTGTGGGTGCGCTCTTCCTACCTGGCCTCGGTTTCTGTCGGGCAAGTTTCCAGACAGTGCTGAATTCGTCTGGACCACCCGAATTGCGCAATGTTAACGCACACATAACCCTTGATGTCATCAGAAGGTGCTCCCTATGGTGTCGACACGCTCACTGAGCGCAAGCGCGAAAGGAGGCTGTGTGGTCACCATCGCCGACGTCGCAAGGCACGCCGGGGTAGCCCCGAGCACGGTCTCCTACGTCCTCACGGGCAAGCGGTCGATCTCCGCGGACACGAAGTCGAGAGTCCGCGAGAGCATCAGGGCGTTGGGCTACCAGCCGCACGCCTCGGACCGCACGATGTCGGCGGGCCGGACGAACGTGATCGGGCTGGTGCTCCCGCTGCGGGCGGGCACCCACCTGCCCGCGGTGATGCGCTTCGTCACCGCCGCGGTGACGACCGCGCGCCGTTACGACATGGACCTGCTGCTCATGACCGCGGACGACGGCGCGGCAGGTCTGCGCCGGGCCGCGAACAGCGCGCAGGTCGACGGGTTCCTCGTGATGGACGTGGAGATGGACGACGACCGCGTGCCGCTGCTGCGGCAGCTGTCCAAACCGTCCGTCCTCATCGGACATCCGGCAGCCGCGCGCGGACTCACCTGCGTGGACCTGGACTTCGAGGCCGCGGGCGCGAAGTGCGTCGACCACCTCGCCGACCTGGGGCACCGGTCCATCGGCTTCCTCGGCGCGCCGAGTGCCGTCTACCGGCGCAGCACCGGCTTCGCCCACCGCACCATGAACGGCTTCAGCGCGGCCGCCATGCGCAGGGGAGTCGCCGCGACGGCACTGGCCGTCGAGGGCGACCACGACTCGGTGCTCAGGGCGACCAAGGCCCTGATCCGCGCACACCCGTCGATGACGGCGCTGGTGGTGCACAACGAGGCGGCGCTCGGCTGGATCACCACCTGCCTGCGCGCGGCCGGCCGGCAGGTCCCCGGCGACGTGGCGGTGGTCGCGATCTGCCCGGACGAGCTGGCAGAGCAGACGTCACCGCTGCTCACCTCGGTGCGCCTGCCCGCGGAGGAGCTCGGCAGGCACGCGGTCGACCTGCTCGTCGCCAAGCTGGAGGGCAAGCAGCCACCACCGTTGATGTTGTTGCCGCCCAGGCTTTCCCGTCGGGCGAGCACGCCGGACCACGCCGCACACCGCGGCGCGACAGGCTGACCGGTCCGCCGTCGGCGGGCCGGGGCAGGACGGGCGGTCACTGGGACGGCCTCCGCGCGTGCGGAAATGCGGCGCGCACACGCGGAGGCCCCTGAAGATCGTCCCGGAGGGGTGCGCGACACCACGGCGGAGCGGCCGTCGCGCACCCCTCCCCATCATCCCGGCGTCCGTAGACTCGCCGGGATGGAACTGGCAGAGGCTTTGGCACACAGGGCGGTCGTGCTCGACGGCGGGATGTCGACAGCTCTGGAGCTCGCCGGGCATGACCTGTCCGACGAGCTCTGGTCGGCCCGGCTGCTGCTCACCGACCCGGACGCCGTGCGCGCGGCGCACCTCGCCTACTACCGGGCGGGCGCCGAGGTCGCCATCACCGCGAGCTACCAGGCGAGCTTCTCGGGCTTCGCCCGCCGCGGTATCAGCGAGGCGGAGACGGCGCGACTGCTGCGGTCCAGCGTGGAGCTCGCCCGCTCTGCCGCGTCCGAAGTGGACGGATCGCGCTGGGTCGCGGCGTCGGTCGGCCCGTACGGCGCGGTGCTGGCGGACGGCTCGGAGTACCGCGGCCGCTACGGCCTGAGCCGGCAGGAACTGATCAGCTTCCACGCCCCTCGCATCTCGACGCTCTGCGAGGCGGGCCCGGACGTGCTCGCGGTCGAGACCATCCCCGACGTCGAGGAGGCCGAGGCCGTGCTGGAGGTGGTGCGCGGCAGCGGCGTGCCGGTCTGGCTCTGCTACACCGTGCGCGGCGACCGGACCTGCGCGGGCCAGCCATTGGAGGAGGCGTTCGCGGTCGCGGCCGGAGTGGACGAGGTCATCGCCGTAGGCGTGAACTGCTGCGCACCGGAGGACGTGGCGGACGCGGTCGCCGTGGCGCGCCGGGTGATCGGGCTGCCGGTCGTGGTGTACCCGAACAGCGGCGAGCAGTGGGACGCGGCGGCGCGGTCGTGGTCGGGTGACGGGGCCGGTTTCGCCGCGTCGGCCGAGGGGTGGGTCGACGGTGGCGCCCGGTTGGTGGGTGGGTGCTGCCGGACCGGGCCGGACGCGATCGCGGTGCTGGCGGAGGGCTTGCGGCGGTGAGCTGAGATGGCTTCCGCCGGGTTCAGGTCGGTGAAAGTCGCTTGTTCGGGCGGGGGATGCCCGGTGCGGTCTCGTGCGCGGTGATGAGCCAGGGACCGGGTGTGGGCGTTCCGGTGAGAGGGCTTCCGCTGCTCGGGACTGGTGAAAGTCGTTTGTCCGTGCGAGGGAGGGACGCCCCGTGGGGCCTCGTGCGCGGTGGTGACGAACCAGGACCCGGTGCGGGCGCTCACGTGAGAGGGCTTCCGCCGGCTCGGGACCGGTGAAAGCCGCTCGTCCGTGCGAGGGATACCCGGTGCGGTCTCGTGCGCGGTGGTGATGAACGAGAAACCCGGTGTGGGCGTTCACGGTGAGAGGGCTTCCGCCGACTCCAGGTCGGTGGAAGCCCTCCGTTCGGCCAAACGACGTCCCGCGGGCCTCGTCCACGACGGCCACAGGCGAGTGACCCGGCGGCGGCACCGCCGAAACGACCGGACACGCCCGTGAGGTCGTCTCGGCGGCACCGCCTCCGGGCCTCTCGCCCGTGAGCCACATCGAACTGAGCCGCGGGACGCGGCCTACACCTGCGACCAGCGCTGGTTCGCGCCTGCGTGGCAGGTCCACACGATCGCGGCCGTGCCGTTGGCAGTGCCGGCGCCGTTGACGTCCAGGCACAGCCCGGTCTGGGCGTTGCCTATCGTGCCGTTGGTGTTGACGTTCCACTGCTGGTTCGTGCCGCCCTGGCAGTCCCAGAGTCGCACCGCGGTGCCCGCCGTGGCGTTGGCGGGGGCGTCCAGGCACTTGCCCAGGACCTGCAGGGTCTGGCCGGTGCGGGTGAACTGCTGGTTGGCGTTGGTGTGGCAGTCCCACACGACCATCGGGGCGCCGTTGGCCGTGCTGGCGCCGCTGACGTCCAGGCAGCGGCCCGAGGCCTCGCCGCGCAGCCGGAACGTGGTCGGGGCGGGAGTGGTGTCGCCGGTGAAGAACTTCCAGACCTCGGTCTTCACCCAGCTGCGGGCTCCGCTCTCACAACCGGCGCAGCCGTCCACCGGTCCCTGCTGGTGGCCTCCGTCGAACGGTGCCCAGACCACCGGGTACCCGGCCCGGCAGCCCGTGTAGGTGGTGGTGATGTGCGTTCGGCTGCCGGCCGCCGGTTCCGGTGCGTTCTGGGACTGGCAGCCGTTGTTGCGCACCCACCTGTCCCGCTGGCCGCGGCCGGAGCCGATGTTGTCGCCGACGCCGTGGATCCCCATGAACGCGACGGGTGCGGTGCCGCCCGCGCATCCGCTGATCTCGCCAGGGCTTGCGATGGCGGCGATCGCGCGGAAGACGGTCGGCCGCGAGCACGCGAGCGAGATGCTCATCGCGCCGCCGTAGCTGAAGCCGAGAGCGAACCGCTGCGTGGTGTCGACGCAGAGGTCGTTCTCGATCCGGTTGCGCATGTCGTCGACGAACGTGACGTCCTCACCGCCGGAGTTGGCCCAGCCGTTGCCGAGGCCCTGCGGCGCAACGAAGATCGCGCTGTTGTTCGCCAGCCGCCGGAGCCCGTAGTGGGCGTAGACGTCGCCGTCGCTCCCGCCGGAGGCGACGTCGTTCATCGTGCCGCCCCACCAGTGGAAGCCGAAGACCAGGCGGTACTGCCGGGTGTTGTCGTAGTTGTCCGGGACGCTCAGGACGAACGACCGGCTCTTGCCCCCGCTCTGGATCGTCTGCGTGCCGCTGCGCAGGGTCGGGGCCTTGCCGCAGCCAGGCGTCGCGGCGAGAGGTGTCTGCGGGGCAGCGGCAGCGGTGCCGATGCTGACGCCGGAGAGGACGAGTGCGGCGACGGCCACCGCGGTGAGCCACCACTTCTTGTGCTGGTGCATGGGTTTGTTCGCGCTCCCTGTAGTGACGGTCAGGCGACTGAGCACGTGTTGCCGTTGAGGCTGTACGAGGCCGGCGCCGAGTTGTTGCCGGTGTGCGTGGCCTGGAAGCCGACGGTGATCGACGCGTTCGGCGCGATGTCGCCGTTGTACTGGACGTTCTTCGCGGTCACCTGCCCGGAACTGGGGGAGTAGGTGGCGCTCCAGCCGGACGTGATCGTCTGCCCGCCGGGCAGGGTGAAGACCAGCGACCATCCGCTGATCGGCGAGGAACCGGTGTTCGTGATGGTGATGTTCGACGTCAGGCCGTTGTTCCAGGCGCTGATCACGTTGCCCACGCGGCAGGCCGCGCCACCGGGAGGCGGGGTGGTCGTGGTCGTCGTGGTCGTCGTGGTGGTGCTCGTCGGGCCGCCGCCGCCCGCGAACTGGGTGAGGAACTTCCACGCCTCACCGGACGTCCAGGTCCGCCAGCCGTCGCCGCCCGAGTCGATCGGGCCGGGCGTGTGGCCGCCGTCGAACGCGGCCCACACCACGGGATACCCCGCCCGGCAGCCGCTGTAGTTAGTGACGATGTGCCGGCGACTGCCCGCGGCGGGCTCGGGAGCGTTCTGCGGGGTGCAGCCGTTGTTGCGCACGAACGTGTCGCGCAGGCCGCGGCCCAGTCCGATGCCGAGCACGTTGTCGCTCACACCGTGGATGCCCATGTACCCGATGGGCTGGTTGCCGCCGTCGCAACCGCTGAGCTGCGCACCCGAGTAGGCGACCACGGCGCGGAAGACGTTGGCGCGGGCGCAGGCCACCGCGTACGACATGCCGCCGCCGTAGCTGAAGCCACCGGCGAACCGCTGGGTCGTGTCGATGCACAGCCCCGAGTCGAGGAGGCTGACCAGGTCGTCCACGAACCTCAGGTCCTGGCCGCCGGGGTTGGCCCAGCCGTTGCCGTTGCCCTGCGGCGCCACGAAGATCGTGCCGTTGTTCTCGGCGTCGGCGAGCCGTCGCAACCCGTAGTAGGACCAGTTGTAGCCGTCGCTGCCACCGGAGTCGACGTCGTTCGCGGTGCCGCCCCGCCAGTGGAAGCCGACGAACAGCCGGTACTGGCGGTTGCTGTCGTAGTTGGCTGGCAGCCGCAGGATGTACGAGCGGTTCTGGCCACCGCTGTTGATCGTGTGCTGGCCACTCGTCAGCGCCGGTGGCTTGCCGCACCCCGCCGTCGCCGCGGCCGTGCCGGTCTCCCCGGCGGCCTGGCCGCCCAGCGCGATGCCCGCCGCGCCCAGGAAGGCCACGGCGCTCGCGACGGCCGCCGCGAGCACGGACCTATGCCGCGACATGGCAGAACCCCTTGTGCAGGTGGAACATCGTCGTCCCTTCGCTCGTCACGCTTGCTGGAGTTGGAACCGCTGGTTGGTGGAGCCGGTCGGACTCCACTGGGACAGCCGGGCACCGTCGGCGGCCGATGCCTCCCAGACGTCCACGGCGAGCCCGCTCTGCCGGTTGACGAGGCTGATCACGCCACCGCCGTGGTCGACCACCTGCCACTGCTGGCTCGTCGCACCGGTGTCGGGCTGCTGGGTGATGTCGGCGCCGGTGCTGGAGCTCGCGACCTGGAGCACCAGGCCGCTGTGCCGGGCCCGGACGCGGTAGTAGCCGCTGCCGGAGTCGAGGAAGTCGAACTGCTGGTTCAGCCCGCTGGTCGCGGACCACTGCTGCAGCAACGCTCCTGCCGCGGTGGACCCGCCGCTGACGTCGGCGTACTTCCCGCTGTGCCGTGCGACGAGCCGGTAGTAGACGCCTGGGCGCACCCCTGGACCGGAGACCTGACCCGTCACGCGGTAGGTGTGTCCACGTTGGACGGAGAACGTGACGACGTCCGCTTCCGGCTTGGCGTGCTCGACCACGGCACCGTTCGTCGTGTCGCGCAGCTCGAACGTGCCGGCGAAGACCCGGTTGCGGATCCTCACCGTGCCGTCCCGGTCCGGCGTCACGGACAGGGTGGTGGCACCGTCGGCCCCCCAGGTCGCGCCGACGGTGTGCCCACCACGCCCGCGCAGCCCGGCGAAGCTGCCGGCGGACCAGGCCGGTGGCAGCGCGGGCAGCACGTGCAGCTCGCCGTTGTGGCTGTGCAGCAGCATTTCCGCGACGCCGGAGGTGGCGCCGAAGTTGCCGTCGATCTGGAACGGCGGGTGCAGGTCGAACATGTTGGGCGCGAGGCGGTCGGTCGTCACCAGCGACCGGAGCAGGTCGTGAGCCCTGGCGCCCTCCTCCAGCCGGGCCCAGAAATTGATCTTCCACGCGAGCGACCACCCGGTGCCCGCGTCACCCCGCAGTTCCAGGGTGCGCAGGGCCGCGGCGTGCAACTGGGGAGTGCCGCGCTTGGTGATCTGGTTGCTCGGGTGCAGGCCGTACAGGTGCGAGACGTGCCGGTGGTTGCGCTCGGTCTCGGTCCAGTCGTACAGCCACTCCATCACGTTGCCCCGCGATCCGACCCTCGTCGGCGCCAGCCGCTGCCGCGCCGTGCGCACCTGGGTGCGGAACTCGGCGTCGACGCCGAGCACCTCGGACGCGCTCGCGCAGCCGTCGAACAGGTCGCGCAGGATCTGCATGTCCATCGTCGGCCCGGCGCAGACGCTGGCGTTCGTGTGGTGGTTGAGCTCCGGCGAGTTCGACGGGTTGGTGACGAGGTTGCCGAGGCTCGGTTCGGTGACCAGCGTGTCGAGGAAGAACTGCGCGCAGCCCTTCAGCGCCGGGTAGTACGTGCGCAGGAACTCGAGATCGCCGGTGAACAGGTAGTGGTCCCAGACGAGCGTCGAGAGCCACGCCCCGCCGGTCTGCCACATGCCCGCCGCGGCGAAGTCGACGACCGAGGAACCGCGCCAGGCGTCCGTGTTGTGGTGGGTGACCCAGCCGCGCGCGTTGTACTGCAACTGCGCGGTGCGGGCCCCGGTGACGGTCAGGTCGTTGATCATGCGGAACACCGGCTGGAGGCACTCGCCGAGGTTGGTGGTGTCCGCCGGCCAGTAGTTCATCGGCAGGTTCGCGTTGATGGTGTACTTCGAGTCCCACGACGGTGCCATCTGGTCGTTCCAGATGCCCTGCAGGTTCGCCGGTTGCGTGCCGGGGCGCGACGACGAGATCAGCAGGTAGCGGCCGTACTGGAAGAGCAGCACCGCGAACTGCGGATCGCTCGTGCTCGCGTGCCGGGAGATCCGGACGTCGGTCGGCTGGTCGGCCGCCGCCGTCCGCCCGAGGTCGAGCGACACGCGCCCGAACAACGCCTGGTAGTCCGCGACGTGCCGGGCCCGCAGGGTGTCGAAGCCGATGCCCTGCACCGCGTTCAGGCGAGCGCGGGCGATGCCCTGGTAGTCGCCGTTGACCGTGCGGAAGTCGACGTAGCCGCTGCCGATGGAGATCAGCACCGTCACCGCGTTCGCGCCGGTGACGCGCAACGTGCCGCCGGAACTGCTGACGGTGCCACCCTCGGTGACCGCCCTGGCGAGCGCGAGGAACCGGACGGTGCCCGCGATGCCGCGTTGCGTGCCGGAGATCCCGTCCAGCCCGATCGTCGTTCCGTCCACTGTGGACGTGTTCGTGCGCTGCGGCGAGCTGAACGACGCGGTGAACGAGATCGAGCCGGGCGTCTGGGCCGTCAGGCGCATCACGATCACCTGGTCCGGCGCGCTGGCGAACACTTCGCGCTGGTAGCGCACGTTGTTCGCCGTGTAGGTCACCACCGTCGTCGCAGTGGTGAGGTCGAGCGACCGCTGGTAGGACGACGCGGTCGCGGAGGGGAAAGTCAGGCGCAGGTCGCCGACCGGCTGGTAGGCCAGCTGCCCGGCGGGACTGCCGAGCATGGTCTGGTCGATCAGCGACTGCGCCTGCGTCCACTGGCCGGCGAACACGAGCCGCCGGATCTCGGCGAGGGCTCCGGCGCCGCGCGGGTTGGTGTAGTCGTGCGGCCCGCCCGCCCAGACCGTGTCCTCGTTGAGCTGAAGGCGTTCGGTGTCGGTGTTGCCGAACACCATCGCGCCGAGCCGCCCGTTGCCGATCGGAAGTGCGCGCAACCAGTCGCTCCCGGCCGGTCCGCCGTACCAGAGCGAGAGGTCGCCGGCTGCGCGCACGTCCGCGGAGGCGGGGCTCGCGATCCACCCCGCCTGCGTCAGCGCGACACCCGCGCTGAGCTTCATGAGCTGCCGGCGGTTCAGTTCGGACATGCCGGTCCTCCAGTGGTGTGCGCGGTCAGGCCACGGCGCAACGCACGCCGTTGAGCGTGAACCCGTCCGCGGGTGAGCTGTTGCCCGTGTGCGTGGCCTGGAAGCCGATCGACACCTGGGCCGAGGGCTGGATCTGCGCGTTGTAGTCCACGTTCCTGGCCGTCACCTGGCCGGTGGCGGGGGAGTAGGTCGCGCTCCAGCCACCCGTGACGGTCTGTCCGCCTGGCAGCGTGAACTGCAGCGTCCAGCCGTTCACCGGTGCCGAGGACGTGTTCGTGATGGTGATCGTCTCGGTGAGGCCGGTGTTCCAGGCGTTGACGACGGCCTTGACCGTGCAGCCCTGAGACGGCGGCGGTGTGGTCGTGGTGGTGGTTGTGGTCGTTGTGGTGGTGGTCGTCGTCGGTGGGCGGTCCAGGCCGAGGAAGGTGATGGCCTGCGCGACCATTCCCGCGGTCGGCACGTCGTGGCCGGTGCCCTGGGCGCTGATCCCCTCTACGACGGCCGGTGTGCCGGTGCCGTAACGGGTGCGGGTCCAGTTCGACTGGGGCTGGTCGGTGAACGTCGGTGTCCTGCTCACCCCGTGCAGGTTCGTCCACTGGTCGAGCGCCTCACCGAAGTTCGGGTACGCCAGCGTGGTGTCGGCGGTGCCGTGCCACAGCTGCATCCGCGGGTAGCGGCCGGTGTAGCCGGGGTACATCGCCCTCGCCTGGTCACCCCACTGCTGCGGGGTCTTCAGCAGGTTCCCGCCCGAGCACTGGCTGTTCCACATCGACCCGTCCGTCGTCGCGAAGCAGCCGGCCGGAACACCGGCGAACGCCGCCCCGGCGCTGAACACGTCCGGGTACTCGGCGGCCAGCACGTTGGTCATCATCGCGCCGGACGAGATGCCCGAGACGACGATGCGCTCCGGGTCCACGTTGTAGCGCTGGCGCGCGTACGACACCATCGACATGATTCCCGTGGAGTCGCTGCCTCCGTTGCGGCGCAACGCGTTCTGGGTCGACACGTCGAAGCAGTGCCCGTCTCGCGTCGCCTCCGGGTAGATGATCACGTACCCGTTGCGGTCCGCGGCGGTCACGTAGTCGCGCCCGCCGCCGTTGTGCACCGCGCTCGCGGAACCGGTGCAGTAGTGCACCATCACGAGCAGCGCGGGACGTTCCGCGAGCCGGTCGGGCGCGTAGACGTACATGTTCAGGCCGGTCGGGTTCGTGCCGAAGTTCGTGACGCGCACCAAGGACGCGGCCTGGGCCGGCTGGGGCACCAGTGAGAGCGCGACCGCCGCGATCAGCACCAGCACGGCCGCGATGATGCCGGCGAGACCGAGCCCGTCGAGGCCCGTCCGGCCGCTGGAGTTCACGTTGCTCATGACGAGCTCCCCCCGGTGAACTGCCACCAGTTCATGTTGAGCAGATAGCCGCTGCCACCGCTGAACCTCAGGTAGAGGTCACGTGTGCCGGTCAGCCCGTTCACCGGGCAGGAGACCGTGGTCCACGTCTGCCAGCCGCCGGTGTTGGGCACGGAGCAGGTGCCCGCGAGAGCACCGGTCGGGCTGCCGCTGCGCACCTCGACGGAGCTTCCCGCGACGGTCGACGAAACGCGGGCGGTGAACGTCGAGGCGCCGTTGCCGAACGCGACGTTCTTCACCTTGATGTTGTCACCGTTGTTGATGAAGCCGACGTTCATGCCGCCTTCGCTGGAGGGCTCGGTCTCGATGCCGTTGCCCCACGCGATGGTCTCGGCTTCCTGGCGTGCGTAGGGGTTGAGGGTGTCCGCCGCCGGTGGTCCGGCCGTCGTCATGGTGAGGGACGGGATGGTGCCGTCGGCGTTGTAGGTGAACTTCTCGACGGCGACGGAGCGGGTGAAGCCGCCACCGCCGGGCAGGGCGCCGTTGTGGTAGAAGAAGTACGAGCCGCCCTTGAAGTCGATGACGCCGGGGTGGTTGGTGAAACTGCTGCCCTGCGTGGACATCACGGTGCCGCGGTAGGTCCACGGCCCCGTCGGTCCGGGCGAGGTGGAGTAGGCGATGAACTCCGAGCAGCACTTGGCCGCGAAGACGTTGTAGTACAGGCCGTTGCGCTTGTAGACCCAGGGACCCTCCTCGTAGAGGGTGGGCCGGTTCGGGTCACCGGTGCGGGTGCCGAAACCGGCCGTGGTGAGCTGGATCCTGTTGATACCGCCGGAGTAGGAGATCATGTCGGTGTTGAGGCGGACGTAGGAGAGGTTGGGGTTGCCCCAGTACAGGTACGCCTGACCGCCGTCGTCGATCATGACCGTGGGGTCGATCTCGCCGTTCTCCACCAGGGGACGGCCGAGGGCGTCGCGGAACGGGCCGGTGGGGCTGTCGGCGACGGCGACTCCGATGGCCGGGCGTCCGGTGGCCTTCGTGACCACGGGGACGTACCAGTAGAACTTGCCGTTGCGTTCCACGGCCTGGCCCGCCCACGCGTCCTGCTTCGCCCAGCTGAACGAGGCGAGGTTCAGAGGAGAACCGTGGTCGGTCCAGTTCACCATGTCGGCCGAGGACCAGACCCGCCACTCCTTCATGGTGAACCAGGTCGAGCCGTCCTCGTCGTGCCCGGTGTAGAGGTAGACCCGTCCGTTGTGGACCAACGGTGCGGGGTCGGCGGTGTAGATGTGCTGCACGATCGGGTTGTCCGCCTTCACCGGCGAGACCACCGTCAGGATCGTGCCCACCACCAGGGCGATGCTCGCCCAAAGCCTTCTTCTCGTGACCATTGTCGTCTCCCGGGGCAGGGCCGCTCCGGCGGACGATCGCTCGTCCGCCGGAGCTTGCCGTTCGTGTGGTGCGGGAGTCAGCTCGCGGCGCAGGACGGGTTCAGTCCTGATCCGCTGCCGTTGCCCTGGAAGCCGAACTCGGTGGACTGGCCCGCGGGCACGTTGGCGTTGTAGTCCACGTTGGACCAGGTGACGCTTCCGCTGGTGCCGCTTCCGTTGGCACTCCACGAACTGGTGACCGTGCCGTTCGACAGCGTGGTGGTGACCCTCCAGCCGCGCAGGGCGCTGGAGCCGGCCGTGACCTTGATCGTCGCGACGAAACCACCGTTCCACTGGTTCAGCGACACCGACGCGATGCAGCCGCCCGGAACGGGGTCGGTGGTCGTGGTGGTGGTGGTCGTCGTCGTGGACGTCGTCGGACCGGGGCCGCCCGCGTTCAGCGCGTCGAGCACCGAGTTGTACGCGGCCTTCTTGGCGCCCGAGCTGGTGAACAGCAGCGGGTTCTCACCGGTGCGCCACGAGTCGCTGTCGCGGATGCCCCACACCGTGATGCCGGTGCAGCGGGCGACGGCCAGGCATGCCCTGGTGACCGCGCCGTAGGCGTTGGCCTGGTTGGAACCGGCGATGTCGAGCTCGGTGATCTGCACGTCGACGCCGAGGTCGGCGAAGCGCTGGATGTTCGCCTGCATGTCGGACGGGGCGTTGTTGGTCAGGTGGGCCTGCAGCCCGACGCAGTCGATCGGCACGCCGCGGGACTTGAAGTCGCGCACCATGTTGTAGATGCCGGTGGACTTCGCGTTGATGCCGTCGGTGTTGTAGTCGTTGTAGCAGAGCTTCGCGCCGGGGTCGGCCGCCCTGGCCGCGCGGAACGCGGCCTCGATCCAGTCGTTGCCGGTGCGCTGGAGGTTGGAGTCGCGCCGGCCACCGCTGCCGCCGTCGGCGAACGCCTCGTTGACGACGTCCCAGGCGTAGATCTTGCCGCGGTAGTGGGTGGCGACCTGGGTGACGTGGTTGATCGCGGCCTGCCGCAGGTCGGAACCGCTCAGGCCCTGGGCCCAGCCGGGCTGCTGCTGGTGCCACAACAACGCGTGCCCGCGCACCCGCTTGCCGTTGCTCACCGCGTGGTTGAGGATGCGGTCGCCGCCGGAGTAGTTGAACTGACCGCGGTTGGGCTCGGTCGCGTCCCACTTCATCTCGTTCTCGGCGGTGACCATGTTGAACTCGGTGTTGAGGATGTTCACGTAGGTCGAGTCACCGAGTTTTCCCGCCGCGACGGCGGTGCCGTAGTAGCGGCCCGACTGGGCCGCGGCGGCACCGAGAGTGGTCGCCGCGTTGGCCGTGGCCGTCACGATCAGAGAGGCGCCGAGTACCGCCGCCGCGACTGTCGCCACGAGAGGGATCAGTGACACTGACCTCGATGTCAGTTTCATCATTCACGCTTTCGCAAGGAACACCCCGACCGCAGGGTGGTGATGGGCAGGACGGTTGGCCGGAGCCGGTGCGCCAGGGCCGGATCCGGTGAGCGGTGAAGTGATTGACGGTGCACTTTCCCGTCGTCGCCGCTGTTGCCGTCCCCGAGTGTGGCAGCCGGGTGTTCACGCTCACAAGCAGGCGTTGTCGAATTCGACGCCAAGTTGACTCGATCGGCGTACGAATGTAGGGGAGCGCTCCCAGTGTAAACGTCAAACCGTTTGAACACGTTCATCGAACGGCATTGAAACTCCATTTTGCTAAAGTTAGCGCTAACAATTTTAGCGTTGACGGAACGGTGTTCCGAGGCTACGTTGGCCCGAACTCGTATTCGCTTTTCCGCGATGCCGGCCCGAACCGGGCCGGCGCTCGGCTGCGCGGCCGCACACCTGCGTGCCGCTTATGAGAGCGCTCTCATGCATCGCGCCCTTTCCCATCAGCAACGACGCTGCGAGGACCTGAATGACAGCAACTGTTCCGTCCCCAGGAGACACGACGGCACCGGGCAGGCGCGCGGCGGGCGCGGGCCTGCTCGCGAGCGCGCTCGTCGCCGGGGTCACCGCCCTGGTGGTCAGCGGCGGCACGACCGTCAGCGCGGCCGAGTCGGCGTTCTACGTCGACCCGTCGAGTTCGAGCGCCAAGTGGGTCGCCGCGAACCCGGGAGACTCGCGGGCCGCGGTCATCCGCGACCGCATCGCGTCGGTTCCGCAGGCGCGCTGGTACACCACGACCAACACCTCGACGGTGCGGTCGGAGATCAGCTCGTTCGTCGGCGCGGCGGCCTCCGCCGGCAAGATCCCGATCCTGGTGGTCTACAACATCCCCAACCGCGACTGTGGAGGAGCCAGCGGCGGCGGTGCCTCCTCCCACGCGGCCTACCGGGCGTGGGTGGACGAGGTGGCCGCGGGACTGGCCGGCCGTCCGGCGACGATCGTGCTCGAACCGGACGTGCTGCCGCTGATGACCACCTGCCAGAGCGCGGACCAGCAGAACCAGACCAAGGCGTCGATCGCCTACGCCGGCAAGAAGCTCAAGTCCGGCTCCGGGCAGGCGAAGGTGTACTTCGACATCGGGCACTCGGCGTGGCTGAGCCCGTCGGAGGCCGCGAACCGCCTGCGCGGCGCGGACATCTCCAACAGCGCCGACGGCATCTCGACGAACGTGTCGAACTACCGCTCCAGCTCCGACGAGGTGAACTTCGCGAAGAACGTGCTCAACGCCGTCGGCGACAGCCGCCTCAAGGCCGTGGTCGACACCAGCCGCAACGGCAACGGTCCCGCCGGCAGCGAGTGGTGCGACCCGGCGGGACGCGCGATCGGCACGCCCAGCACGACGAACACGGGCGACTCGAAGATCGAGGCGTTCCTGTGGGTCAAGCTGCCGGGTGAGTCCGACGGCTGCATCGGGCCGGCCGGTCAGTTCGTGCCGCAGCGCGCCTACGAGCTCGCGATGGCGGCGGGCCCGATCACGACGACGACCACCACGACGACGACCACGACCACCACGACGACCACCTCGGGCGGCGGCAACCCCGGCGGTGGCTGCAAGGCGACCCACCGCGTCGTCAGCCAGTGGCAGGGCGGCTACACCGGGGAGATCGTGATCGAGAACCGCGGCCAGGCGATCAACGGCTGGACGTTCTCGTTCTCCGCTCCCGGCGTGTCCGTCACGCAGGGCTGGAACGGGACGTGGACCGACACGGGCGACGAGGTCCGCGTGGCGAACACGTCCTGGAACGGTTCGCTGGGCGCCGGTGCGCAGCTGAGCATCGGGTTCAACGCGAACTACAACGGTGGCACGCCTCCGTTCTCGTCAGCGGTGCTGAACGGCGTCGCCTGCTCCTGAGGTGACGTGGACGGGTCCCCGCACCGGTCGGTGCGGGGACCCGGTGGTGTGGCTCGGAAGGCCGGCTGGGTGGTTCACGCTCAGGGGAGCGCCTCGCGGCGCCGCGACGCACCCGTCTGGCCGCGAACTCGCCCTGTGACCTTCCGAGCCACACCACTGGCTGTGCTCAGCCGCGCAGGCTCCACTGCTGGTTCGTCCCGCCGTGGCAGGCCCAGAGGTGGATCAGCGTGCCGTTCGCGGTGCCGTTGCCGCTGGCATCGAGACACAGCCCCGACTGCGCACCGGTGATGGTGCCGTCGGCGTTGACGTTCCACTGCTGGTTCACACCGCCGTGGCAGTCCCAGAGGATCGCCGCGGTGCCGTTGGCGGTTCCTCCGCCGGAGGCGTCGAGACACTTGCCCTGCACGGTGAGCTGCCTGCTCGCCGTGTGGTTCCAGCGCTGGTTCGCGCCGCCGTTGCAGTCCCAGAGCCTTGCCTGGGTGTTGTTGCTCGTGCCGGCGACGTCGAGGCAGCGGTTCGACTGACCGCCGACGACCGTGACGTTCTCCCGGCCGCCGCCCCCGGTGCCGCCCGGTCCTGCGTTGGCGATCACCGCCTGGGCGCCGGACGGCCAGTTTCCGCCTGAGACCACGACGTTGCCGTTGACCACGTTGCCGCGGTCGCCGTTGGTGACGTTGGTGCTGTTGTTGGTCGACCAGTTGCCGGTGAGGGTCCAGTTGCCCATGTTCTCGCCGCCCCAGTAGTTGGCGGTGGCCCAGGTTCCGGTGGAGGAGAAGACGTTGCCGGTCGCGCGGTAGTACTTGGAGCCCTCGTCGAAGTAGAGCCCGAACCACCCGTTGGTGCGCAGGCAGTGGTTGCCGCTGATCTCCGCGTTCGGGTTCCAGCCGAGCGTGTAGATGCAGCCGCCGTCGGTCATCTGCTGCATGACGTCGTGGACGTAGTTGTTGATGAGCTTGTTGTTCGACGCGGTGGTGGGCGTCGAGTACCGCGGCTGGTAGTTGTACAGACCGCGGTTGGCGTAGTGGTTGCTGCCGCCCGCGTCGTTGGCGCCCCAGCCGTAGCCGAGGGACAGGCCGGAGTACGGCATGTTGTAGATCTCGTTGTGGGACACGGTCGCCGTGGTGACGTAGGTGTTGAGCACCGACACGTTGCCGCGGTACTCGACGGCGAGGTCGTGGATGCGGTTGTGGCTGACCGTGATGTCCCGGTTGACCATCCGCTGGTCGCTCGGGTGGTGCGCGTCGGCGCGCACGCCGCCGACCACGACGCCGCCCGCCGAGTTGCGGGCGATCTCCGACCTGGTGATCGTGATGCCGGACGCGCCCAGCCCCACACCGCTGGCGTGCGCGTTGGCGTCGTTGCCGATGCCGATCGCGGTCTGGCCGAGGTTGACGAACTGCGAGTCGGTGAAGGTGATGCCGCTCGCCGCCGAGACCTGGACCGCCGCGGGCATCTGGGACCAGTGCGGCCGCACCGCCTCGAACTGCGCGCAACCCTGCTGGCACGAGTTGATCCGGTCGGCCGGCCAGTTCTGGTTGCCCGCCATGTAGGCGCCGGTCTGCTGGTCGGCGAACCCCTGGTTGCCGCTGGGCCCGAGCCACGAGGTACCGGTGAAGGTGATGCCGCCGAACGTGATGTCGCGCGCCGGGGCGTCGTAGGTGCCGCCGACGTTGACCAGCGACTGCAACACCGGCAGTTCCACGTTGACGTTGCTCATGTTCTGCCCGGCGAGCGGGATGTAGTAGAGCGCGCCCGCGCCGGGGTTGACGTACCACTCGCCCTGCGCGTCGAGGAACTCGTACGCGTTCGCCAGGTACAGCGGCCCTGCCCGGTGCGGCTTGCTGAGCGTGTCGTAGCCGAAGGTGTTGTTGTTCCACGCGGGTTGTTGCATCGTGAGGAAGTTCCCGGCGATGCTCTGCACCGGCGAGTAGCGGTCGGTGAACGAGTTGACGCTCTCCACCTCGACGCGGTTCTGGTTCGCCAGGTTGTTCAGGTAGTTCAGCGCGCCGTTCGAGAAGCGCATGCCGGTGTCGGTGAACGTGAAGTCGGCGCGGTTCACCTGGGTCCGCGCGCGGGTGGCGACAGCACCGTTGACGTACAGCTGGCGGCTTTCGGTACCGGCGGCGACGCTGGCCCGCCAGATGTTCTTGCCGGCGTCGGCCAGCGACCACCCGGTGACCGCCCTGGCGCCGCTGATGACGGGACGCGCCGACGGGGCCGCCTGCCAGCGCACGCGGTACCCGTTGCCGCCGGAGTCCGCCGCGGTGAGCCGGAACGGCGCGGTGAGCCGGTAGGTCCCGTCGGCCAGCTCCACCACGATGTCACCGGACATCGATGTGTTGAGGGACCGCACCGCGGCCTGCGCGCCGGTCAACGAGCACGGCGCCGCGGCGGAGCAGGCCGTGCCGGTGCCCGACGGAGAGGCGTACAGGGTCGTGGTGGCCGCGGAGGCTGGGGGAGCGAGGGCGAGGGCGGCGATCACCGCCGCCGAGGCGGCGAGTGCGATCCGCCCGCGCACAGCGGGGAACGAGGACGTGGACAAGTGACCTCCTGGTGGGTGTGGCCTGATCACCTCTCCCGCTGCGGCGGACGGGACAGCTCGTGTCCTGTGTGGACGTTCGGGTTCGTCGAGCCCGCCGGGGAACGTGCCGGCGTCGGGCGGAGGACTTCGCGGCGACGGCACCGTGGAACGGGGCGTGCGGACGGGGCCCGTGGACAGGAGGACCGGCGTCCGGGCCGGCTCAGGAACAACGCGAACGTAACTCGTATGACGTGTGACGTCAATGGTGTTACGTATACTGTCGGGTCCTGGCAACAGGTTGCGGCGCAACGGAGGCGAGATGTCGGTGACACGTCCGGAGCAGGGTGCGGCCGCGATCCCCGGATGGACGCGGAGACCGGTGAACCTGGCCGCCGCGGTCACCGCCGAGCTGGTGCAACGCGTCGTGCGCGGCACTTACGTCCCCGGAGCCACACTGCCGCCAGAGCCCGTGCTGTGCGAGACCTTCTCGGTGAGCAGGACGGTGATCCGCGAGGCGGTGAAGGTACTGCAGGAGAAGGGGTTGGTGCGGGTGCGCCAGGGCGCGGGCACCACGGTCACCCCGATGGCGCAGTGGAACATGCTCGACGAGCTGGTGCTCGCCGCCGCCGTCGACGAGGACGAGAGCCTCGCGATCCTCGACGACGTGGTGGTGACCCGCCGGTTGCTCGAGTCGGACATGGCGCGGGTCGCCGCGCGCATCGCCGACCAGGACGCCCTGGACCGGTTGCGCGCGTTGGTGGACCGGATGGACGGGCTCGTCGGCGACACCGCCACCTACGAGGAGCACGACCGCCTGTTCCACGACACGATCATGCAGGCCTCGGGGAACCGCATCGCCCGTGGCGTGGTGCGCTCGCTGGAGAGGCAGGTGCTGGGCAGCGCCGGCTACCACGGCCGCAGCGGCCGGGACATGTGCACGGCGTCCAACCAGGGACACCGCCGCATCTGCGAACGCATCGCCGCCCGCGACGAGGCCGGTGCCGCCCAGGCCATGTTCACCCACATCACCGAGGCCTGGCTCGTGCGCCGCGGAGAGGCGGGGGACCCCGGCCGCCTGAAGCGGTAGACCGCTCGTCGCGCGACGGCCCCTCCGCCAGGGCCGTTAGGCGGAAGGCGTGTGACCACAACCATTTCGTGGAACATCCGACTGGAACGCGGTCGGGCCCGTACAGCACGGGAGGCGGAGCTGCGGTGGGACGAACTCGCGTGACCCTGGCCGACGTCGCGGCGGCGAGCGGGGTGTCGGTGACGACGGCGTCGCTCGTGCTGACCGGACGCGCCCGCGAACTGCGCATCTCCGAGGACGCCGAGCAGAGGGTCCGTTCCACGGCCAGGGAGCTGGGCTACCGGCGCGCCGCCCTGGTGGGCGGGCCCCGTCCGGGACCGTCGCGGACGATCGGGTTCGTGCTCGACACCGTCACCTCCTCCGGACTGGCGGGCGAGGTGGTGAAGGGCGCGGTGGAAGCCGCCTATCGGCACGGGTTCATGCTGTTCGCCGGGGAGACCGGCGGGGACGTCGGACTCGAGCGGTCGCTGGTCGAGGCGATGCGCGACCGGCGTGCGGACGGCATCGTCTACGCCACCACGCACACGAGGGCCATCGCGGTGCCGGAAGGCCTGCACCGCGGGCCTGCCGTGCTGCTCAACGCCACCGCCGGGGCCCGTTCGAGCATTCCGTCGGTCGTGTCCGACGAGGTGCAGGGCGGTCGTTCGGCGGCACATGTCCTCGTCGAGGCCGGGCACCGCCACGGTGTGCACCTGATCGGCGCGGGACCGGGTCCCTACGACGTCCCGCCCCACAGCATCGCGGCCGTGCAGCGCCTCATCGGGATGCGCGAGGTGTTCGCGGCCGCGGGCATCGAGGTGGTCAGCGCGCACCGCTGCCCCACGTGGACGCCGGAGGACGGGTACGACGCGACCAGGGAACTGTTGCGGCACCACCTGCCCAGGGCGCTGGTCTGCTTCGACGACCGCCTGGCTTTCGGGGCCTACCAGGCACTCGGGGAAGCAGGGCTCTCGGTGCCGGGCGACGTCTCCGTGCTGGGATTCGACGACCACCCCGTCGCCTCGTGGATGCGGCCCAGGCTGACCACCATCGCCCTGCCCCACCACGAGCTCGGCGTGCAGGCGGTCGAGGTCCTGGTCGGGATGCTCACACGGCGGGGGCGCGGCGTCCGGCCCCCACTGGTCCACCGGGTGCCGATGCCGGTGCGCGAGGGCGGCTCGGTCGCGCCGCCGCAGCGGTGAGCGCGTTGTTCGCGTTAACAGCACGAAGGTGGCTGGTTGCGGTTTAAACGCTTGCACGCGTCTTTTTGCTAAAAGTTAGCGCTCACATTTAGCTTTGACCCGGCGTGACGGGGTCTTCTACATTGCTGGAAGCCGCCCCGCCGCTGACCGCTCGTCGAAAGGCTCATCATGCCGAGCCCGCTCAAAGCGCTGTGCGGTGCGTTGATCGCCACTCTGCTGGCCGCGTCGCCCGCCCTCGCCGATCAGTCCACTGTGGACCCTCAGGCCGTCACCGCCGACCCGGTGCGGGTGATGCCGCTGGGCGACTCCATCACCCAAGGCGGCTCCATCGGTGGCTACCGCCTCGACCTCGGCACGAAGCTGCGTGCCGCCGGACGCACCGTCGACTTCGTGGGCTCGCTCGCGGACGGGCCGGGCTCCATGCCCGACCGCAACCACGAGGGGCACCCCGGCTGGACCATCGCGCAGGTCGACGCGAACGTCGTGAACTGGCTGAGGACCTACACCCCGCGCACGATCCTGCTGCACATCGGCACCAACGACATGTACGGCAGCGACCCGGCTGGCGCACCCCGCCGGCTCTCCGCGCTGGTGGACAAGATCACCGCTCAGGCGCCGAACGCCGAGGTGTTCGTCTCGACCATCATCCCGATCCGGTTCGCCGACGCCACCGTACGCGGCTACAACGCCGCCATCGTCCCGCTGCTGCGCGCGAAAGCCGCGGCGGGCAAGCGGGTGCACGTGGTCGACATGTACCCGGCGGTGCCCATCTCCGACCTGCCCGACGGCATCCACCCGAACGCCGCCGGCTACAGCAAGATGGCGGCCGTCTGGTTCGCCGCGCTGTCCTCGGTTCCCGGCAGCATCGGTGATCCTCCCTCGCCCGGCGGCACCTGCACCGCCACGTCGAGCGTCACGGGCCACTGGAACGGCGGTTTCCAGGCCGAGGTCACCGTCGCGAACCCCACCGCGTCCGCCCTCTCCGGCTGGACCGTCAAGTTCACGCTTCCCAACGGGCACACCGTGTCGCAGATCTGGGGTGGTGTCGCCAGCGGTTCGGTCACGGTCACCAACGCCCCGTACAACGGCTCGATCAACCCCGGCGCCTCGACGACGTTCGGCTTCCTGGCGTCCGGTTCCGGTGTGGCGGCGGTCGGAACCGCCACCTGCGCCAGCGCGTGATCCCTGCTTCTCCGCTCCCTCCGACGACGAAGGGTGATCATGTTCTTCGCACGATTGTTCACATCACGACGAGCCCGGCTCACGGCCGTCGCCGCCGTGCCGCTCATCGCGGTGTCCGCGCTCGCCGCGGTGGCGGTGCCTCCCGCCTCCGCCGCGCCGGGCTGTTCGGTGACCTACTCCGCACCGTCGCAATGGGACGGTGGCTTCACCGCGAACGTCAGCGTCACCAACCTCGGTGACGCCGTCAACGGCTGGACGCTCACGTGGAGCTTCTCCGCCGGCCAGCAGGTGAAGCAGGCCTGGAACGCCGAGGCGACCCAGTCGGGCACCGAGGTGACCGTGCGCAACGTCTCGTACAACGCGACGATCCCCACCGGGGGCAAGGTCGAGTTCGGGTTCAACGGTTCCTCCACCGGTTCGACGAACCCGAACCCCACGGCGTTCACGCTCAACGGAACCCTGTGCACCGGCGACGTCGGCCCCACCACCACGACGACGACCACCACGACCACGACGGGCAACCCGCCGGTGGGCAGCCTGCCGTCGAGCTTCCGCTGGAACTCGAGCGGCGCGCTGATCAGCCCGAAGCCGGACGCCACGCACGCGAACGTCGCGGTGAAGGACCCGAGCGTCGTGTACTACAACGGCAAGTACCACGTCTTCGCGTCCACCTACACCAACGGCTACAACCTGATGTACACCAGTTTCAGCGACTGGTCCCAGGCGTCGTCGGCACCGCACTACTACCTCGACCGCTCCGGCGTCGGTGCCGGGTACCGGGCCGCGCCGCAGGTGTTCTACTTCGCGCCGCAACGCCTCTGGTACCTCGTCTACCAGACCGGGTCCAACGCGTCGTACTCCACGACCACGGACATCTCCAACCCGGCCTCGTGGTCCACGCCGAAGAACTTCTACGCCAACGGAATGCCGCAGATCATCCGCGACAACATCGGCAACGGCTACTGGGTCGACTTCTGGATGGTGTGCGACACCGGGAAGTGCTACCTGTTCTCCTCCGACGACAACGGCCACCTCTACCGGTCGGAGACCAGTCTCGCGCAGTTCCCGAACGGCTTCACCAACACGGTGATCGCCCTGCAGGACAGCAACCGCAACAGGTTGTTCGAGGCGTCGAACGTCTACAAGATCGCCGGGAAGAACCAGTGGTTCCTGGTGCACGAGGCGATCGGCTCGGACGGCCGCCGCTGGTTCCGCTCCTGGACCGCTCCCTCGATCGCCGGTCCGTGGACGGGGCTGGCCGAGAGCGAGTCGAACCCGTTCGCCCGCGCGAACAACGTGACGTTCCCAGGTGGACAGTGGACGCGCGACATCAGTCACGGCGAGATGGTGCGCACGAACGTCGACCAGACGATGGAGATCAGCCCCTGCAAGCTCAGCTATCTCTACCAGGGCATGGATCCCAACGCCGGGGGTGACTACAACCGGCTGCCCTGGCGGCTCGGCCTGCTGACCCAGACCAACTCGACCTGCTGAGTGCGGGACCGACGCCGCCGGGCACGCGCACCGGCGGCGTCCCCCTGCGAGAAAGGGGCAACGATGCCCTCCTGGTCCAGGAAACTCACGCGTCTCGCCGCCGTCCTGCTGGCGGCGATGGCGACCGTCACCGCGAACCCCGCCGCCGCGCCCGCCGCTCCCGGCAGCCCGGCGCTGACCCCGCCGCTCGGCTGGAACAGCTGGAACAGCTTCGGCTGCGGCATCACTGAGGGCCAGGTCCGCCAGGCCGCCGACGCGATGGTGTCGTCGGGCATGCGCGACGCCGGCTACCAGTACGTCGTCGTGGACGACTGCTGGTTCGACCCGCAGCGCGACTCCTCCGGCAACCTGCGCGCGCACCCGTCGAAGTTCCCGAGCGGGATGAAGGCGCTGGGCGACTACATCCACGGCCGCGGCCTGAAGTTCGGCATCTACCAGGCGCCGAACGAGAAGACGTGCGCGCAGGGCACCGGCGCCCACCCCGGTTCGACCGGCAGCAAAGGGCACGAGGCCCAGGACGCGCGGAGCTTCGCGTCGTGGGGCGTCGACTACCTGAAGTACGACTGGTGCTCGGGCGCCGGCACCCGCGACGAGCAGATCGCCCGGTTCACGATCATGCGCGACGCCCTGCGCGCCACCGGCCGCCCGATCGTCTACAGCATCAACTCCAACAGCTTCCACGCTCCCACCGGCGACAGGTACGACTGGAGCGAGGTCGCCGACCTGTGGCGCACCACCGAGGACCTGCTGGACATCTGGCAGAACGGCAACACCAACAGCTACCCGATGGGCGTGGGCAACGTCGTCGACATCACCGCCCCGCTCGCCGTGCAGGCCGGTCCCGGCCACTGGAACGACCCGGACATGCTCGTCGTCGGACGGCCCGGCCTGACGCTCACCGAGTCGCGGTCGCACTTCACGCTGTGGTCGCTGATGGCGGCGCCCCTCATGGCGGGCAACGACATCCGCACCATGTCCGCCGACGTCAGCGCCGTCCTGCGCAACCAGCGCCTGATCGCCGTGAACCAGGACGGTCTTGGCGCGGGCGGGCGGCGAGTGCGTGACGACGGCGCCACCGAGGTGTTCGCCAAGCCGCTCGCGGACGGCTCGGTCGCCGTCGGCCTGTTCAACCGGGGTGGCGGCACGGCGACCATCGCCACCACGGCTGCCCAGATCGGCCTGTCCGGCAGCGGTTTCACGCTGACCGACCTCTGGACCGGTGGCACGTCCAGCACGTCGGGTGCGATCTCCGCGACCGTTGCGGCACACGGCGTCACCGCGTTCCGGGTGACCGGCGGCAGCCCGCTGGAGAACACCACCTCGCGGCTGCGCGGAGCCGGGTCGAACCGCTGCCTGGACGTCGAGAACGGCTCCACGGCGGCCGGGGCCGCGGTCGTGATCCAGGACTGCCTCACGCCGGCCTCCCAGCGGTGGACCTCCTGGACCAACGGCGAGGTCCGCGTGTTCGGCGACAAGTGCCTCGACGCCTACGACCAGGGCACCGCCACCGGCACGAGGGTCATCGTCTGGCAGTGCAACGGCCAGGCGAACCAGCGCTGGACGCTGGGCTCCGACGGGACGCTGCGCAACACGAACGCCGGTCTGTGCCTCGACGTCGAACGGGCCGCGACCGCCAACGGCTCGAAGCTGGTGCTGTGGACCTGCAACGGCCAGACCAACCAGAGGTGGTCACGATCATGAGATGGGCTCCCGTCGCGGCGGCGGTGTCCGCCCTCACGCTGGTGGCTGCCGGACTGGCCGCGAGCACGACCGCACAGGCCGCTCCCGGCTGTTCGGTCACCTACACCAAGACCTCCGAGTGGCAGGGCGGCTTCGGCGCGTCCGTGTCCATCACGAACACCGGTGACGCGATCACCGGCTGGACGCTCGAGTGGGCGTACGCCTCCGGTCAGCAGGTCGGGCAGCACTGGAACGCGGTGATCACGCAGAGCGGCGGCGAGGTCAGCGCGCGCAACGCCTCCTACAACGGATCCGTGCCCTCCGGCGGCAAGGTGGAGTTCGGGTTCAACGCCACGTCCGGCTCCGCCAACCCCGACCCGGTGTCGTTCCGTCTCAACGGAACCACCTGCAACGGCGGTACGGATCCGACCATCACCACCACGACAACAACGACCACGACGACGTCGACACCCCGGCCGGCGTCGTTCACCAACCCGGTGCTGTGGCAGGACTTCGCGGACATCGACATCATCCGAGTGGGCGACGCGTACTACTACTCGGCGTCGACCATGCACTACTCGCCGGGCGCGCCGATCCTGCGTTCCTACGACCTGGTGAACTGGGAGTTCGCCGGGCACTCCGTGCCACGCCTGGACTTCGGCTCCAAGTACGACCTCAACGGCGGCAGGGGGTACGTGCGGGGGATCTGGGCTTCGTTCCTCAACCACCGCAAGAGCAACAACACCTTCTACTGGGGCGGGTGCGTCGACTTCGCCCAGACCCACATCTACACCGCCACGGCCGTGGACGGGCAGTGGTCGAAGCTGTCCACGATCAACAAGTGCTACTACGACGCGGGCATGCTGGTCGACGACAACGACACGATGTACGTCGCGTACGGCAACACCACGATCAGCGTCGCGCAGCTCTCAGCGGACGGGAAGTCGGAAGTCCGTTCGCAGCAGGTCTTCCAGACGCCGTCCAACATCGGCACCTTGGAAGGCGCGCGGTTCTACAAGCGCAACGGCAGCTACTACATCTGGCTGACCAGGCCCGCGAACGGCCAGTACGTGCTCAAGTCGTCGAGCCCGTGGGGCCCCTACACCGTCCAGCAGGTGCTGCTGAACATGCCCACGCCGATCCAGGGCGGGGGAGTGCCGCACCAGGGCGGCATGGTGCAGACGCAGAACGGCGACTGGTACTACATGGCCTTCGTGGACGCCTACCCCGGCGGCCGCGTGCCGGTGCTCGCGCCGATCACCTGGACCTCCGACGGCTGGCCGCGCATCACCACCGTCAACGGCGGCTGGGGCGCGAACTACCCCATGCCCAACCTGCCCGCGCCACCACGCCAGGTCAAACCCATGACCGGGGTGGACACCTTCGAGGGCACGAAACTCGGGCCGCAATGGGAGTGGAACCACAACCCGGACACCACGAAGTACAGCGTCGACAACGGTCTGCGGCTGTCCACCGCGACCGTCACCAACGACCTGTACAACGCCCGCAACACCCTCACCCACCGAATACAGGGCCCGACCTCCACGGCCACCGTCACACTCGACCTCGCGTCGATGCGCGACGGTGACCGCACCGGACTCGCGATGCTGCGCGACTCCTCGGCGTGGATCGGGGTCAAGCGCGACAGCGGCCGCAACCGCGTGGTCATGGTCAACGGCCTCACCATGGACAGCAACTGGAACACCACCGGCACCGGCACCGAGGTCGCGAGCGCGAACCTCACCGGCACCCGGATCTGGTTGCGCGCCAACGCCGACATCCGTCCCGGCAGTGGACGGCAGGCCCGGTTCTCCTACAGCACCGACGGCGTGAACTTCACGTCACTCGGCAGCGGCTTCACGCTGAAGAGCGACTGGCAGTTCTTCATGGGTTACCGGTTCGGCATCTTCAACCACGCCACGCAGGCGCTCGGCGGCTCGGTGGGGGTGCAGCGCTTCGAGCTGACCACTCCCTGACAGGTCAGAGGTAGCAGCAGAACAGCACGCCGAGCATCACACCGGTCACGGCGGCGACGAGAACCGTCGCCGCCGTGACCACGAGGTGACGCCGCCGCACGGCCCGGACGAGCCGGGGCAGGACGGCGGCGGGCACCTCAGGGCCGGTCTCCAGCGACTGCACCGCCCACGCCTCCGGCACGCGCGACAGCAGGCCCGTCATCCCGGCGAGCCCGCAGACCTCGCGCTCGCACGAGGCGCACTGCGCGAGGTGCTGCTCGTAGGCCAGCCGGTCCGCGGTCGACAGCGAGCCCAGGACGTAGGCGCCGTCCCACTCCCGGAACGGATCCGGTGTGTTCACCGCCCCGTGACCCCGTTCTCCTGCAGGGCGAGTCTCAACGCCCGCAGGCCGTAGTGCAGCCGAGACTTCACCGTGCCCTGCGGTACTTCCAGCGCGTCGGCGAGTTCGGCGATGGACTCGCCGCGGTAGTAGGCCCGCACGATCACCAGCCGGTGCTCGGGTTTGAGCGTGGACAGCGCGTCGGCGACGAGCCAGGCGTCGAGCGTGGAGTCGGTGTGGTCGGCCCGCGACCGTTCGGGCGGACTCTCCGACTCCACCTCCCACCGGGCACGGGCGCTGCGGCGTTCGTCGATGGCGTAGTTGCGCGCCACCGCGTAGAGCCACGCCTTGGACGCCGACGAACCCTGCTCCAGCACCTCGGGATGCCGCCAGGCGCGCAGCAGCGCCTCCTGGACGATGTCCTCGGCGAGTTGCTCGTCCCCGGTCAGCCGCAGGGCGTAGCGCCACAGGGCGGCGGCGTGGCCGTCGTGCAGCGCGCGCAACAGGGCGATGTGGTCGTCGTTGATGACGCACCCCGCCTAGGCGCGGAACGCCGGGGAGCGTTTGCCGAGGAACGCCGCTGTGCCCTCACGCATGTCGTCCGTGGTGAAGGCGTGCCGGAACGCCTCGAGTTCGACGTGCAGCCCCGGTCCGACGGGCAGACCGTCCGCGGCGTTGATCACCGACTTGCACGCGGCGACCGCGGTGGGCGAGTTGGCGGCGATGTCGGCGAGGACGAGCCGTGCGGCGGCGAACATCTCCTCGCGGGTGTCGAACACCTGGTTCACCAGCCCGGTGCGGTGCGCCTCCGCCGCGTCCACCCGCCGGCCGGAGTAGATCATCTCGCGGGCCCGCGCCACCCCGACCCGCCGGAACAGCCTGACGCAGCCCCCGAAACCGGGGATCAGGCCGAGAAGCACCTCCGGTTGCCCGAACACGGCCTTGCGGGTGGCGTAGACGAAGTCGCACGCCAGCGCCATCTCGCAGCCGCCGCCGAGCGCGTAGCCGTCGACGCAGGCCACCACGGGGACGGGGAGCCGTTCGAGCAGGCACGTCACCTCCTGGCCCAGCGCGCCGAACGCCTCGCCCTCCTCGGGCGTCATGGCCGCCATCTCGCGGATGTCGGCGCCGGCGATGAACGCGGGTCCCTCCGATCCCGTGAGCAGGACCGCGCGGGGCCCGGAGAGGGTCGACAGCAGGTGGCGCAGTTCGGTGAGAGTCCGCTGGGACAGGGCGTTGCGGGCGTGCGGCCGGTGCACGGTCACCGTCAGCACGCCGCCCTGCTCGTCGAGCACGAGGTCCTGATAGTCCACAGTGGTCTCCTCACGAGTCCCAGATGGCGCCGTAGGCGGGGATTCCCCTGGCCTCCAGCTCTTCGACGACGTGCCAGGTGGTCTGTTTGTTGGAGATGCAGATGACCGCCTCCGCGTCGAACCGGCGGCAGGCGTCGTGCGCGAGCGCGACGAGATCAGGCTTGCCCTGACCGGCGGTGTCCCAGACGACGGCGTCCGGTTGCGCGTCGAGGATCTCGTCGACCAGTGCGTCCCCGTAGGTGCGGCGCGGGTCGCGGGTCGACCACACCAGCGTGGCCGGCGCGGTGCGGGCGAGCAGGTGCGGCAGGCAGGGGCCGATGCCGCTGCCGGTGGCGACCCACACCACCCGGCGGAACAGCTTGTCGATGTTGCCGACGCCCGCGGTCGGGATCCCCTTCACCCACAGGTGGCTCGGCTGGTCGGCGATGAGCTTCGCCGTCCAGTCGCCCGCGCGGGAGATGGTGAGCCGGAAGCCGGAACGCCCAGGGGCGGGCACGTTCGCGAACGAGTGCCATTCGAGCAACGGGTTGCGGCTCACCGCTGTCGAGGAGCCCGCGAACGGTGTGACGCCGTGGTCGAACGAGACGAGCGCGACGTGCGGTGACGGGCTGACGATCCGCACCGGAACGCGCCGCAGCCGAAGCCACGGCAGCGCCACGCTGACCACCACGAGGGCGAGCGGCCAGAGGAACACCGGGTTGGAGACCGCGGCCAGCGCGCCGAACAGCACGAGCACGGTCCAGCCGCCGAACCGGTGCGACCGTTCGAAGAGGTCGTGGTGGCGGGCGCGGAACCGGGGGAGCGCGAGCACGGTCATCGCGACGAGCAGGGTGAAGATCGTCCAGCTCAACGCGATCGGCAGCGCGCCGCGCGTGATGACGGCGAGCGGGACGAACCAGGCCACGGCACAGACAGCGCCGCCGACGTGCAGGCCACCGAAGTGGTAGACCTTGCCCAGCGTCCACCGCACCCGCAACGGCCAGTGCGCCGGCGCACTGGTGGCCAGCCGGAACAGCAGGTTGATCACCAGCTGCTGCCGGATCAACGCCGCGAGCGCCACGTTGACGACCACGAGCGTGGTCAGCACGTCCTGATCGCCCCACCATTCGCCGGCTGCGGCGAAGACGAGGTTCGCGAGGACGACGGTCGCCGCGAGCCGGTTGTGGTGGGTGAACGGGCGCCGGCGCAGGACCGCGCGCAGGGATCGCTCGGCCGGTGGAAGAACCAGATCGTGCACCGTCATGCCACGGGCTCCCGCCGCAGTCCGTCCACACGTGACAGAAGCGCGCGCCGGTCGACCTTGCCGCGGTCAGTCGTCGGCAGCGTGTCGACCGGGACGATCAGCGTCGGCACGCAGTAGTACGGCAGCCGTTGCGAGACCGCCCGTCGCGCCCGTTCCGGCGTCGCGGTGCCGGGACTGATGAACCCGACGAGCTTGCCGTCGTGCACCACCGTCGTCGCGCGGTCGCAGTCCTCGGCACGCTCCAGCGCCGCGGTGACCGCGTCCAGCTCGACCCGGAACCCGCGCACCTTGACCTGGTCGTCGGTGCGGCCGCGGTGCTCCAGCCGGCCCTCGCGCGTCCACCTGCCGAGGTCGCGCGTCCGGAACATCAGGTGGTCGCCGCCGAGGAACGGATCGGGGCGGTACCGCTCCGCCGTGAGGTCGAGGTCGCCCAGATAACCCGCCGTCACGCACGCCCCGCCGGCCCACATCTCACCGACCGCGCCGATGGGGCACGGCCGCAGGTCGTCGTCGAGCACGTACACGGTCGTGTTCGGCACGGGCCTGCCGATGGTGAGCTGCCCGGAGCCCGGTTCGTAGCGCTGCACCGTGTTGACGATGGTGACCTCGGTGGGACCGCAGGCGTTGTGGAACGCCACGCGGCCCGCCCACACGTCCGCGAGGGCCTGCGGGCAGCGCTCGCCGGCGACCGCGACCGTGCGCACTCGTTGGCACGCGGCGGGATCCAGCGTCGCCAGCACGCTGGGCGTGGCGATCACGACGTCGACCGTGCTCGCCGTCCGCCCGAGGTCGTCGCCGCGGATCACCAGCGTGCCGCCGTTCGCGAGCGTGCCGAGGATCTCCCACATCGCCATGTCGAACGCGATGTTGAGCAGCTGCGACACCCTGATCCCCGGTGCGACGCCCAGGGAGCCGGGCGCGGTGAGCAGGACGTTGCACAGGTTGGCGTGGGAGACCCGCACCCCGTTGGGCCGCCCGGTGGTGCCGGACGTGAAGATGACGGCGGCGATGTCCGACTCCGCGGTGATGGTGCGGCGGAACGCGCCGGCCGCGGGCAGCGTGTCGATCGTGATGATCGTGGCGAGGTGAGGGGGCAGGGAGGCCGCGTCCGCGGTCGTGGTGAGCACCACGTTCACCCGTGCGACCCGGACGATGTGCCGCAGATGGGCCTCGGGGGTGATGCGCACGTCCTGCGGCACGTAGGCCGCACCGGCCTTGAGCACCGCGAGAACGCCCACCACCATGGAGATCGACCGCGTCAGGAACAGTCCCACGTGGTCGCCGGGGCGCACGCCGCCGCGGACCAGGATCTCGGCCAGCGTCGAGGCCCTGGCGTCGAGCTCCCCGTAGGTCAGGGACTCACCGAGGTGTTCCACCGCGGTCAGGTGCGGGCGACGTGTCGCGTGCGTCTCGAAGGCGTGGTGGACGTGGTCGGACGGAGGGATCCGGACTGGACCGGCGCCGAACGCCTGGAACAGTTCGCGGTCGGCGGGGGACAGATCGCACAGGGCGGATTCCTGGAACAGGGCTGTCACGACGGGTGCCCTTTCGTGAGCGGTGCGTGGGCAACCGCTTGAACGAGACAGCCCTCCGGGAAGTTCACGTCGTGTCGAATCGCCCGTCGAATTCGAAAAATCCTTGTCGTGCAAAGCTTTTCTTCGCGGCAGGCGCGGGGCCGTCCCGTCACCCAGACGGATGATCCGGTGCTCCTGCGTTTGTCATAGTCGCCTGCGCATATGAGCATCTGTCCTATGACGACTGTCGTGCACACTCCCGCGGAACTGCACCGCCACACCCACGGCCCCGGCTGCGGCCACGACGCCGTCGTGCACCAAGACCACGTCGACTACCTGCACGACGGACACCTGCACCGCGAACACGTGACGGATCACGGTGTTCACTACGACGAGTGCGACAAGTGCAGGTGCGCGCACTGCGCGGACTCGTGCGCGTGGTGCGACTGCTCGGACTGCGACTGCCCGACGTGCAACCACGCCCAGTGCGCGTGCGATGGCTGCTCCGACTCGTGCGCGAACTGCACGTGCGCCAACTGCAGCTGCCCCACGTGCAGTCACGCGGCGTGAGTTAGTCCGCAGTGGACAGTTGGAAGACCGTCTCCTGGTGGTAGACGTCGCCGGGCCGCAGCACCGTGCTGGGGAAGTCCTGGCGGTTCGGCGAGTCCGGGAAGTGCTGTGCCTCCAGGGCGAATCCCGCGCCGCGGCCGTACGGGCGGCCGCCGGTGCCGACCAGGTCCTCGGTCAGGAAGTTGCCCGAGTAGAACTGCAGGCCGGGCTCGCTGGTCCACAGCGTCAGCAGTCGTCCGGAGGCCGGGTCGCAGGCCTGCGCGGCGAACGAGGCACCGGAGGAGTCCAGCACCCAGTTGTGGTCGTACCCTCCCGCGATCCGCAACTGCGGGTGGGCCGCGCGGATGCGGGCGCCGATCGCGGTCGGCAGCCGGAAGTCGAACGGGCTCGCCTCGACCGGCACGGGAGCGCCCACCGGGATCAGGGCCTCGTCGACGGCGCAGAACCGGCTCGCGTTGAGCATCAGCGACTGGCGGTGCACGTCGCCGCTGCCTTCCCCGGCCAGGTTCCAGTAGGTGTGGTTGGTCATGTTGAGAACGGTGGGCGCGTCCGTCGTCGCGCGGTAGGTGATGCGCAGGCGGTTGTGCCGGTCGAGCCGGTACGTCACCTGGGCATCCACGGCGCCTGGGAAGCCACCGTCCCCGTGCGGGCTCACCAGTTCGAGCCGCACGCCCACGCTGTCCGTCTCGTGCAGTTCGGTCGCGGACCACACACGCGTGTCGAAGCCGGCCGGTCCGCCGTGCAGGCTGTTCGGGCCGTTGTTGAGCGGGAGCTGGTGCTGGACGTCGTCGAGGGTGAAGGCGCCGCGCGCGATCCGGTTGGCGTACCGGCCGATCACGGCGCCGAAGAAGACCCTGGTCGCGCCGGGCCGGGTGTTCGCGACGTAGTCGTCGAGCGTGGGGAACCCGAGCACCACGTTGGCGGGAACGCCGTGGCGGTCGGGTGCCTCCAGCGACTGGATCACCCCGCCGTAGTCCAGCACCCGCACGGTGAGGCCGCCCGGCCACGCCAGGACGTACCGGTGGACGTCGGTGTCACCGACCCGGCCGAACTGCTCCCGGCGTAGCTCGGGTTCCCGCTGCGACATCGAACTCCTCGTGTCAGTTGATCAGGGCCCGGCAGTGCTGCGTCCGGATCCGTTGTGGTGCGACGCTCTCCAGGGTCGGTGTGACCGGGACGATGGAGCCGTCGCGGCCGAACCTCATCCTGTCGATCGTGGTCTCGCGGTGCGTGCCGTCCCCGCCGGGGATGGCGAAGCGGTGGTACACGAGGTACCAGTCGTCGGTACCCGGCACCTGCAGCATCGAGCTGTGCCCCGTGCCCTTCACCCCGAGCTTCAGGTCCTTGCTCAGGATCAGGCCGCGGTTCGTGAACGGGCCGGTGGGGCTGGGCGCGGTCGCGTAGGCGACGCGGTAGTCCTCGCTGCGGGTGTCGTCGACCGACCAGCTCAGGTAGTACGTGCCCTTGCGCTCCACCATGAACAAACCCTCCCGGAAGTCCGTCAGCCCGGTGAGGCGGGTGATCTTGGCCGGGTCGTAGGAGATCATGTCACTGTTCAGCGGAACGACGTAGGCCTCACCGTTGCCCCAGTACAGATAGGGCTGCCCGGAGCGGTCGACGAAGACGGCGGGGTCGATGGCCTGGCCGCCGTTGGGGTTGCGGGCGATCAGCGGCTGACCGGAGTCGACGAACGGGCCGGTCGGGGAGTCGCTCACCGCGACGCCGATCTTGGCCTCGGCGCAGAAGTAGAAGTAGTACTTCCCGCCGCGTTCGACGATCGTCGGTGCCCACGCGTTGCGGTCCGCCCAGCTGACGCCGGGACCGAGGTCGAGGATGACGCCCTCGTCCTTCCAGTCGACCAGGTTCTTCGACGACCAGGCGGAGAACTTCGTGCCGCTCCAGCCGTCGAAGCCGTCGGTGGTCGCGTAGATGTAGTAGGTGTCGCCGAACGCGACGACGTTCGGATCGGCGTTGAGGCCGGGCAGCACGGGACTGCGCATCTCGTGGGCCTCGACCGTCCACACGCGACTCTCACGGCCCAGCCTCACGGTGAACTGCCGCGGCTTGCGCAGGTCGACCGGGCCGCTGGGCGTGATGGTCGCGCCGGGAGCCAGACCGAAGTCGAGCTTGACCCGCCGCAGGTCGGTACCCGGTCGCACGGGGAGAACCACGCTGCCGGGTTCGATGACCGCGGGTGCTTTGAGCGAGTCGTGCGCGACCGACCGGATCAGGGTCGCGTTGAACGGCAGCGCGGCCACCTCGGTGCTCGCGAGCGCCCGGTTGTAGAGCCGGACGTCCTTCATCCTGCCCTGGAACGTCCTGTCCGCCGCGTAGACCGATCTGCCGAGGTAGTTGGCTGCCGTGATCCCACCGCCGAGGTCGGACGGCTTGATGGTGACGGCGTTGTTGCGCGCCACTTCGGCGCCGTCGAGGTAGAGCACCTCCACGCCGTTGCCGACGGTCAGCGTCACGTTCTTCCAGACGCCGCGCGGCAGCGCCCTGCCGGAGTTCACGCCCTGCTCGGTCGTCCAGTTGCCGGTCGCGATCGCGCCGCGATACCCGTCACCGGTGCTGAACAGGTAGCCGTTGCCGACGCCGTTCGGCGCCGTGTTGCCGAACCCGTAGAGGAAGTACGGCGTCTGCTGGCCCGGGTCGACCAGCACGTCGGCGGAGATCGTCGCGGCAGGGGCGCCGGTCAGCATGTTGTTCGGCAGCTGGACGTGGCCGCCCTTGAGCGACAGGGAGCCCTCGGACCACGTGGCGTCGCCGGCGAGCACGCCGTCGTAGCCGTGGCCGGTGGCGTCGGCGGCGGACCCGTTGAGCGGCCAGTGCGCGACGAGGCCCTTCGAGTCGGCCTTCACCGGAGCAGGGGGAGCGGTGAGCCGGGACAGCTCGGCCTGGGTCACCGGGAGCACCGTGCCGTGCCGCGGGGACGTGGGCAGGCGGGCTCCCGTGGACATGGTCCACTTGCCGGAGGCGAGGTCGGTCGTCTCGAACGGCACGTAGCCGCGGCCGCCGTACTCGTCGATGAACAGGTACCACTTGTTCTCGGTGTTGGACTTGAACCCGGTCGGGCCCTCACCGGCGCTCAGGCCGGGGCTGGTCGAGGTGGCCTTGCCGATGCACTCGGCGACGAAGTCGTACTTCGGGTTCAGCAGGTCCGCCGACTTCTCCGCGGTGATGTACTTGCTGCACGGCGAGGACGACGAGTTGTTCCGCTCGTCCTTGGTGTAGCGGTAGTAGGTGCCGTTGTGCTCGATGACGGTCGAGTCGATCACCGAGTAGCCGGGGTCGATCCACACCTTCGCCGGGCTGAACGTCACGAAGTCGCGCGTGGTCGCGTACATCATCCGGTTGTAGCTGTCACCGGTGTGGCCGGGATCGGTCTCCGCGTACAGCTTCGACGCCCAGTAGACGACGTAGTTGCCGCGCTTGGCGTCCCAGAACGCCTCCGGCGCCCAGGTGTTGCCCGCGGTCGGCGGCGAGACCTGGACGCTGCGCTGGCGAGACCAGTTCCGCAGGTCCGTCGACTCCCACACCATCAGCGACCGGCTGCCGCTGCGCTGCGCCGCGTCCCAGCCACGTCCGCCGTTGATCTTCAGGTCCGTGGCCAGCAGGAAGAACTTGTCCCCTTCGGGGGAGCGCAGGATGAACGGGTCGCGCACGCCCAGTTCACCGAGGCTGGACTTCAGGACCGGCTGGCCGCCGTTGACCTCGGAGAAGTCCAGCGGGTTGTTCCCGTTGCTGGCGGCGGCGTAGATCTGCTCGCCGATCGGGCTGCCTTCGCCGGTGAAGTAGAAGAAGCTGTAGCCCGCCAGCGGTTCCTTGACGGGCAACGGGGTGACGGTGGCGGTGAGCGAGCGGGTGACGCTTTGCTGCCCGCGGCTCACCTTCGCCGTCAGCACGACCTTGGCGGGTTTGCCGCCCGCAGGAGGGCGGCTCACCTCACCGGTCGGCGTGATCACCTTGCCGTTGGACGACTTCCACGTGACGGTCGTGTCGTGCGCGCCGGTGGCGGGCAGGGTGAGATGTCCGCGGACGTCGTCGATGTTCGGGACTTCCAGCGCGTTCGCCGCTGTCCGCACGAGCGGTTCGGCGGCGGCAGGGGTGATGGGGACCAGGGCGGCCGTCACGGCCACCACCAGACCGAAACGGCGCAGGGATGACAACATCGTTGTTGTTCGCCTTCCGGGGTGGAGAGAGGAGATTTCAGGCGCGTCGCTTGGTCCAGACGTCGTAGGCGACCGCCGCGAGCAGGACGAGACCCTTCACGAGCATCACGCGCTCACTGGGCGCGCCGATCAGGGACATGCCGTTGTTGATCACGCCCATGATCAGGCCACCGGTGATGGCGCCGACGACCTTGCCGACACCGCCCTGGACCGCCGCACCGCCGATGAACGCGGCCGCGATGGCGTCCAGCTCGAACGACATGCCCGCCGTCGGGCCCGCCTGGTTGAGCCGGCCGGCGAAGATCACGCCGGCCAGTGCGGCCAGCGCGCCCATGTTCACGAACACCCAGAACGTGACGGCCTTGACCTTCACACCGGACAGCGTGGCGGCCTGCAGGTTGCCGCCGATCGAGTAGATGTGCCGTCCGAACACGGAGTTGCCGGCCATCAGCGAGTAGCCGAGCGCGAGCGCCGCGAGCAGCACCAGGACCCACGGCAGGTTGCGGAACCGGGCGAGCTGCACCACGACGGCCATCACGACGACACCGACGCCGACGATCTTGAGGACGAACACCGGCATCGGCTCGACGACCTGGCCGTAGCCGAGCCTGGCCGCGCGCTTGCGCCACTGCGACAACGCGAACCCCGCCACGAACGCGAGTCCGGCGAGCAGGCTCACGAGGTCGGCGCCGCCGAGCGGGCCGAGGGCGATGTTGCCGAGGTAGCCGCCCGTGAAGCCGTTCGCCAGCGACCGGATCTCGTCGGGGAACGGCCCGATGCCCTGGTTGCCCAGCGTCGTCAGGGTGAGCGCGCGGAACACCAGCATGCCCGCCAGCGTGACGATGAACGCCGGGATGCCGAAGTACGCGATCCAGTAGCCCTGCGCCGCGCCGATCAACGCGCCCGAGAGCAGCGTCAGCAGTACCGCCACCGGCCACGGCAGTCCCCATTGGACGGTCAGCACCGCGCAGATCGCCCCGGTCAGCGCCACCGTCGAGCCGACCGACAGGTCGATGTGCCCACCGATGATCACCAGGATCATGCCGATCGCGAGGATCAGCACGTAGGAGTTCTGCACGATGATGTTCGAGATGTTCTGCGGCTGCAGCAGGGCGCCGTCGGTCAGCACCGCGAACAGGACGACGATCAGCGCGAACGCGACGTAGATGCCCGACTGCCGCGGGTTGATCGAGAACCGCCGTGGCTGGGCCGGCGGGGCGGCGGCGGGAGCGGGCGCGGTCTTCGTGGTCATCAGCTCTGTCCTCGCGTCATAAACTGCATCAAGCGTTCCTGCGTGGCCTCTTCGCGGCTGACCTCGCCGGTGATGCGGCCTTCCGACAGCGCGTACACGCGGTCGCACAGGCCGAGGAGCTCCGGCAGCTCCGACGAGATCACCAGCACCGCGCGGCCCTGGGCGGCGAGCTCGTTGATGATCGAGTAGATCTCGTACTTGGCGCCGACGTCGATGCCGCGCGTCGGTTCGTCGAGGATCAGCACGTCCGGGTCGGTGAACATCCACTTCGCCAGCACGACCTTCTGCTGGTTGCCGCCGGACAGCGTGCCGGTCGGCGTCGACACGGCGGACGTCCTGATGCCCATCGACTTCCTGAACCGTTCCGCGACGGTGTACTCCTCGTTCTCGTTCACCCATCCGCGGTTCGCGAGCTTGCCCAGCGCCGCCGCGGAGACGTTGCGCTGCACGCCCTCGATCAGGTTGAGCCCGTACTTCTTGCGGTCCTCGCTCACGTACGCGAGGCCGTGCCGGATCGCGCCGCGCACCGTGCGAGTGTCGATCTCCTGGCCGTCCTTGACCACGCGCCCGGAGATGCCGACGCCGTACGAACGGCCGAAGACGCTCATCGCGAGTTCGGTGCGGCCTGCGCCCATCAGGCCCGCGAGGCCGACGATCTCCCCGCGCCGCAACGACAGCGTGGCGTTGTCGACGACCACCCGGTCCGGCTGGGCGGGGCTGTGCACCGTCCAGTCCTCGATGCGCAGCACCTCCTCGCCGATGTCGGGCGTGCGCGGCGGGAACCGGTGTTCCAGGTCGCGGCCGACCATGCCGGAGATGATGCGTTCCTCGCTGAGTCCCTTGGCGGGCAACGTCTCGATGGTCTTGCCGTCGCGCAGGACGGTGACCGTGTCGGCGATCCTGGTGACCTCGCCCAGCTTGTGGGAGATGATCACCGAGGTGATGCCCTCGTTCCGCAGGCCGTCGAGCAGGTCCAGCAGGTGCTGGGAGTCGTCGTCGTTCAACGCGGCCGTCGGCTCGTCCAGGATCAGGAGGCTGACCTCCTTGGACAACGCCTTGGCGATCTCCACGAGCTGCTGCTTGCCGACGCCGAGGTCGTTCACCGGGGCCGTCGGGTTCGCCTGCAGTCCGACGCGGTCGAGCAGTGCCTGGGCCTCGTGGTTGGTGCGGTTCCAGTCGATGAACCCGCGCCGGGACCTCTCGTTGCCCAGGAACAGGTTCTCCGCCACGGAGAGCTGGCCGCACAGCGCCAGCTCCTGGTGGATGATCACGATGCCGCGGCGCTCGCTGTCGCGAATGCCGTCGAACGCGCACGGCTCGCCCTCGAAGAGGATGTCGCCGTCGTACGTGCCGTGCGGGTGGACCCCGGACAGCACCTTCATCAGCGTGGACTTGCCCGCGCCGTTCTCGCCGCAGATCGCGTGGATCTCACCGCGCCGCACGGTCAACGAGACCTCGTGCAGCGCGGTGACACCCGCGAACCTCTTGGTGATGCCGCGCATCACCAGGATGTCGTCGGACACAGGACCTACCTGAGCTGGTCGGCGGTGTAGTAACCGGAGTCGATCAGCTCTTTCTGGTAGTTCGCCTTGTCCACGGGAACGGGCTGGAGCAGGAAGGACGGCACGACCTTGTTGCCGTTGTCGTAGTCCTTGGTGTTGTTGACCTCGGGCTTGCCGCCCTTGAGCACCGCGTCGGCCATCTTCACCGTGACGTCGGCGAGCAGGCGGGTGTCCTTGTGGATCGTCGAGTACTGCTCACCGGCGATGATCGACTTCACCGAGGCGACCTCGGCGTCCTGGCCGGTGACGATCGGGTAGGCCTGGCCGGCCGTGCCGTAGCCACCGCTCTTGAGCGCGGAGAGGATGCCGATCGAGATGCCGTCGTACGGGGACAGGACGCCGTCGACCTTGGCACCGCCGTAGGTCGAGGTGAGCAGGTCCTCCATGCGCTTCTGCGCGGTCGCGGGGTCCCAGCGCAGGATCGCGACGGTCTTGAAGTCCTTCTGGCCCGACTTCACGACGAGCTTGCCCTGGTCGACGAGCGGCTGGAGCACGGACATGGCGCCGTTGAAGAAGAACGTGGCGTTGTTGTCGTCCGGCGACCCGGCGAACAGCTCGACGTTGAACGGGCCCTCGCCCTTCGTCTTCAGGCCGGCCAGCAGCGAGTTCGCCTGCTCCACGCCGACCTTGAAGTTGTCGAACGTGGCGTAGTAGTCGACGTTCGGGCTCTTGCGGATCAGCCGGTCGTAGGCGATCACCGGGATCTTCGCGTCGGCGGCCTGCTGCAGCTGCGACGTGATCGCGGTGCCGTCGATCGAGGCGACGATCAGGAGCTTGGCGCCCTTGGTGATCTGGTTCTCGATCTGGTTGGCCTGGGTGGGGATGTCGTTCTCCGCGTACTGGAGGTCGACCTTGTACCCCTTGCCCTCCAGGGCCTTCTTGATGTTGTCACCGTCGTGGATCCAGCGTTCGGACGACCGCGTCGGCATGGTGACGCCCACCAGCGCACCCTCGCTGGAGCCGGTCTGCTGGTCGACCGTCTTCTCCGCCGAACCGCAGGCGGCGAGGGTGACGGCGAGTGCGGTGGTGGCCGCGATCCTGGCAAGCCTCATTGCTTCTCCTCGATGTCACCGACAGGCAACAAATGCTGTAGGCGGCGAGTGTTATCGCTAACAACATGCCCGTCAAGTTTCAACTGGATAACAGCAGGTAGTTCCTGTTAGCGCTCACAGGAACCGGTTGCAACGTGGCGAAGGTCAAGTCGCTGAAGTCGAAGAACGCGTAGTCGGCAGCCTTGTCCCCGCTGTCACTGCGTCCGCGAAGTCGCTCTGGTCCGAACGGGTCAGCACCCTTGAACCGCAACACCACACGGCGTACGGGTGACCTCCTAGGCAGGTGAGGAGATGCAATGCCCCCGCATCAACGCCAAGGACGAGTTGCTCCGCCTGCGGGCCGTCTGTCTGGACATCGCCCAACGGGCCGTCGACGACCCCAGGCGCCTTGGGCCGTTCCCTGCTCGATCGGTGGCGTCGGATCGGCCGCGCTCAAGGAACTCAAGCGCCGCCCAGCCTGCATGGATCAGCTCACCCGCGAGCGGCTAACTGTTCTGCCGATTCGTGCGCGAACGGCCCGCGAACGCCGCCTGACCGCAGGGCGGCGGGCTGAAGGCAGCCCAGGACGCCCAGTCCGGACTGATCCCAGGGCACCGGCGGGGCGCTGTGCAGGGCAATCGCCCCCACGTCCATCGGCTGGCACGTGTGGGCCGCACGACTTGCGGAGATCGCAACAATCTGGAGGCCCGGATCGTCGAGGCCAAGCGTGACGGCCGACTCGGAGGAGTCGAAGGACCGTCGGAGGAGTCGAAGGACCGCAGGTAAGCCTGACCGTCGTCAGGACAAGATCGCCCAGATCGACGCCCCGCTCCAGCGTCGAACCAGCGAGGTCACGCTTGGCATGCCTGTCTTTGTCCCATTCACCGGCAGGACAACGTCCGCGATCCCCGTCGAAGTAACCGGCTATGCCGACGACAGTGCGGTGAGACAGGATGTCGGCATGGCGGAGTCAGAACGGCAGGCCCGTGTCATCGCGCTTCTGGAGGACAACGTCAGGACAGAGCTCGAGGTCGTGAACGGCATGCTGGATCTGGGATTGAGCGATGCGGCCATCGAGCGGCTGATGGAGGGAGTCACATCAGGTGTCCTCTATGCGTTCGACATCGATTGGGCACCGAACTGGGTGAAATCCGATCAGGTCCACACGTGGCAGGAGGCGGTCGGGTGGTTCGGCCGCTGCCCCCAATGCCTGATGGACTCACCGCCGTCGACCAGCCGCGAAGAAGCGTCGGCATGGGTACGTGACCATGAGTCTTCACATTGAGCTGACCTTCGCTCAAGCCGCCGATAGCGCGTTCCGCCACCGCGGAACCCGGTAGCCGGCGTCGATCGGTCTGCCAGGCTCCAATGGGTTCAGAGAAGCCCGCGTCCGGTGCCTCCTGTTCCGCGTCGCCCCTTCAACGCACCCACCTCGAACAGATCATCGGAAACCTCGTGCCGACCTGGTTGCGCAGCTGGCCGGGGAGTCAGGATCGTCGTCCCGTTGCGGATGAACGGGATCGCTCGCGTCATCGCCTTGCACCGCGCAGACGACCACCTGGTACGCACCTCGGCCGAGGTGGCCGGGTGCCTCCCTGCACAGGGCGAGATTCGTCCTGATCGGACAGCCGGTGGTGCCCGAGGGCCTGGCGGAGTCGCCGAGTGGGATGTTCGGACTGGTGTCGCGCGTCGCTTCCGGCTCGCACTGGCGTTGGTGTTGCGTCC
The DNA here is from genome assembly GCF_044765805.1 of Lentzea sp. NPDC102401. NCBI lineage: Bacteria > Bacillati > Actinomycetota > Actinomycetes > Pseudonocardiales > Pseudonocardiaceae > Lentzea > Lentzea sp. NPDC102401. Next base: position 665,508 of record NZ_JBIWKS010000001.1, on the reverse strand, counting down.
AGGAAGGCGTGTCCGTGCCACAAACGCAAAGCGCCCGCTGCCACCGGAGTGACAGCGGGCGCATCCCTGGTTCGGTCAGGCGATCTTGCAGGCCTTTCCGTTGATCGTGAAGGCGGTCGGGTCCGTTCCGGTGCCGGAGCCGTTGAATCCGATGTGGACCGACTTGCCCGGTTCGACCTGGCCGTTCCACGGCATGCTGGCCGCCGTCACGTCCCGCCCGGTCTGGCTCCACGTCGCCGACCACCCGGCGGTGACCTTCTGGGTGCCGGGGAACGCGAACCCGAGCTTCCACGACGTCCACGCGGTCGTGCCGGTGTTGGTGAGCTTCACCTGCGCCGACAGGCCGTCGGGCCACCGGCCGGCGGTGAAGCCGACCTCGCAGTCCGACTTCGGCGTGGTCGTCCCGGACTTCTCCGCCGCCCAGCCCGAGACCCAGGCGAGCGCGGAGTTCCAGTTCACCGCCACCTCGTTCACCGAGTAGGCGCCGATGTCGTCCACCCAGCACTTCTGCTGCGGGCAGCCGGCGAGCAGCCGCTGCGCGACCGGGTCCTGCAGAGCGCTGTTCGGGCCGCCGGACAGCGAACCGGGCGGCGCGATCGGCAGGGTCGGGTCGTTCTGGTGCGCCCAGAACCGGTGGTGCGCGTTGCGCATCGCCTGGTCGCCGTAACCCGCCACGTACGAGGTGCTCAGCGGGTTGCGGCCGAGGACGTAGTGCAGCGCCTCGAACACGCCGTCGCGGTACTTGGCGGCACCGGTGAAGTCGTGGGCGAGGGCGAGCACCTGGGCGTTGTTGAGGACCGCGGAGTTCGAGCCCCAGACGTACCCGTCCGTGCTGTTGTCGTACGGCGCGGCGTAGCCCATCCCGGCCATGGCGGCCAGGTGCTGGTCCGCGACCGTCGCGAACGCGGACTTGATCGCCGCGACGTCCGCCGCCGGCAGGCCGTTGGGTGCCAGGGCGAGCGTGATGTCACCCAGCGGCGCGGTGCCGCCCCAGTAGAAGCCCGCCCTGGTCAGACCGGCAGCCTTGTAGTGCGGCGAGGCCGTCACGTCGGTCCGGTAGGCGCTGTCGCCGGTGGTGGCGTACAGCTCCGACGCGGCCCAGTAGAACTCGTCGCTGACGGTGCTGTCGCTGTAGGCGCCACCGCCGGTGCCGTCGTCCGGGTCGGCGAGCTTGGCCGGGTTCGCCTTGGCCGCCGTGTAGGCCTTGCGCGCCGCCGTGAGCAGCGTCGCCGAGTAGGTGGCGTCGATGCCCTTCCACAGCCGGGACGCCTGCGCGGCGACCGCGGCCAGGTTCAGCGTCGCGGCGGTGCTGGTCGCGGACAGCCTGCGCGGCTGGTCGTCCAGTTCGGGCCGGGTCGGCAGGGCCGTCCAGTTCGCGTCGTGGATCTTGTGGTGCGCCATGCCGTCGGGCGCCTGCATCTTCAGCAGGAAGTCGACCTCCCAGCGCGCCTCGTCGAGCAGGTCGGGCACGCCGTTGGTCTTCTCCGGGATGGCGAGGGTGCCGTCGCGGAACGCGGACGCGTCGCCGACGCGGGTGGCCCGCTCGTAGGAGTTGAGCAGCTGCCAGGCCGCGATGCCGCCGTTGACCACGTACTTGCCGTGGTCGCCCGCGTCGTACCAGCCGCCGCGCACGTCGAGCGTGTAGCCGCACGCGAGGTCGGCCCGGCACGGCACGTTGTTGTCGCCCTGGTTGGGGGTGACGTTGATGTGCCCTGCGGGCCGCGCGTACTCGTCGCCGACGTACTGCGCCTGGATCGGGGTGCCGCTGCGCTGGTGGTAGAAGAACGCGAGCGAGTCGTAGCGCAGCCGCTTGATCGGGTCGGCGGAGATGTCGAACGGGAAGCTGCTGTCCTCGCCGACGGACAGCGTGTAGCCGGTGCCGGCCGTGTCGAACGACGAGAAGTCGATCTGGTGAACCGGGTCGCCGGACGTGGCGTCCGCGCCCTTCGGCGTGCTCTGGCCGGTGGCGACGGCCGTGCCCGCGGAGTTCTTGAGAGTCCACGTCTGCGGCGTCGTCGCCGTGGAGACCAGCGTCGCGCGCTTGGGCAGGCCCGGCGCGTACCCCACCAGGTCGACCTGGACCTTCTTGGCGGGGTTGGGGTTCACGCCACCGGGCGGCTTCACGCCGCCGACCAGCGAGACGTTGTCCACGCAGATCGTGTTGTCGGCCGCCTGGCCGCCCAGCTGGAACGCGACCTGGCCGTTGCCCGCGTCCGGGAAGTCCAAAGTGGACGTGAAGGTGAACGTGAAGTGCTGCTTGGCGGTGGAGAGCGCGAACTGCTGGCTCGCGATCCCGCGGTACGGGCTCACGCTCTCGCCCGCGGCGGCCGTGATCGGCTGTGCCGTGGTGGCACGGGCGTCGAACGAGAACGTGTAGGACTGGCCGGTCTCGAACGGAACGCCGTTCTGGCCGATCAGGGCGTCCCACGGGTTCGTGGTCCCACCGGTGACCGCCGCGCACAACTCGCCGCCGGTGACCCGGTTGGTCACTCCGGCGCCGCTCCACCAGGGATCGGCGGCGCCGCTGTCGAACGTGCCGTTGAGCACGCGTTCGTAGTCCGCCGCCGCGGCTGCGCCCGCGGCCTGGAGTGAGCTCGCCGTCAGCACCGCGAGCAGGGTCGCGGCGAGGAGACGTGGGGGTTGCGATCTCATGCTGTGAGGTTCTCCGTCCTCGTCGAGGGGGGGGGGGGGGGGGGGGGCCCCCCCCCCCCCCGCGGGGGGGGGGGGGGGGGGCCCCCCCCCCCCCCCCCCCGGGGGGGGGGAGGGAGTCTAAGTGAGAAAAGACCCCCCCC
>NZ_JBIWKS010000001.1:532953-662706 GCF_044765805.1 Lentzea sp. NPDC102401 | reverse complement strand
GGGGGGTGCGCCCCCCGCCCCCCCCGCGCGCGGGGCGGCGCGGTGGCGTGGGGGGGGTTCCCATCTGTGGGGTTGGGGGCCCCCCCCCCCGGCGGGGGGGGGGGGGGGCCCCCCCCCCCCCCGACCGTAGGCGGAGTCCGGCGGCGGCTACAAGCCCCGTTCGGTCACTGGCTGCCTTTCGAGAGTCGATTCGACTCGAACCGCCGGGCGTGGGCGCGTCACCCGGTCGTCCACTGCTGGTTGCCGCCGCCGTGGCACGTCCACAGGATCGTCTTCGTGCCGTTGGCGGTGGCGGCCCCGTTGACGTCGAGGCAGAGTCCCGACTGCGCGCTGCTGACGGTGCCGTTGGCGTTGAACTGCCAGCGTTGTCCGGCTCCACCGTCGCAGGCCGCGATCACCGCCGCGGCGCCGGTCTGGGTGCCGGACGCGGCGGCGCACCGGGTCGAGTCTCCGCTGTAGACGGTCAGCTGACCGGACGCGGTGCGTGTCCACGTCTGGTTCGTGCCGCCGTTGCAGTCCCAGATCTGCAGTGGTGTTCCCGCCGCGGTGCTGCCCGCGTTGACGTCCAGGCACCGGCCGGCGGCGACCGAACGCACAGCTCCGGTGGCGCCGGACCCCCCGCTGCTGTACCCGGCCGCGATGATGTTCGCCTGCACCGCGTTCTCGGTCGCGTCGGACGGGTAGCCCGACACCATCGCGCCCTCGTAGAACGTGCCGGCGCTCAGGTTGGCCCCACCGCCCGGTTTGCAGCAGTCGCCGCCGCTGCCGAGGATGATGGCGCCCTGCTTCCTCATGGGGCTGTAGCCGGGTGGGAGCGAGCCGTCCCACAACGTCGTCACGCCACCGGACTGCGCGTTGGCTCCCTTGATGGCGAACCGCGAGGTCCCGTTGTTCTTGAGCATCGCCGTGACGAACCTGTTCGGGAATGCTCTCTGGTTCGGGTTCCAGGACTGGCTGCCGCCGGAGAAGAGCCCCCATTCGAGGTCGGCCTGCACCCACGGGCCGGTGCCGGAGCATCCGCCGAACCAGCACTGCGTGCTGAAGTTGATGGCGTCCATGGCCCCGGCGGCGTCCGCGCTGCGGGTCGTCTCGCTGTTGCCGTAGTCGAAGCAGCAGCCGCCGTTGACGTGCGTGCCGCTGGTGACCATGTACATGCCCTCCGGCGCGCTGCCGGTCGGGACACCCGTCAGGTGGCCGTCGCGCCAGTAGCTGTTGCCGGGGTTGATGTAGAGCGAGTAGGCCTTGCCACCACCGACGGTGAGCGCCTCGGAGGTGGCGGTGGCGGGCCTGCTCTGGCTGGAGCCGGGAACGACGCTGGAACCCTGGTACCACAGGTCGTTCCCGCGCCCGGACTGGTCGTAGACCACCGTGATGACGCAGGAGGTGCCCGCGCAGAACGTGTCCTGCGTCGTCGCGTTGGCCGTGCCTCCCGCAGCCAGTACGGCGATGTCGCGGGTTGTGTTGTCCGATGATCGCCGGACTTGGTAGAGGTTGCCGCCGTACGAGCCGTAGAGCGCTCGCACGGTGCTGTGCGCGGCGACGCAGGGTGTGCCGCCGGAGGCGTAGATGTCACACGGCCCGGTACCTGCCGCCGACGCCGGTGCGTTGCCCGGTGCGACTGCCAGTGCCGCCGCGAGACAGATTCCCAGTGCGGCGGCCAGACGGCGCCGCGCCTTGCCTTGAACCTTCACTGTCATGAGGTGCTCCACTGCGTTGTGGACGGACATGACTCGCCTCGGGACTACCGGCCCCAGAGACGCCAGGTCTGGTTGAGCTCACTGCCCTGGGCGGCGGACTTGCACGCCCACTGGATGATCCGGGCGCCCGCGGCGGTGGAGATCCCGTTGACGTCCAGGCACTTGCCGCTGTGCCGCGCGACGAGCTGGTAGTCGTGCGGGTCGTTGCCGCCGTAGGTGACCTTGCGCAACGAGTACTGCTGGCTCGCCGAACCGGGGGAGCAGGTCTGCTGCACGACGGCGGCACCGTCCGCGGTGGAGGGGACGTCGAGGCACTTGCCCGACTGCTGGTTCACGACGGTGTAGGTGTCGGCGACGCCCTGCACGGGCGTGAAGTTCCACAGCTGCTGGTCGCCGCCCTCACAGTGGAACTGCTGCTGTGGGTTGCCGTCGGCGGTGCCCAGGTTCGTGTTGTCCAGGCACTGCTGGGAGTGCTGCGCGGCGGCGACGGACTGGAATCCGCTGTCAGCGGGCGGCAACAGCGTGACGGTGAACGTCTCGTCGACGCTGTTGTGCGGCACGGTGACCGTGACGTTGTTGCCGGACAACGACACCACGGAGTTCTGCACGGTGACCGGCCCCTGCACGGCGCCGCCGTTGTTGTACGGGATGCGCTGCACGAGCACCCGCACCTGGTTGTTCTGCACGAGACCGGTCGTCGTGTCCAGGCGCTGCAACGTGATCGCGACGTTGCCGGTCGTGCTGCCACCGCCGACGAGGACCTTCGCCACGCCGGTCGCCTTGGTGGCGAACGAGTCGTACGACTGGCTCGGTGTCGTGGAGACGATCTGGCCGGTCTGCGAGCCGTAGAACCGGTAGGCCCACCATTCGCCCTTGGACTGGTGCTGCCCCGCGGAGTTGCGCACGAGCAGGTTGCCGAGGTCGTTGTGCAGGTTGCCGGCACTGGCCCAGTTGGCGCGCAGGCCGTCGGCGCCCGCCCGTTCGAGCCGTGCGATGTACCACGCGCCGTCACCGGGGTTCTGCTCGTTGGACGCGCCGTACTCGTTGATCTGGTACGGCCGTGGGTGCGGGATTCCGCGTGCGTCGAGCGTCGAGTTCGCCACCGCCACGTTCGCCACCGGGTCGCTCGGCAGCGCGTGCCAGCTGAAGATGTCGGGCACGACGTTGTTGGCGCGCACGAAGTCCAGGTACTGGGTCCACCAGCCGCCGGTCGACGGCACCCCGGCGTGGCTCGGCCCCACGATCAGCTGAGTCGGGAAGGCGGCCCGGACCCGCTGGTAGGTGCGGCGCCAGAGCTCGAAGTACTGGGACTGCGGCCGGTTCCAGAACAGCGTGATGTTGGGCTCGTTCCAGAGGTCCCACTGCACCGGCGCGCCCGTCGCCCGGACGTCCGCGATCAGGCGGGTGAGGAAGTTGTCGTAGTCGGTCCAGTCGCCGTTGTCGCCGGGGAAGCGCGAGATCGGGTACCCGTCGGCACCCCAGAGGTCGTGGGGCAGCAGGACGAACTCGCCGCCCAGCGAGCGGGTGCGCAGGAGTTGGGCTCTGGTGGCGTTCCAGCGGCGGTCGTACTTGCCCGACACCCAGCCGCCGGGGCTGTCGAGCTGCGCGCCGCCCGCCCTCATGGAGCGGAACCTCACGTCGCGGAAGAAGTGGTCGGCGGGGCCCGCGGCGTTCTCCGTCATGCCGTAGATCCAGCCGGACGCGCGGTAGGCCGGTGTGCCTCTGGTGACGGAGAAGTCGACGCTGATGGACTCGTTCGCGGCCTGGGCGGGGGTGGTGAAGGCGAGTGCCGACGCCACGACGGCCAGGAGGACTGTGCTGGTTCGTCGCTGAACCATGTGGGACTCCGTAACGGGTCAGGGGAGACGGAGAATCGAACCGGTTCGACCGAGAAATGAAGGTACGCCCGAGCGACGAGGGACAGCAATGGACCGGAGGGTCGAACCGATTCGTCTCCGGTCAGCTCCTGCGGCGGGCTCCGGTGCTGGAGCGCAGGGTGATCGGCGGAGCGAGCAGCGCGTGCCGCGGCGGCGCGGACGGGTCGGCGATCTGCTCCATCAGCAGGTCGACGGCGAGTTGCGCCATCTGCCCGGCGGGGACGTCCGCCGCCGTCAGCGGCGGGTGGAAGTCCAGGGCCAGCCGATCGGCGATCACACCGGTGAGCGAGAAGTCGCGGGGCACGTCGAGCCCGGCGCGGTGCAACGCGCGCTGCACGCCGGGCAGTGCAGCCTCGTTGATCGTCACGGCCGCCGTCACCTCCGGGCGGCGCTCGAGGATCTGCTCGAAGCAGGCGAGACCGGCGGCCGGGTCGTCGGCGCAGCACACGTCGTGCGCCGTCATGCCGAACCCCTCCGCGGTCTCGAGGAAGCCGGCCGACGCGCGCATCGCGGGGCCGTAGCCCGACGCGACCAGCTCCTCGGAGCGGTTGATCAAGACCACGTGCTCGTGCCCCAGGTCGGCCAGGTGCCGCACGCAGCGGCTGATCAGGCCCGCGTAGTCGACGTCGACCCACCGGGAGGCGGCGGAGTCCACGACGTGGCCGATCGTGACGAACGGCAGGCCGGAGGTGGTGAGCCGGTCGACCCTCGGATCCCGCAGGAGGATCTCCATCAGGATCACGCCGTCGACCCTGCGGCCGGTCACGACGCGGTCGAACGACCTGTCGTGGTCGCCGCCGCTCGGCGACAGCAGCACGTCGTGGTCGTACGCGGCGGCCACCTCGACGACGCTGGCGACGAAGCTCAGCTGGACGTCGGTCAGCCGGGTGCTCGCGGGTGGGATCACCAGCCCGAGAGTCCTGGTGCGTCCCTCGGCGAGCGCGCGGGCGCTGGCGTTCGGGCGATAGCCGAGCTCGGCGATGACGTCGTTGATCCGCCGCACGGTCGCCGCGGAGACCGGTCGCTTGCCGCTCAACGCGTACGACACGGTGCTGCGCGACACGCCGACCCGCCTGGCGATCTCTCCGATGTTCATGCCCGTTCCCGTCTCCGGTCCGTCGAATGAACCGGTTCGACCATCGACAATCGTAGGCCACTGGCTCTTGCGACGTTTCGTTCGACACGGCTACGTTGGCTCGGCTCCTGCAAATCGAACCGGTTCGATGAATGTCGTCAACGAAGTCGGCAGGAAGGACCAAGATGCGACGCGCGGCTGTTCCGAGGCTCCTGACCGCTGCCTGTCTGGCCGTCTCCGCGACGGCCTGCTCCTCCGCACCGGGCAGTTCGACGCCTGACACGTTCTCCGTGTGGGACCCGTACCCGCAGTTCGCCGCCGGCTCCGACTGGGTGCGGACGATCGAGGGGTGCGCGGCGCAGGCGGGGGTGAAGGTGCAGCGCCAGGCCTACGACACCACGGACCTCACCGGCAAGGTGCTGCTCGCCGCCCAGCAGCGCACCGCCCCGCAGGTGCTGGTGGTCGACAACCCCGTGGTCTCCACGCTCGCCGAGGCCGGGGTGCTCCGATCGAACTCCGACGTCGGTCTCGACGCCTCGCAGGCCTCCCCGAACCTCGTGGCCGCGGGAACGTCGAACGGCCAGACCTACGGCACGCCGATCGGCGCGAACACGCTCGCCCTCTACTACAACAAGGCGGTGCTCGGCGCCGCCGGCGTCGACCCCGCGTCCGTCACGGACTGGGCGTCGCTGGACGCCGCTCTCGGCAAGGTGAAGGCCGCGGGCAAGAAGGGCATCACGTTCTCCGCGATCGGCACCGAGGAGGGCAGCTTCCAGTTCCTGCCGTGGTTCTGGGGCTCGGGCGCCACGCTCACCGACCTGTCGTCCGCCGACGCGGTCAGCGCGCTGACGTTGTGGAAGTCCTGGCTGGACAAGGGACTCGCGCCCAACTCCGTGGTCGGCAACACCCAGACCACCAGCTGGCAGGAGTTCGCCACCGGGGAGTACGCGTTCGCCGAGAACGGCACCTGGCAGCTGCAGAACGCGAAGAAGGCCGGCTTCGAGTACGGCGTGATCGCGATCCCCGGCCGCACCGGGGGCACCGCGCCCGCGCCCACGGGAGGCGAGTTCGTCACCGTTCCGATGCAGGACGACAAGGGCACGGAGACCAAGGCCGCGCAGATCGTGACCTGCCTGACGGCGCCGGACCGGGTGCTCGCCACCGTCACCGCGCTGACGTACGTCTCGGCGGTGCCCTCGGTACGGGAGCAGCAGGTGGCCGCGTCGCCGGAGCTCAAGGTCTGGGTGGACGCCGTGCAGAACGCCAAGGGCCGCACCGGTGACAACCTCGGCACCCGCTATCCCCGGATCTCGCAACCGCTGTGGGGCGCTGTGCAGGCCGCGCTCACCGGTGCGAAGACACCGGAGGCGGCGTTGAAGGACGCCCAGGCCGCCGCGGCGTCCGCGAAGTAGCCGCCGGTGCGCACGCGACTCACGGGGTGGGCGTTCGTGCTCCCGCTCGTGGTGTACCTGCTGGTGTGTTACGCGTATCCGTTGTACACCAACGTCGATCTGAGTCTGCGGAACCACACGGTGCGGACGTTCGTCCACGGCGGTGCGGCGTTCGCCGGATTCGCCAACTACGCCACCGTGTTCGCCGACCCGGCCTTCCGGACGGCCCTGCTGCACACGGTGGTGTTCACCGCCGTGTCGCTGTTGTTCCAGTACACCATCGGTTTCGCGCTGGCGGTGTTCTTCGCCCGGCACTTCCCGCTGTCCGCGACCCTGCGCGCGTTGTTCCTGGTGCCCTGGCTGCTGCCGCTCATCGTGTCCGCGTCGACCTGGGCGTGGTTGCTCAACAGCGAGTCCGGGCTGGTCAACGCGGCGCTGGGGGCCGTGGGCATCGGACCGGTCAACTGGCTGACCTCACCGTCGTGGTCGCTGGTGTCCGTCGTCATCGCGAACATCTGGATCGGCGTGCCGTTCAACCTCGTGCTGCTGCACAGCGGGTTGCGCGGTCTGCCGCCCGAGGTGCACGAAGCGTCCTCATTGGACGGAGCGAGCGGCTGGCAGACGTTCCGCCACGTCACGTTCCCGCTGCTGCGCCCGGTCTCGGCGATCACCCTGCTGCTCGGCCTGGTCTACACGCTCAAGGTGTTCGACATCATCTGGATCATGACGAGGGGCGGGCCGAGCGGGTCGTCCTCCACGCTCGCCACCTGGTCCTACGAGCTCGGTTTCGGCGGGGCGCTGCCCCAGTTCGGCCCGAGTGCCGCGGTGGGCAACGTGCTGATCCTGATGGCGCTCGCGGCGGGCCTGGTCCACATCCGCGCACAGGAGCGCACATGAGGACCCGGTACTGGCGCACGGCCGCCGGACTGCTGATGACCGCGGTGATGCTGTTCCCGGTCTACTGGATGGTCGTCGTGTCGCTCACGCCCGCGCGCGACATGCGGAAGTCACCGCCGAGCCTGTTCCCGGCCTCGCCCACGCTGGAGGGCTACGAAAGGGTGCTGCGCGAACAGCTGCCGTACTTCGCCACGAGCCTGCTGGTGGCGCTGGGTACCGTCGTGCTCACCCTGGCGCTGGCCGCGCCCGCCGCGTACGCGCTCGCGAAGCTGTGGCCGGCGGGGCGGCGCGCGTTCGGGTTCGGGTTCGTCCTGCTTGTCGCGCAGATGATCCCGGGGATCATCATGGCGCTCGGCTTCTACGGCATCTACGTCCGCCTCGGCATCACGAACACCGTGTGGGGACTCGTCCTGGCCGACTCGACGGTCGCGGTGCCGTTCGCCGTGCTGGTGCTGACCGCGTTCATGGCCTCGGTGCCGGACGAACTGCTGCAGGCCGCCCGGATCGACGGCGCGGGACCGTGGCGCGCGTTCGTGTCGGTCGTGCTGCCCGCGAGCCGCAACGGCGTGATCACCGCGGCGCTGTTCTCGTTCCTGTGGGCGTGGTCGGACTTCCTGTTCGCCGCCACGCTCGACTCGGGCGGGGCGCTGCAACCGCTGACGCTCGGCATCTACCGCTACATCGGCAACAACAACCAGGAGTGGAACTCCATCATGGCCACCGCGGTGGTCGCGTCCGTACCGGCGTCCGTGCTGCTCGTGGTGGCGCAACGCTTCGTCGCCGCCGGGCTCACCTCCGGCGCCGTGAAGGACTGAGAGGGGTCCGGCGTGACAACCGAGTTCTCCGTGCGTGAGATCCCTTTCAGCCGCTACGGCGCGTGGTTCTGCCTCTCCCCGGTCGTGGGGCTCAGCTCCTACGCCGAGGACGTGCACCTCGTGTCGCACCGCAACGGCATGCATCCGGTGCTCTCGTTCGTTCCGCTGCTCGACGGCGAACGCGTGCCGGTCGAGGTGACCGCGGACCCCTCGGCACTGCGCTGGCGGGCCGGAAGCGGCAGTGTCACGGCGGTGTTCTCGTCACCGGACGTGGTACGGCTGCGCGGTACCGGCCTGGGTATGCGGATCAGTGCGGTGCAGAGCACGCTGACCCCGTTCACCGGCACCTACTTCTTCGCCGATCCCGCCGGTGGGCTCGTCTTCACCTCCTACGAGACCGGGCACCGCCTGCGTCTCACCGTCCAAACCGGACAGTGGCGACCGTGTGGCGACCAGGAGCTCGGGGAAGCGGAGCGAGGGGTCGTCCTGGACGACGGAGAACCCTGGGAACTGACGATCGAGGAACTCGGCACGGCCCGTCCGCCGTCCCGGCCCGCGAACGACTTCGACGACGCCGTGGCGGACGTGCGGGAGGAGTTCGGCTGCTTCGCCGAGTCCGTGGCACCCTGGCGCGGCGACCGCACCCCGGCCGCCGAGCTCGCCTGCTACGTGCTCTGGTCGGCCACCGTGCGGCCCGCCGGGTTCGTCCACCGGCCCGCCGTGCTGATGTCCAAGCACTGGATGGACAAGGTGTGGAGCTGGGACCACTGCTTCACCGCGCTGGCACTGGCCCCCGGCGCACCGGGGCTCGCCTGGCAGCAGTTCCAGGTCGTGTTCGACCATCAGGACGAGCAAGGCGCGTTGCCGGACTCGGTCACCCATTCCGAGGTGCTGCGCAACTTCGTCAAACCGCCGGTGCACGGCTGGGCGCTCTCCCTGCTGCGGCAACGACTTCCGGGCGGACTGCCCGACGCGGGACCGACGTACCGGCAGCTCCGCGCGTGGACCTCGTTCTGGCTGGAGCACCGGACGGCCCCCGGCAGCCTGTTGCCGCACTACGAGCACGGGAACGACAGCGGGTGGGACAACTCGACGGTGTTCCGGGAGGAACGCCTCGTCCGCTCGCCCGACCTCGCCGCCTTCCTGGTGCTGCAGTTGAAGGAACTCGCCCGGCTCGCCGCCGAGACGGGGGACGAGCCGGCGCGGTGGTCGGAGCAGGCGGACGCGCTGCTCGACGAACTGCTCGGCGAGCTGTGGCGGGGCGACCACTTCGTCAGCCAGGGCGTGGCCAGCGGGACGAAACGGCGCAGTGCGAGCCTGCTCGACCTGATGCCCGTGGTGCTGGGGGAGCACCTGCCGCGGGAGGTCTTCGACGCCCTGTGCGCCGGTGTCGCCGCGCACCTCACGCCCGTCGGCCTGGCCACGGAGGAGCCGGGCTCGCCCTACTACGAGCCCGACGGCTACTGGCGCGGACCGGTGTGGGCTCCGGCCACCGTGCTGATCGAGGACGGCCTGCGCCGCGGCGGCGCGGTGGAGCTGGCCGACCAGGTGAGCGCGCGGTTCCGGGCCACCTGCGAGAAGTCCGGGTTCGCGGAGAACTTCGACGCGCTCACCGGGGAAGGGCTGCGCGACCGCGCCTACACGTGGACGGCCGGCGCCTACCTCCTGCTCGCCGGGGAGGTCGGACGCGGCACTACACCCCGGCGTTGAGAACGGGGCTCTCCTCACCCGCCTCCACCGCGTGCAGGCGCCGTCCCGCGCGTTCGGGCCGGATGTGCGTGCCGCCGGCCGACGGGTGGGGGAGCAGGTGGCTCGACGCGGCGATGGTCTGCTCGTCGAGCCGCACGCCCAGTCCCGGGCTGTCGCCGAGGACGTACGCGCCGTCCTCGACGTGCAGGTCGAGCGAGACGCCCACCGCGGGCCGCAGGTCCTGCAGTTCGCTGACCAGGTGGTTGGGCACCGACGCGGCGCCGTGCAGCAGGCCGATCGGACTGGTGCCGATGGGACTGACGGGCAGGTCGTGAGCGTGCGCGAGGGTGGCCACCCGCAGGAAGTGGGTGATGCCCCAGACACCTGCTGTCTGCACGACGTCGACGGCGCCGGCCGCCATCAGCGGACGGTGCTGTTCGAGCCCGGTCAGGTTCTCGCCGGTGGCAACGGAGGCGCGGATCCCGCGGCCGACCGCCGCGTGGCCCTCCACGTCCCAGCGGCGGACGGGTTCCTCGACCCACGTGAGGTCGAAGGTCCGTTCGAGCTCGCTGACGTACCGGACCGCCTGCTTGCGCGTCCAGGTCTCGTTGACGTCGAGCATCAGGCTCGGCCGCGCGCCGTCGCCCGCCTCGGTCAGGACGTCCCGCACGAGGGCGAGGCGGTGCCGGTCGCGGTCCACGTCCAGGCCGCCCTTGAGCTTCGCCGCGCGCAGTCCGCGATCGGCGTAGACCTGGTACACCGCAACGAGTTCGTCGTCGGTCAGCGCGATGTCCAGTGCGGAGGCGTAGGCGGGCACGCGGCGGTCGCGGCCGCCGAGCAACCGCCACAGCGGTTCCCCGGCCGCCTGGGCCTTGATGTCCCACAACGCGCTGTCGAAGGCGCCGATCGTGCCGAACACCGCACCGGCGTGCCCTGCCTTGAACATCCGGCGCAGCATCCGGTCGTACAGGGCGGTGACGCAGCGCGGGTCCTCGCCCTCGATGGCGGCGAAGACGGCCTCGATCTCCACGTGCGGGCCGAGTCCGACGCCGGTGAGGCCCGCGTCGGTCTCGACGACGACGATCGGGACCCGGACGAGGCCGTCGGGGATCACGCCGTTGGCGTCGCCGACAGGACGGCCCCAGTCCTGGACCGTGGTGAGCGTCCGGTAGCCAGTGATGCGCATGTCAGCCCTTCGTGGACCCGGCGGTGACACCGTCGGCGATCTGGCGTTGCAGGAACAGGTAGACGACCAGGACGGGGACCGCGGCGATCAGCACTCCCGCGGCGAACGTCGGGATGTCGTCGGAGTACTGACCGCGCAACGACGTGACACCGACCATGAGCGTGCGGTGCTCCGCGGACGGCATCATCAGCAACGCGACGAGGACGTCGTTCCAGCAGAACAGGGCGTTGAGCACACCGACCGACAACAGCGCGGGCGCGCCGATCGGGAGCATGATCCGCCAGTAGACCCCGTACACCGAGTTCCCGTCGATGCGTGCGGCGTCGACGATCTCGGACGGCACGGTGGCGTAGTAGCTCGTCAGCAGGAAGATCGTGAACGGCAGGAACTGCGCCACGTACGCGAGGACCAGGCCGGGATAGGTGTCGATGAGACCGATGTCCGCCATGGTCCGCGCCAGCGGCACCATGATCACCTGGAACGGCACGAACAGCGCCGCGAGAATTCCCAGGAAGAGCGCGGACGAGCCGCGGAACCGCAGCCGTCCGAGCGCGAAGCCCGCCATCGAGCCGAACAACAGCAGCAGCGCGACCGAGCACGCCACGACGACCACCGAGTTCAGGAAGTACCGGGACATTCCCACGCTCGTCCACGCCTTGACGACGTTGTCGAGGCTGAACGAGTCCGCCGGGGAGAACCGGTCGAGCACGTACTCGCGCCGGGTCTTCATGGCGACGTTGGTGGTGAACACCAGCGGGTAGATCGTGGCCAGGGCGAGCGCGGCCATCGGGACGGCGGCGACCCACCGGGCCGGACGGGAGCCGGGCATCAGTCCTCCTTGCCGGCGGCGCGGCGCAGGATCGCGATCTGGGCCAGCCCCACCACGAGCATGATCAGGAACAGCGCGGTCGACGCCGCGGAGGCGAGCGCGGGCTGGTTCAGGCGCCCCTGCTGGATCCAGATGTAGTACTCGGGCAGGTACGTCGACCCCTCCGGCCCGCCGCTCGTCATCACGTAGAGCAGACCGAACATCGAGGTCAGCATGCCGATCATGGTGGTGACGAAGACGAACTGGATCGTGCGCGTCAGGCTCGGGACGATCACGTGCCGGACCGTCTGCGGGAACGACGCGCCGTCCATCTTCGCCGCGTCGAGCAGCGACTGGTCGAGGGTGGCGAACCCGGCCAGGAAGACGACGAGCGCCATGCCGAACGTCGCCCAGACGTGCACCGCGACGACCACGAAGAACGCCACACCGGGATCGCCGAGCCAGTCCACCGGCCCGATTCCCAGACCGCCGAGGACCCCGTTGAGCGGACCGTCGAACGCCAGCAGCAGCGTGAAGATCGCGCCGACGATCACCGGCGAGAGCACCGCGGGGAAGAAGTAGACCCCGCGGTACAGCCGATGTCCCGGCACGCGCAGGTAGATCAACGTGGCGAGCAGTCCGGGGATCGCCACCGCCACCGGGAGCAGCAGGACGAGCAGCCCGACGTTGCGCAGGGCCGTGCGGAACAGCGGATCCGCGAACAGGGTCACGTAGTTGTCGAGGCCGACCATCATGCCGTCCCGGTCACCGTCGCCGGTGAAGGAAAAGTTGACGCCCAGCACCAACGGCCACAGGCGCAGCCCGGCGATGATCAGGACGGCCGGCGCCACGAGCACGAGGGGAGCCAGGCGCTCGGACCGTGAGCCGGACCGGCGCGGCCTCGCGGGCCCGGCCGGAGCCGGGCGCGCGGGGGAGAGAACGGGTGCCGCCACAGCGGTCAGCCGGTCTTGTCGGAGGCGGCGAGCTGCGCCACCGCGTCGTCCACTGTGGCCG
Source organism: Lentzea sp. NPDC102401 (assembly GCF_044765805.1). Classification (NCBI taxonomy): domain Bacteria; kingdom Bacillati; phylum Actinomycetota; class Actinomycetes; order Pseudonocardiales; family Pseudonocardiaceae; genus Lentzea; species Lentzea sp. NPDC102401. The sequence continues at coordinate 650,257 of NZ_JBIWKS010000001.1, read as the reverse complement.
ATCCGCTCAGCAGCTGCTGCGACAGACGTCCCATCAGGTCAAGGGTTTTCGATGACAGGGCGACGTGCAGTGCGGGCTTGCCCGACTTGACCTCCGCGACGATCGCCTTGACGGCGGGGCCGCCCGAGGAGACGTCGATGGTCGCGTCGGACGCGATGGCGCCACCGTCGGCGTAGAACGCCTTCAGCGCGTCGGCGGAGGTCAGCGAGCGCACCAGGTCCGCGGCGAGCTTCGGGTCCTTGGTCCACTTCGCGACCGCGTACCCGATGCCGCCGTCGAACGGCAGGCTCGGCTTCGCCGCGGGGTTCACCACGGGCGCCCGCATCACGCCGAGCTTCTCCGGGGTGAGAAATTCAGCGAAGTCCTTCCAGTGCCCCACGTCCGACATCAGGCCGATGACGTTGGCCGCCTTGCCGGAGTTGAAGAGCGCGAACGCGTCGTTGAACATCGCCGTGGAGTTGGCACCGTCGGTGTTCAGCCCGGAGTCGGCGGTCTGCTTCCACAGCTCGAAGATCCGCTTGACGTTCGCGGAGGACCAGTCCCGTTTGCCGGCGATCCAGTCGTCGTACTCCTGCGGCGTCAGGACCGCCGATCCCATGGCGGACAGGAAGAACTGGATGCCGTAGCCCTCCTTGTTGCCCTGCGCCAGGCACTTCGCGCCGGTCTTCTGGGCGATCACACCGCAGTCGCGGACGAAGTCGTCCCACGTCCTCGGCGGGGAGTCCGGGTCGAGGCCGGCCTTCTGGTAGAGGTCCTTGTTGTAGTAGACGGGATGTCCCTGCAGCGTCACCGGTGCGGCGTAAGCCTTGCCGTCCTTCGTGAACGCATCCCAGCCGGCCAGGCGCTTCCGGTCATCGGCGACGTAGGTGTCGAGCGGGGCGAGAGCGTCGGCGCGGTCGCGGATCTGCCCGCCACCGTTGAAGAGCACGACGTCGGGACCCTTGCCGGCCTGGATGGCCGCGCCGAGCAGGGTGTAGTACTGGTCGAACGGCTGGGCCACGAACTCGACGTTCACGCCGGGGTGCTTCTTCGCGAAGTCGGCCTTCGCCTTCTCCACGTAGGCGGCCGCCTTGGCGTCACCGGACTTCCAGTCCCAGACCACGAGCTTGTCGCCGGAGCCGCCGGACGAGGTGCCCGGCCCGGACGCGCTGCCGCATCCTGCCGTCAGCGTCAGCCCCAGGACCAGGGCGGCGGACAAGAGTGTGCGCTGCTTCATCGCTGGCTCACTTCTCTTCCCGAGAGGGCGCCGGGCTGCGTCGTTCCCGACGGGGTGCCGTGAACGTAAGTCGTATGACGTATTACGTCAATCGCCCGTTCTGCAGTACTCTCGCCGCACGTCCCCGCACGACGTGACCGGAGGAACGATGACCGCATCAGGCCGGAGAACGGCCGCCGCCACCCCTGGCTGGGTGCGCAGGCCGGCGAGCCTGGCCAGTGCGGTGACCGCCGAGCTCGTGAGCCGGATCGTGCGCGGCGACCACCCCTCCGGGACGTCGCTGCCTCCGGAGCCCGCGTTGTGCGAGGCCTTCTCGGTGAGCAGGACCGTCATCCGTGAAGCGGTGAAAGTCCTGCAGGAGAAGGGTTTGGTGCAGGTGCGTCAGGGCGCGGGCACCCAGGTCACCCCGCCGTCCTCGTGGAACGTGCTCGACGAGTTGGTCCTCGGGGCGATCGTGGCCGAGGACGAGACGCTCGCGGTGCTCGACGACCTGGTGGTCACCCGGCGGCTGCTCGAGTCGGACATGGCCCAGGCCGCCGCCCGCACCGCCGACGAGGCCACCGTCACCGCGCTGCGCGACCTCGTCGAGCTGATGGACCGGCTGGTCGGCGACCCCGACGCCTACCGCGAGCAGGACCGGCTCTTCCACGACCGGATCATGCGCGCGTCCGGCAACCGCATCGCCAGGGGCGTGGTGCGGGCGCTGGAGAGCCAGGTGATCAACACCGCCCGCTACACGGGCCGCAGCGACCGCGCCCTGTGCGCCGCCTCCAACGAGGGCCACCGCCGAGTGTGCGAACGGATCGCCGCGCACGACCCCACCGGTGCCGCCGAGGCGATGTTCACGCACATCACCGAGGCCTGGCTGGTCCGCCGCAGCGATGTGGGGGATCCCAGCCGGCTGGAGCGGTAGCGGTCAGGTCAGCAGGCGGTCAACCAGGTCGTGCCACCCGGCCTCCACCCGTGCCAGCGGCATGCCGTGGCCGCGGACGAGGTGGTCGGTCAGCACGACGTCCACCGACGCCAGCAGGGTGTGGGCGATCAGGTCGGCATCGGCGTCGGGCAGGAGCGCGCGCACCAGCAGGGCCACGTGCCGGTGGCGCAACTGCCGGGCGGGGACCGCGAACCGGCGGCTCGGTGACGGCTCGGCCGCCAGGTAGAGCTCGAGGTCGGCGTGCTCGTGGCGCAGCAGCGCCGGGCCGAACGCCCTGAGCCTCGTGGCCGGATCGGCCTGCGGTCCGAGCGGCGGCGGTCCGCTGAGGAACGCCTCCTGGAACAGGCTCTCCGAGCGGTCCAGCAGGGCCTGGAGCAGTCCGTTGCGGTCACCGAAGCGCCGCGACACCGTGCCCTTGCCGACCCCGGCCTCCGCGGCGACCGCCTCCATCGTGATCGCCGCCGCGCCCCGTCGCGCCGCCAGCCGAGCGGCCGCTTCCAGCAACAACGCCCGGTTGCGCACCGCGTCCGCACGCAGGGGCGGCTCCGCGTCGGCGAGGGGCAGGGGTGTGCTGTCGATCACCTCGGCAGCGTAGCCGGAAGATAACCGGGCCGCGTCCCGTTTAGGGTGTAGTCGTTCAAGCACACACCGCACCTGGGAGTCACTTCATGGCCGTCCGCATCCTCACGCTCGTCGGCAGCCTCCGTTCGGGTTCGCACAACCGCAGGCTCGCCGAGGCCGCGGTGCAGATCGCGCCCGAGCACGTCGAGGTCGGGCTCTTCGAGGGCCTGGACACCGTGCCGTTCTACAACGAGGACCTCGACGCCGAGGGCACCGTGCCCGCCCCCGCCGCCCGGCTGCGGGAGGCCGCCGCGGAGGCGGACGCCCTGCTCCTGGTGTCGCCCGAGTACAACGGCACCATCCCCGCCGTGCTGAAGAACGCCATCGACTGGCTGTCGCGTCCCTACGGCGCCGGCGCCCTGTCCGGCAAGCCGGTCGCCGTCGTGGGCACCGCGTTCGGCCAGTACGGCGGCGTGTGGGCGCAGGACGAGGCCCGCAAGGCGGTCAAGATCGCCGGTGGCGCGGTCGCCGAGGACCTGACCCTCTCGATCCCCTCCTCGGTGGTGCGCTTCGCCGACCTCCACCCGGTCGACGACCCCGAGGTCACCGAGAAGCTGGCCGGAGTGGTCGAGGGCCTCGCCGCTCGCGCCGCCGCCACCGTCTGACCCGTTCGACAGTCGATTCGACTCGAACGTGCCCCGAAAGGCCCAGCGGCGCAACGGAAACGCCGACTTCCGTTGCGCCGTCCGGAAAAGCCTCCGATGATCACGTGAGCGTCCCGCTCACCTCGGAGGTCTCCTGATGGCTGTCCTGCCAGAGCGGGTGTTGTTCGGCGCCGCGTACTACCACGAGTACCAGCCGTGCGAGCGGCTCGAAACCGACCTGGACCTCATGGTGCAGGCCGGTTTCACCGTCATCAGGGTCGGCGAGTCGGTGTGGTCCACGTGGGAGCCGGAGAACGGGCGGTTCGAGCTGGACTGGCTCCAACCGGTGCTCGACGGCGCGCACGAACGCGGGATCGCCGTCGTGCTCGGCACGCCGACGTACGCGGTGCCGCCGTGGCTCGCCCGGCAGTACCCGGAGATCGCGGCGCAACGGGCCGACGGCCGGCGTGTCGGCTGGGGAGCCCGGCAGGAGGCCGACTTCACCCATCCCGCCTTCCGCTTCCACGCCGAACGCGTCGCGCGCAGGATCGCCGGGCGGTACGCCGGCCACCCCTCGGTCATCGGGTTCCAGGTGGACAACGAACCGGGCGTGCACCTGCTGCACAACCACGGCGTGTTCCAGCGCTTCGTCGACCACCTGCGTGCCACCTACGGCGACGTCGAGAACCTGAACCGCGCGTGGGGCCTGGTGTACTGGTCGCATCGGCTGTCCGACTGGGCCGACCTGTGGACGCCGGAGGGCAACGCCCAGCCGCAGTACGACATCGCGTGGCGGGCGTTCCAGGCGCGGCAGACCACGGAGTTCGTCGCGTGGCAGGCAGACGTCGTCCGCGAGTACGCGCGGCCGGAGCAGTTCGTCACCACCTGCCTGCACTACCCGCACATGGCTCTGGACGACGACGGGCTGACCGGCCACGTGGACGTCACCGCCGGAAATCCTTACTACGACATGCAGGACGGGCTCACGCTGCCCGATCCCACGCCGGACGACCACGAGCAGGGCTGGAAGACCAGGGGAGTCTGGGCGTTCTACCGCGGTGCCGACTGGATCTTCTCGTCCCGCCAGGAACCGTTCCTGGTCACCGAGACCAACGCCGGGAACATCGGCACGCCCTGGGACAACCGTCCCGCCTTCGACGGCCAGTGGCGCCAGGCCGCCTGGGCGTTCGTCGCCCGCGGCGCGCGGATGATCGAGTACTGGCACTGGCACACGCTGCACTTCGGCGCGGAGACCTACTGGGGCGGCGTGCTCCCGCACAGCAGCCGGCCCGGTCGCGCCTACGCCGAGCTCGCACGGCTGGGAGCCGAGTTCGAGACGGCGGGCGCGGCGGTCGCGGGCGTCGAGCCGGACGCCGACATCGCGATCGTCCATTCGCTGCCCAGCAAGTGGTACATGCAGAAGTACCCTCCGCTGTCCACTCCGGACGGTGGCCCGGACGCCGCCGCGTACCAGCGGATCTTCGACTCGTTCTACCGCGGCGCGTTCGAGGCGGGACGGCAGGTGCGGATGATCCACGCCGGTCAGCTGGCCGGCCTGGAGGAGGCCGCGCGCCGACACCCCGTACTGATCGCACCCGCCCTCTACCTCGCCGACGACGCGACGATCGACTGGCTGGCGGAGTACGCGCACTCGGGCGGCCACCTGGTCATCGGACCTCGCACCGCCTACGCCGACCACGAGGGCAGGGCACGCCACGAGCCCGCTCCCGGCCGCCTCACCGAGGTGGCGGGCGTCCACTACGACGAGTTCAGCAACCTGTCGCGTGACCTCCGCGTGCACGCCGCGGAAGGATCCGCGCTGCACCTGCCCGCGGACGCGGTCGCCACCCGGTGGGTCGAGGGGTACGTGGTCACCGACGCGGACGTGCTGGTGGAGTACGACCACCACCACTTCGGACGCTGGCCCGCGGTCACCACCCGGCGGCACGGCGCCGGTCGCGTCACGTGCGTCGGCACGGTGCCAGGCCGCGCTCTCGCCGCCGCGCTCGCGAGGTGGTTCGCGCCCGCGCCGGTGTCGGGCTGGATGGATCTCCCGGAGACGGTCACCGTGACGACCGGCACCTCGCCGGACGGACGCCGTCTGCACGTGGTGCACAACTGGAGCGGAGACCGCGCCGAGGTCGTCACGCCGGTCGCGCTCACCGACCTGCTGGGCGGCGACGGCGTTCCGGCGGGCGAGCGCGTCGCACTCGGGGAACGCGACGTGCGCGTGTTCGCATCGGACCGATAGGCGCCGTTCAGCGCATGGTGACGGCGCGCCAGTGCGCCGAGTCGTCCTGCGCACCCCTGCCGGGGCGGTTCTCCTGGTACCAGTCCATGATGCGCCGCCGCCCGGCGTCCGTGATGTGGTAGCCGAGGTGGTCGCCGACCGGCGCCCAGATCAGCTCGCTCTTCAGAGCCTGCTCGATGGCGTCGCCGCGGCACATGCTCTGCAGCAGCCACGGCCACACCATGCCCTGCGCGGTCATCCACAGCACGCGCAGCACCGCTGTGTCCGGCAGTTCCGGACCGTTGTCCGGTGACTCGTCCGGTGAATCGTCGAAGAATCGGCCCGCCTGCATCGCAACCCCCGCTCTCTCTCCCTCGCATGTCGTAATACGGCCTGGTCCTGGCTCTGGTTCAGGCTCGGGAGGAATTACTTCCGCGTCGAATGGTTTCGAGTCGATTCGACCCGAGGGCGATCGAACCGTTGGGGTGCAAGCACGATCAGGCGCTCGCGCGGCGCACCAGTGACGTGGGCAGCAGCATGGACTGCGGCAGCTTCTCCTCGCCCGCCAGCTCGGCCAGCAGCCGCCAGGTCATGGTGCGGCCGAACCCCTCGACGTCCTGCCGCACGGTGGTGAGCGGCGGCACGGCCGTCGCGGCGAGCACGGAGTCGTCGAACCCCACGACCGCCACGTCGTCGGGGATCCGGCGGCCGCTCGCCTGGAGCACCCGCAACGCGCCGAGCGCCATGATGTCCGCCGCCACGAAGACCGCGTCGAGATCGGGTGCTCTGCGCAGCAGCTCCTCCATCGCGAGCGCGCCGCTGTCGGGCGTGAAGTCGCTGTGCACCACCAGTTCCACGGCCATGCCGTGTTCCGCGAGCCCGCACCGCCAGCCGCTCAGGCGGTCCATGCCCACCGCCATGTCGAGCGGCCCGGCGATCGTGGCGATCTTCTCGCGGCCCAGCGAGATGAGGAACCGCACGGCCCCCAGAGCTCCGTTGAAGTTGTCGGCGTCGACGAACGGGACGGAGCCGCCCGCGAGCGGACGGCCGCCCACCACGATGGGCAGCCCCGTCTCGTGCAACGTCCTCGGCAACGGGTCCTCGCCGTGCAGGCTCACCACGAGGGCGCCGTCGACGTGCCCGCCGGTGAGGTAAGCGATCTGGTCCTCACCGTCGAGCGGCTGGTTCATCATCAGCAGGAGCTGCACGTGCCGTCCGGCGAGCTCGGCGTGCACCCCGCGCAGCACCTGGGCGAAGAACGGGTCGGCGAGCACCCGGCTGCCCTGCTCGGAGATGACCAGGGCGATCGCGTTCGCCTTGCTGCCGGCCAGGGTGCGCGCGGCGTGGTTCGGGCTGTACCCGAGCAGCGCGATGGCGCGGTGCACTGCCTGGCGCGACCGCTCGCTCACGTACTTCTCGCCGTTGATCACCCTGGAGACCGTGGACTTCGACACCCCGGCCACGCGCGCGACCTCCTCGATGCGCGGGCCGGGGCGGCGACTCCTGCCTTCTGTCATGAGACGGCGACCAACGCGTTGTCCCGGGCCACCCTGCTGTACCACCTCGCACTCATCTTCGGCGTGCGAATCTGGGTGTCGTAGTCGACGTGGACGATGCCGAACCGCTTCGCGTACCCCTCTGCCCACTCGAAGTTGTCCAGCAGCGACCAGCAGAAGTAGCCGCGCAGGTCGACGCCCGCCTCGATGGCCGCGTGGGCGGCACGAAGGTGGGAGGCGATGAAACCGGTGCGGTCCACGTCGTCGATCGCGCCGGTGCCGGAGAAGTCGTCGCGGAACGCGGCGCCGTTCTCCGTGATGTACAACGGAAGCCGCGGGTAGTCCTGGTGCACCCGCATCAGCACCGCGGTGAGGCCGTCCGGCCTGACCTCCCAGCCCATGTCGGTCATGGGTGCGTCCCTGGCCGGGAACGAGGCGTGCTGCACGCCGACCCACGGCGACGGACCGGTCTCGCCGTTGGGCGTGGAGCTGACGTAGTGCTCGGTGTAGTAGTTGACGCCGAGCATGTCCATCGGCCCCGAGATGACGCCGAGGTCGCCGTCCTTGACGTGCTCGCCGAACCCGAACGGCTCGAGGTCCGCGAGGATGTCGGCCGGGTACTCCCCGCGCAGCAATGGATCCAGGAAGATCCGCTGCTGCAGCCCGTCGAGCCGGCGCGCGACGTCGAGGTCCGCCGGGTTGCCGGGATCCACGGGGATGATCGGGTACATGTTGAGCGTGATGCCCACCTTGGCATCCGGCTGGGCGGCGCGGATGGTGTCGGCCGCGAGCCCGTGCGCGAGCAGCAGGTGGTGCACGGCGGCGACGGCGGCCTTGGGCTCGGTGCGGCCGGGCGCGTGGATTCCGCCCGCGTACCCGAGGAACGCCGAGCACCACGGCTCGTTCATCGTCGTCCAGGTGCCGACCCGGTCGCCGAGCGCCTCGACGGTGGCGGCCGCGTAGTCGGCGAACCGGAACGCGGTGTCGCGGTTCGCCCAGCCGCCGGTCTCCTCGAGCTTCTGCGGGAGGTCCCAGTGGTACAGCGTGGGCCACGGCGCGATGTCGTGCGCCAGCAGCGAGTCGATCAACCGCTTGTAGAAGTCGAGCCCCGCCTGGTTGACCTTCCCGCCGTCCGGCCGCACGCGCGGCCAGGCGATCGAGAACCGGTAGGCCTTCAGCCCCAGGTCCGCCATCATGGCGACGTCCTGCTCGAAACGCCGGTAGTGGTCGGCGGCGGGTTCACCGCAGTCGCCGCCCACCACCTTGCCGGGCTGCCGGCAGAACTCGTCCCAGATGGAGTCGGTGCGGCCGTCCACGTCGGTCGCACCTTCCACCTGGAACGCGGCGGTCGCGGCTCCCCACAGAAAACCCTGTGGGAAAAGAATGTTCTCCATTTTCACCCCTTGACGGCGCCCTGCATGACACCGGCGACGATCTGCCGCCCGAGTACGAGGAACACGATGAGCACCGGAACCGTCGCGAGCGTGGTTCCGGCGAGGACGAGCGAGTAGTCGACGTAGTAGCCGCTCTGCAGCTTCTCCAGTGCGACCTGGAGGGTCGGGTTGTCGGCGTTGAGCACGACCAGCGGCCACAGGAAGTCGTTCCAGGACTGCATGAACGTGAACACGCCGAGCATCGCGGCGGCCGGCCGGGCGGCGGGCAGCGCGACGTGCCAGAACGCACGCCACAGGCTGCAGCCGTCCATCCGCGCCGCCTCGACGAGCTCGTCCGGAATGGCGTCGAGCAGGTACTGGCGCATCCAGAACACGCCGAACGCGGTGACGAGGTTCGGCACGATCACGGCTTCGAGTTCGCCGGCCCAGCCGAACTCGGCCATCGCCATGTACAGCGGGATGATCCCGAGCTGGGTCGGCACTGCCAACGTTGCCACGACGAACAGGAACAGCACGCCCCGGCCGCGGAACTTCAGCTTGGCGAAGGCGAACCCGGCCAGCGTCGACAGCAGCACCACCGAGAACGTCACGGTGCCGGACACGAGGAAGCTGTTGCCCAGGGCCTTCCAGAACGGGATCGTGTCGAACACGCGCGTGGCGTTGGTCCAGAAGTTGCCGCCGGGGATCAGCGTGAAGTCCCCTGTCAGCACCGAGTTGTCCCGGCTGGCCACCAGGAACGACCAGTAGAACGGGAACGCGGAGCCGAGCACGAACGCGCCGAGGATCCCGTAGATCGCGAAGGACGGTCGTTTCATCATCGGACGGCCCTCCTGGTGATGAAGAAGTTGAGGCCCGCCACGGCGATCACGATCATGAACAGCACCCACGCGATGGCGGAGGCGTAGCCGAGGTCGAGGCCCTGGAACGCGGACTGGTACAGGTAGAGCACGACGGTCTGGTACTGGTGCTCGGTGCCGCCGCCGCTACCGCCCGAGGGCTCGAACAACTTCGGCTCGGTGAAGATCTGCAGACCGCCGATGGTCGAGGTGACGACCACGAAGATCAGCGTCGGCTTCAGCAACGGGAGCGTGATGCTGAAGAACCGCCGCAGCGCGCTCGCGCCGTCCACCAGCGCGGCCTCGTAGACGTCACGGGGGATCGCCTGCATCGCGGCGAGGACGATCAGCGCGTTGTAGCCGGTCCACCGCCAGTTGACCATCGACGCGATGGCGACATGACTGCCGAACGTGCTGGCCTGCCAGTCGATCGGGCCGATGCCGAGCAGCGTGAGCACGTCGTTCACCAGGCCGTACTGCGGGCCGAACAGGTTGCCGAAGATGATCGTCAACGCGACCAGCGAGGCGACGTAGGGCAGCAGCACGCCCATCCGCCACCCGGTGCGGGCCCGCAGGTTCGCGTTCAGCAACGCTGCCAGGGCCACGGCGACGACGATCTGCGGGCCGCTGGAGAGCACGAAGATGCTGAAGGTGTTGAACAGCGCGTTCCAGAACTGGTCGTCCTCGAACAGCGTCCGGTAGTTCTCCAGACCGATGAACAGCGGCTCGTCGGCGCCGACCTCCCAGTCGAACAGGGAGACGTAGGCCGTGTAGAGCAACGGGAACAGCCCGATGGCCCCGAAGAGCACGAAGAACGGTGCGACGAAGAGGTACGGCGACGCCTTCGTGTCCAGATTGGACAGCCGGTACCGCCGCGGAGGCCGCGGGCGAGTCTCCTGCGCTCGCCCGCGGTCAACCTTGGAGAGAGTGGCCGTCACTACTTGGCCGCCTTCTTCGCGCCTTCGACGGCGGTCGTCCAGGCCTCGTCGGCGTTCTTGCCCTGCTCGACCGACTGCAGCGCCGGGCTGAACACCGTCTCCTGGATCTGGCCGTCGGCCGGACCCTTGTACTGCGCTGCCTTGATCTTCTTGGCCTGCGTGGCGAACAGCGCGCCGGCCTTCACGTCACCGAAGTAGGCGTTGGTCTGCTCCAGCAGTTCCGGAGCGTCGAGCGCCTTCGTCTGGCTCGGGAACGTGCCCTTGGCCTTGAACGCCTTGATCTGCTGTTCCGGAGCGGTCAGCCAGGCGGCGAGCTCGGCGGCCTTCTTCGCGTTCTTGCTCTGCTTCGGCACGGTCAGGTACGAGCCGCCCCAGTTGCCGCCACCGTTCGGGAACGCGTCGGTGACCGCCCACTGGCCCTTGTTCTCCGGGCCGGCCTGCGACTCGACCACGCCGAGCATCCACGACGGGCAGGTCTTGGTGGCGAACTTGCCGAGCTTGAAGCCGGTGTTCCACTCGTTGCTGAACGCGGCGAGCCGGGCCGACTGCCCCTTGCCGACGGCGGCGGTCACCGTGGTCCAGTTGGCCTTGATGGCGGCGTTGGTGTCGACGACCAGCTTGTCGGACTTGTCGTAGTAGCCCGTCTCGAGCTGGTTGTGCATCGCGTTGTAGACCTGTGCGGCGCTGTCGAACCAGGCGACACCCGGAACCTTGGCGATGAACTGGTCACCGGCGGCGAAGTAGCTGTCCCAGGTGGCGAAGAGCGCCTTGACGCCCTCGGGGTCGGACGGCAGACCGGCCTTGTCGAACAGGTCCTTGCGGTAGCACATGGCCAGCGGGCCGATGTCGGTCCCGTAGCCCATGAGCTTGCCGTCCTTGGTGGTGACCGCCTCGGTCTTCCACTTCAGCCAGCGGTCGTCCTCGACCTTCGGGCCGATCTCCTTGAGATCGTTGAACTGCCCGGCCTTCGACATGAACTGGCTGAGGTAGCCCTCTTCGACGCCCTCGATGTCCGCGAGGCCGGATCCCGCACCCAGCTTGGTGAACAGGTTCTGGTGGTGCGGCTGACCCTGGCCGGTCTTGCGCTGGGTGATCTTGACGTCCGGGTGGGCCGCCTCGTACTCCTTGAACAGGTCTTCGTAGCCGAACTCGTTGAACGTCGCGATCGTGAGTTCGGTGTTTCCGTCTGAGGACTGGCTGGCCCCACCTGATCCGCACGCGGTGGTGGCGGCGGCGGACACGGCGGCACAGATCAGCACGCTGATCCAACGGTGTCGCACGGGAGAACTCCTCTGGTCTCGGCGGCGGTTCTGGGAGCGCTCCCAGATGCAGGGGAGTGTCGTACTGGCTTCGAACGTGTGTCAAGACACACTTCGGCCCACACCAGGCGTTTTCGACGTCACTCGACCGGGTGACCTCGTCATTCATGACTCAGGTCACGGTTGGGAAACCTGGGAGCGTTCCCGGAAATATGTCCGAAGGGTTAACACTGCGTGCTGAGCCCGGCACGCAAAGCGTCAGAGCCCGCGCCGAAGTCCGGTCCGCGACAGCCGGGTTCGGGGCGGCATCCGGAGGTACCGGTGTGCGGGCCGTCCGGCCGCATCTGCGGCAACCACCGCAAGCGCGACTCTCCGCGCACCGGACTTCAGCGGGCTTCAAGCGCTCGCGCGAAACACCAGAGAAGTCGGCAGCAAGAGCGACGGCGGAAGGCCGTCCTCGCCGGCCAGCTCGCCCAGCAGCCGCCACGTCATCGTGCGGCCGAGCTGCTCGACGTCCTGCCGGACGGTGGTGAGCGGGGGAGTGGCGGTGGACGCGAGCAGCGAGTCGTCGAACCCGACGACCGCCACGTCCTCCGGGACGCGCTTGCCGCGTGCGTGCAGCACCTGCAGCACGCCCAGGGCGATGATGTCGGCGGCGACGAACACCGCGTCGACGTCGGGTGCGCGGTCGAGCAGGTCGCTCATCGCGCGAGCGCCGCTCTCCGGCGTGAAGTCGGCCTCCGCGACGAGGTCGGCGGGCAGCCTCGCCTCGCCGAGCCCGCGCCGCCAGCCGCTGAGCCGGTCGAGGCCCGCCGCCATGTCGCGCGGGCCCGCGACGGTCGCGATCCTGGTGCGTCCCAGTGAGACCAGGTGCCGCACCGCGTCCAGGCCGCCGGTGAAGTTGTCCGAGTCGACGAACGGGACCGAGCCGGAGCCCAGGGGGCGTCCGCCCGCGACGACCGGCAGGCCGATCTCCTGCAGCCGGCGCGGCAGCGGGTCGTCGCCGTGCAGGCTCACCAGCAACGCGCCGTCGACGTGGCCGCTCGCCAGGTAGCCGAGGAGGTCGTCGTGGTCCTCCGGCTGGCTGAGCATGAGCAGCAGCTGGATCTGCCGCCCGGTCAGTTCGGCGTGCACCCCGCGCAGCACCCCGGCGAAGAACGGGTCGCCGAGAACCCGGCCACTCTGCTCGGAGACGATCAGCGCGATGGCGTTCGCCTTGCTGCCCGCGAGGGAGCGGGCGGCCTGGTTCGGGCTGTACTTCAGGTGGGTGATCGCCGTGTGCACGGCGTCACGGGCCCTGGCACTCACGTACGGCTCGTCGTTGATCACCCTGGAGACCGTGGACTTGGACACCCCGGCCAGTCGGGCGACCTCCTCGATCCGGGGGCCGGGCCGTCGTTGCCGGTCGATCTCCGTCATGACGTTCATCGTAGAGGCCTGTGAGAGCGCGTTCATGGCACGACGCTGTGTCATGAACGCGGCTGGGGTCGGAGCGGGACGCCTGCCGCGCAGAACGTCCCGCCCCGAAGTCGTCAGGGCTCGGCACCCCACGCGAGGGCGCCACTGGTGTGGGCGGTCACCCTGTCGAAGTCGGTGAGAGCACTGCTGATCCGGTAGCTGTGGTCGTCGGACTGGACGAAAGTGGACCAATCGGACTTCGCGATCCTCACCTGTATCTCGCCCGTGCTCGCGCCCGCGGCGAGGCTGCCGGAGGTGAAGGACACCTCCAGGTACGCGTCGGCTCCCGCACGTGCGGTCGTGAGCTTGACCACCCGCACCTGGACGCCGGCGCACCCGATCTGCGCCCAGTCGCACCAGGTCTGGTACGTCGCTGCCGGCGCCTCGCCGGTGAACCAGTACCTGATCGTCGTGGTGGCCAGGCTGACCGGTGAGGTGCCCCGGTTCGTCAGCTGGAGCGTGGCGCCGATCTGGTTCGACGTGGCCGCGCCGGATCCCTTGTGCTGCACCGAGAGCGTGCTCGCGGTGCCGGGGAGCGTGCGCGTGGCGACCGAGGTGCCGGCCGCGGAGACGTTGCCCGCCGCGTCTCTTGCGCGCACGGAGAACGAGTACGGCGTGTCCGGAGTCAGCCCGGTGACCTGCAGGCTGGTCGTGGTCGTCGTGCCGACGACCGTGGTTCCGTTGAGCACGTCGTATCCGGCGACTCCGACGTTGTCGGTCGACGCCGTCCAGCTCAGCGTGACGCCGGTGGCGGTGGCGCCGGAGGCGGTCAGTCCACCCGGGACCGACGGTGCCTCGCTGTCCTCGACCACGCCGCCGGGTTCGTTGCCCCACAGCGTCCTGCCGTCCTGGCGCAGCACGATCCTGTCGGTCTGGGCGACGGTGTTGCCGCTGCCCAGACCGGCGTGGGACCAGTCGTTGGCCGGGTCCCACGTGCCGGTGCTGGCGATGCGGAACTGGACCTCCTTGCGGAACGCGGACTGCCCGGCCGGAGCCACGCCGGGGCACGGGATCTCCACGTAGTACACCGCGCCGCGGTACTGCGCCGGCGCACTCGGTGTGCCGCACTGGTTGTAGTTCGTGGTGACGGTGATCTGGCTCGGTGTGGTGGCGCCGTCGAGCGTGAAGTAGTAGCGCAGCGTGCCGTTGAACGTCCGCGCGGGCCACGCGCTCTTGTTGAGCACGAACGCCTTGATCTCGGTGAACTGCGCGGCGCTCTGGTTCACCGACGCCTGGACGGTGAGCTCGGGGCCGTCCGGCGTCTCGGCCACCGGGAAGTTCGAGAGCGGGGTGCCGCCGAACTCCCCGTACAGGCGGGCGAGCGCACCGGTGAAACCGGCGTTGTAGTCGAGCGCGACCTCGTTCATGACGTAGTCGCTGCGGCTGTCGGTGTAGGCGTCGTTGTTGGTGCTGGGACCGCCGACCAACGCGCCGTAGAGCACGTGCCTGCTGGTCGTCGGTTCCTGGATGCTGTCGGCCCACGAACCGTGCGCGGTGCGGTGGTGCGGGTTGCGCGGCGGGTTGGTGCCGAAGCCGATGACGTAGCTGGAGTTGCGCGGGTTGTCGCCGAGGGCGTAGTTGACCTGCCGCACGCCGAAGTCGTGGTAGGTCCTCGCTCTAGCGCTGTCGCGAGTGGACAGCCAGTCGGAGTAGGTCAGGGCGGCGAACGCGGTGTTGGCGGCGTAGCGCAGCGATCCCCAGCTGTCGAGCACCGCCTGGCCGCCGGGGGAGTAGCGCACGCGGTTGCCGTTGTAGCCGGTGGTCCAGAAGTCCAGCCAGCGGTTGGCGTCGGTGATGTACGTCTGCTCGCCGGTGAGCTTGGCCATCAGGACGTAGGCGCCGTAGGACTTGTCGTCCCACGCGATGGTCCACTTGTAGGAGCGTTCGGAGCTCTGCGGTTCGGTGCCGAGCTTCTGGTACTCCGTCTTCGCCTTGGTCAGGTAGCTCGCGTCACCGGTGGCGCGGTGCAGCCAGATCGCACCCCAGACGAGCTCGTCCTGGTAGCCGCTCCAGGAGTTGTAGTAGTTCGCGGCGTCCGTGATGCACGAGCTGTACTTGCCGCGATAGGTGTCCGCGAAGCTGTAGAGCTGCTTGGCGTGCGTGAGCAGAGTCGCCGCGTAGGTGGGGTCGGTGTCCTTGAAGACCATCGACGCCGACGCCATCGCCGCCGCGTACTCGCCCGCGAGGTCGGAGCCGGGACACGAACTGTCCACTTTGTACGACGGTCGGGCCATCGGCATGACCTCCGCCGATCCCCACCAGGCGTGGTCGGGGTTGCCCGCGCCGACCTGCCCGTAGACGACGTTCGGGGACGGGTGCGCCTTGATGATCCAGTCCGTGCCGTGCCTCAGGTTCGCCAGGAGGTGCGGCAGCTGGCCGGAACCGGCGTAGGCGGCCCGGTTCTCCATGGCTCCCCAGGCGAGCATCGACACGCTGAACGCGAAGGGCAGCCCGAACTTGACGTGGTCGCCGGCGTCGTAGAAGCCGCCCGACAGATCGAGTCCGACGTCGGAGCCGTCGCGCAGGGCCGAGTCCGCACGCCAGCTCACGCGGTTGCTCGCGGGCAATGCCCCCGACCGCTGGGCGTCGTAGAACCAGACCGACTTCTGCAACGCCTCCGCGTAGTTGAACGCGGGTGCGGCGGCCGATGGTGGCGCCAGTGGGCCGACCATCCCCGCGAGCAGCGCGACGAGGACGGCTGCCACAGCTCTCGACATGCGACGGTGCACGTCAGCCTCCGATGACAGGGGTACGGACTGTGTCTGGGAGCGCTCCCAGGTTTCGGACTGTAACGGTCATGAAAGCGCTCCGACAGGGGTCCGTACTCGTTCGACGGCACATCGACCACAGTTCGACGGCTCACTTTTCGAGCGTGTTGATGCTGGTTACAGTCCGGCTCCGAACTGGGAACGCTCCCAGGCCGTGGAGGTGGGTGGCATGACCGGAAGGCGCATCGTCGCGCTTACGGCGGCGTTCGTGTCGGTGGCCGCGAGCATCGGCCTGGCGGTCGTGGCTCCCGCCGCGGCCGCGCAGGGCTGCAAGGTGGACTACGCGGTACCGAGCCAGTGGCAGGGCGGGTTCACCGCGAACGTGTCCGTGACCAACGTCGGCGACCGGGTCGACGGCTGGCGGCTGACCTGGACGTGGCCGTCCGGCCAGCAGGTGACGCAGGCCTGGAACGCGACCGTCACGTCGTCAGGCAGCCAGGTCACGGCCGCGGATGCGGGCTACAACAAGGTGATCGAGCCGAACGCCAAGGTCTCGTTCGGCTTCAACGGCAGCTGGTCGGGCGCCAACACCGCCCCGGCGTCGTTCGCTCTCAACGGGGTCACCTGCACCGGAAGTCCCGGCACGCCCACGACGACGACCACGACCACGACCACGACCACCACCACGGGAAATCCCGTGCCGGGCGACGCGATGGCGCAGGTGGCGGCGATGCAACCGGGGTGGAACCTCGGCAACTCGCTGGACGCGACCGGGAGCGACGAGACGTCCTGGGGCAACCCGCGCGTCACGGAAGCCTTGCTGGACAACGTGAAGGCGCAGGGCTTCAAGAGCATTCGCATCCCTGTCACGTGGGGCCAGCACCAGGCGTCCGACCACACGATCGAGGCGGCGTACCTGAGTCGTGTCAAGGAGGTCGTCGGCTGGGCGCTGGCCGACGACCTCCAGGTGATGATCAACATCCACCACGACTCGTGGCAGTGGATCTCGGCCATGCCGTCCAACAGGACCGGCGTGCTCAGCCGTTACAACGCGATCTGGACGCAGCTGGCAGCCGCTTTCAAGGACTCGCCGGGAAAGCTCGTGTTCGAGAGCGTGAACGAGCCTCAGTTCACCGGCAGTTCGGGTGACGCCCAGAGCGCTCAGCTGTTGCACGAGCTGAACTCGTCGTTCCGCGACATCGTGCGGCGGTCCGGTGGCAACAACGCGAGCCGTCTCCTGGTACTGCCCACCCTGCACACGTCGTCCGACCAGGCGCGGCTCGACGAGCTGGCGACGTCGATCAGCGGGTTCAACGACCCCAACCTGATCGCGACCTTCCACTACTACGGCTACTGGCCGTTCAGCGTGAACGTCGCCGGCGGCACGCGCTACGACGCGACCGCGCAGAAGGACCTCACCGACTCGTTCGACCGCGTCTACAACACCTTCGTCGCACGCGGCGTCCCGGTGATCCTCGGCGAGTACGGCCTGCTCGGATTCGACCGGCACACCGGCACGATCGAACAGGGCGAGAAGCTGAAGTTCTTCGAGCACCTCGGCTACTACGCGCGCACCAAGAAGATCACGACCATGCTGTGGGACAACGGCCAGCACCTGGGCCGCACCTCGTTCCAGTGGAGCGATCCCGAGCTGATCGCGCAGATCAGGTCGAGCTGGGTCACCCGTTCCGGCACGGCGTCGAGCGACCAGGTGTTCAGCGCCCGGTCGAGTGCCGTCACCGCCAAGACGATCACGTTGAACACCAACGGAACCACGTTCACCGGCCTGCGCCAGGGCACGACGGAACTGGTGCGCGGCACCGACTACACGATCGCGGGCGACCAGCTCACGCTGACCGCGGCGGCGATGACCCGGCTGAGCGGATCACGGAGCTACGGCACGAACGCCGTCCTCACGGCGAGTTTCTCGGCGGGCGTGCCGTGGCGGATCAACCTGATCACCCACGACGTTCCGGTGCTGTCCGCCGCGACCGGCACGACCGCCGCGTTCTCGATCCCGACCACCTTCCGCGGCGACCTGCTCGCCACGATGGAGGCGAAGTACGCGGACGGGTCGAACGCCGGCCCGCACAACTGGACTTCCTTCAAGGAGTTCGACCGGGCGTTCGCGCCGAACTACACCACCGGTGCCACGACGCTCACGCCGGAGTTCTTCGCCGAGGTCAACGACAACGCGCGGGTGACGCTGACGTTCCACTACTGGAGTGGCGCCACCGTCACCTACTACGTCACCAGGTCGGGCGGTGCGGTCACGGGGAGCCTGTGACCTTCAGGCCGCGCCGCAGCGCCTCGATCTCGTCGGCGAACATCCGGGCTGAGATCTCAGCGCTCGCCACCATCGACGAACCGTGGAACGTGCCGGGGTAGAGGTGCAGCTCGACCGGCACGCCGGCGTGTGCGAGGCGGCGCGCGTATTCGACACCCTCGTCGCGCAACGGGTCGAACTGGCACGTCGACACGAACGTCGGCGGCAGGCCGCGGAGGTCTGCCGCCCTGGCGGGAGCGGCGTAGGGCGAGACGTCGTCCCCTCCCGGTTCGGTGCCGAGGTAGGCCGTCCAGCTGTAGACGGCGTTGGGGCGGTTCCAGATCGGGGTGTCGACGTAGTCGGTCATGGACTCGGTGCCGAGCCGATCGTCGAGCTCGGGGATGCCGAGGAACTGGAAGCACAGCTCGGGGCCGCCACGGTCGCGTGCCATCAGCACGGTGCCGGCGGTGAGGCCGCCACCCGCGCTCTCGCCGCCGATGCCGAGTCGTGCGGGGTCGATGCCCAGCTCGCCCGCCTTCTCGGCGGTCCACTTCAGCGCCGCGTAGCAGTCCTCGACCGGAGCGGGGAAGGGGTGCTCGGGCGCGAGCCGGTAGTCCACCGACACGATGACGATGCCCAGTTCGTCGGCCAGGCGCAGGACATGGGCGTGGAACGTGTCGAGGTCGCCGAGGACGAACCCGCCGCCGTGGACGTAGACGAGTCCTGGCACCAGGCCCTGGCGGTTCGCCGGGCTGTAGACGCGCACGGGCACGTCCGGGGCGTCGGACGGGCCGGGCACCGTGAGGTCCCGGATGTCGATCGGGTTCGCCGGTTCGTAGGCCGGCATGAGATCGCTCAGTTGTGACTGCTGGCCGCGCGCCGCCTGCAGTGCTTCGTAGTCGGGCAGGGCCACCAACGGCAGCATGTCGAGCCAAGGCAGCAGTTCGGGATCGACGTTGTAGCTCATGCACTGATCCTCAGGGGTGGGACGACGGCGTGGACAGCCGACACGTGGCGGGAGATTCGGGCACCCGGCCAGCCACCTGTCGGGGCTATGGTGACGTGATGCGAGGCCTGCTGCTGAGGTTGTCCGGGCTGGACGCCGACGCCGAGAGCGCGGTGAGGGTGATCGGGTTCTTCGATCGCCTGATCACCGAGCGCGCGGGCCTGGACGCGTTGGTGCGCAGCACGTCCGAACTGGCCGGGTGCCCGGTCGGGCTGAGCGCGCCAGGACAGGGCCTGGCGCTGCGGGCCGACGCCGGTGGTGCCGTCACGGCGGGACCGGTGCCCGCGCGCGCCGCCGTCCGTGCTCTCGAAGGCGGCGTGCAGGTGTGGGTGGCGCGCGAGGGCACGCCCGCCCCGTTGGACGACATGTTGCTGGAACGGTTCGCGATCGCCGCCGCCGTGCTGCTGGAGCACTCCAGCGTGCCGCTGCCGGAGCTGGGCGATCCGGCGTTGGTGGAACTGGTGTTGTCCGAAAGCGTTGGCACAGCGGAACGATCCCGCGCCCTGCACCTGCTCGGCATCGCCGCCACGGCACCGTTGCGCGTGCTGGCGGCGAACGGAGACGTGCCGGGCCGGTCGGTGCTGCTGGGCAACGTGCGGGCGGTGCTGAGCACCGAGGTCCCTGACATGGACGGGCGTCTCGGCGTCGGGCCGCTGCTGCCCGCGATCGAGGCGGCGCGGTCCTGGCACGCCGCGCGGACGGCGTTGCGGTACACGTCGGACAGCGAACCGGTGGTGTGGTGGGAAAGGCTCGGCGGGCTGGCACTTCTCGCCGAACAGCTCGATTCCGCCGACATCGCGGCGCTGCCGGACGTGCGCGCGCTCGACCGGCTGGCCGCGGAGCCGGGCATGATCACGATGTTGGACGCGTTGTGCGCCACCGGTTCGGTCCGCAAGGCCGCTGCGGTGCTGCACCGGCACCACAGCACGATGACCGTCCGACTCGCCCGAGCCGAGTCGGTGCTCGGGTTCGAACTCGACTCGGCCGGCCGGTTCCGGCTCCACCTGGCGTTGATGTTGCGGCGCCTGCGGGACACGCCCTAGGTCCCCGCCGCACGGCGGAACCTCGTCGCGAGGCGGTCGAACGCCGCCGCGAGTTCGTCTCCGTCGATCACCTCGACGTCGAGGTCGAGCTGGGCCATCCACAGCGCGACCCGGTCCGGGTCGTCGGAACCCACCTCGACCCGGCACGTGGACTCGTCGACCGCCTCGATGCCGACCGGGATCTGGATCTTCGCGGCGACCTTGGCGGCGGGCGCGTGCACGAGTACCAGGGCGCGGTACCTCGAGGCCCCCTTGCTGACGCGTCCGAGGACGTACTCGACGGCATCGTCCTCCGGGACCACCCGCGGCCGGAACCGCGCACCCGTCGGTGCGTGCGCGACCATGCGGTCGACGCGGAAGACCCGCCAGTCGTCACGGTCGAGATCCCACGCGAGCAGGTACCAGAGCGCTCCCCAGCTCACCAGCCGTTGTGGTTCGGTGTGGCGCGGCTCTTCCTCAGCCCCAGGCTTCGTGTACCCGAACCGGAGCCGTTCGTGGCCGCGGATCGCGGCGGCGACCGCGCCGAGCACCGAGACGTCGAGCGGCGGGCCGGCCCCTGGAACAACGCTCGTCGCCTCGCGCACCGCCTCCACACGCCGACGCAGCCGCGAGGGCAGCACCTGCTCCAGCTTCGCGAGCGCGGTCAGCGACGTCTCCTCGACCCCGAGCCGCTGGGTCGCGACCGCACCCAGTCCGACCGCGACGGCGACGGCCTCGTCGTCGTCGAGCAGCAGCGGGGGCATCGCCGTCCCGGCGGCCAGCCGATAGCCGCCCGCGACGCCAGGGCGTGCCTGCACGGGATAACCGAGCGACCGCAGCTTGCCGACGTCGGCGCGCACGGTCCTCGTGCTGACGTCGAGCCGGCCGGCGAGTTCGGTGCTCGTCCAGTCGCGCTTGAGCTGCAGCAACGACAGCAGTTCGAGCAGACGGGCCGAGGTCTCCAGCATGTTCTCGATCATTCCAGCAATTGCGGAAGCCAACCTGCCGCATTACCTGAAAACGTCAGTGCCATGAACGAGAACAACGCACTCACGCCGTTCCGCGTCGACATCCCGCAGGCGGACGTCGACGACCTGCGCGACCGGCTGGCACGCACGCGCTGGCCGATCCCCGTACCGGGCCGCGACGATCGCAGCGACTTCAGCCGCGGCATCCCGCCGGTGTACCTGAAGGAGCTCGCCGAGTACTGGCGCGACGGATTCGACTGGCGTGCGCAGGAGGCGAAGCTCAACGAGCACGACCAGTTCACGACGGTCGTCGACGGCCAGACGTTCCACGTCGTCCACGTTCGATCGGCGAACCCGGAGGCCACCCCGCTGGTCCTGAACCACGGCTGGCCCGGATTGTTCGTCGACTACCAGCGCCTCGTCCCGCTGCTGACCGACGAGTTCCACGTGGTCATCCCGGCCCTGCCCGGTTTCGGGTTCTCCACCCCGCTGTCGGGGACCGGCTGGGAGCTGGCGCGGACGACGGAGGCCTACGCCGAGATCATGACGCGTCTGGGCTACGAGAGGTTCGGGGCCCACGGCACCGATGTCGGCTCGGGCACCACCGGCCGGCTGGCGGCGATCCACCCCGAACGCGTCATCGGCACGCACATCGGCGTCGACCCCCGGCTGCTCGGGTTTCTCGGCGACAAGTTCCCCTTCCCCGACGGCCTGTCCGACGACGAGATCGCCCAGATCGAGGCTGTGCGCGCCGAGGACGCGGCCGATCGCGGGTATCTGCTGATGCAGGACCACCGTCCCGACACGATCGGCGCGGCGCTCACCGACTCGCCGGTCGGCCAGCTCGCGTGGATCGCGGAGAAGTTCAGGACCAGGACCGGCGGCGGCTACCGGACGCCGGACGAGACGGTCGACCGCGACCAGCTCCTCACGAACGTCAGCCTGTACTGGTTCACCCGCAGCGGCGCGTCGAGCGCGCAGTTCTACTACGAGTCGGAGCACTCCGGACTCGACCTGGTCTTGGCCGCCGGCGTGCCGTCGGGATGGGCCGTGTTCGACACCCACCCGCTCGTGCGGCGCGCGATGGACCCGTGGAAGGCGATCGGCCACTGGAGCGAGTTCGCCGAGGGCGGTCACTTCCCCGCGATGGAGGAGCCGAAGCTGCTCGCGGACGACATCCGCACCTTCTTCCGCGGTGTTTCCTAACCGCTGACGGGCGCCCGCCACAGACCCACCAGGGCGTCCACCAGGCCCGTCGCGGTGTCGTGCCAGCTGGCGCGCGGGGTCGGGGTGTCGTCGGCCAGGGCGCGCTCGCGTTCGGCGATCATGTGCACCAGCAGCTGGCGGGCCATGTCGTGGCGTTCGGCGCGCACGTCGTCCGGCAGGTCGGCCAGGCACGCGTTCAGGCCGGCCAGGATGCGCACCTGCGACGGTGACGAGCGCGTCTCCTCGATGATGATCGGCCGCAGCGTCGGGTCGGTCATGACCTGCGCGCCGAAGCGGGCGAACCAGGTGGGGCTGCCGACCGCGTCCAGGTGCTCGGTGACCGGGCGGACGAGGCAGCTGAGCCAGTCCCGGATGCCGGGGGAGTCGCCGAGCTCGGAGACCATGCGCTGCCGGATCTCCTCGACCTGCGCCAGGTGCTTGCGGGCGATGGCCCGGACGAGGTCGGCCTTGGTGCCGAAGTGGTAGCCGACGGCCGTGTTGTTGCCCTGGCCCGCCGCCTCGCTGACCTGGCGGTTCGACACCGCCAGCACGCCGTGCTCGGCGAACAGGCGCTCCGCGGCGGTCAGGATCAGCTCACGGGTGGCGTGCGCCCGTTCGGCCCTCGTCGGGTTGTCGACCTTGCTCATCACGTCACCATCTTCCACCGGGAGCTGCTCCGGACATCGCGGACATCCTTCGCGCGGGCCGTTCAAGATGCCCGCCCACTCCAGATTAAGTCAAGTGACTGACTTAGACTCGGTGACGTGCTCCTCGAAGAAACGCCTCCGGTGACCCGTCCGAACGTCGTCGTGGCAGTCCTCGCACTGGGCGGCATCACGGTCGCGCTGATGCAGACCCTGGTCATCCCGCTTCTGCCGAGGTTCCCGGCACTGCTGAACTCGTCGCCGGGCGACACCACCTGGGTGATCACGGCGACGCTGCTGGCCGGCGCAGTCGCGACCCCCGTCGTCGGCCGGCTCGGTGACATGTACGGCAAGCGCCGCATGCTCCTCGTCAGCCTGATCCTGCTGGTCGCCGGCTCGGTGATCGCCGCGCTGAGCTACTCGCTGGTGCCGCTCGTCATCGGACGCGTGGTGCAGGGGCTGGCGGTGGGTGTCATCCCGCTCGGCATCAGCATCATGCGGGACGAACTGCCGGTGGAACGGCTGGCAGGGGCGACCGCGCTGATGAGCGCCTCGCTCGGCGTCGGCGGTGCGCTCGGCCTGCCTGCGGCGGCGATCCTGGTCGAGCAGACCGACTGGCACATGCTGTTCTGGACGTCGGCGGGCGTGGGCACCCTGGTGCTGGCCGCGGTGCTGGTCTGCGTGCCCGAGTCACCGGTCCGCAGCGGCGGGCGGTTCGACGTCCTCGGCGCGGCAGGCCTGTCGGTCGCGCTGGTCTGCCTGCTGCTCGGGGTGTCGAAGGCGTCCCTGTGGAGCGGCGGCACGGTCACGGGCCTGTTCGTCGTGGCGGCGGCCGTGCTCGGGCTGTGGGGCTGGTGGGAGCTGCGGTCACCGCGGCCGCTGGTCGACCTGCGCACCACGGCCCGGCGTCAGGTGCTGCTGACCAACATCTCGTCGCTGGTGTTCGCGTTCGCCATGTTCGCGCAGTCCCTGGTGCTGCCGCAGGTGTTGCAGCTGCCGGTCTCCACTGGCCACGGCCTCGGGCAGTCGCTGCTGGTCACGGGCCTGGTGCTGGTGCCGTCCGGACTGGTCATGATGGCGACGTCACCGATCGCCGCGCGGATCTCGAACGCGCGGGGCCCGCGCACCACGCTGATCCTCGGCACGCTCGTGGTCGCTTTCGGTTACGGCGCGGGGATCTTCATGCTGACCGCGGTGTGGCAGCTCGTCATCATCTCGGCCGTGATCGGTGCCGGCATCGGCCTGGGCTACGGCGCCATGCCCGCCCTGATCATGGGTGCCGTGCCGACGTCGGAGACCGCCGCCGCCAACAGCCTCAACGCGTTGATGCGCGCGATCGGCACGTCGGTGTCGAGCGCGGTGGCGGGTGTGGTGCTCACGCAGGTGGGCCCGCCGTTCAGCTTCCAGCTCATCCTGGGCCTGGGCGCCGCGACCGCGCTGCTGGCAGTCGTGGTCGCGGCGTTCATCCCCTCGGCACGTCCGGTGAGGCAGGTCAGCTGAAGAACCGGACGATCTCGCCCGTGACGAAGTCCGGCTGCTCCTCGGCGAGCCAGTGGCCGGACCCGTCGACGCGCACGACCTCGAACTGGTTCGCGACGTTCGGCAGCGCCCCGAGGAACTGGTCGTAGGACGAGATCGAGGCCAGGCCCAGCACCGGCGGCACGAGCTTGGCGTACGTCCTGCCGTCCGCGATGTCCTGGTGGAACGCCTGGTACCAGCCGTTGCTGGCGCGGATGGCGTCCGCCGAGTTGTAGTTCTGCGCGTAGATCCGCCGCGAGCGTTCGTCGATGGCGGACGGCGTGAACGCGGTGTTCGCGAACAGCCAGTCGATCAGGTATCGGAACCGCCCGGCCAGCAGCTGCTCCGGCAGCCCCATGACCTGGTTGAACGCGAACCACCACACGCTGAACACGCCGGGCGGGGGCAGCAGCGGGATCTGGTAGAAGCTCTCGTCGGGGTGCAGCACGTCCATGAACGCGACCTTCTTCGTCGCGTTGGGGAAGTTGGCCGCGAACGAGAACGCGACCATGCTGCCCAGGTCGTGCCCGACGACGTTGACCTTGTCGTACCCGAGCTTCTTGACGAGCTCGCGCAGGTCCGTCGCCATCGTCTTCTTGTCGTACCCGCCGGCCGGCTTGTCCGAGCCGCCCTGCCCGCGCATGTCGACCGCGATGACCCGGAACCTCGCGGCGAGCGCGGGCAGGATCTTGTTGTACAGCCACCAGGTCTGCGGCCATCCCGCCAGCAGCACGAGCGGCTCGCCCTTGCCGCCCGTGACGTAGTGCAGGCGCACCCCGTTGACCTGCGCGTAGTTGTGCTTGAAACCGGGGAGGTCCGGCTCGGCGACCTTCCTCTCGGCGTCCGCACCGGCGGTCCCGGCTCCCGCGGCGAGCGCGGCGCCCGCACCCAGCGCGAACACTCTGCGCCTGTTCAGCTCCATGTCCCTTGCCCCCATCCGTTGCTCGGCGCGGACATCCGAACAAGCGGCGCTCGAGCACGACTGGAGATCAGGGAACGAGGTGGTAGGCGACCGTCGGCCAGATGCCGCCCTTGATCTCCCGGTCCTCGTCGCGGGCGGGATCGCGGACGAACCCGGCGCGTTCGGCGGCCTTGCGGGAGCCGATGTCGTCCCGGCACAACCTGAGCTCGCCGACGGTGCGATGGGCGAGGATCCACGCGACGAACTCGGTGAGCGCCCTGGTCGCCAGTCCCCGGCCGCGTGCGTGAGCGGCCACGAGGTACGACACGTGGCCGACGCCGTCCTCGAAGTCGGCGGCCACGTTGCCGCAGCGTTCACCCGCGTCCTCGATGCAGAACGACGCGGTGGCGGGGTTGGTGGACAACGACCTGATCGCGTCGGCGACCTGTGCCTCGGTGATCGTGGGCGGGTCGGTCGTGTAGCGCTGGACCTCCGGATCCCTGGTGGCTTCCGCGTACCAGGCCGCGTCCTCGACGGTCCACTCGCGCAGCCTCACCCGAGTTCGGCGCTGTCCGTGAGCCGCAGCTTGCGGCGAGCCCGCTGGTAGAACGTCGTCATCCCGAGCCGCACCACCCGAGCGGCGCCGGCCCTGCCGCGCAACGACACCCGCTGGCCCGGTTCGACGTAACCCGCGACCATGCCGTCCACCTCGACCGCCAGGCGACCGCTGGACGGGAGCAGGTCCAGTTCGACGTGGTCGTTCACCGACAGCACGATGCCCCGGCTGTAGGCGGAGTGCGGGGCGGCCGGGGTGACGAGCAGGGCCTCGACGGACGGGCTGGTGATCGGGCCGCCCGCGGAGAAGCTGTAGGCGGTGGAACCGGTCGGGGTGGCGACGATGACGGCGTCGGCGGCGTAGCTCACGAACGGCTGGCCGGCCACCCGGACGGCGACGCGGGCGCTGCCCTCGCCGGGGATGCGGACGACGGCGATGTCGTTGAACGCGGTGACCTTCTGGTCGTTGAAGTGCGCGTCGACGGCGAGGCGGGGTTCGACGGTGAAGTCGTGGGCGTCGATGGCGCTGAGGGCCGCGGGCAGGTCCGGGACGTCGACCTCGGCCAGGAAGCCGAGTTTGCCCAGGTTGACGCCGAGGACCGGGGCTCGTTCGCCGTCGGCCATGCGCATGGCGCGCAGCATCGTGCCGTCGCCGCCGAGGCTCACGAGCAGGTCGGCGCGGCGGCCCAGTTCCTCCGCGGTGACCGGGGTGGCCTCGCAGCGCAGGCGCTGGATCTCGTCGGAGATGCCGAGGATCTCGACACCGCGGAGGGTCGCCCAGCCGAGGACCGCCTCGACGGCGGCGGCGGAGTCTCGTTGCGGGTGCAGCACCAGGCCGGCGGCGTGCACGTCAGTTCGTCCTCTGTCGGGTCACGACGCCAGTCTGCCGAATTCCGGGCGGACGTGCGCCCCTCGTCCGAACGGCTGATCCGCACGCCTGCGAACCGGCCGTTCGGCGGGCGGGCGTGACCGCGAGGAGGAGTCCGGAGTGGACGCCCGTTCCTAGGTTGGCTGCATGACCATCCTGCTAGCCGATCCGGTCGTGCGCGCCGTCCGCGTGCTCGACAACGGGGATCCTTTGGTGCCATTGGACTGCGCACCCGGAGTGTGGGTGCGGGAAGGGCTCGCGCGGCGGCTCGACGTGGCCCGCGCGCTGCTTCCGTCCGGTGTGGACCTCCGGGTGATCGAGGGACATCGCAGCATCGACGACCAGAGCGCGATCATCGAGCGGTACACGGCCGAGTTGCTCGAACTGCACCCCGCGGCCGATGCCGTCGAACTCGGCCGGTTGTCGAGCCGGTTCGTGGCTCCGCTGGCCGTCGCGCCGCACGTCGCGGGTGCCGCGGTCGACCTGACGCTGGTCACGACGTCGGGTGCCGAGCTGTGGATGGGCACGGCGGTCGACGCCACTCCCGAGGAGAGCGACGGCGCCTGCTTCTTCGCGGCGCCGGTCGACGACGAGGCCCGTCGCAACCGGACGGTGCTGGCCGACGCGCTGAGTGCGGCCGGCCTGATCAACTATCCGACCGAGTGGTGGCACTGGTCCTACGGCGACCGCTACTGGGCGTTGCTGACCGGGGCCGACCACGCCGTCTACGGACCAGTGGAGGTGCCTGCGTGGGCGCGCGCGTGACGAGCCTGCGTCAGGTTTCGGCCGGGCCGTCGCTCTCGGTCGACCTCGCCGCGGTGGCCGCCAACACGAGGCGGTTCGTCTCGCTGGCCCGGGGTGGCGTCATGGCGGTGGTGAAGGCGGACGGGTTCGGGCACGGGCTGGGCGACGTCGCCCGCACGGCGGTGGCCGCGGGCGCCACCTGGATCGGGGTCACGTCCCTGGCCGAGGCCGTGCAGGTGCGGGAGTCCGGTGTGGACGTTCCGGTGCTGAGCTGGCTCAACCAGGTGGACGCCGACGTGCGGACAGCGGTCCGGTACGGGATCGACCTGAGCGTGCCGAGTCTCGGCCACCTCGCCGCGATGGAGGCCGGGGTGCGCGTGCACCTCCAACTGGACACGGGAATGGCGCGGGACGGGGCCGCGCCGGAGACCTGGCTGTCGCTGATGTCGGCGGCACGTCGCGCGGAACTGGCCGGGAGGGTCTCGGTCGTCGGAGTGATGGGACATCTGCCTTGTGCCGACATTCCTGGAGCGAATGAGACAGGGAAGCGGGCGTTGCTGCGGGGAGTCGCGATGGCGCGCCAGGCGGGACTGCGGCCGTCCGTGCGGCACCTCGCGGCCACGAGCGCCGCGCTGACGGACCCCGGCACCCATCTGGACGTCGTCCGGATCGGGGCCGGGCTGGTGGGGATCGACCCGTCCGGGACCACCCGGCTGCGCTCCGCGTTGCGGTTCACGGCGCCGGTGGTCCAGGTGCGCCGGGTCGCCGCGGGAACCGGCGTCGGCTACGGGCACGCGTACGTGACGGAACGCGCGACGACGCTGGCGTTGCTGCCGGTGGGCTATGCGGATGGCTTGCCGCGCAACGCGTCCACGCGGGCTGAGGTGTGGCTGGCGGGACGGCGCCGGCCGGTCGCCGGGGTGATCTCGATGGACCAGGTCGTGGTCGACGTCGGGGACGACGTGGTGGAACCGGGGGACGAGGCGGTGGTGTTCGGGCCGGGGGACGACGGCGAGCCGACGGCGGGGGACTGGGCTCGGTGGGCGGGAACGATCCCGCACGAGATCGTGACGGGCATCGGGGCGAGGGTGCGGAGGAACGTTCGATGAGGGGGATCCGCGTCGCCGTGATCGGTGGCGGGCAGAACTGCGAGCACGACGTCTCCGTGGCGTCGGCGGCGTCGGTGCGCGAGGCGCTCGACCCGGCGAAGTACGAGGCCGTGGCGCTCACGATCGGCCGCGACGGCCGGTGGTACGGCCAGAACGGCCAGGTGCTCGACACGCTGACGTCCGGCAGCCTCGCCGCCGCGCTCGACGTGATCGCGACCTGCGACGTCGTGTTGCCGCTGGTCCACGGGCCGCTGGGCGAGGACGGCACGCTGGCGGGCCTGTGCGAACTGGCGGGCGTGCCGTACGTGGGCTCACCGCTGCGCGCCGGTGCGCTCGCGATGGACAAGTGGGCCACCAAGCTCGTCGCCGAGGCCGTCGGGGTCCGCACGGCGAAGGGCGTGCTCGTCACCAATGCGTCCACTGTGGACTTCACCGGTCCTGTCGTGGTGAAGCCGGTGGCGGCGGGATCGAGTTTCGGGGTGAAGCTCGTCGAGCGCGAGGAGGATCTCGAACCGGCCGTGCGCCACGCGCTGGAACTGGACGACCGCGTGCTGGTCGAGGAGGTCCTGGACGGCCGGGAGATCGACATCGCGGTCCTGGACGACCCGGAGGAGGGTCGCAGGACCGGGCCACCACTGGAGATCCAGGTGCCCGGACTCTTCGACACGGCCGTGAAGTACGACGGCAGCGCGAAGTTCGTGATTCCGGCCCCGTTGGCGGACACGGAGCTCAAAGCGCTCGAAGACGCGGCGTTGAGGGTCTACGAGGCGCTCGGCTGCCGTGGACTGGCGCGGGTCGACTTCTTCCTCACCCAGGACGGCCTGGTGCTCAACGAGGTCAACACCATGCCGGGCATGACGGCGGAGTCGCAGGTGCCCAAGATGTTCGCGGCCGCCGGACTGTCCTATTCGGACCTGCTGGACAAGCTCGTCCGGGGAGCGATGCGGTGAAGCGGATCGCCGGGCTGGACGTGTTGCGCGGCATCGCGATTCTGCTGGTGATGCTGCGCCACGCGTTCCCTGACGCGTTCCCCGGTGCGGGCGTGGTCGGTGTGGTCGTGTTCTTCACGCTCAGCGGCTACCTGATCACCGGCGTTCTGCAGCGAGAGCTGACGAACACCGGACGCGTCGACTTCAAACGGTTCTACCTGCGCCGGGCGCGAAGGCTGCTGCCCGCGTTGCTGGCGCTCACCCTGATCTTCGCGATCGTCACCCTCGTGTTCGACCCGTTGGGGGAGCGCGACAAGCTGCTCAGGACCGTGGTCGTGCTGGTGACGTTCACCGGCAACCTGCCCGTCAGCGGAGTCAGTCCGGCGGCGTTCCACGGCTGGACGCTCGCGACCGAGGAACAGTTCTACCTGCTGTGGCCCGCGTTGCTGGCGTTCGCCTGGGTGCGCAACCGGACCGGCGCGGTTCTGGTCGTCACGGCACTGGGCGCGCTCGCGGCCTGCACGGCGACGCTCGTCTGGCTGTGGCCGAACGCCGACAACGCCTACGCGCTGCCGACGTCGTGGTTCGTGTGCTTCGTGATCGGCGCCGCCACCAGGCTGAAGCTGACCACCGCGCCGCGCTGGGCCGTGCCGATCGCCCTGACCGGTCTCGCGGTGCTGTCGGTGGTGCCTTTGAGAGGCCACGCGCTGACCTACCTCGTGGCGGGCCCGGCGATCGCGGCCTGCACGTCCGTCCTGCTGCTGGTCTGGTCGAAGTGGGAGCAGGTGGCGACGCCGATCCGCCCGCTGGTGGCGCTCGGCACCCTGTCCTACGGCGCCTACCTGTGGAACTACCCGCTGACGCTGTGGCTGCGGCCGGAGCTGGGCGCCGCCGCCGGGCCGATCGCGGCGGTGCTCACGATCGTGGCGGCGGCGCTCAGCTGGCGTTACGTCGAGGAACCGGTCATGCGGCGAGGTAGCCGTTCACCAGAGCGAGCCAGGCCGGCTTGAGGTGCCACCCGTCCGGTTCGGAGGGGTCGGCGTAGTAGATGCCGTGCGTGTCCGGGTTCGTGCCGCTGATCCGGTAGGTCCACCACGCCCAGCCGATGCCGTTGTCGTCGAAGGCCCCCAGAACCTTGCGGGCCTTCGACTTCGCGTCGTCGTCTCCGCTCTCGATGCCGACCTGGTTGATCCAGACCGGCACGTGGTGGGCTTCCCGGAACCCGGTGATCTGCCCGATCCGGTTGAGCGGCTCGGCGAAGATGAAGTAGTTGCAGGTGTAGACGACCTTCGGGTCGATCGTCGTGTACGCGCCTTCGAGGTGGGCGCAGCTGTAGTTGTCGTTGGGTCCCACGACGATCGGGGTCCTGCGGTCGATCCCGCGCAGCACGCTGATCATCTCGTCGTAGAACGCCTTCACCCCGGCGTCGTTCACCCCGACCGGCTTGGGCTCCGGCAGGATCTCGTACGCCCCCATGAACGCCTTGGTCTTGTAGCGGCGCGCGAGGAACTGCCACACCTCCTTGAACTCCTGCTTCATCGCGGCGTTCGTCCAGAAGTTGTCAGGGCGCCCACCCGCGCCCTGCCCGTAGTCCGAGTCCACGAACAGCGTGATCCACATGCCCGCGGCGCTCGCCTGTTCGACGGTCTGGTCGAGCAACGTCAGATGCCCCGCCTTGATGTGGCTGAGGTTCGTGGGGTCCGGATCGCGGCTGTCGACGCCGTCCTTCCACTCACCCCACCAGCGCAACGGGATCCGCACCGAGTTCGCGCCCGCCGCCACGTTGTCGGCCGGGTCCTGCGGCTGGACCGTGCCCCACTGCCCCCAGTTGTAGCCCCGCAGCACGATCGGGTTCCCGGCCGGATCGACCACGTCCGCCCCGGACACCGAGAGCCGTGCCGGTGCGGCAGCGCTCGCGGGCACACCGCCCAGCAGCAGCACGACCGCGGTGGATAACCCGAAGACCACCTGTCTCAGCTTCACGAGAAGTCCCCTCTCAAGATCGGCTAGAACCGTTCGGGTCGATACGGTGCCGGAGCGGGAACCGGGCGTGGTTCGGGCTGTGTTCGAGAAACGTCAAGATCGCGAGGCGGGAGACCACCTAGCGGCAGAAACCCGCGATCGTGGCGGTCAGCACCTCGGTCAGGCGGTCCAGGGAGGCCAGGTCGACGTACTCGGTGGCCGCGTGGGCACCCGCGCCGTCGACGCCGAACAGCAGGCAGGGGATGCCGGCGCGGTCCAGCAGGGCGCAGTCGGTCCAGAACGGCTCGGCGCGGATGACGGGCGGCTCGCCCAGGTTCGCGATCAGCGTGCGGACGATCTCGGCTTCGGGGTCGGCCTCGAAGGGCTCCCTGGCGAGGCCTTGGGTGAGCGTGGCGGTGAAGTCCGGGACCGTCGCGGTGAGATGGCCGAGGATCGTGCGCAGCTCGTCCTCGGTCTGCTGCGGGGATTCCCCCGGGACCGTGCGGCGTTCGAGGGTGATCCCGCAGGTCGCGGGGTAGGTGGAGGCCTCCTCGCCGCCGCTGATCAGCGACGCGTGGACCGTGCCGGTGCCGAGCAGGTGGTGTTTCGGGCCTTCGGCGAGGTCTCGGCCGAGTTGTTCCAGTGCCACGAGGAAGTGGCCTGCCTTGGCGATCGCGTCGATGCCGAGCTCCGGCCGTGACCCGTGGGCGGCGCTGCCCTGGACCTCGACGTCGAACCACACGAAACCCTTGTGCGCCAGCGTGACTTCGAGGTGGCTGGGTTCGGTGACGATTGCGGCGTCGGCGGTGAAGTGTTCCAGCACCTCTTCCGTGCCGGAGCTGCCGTGCTCCTCGTCGGCCACGCATGCGACGATCACGTCGCCGCGCAGAGGGCGTTCGGTGGCTCTGGCGGCGGCGACCATCATGGCCGCGATGCCGCCCTTCATGTCGAACGTGCCGCGGCCGAACATCCTGCCGTCGTTGATCTCCGGCTTGAGCGGGTCGCCGTCGTAGCCCGCGAGACCGACCGTGTCGAGGTGGCCGTTGAGCATCAACGACCTCCCGCCGCCGGCGCCCTTCCTGACGGCGACGAGCGACGGCCTGCCCGGTCGTCGCTCCAGGCGGTGGACCTCGAAGCCGTTGCGCTGGAACCAGGTGGCGCAGAAGTCGGCGATCGCTGTTTCGCCGTTGCCGCCGGGGACGAGGTCGGGGTTGACCGAGTCGATGGAGATCAGGTCGGCCAGCAGGTCACTGGGGTTCACGGGCGTCCTTCGGTGCTGATGAGCACGACGGTGGCGAGGTCGCCGAACTCGCTGCGGATCGCGCGCAGCCCGGCGAGAGAGGCGGCGCCGCACGGTCCTGAGTGGACGTTCTGCGCGTGGAGGTCGTGCATCGCCTTCGTGCACTCGGCTTCGGAGACGGACACAGCGGCGTCCAGGCCGTTGCTCAGGTACGGCCAGGCGGTCGCGGACGGGGTGCCGCAGTTGAGACCGGCCATGATCGTGTCGCCGGTGGGGATGGTCCTGCGTTCGCCCGCTTTCAGGCTTTCGAGGACACAGGCGGCACTGTCGGGTTCGACGGCGAGGAGTCTCGTGCGCGAGTCACGGCTGCGGTAGTGCGTGATGACGGCCTGGGCGAACGAGCCGACGCCGACGGGGACGACCACCAGGTCGGGTTCCGCGTCGAGCTGTTCGTCGATCTCGTGGCAGAGCGTGCCGTACCCCTCGACGATCCAGGCCGGGATCTCCTCGTAACCGGGCCATCCCATGTCCTGCACGAGGATCCCGTCCGCTTCGGCGGCTCTGGCGACCGCGTCGTCGTACGTGCCGTCGACGAC
Source organism: Lentzea sp. NPDC102401 (assembly GCF_044765805.1). Taxonomy (NCBI): domain Bacteria; kingdom Bacillati; phylum Actinomycetota; class Actinomycetes; order Pseudonocardiales; family Pseudonocardiaceae; genus Lentzea; species Lentzea sp. NPDC102401. The sequence continues at coordinate 617,049 of NZ_JBIWKS010000001.1, read as the reverse complement.
GGTGACCTCGGCGTTCTCGGCCCTGATCGCCTCGATCGCCTGGGCGGGCACGGTGTTCGGCACGAAGACGTGGGCCCGCTGGTCGCGCAGCCGGGCCATGCGGGCGACCGCGCGGCCGTGGTTGCCGTCGGTCGCGGTGGTGAGCGTGACCGGCCCGGTTCGGTGCTGAAGAACGCGGTGAACGGCCCAGGACGCGCCCAGGGCCTTGAAAGCGGGCAGGCCGAGCCGGGAGGATTCGTCCTTGACGAACAGACGGCCGATCCCGAGCTCCGCGGCGAGGGACGGCAGTTCGGTCAGCGGCGTGGGAGCGTAGCCAGGCAGCCGGGCGTGGAAGTCCCGCACCTCGGTGGGTGCGGGCGGGCATCGCCAGCTGCGGGCGTCTGGCCGCGAGAACTTCATGAACGACAGCGTGCTGGTAACGCGGATCATCGGTCCAGCACATGTTCTCGACGTGTATCAGTGGAAGAATCCGAAGGGTTGGGAGGAGGTGCCGGATGAGCGACGAGGAGCTGATCGTCGAGTTCGCGCTGACCCGCCTCGATCACCCCGGCCTCGACCTGGAGGAGGTCGCCGCGCTCGTGGTCCGGAGGGGCGGGCCGGAACGGATGGTCGAGTTCGCCGGGCAGACCCTGGTGCACCGCGACGAACTGCGGGGAGCGGTGTTCCCGGCGGCCGTCGAGCACGTCCTGCGGGTGGTGCTGATGCTGCGCGGGCCGAGTGACTAGAGCCGCCCCGCTGTCTGCCTGGTCAGTTCGATGACGCGGGTGGCCAGCGGCGACAGCGTCCGGTTGGACCGCCAGGCCAGGTAGATCTCGCGCGGGGCCAGCGCGGGTTCGATTTCGTGCGTGGACAGGTCGTCCGAGGGCACGTCGAGCGCGAGTCGCGGCATCACGGCGACGCCCATGCCGGCGCGGACCATCGAGATCACGCCCCGGTTGTCGGCCGTGCGGAACACGATCAGCGGCGCCACCCCGGCCTCGGCGTAGACCCGTTCGACCCTGGCCTGGTCGCAGATCGGCGGCTGGGCGACCATCGCGGCGCCGTGCAGGGCCTGGAGCGGGACCGGGCCGCGGGGGAACTGGCCGTGGCGGGCGACCAGCACGTACGGGTCGTCGAGGATCTTGACCTGCTCGGCGTCCTTGACCCGTCCGTCGAAGAAGACCAGGTCCAGGCCGTCGGCGCTGGGCTGGTCGGTCTCCTCCTCGAACAGCCGGATGTCGGCGGCGGGGTGTTCGGTGAGGATCTGGCGCACCACCGTCGGGAGGATGACGTTGGTGACGCTCTGGAAGGTGCCGATGTCGACGCGACCCTCGCCTGCCTTGAACCGTTCGACGGCCTCCTCGGTGGTGGCGGCTCTGGCCAGGAGTTCGCGTCCGTGGGCGAGCACCACCTCGCCCAGTGGCGTGAGGCGGACCGGTTTCGGGCCGCCGGGACGGTCGAACACGGCGCCGCCCACGGCCTTCTCCAGCGCGGCGACCTGCTGGCTCACGGCCGACTGCGTGTAGCCGAGGCGGTCGGCGGCCTTGCCGAAGGTGCCTTCGGCGGCCACCGCGTCCAGGGTTGCCAGGTGGCGGAGGTCCATCACGGCTTTGACTATAAGCGCGGCTTGTTGTTGTAAGCAGAATCTATCGCTTTTGTTAATGCTCATTCGTTTCTAGCGTTGCTCTCATGAACCCACGATGTGCTCTCTGGTTGCCGCTGTTCGACGCGCTCGCCGATCCGTTGCTCGTCGCCCGCCTCGCCGCGGAGGCGGAGGAGGTGGGCTGGGCGGGGGTGTTCGTCTGGGACCACGTCCGGTGGCGCGAGCCGGTCACGCACGTGGCCGATCCGTGGATCACGCTGGCCGCCGTCGCCTCGGCCACCTCGCGGCTGAGGTTCGGGCCGATGGTGTCGGCTGTCGCCCGCCGGCGGCCCGTGAAGCTCGCCCGCGAGACCGCGTCGCTGGACCTGCTCAGCGGTGGACGGCTCGTGCTGGGCGTGGGCCTCGGGAGCGACCGGTTCGCGGGCGAGTTCTCGCGGACCGGGGAGGAGTGCGACGACCGGGTGCGCGGGCAGATGCTGGACGAGTCGCTGGAGATCCTGCGGGCTGCGTGGTCAGGCGAGACCGTGCATCACCGCGGTGCGCACTACACAGTGGACGGTGTGACGTTCCTGCCTAGGCCCGTGCAGCGGCCCGGAGTTCCGGTGTGGGCCGCCGGCTTTCCCGGGAAGGTGCGGCCGATGCGTCGGGCCGCCGGTCTGGACGGCTTCTTCCCCGTGAACCTGTCGTCGGCCGGCGAGTTCGCTGACGCGGTGGGGCAGGTGGAGGCGCTGCGGACCGGTGACGGGCCGTTCGACTACGTCTGCGAGGTTTCTCCTGGTGAGGACGTCGCGCCGTATGCCTCTGCCGGGGCCACCTGGTGCCTGACCGCCTTCGATCCGGCTGCCTTGTCCGTGGATCACGTGCGCGGCGTGCTGCGCGATGGACCGGCGGTGCGGTGATGCGCGTCAACGGGGTGGAGTTGTGCGTCGAGACTTTCGGGAATCCTGCCGATCCGGCGGTGCTGCTGATTCACGGCGCGTGCGCGTCCATGTTGTGGTGGGAGTCGGAGTTGTGTGCGGCGATCGCGGCGCGTGGGCGGTTCGTGATCCGTTACGACAACCGCGACACCGGGTTGTCCGTGAGCTATCCGCCTGGCGAGCCGGGGTACGCGCTGTCCGACCTGGTGCTGGACGCCGTGGGGATCCTGGACGCGTTGGGCGTCGATCGTGCTCATGTGGTCGGACGATCGATGAGCGGGGCCATCGCACTGGCGCTGGGCGTCGATCACGCGGACCGGGTGCTGTCGCTGACGTTCGTGGCGACCACGACCGGTGATCCGGACCTGCCGCCGATGACCGAGGCCTTTCTGGAGGCTTCGGGTGCGCAGGCCTCGTCCGATGTGGAGTCCATCGTGTCTGTGCTGCGGGCGTACGCGGGTACGTCGCCGTACTTCGACGAGGAAGCCGTGCGTCTGCTGGCAGTGGAGGACGTGGCACGGACGGTGAACGTGGCGTCGGCGATGACCAACCACTTCCGCATCGAGTTCGACGCTCCGCGTGGGGGCGGGTTCGGTGACATCGTCGCGCCCACTTTGGTGGTACACGGTTCGCTCGATCCGGTCTATCCGCCGGAGCACGGGGAAGCTCTGCGTGACGCTGTGCCGGGTGCGTCGCTGCTGGTCCTGGACTCGGTCGGGCACGATCTGCCACGTCCGGTGTGGCCTGAGTTCGTCGACGCTCTGGTGGAGCACACGGCTTGAGCGGTGCTCGATCGCGGCTGCACGGAATTGTCAGGGGTGCCCGGTAACGTCCTGTCCATGAGTGCTGCGGGGGATCGGATTCAGGAGCTGGCGGCGCGGATCGTCGAGCTGCGGGACGCGTACTACCAGGGCGAGCCGTTGGTGGCGGACGCCGAGTACGACGCGATCGAGGACGAGTTCCGCGGTCTGGTCGCGAAGCACCCGAAACTGGCGCCGAAGGACAACCCGCTCGACCACGTGGGTGCGCCGTCGGTGCTGCACGCGCCCGTGCGGCACTCACGGCCGATGCTCTCGCTCGAGAAGGCGAACAAGCCCGAGCAGGTCGAGTCGTTCTTCTCGCGGTTCCCCGGTCAGCCCGTGGTCGTCATGCCGAAGCTCGACGGACTGTCGCTGGCGCTGGTGTACGAGAACGGCAGGCTCGCGCGCGCTGTCACCCGTGGCGACGGCACGACGGGGGACGACGTCACCTTCCTCACGCGCGCGTTGTGCGACGGGGTGCCGGACAAGGTCGAGGCGCCGGGGCGCGTCGAGGTGCGCGGCGAGTGCGTGATGCTGCGCTCGACGTTCGACACCTACAACGCGGCGCACCCGGACAAGCCGCTGATCAACCCGCGCAACGCCGCCGCGGGCACGTTGCGCGCCAAGGACCCGAAGGCGGTCGAGGGCCGGCGCATGCAGTTCTTCGCGTTCGACCTGACGACCGAGCCGGAGAGCGCCGACTCCGACCTCGACGCGGGCCTGCGCAAGCTGGGCTTCAGCGTGGCGGAGATGAAGCACTGCTCCACCGCGGCCGAGGCGCAGGACCTGATCGGCGGCATCGAGCAGGCCCGCAACAAGCTCGACTACGACCTCGACGGCGCTGTGCTGCGCCTCGCGAACCGTGACGCGTTCGCCGCCGCGGGCACCCGGTCGTCCTCTCCGCGTGGCGCGATCGCGTACAAGTTCGCGGCCGAGGAGAAGACGACGGTGCTGAAGGACGTCGTCTGGGACGTGGGCAAGACCGGCAAGATCGCCCCGGTCGCGTGGCTGGAGCCGGTGTTCGTCGGCGGCACCACGGTCACCCGCGCGACGCTGGCCAACCAGGAGGTCATCCGCTCGCGCGGCATCAAGATCGGCGACACGGTCCTGGTCCGCCGCGCGGGCGACGTGATCCCGTTCGTCGCGGGCGTCCTGGACGAGTCGAAGCGCACGGGCGACGAACGCGAGATCATCCCGCCCTCCGACTGCCCGTCGTGCTCGCAACCGCTGACCGAGCAGGGCAACAGCCGCGAGCTGTTCTGCACGAACGCCGTCTGCCCCGCCCAGACCGTGCGCCGCCTGATCCACTGGTCGTCCCGCGCCGCGGCGGACATCGACGCCATCGGCCAGGTGTGGATCGAGCGCCTCGCCGAGACCGGCGACCTGGTGAACCCGTCCGACTTCTACACGCTCACCAAGGAACGCCTGCTGGAGTTCGACCGCGTGGGCGAGGTCTCCGCGACCCGCATGATCGAGTCCATCGACCGCAGCCGCTCCGTGGGCCTGCGCCGGGCCATGATCGGCCTCTCGATCCCGATGGCCTCGGAAGGCACCGCGGCCCGCCTGTGCCGAGCGGGCTTCGGCTCTCTGGAAGAGGTGGCCGACGCGGGCGTCGAGAAGCTCGTGGCGGTCGAGGACATCGGCCAGAAGGTCGCCGAGTCGATCAACTTCCACCTGTCCCGCCTGCGCCCGGAGCTCGAACGCCTGCGGGACCGCGGCGTCTCCCTGGAGGTCCGCTCGGAGGACCTGCCACCGGTCGTCGTCGCCGGCGCGCCCCTGGAGGGCAAGTCCGTCGTGATCACGGGTTCGATCAGCGACCCGCGCTCCGGCGAGAAGGTCACCCGCCCGACGTTCCAGAAGATGTGCGAACGCGCCGGCGCCACCGCAGCCTCCTCGGTCTCGGCCACCACCGACCTGCTCATCACGGGCGAAGGCGTGGGCGCCGGCAAGCTGACGAAGGCGGAGAAGCTCGGCGTCGAGGTCGTCGACCAGGGCGAGATCTGGACGAAGCTGATCGCCGCAGGAGTCGCCTGACCCGTCCGACCCTAGATGCGAGAAGCCCCCACGCTGCCTGGGGGAGGACGGCAGCCTGGGGGCGAGTTGGGTGGTCGGTGCGGCGGTCGCCTCTCGGCGGTGGGCACGACGCGGCTCCGGGTGAACGGTGCTCCGCGAAGGCGTTTGTGTTGGGGCCCGGGGACTCGTTCCGCGCCGACCGTCTCGTACAACGGCGCGGGGTTCCGTTGTGTTTCCTGGTGATCTGTGTGCTCGCTCACCGCGCGGGCTGCTGAGTTCCTGGCGTCGCAAGGGATTGAGCGTGTCCGGTGGTGGGCGAAGCCGGTGTCCGCTGAACTTCCTTCTCTGGCAGGAAAGTCAGGCGCGTGCGGGTGAAGAGGAAGGCCCTCAAGCTGTCCGGGGGGGTGTGCAGCCTGAGGGCCGAGCTTGTGGTCGGTGCGGCGGTCGCCTCTCGGCGGTGGGCACGACGCGGTTCCAGCCGAACGGTATGCCGCGAAGGCGTTTGTGTTGGGGCCCGGGGACTCGTTCCGCACCGACCACCCCGTTCAACGGCGCGGGGATCCGTTGTGTTCCAGGGGAACCTGTGTGGCCGGTCACCGTCACGAACGCGGAAGACCTTCCGGGGCAAGAAGAAACCGGGTGGTCGGCGCGGCAGGAGAGCTCCGCGCCGACCGGACGCCCTCAAGACGTCTGTCGGGGAGAGCGACGCCTTGAGGACGAGTTGGTGAGGCCGATGCGATCGGTGGCCTCTCGGCGAGTGGCTCTACGCGGTACCAGCCGAACGGTCTTCCGCGAAGGCATTGAGGTGAGGCCCGGGGGACACGGATCGCACCGACCAACACGTATAACGGCCCCCAAGCCCGCAGTGTTTCCTGAACGGGCTGTGTGGTCGCTCACCGCGTACCGGGATCCTGCGAAACCCTGGCCTGGCGGGGGTGACCCACCGCTCTAATGGACGATGACGCCGCCCATGTCACAGGTTGGAGAAAACCTGATGGTGAGGCGGCGTTCGTTCCTGCTCGGGGCATCAGCCCTGCCACTCTCATCGGCCCTGGTGCGGCCCTGGCAGAGGCGTCGGCCGGACCGCTCGACTCCGGACCGCTCGACTCCGGACCGCTCGACTCCGGACCGCTCGACTCCGGGCGGCTGGCCGCGGACCACTGGATCCGCACGCAGGCCGCCGGCGGCAACGACTGGCAGGACGCGACCCTGCACAGCGGTGTCATGGCGCTGTACCGGGCCACGAATGACACCAGGTACCGCGACTACACGCTGGGCTGGGCGAACCGGCACGGGTTCGCGCTCAGGAGTTCGTCGGGCAACCCGCACTTCGCCGCCCACCAGGCGGCCGGTCAGGCCTACCTCGACCTCTACGAGGACGACCCGGAACCGCGGCGCAGGGCGGCCATCGCCCGAGAGATCGACGCGACCATCGCGACCGGCAGGACCGACTACTGGTGGTGGGTCGACGCGCTGCACATGGCGCTGCCACTCTTCGCGCGGCTCGGCAGGATGGACTACGGCGACCGGCTCTACCGCTACACCCGGCAGCGGCTGTGGAACAACGGAGTGTGGTGGCGGGACGGCAAGTTCGTGAACAAGAACATCTACTGGTCGCGCGGCAACGGCTGGGCGATCGCGGCGCTCGCCAAGGTGCTCCAGGTCCTTCCACAGCAGTCGCCCTACCGCGCGGCCTACGAGGCGGACTTCCGGCAGATGGCCGCGAGGCTCGCGCAGGTGCAGCGCTCGGACGGGTTCTGGAACGTCAACCTGGGTGATCCCGACGACTATCCGGGTCCGGAGACGAGTGGCACGGCGTTCTTCACCTACGGCCTCGCGTGGGGCGTGCGGTCCGGGCTCCTGAACACCACCACCTACCGCCCGGTCGTGACGAAGGGCTGGGACGGACTGACCAGGCTCGCCCTGCAGTCCAGCGGCCGGCTCGGGTATGTGCAGGGCGTGGGGCAGCAGCCGTCCGACCACCAGCCCGTGCGTGTCAACGACACGTCGAACTTCGCCGTCGGGGCGTTCCTGCTCGCCACGTCGGAGGTTGCGCGCCTCTGAAAGCGAAGTCTGGCAGCGGTGGTCGCCTGCCTGGATCCGGGCCTACGACGCGGCCAGCCGTCTCGTGCGTGAGGCCGAGATCTGGCCGGGCCTGGATCGCCGAGAGGCTCGGCGATCCAGGTCAAGCCTTTCAGAGCGTGGATCAGTAGAAGCAACCCGTGCGGGGCAGCGACGACGGCGCCGGCGGCGTCCGTCCGTCATACAGCGCGAGCAGGAAGTTCTGCGGGCAGTAGGACGTTCCGCTGATCTTGATCGCGATGTGCAGGTGCGGGCCCGTCGAGTTGCCGGTGTTGCCGGTCGTGCCGACGCGGTCACCGGCCTTGACGGAGGTGCCGTTCGAGACCGACCACGACGAGAAGTGGCAGTAGATGTAGTCGACGCCGCTCTTGACGATTCGCAGGCCGTTGCCGCAGCCGCTGGGCTCGTTGATGCGGTAGGCGGTGCCGGTGACCATCGCGTACGCCGGCTTGCTGTTCACGGGCAGGTCGATGGCGGGGTAGTCGTGGTGCGGGTCGTCGTACTCGCTGCGCGGCAGGGCGCTCTTGGCCAGCGGCAGGCTGAAGGTGCCGCCGCCACCGCCGCCGGAACCCGATCCGCCGACCAGCGTCTGCCAGGTGTTCGGGCCGACGACGCCGTCCGCCGACAGGCTCTTCGACTTCTGGAACGCCACGGCCGCGCTGTGCGTGCCGCCGCCGAAGTCGCCGTCCTCGTCCAGGCCGTAGCCGTAGCGGTTGAGCTGCACCTGGGCGGCGCGGACGGCGTTGCTGTTGTTGCCCTGCTGGACGCTGACGATCAGCTTCGGCCAGGTGTTCGGGCCGATCTGGCCGTCGGACGACAGGCCGTTGGCGGTCTGGAACTGCTTGACCGCCGCCTCGGTGGCCGGGCCGAAGTCGCCGTCGGCGCTGATGTTGTAGCCGCGGTGACGCAGCAGGTGCTGGGCGGTCAGCACGGTCGCGCCGTTCTGGCCTTCCTTGACGTTCGGCCACGACGGCAGCGCCGCCTGTGCGGGGCTGACGACTCCTATCAGAACCCCGAACGAGATCAGGGCGGCAACGAGGATTCTCATGCCCAGCACGCTAGGAACGCACCGCCAGCGGGCGCCCTAGTCGCGAGACCAGTTGTGTGCGGTCACGGCACCCGAACTTCCTCAGCAGGTTCGACACGTGGTACTTCACCGCGCTCACGGTGATGAACATGGCCGCGGCGATCTCCGCGTTCTCCCGCCCCTCGGCGACCAGCCGCAACGTCTCCCGCTCGCGGACGGTCAGCGACGCCGGCGGGGGACCGGGCAGCAACGAGGACACCAGCCGCGGCGACACCCAGCCGCCGAACCGGTGTACGTCGTGCACGGCCCGCACGATGTCCTCGGGAGGGTCGTCGGCGAGCACGAGCCCCGTCACGCCCAGCCGCACCAGTCCTTCCACGGCGTCGAACGACGACAGCACGGCGACCGTGCGCGGCCCGGCGGCGGCAGCGGCGTCGGTGACGGTCACGTCGGCGGGAGTGCCTGGGACAGCCCACGGCACGGCGGTGAGGCGGGACGAGATCCGGTCGGCCAGCAACGTGCTGCGCAGCGACAGGGAGACATGGATGGTCGGCACATCCCGGAACAGTCGGGAAAGGACCGTATTTCCGCGTATCGGCTGCGTATAACGGCAGGTCGTTGTTACCGTTCCGCCGATCGTCGGGGGAGGGTGCGTGCGGTTCCGGGTGCTCGGTCCGATCGTCGTCGCGGCGGGCGAGGAAGAGACCCCGTTGCGGTCGGCGAAGCAGCGCATCCTGCTCGCGATGCTGGTGCGGCACGCCAACACACCCGTCTCCCCCCAACGGCTGATCGAGGTGCTCTGGGAGGTCCCGCCGGCCTCCGCGCAGGAGAACGTCCGGCTGTACGTCTACCAGCTCAAGCGCGCGCTGGGCCTCGGCGACCGGATCACCCGCGAACCGGCCGGGTACGAACTGAGAATCGACCTGGGCGAGCTCGACGCGGACCTGTTCGATCAGCTGACCGTGGACGGCGAACGGGCGCTCGCGGACGGCGACCCCGCCAAGGCGGCCGACCTGCTCACCGAGGCGCTCGGCCTGTGGCGCGGCCCGGCCTATCCGGATCTGCCGGGCCAGTTCGCCGCGAGACTGGACGAGGCTCGGCTGCGGGCGGCCGAAGCGCGTGCCGCGGCCGAACTGGCGCTCGGCCGGCACGCCGAGGTGATCGGAAGCCTGGCCGAGCTGGCGCAGGCCAATCCGTACCGCGAACCGTTGCACGCCAAGCTGATGACCGCCCTCTACGGCGCGTCACGGCAGGCAGAGGCGCTGGAGGTGTTCCGCCGGGCCCGTGAACGGCTCGTGGGCGACCTCGGTATCGAACCCGGCCCGGAACTGCGCGGCCTGCATGAGACGATGCTGCAGGGCGCGCCGCTGCACGAACCCGCGCCGCCGCGGAGCGCTCGCGCGGACTGTCCGTATCGCGGCCTGATGGCGTACCAGCCGGAGCACCACCCGTGGTTCTTCGGCCGCGATCACCTCGTCGACCTGCTCACGCGCCGGATCGACCGCCATCCCGTCGTCGGGGTGTTCGGTGCTTCGGGCAGCGGCAAGTCCTCGTTGCTGCGTGCCGGTGTCGTCGGCGGGCTCGACCGGACCTGGCGGCCGATCGTCATCACGCCGACCGCGCACCCGATGGCAGCGCTCACGAACGCGCTCGCGTTGTTCACCGGCAAGCGGCCCGACCTCGGCGCAGACCCGGCGGCGTTCGACGTCGAGGTCCGCAACGCGCTCGCGAACGGCCCGGACGACGTCCGCGTGCTGCTCGTGGTGGACCAGCTGGAAGAGCTGTTCACGTTGTGCACCAGCGAAAGTGAGCGCTCACAGTTCATCGGCGTGCTCCTGGACGCGGCGCAGGGACCGCACCGCCGCACCCACGTCGCGCTCGGCGTGCGGGCGGACTTCCTCGCCCACGTCACGCAGCACCCCGGCCTGGTGCAGGCGCTCGCGGACGAGGCGACAGTGCTGGTCGGACCGCCGTCCAGCGCCGACCTGCGGGACATCGTGCTGCGCCCGGCGACGATGAGCGGGCTGTCCGTCGCCGCCGACCTGCTCGCGACCGTTCTCGCCGACGTGGACGCCGAACCGGGCGCGCTTCCGTTGCTGTCGCACGCGCTCGTCGAGACCTGGCAACGCTCCGGCACCGAACTGACGCTGTCCGCCTACCGGGCCGGCGGCGGGGTGCGCGGGGCGATCGCCCAGACCGCCGAACGCGCCTACGACGACCTGGACGACACCGAACGGCAGGCCATGCGCCGGATCCTGGTGCGGCTCACCGCGTTCGGCGACGGCACCGAGGACACCCGCCGGCCGATCCGCCGCGCCGAACTCGACGGCATCGCCGAGCCGGGCGTGATCGACGGTGTGCTCGGCCGTCTGGTCGCCGAGCGGTTGATCGTGGTGGACGAGGACACCGCGGAGATCGCGCACGAAGCGCTGATCCGCGCGTGGCCCCGGTTGCAGCGCTGGCTGTCCGACGACCGCTCGACGTTGCTGGTCCACCGCAGGCTGACCGCCGCCGCCCACACCTGGAGCGAGCTGGACCGGGACGAGGGCGCGCTCTACCGGGGCACCCAGCTCGTCACCGCGTCGGCCTGGGCGCAGGACCATCCCGGCGAGCTGAACGCGGCGGAGGAGGCGTTCCTCGGAGCGAGTCGCGAGCACGACGAGGCAGAGCAGGTGACGGTGAAACGCCGCAACCGCTTGCTGACCAGGCTCGTCTCGATCATGGGCGTGCTGCTCCTGCTGGCCGCGGGCGGTGGTGGCGTCGCGTGGTGGCAGTCACGGGAAGCCCAGCTCCAGCAACGGATCGAGCAGGCCCATCAGATCGCGCTGTCCGCTCGTGGCCTCGTCGACACGGCCCCCGACCTCGCCGGACAGCTCGCCGTGTCGGCCTACCGGTTGCACGCGGACGACGACACCCGAGGCGCGCTGCTGAGCGCCGCTTCCGCACCGCGACGGCGAATCGAGCTCAACGCGGACGGCCCGCCGGTGCTCGATGTGAGCGTGTCGCACCAGGGGGACGTGATCGCCACGGCCGATCGGGACGGCCACGTCACGCTGTGGGACCCGCAGACCCGCTCCCGCAAGCTCCTTCTGGCCGACCACAACGGGTTCACCGACGGTGGCTACGCCAGGCAGGCCGAGTTCAGCGCCGACGACAGGTTCCTCGCCTCGAACGCGTCACTGCCCGCGCTGGGCGGAAGCCGCGGCGACGTCGTGGTCTGGGAACTGGCGAGCGGCACCGCCGTGTTCTCCCACCAGTTCGACGTGATCACCACCGGGCTCGCGTTCCACCCGGCGGGGACGTCGTTCGCGGTCGGCGTCGCCGGTGGCGCCGTGGAGGTGTGGGACGTGGCCACGAGAACCAGCCGGATCTTCCAGGGACACACCAACGAGGTGAACGCGCTGGCGTTCAGCCCGGACGGCTCGCTGCTGATCACCGCGAACGGCAAGGAGCGTCCGCTGGTGTGGGATGTCGCGTCCGGCGCGCGCATCGGCGAGATCCCGTCGCTGGAGGTCAACAACGTCGGCTTCGACGGCGCGGCGATCGTCACCTCGACGCTGCGCGACGGCGTCAAGTTCTGGGACGTCAGCGGGAAGTTGCTGTCCGAGCTGCCGAAGCAGGGCGCGTACGCGTGGGAGGCGTCCGGGCCGGTGGGCGGCCGGATGGCGGTGGCGGACGAGGACGGCCTCATCACCATCTGGGACATCCGCACCGGCCGTCCCATCACGACCTACCGCGACCGCGGCCGCACCGAGTCCAGGGCGATCGCGCTGGGCCGCGACGGCACGCTGCTGGTCTCCGGCGGCTTCGGCCGGATCGTGGCGGTGCGCGAGGACGCTGTGCCGCCGTTCACCGGACATGCCGACGGCATCAACGACATCGACGTGCACGGCGGGCTGGTCGCGTCGGCCGGGGACGACGGAACCGTGCGACTGTGGGATCTCGACGGCGCCGCGGTGGCCACTTTGGACGGTCATTCCGACCGGGTGGAGTCGGTGGCTTTCAGCCCGGACGGCTCCCGGCTGGCCGCGCTGACCCGCGACCACACCATCTCGCTCTGGGACGTCGCCCGGCGGGAACGGCTGTCGTCGTTGTCCTACAGCGGTCTGGGCGCGTCGACCGACATCGCCTATCAGCCGGACGGGCGCGGGATCGTGACGGCGTCGCTCGGCCGGTTCCGCTGGAGCCTGCCCGGCCTGACGCAGGGCTCGTTCTCCGGCGGCCCGTACATCGCGAGCGCCGTCGAGTTCACCCCGGACGGCCGCCTGCTGATCTCCACTGATCCGGCGGGCGGCGCGATGCTGTGGGACCTCGCAGGCGACAAGCTGGAACGACGGGTCAGCACCGGTCAGGGCGACGTGCGGGACGTCGCGGTCAGCCCGGACGGCACGCGGTTCGCGACGGCGGGCGCCAACCGGACGGTGAAGGTCTGGGACGTGGCCACGGGTGCGGAGCTGATGACGCTGACCGGCCACTCCGCCGCGGTGGTGGCGCTGGCGTTCAGCCCGTCCGGCGACGCGCTGGCGTCCGGGGGAGAGGACGACTCGGTCGTCGTGTGGAACCTCGGCACCCGTGCGGGCACCACGCTGACCGGGCACACCGGTCCGGTGCAGGCCGTCGCGTTCACGCGGGAGGACGAGCTGGTGTCGGGTGCGAACGACGCGCGGATCATCCGCTGGTCACTGTCCACCGCGGACGCCGAGGCGCGGATCTGCGCCGAGGGCTATCCGCGTTCCGAGGCCTGCGGTACGACCAGGCCCGACTCGTAGGCGATCACCACGAGCTGGGCCCGGTCGCGGGCGTGCAGCTTCATCATCGCCCGGTTGACGTGGGTCTTCGCGGTGAGCGGGCTGATCACCATGGCGGTGGCGATCTCGTCGTTCGAGAGGCCGCGCGCGACCAGCGTGACGGCCTCGCGTTCGCGGTTGGTGAGGTGGGCGAGGCTCTGGTTCCGCTGCGGCGGCTGGCTCACGTACCGGTCGATCAGCCGGCGGGTGATCGACGGGGCGAGCAGCGCGTCACCGCGGGCCGCGACCCGCACGGCGTGCAGGAAGTCCTCCGGCTGCACGTCCTTGACGAGGAACCCGGCCGCGCCCGCTTTGAGGGCGTGGAAGACGTACTCGTCCAGGCCGTAGTTGGTGAGGATCACGACGTGCGTGCCGGTCAGGGCCGGGTCGGCGGCGATCTGCCTGGTCGCCTCGATGCCGTCCATCCCGGGCATCTGGACGTCGATCAGCGCGATGTCCGGTAGGTGTCTGCGGGCCTGGCCGAGCCCTTCCACACCGTTCGCGGCCTCGGCGACGACCTCGATGTCGTCCTCGGCATCCAGCAAGGCGCGGAAACCACTGCGGATCAGCGGCTGGTCGTCCACCAGCAAGACGCGGATCATGGCTGCACCACGGGAAGTTCGGCCTGCACGCTGAAACCGCCTTCAGTGCGTGGCGCGGCGCGCAGGTGGCCGCCGAGCGCTGTGACCCGTTCCCGCATGCCGAGCAGCCCGACGCCGGGCTCCGGGTTCCTCGGCGTCGCCGTGCCGTCGTCGTCCACCTTGATGACCACCGCGTCCGGCCGGTAGTCGATGTGGATCTGAGCGGTGGCCGCCACGGCGTGGCGGGCGATGTTCGTCAGCGACTCCTGCACGATCCGGTACGCCGTCCGGTCGACCGCGGCGGGGACGTCGTCGTGGCGGCCTTCGATCGTGAGCCGGGCGTCCAGGCCGCTCGACCTCGCGCGTTCGACGAGCGCGGGGACGTCGTCCATGCCGTGCGGCGGGTTCTTGTCGTCGTCCCTGAGCGCCTCCAACGTCGCCCGCAGCTCTCTGGCGGCTTCGCGTCCCGCGTCCCGGATCACCAGGAGCGGCTCTGGCACGTCCTCGCCGCGTTTGCGGGCCAGGTGGACGGCGACCTCGGCCTGCAGCTTGATCACGGAGATCTGGTGGGTGAGGGAGTCGTGCAGTTCGCGGGCGATGTGCAGGCGTTCCTCGCCGGCCCGCCTGCGCGCCGTCTCCTCGCGGGTGCGTTCGGCCTCGTCCGCTCTGCGCTCGGCCTGCCTGAGCGCCTCACCGGCGGCCGCGGCGGCGATCAGCCACGCGATCTGCAGGACGTCCCTGGTCTGCCCGAACGCCTCGTACACCGTGAGATCGCGGGGCGACAGGAGCGCCGCGAGAGGGAGCGTGGCGAGCATCAGCACGGAACCGATGAGCGTGACGACGCGATGGCCCGCCCGCATGGTCGCGTACACGGCGAACAGGAACGCGATCACGGGCACGTCGGCCCCGGTGGCCTGGTAGCCCAGCGCGAGGAGGCCGGTGGCGGCGAGCACGGCGATCGGGGCCGTCCTGCGCGCCACGAGCGCCAGCCCGCTCGCGGCCAGCAACGCGTAGCCCGGTCCGGTGGCGGGGTGCCCGGCCACCACCAGGCTCGCGGCGACCCCGGCGGCGATCGCCCAGTCCAGCCAGCGCCTGCTCATGCGTGCACAGTAATCCGGTGTCGGCGCTGGTAGATCCTGCGCTGGGATGACTTCGGGACTACCGCGCCCGCGGTAGTCGCTGTCTGCGCACGCACGACGACCGATCGCGGTGCGCGGGACAGGCTGGGGCCATGTTGCTCTCAGCTGCTTACGAGATGACCGCCGGACGCATGTGGTCGCTGATCGGCGCTGCCGCCGGCGTTTTCGGCGTGGTGATGGGCGTGCTGGCCCTGAGGCGAGGCCGGAGCGGCCTGGTCGCCGCGATCGCCGGTGGGGTCGCGGTGGTGCTCGGTGTGGTGGTCGTGCTGATGGCGAAGGGCGGTCCCGGCACCGGCTACGGCATCGTCGGCGGCTACGTGTCGCTGGTGGTGGGCCTCGCCGCCGTCGTGCTCGGCGTGCTGGCTAGGCGAAGAGTCGCTCGGGCTGCTGCACCGCGCGCCTCGTGACCAGTCCCGCCGCGCCCCGCGCCACCGCGAACTCGCCGAGGGGCGAGGCGATCAGCCTGGTGTGCCGTTCGCCGCCCGCGAGCACCCTGCGATCCATTTCGGACTGCACGGCCTCGCGAAGGTGGTCGTACAGCACGGCGTAGCTGCCGCCGAGCACGACCGTCGGGACGTCGAAGAGGTTCATCAGGGTCCCGAGCCCGACCCCGAGCGCCTCGCCGGCGTTCCGCACGGCCTTCAGCGCCTTCGGGTCGCCCGCGTCGAGTGCTTTGCACAGGGAGTCGAGCCGCCGCCGTCCGGCCTCGCGCAGGATGACGTCGAGGCCCGCGTACCGCTCCACGCAACCGCGGCTGCCGCACGTGCAGAGGACGCCGTTGCGTTCGATCACGACGTGCCCGAGTTCGCCCGCGAACCCGCTGACGCCGCGATAGACCTCGCCGTTCAGCACGACGCCCGCACCGATGCCGACGTCCGCGGTCACGTGCACGAAGTCCTCGCCCGCGAGGTGCCGAGGCCACAGGTGGGCGAGCGCGGCGAGGTTCGCCTCGTTGTCCAGTTGGACGTCGAGGTCCGTTCGCCGGCTCAGTCTCTCGGCCAGCCGCACGCCGACGAGGTTCGGCAGGTTGGGGGTCCTGATGACGACGCCGTCGTGGACGACACCGGGTATCGCCAGGCCGGCGCCGAGGAACGGGCGCGGCCCGGTGACCTCGCGGATCAGTTCGGCGATCCGGTCGAGCACCTCGTCCGCCGTGGCCCTGCGCATGTCGGCGGGCACGAGACGGCGCTCGAGCGTCTCGCCGTCGAGTCCGATGGTCTCGACGGCGAGGTGGCTGACGTTGATCTCCGCGCCCACCGCGACCGGGCCGTCCGGGTGGAAGCGCAGCGGTTTGGACGGCCTGCCCATGCCGGCGAGCGTGGCCGGTTCCTCGACCAGGATCCCGTTGGTCAGCAACGGTTCGGTGAGGTTGGACAGCGTCGCCTTGGTGAGGCCGGTGCGCCCGGCCAGGTCGGCGCGCGAGCCTGGGCGGTCGACGAGCGCGAGCAGCACCGTCCGCAGGTTGCCGAGGCGGACCTGGCGGAGGTGGTCGACGGTGGTCATCGGCTCAAGTATCGCTGCGCGGGTCCGGGAGCCCGCACGCGGACTCCCGGCCTCCGGGTGGTCATCGGTTCAGGTACTTCCGCGCGGCATCGCCGTACCGCGCCCGGATCTCCGGCACCGCCTGCGCCTCGTAGCGGGTGCTGTCCGCGAGCGTCCACTCCGGCGGCGTCGCACCGCCCGTGAGCGTCCACGCGGCCTGCCTCGCGGCGCCGTCGGCGACGTACTCACCAGGCGCGGGCACCGTCACCGGCACCCCGAACACCACCGGCGCGATCTCCCGCACCGCTGGAGAAACCGCCGCTCCTCCGACGAGCCGCACGCCCGTGACGTCCGCACCTTGCTCAGCGAGTGCGTCGAGTCCCACGGCGAGACCGCACAGCATGCCTTCCACAGCCGCACGCGCGATGTTCGCGGGCGTCGCGTTGGCAAGCGTCAGGCCGTGCAGCGCACCCGTCGCGTCCGGCAGGTTCGGCGTCCGCTCACCCTCCAGGTAAGGCACCATCACGACGCCTTCCGCACCCGGCTTCGCGGACAGGGCGAGCTCACTGAGCCTCGTGAGGTCGACGCCCAGCATCCGGGCGGTCGCGTCCAGCACGCGGGCGGCGTTCAACGTGCAGGCCAGGGGCAGGTAGCGGCCCGTGGCGTCGGCGAACCCCGCCACGATCCCGGACGGGTCCTGCGCCCGGACGTCGCTGGTGGCCGTGACCACGCCGGACGTGCCGAGCGACACCAGGATGTCCGTGCCTCCGCCGACACCGAGCATGGCCGCCGCGTTGTCCCCGGCGCCCGCGCCCAGCCGGACCGGGCCGTCCACGAACTCCGCCGGTCCCAGGACTCGGGGGAGCACCACGTCGGAGCGCCCCAGAGCCAGCGAGACCAGCTCCGGCACGTAGGCGTTCGTCACCGAGTCGAAGTAGCCGGTGCCGGACGCGTCCGAGCGGTCGGTGACGAGGTCGGCCAGGTCACCGGTGCCGCGCAGCCGCCACGTCAGCCAGTCGTGCGGGAGGCAGACGGCGGCGGTGCGCTTGGCGTTGGCCGGTTCGTGCTGGGCGAGCCAGCGCAGCTTCGTGATCGTGAACGACGCGACCGGCACGAGGCCGATCCGCGACGCCCACTCCGCCGCGCCCAGCTCGTCGGTCAGCGACGCGGCGGCCGCCGCGGAACGGGTGTCGTTCCACAGCAGCGCCTCGCGCACGACCTCGCCGTCCTCGTCGAGGCAGACCATGCCGTGCTGCTGACCGCCGACGCTCACCGCCGACACGTCGTCCAGCCCGCCGGCGTCGGACAGCGCGGACCGCAACGCCGACCACCAGTGCGACGGGTGGACCTCGGTGCCGTCCGGGTGAGCGGCGCGGCCCTCCCGGACGAGCCTGCCGGTCTCCGCGTCACGAACCACGACCTTGCACGACTGCGTGGACGAGTCGATGCCGGCGACGAGCGTCATGTCAGCGTGCTCCCGTGAGGTGCTCGATGGCGAGCTGGTTGAGCTGCACGAAGCCGTAGCCGCGTTCGCCCGCCTGGTCAGGGTCGAAACCGGTGTCCTTGATCAGGTCATCGTAGGACTCGCCGGCGTTCAGCGTGGGCTGCGACAGCTCGGCGACACCCGCCGTCGCGAGCGCCTCCTGCACCTCCGGGTCGGCCCGGAAGGCTGCCGCGCGGTCGCGAAGCAGCAGGTAGGTGGCCATGTTCGCTTTCGCCGAGTCCCAGACGCCCTTGATGTCCTCGGTGCGCGACGGCTTGTAGTCGAAGTGCCGCGGACCCTCGTAACCGGCGGTCTCCAGCAGGTCCACCAGCGCGAACGCGTTCATCAGGTCGCCGTGGCCGAACACCAGGTCCTGGTCGTACTTGATGCTGCGCTGGCCGTTGAGGTCGATGTGGAAGAGCTTGCCGTGCCACAACGCCTGCGCGATGCCGTGCACGAAGTTGAGACCGGCCATCTGCTCGTGCCCGACCTCGGGGTTCACGCCGACCAGCTCGGGCTTGTCGAGAGACGTGATGAACGCCAGCGCGTGCCCGACCGTCGGCAGCAGGATGTCGCCGCGCGGCTCGTTCGGCTTCGGCTCGATCGCGAACCGGATGTCGTAGCCCCGGTCGGTGACGAACTGCGTCAGCAGGTTCATGGCCTCGCGGTACCGCTCGAGCGCCGCCCGCACGTCCTTGGCCACGTCGTACTCGGAGCCCTCGCGCCCGCCCCACAGCACGAAGGTCTTGGCGCCGAGCTCCGCCGCCAGTTCGACGTTGCGCAGCACCTTCTGCAGCGCGAACCGCCGCACGCCGCGGTCGTTGCTGGTGAAGCCGCCGTCCTTGAACACGGGGTGGCTGAACAGGTTCGTCGTCACCATCGGGATGACGAGCCCGGTTTCGGCGAGCGCGCCCTGCAGCCGGCTGATCTGCTGGTCGCGGTTCGTGGCCTCGAAGCCGAACAGGTCGTCGTCGTGGAACGTCAGCCCGTACGCGCCGAGTTCGGCGAGCCGGTGCACCGCCTCGACCACGTCCAGTTCGGGGCGCGTGGCCTCGCCGAACGGGTCACGGCCCTGCCAGCCCACGGTCCAGAGACCGAAGGAGAACTTGTCCGCCGGAGTGGGCGTGCTCATCATCCACCTCATTCGTTCAATGCTTGAACTTAGTGCGGACAGTACGACGCCACGGCCTTGATCGCAATCGCTCAGGCGCGAAGTTCCGCGGCGACCGCTTCGACCGCGGGGGCGAGAGCCGCGGCGATCGCGCGGTAGCCGGAGGCCGACGGGTGGAAGCGATCCGCCGCGAAGAGCGAGGGATCCGCGGCGAACTGGGGCGTCACCGCGCGTTCGACGTGGGCGACCACGCCGCCCGCGCGGATGACGGCCTGCTGCTGCACCTGGGCGTAGTCACGGCTCACCGCCGACACGACGTCGCGCAGGGCGGGCGGCACGTGCGCGACGACGCTCAGGTCGGGCGCGGTGCTGACGACGACCGCGGCGCCCGCCCGCCGCAGCTCCGCGACCGCGTCGTGCAACTGCTGCGCGCCGACGTGCGCAGGGACGAACCTCGTCAGGTCGTTCGCGCCGATCACCACGACCGCGAGGTCGACCTTGCCCGCTGCCCGAACCTGGGCGCGCAGGTCGGCCGAGCGGGCGCCCGCGAAGGCTCGCACGCTGAGATCGACCTGGTGTCCCATCGCCCGAAGGCGTTCGGCGAGCAACGGGCCGAGCGTGTCCTCCCGGCGCGTGCTGCCCACTCCCGCGGCGATCGAGTCGCCGAGCAAACAGAGGCGCATGGTTGTTGAACGACAGGCGTTGAGGTGGTGTTCCGGGGAACAATCCGCTGTGAGCGGATGTTGATGTGAGTAAACCGCTGTCGTGCGAGTGCTGATCTGTCTACACTCCACGATCATCATCACCGAGTGAACGACGAGAGGGGACCGGCCATGCGCACCACCGCCGTGCTCCCGTCCCGTTTCGACGTGATCCTCGTGTCTCCGCACCCCGGCTGCCCGCTGCGCGCCGGGTACCGGAGTGTCTGACGAACCCGTTCCAGGTGTTCGTCGGGTCATCGCGCTGACCCCCGTAAGTCCTTGACACCAAAGGCACACAGCCATGCGCACGATCACGTTGAACGCTGTCCGCAACCTCGGCATCCTCGCCCACGTCGACGCGGGCAAGACCACACTCACCGAACGCGTCCTGTTCGCGACCGGCAGCACCTACAAGCGCGGAGAGGTCCACGACGGCACCACCGTCACCGACTTCGACCCGCAGGAACGCGACCGTGGCATCACGATCTTCGCCGCGGCCGTGACCTGCACGTGGGACGGGCACCGCGTCAACCTCATCGACACGCCGGGGCACGTCGACTTCGCCGACGAGGTCGAACGATCCCTGCGCGTGCTGGACGGGGCCGTAGCGGTGTTCGACGGCGTCGCGGGTGTCGAGCCGCAGAGCGAATCCGTGTGGCGGCAGGCTGATCGCTACGGCGTGCCGCGGATCGCGTTCGTCAACAAGCTCGACCGGGCAGGTGCGGACCTCGACGCCGTCGTGGAGTCGATCCGCACCCGGCTGCACACCGTGCCGCTCGTCGTGCAACTGCCGATCGGCGTGGAGGACGGGTTCCGCGGTGTCGTCGACCTGGTGCGCATGCGTGCGCTGACCTGGGACGACGGCATGACCGAAGGGCCTGTGCCGGAAACGCTGCTGGCAGAGGCACAACGACGTCGCCGCGCCTTGGAAGAGGCGGTGGCGGAACTGCACCCCGAGGCATTGGAGGAGTTCTTCGCACAGGGCCTGTCCGAGCGGACGCTCGTCGAAGCACTGCGGGAACTGACCCGGCGAGGTCTGGCCACCGTCGTGCTGTGCGGCTCGGCGTACCGCAACCGCGGCATCGAACCGTTGCTGGACGCGGTGATCGCGTACCTGCCGTCCCCTGTGGACGTTCCACCGGTGCGCGGCGTCGACGGCCAGGAACGGCAGCCGGACCCGGACGCGCCGTTCGCGGCGCTGGTGTTCAAGGTGAACGCCACCGCCACCGGACGGCTGGCGTACGTGCGCGTCTACTCGGGCACCCTCCACAAGGGAGAGACGGTCCAGGTGGGCGGCCGCACCGAGCGCATCGGACGGATCCTGCGCGTCCAGGCCGATCGGCACACGCCGGTCGACCAGGCCGTCGCGGGTGACATCGTGGCGCTGGTGGGGCTGAAGTCGGCACGCACGGGCACAACCCTGTGCGCGCCAACGGCTCCGCTGCTGCTCGAGCCCGCGGTGTCGGCCGATCCGGTCGTGTCGGTGGCGGTGGAAGCGCGGACCAGCGCGGACAACGCCAAGTTGACCGAGGCGCTGGCGCACCTGGTCGACGAGGACCCGTCCCTGCGGTTCGGGACCGACCCGGAGACCGGCCAGACGGTGCTGTCCGGCCAGGGCGAGCTGCACCTGGAGGTCTCGGTGGAGAAGGCGCGCACGCTGCACCGCATCGAGATCACCATGGGACGCCCGCGCGTCTCGTACCGCGAGACCGTCGCCTCGGGCGTGACGGGATTCGTCTACCGGCACGTGAAGCAGGACGGAGGGCAAGGGCAGTTCGCGCACATCGTGCTCGACGCCGAGCCGCTGGAGACCGGTTTCGAGTTCCGCTCGGCCGTCACCGGCGGGCGGGTGCCGCAGGAGTTCGTCCGCGCGGTCGAACAGGGCTGCCGGGACGCGCTGGCCGAAGGGCCGCTCGGGCACCCGGTGACCGGTGTGCGGGTGACGCTGGTCGACGGGTCCACGCACGTCAAGGACTCGTCGGAGATGGCGTTCCGCACGGCGGGACGGCTCGGGCTGCGTGACGCGCTGAAGGCCGGCGCGATGACGTTGCTCGAACCGATCGCCGAGGTCACGGTGACCGTGCCGGAGGAGTACCTCGGTGGTGTGCTCGGTGATCTGGCTTCGCGCCGGGGCAGGATCCTCGGTTCGGTGGCCAGGACCGGCACGACGGTGGTGACGGCGAGCGTGCCGCTGGCGGAGATGTTCGGCTACGTGACTCGTCTGCGCAGCCGGACGCAAGGCCGCGGCAGCTTCACCGCCACCCCGACCGGTTACGCGCCGGCGTGAATGTTGGGCGAGTCGACACGCTTTTCGTCGACTCGCCCAACAATCGCTTCCTGCTGTGTGTGATGCAACGCAGTGAGAGCAGGCCCGCCCTGGCTCAGGGCGGGCCTGTGCCATGCTCGGTGAGATGTCGACCTTGAGCGTCATGTCGTTCAACCTGCGGTACGCCTCGGCCGCCGAGCCGAACTCGTGGGCGGTCAGACGCCCGGTCATGGCCCAGCTGCTGCTGAACGAGCTGCCGGCCGTCCTCGGCACGCAGGAGGGTCTCTACGGGCAACTCCTCGACATCGCCCACGATCTGCCCGCCCACTACGACTGGATCGGCCTGGGCCGGGCGGGCGGCAGCCACGACGAGTTCATGGCGATCTTCTTCGACACCCTCCGGCTCGAACCCCTCGAATTCGACCACCACTGGCTGTCCGCCACCCCGAACGTCGTGGGTTCCCGGTCGTGGGGCAACAACGTGATCCGCATGGTCACCTGGGTCCGGTTCGCGGACCGCCTGACGGGCAGGCAGTTCGTGGCCGTCAACACCCACTTCGACCACGAGTCGGCGAACTCCCGGCTGCGCAGCGCCGAGTTCGTCCGCGACCGCCTCCAGGCCCAGACCCTGCCGGTCGTGCTCACCGGCGACTTCAACGACGTCCCCGGCTCACCGCCCTACGCCGCCCTCACGGCCGGTCTGGCCGACACGTGGCTCGCCGGTCCGCAGACCACCCCGGCGTACGGGACGTTCCACGGCTACGGCCCGCTCGTGCCGGACGGCCCGCGCATCGACTGGATCCTCACCCGCGGCGCGCGCGTCGAGGCCGCCGCGATCAACACCTTCCAGCGAGATGGCCAGTTCCCGTCCGACCACCTCGCTGTTCAGGCACACATCACCTTCTAGGCGCCCACTCGGGCGGCAGGTCGTGCGAACAGGTCGGTGCTCCGGCCGCGCGCGCCTGCCGTTGCTCCAGGTACGGCCCGGCGATCTGGTCCCGGGACACCGGGGCCAGCGCCGTGATCGCGTCACCCGCGGCCAGCACCTGGCGCCGCATCCGTTCGTGGTCGACGGCCGCGGAGCCGAACGACGGCGCCCAGAGCGTCCACGGCCCGGAGATCATCGCCATCGTCGGGATCAGGTGCGAGTGGAAGTGCGTGCCGATGCCACCGAACGAGCACTGCGCCGGCACCCGGCCCGGCACCGGCGGGTCGCTGCCGGGCAGGACGAATGTGCGATCGACCGCGCGCCCCGTCAGTGCCGTCTGCGCGCTCCGGGCCAGCACCGGACTGCCCGCGAACCAGCCGGACAGCTCGGCCGGGCCCGTCGGTCGCAGCGAACCGTCCTGAGGCAGGAACTCCCGCGTGCCGAGGTGTTCCAGCACGAACGCGAACGCGACGGAACCCGAGTCGTACTCGGCGTCGAGCGCGCGGGCCCGGAACTCGCTGCCCTCCGCCGGGCGGTGCAGGTGCCCGGTCGCGAAGACGAACTCGATCGTGCGCGGCCGGCAGCGCAGCGGCAGGCGTGCGAAGTGCTCGGCCAGCGCCAGCAGCGCGACGGTGCCGTTCTCCTGCACCCACCCCACGCCGTCGGTGTTGGTGTCGAGGACGATCCGCTCACTGCTCAGGCCCGGCAGCGTGGCGATCAGGGAGCGCGTGACGGCCGGTGCGCGCCCGGCCAGGACGCCGATCGTCGTTCGCGTGCCCGGGACCAGCCGGAGAGCCGCGTCGGAGCCGACGAACACGCCCGGCACGCGGTAGTGGGTGCCGAGGTGCGGGTCCCAGTAGCCCTTCACCTGCTCGTGCGGGAACGGGAAGGCGACGACGACCCCGGCGGCGCCCGCCTTGCCCGCGTCGACCATGTCCTCGTCCAGCAACGGCTCGGCGAGGTAGCCGCGGTCGAGGGCGGGAAAGTCCCGCAGGACGATCTTGCCGCGGGCGTTCTCGGCGGTGATCGGCGTGCCGGCGGGCAACCTGACCAGTTCGCCGCCGCGCAGGCCTGGCTCGGAGTAGGGGATGGCGCCGGCGACCGGCACGACGCCGCCCGAGAGCAGGAAACCGGGACCTGGCTTCCAGCGCTGGATCGCGAAGGGCTCCGATCGCACGGACACGCCCGGCAGCCGGTCCACGCGGCGTTCCAGCCAGGAGATCAGACGGTCGTGGGCGGGGCTGCCGGTGGCGCGGACGCCGAACCCGGCGACGGTGGCGTTGAGAGCGCGCAACCGGGCGGCGGAGGCGAACGACCGGTCGTCGACGGCAGGGGAGCAGTCGGTCGACGCGACGGCCGGCGCGGTCAGTTGGAGGGAGAGAACCGTTACGACACCTATGAATGCGATGCATCTGGCGGGGTGCACCAGGCTCACTGTGAACCTGGCGGACGGTCCTCACAATCCGCTGTCCAGGTAGCCAGATGAGACCCTGTCAACGGTGAACGGAAATGGTTTATACCAATTTCCGCTACGGTCCGCGAGATGCGCCTGAAATCGACGTTCGGCCGCGTCGCGGTGATCGCGTACGCGCTGCTGTTCACCCTCGGCTCGACAGCGGTCGCGAACGCCTCGCCCGGCCGCGAGTGCGCCACCCCGTCCATCGACCGGTATCAGCAGTGGATCGCCAGTGGTGAAGGTGCCACGGAACCCGCGACCGGCAGCATCCTCGTGCCGAAGGGACGGCACGACCACACGGCGAAGATCAAGTTCCTGGCAGACGACTGGGCTGTCATGGTCGTGTGGCTCGGCAACCAGTTCGAGGCCCAGGCCGACCTGTCCCACTCGGCCGGTTTCTGGATGACCTACCGCGCCACCAACGATCTCTACGTCCAGCTGCGACCCGCGGAGTTCTGGAGCGGTGGCGACAAGTGGGTCACGAAGATCCCGTCCACCGGCGGCCGGCTCGTGAAGCGGTTCTTCAGCTTCAGGACAAAGGACTGGACATATCTGCCCGCGCTCGGCAAGCCGTCCTACCCGCTCGCCGAGGCCCTCGACGACGCCCGTGGCCTGGTGTTCGTCGGCAACACGAAGAACGACCTGGAGTTCCAGAGCCTGAAGATCGACGGCTACCGGCCACCCTGCGTTTACTGACAACCGGTTAGTGTCCCGGGACGTGAGAGCGCTCCCGGTCTTCCTGGTCACTGTCCTCACCGCCGCGCTGGCGACTCCCGCGAGTGCGGCGGTGAGAGACGACACGCGCTACGTCGACCCGCTGATCGGCTCCGCGGGCGGCGGCAACACCTATCCCGGCGCGGTGCGGCCGTTCGGGATGATCTCGTGGAGTCCGACGTCGACCCGCGGCGACCAGACGAACACGGGCGCCGCCAACGGTTACGCCTACGACGCGACGAGGGTGCGCGGTTTCAGCCTCACGCACGTCAACGGCGCGGGTTGCCATCCCGGTGCCGCGGGAGACGTCCCGATCATGCCGCACGTCGGTGAGATCACCTCGTCGCCGACCGCGGACACCAAGGACCAGATCTTCGCGAGCGACTTCTCCCACGCCGACGAGAAGGCCGAGGCCGGTCGTTACCGGGTGGGCCTGAAGTCCGGTGCCACGGCGGACCTGTCCGTGTCGACGCGGGCGGGCATCGGCGAGTTCACGTTCCCCGTCAACGGATCGCTGCTGTTCCGCACCTCGAACTCGCTCAACGGTAGCGAGGACGCCGACATCACCATCGACCCGGCCACCAACACCGTGTCGGGCTCGGTGCTGACCGGCGCGTTCTGCGGCCGGCGTGCGAACGGTGGCGCGAACAACCAGAAGACCTACTACCGCCTGCACTTCACCGCGTCGTTCGACCGTCCGATCTCGGCCTACGGCACGTGGGTCAACAGCGAACTGCGGCCCGGAACGACGTCCGCTTCCGGCGGCGAGGGCTACCTGACCGGAACCAACCGTGCGGGCAAGGGTTCCGGCGGTTACGTGTCCTTTGCGGACAGTGCGGTGCGGATGCGGGTCGGCATCTCCTACACCAGCCTCGACGCCGCGAAGCGCAACCTCGCGACGGAGATCCCGAAGCGCGCGACCGTCGCCGACGTGGCGGCGGAAGCCAGGAAGGCGTGGGCGAAGCAGCTCCGCGCGGTCGAGATCGACGGCGGCACCGCGGACGAGCGCACGATCTTCTACACCGCGCTCTACCACACCTTCCTGCAGCCCAACGTGATCAGCGACGTCGGCGGCGAGGTGCGGTACGGCAACTTCTCCGGCTGGGACCAGTACCGCGCCCACACCCAGTTGCTCGCCCTGCTGGCACCGGACGTGGCGAGCGGTTACGCCCAGTCGTTGCTGGACATCTCACGCCGCAACGGTGGCGTGTGGGACCGCTGGGTCCACATCACCGGTCCGACGCACGTCATGACCGGCGACCCGTCCGCCCCGGCCGTCGCGGGCATGTACGCCATGGGCGCGCGGAACTTCGACGTGCGGGCGGCCTACGACTCACTGCTGCGCCAGGCCACCGTCCCGCACCCGGACGGCCTGTCCGACAAGGGCTGCCCCGGCCAGTGCGAGGGCCAGCGCCCGAACCTCGCCGAGTACCTGCGCCTCGGCTACGCGCCGCAGGACACCTGTCACTGCTGGGGCGGCGCCGCCGAGACGCTGGAGGACTCCGTCGCCGACCAGGCGCTCGCCGACCTGGGCCGCAGGCTCGGCCGTCCCAGCGAGGAGATGCGGAAGCGCGCGGGCTGGTGGCGCAACACGTTCAACCCGGCCACCGGCCACCAGCAGGCCCGCAAGGCCGACGGCACCTGGGTGACGCCGTTCAACCCGGCCTCCGACCAGGGCTTCGCGCAGGGCAGCAGCGCCACCTACACGTGGATGGTGCCGCACGACGTCCAGGGCCTCGCCGAGGTGATGGGCGGTCCCGAAGCAGCGGCGACCAGGCTCGACGCGTTCTTCCACCGTGCGGACGGCTCGTGGGCGACGGGCGGCGACGCGCTGCGGTACGACCCGACCAACGAGCCGGGCATCCACACCCCGTGGATCTACAACGAACTCGGCCAGCCGCGGAAGACCCAGGAGACCGTGCGCGCGATGGCGCGGCTGGTCTACCGCACCGGCCCGTCCGGACTGCCCGGCAACGACGACCTGGGCACGATGTCGGCCTGGTACGTCTTCGCCGCTCTGGGCCTGTACCCGCGCACGCCGAGCAGTTCCGAACTGCACGTGTCGAGCCCGATGTTCCCCAAGGCGCGGATCACCAAGAAGAACATCACGATTCTGGCCGCCGGCACGCCGGGCGTCCACGTGAACGAGACCCGGTGGAACGGCCGCAAGGTCGAGCAGCCGTGGCTGCCGGAGTCGTTCGTGGATCGCGGGGGAGTGCTGGTCTCACGTCTTGAAGGGTGATCCGGCGCCCTCGGCACGGGTGTGGCTGCGCCGCGCGGTCGCGGACAGCGGCAGAGCGACGTCCTCCAGGGACTTGTTCTCCGCGTCCACCGCGAGCGACCGCGCGACCAGCCCGCCCGCGACCATGATCGCCGCGCCGACCAGGTAGCCGATGAACAACCGCACCGGCTGGTCCCCGGTACCGATCAACGCGCCGTAGATCACCGGGCCGAGCGCGCCGAAGCACTGCGCGATCGCGAAGAACACGCCGATCGCCTTCGCCCGCACCTCCAGCGGGAAGATCTCGCTGACCGTCAGGTAGGCGGCGCTGGCGCCGGCCGAGGCGAAGAAGAAGATCACGCACCACGCGATGGTCTGCGTGATCGCGTTCAGCACTCCTGTGTAGAACAGCACGGAGGTGACGGCGAGCAGTGCGCCGGAGATCGCGTAGGTCAGGAACAGCATCCGGCGGCGGCCGATGGTGTCGAAGAGGTGCCCGATGGTGAACGGACCGACGAGGTTGCCGACCGCGAAAGCGATCAGGTACAGCGGCGTCACCTCGGAGGGCACGCCGTAGAACTTGCCCAGCACCAGCGTGTAGGTGAAGAAGATCGCGTTGTAGAGGAACGACTGCGTGATCATCAGGGTCGCGCCCAGCACCGCGCGGCTGGGGTACTCGCGGAACAGCACGCGGGCCAGCGCGAAGTAGCCGATCTCCTCGGCGGGCTTGATCTCGATGGCCTTCTTCTCGTCGACGGGCGGCAGCTCCGCGCCGGACTCCTTCTCGACCTCGCGCTCGATGCCGGTGATCGTCTTCTCGGCGGCCTCCTCGCGGCCGTGCATGATCTGCCAGCGCGGGCTCTCCGGCAGATGCCTGCGCACCACCAGGATCACCAGGCCCAGCACCGGTCCGATGAGGAACCCGAGCCGCCAGCCCAGCGACAGTTCGACGTGGTTGAGCAGGATGTACGAGCCGAGCGTGCCGAGCACCGCGCCCGCCCAGTACGTGCCGTTGACCGCGATGTCGACGCGGCCCCGGTAGCGGGCGGGGATCAGCTCGTCGATCGCGGAGTTGATCGCCGCGTACTCGCCGCCGATGCCCATGCCGGCGATGAACCTGGTCAGGTACAGGAAGACCAGCCAGCCAGTGCCGTTGCCCAGCGTCAGCGCGGTCAGGCCGGAGCCGACCAGGTAGACGCCCAGCGTGATCATGAACAGCTTGCGGCGTCCCAGCCGGTCCGAGAGGTGACCGAACCACAGCGCGCCGACGACCTCGCCGATCAGGTAGACGGTGGCGAGCAGGCCGACCGCGGTCGACGACAGCCCCAGCGTCTCCGGTTTGGTCAGCGTGTCGGCGATCGCGCTGGCGACCGTGATCTCCAGGCCGTCCAGGATCCACGCGACGCCCAGTGCGACGACCATGCGCGTGTGGAACGGCGACCAGGGCAGGCGGTCGATCCTGGCGGGAATCAGCGTGCTCACACCGTCGGCCATCTCAGCCCCTCACCGCGATGAGCGCCTGCGGCGCGCTCTGCTTGATCCGTGTCTTCAACCAGGCCAGCTGCCGTGCCGTGTCCTGTTCGCAGGCACTCACGACGTCCATCAGTTCCTCGTCGCGCAGGCCCTGCGCGGCCTGCCCGACGACGGTCCAGGTGATGTCGGTGAACGACGCCAGCGCGTAGAGGTCCTGCAGGTCGCGCAGCAGGCCGACGCCGCCGGTGCGGGTCTGCTCGAACTCGGCGGCGTGCAGGCGTTCCGGCTCCGCTTCGCGGTGCTCGCCGTACCGTTCGACGATCGGGCCGAGCTTCTCGCTCTGGCCGTCGACGCGGCCGGCGAGCACGAGGCAGGTGCGCCGGACGTCGGGCTCCTCGCCGTGGCCCTTCGCGACTTCGCGGAACGCGCCGGCCAGCGTCCGCAGCGAGGTGTGCAGGAGGCCCAGATAGGTCGCGAGATGCATCAGACCCTCCTGATCCGCACCGCGCTGATCTTGAACAGCGGTTGCTTCGAGACCGGGTCCCACTCGGTGGGCGTCAGCTCGTTGGCGGCCTGGAACCCGTAGTGGAACGGCAGGAACACCACGCCGTCACGGCACCGTCCAATGCGGACCGGCACCTCGACGCCACCGCGTTCGGACTCGACTCGCACCACATCTCCTTCTGTCGCATCGAGTTCGGCGGCATCGGAGGCGGAGATCTCGACCCACGGATCCGGCTCCGCCTTCTGCAGTTCCGGGGCGCGGCTGGTCTTGGTGCGGGTGTGGAAGTGGTAGACCGAGCGGCCGGTCGTGCAGAGGAACGGATACTCGTCGCTCGTCTGTTCCGAGGCGGGCGTGTACTCGGCGGCTTTGAGGAACGCCCGCCCGTCAGGCCGCTGGGCCCGGTAGTCGGTGGGAGTCGTGGAAGCGCCGGTCAGCAGGTCGTGGCTGTAGTCCTCGCAGTAGTCGGCGGCGGTGGGGAAGACGGCGTCGGTGTAGAGTCTTTCCCCGCTGCCCCAGGGGATGCCGCTGCCGCCGCGCAGCCGTTCGTAGGACAGGTCGCTGTAGTCGCACGGTCGGCCGCGGCTGCACTCGCGCCACGCATCGAACGCGCCCTCGGCATCCTTCCACTTGATCAGCGGATCGCCGTCGCGGTCGCGGAAACCCATGCGGGAGGCGTAGTCCAGGAAGATGTTCAGATCGCTGCGGGCCTCGCCGGGCGGTGCGACGGCCTGCTCGGACAGGTGCACGACCCGGGACAGGTTCGTGAACGTGCCCTCCTTCTCGCCCCACATCGCCGCGGGCAGCACGACGTCGGCCAGTTCGGTGGTCTCCGTGCGGAACGCGTCCTGCACCACGACGAACAGGTTCTGCCGGCGCAGGATCTTCCGGATGCGGCCGAGTTCGGGCAACGAGACGGCGGGGTTCGTGGCGGAGATCCACAGGAACTTGATCGAGCCCTGCTCGGCGTACCGCCAGATCTGCATCGCGTGCGTCGGCGGAGCCCAGTGCGGGATGGTCAGCGAGTCGACGTTCCACAGTCGCGCGAGCTGCTCGACGTGCTCGGGATTGTCCCAGTTGCGGAAGCCGGGCAGGTCGCCGTCGGCACCGCACTCACGGGTGTTCTGCGCGGTCGGCTGGCCGTTCATCTGCAGCACGCCGCTGCCGGGCCTGCCGATCTGGCCGCGCAGCAGGTGCAGGTTGTTGACCTGGCACGACGCCGCGGTGGCCTGATGTGACTGGTAGAAGCCCTGCAGCACGGTCGAGAGCACCCGCTCGGAGGTACCGAAGATCTCGGCGGCGCGCAGCAGGTCGACGGGCGAGACGCGGCAGATCTCGGCGATGTGCTCCGGCGTGTACGGCTCCACGGTCGCCTTGAGCTCGTCCAAACCCAGGGTGTGCGCCCGGACGTACTCGCGGTCCAGCCAGCCGTGGTCGATCACCGCGCGCACCAGGCCGTTCAGCAACGCCTGGTTCGTGCCGGGCAACGGCGCCAGGTGCACGTCGGCGGCCTCGGCGGTGGAGGTGCGCCGCGGGTCCACGACGACAACGCGCGGCCGGTCCGGTCCTTCGAGCCGGTCGAGCACCCGTGCCCACATCACCGTCTGCGTCGAGGCCATGTTGTGCCCGAACAGGAACAGCGCGTCGCACAGGTCGATGTCCGCGTGGCAGGCGGGCTGGCCGTCCGAGCCGAACGACTCCTTGAGCGCCGCCGCGGCCGTGGCGGTGCAGAGCCGGGTGTTGCCGTCCATGTGCGGGGTGCCGATGCCGGCTTTGCCGATCACGCCGAGCGTGTAGTACTCCTCCAGGAACAGCTGACCGCTGGTGTAGAAGCCGTGCGAGAGCGGCCCGATCTCGGAGAGGAGTTCCTGGGAGCGACGGACCACCTCGCTCATCGCGGTGTCCCAGTCGGTTTCCCGCAACTCGCCGTCACGGCGGATCAACGGTTTCGTGAGGCGGTCCTTGCCATGCGCCTGCCACGAACCGTAAAGGCCTTTCGGGCCGAGCCTGCCGCGGTTGACGAGGTCCGCCGCACGACCGCGAACTCCGACGATCCTGCCGTCCCTGACCGCGATGTCACAACCGCACCCGTTGCTGCACAGCACGCACGCCGACTGGACCCAGCGGTCCACATCGGACTCCTCGACGCCTTCCGCCAACCGCTGGTCGACCCGGACCGGCCAGGGTGTCCCGCGTTCGTGCGGAGTACGTGCTCCCCATACGTCGGCGATGCGATTCACGAAAAAGCAATACCCGGCGTTTTCCCCTTGAAACTCAGTCCGACATTGCCCGCCGAACAGGTGTCGATCAAGTCGGCTCGTGCGCATACGAGCTTTTTGTCCGTTTCAGTGAGCATTGTCTGGAAATCGACCACCGCAAGAGAAGCCATGGGTTCGAAATCGCGGTCCGGTGGAACCCCGTCTGACAGACCGTCGCTCGAAATCGTCTGAGCGACGAGTCCACCTTGGAGGATCCTTGAAGGTCGGCACGGTCGTGTCAGGAAATCCGGTGTCGCGTGAACGGTGAGAACGAACTGGACGAGGAGTCGCTGCACGACAGCGAGGAGTTACCCACCAGACGCCCGCACCCGATCATCGTCGCCGCGAGCCTGACCGCGCGAGGTGGTGTGCTCTGGTTGCCCGTCGCCGGGCTGCTCGTGCTGGCAGGCAGGGAAAAAGCCGCGAAGCACGCACTCACGGCGGCCATTGTCGCCATGCCGCTCGGGCACCTGGTCAGCCTCTTCGTGCACCGTCGGCGGCCGCGGGTCCCGGCCATGCCCGCGCGCCGGGCGCTGCCGGAGCATCCCGACTCGTCCTCGTTCCCGTCCAAGCACGCGGTGACGGCGGCCGCGTTCGGCACCGCCACCGCGCTCGTGGACCGCGAGGCCGCTGTGTTCGTGACGCCGGTGGTGTTGCTGGTCGCCTACAGTCGCCTCAGGACCCGTGTGCACTGGCCCACGGACGTCCTGGGCGGCTTGGCGATCGGCGCTGTGGTGGCGCTGGCTCAGGCCGGAATCGGGCGCTCCGCCAGGGCCAGGGCGACGGCGTGCAGGTTGGCGGCCATGGTGCGGCCGGTCTTCTCCGACCACTCGTGACCCTCGTCGGTGTCCGAGTAGCTCGGGCCCGGCCCCGGACCGCGGTTCCAGTAGGTCCAGGCCTGGCCGGGGATCGTGTAGCCGATGTCGCCGAGTCCGCCGCAGATCTCGCTGATGACGTGGTGCGCGCCGTCCTCGTTGCCGGTCACCACCACGCCCGCGACGCGGTTGTAGGCGACGGGCCGGTCCTCGTCGTCGGTCTCGGAGATCATGGCGTCCATCCGTTCCAGCGCCCGCTGGGCGAGCGAGGACGGGCGGCCCACCCACGTCGGGGTCGCGAACACCAGGATCTCGGCGTCGAGCAGCAACCGGTGGACGTTCGGCCACTCGTCGCCGCCGCCGAGGTCGGTCACCACGCCCGGCGGGATCTCGTGGTCCGCCAGGCGGAACGACGTGACCTCGACGTCCTTATTGGTCAGCTCGTCGATCACGACCTGGGCGAGCAGATCGGTGTTGGACGGGTCAGGGGACTTCTTCAAGGTGCAGTTGAGCACAACGGCACGCATCAGGGCTTCCTCCACTTCTCGTCGGCGACCAGCTGGCTCGCCTGCGGGCCCATCAGGGACATTCCGCCGTCCACGACGAACGACGCTCCGGTCACGTAGCTCGCGGCCGGAGTGGCGAGGAACGCGACGACGGCCGCGACCTCCTTCGCGTGACCGGGACGGCCGAGCGGGACGCCCGGCCGGGGCTGGGTGTGCGGGTCGACGTCCTCCTGGCCGGTCATCGGCGTCGAGATCTCGCCCGGTGCCACCGAGTTGACCGTGATGCCGTGTTCGGACAGTTCGAGCGCGAGCACCTCGGTGAGCGCGCCGAGCCCGGCCTTCGCGGCGCAGTAAGGCGCGGCACCGACCCGTGGCAGGTGTTCGTGGACCGAGGTGATGTTGATGATCCGGCCGCCGCGCCCGGCGGCGATCATGTGCCTGGCCGCCCGCTGGCAGCACAGGAACGCGCCGTCCAGGTCGACCGAGAGCACCGAGCGCCAGGTGTCGAACGACATGTCCAGTGCCTTCTCGCTGCTGCCGGTGCCGGCGCAGTTCACCAGGACGTCCACACCGCCCAGTTCCTCGGCCAGTTCGTCGATGACGTCCGCCGCGGAAGGGAGCCTGGTCAGATCGAGCTGCCGCACGGCACAACGGGCTCCTGCCTCCCGGACCTCGTCGGCGGTCCTCGCGGCTCCGTCGGCGTCCTCGTGGTAGGTGATGCCCACGTCGGCGCCACCACCCGCGAGCGCGACGGCGACGGCCTTGCCGATGCCGGAGTCCGCACCGGTCACGACGGCGTACAGGGGTGCGTTCATGACACTCGAGTACCCGTCGGAGTCGCGGGCATCCGGATGCCGAAGTGGTTGAGCGTGCCCGGCAGCGGATCGCTGAGCGCGGGGAACGACAGGTGCTCGCTGAGCGTGTCCAGCATGGTGGCGGCGGTGGTCAGCACCAGGTCACGGCCGGGACACTCGCCGGGACCCGCGCTGAACGGCACGATCGCGGGGTCGCGCGGCCCGTCCCAGATCTCCGGCGCGTACCGGTCGGCGAACGGCAGCCGGTCGGGGTCGCGGTGGAAGAACGGGGTGAACACGACGAACTCGGTCTTCTCCGGCAGCCACGTGCCGTGCCAGCGGGTGGGTTTCGTGCTCTCCCGCAGGATCACCGGCGTGGTGGGCCACAGCCGTGCCGATTCGAGGATGCCGTGCATGCCCCGCGCGCCGATGGCCAGCGCGCGCATCGTGACGATGCCCGCCGCGTCGAACGCGAACAGCCAGTGCGGCACCTGACCGGACAGATCGCCCGGCTGGGCCGCCAGGCTGCCCTCCTCCCGCCGCGCGAGATGCTCGTCGAGCCTGCGCTGGAAGCGTTCGCGCAGGTCACGTTGCCTCGGATGGAGGAAGGCCCAGTTCGCGTTCTGCCGCAGCGCCTTCAAGTCGTCCGTGAGCTGGTCGTCACCGCGGGCGCCGTCCCCGAGGACGATCCTGCGCACGATCCGCCACCACACCTGGGCGAACGAGTCCCAGGTCAGCTCACCGGTGCTCATCGCGTGCCTGGTGAGCAGGTCGGCCTCGTCGCGCACGATCGCCTCGGCGGGCACGTTCTCCGGCCGCAACGCGCGTTCGTTGAGCTCGCGCAGCGGTTGTCGCTCCGATCCTTCCGAGATGAGCACGCCGTGCGGCTGGAAGTGCTTCAGCGCGGCCTTCTTCTCCCGGGTGGCCAGCGCGAACGGGTCCGGTGACTCGGCCAGCAGCCTGCCGACGTCGGCCGGATCGACCAGCATCGCGACGCTGCGGCCGGTGATGCGCAGCCGCACCGGCTCCGGGCCGTAGCGGTCACGCAGGCGGCGCATGGTGTCGATCGCCCTGGTGTCGGACTGGAGCCTCTCGGCGGCCGCCATGACGCCCGGCCTGCGGACGATGACGCCCTTGGCGAGGGTGGGCAGCAGCACCGTCCCCAGGACGCGGGCGGTGTCGAGTCGGGAAGAGATCGCCATGCCGTTCGGCTACCCGGTCCTCGGAGTGTGAATCGTCCTGACCGGGGGTATTCGCTGACCAGCACCGATTAAGGAGGTCGTGATGCCAGCGGGATCGAACGCGAAGCGTGAACGTCAGTACGAGCACATCAAGGACTCCGCCGAGGACCGTGGCGCCTCGCCCAAGCGCGCCAAGGAGATCGCCGCGCGGACGGTCAACAAGAACCGCGCGCAGGCCGGGGAGTCCAAGACCGCGAGCCGATCGTCCATCAAGGACATGTCGCCGCAGAAGCGCGGCGGGCAGCGGTCGCACAGCGGTGCGCAGGGGCCGACGTACGACCAGCTGTACAACGAGGCGAAGCAGCGCAACATCAAGGGGCGCTCCAAGATGACGAAGAAGGAACTCGCCGACGCGCTCGGCCGCTGACGTGTCCGAAGTGGACAAGGCCTCCGCGCTGACGATTCTGACCATGGAGCACAACACGCTGCAGATGATCCGCACGGCGACGATCACCGACGCGACCGGCCGGGCAGGCCACCTGCTGACGACGATCTCGGCGTCCATGATCGCCCTCGGGTTCGTCGCGCAGGTCGTGCCGCTGACGGTGTTGCTGACGCTGATGCTGGTCATCTTCTCGGCGCTGTTCCTGATCGGCCTCGCCACGCTGTTCCGCACGGTCGAGCTGACCATCGAGGACGTGCAGGCCGGCCTCGGGATCAACCGCATCCGGCACGTCTACGGTGACCTCGAGCCGTCGACCAGGGACGTCTTCGTGCGGCAGATCCACGACGACACCCTCGGCGTCGAGGCGGACGGCGGCCAGACCGGCTGGCGCAACACCCGGCGGCCGCGGCTGGTCGGCACGACGCTGGGCGTGTCCGGCCTCGTGAACCTGGTGAACGGCCTCGTCGCCGGCGTCATCGCGGGCTCCGCGGCAGGACTGCTGAACGCGGGCCTGACGTGGTCGATCGTGATCGGCGCCATCGGCGCGGTAGTGGTGTTCAGCGCGTTCGGCGTGGCACTCGGCCGGATCGGACGGCGCGGCCTCGCCCCCATCGCCACGCGCTACCCGAGGAAAGACCCGAACTGAAGGAGAAACCACCATGCAGTACGACGTCGTCGACCTGATCATGCAGGACCACCGCGAGGTGGAGCGCCTGTTCGACGAGCTGAAGAACCACCCCGAGAAACGGCCGCTGCTCACCCCGGTGATGTGCGGCCTGCTCGTCGCCCACAGCCGCGCGGAGGAGTCCGAGGTCTACCCGGCCGCGAAGGACGCGGGCGGCGACGACGAGGTCGAGCACAGCCAGGAGGAGCACGCCGAGGCCGAGCAGTTGCTCGCCAAGCTCCTCGACTGCGAGTACGACTCGCCGAAGTACGAGAAGGCGCTGCAGGACGTCGTCGACTCCATCACCCACCACGTGGAGGAAGAGGAGAAGACGGTGCTGCCGGGCATGCGCAAGCGCCTGAGCGCACAGCGCCGCTACGAGCTCGGCGAGGCGTTCGCCCGCAGCCGCGCCGACCACCTCGGTGAGATGCCCGGCCAGGCCACTCGCGAGGAACTGCTCACCCAGGCGCAGAACCTCGGCGTCACGGGTGCGTCGAACATGACCAAGGAGCAGCTGCGCAAGGAGTTGGAGAAGGCGGCGTCCTCCTAAGCGTCGTCGGTCCGCACGGTTTGGACGTGCACGGTCCGGGCACCGGTGTGCGCGTCCCGGCCGTGCCAGCAGCGGTAGTTGTCGAGGACCAGGAGCTCGCCCTCGTTCAGCCTGAGTCTCGGCAACGTCCGCTGCACCCGCTCGACCTCGGTGTCGAAGCGGGCGAGCATGTCGATGACGTGTTCGGCGGCGGGGTCGCGGTGCAGGGCCGCGACCCCGTCCGTGCGCCGGTTGATGCGCCTGCCCGTACGGGTGTACTCGATGTGACGGCCTACCCGCGGTGTCGCGGGCAGGCCGCGCGTTGGTGCCCAGCGTCCGTACAGGTCCACATCGGACCCCGTGAGGAAGTCCTTCAGCTCCGCGTCGAGCGAGTCGGTGAACTCGTGCGCGTCGAGGACGAACGACTGACCTCCGGACGGCGCCTGGGAAGCGAGCAGCACCAGGACGTGGTCCTCGTCGGGATGCCTGCGCCGCACCGGCTTTCCGGCGATGTCGACGACCACGTCGAAGCTGTCCGCGTGCAACCCGACGACCTCGCCGTCCACCGACCGCCGGGTCCGGTACGGGAACAGCTCGCGCAACGACGTGCCGAACAGCAGGGAAGCGGCCACGGGCAGCGAGTCCGGGGAGTTCGGCAGGCCGGTCAGGATCACCGCACCCGTGTCCGTCAACACCCTGCGCGCGGCCGGATCCAGCGCCTGCAGGCGGGGCACGATCATCGGCGCGGCCCGAAGTCCCGTGACGACGGCACCAGCGCGGCCAGCGCGGGCGCGGCGAAGCAGATCACCGCACAGGCGGCCAGCACCACAGGAGCACCGAACGCCGAGATGGCCGGGGCGATGAGCGCCAGGCCGATCGGCGCCAGGCCGTAGGACATCAGGAAGTCCAAAGAGGACACGCGGGCGAGCTTCGACGGCTCGACCTCGCGCTGGGTCGCGGTGAACCACGGCACGTTGAACAGCTCGATGCCCAGTCCCGCCACGGCGTAGGCGGCGATCACGACGAACGGGTGCACCGGCAGCAGCAGGCTCAGCGGCGCGAACCCGTACAGCGCGAGGCCGAACAGCGCGGTCCAGCCCGCGTGGCGCGGCCGCCAGCGGGCGATGAGCAGGGCGCCGGCGAGTGCACCGAGCGTGTAGGCGGTCAACGCGCCCGCCAGCACCGCCTCCGTGTCGTAGCGGTCGCGGCTGACCAGGGGGAGCACCACGCCGGTCGCCGAGTAGCCGGTGGCGATCACCGCGGTCAGCGCGCCGAGCCCGGCCAGGAACCACGGGTGCCTGCGGGCTTCGCGCACGCCGTCCCAGAAGTCCGCCACGAAGCCCGAACCGCCGCCAGGGGCCGTGCCGCCGGTTCCCGCGGGCGGGACCAGGGCCGCGACCAGCCACAGCGCGCCGATGCCGAGCAGCAGCACCTGCGTGTTCAGGAACAGGGCCAGCAACGCGGTCAAGCCCGGCGCCACCAACGTCGTCACCCGCACGGACAGGGTCATCGCGGCGTTGGCCTGCTGCCGTTGGCCGGCCGCGACCACCTCGGCGGTCAACGCCTGGAACGCCGGCCGGCACGCGCCCTGACCCGCCCCCATCGCCGCGGCCGCCACGGCCGCGAACACCAGCGAGTTGCCCACGAAGGCAGCGAGTGCCGGTGCGGCGACGGCGGACACGAGACCGGACCACAGGACCACCTGGCGGCGCGCGTAGCGGTCGGCCAGGACACCGCTGACCGGGACGGCGGCCAGGAAGCCCCCGGTGCGCGCGGCGAGCAGGACGCCCAGTTCCACGGCCGTCAGCGACCGGGAGAGAACGGCCAGGCCCAGCACGAACGGCAGCGCCCAGGTGGCGATGCCCGATGCCGTCGTCGCGGTCCAGAGACGGAGAAAAGTGGTGCTGCGCAACACCGACGGGCTGCGCATTGTGTCGTGGGCCACGCGATCGACCTTCCAGCAGGGTTGCAATGAAAATGATTGTCGTTACAGTAGCGCACACCGTTCGAGTGAACTTTCTGGAGGATCCGATGTCTCACCCCGCCCGGTTCGGCCTGGCGTTGGTCGCGGTGCTCGCCGCGGGCTGCGCCACACCGGGAGGCGCCCAGGCGCCGACGGCCCAGTCGGTGGTGGTGGACAGCTGCGGCAAGCAGCTCACGTTCACCGGCACGCCGCAGCGGGTGGTGACGCTGGACCAGAACTCGACGGAAACGTTGCTGGCGCTGGGAATGCAGGACCGGATGGCCGGCACCGCGAACGTCAAGACCAAGGTGGCGCCCCGGTTCGCCGACGCCTACGCGAAGATCCCGGTGCTGTCGCCCAAGATCCTCACCTCGGAACCGCTCAGGGCGGCCAACCCCGATGTCGTCGTGGCGTCGTTCAAGGAGCTCTTCACCGCCGACCGCGCCGGAACGCGCGACGAGCTGGAAACCCTGGGGGTGCCCACGTTCGTGAGCGCGGTGAACTGCCCGGACGGTACGACCGCGCCGTTCGACCGGCTGTTCCGGGACTACGAGAACTTCGGGAAGATCTTCGGCATCACCGAGAAGGCGAACCAGCTCGCCGCCGAGCAACGCGCGGCCGTCGCGGAAGTCCAGGCCGTGAAACGGGATCCGGTGAAGGTCGTCTGGGTCTACTCGGTGTTCAAGGGCGTCCCGTACGTGGCGGGCAAGGACGGCATGCCCAGCCAGATGAGCAGGATCGCCGGCGCGGTCAACGTGTTCGACGACCTCAGCCAGGAGTGGCCGGAGGCGTCCTGGGAGGAGATCGCCCGCCGCGACCCCGACGTCATCGTGATCGGCGACCTGTCCGAACGCGGCAACCCCGGCGACAGGGCGAGCGAGAAGCTCGCGATGATGCGCGAGCACCCGGTCGTCTCGCAGCTCAAGGCGTTGCGGGAGAACAAGGTGATCGAGCTGCCGGGCATCGAGATGGACCCGTCCGTGCGCACGGTCGACGCGCTCAAGGCGTTCGGCGCCGGACTCGACGAGATCGCCGGCCGTGGCTGACGCCGCTCTTCTCGACCCGGTCGTCCTGGAAGCTCCGGAAACCGTTCAGCGCGGGAAGAACACGCTCGTGGTCGTGTTGAGCCTCATCGTGCTCGTGGTGTCGATGGTGCTCGCCGTCCGCATCGGCGTGGGCGCGGGCTGGGCCGAGATCGGCAGGGCCGCGGGCGGACGCCTCGGCCTGCCGGTCGTTCCGCTGCCGCGCCTGCTGGACTCGCTGATCTGGGATCTGAGGGTGCCGCGGGTGCTGCTCGCGGCGCTCGTCGGCGCGGCGCTGGCGGTGTGCGGCGCGGTACTGCAGAGCGTCACGCGGAACTCGTTGGCCGACCCGTACCTGCTCGGGGTGTCGTCCGGCGCCTCGACGGGCGCGGTGGTCGTGGTGGTGCTGGGCTTCGCCGGCTCGCAGCTCGGGGTCACCGGTGGAGCGTTGATCGGCGCGCTGGTGGCGTTCGGGTTGCTGATGCTGCTGCTCCGGCGCACCGGCCTGGACTCGTCGCGCGTCGTGCTCACCGGTGTGGTCGTGGGACAGCTGTTCGCCGCGCTCACCTCGTTGATCCTGCTGACGTCCGGGGACGCCGACAGCATCCGCGCCGTCACCAACTGGCTGCTGGGATCGCTCGCGTCGGCCCGGTGGACGTCCGTCGTGGTGTGCGCGGTGGTCCTGGCGTTCGGGCTGCTCGTGGTGTGGCTGTGCTCGGCCGCGTTGGACGGGTTCGCGTTCGGCACCGACACCGCGTCCTCGCTGGGGGTCGACGTCCGGACGACACGCATCGTCCTGCTGGTCACGACCTCGGTGCTGACGGCCGTCGCGGTGGCCGCCGTGGGCGCGGTCGGGTTCGTCGGGCTCATCGTCCCGCACGGCGTCCGATTCCTCGTCGGGCCGTTGCACCGCAAACTCCTGCCGCTGTCGGCCGTCGTCGGCGCGGTGTTCCTGGTCTGGACGGACGCGCTCACCCGCGTGGTGTTCTCGCCGCTGGAGGTGTCGGTGGGCGTGTTCACCGCGCTGCTCGGCGTGCCGCTCTTCCTGCTGGTGCTGCGCAAGCGGGGTGAGCTGTGAGGATCGACGTCCGGAACCTGAGCTGGGGCGTGCCCGGCAAGACCATCGTCAGGGACGTGAGCCTGACGGTCGAACCGGGGGAGACGGTCGGGCTGATCGGGCCGAACGGCTCCGGCAAGTCGTCGCTGCTGCGGTGCGTGGCAGGGCTGCGAACTCCGGCGAACGGCGAGGTGCGCTTCGACGGCGTGGAGATCACGTCGTGGTCCGCCCGTGAGAGAGCGCGCAGGCTGGCGTTCGTCGAGCAGACCGCCGACACCGACAGCGACCTGCGGGTGGCCGAGGTCGCGATGCTCGGCCGCACCGCCC
This sequence comes from Lentzea sp. NPDC102401, assembly GCF_044765805.1. Taxonomy (NCBI): domain Bacteria; kingdom Bacillati; phylum Actinomycetota; class Actinomycetes; order Pseudonocardiales; family Pseudonocardiaceae; genus Lentzea; species Lentzea sp. NPDC102401. The sequence continues at coordinate 576,223 of NZ_JBIWKS010000001.1, read as the reverse complement.
ACCGGTCGCGATGGCGTGGGCCGGACGCCAGTGATCACGCGATCGTCGCCGCCGCACTGGAGAGGCTCGACCTCACCGGGCTGGCCGACCGGCCGTGGAAGCAGCTGTCCGGTGGCGAACGACAGCGCACCCATCTGGCGCGGGCGCTGGCGCAACGCACGTCCGGACTGCTGCTGGACGAACCCACGAACCACCTGGACGTGCGCCACCAGCTCGAACTGATGGAACTGGCCGGGCGCACGCCGCAGACCGTCGTCGTGGCGCTGCACGACCTCGCGCTGGCCGCCCGCTACTGCGATCGGCTGGTCCTGATGCACGGCGGCACGGTCGTCGCGGACGGCCAGGCGGCCGACGTGCTGACCACGCCACTGCTGCGCGAGGTGTTCGACGTGGAAGCCGAGATCGGCCGCGACAGCCTGGGCCACCTGGCCGTCGGCTATCGCGAGCCGGTCCGCTGAGAAGGGGGAGACATGTCCACTGTGGATGATCTGATAGCAGAGGTGCTGGCGGGCCGGCACGGCCCCGATCCGCGAGAACTACCTGCCACCAGCGTGTTCTGGGTGCATCACGGCACCAGGCTGGCCGGCGGCGACACCACCTACCGCAACCAGTACGTGCTGGTCCGCGTCGGAACGGCGTTCGGCGCCTGCGCGTTCGCGGAAGGCGACGCCGATCCGGCCGTGGCCGCGAACTACTCCGGCGCTCCCGTCGCCCGCCTGCTCACCGAGGCCCCGGCTCCCGTGCGGGTGGCGGCCCTCGACGCCTACCTCGGCAGCGTTCGTCCACATCGGACCTCCGATGCCGAACGAGTCGTGCTGCCGTCCGGAACGCCGGAGGAGCGGGCGCGGGCGAGAGATGCCGCCGTCGCCGGCCTGCTCGACGTCGAACCCGGCGCCAAGGTCGCGTTGATCGGCGTGGTGAACCCGTTGGTGGCAGCCATCCGCGAGCGCGGCGCCGAGTGCCTGCCATGCGATCTCTCGTTGCGCACGACGCAGTGGGGCGACCCGGTGACCCCGGACATGCGCGACGTCCTCGGGGTCGCGGACGCCGTGGTGGCGACGGGCATGACGATCGGCAACGGCACGTTCGACGAGATCCTGCGCGCCTGCCGCGAACGCGACATCCCGCTGATCGTCTACGCCCAGACCGCCAGTGCCGTCGCCCGCCACTTCCTCGGTGAGGGAGTCACGGCCCTGTCCGCGGAACCGTTCCCGTTCTCGCAGTTCAGCGCCGACGAATCCGCGCTGTACCGCTACCGGGCCCGAGCATGAGAGAAGACGTGGACCACCACATCGCCGACGCGCTGAGCCGTCCCGCCCTGGTACGCCTCGACTCCCGCACCCTGTGCCTGCGCTTCGAGACCATGAAGGTCGCCTCCGCCCTCGAAGCCGTCCGGTACCTCCTCGAACGCGGAACCATCGCGCAGGGGGACACGCTGGTCGACAGTTCGAGTGGCATCTACGCGCACGCTCTGGCGTTGGCCTGCCACCGCTACGGCCTGCACTGCCACATCGTCGCCTCCACGACGGTCGACAAGACGTTGCGCACGCAGTTGGAGATCCTCGGTGCGACCGTGGAACCGATGCCGCCGTCCCCGAGCCTGAAGCTCGACCAGAGCCGGCGGGTGGCACGGGTGCGGGAGATCCTGCGCGATCACCCGAGGCACCACTGGATGCGCCAGTACCACGACGACGTCCACTACCGCGGCTACCGGCCGATCGCCGACCTCATCCGCGAGCACGCCGACTGCGACCACCTGAGCGTCGTGGGGGGTGTCGGCACCGGAGCGTCGACCGGTGCGCTGACCACGTTCCTGCGGGAGACGGCGCCTCAGGTCGAACTGGTCGGCGTGCAGCCGTTCGACAGCGTCACGTTCGGCAGCGAGCACGTGCACGACCCGGAGATCATCATCGCCGGGATCGGCAGCTCGATCCCGTTCGGCAACGTCGACCACACGCTCTACGACACCGTGCACTGGTTCGGCTTCGACGCGGCTCTGTCCGGCAGTGTGGCTCTGCTGCGCGAGCACGCGATCTTCGCCGGACTGTCGGCGGGAGCGGCGTACCTGGCGGCGCGGTGGGAGCAGCGGCTGGACCCGGAACGGCACGTGGTCGTGCTGGCCCCGGACACCGGTCATCGCTACGTCGACGCCGCGTACTCCCGGCACGCGGAGGTGCCGATGCCGGAGGAACTCCGCCCACGCCAGATCGCCAGGCTCGCGGACATGGACCTGCCGTGGTCGCGGATGCGCTGGAACCGGGCCGAGGCGCCGCCGAACGCGGTCAGTCGGCCGATCGCGGTGGCTTCCTGAAGAACGCCGCCACGCGCTGCCCCACGTTCCTCTGGGCCAGCGGACCCTGGCTCAGCGCGCGAGCCAGGTCCGGGTCGGACGCACGAAGCCACCGTTCGATATCGCTGAGCCGCTGCTGTTCCTGAGCACTGAGCATGCCCGCTCCCCAGGTCGGTCCGGCCGGTAGAAGAGCCGCATACCCAGCGGCTCAGCGGTTCAAACCGGTTTCGGCTGCGGAGGAAGCGGATCGTCGTCCGGCCCGGGAGGCCGCACCGGGTCGGCGTCCGGGCCGGGCAGGTGTGGCTGGTCCGGCCCGATCGGTTGCGGCTGGTCCGGGCCCGGCGTGGTCGGCACGGGTTCCGCCGGTGGAATCGGTTGGCTCATGACCGGTGGGTACCCGCCGGTCACACCCTTCCCACCCGATTCTCGTCTGCGTCGAATTAAGTCCGTTTCCGCTAATGAACCGTCCTGCCTGGCCGACAATTCGTCCAGATTCTGTTTGGATCCGGCAGAACGGGGCGGGGACTTGACGCTGTCCAGGGCGACGCAGGGGTGGTTCCACGGTTCCGAGCAGACCCGCGGCCTGCAGTTCAGCGGCGCGATCGAGCTGCTGCGGCTGCTCGACCGCCTGGCCACCCGCCCGCGCTGGCCGTCTCGCGACGTGCCGCTGCCGATCGTCTGCCTGCGCCGCCCGCCCGGTGCGCAGGGTCCGCTCGAGGCACTGGTGAACCGGCCCGCGGACGCGCGCGGGCGCCGGGTCCCGTACGCGCTGGTCAACGGTGCCGCGGAATCCCGGCGCAGGCTCCTCGACGACGTGGTCGGGCAGCTCGCGAGCGAGGTGCGGGGCGTGGCGCGGCTGCGGTTCCCGCGGTTCGCCCTCGTCGGGTGGTTGCTCGACCTGACGCTGCCCGCCGGGGTCGAGGCGGAGGAAGAGGAACGGGAGATCGCCCGGGAGTTCCGGATGCACCTGCGGCGGCGCATGCGGGTGACGCGGGACGGGATGCAGGACCTCGCGCAGGACTTCCCCTGGTGGATCCGGCTGATCATCGGGGTGATGCCGCGCGTCGGCCTGGCGCTGATGGCGTTGCTGTGGCGCCCGGCGAAGTGGGTGGGCGAGCAGTCGCTGGGCGGCCGGTCGCGCCAGGGCCTCTACCGGCTCGCCCGCACAGTGGTGAAGGAACGCCTGGCAGAACACCACGAGGACGAGGTCGGCGATCTGCTCGTGCGCGCGCTGTTGGAGGATTTGCGGCGTTCGCACCGCCGGTGGACCTTGTGGGGAACGGGCCGGCGGCGCACAGGACGTCCGTGGCTGCTGCTCGACAACCACAACGGTGACTGTGCGGGACAGTGGCTGGTGGACGCCATCGGCCGTGCGCGCAGTGGCGTCCGGAGTGGACAGTCGTGGCGCGCGAACCCGTTGAGCCGGCCGGATCCGCTGCTCGTGGTCGCGGCGAAGGAGTCGGCCGACGTACCGGTGACGCACGCCGCGGACGCGCTCGCGGGCTATCACGACTGGCTGCGGCAGCTGTCGCGGTCGGAGAACTGGGTGCTGGCGCTCGACACCGACGCCACCGAGCCCGCGCGCGGCATCGTCGGCGCGCTGTCCGAGTTCCCGCCCCTGCGTCTGCGCAGAGCCCTCGCCGCGCCCCTCGTGCTGCTGGTTCTCGCCGGATCACTGGTGGCCGTGCCCTTCCTCAACAACGCCAGGTGCGACGAGTGGTGGTCGCCGTCGCTGCGCTCACCGCTGGAACGCGTCGGCACGGAGTGCATCGGGGTGTCGGCGGATCCGCTGCGGCACTTCGTTCCCGACTGGGTACCGGACGACATCCGGCCCGCGCTGGAGGACGTCTACGGCCGGATCATGGCCGAGAACCGCAAGGCGGCGCTGCGGCCGGACGCGATCACGATCGTGTTCCTCAGCGTGCTGACCCCGAGCACCGCCAACAGCTTCCACGCCCTGGTCGAGGAGTTGCGCGGGGTGTGGGTGGCGCAGAAGAACAGCGACGTGCCCATCAGGATGTTGCTGGCCAACGGCGGCGAAGGACCGGGTGGCCGTGGCCTGGCGTCCGGTGACATCGCCGCGGACAAGATCATCGAACTGGCGGCGCGCGACCGCGGCGTCGTCGCGGTGACCGGGCTGTCGATCAGCTCCGACACCGCCAAGTCCGTGGTGAAACGCCTGGGCAGCAACGCCTTGCCGATCATCGGCACCCTGACGTCGGCGGACGACATGGCGAGCATCAACGAGTACTACTACCAGGTCGGGCCCAACAACCTGCGCGAGTCGAAGGTCGCCGCCTACTACATGCAGACTCGTCTGAACGTGACGAACGTGGCGATCTTCTTCTCCGGCGACACGAGTGACCGGTACAGCCAGAACCTGGCCGAGGACGCCCGGCTCTCCTTCGCCGAACGCGGAATCGTGGTCAGCCAGTACAAGTCGTACCGGGTCGCGAACGACGACGAGGGCCTGGCGCCGGCGAGCCTCGGCCAGGGCGCGTGCCCGGCGCAGGCCACCCCCGGCTATGCGGTCTTCTACGCGGGCCGCGCCCAGTACCTGGCGGAGTTCCTGCGCGGCATGAACAGCAAGTGCCAGGGCAGCACGCCGCCGGTGATCGCGAGCGACTCGTCCACCCGGTTCATCCTGGAGGGGACCATGGCCCAGTTCCCCAACGTACGGCTGGACTACCTGTCGTTCGCGAGCCCCGCCGCGTGGGCCGACTGCGGGAAGGTGCCGTTCTACAAGAACTACCTCGACGTGTTCCGCAAGACCTGCCAGACGCTGGGGGACGGGCGTTCCGCCGCGGCCTACGACGCGATGCAGGTGCTGGCCGAAGGGGTCCGGCAGGTGCGGCGGACGGATCCGGGCGCGCGGGTGCGCGAAGGCCTGCTCGCCGGGATCGGCAGCATCCGGCCGGACAACGCCATCCAGGGCGCCACCGGGACGATCGGGTTCGGGGCGAGCACGCGGCTGCCGGCGAACAAGGCCGTGCTGGTGTTGCAGGGCAACACGGACACGACCTCGACGCCTCGGCTGTTGTGCGGTGAACTGCCGTTCCGCGAGGACCTGGCGGCCGGGCTGGAGCAGGACGGGGGATGCCCGCGCGATCCCCAGTAGGTCAGCGTTCCGGCCCCAGCACGGGCTTCACGTCGACGATCGGCGTGCCGTCGATGGCCTCCAGGTGCGCGACCCGCACCTTCAGGCCGTCCACCGCGGTGATCCGGACGTGGTGCAGGCCGATCGGGTTCGGGCGGTCCGGCGACCGGGTCGAGAACACGCCTGTCTCCGGCCGGTCCTCCTCGCTGCGGGGATGCACGGCCAGCACCGACCTGTCGGCGCGGTCGAGCCAGGTCAGGACCAGGACGTGCTGGCCCTCTTCCAGTTCCCGCATCGCCCGCGCGTACTCGGGCGCGAACACGAGCAAGGCCTCCGGCGCGCCCTCGTCGGCCTGCTTGGGCGCGGCGGAGCGGTCGAGGAGGGGCGATTCGACGTGGCCGATCGGCTGCAGCTTCATCAAGTCCCGCAGTAGGTCCGGTAGGTGGCACTGAAGTCCCGCGGCGCGGGATCGGCGAAGTATTCCAGGCCGGGCCGTTCGCCGAACGGGGAGGTAACCGCTTTCAGCAAACGGTCGAACGGGCCCATGTCGCCGTCCGCCCCGGCGGCCAGCGCCTCCTCCACGAGGTGGTTGCGCGGGACGTAGACGGGGTTGGCGTGGTCCATCGTCTCGGCGTCCGGTCCGAGTTCGCGCCAGCGTGCGAGCCAGGCGTCGACGGCGGCGAGGTCGAGGAACAGCGAGCGGGCGGGTTCCGCGTCGCCGCGAGCCGCCTTGCCGAGCAGGTGGAAGAACGACGTGAAGTCGACGTGGTTCTCGTGCATCAACGCGAGCAGGTCCTGCAGCAGTGGCTTCACGTCGCCGGACACGCCGAGCTTCGCCCGCATGCCGCCGATCCAGGTCTCCTCGAAGTGCGCGTCGAACGTCCGCAGCGTCGCGAGGGCCAGCGAGACGGCCTCGTCCTCGTTCTCGGCGAACAGCGGCAGGAGGGCCTCGGCGAGGCGGGCCAGGTTCCACTCGGCGATGATCGGCTGGTTGCCGTAGGCGTAGCGGCCGCGGTGGTCGATGGAGCTGTACTTCGTCGTCGGGTCGTAGGCCTCCATGAACGCGCACGGGCCGTAGTCGATCGTCTCGCCGGAGATCGTCATGTTGTCCGTGTTCATCACGCCGTGGATGAAGCCGACCAGCATCCACCGGGCGACGAGGGATGCCTGGGCGGCGACCACGTGCGCGAACAGCTCCAGGTAGGTGCTGCCGGGGTGGTGGCGGGCGATCGCGTGGTCGGCGAGGCGGCGCAGCAGGTCCAGGTCGCCGGTGTTGCGGGCGTACTGGAAGCTGCCGACGCGCAGGTGCGACGCGGCGACCCTGGCCAGGACGGCACCGGCCAGCGGTTCCTCGCGCTGGACCGCGTGCCCGGTCGACACGACGGCCAGCGCACGGGTCGTGGGGATGCCGAGTGCGTACATGGCCTCGCTGATCAGGTACTCGCGCAGCATCGGGCCGACGGCGGCCAGTCCGTCGCCGCCGCGGGCGAACGGGGTGCGGCCGGAGCCCTTCAGATGAAGGTCGCGGAGCCGTCCGTCGGCGTCGGTCAGTTCACCGAGCAGCAGCGCGCGGCCGTCGCCGAGCCTGGGGGAGTAGCCGCCGAACTGGTGACCGGCGTACGCCTGGGCGACACCGCGCCCGCTCACGAGAAACGGCAGATCGTGAGCGCGCAGCCGGCTGGGGTCGAGGCCGAGCTCCTTCGCGAGTGGCTCGTTGAGCGCCAGGAGTTCCGGTTCGGCGACCGGGACGGCCTCCCACGAGACCGCCATCTCCGGCACCGCGTCGGCGAAGTCGCTGCTCAGGCTGATGTTCACGCCCCCAACGGTACCGGGTGGGCGCCGCGGCGCGTGTGATCGCGCTCTCACCTCGAACTCGGCTGAACCGATCGGAGAGACCGTACGTGATTGGGGGTGAACAGGTTGGCGAAAGTCCACTCAGGAATGAGAAAAACAATGCGTCGCAAGCAAGTTGGGTTCTCTGCTGCCCTTTTCGCGGTCGGTGTCATCGCTCTGACGGCGTGCGGTCAGAGCGCCGCGCAGTCCGGATCTGCCGCTCCCGCAACGGAACAGGCCCAGGAGACGCAGCAGGCTTCCGCCGAACAGTCCGATGTGGACTTCCTGCGCGGATCGGCGAACTCCAACAAGGCCGACCAGAACAGCGGCGACCGCGCTCCAGCGGCCGCGTCGCCCGAGGTGAAGCAGAAGTGGGTCGAGCTGCGCGTCGCCAACGCCGGTGGCCTGGAGCCCGCCGTCGTCAACGGCAAGGGACTCTCGGTCTACTGGTTCAGCGACGACCCGGTGAAGGGCGGAGTGTCCAACTGCAACGGTGACTGCGCCAAGACGTGGCCGCCCGTCACCGTCGCCAAGGGCACCAAGCTCTTCTTCCCCGGCATCAGGCGGGAGAACATCGGCTTCGTCAAGCGTCAGGACGGCACGACCCAGGTGACGATCGGCGGCCGCCCGATCTACCTGTTCAGCAAGGACGAGAAGGCCGGTGACATCTTGGGCCAGAACGTCGGCAACAAGTGGTTCGTCATCAACCCCGAAGGCAAGCGCGCCGTCGCCCCCGCCGAGGCTCCCGCCACCCAGCCCGCCCCGCCCGCTCCCGGCGCCAAGCCCGCGAACTCCGTGACCTTCTTCAGCGGCAAGAACTTCGACGACTTCAGCGGCGACAACTTCGCGACCGGCGTCAAGGTCGAGGCCAAGTGCGCCGACCTGCGCGGCGGCTTCAGGTCGCTGTCCCCGGACGGCGCCGTGAAGATCTGGTCCGAGCCGGGCTGCAAGGGCAAGTCCACCGTCGTGAGCGACGACGTCGCGGACACGGCCGCGCTCGGGTTCCCCGACGGTGTGAAGTCCTTCATCCGCGCGTGAACCTGATCGGGTGAACGCGGAGGCCGCCGGAGCACCCCAGCTCAGGCGGCCTTTCGGGCTCGCTACGCTGCCCGCATGCGCTACTCCGCCATTGCGCTGGCTTTCCTCCTGCTCGGGTGCGGCACCGGGACGTCGTCCCTGCCCACGATCAAGCCGGCCCCCACCTCGTCGACCGGCTCACCGCTGCCGGACCTGCAGCCCAGGCTCGACGCGATCGGCGTCCTGCTCACGGAGTGCGCGGCGCGCCTGCGAGGCGAGCCCGTGGCCCCGGCCGACAACTGCACGCACGTCATGCCCGACGTGACAGGGGTGGTCGACGAGGTCGAGAAGCAGTCGGCCAAGCTGCCACCCTCCGGCCAGACCGCCCTCGCCGAGGTGCGCCGTCAGCTCGCCGAGATCGCGCCGTGCGAGCCGTGGTTCGCGGCCGGCGGGGCGAGTGCGGACGGGCAGCTCGACGCCCGCTGCAGGAAGGCCTGGGACGCGCTCTTCGACGGCTACAGCGCCGTGCGCAACTCCGCCTAGCCCGGTTCCACTGTGGACTCGACGGCCTCGACGACCTCGGCGAAACGCGCCGTCAGCTCGTTCGAGATCTCGTAGTGGCGCACCAGGAACGTGCGCTCGTCGAGCTTCTTGCGCCGCAGCCAGCCCGTCACCTCGGCGTTGCACTTGCTCGCGTTGCACGATCCGCACGCGGGCACGACGTTGCCGAGCGTGTACCGGCCGCCGCGGGAGAGGGCCTGCACGCAGTCCTTCTGCAACGAGCTCGCGGGAGCGGCGCAGTAGGCGCAACCGCCCCAGGCCGTCCTGAGGGCGTCCCACTGCTCGTCGGTGAGGTCGTTGATGACGCGGGCCATGCGCTTCTTGCGCTTGCGCGCGGCGCGAACCTGTTTGCTACCGCCGGTCGGCACGATCGGTGAGACTACGCGTCGCGATGGTCAACAGGTCGGAGGCGGGGCCCCGGGGTGTCCGCCCGGACGGCCAGACCGCCCTCAGCGCGCGGTGCAGGTCCACGCCGCTGACCTCGACCCGGACGAGCGTGCGGGCGGCGATGTCGGCGGCCACCGTGTGAATGCTCAGGACGGCGGGGCCGATGCCGCCGATCGCGGCCGCCTTGATCGCCGTGGTCGACGACATGTCGAGCAACGGCCCCGCGGACTCGGTGATGCCCGCTGCCTTCAGCGCGTGCTCCCACGCCTGCCGCGTGCCCGAACCCGACTCCCTGCTGACCAGCGGCGTCGCGGCGGCCTTCGCGGCGGTGACGCGCCGACGCCCGGCCCAGGGATGGCCGGGCGCGACGACGAGCACGAGTTCGTCGTTCGCGACCACGCGGCTGGCCAGGCCCGCCGGCACGTCGGTGCTCTCGACGAACCCCAGGTCGGCCTTCTGGGCCAGCACCTGCTCCGCGACCTGCACCGAGTTGCCCGCCGACAACACGGTCGCGGTGTCCGGGCTCACCGACCGCAGCGCGATCAGCCACGCGGGCAGCAGGTACTCGGCCACGGTGAGGCTCGCGGCGATCCTGAGGTGGCTCTGCCGGTCCGCGCGCAGGCTGGTGATGCCGGCGTCGAGGTCGGCCGCGCGTTCCAGCACCTGGGCGGCCCAGCCGGCCACGAGCTGACCTGCCGTGGTGAGCCGGGCGCCGCGCGAGGTGCGTTCGAGCAACGTGACGCCGACGCGGGCCTCAAGCGTCCTGAGCCGCTCGCTGGCGCTGGGCTGGGACATGCCGTGAGCCTGGGCCGCGCGGCCGATGCTGCCCAGCTCGGCGACGCTGCGCAGCAGGTCGAAGCTGGTCAGGTCGGTGACCCTGGACGGCAGAGGCATAGGGACAGCCTATGCCCACCTCGGCGATTGGTGCCTACCGAGGCAGGCGGGCGCGGGGGATCGTCATGTCGTGACCGCTCTCGCACCTCAACACACCGTGCCCGTCGGGGTGCGACGAGCGGCACCATTCGGCCCGAACCTCTTCGCCTCGGTGATGGGGACGGGGATCGTCGCCACGGCCGGAGCCTCGATGCCCGGCCTGCGCACCGCCGCCACGTACGTGTGGGCGCTCGACGCCGCATTGCTGATCTTCCTCGTGGCCGCCGCCCTGAGGCGCTGGACCTGGTCGACGGTGCGCTCGCAGCTCGCCGATCCGGTGATGGCCCAGTTCTGGGGCGCGCCGCCGATGGCGTTGATGACCGTCGGCACGGGCGCGTTGCTGCTCGGCTCCGACTGGATCGGGCTGCCCGCCGCGCTGGCGCTCGACTGGACACTGTGGACGGCGGGCACGCTGCTCGGGCTGGCGACCTCGGTGCTGGTGCCGTTGCGGATGATCGGCAGCGGTGAGCGCGCGTTCGCCGGCTGGCTGATGCCGGTGGTGCCGCCGATGGTGTCCGCGGCCTCCGGTGCCCTGCTGGCCCAGCACCTGCCGGAAGGGCCGGCGCGGCAGACCATGGTGCTCGGCTGTTACGCGCTGTTCGGCGTCAGTCTGTTCGCGACGATGGTGATCGTGCCGCAGATCTGGCAGCGGCTGGTGCAGCACGGGCTGGGCGCCGCCTCGACCGTGCCGACGCTGTGGATCGTGCTCGGGCCGCTGGGCCAGTCGATCACCGCCGCGAACCTGCTCGCGGGTGTGCCCGTGCTGCCGGGCCAGGCCGCGTTCGGTGTGCTCTACGGCACGGTCACGTGGGGGTTCGCCCTGCTGTGGGTGGCGCTCGCGACGGCCGTCACCGTGCGGACCGCACGGCGCGGGCTGCCGTTCGCGTTGACGTGGTGGAGTTTCGTCTTCCCGCTCGGCACCCTGGTGACCGGGACGAGCGCGCTCGCGGTCCGGGTTCCCTCGGCGGTGCTCTCCGGGGTTTCCGTTGTGCTGTACGGAGTGCTGGTGGTCGCGTGGATCACGGTGGCCGCCCGCACGCTGATGCGCCGGTAGACGTACACTGCCCGCATGAGCCCGGAAGCCCGTCACGTCATCATTCTCGTTGAAGGACAAGGGCTTCCGCTCGCCGTCGTACGGCTGACCGGGGCTGTCGAGGAAGCGTTCACGCACGACCTGCGCTGGGAGCCGTCGGATCTGCTCGGCCGCGTTCCGTCCGAACCGGACTGGACGGTGCGCGAGGTGGGCGTCAGCGACGCGAACGGGTTCCTCGTCGAGATGATCCGCACCATCCGGTCGCGCGACCACGAGTCGGAGCTGACGGACTACAAGTACTACGCGTCGTTCAAGGACGCGCTCGGCGTGCTCGACCTCGACACCGCGGACCGGCTCCTCCGCCGGCCGGAGGGCGGTGTCGAGGAGGAGTACGCCGGTCATCGGACGTGGGAGCGCAGCGAGAAGCTCCACCGCATCGACTCGGGTCTCGACAAGCAGGAGGAGTACGTCGCGCTCAGCCTCGTCGAGGCCGCTCACGTCAAGAAGCTGATCGACGCGCAGTGGGACCGGGCTTGCACCCACCACGTCGTCCTCGTGGACAAGCGCCCGGTCGCCGTGGTCACCCAGGTGGCCAAGGACCCGGACAGCGAGCTCGCGTTCACCGGTGACCCGGAGCCGCAGCCGTCGAGGTTGCTCGCCCAGGCCACGCGCGAGCCGCGGATGGACGCCGTGCGGACGTCCATGGCGACCGCCGTCGAGACGATGGCACGGCTCTCGTTGCGGTGGCGGACCGAGGCACGAGCGGGCGAGACCGCCGGGTACGCGGTCTTCCACCAGCTGACCGACGTCCTCGACGTTGACTCGGCGTACGACGTCGTGCCGGAGGCCCAGGGCGAGTTCGCCGTGCCGCTGAACGCCTCGGAGAAGGCCCGCCTCACCGCCCGCCTGCACCTCCGCAACGCCCGCAGGGAAGCGCAGCCGATCGACGGCCACTTCTACTTCGCCGTCTTCGAGCAGCTGCACGAGGTCATGGATCTGGACAACGCGCGCTCGCTCCTCCGCGTCGACGGCGCCCAGCAGTGGGAGACGCTGCGGCAGGAAGGGCAATGGCTGCCCGCGAGCAAGCCGAGGAAGCTGCACACGCTGCCGCTCACGAACTCCGGCCTCGACCGCGTCACCCGTCAGGTGCAACGGCTGACCCGCTGAGCTTCTGGTAGCGCGCGTGCACGAGCCGCAACACCTGCTGTTCTTCTTCCAGGACGGGGAGTTCCGCGAACCGCTTGGCGCGGGACAGGCAGAGCTTCAGGAACTCCAGCGAGTCGAGCAGGTCGGGGATCACCCACGGCTGGGACTCGGCGACGCAGCCGCGTTGCAGCGTGATGGTGCCCAGGATCGCCTGTTCCGCCTCGCTCCAGCGGTGCAGGGAGGCGAACGCGTTGGCCATCGACCACGTGGCGATGGCGCACTTGGCGGCATAGGCGTGCGGTGACTGCGGGACCAGCGCGTACAGCACGCGGGTCGCGGTCAGGTAGCCCTCCAGCGCGTTGGCGTGATCGCCGCGGGCGGCCAGGCGGTTCGAGAAGTTCAGCACCACCTGGGCGTACTGCGGGCCGTGCCGGTCCGGGTCGCGCCGGTGCAGGTCCTGGATCAGCAGCAAGGCCTGCTGGCCGACGTCGAACGCGTCCTGGCCCGCCGCGCTCAGCGCGGTCGCGTACGTGTCGAGCGCGGCGATGTAGCGCAGCAGGTGCCGGCCGGGGTCGCGGTCGGCCATGCCGCGGAGCAGGGCGACCGACTCGGCGGCGAACTCGGCCGCCCGGCCCGGCTCTCCGGTGTGGGCCGCGCAGGCGAGACCCAGTGCGATCGCCTGGTCCTCCGGCTCGAGTTTCCGGGACAGCTCCAGGGCTTCGAGCGACGCGGCCGCCGCGCGGGCACGGTCCCTCACGGCGTGGTTGCTCGCCACGACGGTCTGCAGCGCGTCGAACAGCAGGCCCTTGTCGCCGACGCCACGGGCGACGGTCACGGCCTCGTCGGCCTTCTCCCGGGCGTACCAGTGGTGGCCGAGCAGGGCCACCGCCTGGGACAGGATGACCAGCGCGCGGACGCGGAGGTCCTGGCTGTGTGCGTTGCCGGCGGCGCGGTGGGCGAACGCGGCGGCCTGTTCGGGTCGCTCGCCGTCGAGCATCCGGGTGGCGAGGTCGAGGTCGAGCATGGGGCTGGGCTCGTCCGCCGGATCGGGCTCGATGTCGAAGGTGTTGCGGGAGAACAGGTCCAGTGCGATGTGCGCGATGGCCGAGGCCAGCCGCGAGTCCTGCCGGGGCAGCCTGAGGTAGGCGTCGACGGCGACCTCGTAGCTCGCCGCGGGGAACGCCTGGCGCAGCAGTTCGACGAGCCGCGCGGGGTCTTCGGCCGAGGTCGTCGCCTGAGCGAGCGCGGGCAGGTAGGCGTCCGGGTCGTCGGTCAACGCCTGCGACAGCGCGAGGTCCGCGGCCTCCGCGGCGATCCCCGGCACAGATGTCAAGCGACACAAGGATTCCACGGCACTTGGACGATCTGGTGCAGCGACGGCGCGCAGGGCGTCGACGAGCACGTCGGCGCCCCTGTCCGGTTCCCCGTAGGCGTTCAGCGCTTCCCGTACCAGCTCGTCGCCTGATTCCACCGGGGAGAGAAAGTCCGCGGTGCGCTGGACGTCGTAGAGCCCTGCGCGGAAGCCCGGCAACGCGGTGAGCAGCGCTTCCGTCGATCGCCTGTCGTGCACGGGAAACAGGGCGGGCAGGGCCAAAGTCAGGGACAGGGTGATCGGGTCGTCCGCGAAGCCCAGTGCGGCGTCACGGACCTTGGCACGCCAGTGCTCCAGGTCTTGGGGCATGGGATCATGTAACCAGCTCTCGTGCCTGTGCAGGGTGCCGATCGGGGGAGGCCCGTGGATCCGTTGTCGCGGCTGGCGGAACGGCTCTGGTGGTTCACGACGGGCGGCGACCCCGGCCCGTTGCTGGAGGACGCCGCGGTCGACGAGGCCCAGGCGGTGCTGGAGGCCGCGCTGCGGGCCGGTCCGGACGGTCAGGCCGAGGTGCTCGACCGCGACGCCGTCGCGTGCGCCGCGCTGGTGCACTGGTTCCGGTACACCGCGCTTCCAAGGGGCAGTGCGAAGGTGACTACCTGCGCGGCATCTCCCTGGCGCGGGCCATCGGGTTCGACGATCCCGGTCAGATCACCGTCGGCCTGAAGGTCGGCGGGGAAGAACGAGCTTCGCTCGACACCGTGGACGCGGCCGTGCAGTGGGCGCGGCACCTCGCCGCGCGGTTCGACCAGTCCGGTGAGCAGGAGGAACTGGCCTCCGCCGCGGGCCACCTGCGGGCCCGGATCTCGGTGCTGCCCGATCCCCGGCTGCTCGACGCGTTCGTCGCGGTGGTGTACCGGCAGTTCCTCGCGCGGCCTGACCAGCTGTGGCTGCTGGAGGAATCGGTCGTGGCCGCCCGGCGCGCACTGGGACTGACGGCCGAGGACGGCCCGTTGCACGACAGCCGGATCTACGCGCTCGGTGCGGTGCTGGACGCCCGGACCGGGATCTCGCCGCCCGCCGAAGCCGTGGAGTTGTTGCGCGGACTGGCTGCCCGGACATCCGCCGACCACCCGGACCGGCCCCTGCACCTCCTGGCGCTGGCGGACGTGCTGCGGATCTCCGGCCACCACGACGAAGCGATCGCGCTGCTGCGGTCCACGGACGTCGAGGGGCCGTGGCGGGCGCGGACGTTGTCGGCGCTGGAGACGCCGGCCCGGCCGGCCCGGTCGCCCTCGCCCAGCCGGTGCAGCGGCTCGCCGGACAGCCGCGCGAACCACGTGCGCGTGCAGGCACCGATCGGCCTCGTCCCCACGGTGAGCGTCACCTGGTCGAGCCCGGGTTCGGCGCGGTACAGGGCGATGAGCGCCTGGGCGACCGCGGCCGCCGGCACGTCCGCGTCGCTGACGTCGAGCACCGTGCGCCCGTCCGACGGCGCCCGCGGGTCCAGGAAGACCCCGTACCGCGCGTGTCCCGCGTCCATGCCGCTGATCGTCGCAGATTCCGCCCGCGCGGTGCAGGGGATCGGCTGTTCGAGCGTGAATTCGTCGCCGGGAAAGTGCCGGATTTCGCGGTTGAACGGCACGCCTTTTCTCATTTTTCCCGCTCGGCCGCAGGTGCGGATCCCGGCCGCGACCAGACCACGACCCTCACTGGTCCTGTCACTCGGCCTCACCGCACTCACCAGGCCGAACTGGCCCCTCGCGCCACGAAAACGCCGCCTGACCAGCAAGATCACCATCACTCCGAAAACCTTAAAGGCATTTAAAACCAACAGGGTTCTGTTCGCTTTGAACCCCGTCCGTGACCTCCCCGTAGTCATCGGTACAACACCGTTCGACCCCCCGAGGAGACACAGAATGGGCGCTCGACACCGCAAGCCCGCCATGATCGGCGCGGGCGCCGTGCTGGCGGTCGCCGCTGTCGCCGGTGGCATCTTCGCCTTCAGTGGCACCAACTCGAACGCGGCCGAGGACTGCGGTGGACTCGACACCGCGCTCCAGAACAACCTGACCTTCATCGCCGGTCAGCAGGCGAACCCCGACGCGCAGTCGGACGCACGCATCGCCAACCGGCAGGCGGTCGTCAACCTGATCAACCAGCGGCGTGCGGCGGCTGGTTGTGGCAACAACGTCCAGGCGAAGCCCGAAGCGGGGCAGGCCGCCACGTCCGGTGAGGACTGCGGCGGACTGGACAAGGCGTTGCAGAACAACCTGACCTTCATCGCGGGACAGAAGTCCGCTCCGGACTCCCAGTCCGAGGCCCGCATCGCGAACCGGCAGGCCGTGGTCGACCTCATCCAGCAGCGTCGCAAGGCGGCGGGCTGCAAGGGTGACGGTGGCGCGGCCGACGCCGGCCAGGGCAACGCGAACCAGGGCGACAACGCCGGCCAGGCACCGGCCCAGCAGCCCACCAAGCAGCCCGATGCGAACCAGGGCAACAACAACGCCGGTGGCGCTACCGGCCAGCAGGTCTGCAACGGCTCGACCGTGACGCTGTCCGGCGAGGGCGGCGAGCCCGCCGCGTCGAGCGGCACGTTCCCGATCGGCACCACGCTGAAGGTCACGAACCTGGACAACAACAAGTCCACGACCGTCAAGGTGGCGTCGGTGTCCGGCAGCTGCGCGCTGCTGAACAACGCGGCCTTCGAACAGGTCCGCGAGCCCGGCAAGTTCCTCATCCGCAACGCGAAGATCGAGAAGATCGGCTGATCTGTCCACAAAGGACGGCACGAGGCCGGGTGTTCCCGTCAAGGCGCGGGGGAACACCCGGCCTCGTGCCGTCCGTGCGCGGTCACCGGGAATAACCATCTCGTGGTGGTCAGAAGCGTGCCCAGGATGAGACCTTGGTCGTCGTGACGGAGAAAGCAACGGCACCATCTGTCTTCCGGAACATCGCGTTCCTGCGCCTGTGGACGGGCACGACCGCGTCGGGGTTCGCGATGTGGGCCATGCCCTTCGTACTGGGCCTGGCCGTGCTGGAACGGTCGATCACCGCCGTGGAACTGGGCGTCGTCCTGGCCGCCAGAACAGCGGGTTTCGTCGCCGCAGTCCCCGTCGCCGGTGTGCTGGCCGACCGGCACCCGCGCCGCGCCGTGGTCTTCTGGTCGTGCCTCGTCGCCGCGGTCATGACCCCGGTCATCGCCTTCGGGATGGGGAGGGCCCTGCTGCTCATGGCCGTCGCCGCGACGATCGTCGGTGCCGGTCAGGGCGCCTGCCGGCCCGCGTTCCAGGCACTGGTGGCCGAGGTCGTGCCGGAGGCGGGACGGCAGCAGGCCAACGCGGCGACCACCCTGGCGATCAGGGTGACCACGCTGGTCGCGCCGAGTCTCACCGCGCTCGCGGCACTGCTCCTGGACGCCCGCGCGCTGCTCGCGATCACCGCCGTGCTGTGGCTCTGCGCCGCGCTCGTGCCACCGAAGGGGACGGGCAAGCCGCCGCAGACCGGCGAAGCCCGTGCGGGGTTCGTCGCCGACTTCCTCGACGGCATCAGGGAAGCACGCCGGCACCCGTGGCTGCTCGGTGGACTCGGTGCGCTGACCGCGATGATCGCCTTCGGCTACTCCGCGACGGCCGTGCTGCTGCCGGTGGTGAGCCGGGATCGCTACGACACCGAGGCGGTGCTGGCCGCCGCGACGACCGCGTACACCCTGGGAGCGCTCGGGGGAGCGGTGTTGATCGCCCGCTGGCGGCCGCGGGCGGCGGGATGGGCCTCGCTGGCCGGGCTCGCCTGCTACGGCCTCATCCCGCTGGGCCTGCTGGCGCCGGTGCACCCGTTCGTTCTGATCGCCGTCTACGCCGTCGCGGGGATCGGCATCGAGCTGTTCAACGTCCCGTGGTTCACCGCGATCCAGCGCGAGGTCGAACCGGGCAAGCTGGCCCGAGTGTCCTCTTTGGACTTCCTGCTGTCCTACGGCCTGGCGCCGGTCGGGCTGGCCTTCATCGCGCCGGCGATCGACCGGTTCGGCGCGAGCGCGGTGCTCGGCGTCTGCGCGGTGATCTGCTTCGCCGCACCTGCGGCCGCCGCACTGATCCCGTCGTCGCGCGGGTTCACCAGGTCCAGCTGAACCCGCGGACACCGGGCCGCACGTCCAGCGCCACGTCCAGCAGCGTGCGGCCGGGAGTCACGGCGGAACCGTCCGCGAGCTGGACGACGGACGCGGGCGCGGCGCCCTCGAACGTCACCTCCAGCACGTACTCCCGCGTCGGCAGGCGGAACTTGCGCTCGTAGTTCGTCGCGAGTGGACACGGGTCCTGGTTCACCAGCTCGTGCTCGATCACGACGCTCTCACCTTTGCGCAGCGGCCGTTCGAACAGCAGCTCCGCGACCAGCAGGCCTTCGGACGGTTCCCGGACCACCTGCCCGACGGTGCAGTTCTTCAGGGCGTTGACCAGCGGCAACGGCCGGTCGTGCGAGTCGACGTGCATGATCACGACCCACCGGTCCGGCCCGGTCATCGACGCCGACAGCACCTGCCGCGACCGGAATGCCCGCTCGGTGCGGTCCGCCCCGATCGTCACGAAGTCCTGCTGGCTCACGCGCAGGAGCTGGTCGTCCCACTGCGTGTCGAGGTCGTGCAACGCGTGCTCGACGGGCGACGGAGACGGCCAGAACGCGGACATCGGCGCCGGGGCGTGCCGCAGCCAGCGGCCACGGGGACGCGGTGGTCCCAGGAGCTCGGAGAGGTGGCCCGGCGGCAGCTGCAGGATGTGTTCCAAGTGGACGACGGCCTGCAGCGACTTTTGCCGCTCGGGGCGGCTTCGGCCCGTCTGCCAGTAGCTCAGCGTCGCCATCGAGACCGACACGCCGTTCTGCGAGAGGTGCTCGCGCAGGCGCTCCAGACCGAGACCGCGATTCGTGATCGCCGTCCGGAGCGCCTGCGCGAACTCGTCCACGCGAGCCACGCTAATGCATCTGCACGTCCGGCTGCACCCCTCCGGGCGGCTGGTACGGCCGGTAGGTGACCTGCCGTCCGTCGATCACCATCTCGACGTCGACGGTGTCGGGGAACGGCGGGCCCATCGGCCGCAGCAGCACCGGGTTGCCGCCTGCCTGGTGGATCCGGATGTTGACGCCCTGCTGCGTCGCGATCAGCTGTCCGACCAGGTCACGGGCGTTGCCGGCGCCGACGTTCTCGGCGGCGTCCGGCTTCATGTGCCAGTTCGCGTTCTCCACCAGCGCGCCGTTCAGGTGGCCCTGGTGCATCGGCCTGCTGACGGTGTACTCCGCCACGAACTTCGTGACGGCCTGGTGGCTCGCCGCCAGACCGACCACCTGCTGGCGCAGCGTCGCCGGGTCGAGACCGCGGGCCTGCGCGACGACCGCGTACAGGCCGTTGGTGGTGACCGGCGGCGTGGGCTGGCGGACCAGGACGTCCTCGCTGAGGAACCGCAACTGCCGCTGCGTGTTGCTCACGTGGTCGGACGCCACGAGCCCGTGCGCCGCGACGACCTTCTGGTCCTTCTGGATGCCCGCCTGCATCTGGTCGAACGGCGCGGGCATCGGTGCGGACACCGCCGGGTTCATCCGGTTCTTCTGCGGCGCCCCGAGCTGGGTCTCCATCTTCCTGGGCGGGTTCCACGTGTTCGTGGTCTGCCCGTCGGCAGGAGGCAGGAACGGCTCGACCACGGCGTGCTCACCGGTGGCGAGACGGTCGCGCTCGTCGGCGAACTTAGTGCCCTTCTTGGCGGGCTTGCCGTCGAGGAACCGCTCCGACACGTTCGGCAGCGCGGTGTGCGACTGCGGCAGCTTGCCGTCCGTGATCAGCCCGTAGGCGATCCTGGACAGGTCGGTGCCGGTGTCGCCCGCCACGAAGTCCGTCGTGAACGCCTGACCGCGCACCGGGTGCCGGTTGTTCTGAACGTCCACCTTGGCCAGTTCGGTGGCGGCGTCCATGTCCGCGGCGTCGGCCGGCGTGTGCAGCTTGGCCAGCTCCGCGGCGTAGAACCGGTTGAGCGACTGGCTGAGCTGTCCGAACTCCGCCTGGCCGGGACCGAACCGCACGTTCGGGTCCACCAGCGGCACCAGGCCGTCGACGAACAGGTTCGGTTCCGGCGTGTAGGGCAGCAACGGGTGGATGCCCTGCTGGGTGCGGCGCGCGTGCATGTCCGCGTCGATCACGTGCACGAACCGCTCGTGGAAGCCCGGATCGTCGAGCTTGGCCCGGTAGGCCTCCTTCTGCGCGTCCGTGGTCTTCGAGTCGCTGTTGATGCGGTCGAGGACGTCGGCGTGCAGTTGTTCCGGCGTGACGGCGACCCGGTAGCCGCCGCCGATCATCAACGGCCGCAGCGGCGCCGGGACGTCGGGACCGTCGGCGGGCCCGGCCTCGTCGGCGTCCGTGAGCCGCTTGACGTGGTCGAAGACGTGCACGCCGTCGCGGGTCGTGCGGTCGCCCGCGTCGAAGTCCATGACCGCGACGTACGGGTGCGTTCCGGCAACGGCCAGGGCGGTCACCGCGAACACGTGCGCCTCGCTTTCCAGCGTGGCGTTGCGGGTCTCGCCGAACTTGAAGCCCTGCGGTCCGTACGGAACGCTCACCAGCGCGACCGCTTCCGGCCGGCCGGCGACCGACGGGGTCGCGGTGGCGATGGCGGCGTCGATCTCCGCCTGCGTCGCGCCGTTCACGCCGAGCACGAACGCCACTCGGCCGTCCATGTCCTGGGTGCCGGCCATGACACCGTCGATCACGGTGTCGAGCTGGCCGAGCTCGCTCGCCCGGACGATCATGCTGACCACGAACGACGGCTTCTCGTTGGCCTCGATGCTCGCCCGCGTCCACTGCAGGTAGTTCTCGGCGGTGACCTGTGCGAGCGCGTTGCCCCGGGCCAGGTTCTCGTACGCCGCGTTGTGCACGCCGTTCTCGTTGAACGGCGCGGCTTCCTGCTCGGCCATCTCGACGTCTTCGTTGTCCTCGATGGACAGCTCGGCGAGCTCCTCGCGGGTGCGCTTGGCCGCGTCCCCTGCCGGGTCGTCGCCGAGATGTTCGTTGCCGCGCTTGGGCATGTTCGGCGGCGGCAGCTCGGACCGCTCCTCGACGACGGGCTGCGGCCTGTTGTGCGACTGCAGCGCCTCCATCCGGTTCTGCACCAGCTGGAGGTGGCGCGGCTTGAGCCGGGCGTCGGCCTTGTCGATGCCCTGCGTCATGGGGGTGTTGTCGTTGACGACGCGGCCCCGGCCGTCCTGGTGCTGGAAGATCGGCTTCACGTCGCCGGTCTCCAGGTACTCGTCGCGCAACCCGAGGAAGTGCCCGACCTCGTGCGCCAGGCGCCGGGAGTCGGTGTGCGCGGGCCAGGTGAGCTGGTTGGCCCTGCCCTTCGGGTCGTTCGTGACGTCGATCGTGGCGTGCGCGTCGGCCGGGTTGTCGGTGAACTCGACCGTGACGTGGAACTGTTCGCCGGTGGGCAGCTTGTAGCCCTGGTTGTACAGCTCCTCGACGCCCGCGCGGGTGCGGTCCTGGACGTCGGCGTCGCCGCCGTTCAGGTGCAGCCGGACGGTGAAGTCGCGGACCGGCACACCCTCCACGTTCAACACGCGGTTGTCGTACGCGATCGGGCCGCGCCAGGCGTTCATGGAGATGCCGTGCGGGCCGACCTTCGTCGAGTCGAGGACACCGCCGTCCTCGCCGCGCACCCAGCTGGTGGCCGGGGTCGTGGCACGCGCGTCCGCGATGGCCTGGGAGGACACCGGGTTCTGCGGGTCGAACCACGCCGCGCTCGTCTCCGTGCTGTGCAACGGACTCGGGTCGGCGGGCGGCACGGTCGACGTCGGTGCCTCCAGCGGGGGAGCGGACGGCGCCGGGTCGTCGTCGACCATGCCGTCTTCCTGCAGGTGCGCCTTCATCTCGGCGATCAGCGCGGCGTCGACCGGAACGCCGAGTGCCTGCCCGAGCTCGGCCTGGTTGTCGGTGACGGCCTGGGTGAACTTCTCCGGGCTGACGAGACCTTCCGGGACGAGCATCGACTTGGCGAGCACCTGGTGCACCCACAGCGCCTGGCTGTAGGAGTCGGGTCCGTAGACCGCGATCTCACCGATCGAGTCGGACAGCGGCGGCGCGCCCATCACGTCGATGATCGCGGTCTCCTGGGCGAAGTTGAACGCCCGGTTGTAGCCCTTCTCGTGGTTGAAGATCTCGGAGGCGATCTTCGCGGGGTCCGCCGCGAACGTCGGGCTGTTCTCGAGGGTGTTCCACAGCTGGTGCGACCAGTCGTCGAACTTCCCGTGGCCGGGGTCGTCGGCGAACGCCGCGATCTGCTCGCTCTCGATGATCGGCCGCTCGAACTGGTCGTTGAACGCCTTCCGGACGGCCTCCAGCCCGTGCTGGTCGACCAGCGCCGCGACCTCGCCGGTGCGGGTGTGCAGGACCACCGAGGCACGCAGCAGGTCCAGGCCCGCCTTGTGGTCCAGGTACTTCTGCGGGTTCCCCTTGAGCTCCGCCTCCACCTGCTTCATCAGCGGGGTGGCGTTCTCCACGGCGTCGTCGGTCAACGCCGCCAGCTGGGTCTCGGCCTCGCTGCGGGGAGCGGGAGCAGACGGCGGCACGGGCTCGGCGGCCGGGGCCGGGTCGTCGGCGACCATGCCGTCGCCCTGCAGGTGCTCCTTCAGCTCGGTGACCAGTTCCGGCGTCACCTCGACGCCGAGAGCCGCACCGATCTCGGACCTGTGGTCCGTGACGGACCTCGTGAACACCTCAGGGCTCACGATCGCGTCGGACGGGATGATCTCCGCGTCGCCCAGCACCTTCTGCACCCACAGCGCCTGGCTGTAGGAGTCGGTGCCGTAGACCGGGGTGGCGGCGATGGCGTCGGCCAGCGGCGGTGCGCCGACCAGGTCCGCGAACGCCGTCTCCTGTGCGAAGTTCGTGCCGCGGTTGTATCCCTTGTCGTGGTTGAAGATGTCGGCGGCGAGCTTGTCCGGGTTCGAGGTGTAGGACGGCGTGTTGCCGATCGTGTCCCACATCCGGTGCGCCCAGCCGTCGAACGCGGCCCGGCTCTCCGGCGTGCTCAGGTCGCCGAACTGCGCCAGCTGCGCCGACTCGATGACCGGGCGGCCGAACTCCCCGTTGAACGCCCGCGCCATCTGGTCGACACCGTGCTGCTGGATCATCGCGGCGATGTCGTCGGTCCTCGTGTCGAGCACCACCGACGCCCGCAGCAGGTCGAGGCCCGCCTCGGACTGCACGTACTGGCCGGGGTTCGACCGCAGCGCCGACTCGACCTCGTGGGCGAGCGGCGAGGCGTTCGTCATCGCGTCCGCCGTCAACGCCTGGAGATGGCTCCGCACCACGACGTCCGGCACGCTGGCTGGCGCCTGTGTGCCGGTGCTCGACGAGGTGGTCGCCTCGGTGGACGGCGCGTTCGGAGGCTGCGGTGCCGACCGGGTCTCGACGTCCCTGCTCGTCGAGGCCTCACTGGACGAGGTCGCCCTGGCGGCCGGCGGTTGCGGTGCCGGTCGCGTCTCGACGTCCCTGCTCGACGAGGCTTCGGTGGACGAGGACGTCTCGGTGTCCCTGCTCGTCGACGCTTCCGGCGCCGGCGGTTGCGGTGCCTGCCGGGTCTCGGCATCCGTGCTCGTCGAGGCCTCGGTGGACGAGGACGTCTCCGGCGCCGGCGGAGGCGGCGGGGGAGTGGACGACGTCGTGGTTGTCGACGGCGGGGTGTTGTAGTCGGCGATCCTCTGGTCGACCGCCGCCTTCTTGTCCCACCACTCCTGCTGCCGGCCGTCCGCGGTCGTGCGGGCGTCGTTCAGCCTGGTCTCGGCCGCCGTGACGAGTGCCTTCTGCGCCGCGTGGTCGGTGGCGAGCTGGGCCGCCGCCTGGTCGTGACGGGCCTGCTGCGCGATGCGGGCCGCCTCGAACTGGGTCACGACCTGCTGCTGCGCCACGAGGTCCGCGCGCCGGGCGGCGGCCTCCGCGCGCAGGCCGCCGATCGCGGCGTTGGCAGCGTCCAGCCGGTGCTGGGCGTCCTGCATTCCCGCCTTCGCACTGGTGAACGCGGCTTCCGCGGTGCGCAACGTCGTCTGGGCGTTCGCGTGCGCCAGCCGCGCCGCCTCGACCTGGCCCTGCAGGGCCGCGTTGCCCGGCGTCGCGGCCAGCTGGCTCTCCAGCGTCCGCAGCGTCGTGGCCTTGGCCTCGACGTCAGACTTCGCGTCGTCGATCTCGAACTGCGCGGTCATCGCCAGCGCCCCGAAGCCGCCGACCTTCGGCGACAGCTCGGAGATCGCGTCGACCGTGCGCTGCGCCTCGAGACGGGCGTTCTCGGCCCTGGTCTCCAGGTCCGGGAGCTTCGCCTGCTCGTCCAGGTGCGCCTGGATGGCGTTGTTGTAGTCGATCTGGACGGGCGTGAAGGCGGAGTCGGCCCTGGCGAGCACCGCGGCCGAGTTGTTGATCACCTGCTGCGCGTCGTGCCGCCTGGTGTCGACCTCGACCTCGGCGGTGCGCCAGGCGTCCGCGGCGGTCTTCACCTCGGCCTGGGCGGCCGTGAGCTCCGGGCTGAAGTTCTTGCCCAGCACCGTCTGCGCGTCCGAGGTCGGCATCCGGACCGCGGCCGAGTTCGGCACGGACAGGTCGACGACGGAGGTCTTTCCACCGATCGTCGCGACCACGCGGTACTCCACACCGAACTGCACCAGTCCGGTCGTGGCCTTCGGCTTGAGGTTGTTGACCTTGTTGTCGGTCTGGCCGCCGGAGTTCGCCGTGGCGTCCTCACCGGCGTGCCGCAGCTCGACACCGCTCGTGCCGAAGGTGACGTTGTCCTTCGGGTCGGTGTTCTGCTTGACGCCCGCGCCACCGGTCGCGAGACCGACGGACAGGTCGCCGGTCTCGGTGACCTTCGAGTCCGTGCTGGTCGCGGTGACCTGCGACTTCGGGTTCTCCAGCGCCACACCGTCGCTGAGCGAGCCCAGCGTCGGGTCGACCAGCTTGGCGTAGACCTTGACGTCCGCGTCCTGACCGAACGTCAGCGCGGCCTCGTGCAGGCCCGGCACGTTCAACGGGCCGGACAGCATGCCGGGCAGGTGCGGCTGCAGGTTCTCCGGGCTCAGCGTGGACAGCAGGCTGTTCAACGCGCCCGTGCCCTTGCCGGTCAGGCCCTTCTTCGCGCCCGCGTCCTTCAGCGCCTGGATCGTCGCCTCACGCAGGTCCTGCGCGCCGCGCAGGTTCTCCACCGACGCGCCCGGCGGCAGCGCGGAGGGGCTGCCCTCCTGCTGCCAGTCGGAGACGGCCTGCGGGGTGCCCTGGTCGGCGGTGCGGGAGTTCTGGTCCTTCGTGTAGGGCTGCGGCGCGGCCGAGCCGTCGACCTTCTGGTTGTCCGCGTGCAGGCGGACGGTCATCTCCTGCGCGCCGCTCTCCGCCTTCGCGACGAGCTTGTCGCCCTTCTCCACGACGAGTTCGAACTCGATCGGCATGGTGTAGCGCGCCGCCGGTCCGCTGCCCGCGCGGAAGCTCGCGAACTGGTCCGTCGTGGACGTGGACACCGAACTGCTCTTGGACTGCCCGATGTTCGCCGCCGCCATGACACCCGCGGTGCCGGAGACGTTCGGGTTCGCGCTGCCCGGCTGGGCGAGGCCCGGCGCCTTGAGTCCGAGCCCCCAGCCGGTGGCGCGGCCCTGGCCGTCGGTCACCTTGTGCGAGCCGGCGATCGTCGACTCCATCTCGACGCCGTCGTTGACGACGTTCTGGAACTCCGGGGTGCCCGCCTTGGCCCGCAGGGTGACCTGGAACGAGTCCTTGCCGAACGTGCCGGGCTGGTGCACCAGCAGCGGAACACCGCCGTCCAGCGCGCTGTCGATCATCGCCTTGACGCTGGCCGGCGAGCTGAAGTCGACCAGGCGCTGCAGGTTGCTCATCGAGTCCTTGAGCACCGAGTCCGGCAGCAGCGGATCGCCGAAGCGCTTCGCCGTCTTCGCGTTGACCTTGGTGGAGAGGTCCTCGACCACGTTCGACAGGTCCGGCACGCTCTCCACAGTGGACAGACCGAGCGCGCCGGGCTCACCCTCGACCACCGTCGCGGGCGGCGCCATCTTCGGGAACTCGGGCTTGGGCACGGTCGGCTGCACGTCGGGCAGCAGCCCCATGTCCCGCGCCACGTCCTCGGTCACCCGCACGAAGACGGACTTCGGCAGGCTGACGGTCGCACCTTCGGCCCTCGGCGTGCTGCCGGCGATGAAGTTCGCCGCGCGGCTCTCGCCGACCACGGTGACGTCGGCGTCGAGCTGCACCAGCACGGTGCGGCCGCCCGCGGGCGTCACGTAGTTGCGGTCGTGGCTGCCGCCGACCTCCTTGCCGGTCGACTTCGAGTCCGACCACGGCGTGACCTTGCCGGCCACCGCGAAGCCACCGGCACCGCTGGCGGGCGTGGGCTCACCGGCGGGAGGGGCGGTGGTGTTCGGCTTGATCGGCACGTTGATGCCGCCGGTGACGTCGACCGACCGGTTCGTCGACGACGACTGACCGGCCTTGTAGCCACCGGTGCTGGCGTTCTCGGTACCGGTGTTGTCCGAAATGGACACGATCTTCGGGTTGCTCAGCCCGAACTTGACGCCGATGGCGCCAGTCCGGTCGGTGACCCGGCGGTCGTACTTGAGGCCCTGCTCCTGGATGCCGGTCTCGGTCAGCGTGCGCAGGTTCGCCTTGATGTTCTCCGGAGAGAACATCCTGTCGATCTGGGCGCGCGACGCGGTGCCCGGCACGGTCAGCGCCGAGTCGCCACCGGCCGCGCGGTTGAGCGCGTCGATGGCCTGGTCACGCAGCGCCGTCGTGTTCGCCACGGCTTCCACGTGCAGGAAGTCCGGCGCCTTCTCGGCGGGCCTGGTGCTCAGGAGCTTCTTGACGGTCGGCGCGTCCTTGAGCGTCTTCGGCTCCGGAGCACCCGGCTCGAAGCCCTTGCCAGGGTCGGAGTCCAAAGTGGAGCTGTCCGACACCCACAGGTTGACCGGGCCCTTGATGGGCTTGAGGTCGGTGGCGCCGTCGCCGGTCTTCGCGACCGTGTGCTGCTCCGGCGAGTGGAAACCGGGAGCGCCGGGCACGACCCGCCGCACCCAGGCCCGCGGCCGGGTGAACGTGGTGATCTCGACCTCGAACTCCACGTCGCCCCGGAACACCTGGGCGTTCGGGCTGCCGACGCTCAGCGAGGTGCTGTTGACCGTCGGACCGGCCGAGGTCTTGTCGGTCCACGAGTGGTTGTACTTCACCCCGGCCTGCGGCGCCGGCGTCAGCTTGGCGGCCTTGGTCTCGGCGGGGATGACGACCTTGCCCTCGACGCCACCGCTCCAGCCCTTGGTGGTGCTGGTCGCGCTGTCGAGCTTCGGGCCGGTCGACGACGCGTCACGGACGTTGCGCGCGTCGGCCTGACCGAGGTGCTCGGTGCCGGTCACCTTCGCCTTGACGGTCACGTTGACGTAGGTGTTGGTGGACTTGCTGCTGCTCTTGAGCTGCACCTGGACGCCGGGACCCATGAGGCTGTCCATGTTGGTCCGCAACGCCGCCGGCGAGAGCTGCGAGGTCAGCCTGCGCTGGTTCGCGAGCTGCTCGGCCACGTCGGAGAAGGACTTGCCCTTGCTGCTGCGCGGGTTCGCGTTCGGGTCGTTCCAGCTCGGCAGGAAGTTGCCCAGGCCGGGGATGTCCCGCAGCGCGTCCTCGATCTGCGTCTGGACCTCCGACGCGACCGCGAACTCACCGACCTTGGCGTTGCCCGCGGCGAGCGCGTCGCTCATGTAGGGCGGCGGGAACTTCTGGCCCTTGTTGGTCTCGTCGACGATCTTGTCGCGCGTGCCGTCCGGCGTCGGCAGGCCCATCTGACCCGCCTCGGGCAGACCGACGCGCAGGTAGGACGTGACCGGGATCTTGACGCTCTCGCCGCTGGGCGTGCGGACCTCGACCTCGGCGGTCACCTTGTACAGACCGGTGTCGCCCTTGAGCTGGATGCCGCTCTTGTGCGCGGTGTTGATGCCCGCGTTGACGTTCTCCGCGACGCGCGCGGCGTAGCCGACCGTGACACCGGCCTGACCGCCCACCACGTTCGGCAGACCGGCGTTGAAGCCGGCACCGGCGTTGAGGTCGCCACCGGACTTGGTCGTCGAGGACACCCCACTGCTGTGCGCGGAGGTCTCGTGGAGGCGGAGCTGACCGGTGCCGAGCGTGCCGACGAGCTGCGCGCTCTGCAGCGTCGCCTTCATCTGCACCGCGGCGCCCTTGCTGGCGTGCGGGCTGATCAGGTCCGGCGACGTCACGTAGGCGCCGCCGAGCATCGCGCCGAGGTTGTTGCGGATCTCGGTGGGGCTCAGGAAGTTCTGCAGCGCCTCCCGGCCGGGCGAGCCGACCTTGACGATCGACGGGTGCAGCTTGCGCGCCACGTCGGAGAACGCCTTCGCCGGGTTGTCGACCGACACCGCCTCGGGCGCGGGGTGTTCGAGCTTGGCGCCCCACTGGGCGTCCGGCGGCGTGACCGCGGCGGAGGTGTTGCCCGAGTTCGTGATCGTGGCGAGGTCGTTCGGGATCTGCAGCGTGACGTCGGTGCCGGTGTCGACCGTGGCGACGGGCCTGAGCCCGCCGCTGGCGTTGGTCAGCGTGATGTCGTAGGACACGTTCACCGTGGCCTGCGTCGACCCCTCGCCCGCGCGGATGATCCGCTGGTCGGTGAGCGACGACGCCATGCTCTGCGACTGCGCCGGCGTGGCGAACTGCGCCTTGCCGCCGAGCGAGCCGTACGCGCCGAACCCGTTGCTGGCCGAGGCCGAGCCACCGATGTCGTTGGCCGTGGCGACGGTGTGCGTGGCCGACGACGAGTTGCCCGACTGCGCGGTCGCGTCGACCTTGACGCCCGGCGCGTCCACCGGTGCGACGGCCGTCTGCGCCTGCATGGTGGCGCGGATGTTCGCCTCGTACCAGTTGTTGCCGATCTTGACCTGGAAGTTCCGGCCCTTGTCCAGGAACGACTCGAAGTCGCCGGTGATCGCCTGCTGGATGCGGGCGGCGTCGGCGGGCTTGAGGTTCTCGATCGCGTTCGTGACGTTCTCGGCGCCCCGGACGTCCGTCGGCGCGATGGTGCCCAGCGCCTTGTTGTCCTGGAAGAAGCCGGGCAGGGCCTGCGTGCCCGGCATGACCTGGCCGACGGGCTGCGGCGCGATCACGGTCATCGGGATGGCCGGGTTCGGCGTGGGGGGCGGCGGTGCCGGCCGCGTCTCGACCTCGGTCTCCACCTCGGTCTCCGGCGCCGTCCACACCGGAGCGTCCTGAGTGGACGGTGCAGGAGGCGGCGGAGGAGCCTGGCGGGTGTCCTGGTCCATCGGCTCGTCGAGCGGCCGCGGCGGGTTCGCCGGGTCGTGCCGGGTGAACCTGCTCCTGCCGTTCTCCTGCGGGTGCGCGTCGATCTCCAGCGGAGCCGGAAACACCGGCTTCGTCCAGGTGTTCGCCTTCTTGACGGCCGCGGCGGACGACTTGGAGTTGGTCTCCGGCCGGGGCTCGAAGAACGGTTCGACGGTCGTGGGCCCGGTCGGGCCGTGGATCGTCAGCGGACGGCCGATCTCGGTCGCGAGCAGCTTGGCGGCCAGTTCCTCCGCCTTGGCGAGCTTGGCGACGTCGGCCGGGTACGCGAAGGCGAACGGGTCGGCCTCGGGGTCGGTGACCGACGGCGGGCCCGGTTCGACGAGCGCGGTGACCAGGTGGCCGTTGTCGAGACCGTGTTCCTGGCGGAACTTCGCGATCTCCTTGTTGATCGCGGGCGACGAGATCGAGGCCTTCTGGACCGCGCCGGCCCGCAGCTCCGCCGGGGTCTTGATCGCCGGAGCGGCCTTCGTCTTGCCCTTCTTGCTGGAACCGGCCGCAGGCGCAGGCGGAGCCTGGCTCGTCAGGACGCCGTGCACGGTGTTGAACAGGCCGTCGGGGCGCGGTGCCTCGGCGATCGGCAGGATCCCGTGTTCCAGCGTGCCGAACGTGCGGGTGATGTTGCTCGTGTTGGCCGACATGGCCAGGTTGAGCATCGTGGCCATCTTCTGCTGCTTGTCACCGGGAACGATGTGCTGGACGTCGTCCTCGGTCTTGGCCTTCTTGGTCGGAGCCTTCTCCTCGGCCTCGCTGTCGCTGTCGCTGTCGCTGTCGCTGTCGCTGTCGCTGTCCTCGTCCTTGGCCGGCGTCTCCACCACCGGCTTCTCCGGGTAGACGGTGGTGGGGTCGACCTGCGGGTCCACGCCCATGTGGCCGTGACCGGGGATCGGTGCGGAGATCGCGCCGCCGAGGGTGTTCTTGTCCTCCCAGCCGAGGTGCAGCGCGTCGAGCTTGGACGGCTGCCAGCCGCCGGACGTGCCCGTCTCGGTGCGGACACCGGTCTGCGGGTCGTAGCTGTAGGTGTGCTGGGTGATCTGCTGGGCCTCGCGCCGCGAGTGCGGCTTGTTGCCGGGGTTCGGCGCGCCGTTCGCCCTGGGCTTCTTGTCGCCGTAGCCGTCGCGGATCTTCGCGCCGGACGCGTCGGCCTTCGCCGCCCGGTCCGCCTTGTTGTCGACCTTGCCGTCCGCGTCCGGCAGGCCGCCGTACGCGCGGTTCGTCACCGAGGTGAGCGCGACGTGCGACTGCGGCCACTGCTTGCCTTCGGTCTTCGCGAAACCGAGCGCGAGGCGGGACAGGTCGGTGCCGACCGCGCCCTTGACGAAGTCGCTGGTGAAGTTCTCACCGCGGTACGGGTTGCGGTTGTTCTTCATGTCGACGTCGATGGCCGACTCGATGGTGTTCTTCGTGAGGGAGCCGTTGACCACCGCCTCGACGGCCGAGTCGATCGTGGCCTGCGGAAGATCGGGGCGCTGGGCCTTGTAGGTCGCCTCGACCTCGGACCTGAGCTGGGCGACGTCCGCCTCGGCCTTGTCGATCGCGGCCTGGAACCGCTGCAGCGTCACGGTTTCCGCCGGGGTCGGTGTACGGCCCTCCGCCGCGATGTCCGCCTCGAACTGGGCCTTGGCCTCGGCGAGCGACTCGCTGGGCTTCGGCGGGGCGGGCAGTTCGTTCTCGTGGAGGTCGACGAGCTCCTTGCCGGCGAACTCGTTGATCGAGTCGCTCAGGTCGCCGAACTCGTTGCCGCCGTCGCTGAACTTGACGTCCGGGTCCACGACCGCGACGGCCGCGTCCATGAACAGGTTGGGCTCCGGCGAGTAGGGCAGCAGCGGCGCCGAGTCCTTCTGGCGGCTCCGCGCGTCCATGTCGTCGCTCATCGCCTGCTGGAACTTCTCGGCGAACTCCGGCTTCGCGAGGTAGTCCTGCGCGACCTTCAGCGCGTCGAGCGCTTTCTTGCGCTTCGCGGGCGTGAGCTTCGGATCGCTCTTGACCGACGCCCGTTCGGCGTCGATCCGCGCCTGGGTGTCCGTGACGAGCTTCGCCGGGTCACCGACGCGGTAGCCGCCCGAGTACAGCAGCGGACGGATCGGGCCCGCGTCCGAGCCCATGGACTCGGCGACGTGGGTGAAGATGTCCTTCGGCGGCGCGCCGTCCGGCGTCTGCACCTGGCGCGAGCCGGTGTCGAAGTCCTGGAACGAGATGTACGGATGCGTGCCCTTGCCGTTCATCGCGCCGATGGCGAACTGCGTGGCAGAGCTGTGCATCGTGCCGTTGCGCATGCGGCCGAACGGGAAGCCGTCCTTCGGGACGAAGGTCGGCAGCGGCACGAGGGCGATCGGTTCCTTCCGGCTCGCCACGTCGTTGTTCGCCTTGGCGATCTGGCTCTCGATCATCGCGTCCGCGCCGGTCGGGCCGTTCACGCCGATCACGAACACCATGTCCTTGCCGAGCGGACCGGCGTCCTTGGTGATCGCGTCGATGACCTTGTTGATGTCGGCCTTGGGGTCGTTCAGCGCGCTGTGGCTCACGATCATGTTGACCACGAACGACGGGCGCCTGCCCTCCTCGACGCTCTTCTTGAGGTTGCCGAGGTAGTTCTCCCTGGTCGGCAGCTCGACCTCGACACCGTTGGCGAGCTTCGCGAACGCGGGGTTGTAGGCGAAGTCGACGTCGCCCAGCGAGAGCCTGTCCAGCTCCGCGGCCAGGTTGTCGAGGTCGGAGTCGCTCTGGACGTCCGAGTCGACGTCCATCGCCGTGTCGGTGTTGCTCGGCCCGGCCTCGGTGTTGGTCCAGCGGTCGGCTTCCGGCTTCTTCTTGGTGGTGCGGTCGTCGACCGGAGGGTTGCTGTCGCTCTCGGGGGAACGATCGCGCTTCGTCGCCACCGGACGGGTGTCCCCGTCCGGTGTGGAGTCCGGCGTCGTGCTCGGCGGCGTGATGGCCGGGCCCGGCGCGTCCAGCCTGGTGTCCGGGACCATGACCTGGCTGTTGGCCGTGCGTTCGACCAGCCAGAGGTGCCGCGGCCGCAGACCGGGCTCCTTGCCGTGGACGTCGGCGCCCATCATGCCGCCGTCGTTCTTGTGCACGCCGGAGTTGGTGTCGTGCTGCTGGAACACGCGCGTGGTGTCGCTGTACTCGTCGGGGATGCCGAGGTAGTGCAGCGTCTCGTGGGCGAGGATTTCCTTGGTGGCTTTGGCGTTCCAGTGCGTCTGGTCGACGTTCGGGTTGTTCGGGTCGACCTTGATGCTGGTGTGCGCGTCGGCCTTGTTGTCGGTGAACTCCAGGTTCAGGTGGAACTGGTCACCGCTGGGCAGCCGGAAGCCCTGGTTGAGCAGATCGTTGACGCCCTTGGTCGCCTTCTGCTTGACCTCGGCGACGGTCTCGGGGTCGGTCTTCGCGGCAGGGTCGATGTGCACCTTGACGGTGTACTCCTGCACGAAGTTGCCGGGCGAGGTCTCGATGCGGCGCAGGTCGTAGTTGATGAGGCCCTTGTAGGACTTCAGGTTCGACGGCGTGCTGTTCGTGCGGACGTCGTGCACGACCACGTCGACCGTCTTGACGTTCGCGTCGGCCCTGCGATCGGCCCACGTGCTCGGGTCGGCCGGCTTGCTCGGCGCGAACCAGTCCGCGGTCTTCGCGGGGTCGTGCCGCCACGACTCGTCGGTGAGGACGTCCTTGCCCTGGTGGGACTCCGGGGTCGGCGGGGTCATCCTCGGCGGCGCGCCACCGCTCTTGATCTTCTTCGGCGCGTCGGTCCTGGTGTCCGGCGCCGGGGGAGCGGGCGGTGCCGCGGGCGGCGCGGGACGAGTCTCGGCGCCACTGCGGCTGGTCTCGGCCACGGAGGATTCCTGCGGCAGAGGCGGCAACGGCCGCTCGTCGACGTTCGAGGTCGTCGTGGTGGTCGTCGTCGGCTTGGGCGGCACCGGCGGCGGGGTGTTCGCCGCGGTGTTGAACGCGTCGACCTCGTTGTCCACCTTGGCCTTGGCGTCCCACCACAGCTTCTGCTTGGCGTCCGCCTCGCGCCGGGCGTCGTCGAGCTTCGTCTCCGCGTCCTTGATCGCCTGCTCGGCCGCGGTCTGCTCGTTCACGAGCTTCTGGCGCGCGTCCTCGGCGGCCGTGCGGGCGGCCTCGGCCTTGGCCGCGGCCTCCTTCGGACCCTGCAGGTCGGTGCGGGCGTCCGTGGCGGCTTGACGCTGGACGTCGAGTTCCGCGCGCGCGTCGGCGATCTGCTGCTGCACGTCGGCCAGCGCGGTGTGCGCCGCGTCGGCCTCCTGCGTGAGCCGGTCGATCTCGGCCTGCGGCGCACCGTTGTCCCGCGCGTCGTTCACCGCGTTGTCGGCGATCTGCGCGTCCTGGCTCAGCGACACGGCCTGCGCGTTGAGGTCCTTGATCGCGGCACGGGTCCGGCCCGCGTCCCTGATCGTGTTGTCGAACGCCGTCTGGACCGGCGCGACCTTGGCCTCGGCGTCGAGGTGCGCGTCGATCGCCGTGTTCAGCGCCGTCGACGCCTCGCCCAGCTTCTGGTCGGTCCGCGCGAGCACGGCCGCGGCCTCGTTGATCGCGTCCTGGGCGTCGTGGCGGGCCTTCTCGACGTCCTTCTCCGCGGTCCGCCAGTCGTCGGCCGCCTTCTTGACGTCGGTCTGGGCGTCCTTCAAGGAGTCGCTGAGATCGTGATCGCGCTTCAGCACATTCTTGATCTCGGCGGCCGGCACGCGCACGCCGGCCGAGTTCGGCACGGACAGGTCGACGACGGAGGTCTTGCCGCCGATGGTCGCGACGACGCGGTACTCGACGTCGAACTGCACGAGACCCGTGCGCGAGGCGTCCTTCGGCTTGACGTTGCCGCCCTGGGCCTGCGCGGGACCGCCGGACACCGCGGAGGAGTCCTCACCCGCGTGCCGCAGTTCGACACCGCCGGTGCCGAAGTTGACGGTGTCCTTCGGGTCGGTGCCCTGCTTGACCGCCGCGCCGCCCTGCGCGAGACCGACCGACACGTCGGCGGTCTCGGACACCTTGGCCTCGCTGGAGGTCTCGGTGGTCTTCGTGGCGAGCGGGGTCTCGATCTTGACATCGTCGCTGAGCGACCCGAGTTGCGGGTTGACGAGCTTCGCGTAGACCTTGACGTCGGCGTCCTGCCCGAACGTCAGCGCGGCCTCCTTCAGGCCGGGCACGTCGAGCGGGCCGGACAGCATCGACGGCAGGTGCGGCTGCAGGTTCTCCGGGCTGAGCGTGGAGAACAGGGCGTTGAGCGAGCCAGTGCCCTTGCCGGTCAGGCCCTTGCCCGCACCGGCGTCCGTCATCGCCTTCACCGCGGCGTCGCGCAGGTCCTTGGCACCGCGCAGGTTCTCCACCGACGCGGTCGGCGGCAGCTGCGAGGCACGGGTGTCCTGCTGGAACGCGAACGTCGCCTCAGGAGTGCCGAACTCGCCGCTGCGCTTGCTGGCGGCGGACATGTACGGCTGCGGATTCCCGTGACCGGTGGTCGGCTGGGAGATCTTCTGGTTGTCCGCGTGCGTGCGGACCTTCATCTCCTGCGGGCCGCTCTCCGCCTTCGCGACGAGCTTGTTGCCCTTCTCCACGACGAGCTCGAACTCGACCGGCACGGTGTACTGCGCCGCCGGGCCACTGGCCGTGCGGGTCTGGCTGAACGCCTCGTTGGTCGAGGTCGTCACCGAACTGCTCTTGCTGCCACCGATGTTCGCGCCCGCGCTGACACCCGCGGTGCCCGAGACGGCCGGGTTCGCGCTGCCCGGCGAGGCCAGGCCCGGTGCCCTGATGCCGGCACCCCAGCCGGAGCCGCGGCCGACGCCGTCGCTCTCCTTGCGGGAGCCGCCGGCGTTGTGCGACATGTCCACGCCGTCGTTGACGACCTGGTCGAACTGCGGCGTGCCCGCCTTGGCGCGCAACGTGACCTGGTACGAGTCCTTGCCGAACGTGCCGGGCTGGTGCACCAGCAGCGGAACGCCGCCGTCCAGCGCGCTGTCGATCATCGCCTTGACGCTGGCCGGCGAGTTGAGGTCGACGATGCGCTGCAGGTTGCTCATCGAGTCCTTGAGGACCGAGTCCGGGATCAGCGAGTCGCTGCCGAACTTCTTGGTCTTCGCCGAGAGCTCGCCGGTGAGGTTGTTGACCACGCCGGAGAGGTTCGGCACCGACTCCACATTGGACAGACCGAGTGCGCCGGGCTCGTTGGTCGCCACCGTCGACGGCGGAGCCATCTTCGGGAAGTCCGGCTTGGGCACGCTCGACTCGACCTTGGGCAGCACGCCCATCTCGCGCGCGACGTCCTCGGACACCCGCACGAACACCGACTTCGGCATGTCCACCTTGACGCCCTCGGCGTTCGGTGTGCCGCCGTGCAGGAAGTTCCCCGCGCGGCTCTCGCCGACGATGGTGAACTCGGCGTCGACCTGGACCAGCACGGTCCGCGCGTCACCGGGGGTGGTCCGGCCGCGGTCGACGTTGCCGCCGACCTCGTTCGACGTGGTCTTGCTGTCCGACCACGGCGTGATCTTGCCGGTCACCGCGGCACCGCCGGACCCGCTCGGGTTCGACGGAGTGCCCGCGGGCGGCGGGGTGACGTTCGGCCGCACCGGGATGTTGATGCCCGCGGTGAGGTCGACGGACCGGCTGGTCGAGGACGACGAACCGGCCTTGTAGCCGCCGCTGACCGAGTTGTCGGAGCCGGTGGTGTCCGAAATGGACACCAGCTTCGCCTCGCCCAGCTTCACGGACATGCCGATGGCGCCGGAACGGTCGGTGACGCGCCGGTCGTACTTCAGGCCCTGTTCCTGCACGCCGGTCTCGATGAGCCGCTGCAGGTTCGCCTTGATGTTCTCCGGGGCGAACATCTTGTCGATCTGGGCACGGGACGCGGTGCCCGGCGTGGTGAGCGACGAGTCGCCGTTGGCCGCGCGGTTGAGCGCGTCGATCGCCTGGTCGCGCAACGCGGTCGTGTTCGCGACCGCCTCGACGTTGAGGAACTCCGGCGACTTCGGCCGCGCGTCCTTCGGGTTGAGCAGGTCCTTGACGGTCGGGGAGTTCTCGAGCTGCGTGGGCTTGGGGTCACCGGGCTTGAAGCCGTCGCCCGGGTCGTTCTTGAGCGTCGAGCCGTCCGACACCCACAGGTTGACCTTGCCGTCGATCTTGTCGAGGCCGGCGCCGGTCTTGGCGACCGTCGTCACCTCGGGCGCCTGCTGGCCGGGTGCTCCCGGCACGACGTTGCGCACCCACGTGCGGGGCCGGGTGAAGGTCGTGATCTCGACCTCGAACTCGACGTCCTGCTGGAACACCTGGGCGTCCGGGCTGCCGGGGTTCGACGACGTGGCGCTGACCGCCGGTCCCGCCGCGGTCTTGTCCGTCCACGAGTGGCTGTAGGACACACCGGCCTGCGGCATCGGGGTGAGCGAGGCGACGCCGGTCTTCACCGGGATGTTGACCCTGCCCTGCACGCCACCGGTCCAGCCCTTGGTGGTGCTGGTGCTGGCGTCGAGCTTCGGACCGGTCGTGGTCGAGTCGCTGACCGGGCGCGCGTCGGCCTGGCCGAGGTGCTTCGGGTTGCTGACCTTCGCCTTGACCGTGACGTTGACGTAGGTGTTGGTCGTCTTGCCGGAGTTCTTCAGCTGCACGGAGACGCCCGGCCCGAGCAGACTGTCCATGTTGGCCTTCAACGCGGCCGGGGACAGCGTCGCCGCGATCTTGCGCTGGTTCGCGAGCTGCTCGGCGACGTCGGCGAAGCCCTGACCCTTGCTGCTGCGCGGGTTCGCGTCCGGGTTGTTCCACTTCGGCAGGAACTTGGCCATGCCGGGGATGTCCTTCAGCGCGCCCTCGACCTGGCCCTGCACCTTGTTGGCCGGCGTGAACTCGCCGACCTTCGCGTTTCCGGCGGCGATCGTGTCGGCGACGAACGGCGGCAGGAACTTCGTGCCGGCGGTGGCCGGGTCGGTGATCGAGTTCCTGGTGCCGTCCGGAGTGGGCAGGCCTACCGCACCGGCCTCGTGGAGGCCCATGCGCATGTGCGTGGTGACCTCCATCTTCACGCTTTCACCGGACGGGGTGCGGACCTCGACCTCGGCGGTGACCTCGTACATGCCGGTCTCGTTCTTCACGCCGATGCCGGTCTTGTGGCTGCTGCTCGACCCCGCGTTCACGCCCTCCGCGGTGCGCGCGGAGTACGTCGCGGTCGCGCCGACGGTGCCGCCGACCTGGCCGGGCACGCCGATGTTGCCGCCGCCTCCGACGGTGGCGTCGAACCCGGTCTTGGTGGACGCGGACACACTGCTGCCCCAGGACGAGGTGTCCTTCAGGTCCAGTGGCGCCGTGTCGTGCGTGCCGACCAGCTTCGCTTCCTTCAGCGTCGCGGTCATCTGCACCGCGCCGGCCTTGCTGGCGTGCGGGCTCAGCAGGTCGGGGGACGTGACGAAGCCGCCGAGCATCGAGGGCAGGTTGTTGCGGATCGAGGTGGGGCTCAGGAAGTTCTGCAGAGCCTCGCGGCCGGGCGAGCCGACCTTCGTGATGGACGGGTGCAGGCCGGCCGCGACGTCGGTGAACGCCTTGCCGGAGTCCTTGACCACCACGGCTTCCGGGACGGCGTTCTCGAGCTTCGTGCCCCACGCGGCGTCGTCCGGCTTCTTCACGTCGGACGTCTTGCCGGAGTCGGTGATCGTGCTGAGGTCCGCGGGGATCTGCAGCGTGACGTCCGGGCCGGTGCTCAGGGTCGAGAACTGCTTGGGGTTGCCGGACGCGTCGGTCAGCGTGATCTCGTAGGAGACCGGGACGGTGACCTTCTTGGAACCGTCGTCGGATCCCTTGATCGCGCGCTGCTCGGTGGTGCTGTTCGTGTTCGACTGCGACACCGCGGGCGTCGCGAGCGCGGCCTTGCCGCCCGCCGTGCCGTACGGGCCCATCGCGACACCGGCCGTGGCCGAGGCGCCGACGTCGTTCGACGTGGAGATGGTGTTCGTCGTGGTGGTCGACGTGGCGGCCTGGTAGTTCTTGTCGACCTTGGTGTCGGCGTCGGTCGCGACGTTGGTGTCGGCGTTCGCGTGCATCTCGGCGCGGATGTTCGCCTCGAACCAGGCGTTGCCGATCTTCACCTGGAAGTTGCGGCCACCGTCGAGGAACGTCTCGAAGTCGTTCTCGATCGCGTTCTTGATGCGCGCCTGGTCGTCCGCCTTGAGGCCCTGGATCTCGGCCACGACGGCGTCCGCGCCGCGCACCTCGGTAGGCGTGATCGACCCGAGTGCCTTGTTGTCCTGGAAGAAGCTCGGCAGGTTCGTGTCCGGCACCTGGCCGACCGGCTGCGGCGCCACGGTGGTCATCGGGATGACCGGGTTCGGCGTCGGCTTCGGCGGCGCGGGACGGGTCTCGACGTCGGCGTTGGTGTCCGCGTCGGGGGCCGACCGCGTGTCCGTGTCGGGCGCGGGCGGAGCGGGGCGCGTGTCCGCGTCCGCCTCCTGGCGCGCTGCCTGGACCTCGTTGGTGAACTCGCGGAGGGCCTCGAGGTGGCCGGTGTTGTGGCCGCCCGCCTGCGCGTCCTGGATCTGCTGGTCCAGGTGGGTCTGCACGGACGCGATGTCGGCGTCGCTGAACTGGCGCCAGCCGTAGGAGTTCGGGTCGGCGGGCTGCTGCAGCGCGTACGTGGTGAGTGCCGCGTCGCGGTTGTTCGTGAACTGGTCGACCCGGTTCTGCTGCCACTGGACGTCGCGGCCTGCCCGCTCGCGGCGGGCTGCCTGGTCGTCCAGCATCGACTGGGTCTTGAGAGCGTCGGGCACCATGTCGGCGGCGTTCCACCGGGTGCTGTCGGCCTTGGCCTTGGCGAGGCCCTGCTCGGCGATCTGCGTTCGCTGGTCGTAGATGTGCGGGGGACCGGCGTGGCGGGAGATGTCGATCGCGTTCTGGATCGCGGCCGCACGGTCCGGGTTGTTGCTGTACGCCGAGTTCTGCTGCATCTCACGCAGCGCCGGGGTGTCCAGGCCGTACAGCGACGCCGCGAACGACCGCGCCGGCGTGCCCTCCTGGACGGGACCGAAGCCGCCGGGGACGACGAGGTCCACGTCCGGGTTCGAGGGTCGCGCCGACGGGTCCTGCATGAACGGGCCCGGTTCGGCACGGGGCGCGGGCGCCGGTGCGGGCTGCGCCTGCCCGACCTGCTGGTTCTGGTCGGCCGCGCGGTCCCGGACGTCGCCGGCCGGCTGGGCCGGCGCGTCGTTGTCCGAGTGGACGGACGAGGCGTCGTCCACTCCGGCCGGCGGCGTCTCCGGCCGGTAGGGCACTGCGGCGTCGGTGAGCTGGAGGTCCTGGAGCTGGCCGTACAGCCGATCCAGCTCCGGGGTCGGCTGACCACCGATGCGTGCGTCGCGGATCAGGTCCGTGACGTGGTCCTGGAGGACCTCGACGTCCTGCGGCGTCACCGACTGCCAGCCGGGAGCGTCCAGATCGTCGGGGGGCAGGTTCAGCGCGTACGTCGTCAGCGCGTCCTTGCGGTCGTACTGCAGCGTCATCAGCTCGTTGGAGAGCTGCGACTGCTGCTGCCTGAGCTCCTGCTGCTGGGCCTGGCGCTCGGCCTGGTCCGTGCGCATCAGCTCGGACTTGAACATGTCCGGAAGCGCGTCGGTGACGTGCTTCAGGTCGGTCGCCTTGCGGTGGTTGTCGTTGATCTCGGTCTGGAGGTCGCTCAGATGCTGCTGGATGCCACCGGGCTTCTGCGCGATCTCCAGGTTGCGGGACATCTGGTTGATCTCTTGCACGTGGAACGGGTCGTTGCGGTGCTGCACGGCGAGGTCGGCGAGCTCGGCGGGGGTCTTGCCGAAGAGCGAGGCCCTGAACGCCGCGAACTCCTGTCGCGGGTCGAGCCCGCGGTTGCCCGGCTGCGCGTCGAGATCGGACTGCACGTCGACGTCCGACTGCACGTCGAGATCGGACTGCACGTCCGACTGCACGTCGGAGTCGGGACCGTTGAGGGCGGCCTCGTTCGCCAGCTCCTGGCGGCGCTGTTCCAGCTCCAGCTCGAACTGGCGGTTGTTGAACTCCCGGGTCCTGGCATCGAGGTCGCGCAGGCGTTCCGCGCGCGCTTCGATGTCCGCGTTCATCTGCTCGATCTTGGCCTGCGTGGCCTGGATGTTCGCGTACATGTCCGCGGCCTTGGCGAAGCGGTTGTCGTAGTCGGGGTTGCCGACGAACGACAGGTTGTGCTCCGTCCGCTGCACCTGGGCCTCGGCCTCGGCGATCTTCTGGTCGAAGTCGACCGAGGTGTCGACCTCGCCGCCGAACATGCGGGTCAGGAGACCCTTGACGCCGGTGTTCGCCGACTTGCCGGCGCTGTAGTTCTCCAACGCCACCTTGGCGTCTTCCAGCTGGGTGGACAACCCGTCCAGACCGCGCGTCGAGGCGTGGGAGAGCACCTTGCGGACGTCCGCCTCGTTCTGCACCCGCGTCTGCAGGTCCTTGAGGCTCTGCGCGTCGAACCCGGCGTTCTCCGCCGCCGCGATTTGCTGGGTCAGGTGGGCGTCGAGCTGGGGGAGCACGCTCGGTTTGATGCTCGCGAGCCCGTCCGCGTTCGGGCCCGCGACCTGGGTGTCGATGATGTGGGTCATGCCCACGTTCGGGCCCTCGGCGTTGAGGGTGTCGATCTGGCTGTTGGTGTTGTTCAGCAGATCGGTGAGGGTCGCGACCTGCTCCTTGATGGCGGCCGTCTGCGCCTGCTCCTGCGGGTTCTGCATCGCCTCGGGCTTCCAGGAGCCCTTGGACTTCGCGTCGTCGATCCGGTTCTGCAGGTCCGCCGACCGTTGCATCAGGTCGTTCGTGAAGACCTGCGGACCGCCGGGGTGCGCGGCCGCGCGCTTGATCAGCTGGATCTTCTGCGCCGCGTCGTACAGGCCCTTGTCCTGGCGCCCCTTGTACAGGTCGCCGACGGTCTGGTTGACCTCCGCGGAGGACTTGCCGCCGAGCCAGGCCTCCATGCCGGCGCGGACCTCCTGCGGCGTCGGGCCGCCGAGAGCGCCGAACGTGCCGTTCTGCGAGGAGACCTGCACCTGCGGCGCGCCCGCGGGGCCGTGGACGGTCTGCACGCCGTTGTTGTCGACGACGAGCTGCACGCCCAACGACTGTGCGACCGTGTCAGGCAGGTGCGAGCCGACGTGGGAGTCGGCCCAGGACGGCGTCTGCAGGGCGTGGGTGACGAGGTCGGGCGACGTCGGCAGCGCGCCGTTCTGCTTCACCTCCTGCGTGACGTGGTTGACCATGTCGACGTCGCCGGGCTTCATGCCGTCGGTGTTCAGGCCGGCGTTGACGACGTCCCAGCGCTTCGGCGTCCCGTTCGCGAGGTCGTTCGCGAGGTTCGCCCGCCACTGGTCCACCTTGGCGTCACCGGTGAGGCCGGGCACGTTCGGTTCCAGGTCGGGGTGGAACTTCGCCAGCGTGTCCGGGTCGACCTGGCTCGCGACCCAGTTCGACAGGGCGGGCGGGTTCAGGCCGGGGTGGTTGTGGTTCTGCGGGTTCTGCCGAACGTCGTCGAGGACGGCGTCCACAGTGGACTTGACGTCGCTGGTGCCGACCACCGGTGACGCGTTCGGGACCGGCGTGTTCTGGAACGCGGCGCTGCGCAGCACCGACTCGACCAGACCGACCTTGTCCAGGTTCGGCAGGTGCGTCTGGTTGTTGGGCCGCACGTCGGCGTCCACGTCGGAGTCGACGTCCCAGCTACCGGGCAGGTTCGGCGTGTCCGAGGGCATCGGACGCGTCTGCACGTCGGGGCCGGGGGTGTTGTTGTCGGTGTCCGGAGTGGACGGTGCGGGCGTACTGTCCGCGGCGGGCTTGGGAGTCCAGTCCGCGGGAGGCGGCACGGTCGCGGGACCGGCCGGGTTGATCGTGGTGTCGGGCACCGCGACCTGGCTGTTGGCGTTGTTCTCGATCAGCCACAGGTGACGCGGCCGGATGCCGGGGTCGTCCAGGTGGATGTCGGCGCCCATCATGCCGCCGTCGTTCTGGTGCACGCCGGAGTTCGTGTCGTGCTGCTGGAAGACGCGGCTCGAGTCCTTGTACTCGTCCGGGATGCCCAGGTAGTGCAGGGTCTCGTGCGCCAGGACCTCGGGGCTCGTGTCGGTGCCCCAGTGGGTCTGGTCCGGGTTGGTGGTGTTCGGGTCGACCTTGATGCTGGTGTGCGCGTCGGCCTTGTTGTCGGTGAACTCGAGGTTCAGGTGGAACTGGTCACCGCTGGGCAGCCGGTGGCCCTGGTTCAGCATGGAGTTGACGCCGTTGGTGGCGTTCTCCTTGACCTGCGCGATGGCCTCCGGCGTCATGTTCGCGGCAGGGTCGATGTGCACCTTGACGGTGTACTCCTGCACGAAGTTGCCGGGGCTGGTCTCGATGCGCCGCAGGTCGTAGTTGATGAGTCCCTGGTAGGACTTGATGTTCGACGGCGTGCTGTCCGTGCGGACGTCGTGCACGGTCTGGTTGACGGTCCGCACGTCGGTGTCGTTGCGGCGGTCCGCCCACGTGCTGCGGTCGGCCGGGTTGTTCGGGTTCGACCATTCCGCGGTCCTGGCGGGGTCGTGGCGCCACGACTGGTCGGTGAGGACTTCCTTGCCCTTGTGCGACTCCGGGGTCGGCGGCGTCATCGCCGGCGGCGCACCGACCTTCGGCAC
This sequence comes from Lentzea sp. NPDC102401, assembly GCF_044765805.1. Taxonomy (NCBI): domain Bacteria; kingdom Bacillati; phylum Actinomycetota; class Actinomycetes; order Pseudonocardiales; family Pseudonocardiaceae; genus Lentzea; species Lentzea sp. NPDC102401. The sequence continues at coordinate 533,601 of NZ_JBIWKS010000001.1, read as the reverse complement.
GTCCTTGCGGGTGCCGTCGGGGTTCAGGTTCGAGGCCGGAGCGGGCGGTGCCGGGGGAGCGGGCGGTGCCGGCGGGGCGTTCTGCGCGGGCGGCGGGGTGGCCGGTGCGTCCCTGGTCGGCGCCGGGCCGTTGCCGGTGGTCTGCTGGGTGTTCGGGGACGGCGCGTCGGTGTCCGCGGACTTGTTCGTGTCGGTGTTCGGCCTGACGTCGGTGTCGGGGTTGACGTCGGTGTTGCCGTTCGCCGGGGGCGCGCCACGGGTGCCGTCCGTGGTGGCGTCGGTGTCGGGGTTGGACTCGGCGTCGAAGAAGGAGTCGGTGTCGGAGTCGACGTCGCTGCTGGTGCCGGGGTTGGACTCGGCATCCACGTAAACGTCGTTGTCGGACTCGCTGTCGCTGTCGGACTCGGCGTTGGCGCCGGTGTTGGTCTCAACGTCGCTGTCGAACCCGAAGAGGCCGCCGCTCATGTCGGGTCCGTCGGATTCGGCGTCGCTTTCGACGTCGTTGCCGGTGTTGGTTTCGGTGTTGGTCTCGACGTCGCTGTCGGTGTCGGACCCGAAGAGGCCGCCGCTCATGTCGGGTCCGTCGGATTCGGCGTCGCTTTCGACGTCGTTGCCGGTGTTGGTTTCGGTGTTGGTCTCGACGTCGCT
>NZ_JBIWKS010000001.1:350968-532856 GCF_044765805.1 Lentzea sp. NPDC102401 | reverse complement strand
GCTGTCGGTGTCGGACCCGAAGAGGCCGCCGCTCATGTCGGGTCCGTCGGATTCGACGTCGCTTTCGACGTCGTTGCCGGTGTTGGTTTCGGTGTTGGTCTCGACGTCGCTGTCGGTGTCGAACCCGAAGAGGCCGCCGCTCATGTCGGGTCCGTCGGATTCGACGTCGCTCTCGACGTCGCTGCCGGTGTTGGTCTCGACGTTGGTGTTGGGGGTCGTGACGGCGGGAGGCGCCACCGAAGCAGGGGCCTGCTGGGCCGGGGGCGTCGATTCCACCGGCGTCTGCGGACTCGGCACCTCGGCGTCCGGCGTCTGCTCTGCCGGGGCAGGCGGCGGCGGGGACGGCGGGTCCAGCCGCAGGGTCAGAGCCTGGATGACCTGGTTGTTCTGCGGTGCGCGAGCATCCTCGAACACCTGGGAGAAGTACTGACTTTCGGGACTGTCCTTCTGCGAGAGGTTCTTCAGCAGGTCAGCGATCTGGGCAACGTCGTTTCGACCCGAGTCCGGAACGTTGGGATCGATCGGATCGCCCGGCGTGTTGCTCGGGGCGTTTTCGGACAGCTTGGTCTGGAGGTCCGGCTTCTGCGACTCGAGCAGATCGATGATCTTGTCGAGCTGATCCTTGGTGAGATCGACCGTGTTGGAGTCGTCGAGGAACTTCGGCGACAGCGGCTTGCCGTCGATGACGCTGCTGATCTCCTTGACCGCGGCGTCGGGGAGTCCGGAAAGGATGTCTGCGACCTCCGCGCCCTTGCCCGGGACCGCGGGCGCGAGCATGGAGGCGACCTGGGACACAGAGCTGGCTGCCTCGTCGGGGTCGCGGTTCGGCGACTGCACGTAGTCCCGGAGCGCCGAGAAGGTCTCCACGGCGGAGGTCAGGTTGACCGCCTGCTTCACATCCGGGTTGGTCTTGGCAGCTTCAAGCCACGCGGTGTCCGCTCGCAGACCGTCGCTCACGTTGTTCAGGTTCGTCGTGGCGGCGTCGCTGCCGGGGACGTTCGGATAAGGGGTCTTGTTGGTGAGAACGGAGATGTTCGGCCGTTCGACGAGGTGCGCGAGGTTCGTGGAGTTCGCGCCCTCGTTGATCGCGGGCAGGGTGCCGAGCTGGAAGACCTGCTGGAACACCGCCTGGGGCATGGACCCGGTGTTCACCACCAGGACGTCGCCCTGCTTCAGGTCGTTGATCTGCTGATCCAGGTCGGGTGAGGTGATGTCCGCGCGCTTAAGCCAGTCGGCCTTGAGCTCCGGTACGAACCAGACCGGCGACGGAGTGATCTCCATCATGATCGCGGGCTTCTGGTCCAGGGAGTGCAAAGCCGTCGCGAGGTGGTTGGACACGCCGGGACGGTTCACGAGGTCGACGGCCCCGAGGCCGTAGACCGGCATCATGTCGGCCTTGTCGTTGATCACCGCGTCGGCGACCTTCTTGATGCCGTCCGCCTTCGCGGGGTTGGAGGGCATCTCCTGGTCGATGAGGTTGGCCAGTGCCTGCGGATCGGTGATCTTCGGGACGTCGTAGACGTACCTGGCGTCAGGGCTGATGTGCGGGTCCAGATCGATGATCTGGACGTCGCTGTCGGGGGAGTCGCGCTTGATGAGGAGCCGCTTGCTGCCATCCCAGGCGTAAGGCTTGAGGATGAGAGCTTCGTTCACGTTGTTCTTGTTGAGGTAGTTGGTGGCGGTGTCCGTGTCGTGCACGCTGAGCGAGTCGTCACCTGCCGACAGCAGCAACGTGTTGCTCTCGTCGGGGTGGTTCGGCGAGCTGGTGACCTCGACCGGCTGCAGGTCCGGCGTGATCAGGAGTTCCATCTTCTTCGCGGACTCCGGATCAGTGACAAAGGTGATCTTGTCCTGATAGCCGCCGTCACGTAGCGCCTTCACCAGCGTCGTCGCGGCGGCCTGGTGGCCGAGCCCCGCCGCGTTGTCCACCGCGACGACGACATTGTCGACGTCCGCCAGCAGTTCGTTCACCGTCGGAGCGGCATCGAAGGTCGTGGCCTCCTGCTGGGCATCGGTGGACGAGTCGGAGTCGGAAGTACGGCCCGCGTCCGTGTTGGCGCCGGGGTTCGATCCGGCGGCCGCGGGCGGCAGCACGACCAGGCCGGGCATGGGGTTGGCCGTCGTGTTCGGGTTCGCCGTGGTGTTCGGGTTCGGCGCAGCGCCGGTGGGCGGCGCGGGAGCCGGCCGCGTCTGCACGCTCGGGTCGCCGGGGTTGGGCGTGTTCGTGTCCGGGGTGGGCTTGGGCCCGGCAGGGGGAGCGTTGGTCTCGGGCTTCGGCGTGTTCGCCGCGGGAACGGCGGTGTCCGGCTTCGGCGACGGGGTGTTCGCGGGCGGCACGTTCGTCGCCGGGGTGGGAGACGGCGTGTTCGTCGGCGGGACGTTCGTCTCGGGCCGCGGAGACGGCGTGGAGGCCGGGGGAGTGTTGGTGTTCGGCGCCGGGTTCGGCGTGTTGGCCGGCGGGGTGTTGGTCTCGGGCCTGGGAGTCGGGTTCGGCGAGGTGTTCGCCGGGGGAACGTTGGTCTCGGGCCGCGGAGCCGGCGCGGGCGTGTTCGCCGGCGGGGTGTTGACCGGAGGCGTGTTGGTGTTCGGCGTGTTGACCGGAGGCGTGTTGGTGTTCGGCGTGTTGACCGGCGGCACGTTCGCGGGCGGTGCCGGGCGCGTCTGCACGGGCGGTGTGTCGGCACGCGGCGGCTGCGCGGACGGCGTCGTCTCCGAACGGGGAGACGGCGTGTTCGTCGGCGGGACGTTGGTCGACGGCGCGTTGGTCGCCGGGTTCGGCGAAGGCGCGTTGGCCGGTGGGGTGTTGGTCGACGGCGCGTTGGTCGCCGGGTTGGGTGCCGGCGTGTTGACGTTCGGCGTGGGCGACGGCGTGTTGACCGGCGGCACGTTCGCGGGCGGTGCCGGACGCGTCTGCGCCGGCGGTGCGTCGGCGCGCGGCGGCTGAGCCGACGGCGTCGTGTCCTGACGCGGCGACGGCACGTTCGTGTTCGGTGCCGGCGACGGCGCGTTGGTGCTGGGCGCGTTGGTGTTCGGTGCGGGCGACGACACGTTCGTGTTGGCCGCGGGCGACGAGACCGGCGGCGCGACCGGAGCCGGCCGCGACTGGGCGGCGGGCGGCGGCACGTTCGCCGCGGGAGGCGGCGTCGACACCGGCGGCGTGCCGGGCCGGTTCTGCGCGGGCGGTGCGACGTTCGTGTTCGGCGCGGGCGCCGGTGAAGAGACCGGTGGCGTGCCAGGACGGTTCTGTGCCGGCGGTGCCGTGTTCGGCGAGGTCGTCGAAGGCGCGGTCGCCGCGGGAGGCGGGGACAGCGGCGTCGGCTTCGGGGCCGGGGGCGGCGTGGACGGCGACGACTGCGGCGGAGCCTTGGTGATGGTGCTGTCGGGCGACGGGGGCTTGGGCGCGTCGAACACACCCTTCGCGCCACCGCCGGCGGGGGTGAACTTGCTGCCGCCGCGTTCGCCACCGGTCGCACCGGGGTTCGCGCCGCCAGGTGCCATCGGCGGGGCCATGGGAGGAGCGGCCGAGGCGGAAGGCGTCGCACCGGGGGCTCCGCCGGCACGCGGGCCTGCGCTCTGCGGCGGGGTGGCGACGGCGCTCTGCGAACCGGGCGTCGTCGGGCCGCCGGGGTTACCGGGGCCGTTGTAGCCCGGCGCCGTCGGCGTGAAGGGAGCGGGGCCCTTGGCGCCGCCGCCGGCAGCCGAGGAACCGGGGGCCGAGGAACCGGGGGCCGAGGAACCGGGAGTCGCGCCACCGGTCGACGGCGTCGCGCCACCGGGGTTGCCGGGGTTGCCGGGGGCGTTGTAGCCGGGTGCCGTCGGCGTGAAGGGAGCGGGCCCCTTGGCGCCACCGGCGGGCGGCGTCGCGCCACCCGTGGGCGACGGGGTGCCGCCGACGCCCGGCTTCGGTGCCGGGGGCGGAGTCGAGGGCGAGGAAGACGGCGGAGCCTTGGTGATGGTGCCGTCGGGCGAGCCGGGCTTGGGCGCGTCGAACACGCCCTTCGCGCCACCGCCGGTGGGGGTGTACTTGCTGCCGCCGCGCTCACCGCCGGCCGCGCCACCGGGGTTCGCGCCGCCCATCGGCGGGGCCATGGGGGGTGCCCCGGGAGACGTCGCACCGCCGCGCGAAGGCGACGTCACGGCGCCCTGCGGGCCGGGAGCGGACGTGGCGGGCTTGGTACCGGCCGCGCCGCCGGGAGTGTTGGGGCCGTTGTAACCGGGTGCCGTCGGCGTGTAGGCCGCGGGGCTCTTGGCACCGCCGCCGGGAGTCGCACCGCCACCGGGAGTCGCGCCCCCGCCCTTGGCGCCGCCACCAGGCGTCGCACCGCTACCGGGCGTCGCGCCCGTGCCCTTGCCTCCGGGAGGCGTCGAACCGGGCGCCGTCGGCGTGTAGGCCGCGGGACCCTTGGCGCCGCCACCAGGCGTCGCGCCTCCGCCCTTGCCTCCAGCGGCGGTCGCACCGCCGGGCGGGGTGTAGCCGGGCGCGGTCGGCGTGAACGCCGCGGGGCTCTTGACGCCGCCAGCGGCGCCGCCCTTGCCACCGGCGGCGTTGGTACCGCCGGGCGGGGTGTAGCCGGGTGCGGTGGGGGTGAAGGCCGCGGGTGCCTTGGCACCGCCGCCAGGCGTGGCACCGGCGCCGCCCTTGATGTTCGGGGCCGCGCCTGCCGCGGCACCACCGGTGGCCTTCCCACCACCGGCCGTGCCGCCCTTGGCGCCGCCGCCGGGCGGGGTGTAGCCGGGTGCGGTCGGGGTGAACGCGGCGGGAGCCTTGGCACCGCCGCCAGGAGTCGCGCCCGCACCACCCTTGATGTTCGGGGCAGCACCTGCCGCGGCACCACCGGCGGGGTTCACGCCGGACGCGCCGCCCTTGGCGCCGCCGCCACCGGGCGGGGTGTAGCCGGGGGCGGTCGGGGTGAACGCGGCGGGAGCCTTGGCACCGCCGCCAGGAGTCGCGCCGGCGCCGCCCTTGATGTTCGGGGCCGGGCCGGCCGAGGCACCACCCGTGGGTCCCTTGCCGCCGCCGGTCGCGCCGGTACCGCCCTTGATCGCCTGTGGACCGGTGACGTTGGGGCCGCCTGCGGGTCCCTTACCGCCGCCCGTCGCGCCGGTGCCGCCGTTGATCGCCTGCGGGCCGGTGACGCTGGGGCCGCCAGGAGTCTTGTTGCCCGGCGTGCCGGTGCCGGCGCCGGGCACGTTCTTCACGCCGGTGGTCGAGTCGATCGACTTGATGTTGGTCTGGTTGGTCTGGTCGACCTGCACCGCGGTCTGCTGCGTCGCCTTCAGGTTCGTCTGGACCTCGGTGAACGCCTTGGCGCCCCGGTCGGCCTGCGAGACGGCGTTGTCGTTGGACGCGTTGAGCGCCGGCACCGCGAACAGGCCGATGGGCCCGAGCGCGTTGCCGCTGAAGTTCAGGCCCCGCAGGCCGGACGAGATGCTCGTCAGCCGGGACCCCAGGTCACCCGCCTTGTTCTGCAACCCCTGCATCGAGGAGTCGTTCATGGAGAAACCGCTGTTGCCGGTGGGGCCGCCTCCGCCCGTTCCGCTGGTGGGCGGTGCCGAGGGGGGAGGGTTCGCTCCCGGGTTCGGCGCTGGGTTGGGATTGACGTTCCCCTTGGCCATGAGCGGCGATTCTCCAGTGCTGCGTCAGAACAAGGCGGGATCGCGGGGATCCCGGCTGTTGGCTGGACTTACTCTGTCGGCCGGACGGACCGCTCGTGCGCGATGGTCGGACGCAGCGGCTGGGCCGCGGCACCGCCGGCCGCTTCGTAGCCGATGGTCGGCTGCAGCGGCTCACTCGCCATGAGCGGGTTGACGCTCTCGTAAACGGGCTGCGCGTCGACGCGCGACGGCTCGAGGGCGTCGTACGCGTGCGACATCTGCGTGCGCGCGAGCGGTTCGTAACCCGACTGGGCCTGCAACGGCTCGGACGGCGTGTCCGGGCTCGTGTACACCTCACGCGCCTGCATAGGCTGGACGGCCTCGTGCATCGGCGCCCCCGCGGTCATGCTGACGCCGGACACCATCGTGGAGTCCTGCGCCGTCGCACGGGAGAACGCGACGGGAGCCTCGGCGGCCTCCACGCGGGAGAACGCCATCGGGGCCTGAACCGCCTCGGCGCGCTGCATCGGCTGAAGCGGCTGCACCGCGTCCATCTGCGTGCGCTGCAACGTGTGCATCGGCTCGGCCGCGTGCATCGCCGTGCGGGCCTGCAACGGCTCGGTGGCGTGCACCGCGGTACGGGCCTGCATCGGCTCGACCGCGTCCATCGCACGGACAGCCTGCATCGGCTGAAGCGGTTCCGAGGCCATTCGCTTGGCGGTCATCATCGGCTCCGCGGCTTCCGTGCGCCTGAGGGCCTGCATCGGCTCGCCTGCGTCCATCGCCCTGAGGGGAGCGTTCGGCAGCGTTGCCTGCGCGTACCCGTCCTGCATGACGGTGCCCACGCGGGCGTTCGCGAGCGTCGCCGAAGCGACCTGGGTGTCCGCGAGCGTCTTGCCGCCCGACGCGACCTGGGTGTCCGCGGCCGTCTTGCCACCGGAGGCGCCGGGCGGGGTGTTGCCCCTGCCCTCCATGGCCTCGTCGATCTTGTCGTCGACACCCTTCTGGGCCTTGTAGCCCTCGTAGGTGATCTCGGCGACGTCAGCGGAGTTCTCGAACCGCTCCCAGCCCTTGCTGACCTTCTTCATGATGTCGTCGAGGTCGCCGATGCGCTTCATCTGACGGCCGAGTGCGGCGACGACACGGGCGACGCGGGACGCGATGTTCACGCCCAGCGCGACCGCCTTGCCGACCGCGAAGCCACCGAAGACCGCGATCGAGGTGCCGAACGTCGGGATCATCATGGCGGCGGCGATGAGCGCACCGGCGATCAGCGAACCGATCAGCTGGGCGATCAGGTCGCGGACGATGTCACGCAGAACGGTGACGAGCATGCCCATGATCGCGACGATCTTGGCCTTGGACTCGACGGCGTTCGCCAGGTCGTCGAGCTCCTGGCCCATGCCGTCCATCGACGCCTTGAAGCGCTCGGACGACTGACCGCTCCAGCCGTCGAACGTCGCGAGGCCGCTCTTGTGGTCCTCCGCCAGCACCCGCAGCTCGGCCGCGCGCGCCTTGTTGGCCTCGACGTTGGCCTGGATCTCCTCCGGGTTGCCCATCAGCTGGTTCAGGGCGTCACGCAGGAACGACACGTGCTCGATGAGCCAGCCGACACCGGCACCGATGATGCTGCCGAGCGGATCGATCGCGAACATCACCGTGGCCGAGGCCGCGCCGATGGCGTTGAACGTGATGTCGAGAGCCTTCTCGGTCTCGGACTCCGCGTCCTTGCTGATGCCGTCGATCAGGCTGCCGTAGGCCTCGATGAACAGCGAGCCCTTGAGCTTGTTCTCCTCGGTGATCTTCATCCCGGGAGGAGACGGGAGTGGAGTTTCAGGCGCGGTCATCGCTGTTCCTTACCAGGGGTTGTCGTCGTCGTCATCGTCGTCGTCCGCACGGCGCCGGCCGCGGACGGGCGCCGGCTGCGGGGTCGCCGCCGGCGTGCTCGCCGGAGGAGCCGGAGCAGGTTCCGGCTCGTCGTCGACCTCGTCGTACGGGTCGGTGTCCTCGTCGACCTCGTCGTCCGGGATCGAGTCCGAGACCATCTGGTAGGCCTCGGTGCCCTCGCCGAGCGGCTTGAACAGCTCGAGAACCTGCGTCGCGGCCTGCTTCTGGGCCTTCCGCGCGGTCTCCAGGATCAGCGCGGTGAGCCGGGGGCCGCCCAGCTCGACCGCGCGGTGCCCCAGCTGCAGGTTCTGCAGGCCGCCGTTGGGGCCCACCGTCACGGTCACCGCGCCGTCCTTCGACGTCACGGTGGCGGAGGCCGCCGCGACGTTCTCCGAGAGGTCCTCCGACTTCTGCTTCAGGTCGGCCAGCTTGGCCTCGTACTCTTCGACCCACTGATAGGGGTTCGCGGGATTCACACGGTCCTCCGGCGGCGGCGGTTCAACTGAGACTCGCTAGTTCACGCGAGCACAGCGTCGATTCGGGTGGCGATGCGGTCGTTGTCGGTCGGCGAGACGCTCATCCAGCCGTCCGAGTTGACCATCAGATAACGGCCCTGGTGGGTGTCGAACCAGTTGATCACGACACCCGACCGCTGGCGGCCGTGGGTGACGCCGAACTGGCCGCCCGCGACGCGGTTCGACGCGAGCTCGTCGAACTGCTTCGCGTCCTGTGCGGACAGACCGGCCTGCTGCAGCGCCTCCTGGTCGTCCACCCCGCCGTCGCCGAACAGGTCGTCGGAGGGGTCCACCTCCTGGGCCTCCTGCAACGCGACCGCGTCCTGAAGGGACTGGACCCGGACGTTCACCGCCGTGCCCGGTCCGGGCACGGCGTCGGGCAGCACCTTGACGATCTCGCGGGCGATCCCGGTCTCGCGGATCTCCAGCAGCCCGACCCGGTCGCCGTCGATGATCGCCAGCGCGGCGCGCCGGCCGTTGGAAACGGCCAGCGCGCGCACGGTGCGGTCGAGACCGGCGACGGCGTCCACGGACACCTCGTGGTCGTCGAGCAGCCGCAGGAAGTCCTCGAGACGCTGGTTGTCCACGAGCCCGCGTGACCGCAGCTCGTCCATCGTCTTCGTGACGAGCACGCGGCGTTCCTGCTCGGTCTCGCCCTCGTTCGGCACGTCCAGCGGGTACGGCACTCTGCCGAGCCGCAGGGCGTGCCACAACACGTCGAACTCGCGCGGCGACAGCAGGAACTCGGGCGTGATCACTGCGACTCGGTCCCCTTCTGCTTCTTGACCTTCGCGGCACCGATCACCGACGGGGGCAGGTTCTCGCCGGGGACCTCGAACAGGTCGCCGCCCATGATGTAGCTGGCGGAACGGTGTTCCTTGTCGTCCTCGCCCTTGCCGCCACCGGGAGCGCCGCCCATCGGCGCGCCACCCATGCCGGCACCGGCCGCGGAAGCGCCACCGGGACCCATGCCCATCGGCATTCCGCCACGAGCGGCCTGGCCCTGGACACCGGCTGCGCCACCGGACTGCATCGAGCCGCCCGCGCCCGCGGCACCGCTCGCGCCGCCACCGAACCCGCCGCCGCCTCCGGCACCCATCTGGGGGGAGTACGGCATCGGGCCGCCCTTCATGCCGCCACCGCCACCGGCGCCACCGCCGCCGCCACCACCGGCACCGCCGCCCGCACCACCGGGACCGGTGTAACCGGGCGCCATGGGGTTGTAGGCCGCGGGACCCTTGGGGTTCTGCGGGGTGTAGTTCGGGTTCGCCAGGTCCTTGCCGACGACCGGGACCTTCGGGACGTTCTGGTTCTGGCCGGTGCCGGACTTGCCACCGGTGCCCATCTGAGGCGTGTAACCGGGCGCGGTCGGCGTGTAGCCGCCACCGCCACCGCCGCCACCCCCGCTGCCGCTGGTGTACGTGCTGCCCGTGTTGCTGGGGCTGTAACCAGGCGCGGTCGGCGTGTACGCCGCGGCCGTGTTGGTGTTCGTGTTGCCCATCTGCGGCGTGTAGCTGCTGCCGCCACCGGCGCCACCGCCCGCACCGCCGCCGGCTCCGGATCCCGCTCCGGTGTAGCCGGGCGCGCTCGGGTTGTACGCGGCCGCGGCGGGCTGGTTCACGCCACTGCCGCCACCCGCGCCGCCACCGGCTCCGGCGCCGGAACCCGACTGCTGGCCGGTGGGGGTCGGAGGGGCGGCCGTCGCCGCACCGGCGCTCGCCGCCTGGGTGGACATGAGGCCGTCCGCGCCACCGGTGAACGCGGCCGCGCCGGAGCGCGGGATCGCCATCACCGGCTCCTCGACCATGCCGGTGTTCGGGTTGAACGGCGGCTTGAAAGCGGGCGTCGACGAGTCGATCTGGCGGGAGTTGTTCTCCATGTCGGTCATCACCGTGACCGCCTGGTCGTGGGCCGCGCGCGACGCGGCGTTGGCGACCGCGATGTCGGCGGAGGCCAGCACGAAGGCGGGCGTGCCCGGCTGAGCGAGTGCGGCCGCGGCCTTGTTCCAGTCGAACTGGACCGGCTGGGGCATCTGCGCCCTGGCGTTCTCCATGACACGGCCCTGGTCGGCGACCTTCGTGCCGACCTCGACGGCCGTCTTCGCGGTCTCGTCGACCCAGTCCCCGAGCTTCTTCATCGCGGCACGGGCAGCCTCGGCGGCTCCGCCCGTCCACTTCGACTCCGACGCGGTGATGACCGAGTTGATGGTCTTGGACGCCTCGGTCAGCTCGTTGCCGTACTTGCTCCAGTCGGAGCTGATCTGGCCGGCTTGACCGGGGTCGTTGTTGTTGTGCACCGCGGCATACAGCTCTTGGTGCGATCGGGACGCCCAGTTCTGCGGGTCCGTGAGGACCGGGACGTTCTCGATCTCGCTCGGGTCGGTCTCGGGGGGCATGACCGGCTCGCCTCTCACTCCGTTGGATCAGCTGGCCACAAGATCAGCTGTTACCCATGTGCTTCTTCAGTTCGGCCTGCTGTTCCTCGTCGAGCTTCGTGAAGTTCCCGATCGCTTCGACGATGGAGTTCTTCGTCTGCTCCAGAACCGTGCGGTACGCGGTCATGACGCTGACGAACGAGTACTGCTCACCCTCGGCGCGATGCGTGAACTTGTCGCGCATCTTGTCGCCGACCGGGTTCGCACCGAGCGGAGCCGGGCGGGCGATGCTCGAGTTGGCACGCTCGATCCACGAGTCGACCTGGTCGATCTGAGCCTGGAACTGCTTGCGGAGTTCCTCGCCCGCCTCCGGGTCGATCTGCACCTGACCAGAACTGACGGTGTCGCCGAGCGGGACAGCCTTGTTGTCACCGACGATGTACATGCGGGCAGTATCGGGGGTCTTTTCGTGCAACGCTCACTTTGCCGCGCGCGAGTTACCAATTGAGATCCGCGTTCACAATGCGTTGCCAGTGACCGAATCGGGCCACGAACCGGTGAACGTCGTGTAACGGGGTGATCGTTTGCCCTGGTTGTGGGAGCGCTCTCGGGGTGCTGCCCGTTCGGGCTCTCGATCTCTGTTCACATCCCTGGAACGGCCCTTGACCTGGGTCGACTGTGACGCGAATCACATAGGGGATTCTCTGGAATTTAGGGCTTTCTTGAGGTCCGTCACAGCCTGGTTCGTCGATCACCGGATCGGGTGAATCGGCTGACCGACACAAGAACGCGGGCGCACTCCGGAGAGTACGCCCGCGATGCCCGATTTGGATCATTCTTGTGCGCTGGAACGCACCGCTCTCAGGCCAGCACGGCGTCGATCCGCGTCGCGATGCGGTCGTTGTCGGTGGGCGACAGGCTGAGCCACCCGTCGGAGCGCACCATCAGGTAGCGCCCCTGGTGGGTGTCGAACCAGTTGATGACCACGTCAGCGCGGTGTCGTCCGTGCGTGACACCGAACTGGCCACCCGCGACCCGGTTCTGCGCGAGCTCGTCCATCTGCCGTGCGTCCTGCGCGGACAGTCCGGCCTTCAGCAGCGCCTCGCGGTCGTCGAGTTCCTCGTCGGCCGCACCCCACGGGTCCTCGGAGTCCTCCTCCTGCTCGGCCTCCTGCAGTGCGACGGCCTGCTGCAACGTCTCCAGCCGCACGGACAGCGCGCTGCCGGGCCCGGCCACCCCGTCGGGCAGCACCCTGACGATCTCGCGTGCGAGCGAGGTGGGCCTGATCTGCGACAGGCCGACGGTGTCGCCGTCGATGACGGCCAGCACGGCCTCCGTCCCGGCTGCGGCGGCCAGCGCCCGCACGGTCCGGTCGAGCCCGGCGACGGCGTCCACGGACACCTCGTGGTCGCCGAGCACCCGCAACAGGTCCTCCAGCCGGGGGTCGTCGGCGATGCCACGCCGCCGCAGTCCGGCGATCGTGCTCTGCCGCAGTGCTTTGACGTCCTGCTCGGTCGCTCCTTCGCTGGGCACGTCGAGCGGGTACGGCATTCTGCCGAGCCGCAGCGTCTGCCACAGCACCTCGAACTCGCGGGTCGACAGCAAGTACTCGGGCGTGATCACGAGTGCTCGGAACCTTTCTGCTCTGCCTGCTTTGCGCGCAGTATCGGGCAGAAATGCGTCATCCGTTCCTCATCGGCCGAATACGTACCCGGTTGAGACGAATGTTCACAATCAGTCGCGGCGGCCCGAAACGGGCCACTTCCGGGCAAGCGGAACCTGTGTGCACGCTTGTTTTCCCAGGTTCGGGGAGCCCTCTCAATGTGTGACCTGGGCAGACGCCCGCGGCCCGTTCACACGTCCTCGCGGCCGCCGTTCGGCCGGTTGGCTGTGACCCAAATCACGCGTCCTGGGTGGTCCTGCGATGTGAGACGCACTCTTGTGGCGGGTAGGTGACTTCGGACGCATGATCTCTCGGCGCGGCGGCCCCCGCGATGGTGAAACCGTTGCCCGACAGGGACTCATCGTGCACGGCACCAACGCGGAGACGCGCTGGGAGCCCTGTGCGGCACCGGCTCGCTGACGCTGGTCCCGAAGTCCTTCTTCCGCAACCACACCTCGACCCCCTGCTCGACGCCACGTCCTGGCGGCTGGAGATCCACGGATTCGGAGTCGCGCGCCGCCGTCGGCAACGCCCGGTGGCGAGGCGTGTCCCTCGGCCTGCTCCTGCGGCTGGCCGGCCTGCGCTGCTCCGCCGTCGACGTGCTGTCCGCCGGCCTGGACGCGGAGTACGTGACCGGCGACGTGAACCTGGGCCGGGTGCGGCGCCCGCTGCCGGTGTCGAAGGCCCTGGACGACGTGCTGGTGGCGTACGAGATGAACGGCGAGTCGCTGCCGCCCGACCACGGGTTCCTCGCGCGGCGAGTGGACCCGGTGGCAGGTGCCTTGGCAGGCGACTCCGGGGAGAACGTGCCGCGGGCGCGGGTGGACGGGCAGCCGGACGAGTCGCCCTGCAACACACAGGGCTACCTGTTCGGGGCCGTGGTCCGGCATCCGGTGACGGTGGCTTGACCGTTCGTTACCTCAATATCTTCAGTGTTGGCCGAAATCATGCCTCCGGCCGTGCTCGGCAAGGCCCACCCTCAGGTGTGAAGATCGGGCAGTGACCGTCTCCCCGTGGGCGCCCCTGCGCCGCAGCGCGTTCCGTGCGCTGTGGCTCGCCCAGTTCGCCTCCAACATCGGCACGTGGGCGCAGACGGTCGGCGCCCAGTGGCTCATGGGCGACCTGGGCGGCAGCGCCCTGCAGGTCGCGCTCGTTCAGACCGCCACGACGCTGCCGGTGTTCCTGCTGGTCGTGCCCTCCGGGGCGCTCGGCGACATCCTGGACCGGCGGCAGGTGCTGATCTCCGGGCAGGCGTTGATGCTCGCGGGCGCGGGCGGGTTGATGGTGCTGGCGGGCACGGACAAGGCGACGCCGGCCAGCCTCCTGGGATTGCTGGCGCTCATGGCGATCGGGCAGGCGTTGTCGATGCCGTCGTTCCAGGCGATTCAGCCGGAACTGGTGTCGCGCGAGGAGATTCCGCAGGCCGCGCTGCTCAACGGCGTCAACATGAACGTCGGACGCGCGATCGGGCCGGCGCTGGGCGGGTTGCTGATCGCGCTGGCCGGGTCGGAGGCGACGTTCGCGTTCAACACGGTGAGCTTCGTCGGCGTGCTGATCGTGCTCTCGCGGTGGAAGCGGCCGTCGGATCACCGCCCACTCGGGACCGAGCACATCGCGACCGCCATGCGGACCGGTGCACGGTACGTGGCCAGTTCGCCGTTGTTCCGGCGCGTGCTCACGCGGCTGACGTTGTTCATCGTGTTCGGCAGCGGGTTGTGGGCGCTGCTGCCGGCGATCGCCCGCGGGCCCTTGCGACTCGACGCCAGCGGGTACGGCGTGTTGCTCGGCAGTGTGGGGGCGGGGGCGATCGGCGGCGCGTTCGTGGTGCCGAAGTTGTTGCAGCGCATGAGCAAGAACCGGATGGTGCTGCTCGCGACGTTCGTCTACGCGGCCGCGACCAGCACGGCTGTGCTGACGCAGAGCTTCGTGGTGGTGATCGTCGCGATGTTGCTGACGGGCGCCTGCTGGATCGCCACGCTGTCGACGTTCAACGCACTCGCGCAGGTGCTGCTGCCGGCGTGGACACGCGCGCGGGCGCTGGCCTACTACCAGCTGATCCTGATGGGCGGCCAGGCGCTCGGCGCGGTCGTGTGGGGCGTGATCGCGGACGCGTACAGCCTCAAGGTCGCCATGATCGTGCCCGCGGTGGCGATGGTCCTGTTGGCCGCCGGGGCGACGAAGTGGTTGCCGCTGCACGACCGGCCGCTCGACGTCAGCCCGGCGACCTACTGGGAGGAACCGCCGGAGATCACCGACACCGACGCGGGCCCGGTGCTCGTCACGGTGGAGTGGCCGGTGGCGCGGGAGAACGAGGAGGCGTTCATCGACGCCATGCAGCGCGTCGGCAGGGCCCGTCGGCGCACCGGCGCCACGATGTGGGGCCTCTTCCGCGACACCGAGCAGCCCGAGACGTTCCTGGAGACCTTCACCGTGGCGACCTGGCAGGAACACCTGCGCCAGCACGTCGAGCGCGGCACCGTCGTGGACCAGCAGAACCAGGAGACCGCACGCGCGCTGGCCAAGGGACCGGCGCACGTGCGGCACCTGCTGTTCGCCGAACCGACGAAGCCGGACTAGACGTCGGGACGACCCATAGCAGCGCGCTATGAGCGAAAGGGATGATCGCGGGCCGGCGGGCGATGTGACGCTCTGGGACACCTCAAATCCCTGCGGAGGACCCAATGAGATCACTCGCGCTCGTCCTGGCGCTGTTAGCCGGGCTGCTGGCCCCTGCCACAGCTCAGGCCGCCGCACCCGGCACCCCGAACAGCCCGCTGCTCCCGCCCGAGACCACCAGGAACGTCCTTCACCCCGCGCCGGAATCGACGATCTACGCGGCGGTGACGGACTATCCGGCCGAACTGCGTGCGTTGACCCGCGTGCTCGACAACTACACCAGCGCGGACGACGCGGCCGTGCACGCCGGCATGCTCCTGCTCTACTACGGCCACAGCTATCCGGAGTTCCTGACGGCGGTGCGGGCCGACCCGGAGGTGCTGCGGGCGCTGCACCGGTTCGTGGTGGGGCACCTGGACCTCTTCGGCACCGACCGCCAGTACCTCGTTCAGAACGCGACCCGCGAACTGGGCAGGTTCCTGCAGCACAACGACATCGCACCACGCGTACGGCCGTTGCTCGCGGACATGGCGTCACGCGGGGACGTCGTCGGCCGCCTCGCCCCGATGTGGGTGGGTGTCGCGGAGATGGTCGACTGGTACGACAAGGCGAACTGCCGCCGCTACAACACCTGCGACTTCCGCACGAAGATCGACCGCCGCGTGCTCACCGTCCGGCACACCTGCAGTGCCACGCTGAAGATCCGCGCCCAGCAACTGACGCGCACGCAGCTCCGCCAGACCTGCGCGTCGCTCGCCGGCCAGGACGCGGCCTTCCACCGCGTCGTGCGCGATCCGGGACCCGTTGCCGGTGACCAGAACACGGCACTGGAAGTCGTCGTCTTCAACACCAGCAACGACTACCGGACGTACGCCGGGGTGCTGTTCGACATCTCCACCAACAACGGCGGCATGTACCTCGAAGGCGACCCGGCGCTGAACCAGGCGCGGTTCATCGCGCACGAGGCCGACTGGCTGCCCACGTTCGCGATCTGGAACCTCAACCACGAGTACACCCACTACCTCGACGGCCGGTTCGACATGCACGGCGACTTCGAGGAGAACGTGACCACGCCGACCGTGTGGTGGATCGAGGGTTTCGCCGAGTACCTCTCCTACAGCTACCGCGCCGAGGTCTACACCGACGCGCTGGCGGAGGCGAAGAAACAGACCTACGCGTTGAGCACGCTCTTCGGCACGACCTACGACCACGACACCAAGCGGGTCTACAACTGGGGTTATCTGGCGGTCAGATACCTCGTGGAGAAGCACCCGGCTGATGTCGCGGCGGTGCTCGCGGACTACCGCGTGGGGGACTGGGCGGGTGCGCGCGACCACCTCACGCGGGTGATCGGCAACCGCTACGACTCCGACTGGTACGGCTGGCTCACTTCGCTGAAGTGAGAGCCGTGCCGCGCTCCTCCCACCACGGCCGGAACACCGGACTCGCGAGCGCCTGATCCGAGTAGGCGCCCAGCACCTCGGCGAACACGCGGCTGGCCTGACTCCAGGTCAGCCGCTCCCGCCGCCACGCGAACACCAGCCGCATCCGCATCGGCGCCCCCGCGAGCGGTCGCACCGCCACCCCCGGGCCACCCTGCGACGTCGGCTCGACCAGCTGCACGGCCTTGCCCGCCGCGATCAGCTGACGGCCCGCGCCGCTCGGCACCTCGAACCGGACCCGCGGCACGAACCCCGCCGCCCGGCAGGCCGCCCGCAACGCCGTCAGCGACCCGTCCTCGGCGCCCGGCGGCCCGATCCACGCCTCACCGGCCAGGTCGGCGAGCTCCACCTCGGTGCGCTCGGCCAGTCGATGACCTGCGGGAACGGCGATGTACACCGGCACCCACGGCACGACGACCCGTTGCGCCACCCCGCGCGGCAACCCCAGGTCACCCTCCTCGTCGACGGCGATCACCGCCGCGTCCAGATGCCCGTTCGCGAGCGCCAGCGCGAGGCCCGTCGACGAGGGATCGACCACCAGCGTGACGTCGTCCAGCACCTGTTCCAGCCGGGAGTACAGGGCGGCCACGCACTCCATGTGCACGGATCCGAACCGGACGGTTCCACCGCGACCGGCCGTGTCCGAGCCGAACGCCTCCAGCTCCACCAGCAGCAACCTGGCCCGTTGCAGCATCTGCGCGCCCAGCGGGGTGGGCACGGCGCCGGAGCGGCCGCGGTCGAAGAGCGTGCCGCCCACCATGCGCTCGACCCGTTGCAGCAGGGTGGTGAGCGACGGCTGGGAGATGCCGAGCTGCGTCGCCGCGCGGGAGAGACTGCCCGCGTCACCGATGGCGCAGATCGCCCTCAGGTGCCGGATCTCCAGTTCCATAGGGCCAGGCTATACGCGCGATCAGCAGGAGCGGTCGCGCTGGGCTTCGGCCCGTTCGAACTCCAGGCGGGTGTCGCCGGAGCGGGGCAGCACGATCGCCACGCCGTCGCGGCGGTTCCAGCCCGTCGGCAGCAGCACGCTCTGGCTGCTCGACTGCAGGATCATGACCAGCCCGTCGTAGCGGAACCGGTACGCCGGGTCCGGCGTGGTGCACGCGGTCATGGTGACGTCCGGCCCGCGGATCCCGATGTCCTTGGCGCTGAACACGACCGTCCGCTGCATGCTGCCGAGCTTCGTCTCGTACTCGTAGCCCCTGGCCTCCCCGACGGCCGCCGAGTAGTCGGTGACCGCCCAGAACAGCCCGATGCTCGCGAGCACGAACGTGAACGTCCACTGGATCACCGGCACGACGCCGGCGACGCGCTTGCCCGAACTGGTCGTGTGCAGGTGTTCGGCCGCGGGGAACAGGATCACGCCCAACGCCACGCACACCCCGGGCAGACCGGGCACGGCGTAGAGCAGCGAGGGCACCGCGAGGCCGGTCAGCCCGAGCAGCAGGAGCACGAGGCCCAGCGACACCAGCACCGGGACGGCGCGCCGGGTCAGGGCGCGCCACGTCCTCGGTGCCAGTGCCGAGTGCAGGAACCGGTAGCCCCACAACGTCGCGAGACCCGCGGCCGCCAGCACGGTGAGCGGCACGAACATGCCGTCCGAACTGCGGATCAGGTAGTCCGGCGCGGACAGGCCGAGCACGGAGTAGTGCACGCCGAACCACTGGCAGAAGTACGTCGCGTGCCGGGTGCCGAAGTAGAACAGCAGCGCGGTCAGCACAGTGGTCGGTGCGAGCAGGGAACCGAAGACCCGCAACCCCTTGGACGGTGCCTCGTCCTTCTGCCTGGCAGGAGCCGGGCGCACGGTCAGCGCCCGGAACACAGGTCGTTGGTGATCCTGAACGTGATCGTGCCGCCCTCGTACAGGGGGTCGGGCACCGAGATGCCGCCATCGACGATGTAGCAGTCCCGCGTGTCATCGCCGGGCGGAGCGATCACTTTGGTGGGGCCGACGCACGGCGCCCCGTGGGGACACGACTTCACCAGGTCCTTCTCGAACCTTGCCCAGACCTCGGGGAAGAACTGCCCGTCCTGCTGCTCGATGGACGTGCGCAGACCGGAGGGGAGCACCCAGCGGTCCGGAGGTTTGGGCGGCGGTGGCGGCGGCTTCGTCATCGTCGTGGTGCGGGGCGGTGGCGGCGGAAGTTTCGGCTGGGCGGTCGTCGTCGTGGTCACAGGTGGCGGAGCGGCGCCGGTCGTGGTGGTCACGTCGGTGGTCGAGGTGGTCGTGACCTCGGTGTTCGGCGCCGGCCGGGGACTGCTTGGCGAGGGTGGCCGGCCGCAGGCGGCGAGCGTGGCCGCGGCCAGGAGACAGATGACGGTTCGGCGGTTCATGGCGGATGCCTCCTTTGCAGACAGAGGCCCGCCGCCATCTGGTGGATACACCCCACCGCGTTCCATAGCCCGAAGCTATGGCCAACTGGGATTGGCGGGGCGCCTCCGACAGAGGGGAGGGTGGAAGGAAGGACAACTCTGGAAGGACCCGAATTGGCTCGGACACGCCGTGACATGGCGAAACTGGTGGACGCGGACGGTTTCCGCACGTACATCCGCGACGGCTGGGGCGAGTGGGACAGCTCCGTCGACCTCCCGGACGGCACGGCGGAGGCGGCAGCGGCTCACCGCGCCAGGCTCACCGCGGCACTGCCCGGCAAGCGGATCGCGCTGGCCGCCGGACGTGCGCACGTGCGGTCCAACGACACGTTCCACGAGTTCCGCGCCGACAGCGACTTCGTGTGGCTGACCGGCTGCCAGGTCGAGGGCGCCGTGCTGGTGCTCACCGACGACGACGCCACGCTGTTCGTGCCGGTGCCGTCGGAGACCCACAGCGTCGACTTCTTCGGCGACGCCGACCGCAGCCCGTTCTGGATCGGCGCGGCCGCCGGCCCGAAGGAGTGGGGCGCGGCGCTCGGCATCACGGCCCGCCCGATCGAGGACCTCGCGAACGCTCTGCGCGGCCGTCACCCCGAGACGCTCGTCGCCAAGGGCCTCGACCCGTTGCTCGACGCGCTGACCGGCTCGCACAGCGACGAGCTGCGCACCGTCCTCTCCGAACTGCGCCGGATCAAGGACGACTGGGAGATCGACCAGCTCCGCCAGGCCGTCGACGCCAGCGTCAAGGGTTTCGCCGACGTCGCCATGGAGCTCGGCCAGGCCGTGCGCGGCGGGGGAGAGCGCTGGCTGCAGGGCACGTTCGACCGTCGTGCCCGCACCGAGGGCAAGGGCCCCGGCTACACCTCGATCGTCGCCGCCGGCCCGCACGCCCCGGTGCTGCACTGGACGCGCTGCGACGGCCGCGTGAACGACTCCGACCTGCTGCTGCTCGACGCCGGCGTCGAGATGAACTCCCTCTACACCGCCGACGTCACCCGCACGTTCCCGGTGAGCGGCGAGTTCAGCGAGCCGCAGCGCAAGGTGTACGACCTCGTGCTGAAGTCGCACGTCGCCGCGCTCGCGGAAGTGCGGCCCGGCAACGACTACAGCGCCTTCCACCACACCGCCATGCGCGTGCTCGCCGAGGGCCTGCACGACTGGGGCCTGCTGCCGGTCAGCGTCGACAAGGCGCTGGACCCGTCCGGGCAGCACCACCGGCGCTACATCGTCTGCGGCACCGGCCACTTCCTCGGCCTCGACGTGCACGACTGCGCCGACGCCCGCCAGGAGACCTACCAGCAGGGCATCCTGGAACGCGGCATGGCGCTGACCGTCGAGCCCGGCCTGTACTTCCACCCCAACGACGAGACGCTGCCGCCGGAGCTGCGCGGCATCGGCGTCCGCATCGAGGACGACCTGGTCGTCACGTCGACCGGCGCCGACGTCCTCTCGGACTCGTTGCCGATCGACGCGGACGACGTCGCCGCGTGGGTGCGCAAGCAGCGTTCCTAATTGGACGGAGTGGAGCGGGCCCAGGCGAACGTGAGTTCCACGGCCCGCTTCCAGTTCGCGTACTCGTTCTCGCGGTGCCGGGCGTCCATCGCCGGGTTCCACCGCGCGGCCAGGTGCCAGTTGCGCCGCAGCCCCTCCAGGTCCGGCCAGTACCCGGCGGCCAGCCCGGCCGCGTAGGCGGCGCCCAGTGACACCGTCTCCGCGACCAGCGGCCGTTGCACGGGGATGTCCAGCACGTCCGAGATGAACTGCATGAGCAGGTGGTCGGCGGTCATCCCGCCGTCCACCTTCAGCACCGGCGTCGGCACGCCGAGGTCGGCGTTCATCGCGTCGACGACCTCCCGCGTCTGCCAGCCGGTCGCCTCCAGCACGGCCCGCGCCAGGTGGCCCTTGTTGATGTACGAGGTGAGCCCGACGACGAGCCCGCGCGCCTGCGAGAGCCAGTGCGGCGCGAACAACCCGGAGAACGCCGGCACGATGTAGCAGCCGCCGTTGTCCTTCACCGTGCGCGCCAGCGTCTCGATCTCCGGCGCGGAGTGGATCAGCCCGAGGTTGTCGCGGAACCACTGCACCAGCGACCCGGCGACGGCGATCGAGCCCTCCAGCGCGTACGCCGGTTCGCCGCCGATCTGGTAGCCGATCGTCGTCAGCAGTCCGTGCTTCGAGCGCACCAGCTCGCTTCCCGTGTTCATCAACAGGAATCCGCCGGTGCCGTACGTGCCCTTGATCGAGCCCTTCTCGAAACAGGTCTGCCCGAACAGCGCCGCGTGCTGGTCGCCCAGTGCCGCCGTGATCTTGATGCCCGGCACCACGCGAGTCGTGACGCCGCTGATCTCCGTCGACGGGCGGATCTCCGGCAGGATCTCGTGCGGCACGCCGAAGAACTCCAGCAGCATCGGATCCCATTGCCGCGTCGAGAGGTTCATCAGCATCGTCCGCGACGCGTTGGTGACGTCCGTGACGTGCAGGCCGCCGTTCACGCCGCCGGTGAGGTTCCAGATCAGCCAGGTGTCCATGGTGCCGAACAGGACGTCGCCGCGTTCGGCCTTCGCGCGCAGCCCGGCCACGTTGTCGAGCATCCACCGCAGCGACGGCGCCGAGAAGTAGGTCGCCAGCGGCAGGCCGCACCGGTCGCGGACCTCCTCGAGGCCCGGTTTCTTCCCGAGTTCGGTGACGAGTTCCTCGGTCCGGATGTCCTCCCAGACGATCGCGCGCCCGATCGGGACACCGGTGTGCCGGTCCCACAGCACGAACGTCTCGCGCTGGTTCGTGATGCCCATCGCGACGACCTGGTCGGCGGTGATTCCCGCCTGCCGCAACGCCTGCGGCA
Organism: Lentzea sp. NPDC102401; assembly: GCF_044765805.1. Taxonomy (NCBI): domain Bacteria; kingdom Bacillati; phylum Actinomycetota; class Actinomycetes; order Pseudonocardiales; family Pseudonocardiaceae; genus Lentzea; species Lentzea sp. NPDC102401. The sequence goes on along the minus strand of NZ_JBIWKS010000001.1, from coordinate 511,549 downwards.
CGATCCGGTCGACGTTGCGCCAGATCTCCACGGCGTCCTGCTCGACCCAGCCGGGCCGCGGGTGGTACTGACGGTGCTCGCGCTGGGCGACCGCGACGAGGCGGGCGTTCTGGTCGAACACGATGCAGCGCGTCGACGTCGTCCCCTGGTCGATCGCCATTACGAACCGTTGCACGGCGAGCCCCTCAGTTCTCGTCGACAAGCGAAGTGGTGACGGATTCCGCGGCCTGCACGACCTGACGCACCAGCGTCGCACGCGGACGGCCTGCCGAGTCGCACAGCCGGTCCGCCGCGCCCGAAATTCCGATCGCGCCGATCACCAGGCCGCCGGGGATGCGGATGGGCGCGGCGATGCTCGCCTCGCCCGGCATGTACTCCTCGGCCTCGCCGGCCCAGCCCTGCCCGCGCACCTCGGTCAGCACCCGCTCCAGCATCTGCGTGCGCGTGATCGTCCTGCGCGTCAACGACGTCAGCTCCCGCCGGCGTGCGGCCGCCGACAGGTCCGGGTCGTAGGCCAGCAGCACCTTGCCGAGCGCGGTGGCGTGCAACGGCAGCATCGCGCCGATGCCGAGTGTTTGCACAGAGTCATCGGGCCGGAACACGTGGTGCACGACGAGCACGGCGCCGTCGTGGTGCATGCCGATCCTGACCTCCTGGCTGCTTCGCGCGGCGAGCGTGTCGGCCCAGTTGATCGATCGAGAACGCAGTTCGTTGGCGTCGAGGTAGGACGTTCCCAGGTGCAGGAGGGCCGCGCCGAGCCGGTAGCGGCCCGTCGCCTGGTCCTGTTCGACGAACTCGACCCGTTGCAGCGTACGGAGAATCCCGTGCGCGGTGCCCCGCGCGAGACCGAGCGAGTCGGCTATCTCCGTGAGACCGTGATGGCCGGAGCCACGCGCGAGCAGCCGCAGCACGGCGGCGGCGCGTTCGATCGACTGAATGGGTCCCGGCACGCGTGAAACGTAATTGAGACGACCCGTGTCGGCAATGTCGAACGGCTGGGGTGGGCATCACGCCTGGACACGGGCCTGAAACGCCTTGTCTGCGCGCAGCGTGACCGGTCGGTCACACCTTCGTGGGTCGCAGGTGTCGACATTGTCGAACCGCACCTGTTGAACAGCCGTTCAGGCAGTCATACGTTCCGCCTCAATCACCACGTGGTGATCAGCCGTTCAAAGACGAATGGGAGGCCAGCGTGGGTCTCGGGTCAGTGTTCCTCAGCGAGGTGCTCGGTACGGGCGTCCTGCTGTTGCTGGGTGCGGGCGTGGTGGCCAACGTGCTGCTCGCCAAGTCGAAGGGTTTCGACGGCGGTTGGCTGTTGATCAACTTCGGCTGGGGACTCGGTGTCTTCGCCGGTGTGTACGTCGCCTACAAGTCGGGCGCGCACCTCAATCCCGCGGTGACGGTGGGCATTCTCACCAGTGGTGCGGCCGAGTACGCCCCTGGTGTTCCGGTCAGCTTCGGCTCGACGATCATCTACTTCGCGGGCGAGGTGCTCGGTGCGTTCCTCGGTGCCGTGCTCGCCTGGCTCGCCTACAAGCCGCACTTCGACGAGACCCCCGACGAGGGCCTCAAGCTCGCCGTCTTCTCGACCGGCCCGGCGATCCGCAGCTACGCCTGGAACCTCGTGTGCGAGATCATCGGCACGTTCGTCCTGGTCTTCGTGATCCTCGCGTTCGGCAAGACGCCGACCCAGATCGGCCCGCTGGCCGCCGCACTGCTGGTCGTCGGTATCGGTGCCTCCCTCGGTGGTCCGACCGGCTACGCGATCAACCCGGCCCGCGACCTCGGCCCGCGCATCGCGCACGCGCTGCTTCCGTTGTCCTACAAGGGCACTGACGGTGAGGCCGTGGGCAAGAAGGACTCCGACTGGAGCTACTCCTGGGTGCCGGTCGTCGGCCCGCTCATCGGTGGCGCGCTCGCCGGTGTGATCGCTTCGCTCGCGTTCTGACGCTGACCATCCGGAAAGGACTTCTTCGATGTCGCAGTACGTTCTCGCCGTCGACCAGGGCACGACCAGCACGCGGGCGATCATCTTCGACCACAGCGGCTCCATCGTCGCCGTGGGCCAGAAGGAGCACGAGCAGATCTTCCCGCGCGCCGGCTGGGTCGAGCACAACCCGGTGGAGATCTCCGAGAACACCCGGTTCGTGATCGGCCAGGCGCTGTCCACGGCCGACCTGAACACCGGTGACCTCGCCGCCGTGGGCATCACCAACCAGCGCGAGACCGCGGTGGTGTGGGACAAGAACACCGGCGAGCCGGTCTACAACGCCATCGTCTGGCAGGACACCCGCACCCAGGCGATCGTCGAGGAGCTCGGCGCTCTCGGCGGCGGTGCCGACCGCTACAAGGCGAAGGTCGGCCTGCCGCTCGCGACCTACTTCTCCGGCCCCAAGATCCGCTGGATCCTCGACAACGTCGAGGGCGCCCGTGAGCGTGCCGAGGCCGGCGACCTGCTGTTCGGCAACACCGACACGTGGACGCTGTGGAACCTCACCGGCGGCCCCAACGGTGGCGTGCACGCCACCGACGTCACCAACGCGTCGCGGACCATGCTGATGGACCTCGACACGCTGCAGTGGGACGCGGAGATCGCCTCCGACATGGGCATTCCGCTGTCCATGCTGCCGGAGATCCGTTCCTCCTCGGAGGTCTACGGCACCGGCGGCCCCGGCGGTGTGCTGAAGGGCGTGCCGATCGCGGGCATCCTCGGCGACCAGCAGGCCGCGACGTTCGGCCAGGTCTGCTACGAGCCGGGCACCGCGAAGAACACCTACGGCACCGGCAACTTCATGTTGCTCAACACCGGCACCGAGAAGGTCGCCTCGAAGAACGGTCTGCTCACGACCGTCTGCTACAAGATCGGCGACGAGGCTCCCGTCTACGCGCTGGAAGGCTCCATCGCCGTCACCGGCTCGCTGGTGCAGTGGCTGCGCGACAACCTCGGCATCATCGGCTCCGCCGCGGAGATCGAGACGCTGGCGAAGACGGTGGAGGACAACGGTGGCGCGTACTTCGTGCCGGCGTTCTCCGGTCTGTTCGCGCCGTACTGGCGGGCGGACGCGCGCGGCGCGGTCGTCGGCCTGACCCGGTTCGTCAACAAGGGTCATCTGGCGCGGGCCGTGCTGGAGGCGACGGCGTTCCAGACCCGCGAGGTGCTGGACGCGATGAACGCCGACTCCGGTGTGCCGCTGACCGAGCTGAAGGTCGACGGCGGCATGGTCGCCAACGAGCTGCTGATGCAGTTCCAGGCCGACGTTCTGGACGTGCCGGTGGTGCGTCCGGTCGTCGCCGAGACGACCGCTCTCGGTGCCGCGTACGCCGCCGGTCTGGCCGTCGGCTACTGGTCGGGGCTCGACGAGCTGCGCGCCAACTGGGCCGAGGACAAGCGCTGGACGCCGGAACTCGACTCCGACGAGCGCGAGCGCGAGTACCGCAACTGGAAGAAGGCCGTCACCAAGTCGTTCGACTGGGTCGACGCCGACGTTCGCTGACTTCTTTCTTTAGGAGCTGAAGAAGTTGTTCGCAAGGCTGGATCCGGCTCGGCGTGCTCGGTCTCTGGAGACGTTGGGCAGCACGGAGTTCGACGTCCTCGTCGTCGGAGGTGGTGTGGTCGGTGCGGGAGCTGCGCTCGACGCGGCGTCCCGCGGCCTCTCCGTCGCGCTGGTCGAGGCCGACGACTGGGCGGCGGGCACGTCGAGCCGGTCCAGCAAGCTCGTCCACGGCGGGCTGCGGTACCTGGAGCAGCTGGAGTTCAAGCTGGTCCGGGAAGCTCTGAAGGAACGCGGCCTGTTGCTGCGCCGGCTCGCACCGCACCTGGTGCGGCCGGTGCCGTTCCTCTTCCCGTTGAAGAAGCAGTGGGAACGCGCCTACGTCGGCGCGGGCGTGATGTTGTACGACTCGATCGGCGGCGCCGGGGCCGTGCCGATGCACCGGCACCTCTCCCGCCGCAAGATGGCGGCTGTGGGTCCGTCGCTGGACTCCGACGCCTTCGCCGGCGCCATTCGGTACTACGACGCGCAGATGGACGACGCCAGGCTGGTGTCGACGCTGGTCCGCACGGCCGCCCAGCACGGCGCGACGGTGGTGTCGCGGGCTCGCGTGACTTCTCTTCTGCGTGTCGACGGCCGGGTTTCCGGTGCTTCGGTGCGCGATGAGCTGTCCGGCGTGACGCACGTGGTGCGGGCCCGGCGGGTCATCAGCGCCACCGGGGTGTGGACCGATTCGCTGAACTCGATGTCGCCCGGCACACCGCCGTTCCACGTGCGGATGTCCAAGGGCGTGCACGTGCTGGTGGAGCGGTCGAAGATCCAGCTGGACGGCGGGCTGATCACGCAGACCGAGAAGTCGGTGCTGTTCGTGATCCCGTGGGGTGCCTACTGGATCATCGGCACCACCGACACGCCTTACTCCGGTTCACCTGAGGACGTCACCGCTACTTCCGAAGACGTCTCCTACATCTTGGACCACGTCAACGCCGTGCTGCGGTCTCCGCTGACCGTGGACGACGTCGTTGGCACGTATGCGGGTCTGCGGCCGTTGCTCGCCGGGGCCTCCAGCGACACCTCGAAGCTCTCCCGTGAGCACGCCGTCGCCGAGCCCGAGCCGGGGTTCTTCGTGATCGCCGGTGGCAAGTACACGACCTACCGCGTGATGGCCGCCGACGTCGTGAACGCCGCGGTTTCCGGTCTGGGGCGTGCGGTGGCGCCTTCGTTGACCGCCCGGCTGCCGTTGTGCGGCGCCGTCGGTTACCAAGAGCTGTGGGCGGACCGGGCTCGAGTCGCTGCGGAGTCCGGCCTGCCCACGTCCACTGTGGAGCGTCTGCTGCGCCGGTACGGCTCGGCCGTGTCCGACGTGCTGGCGTTGATCGCGCAGGACTCCTCGCTGGCCACGCCGGTGGCGGGGTACCTGGCGGCGGAGATCGTGTACGCCGTCACGCACGAGGGCGCGCTGGGGCTGGAGGACGTTCTCGCACGGCGGACGCGGATCGCCATGGAGCACCTGGACTTCGGTGCTTCGGTCGCGGGCGAGGTGGCGGATCTGATCGCCGGTCCGCTGGGCTGGTCCTCAGACGAACGTGATGCTGCGGTTGAGTCTTATCGGGCTAGCACGGAGTTGGCGGCGAGATGAGATGGACAGCGCGGAGCTGATCGAGAGGTTGCGGCGGGAAGGCGGCTTCCGGCTGCTCCCGCTGCTCGGGAACACCGGGCAGGTCGCAGGGGTGCACCTGGCCCGGTTCCTTCCCGGCGGGCAACTCGACGTGATCCAGGCGTGGGACGAGCGGTGGGCCGTGTGGGCCCGGATGCCGGACTCGCTGGATCCCGCCGCGCCGTTCACCGGACCCGCGGGTGGTGTCGTGCAGAGCGGCCCGTTCGCTCGCGTCGTCTCGCCGTTGCTGCCGCTGCAAGCCGGACATCTCGCGCCCTGAGGTGCTGTTTCAACCCGGACTTACCGCCGCTTAGGCGCGGGGCGCGAGTGTGCTGGACATGATCAGAGCACTCGCGCTGGCCCTGCTGGCCGTCGTGGCGACCGCCCCGGCCGCGCACGCCGCCAGCCCCGTCGGCATGACTGACGGCTTCTACGTCGACCCTGACTCCAACCCCGCCGTGTGGGTGCGCGACCACGCGGGCGACGGCCGCCAGGCCGCGATCAAGGCGAACATCTCGACCAAGCCGATCGCCCGCTGGTTCGGTGCCTGGAGCGGCGACGTCAAGACCTCGGTGTCGGCCCACGTGACCAGGACCGGCACCAAGCTGCCCGTCCTGGTCGCCTACAACATCCCCGGCCGCGACGCGTGCGGCGGCCACTCCGGAGGCGGTGCCGGCACGCCGGAGGCCTACCGGACCTGGATCTCCTCCTTCGCCTCGGCCATCGGCACGCGCCCGGCCGTGGTCGTGATCGAGCCGGACTCGCTGGCGGACTTCAACTGCATGGACAGCGCGAAGATCGCCGAACGGACGGCGATGATCAGGTACGCCACCGAGCAGTTCAAGGCCAAGGCGCCCAACACGTGGGCGTACCTCGACGCCGGCAACGCGCAGTGGGTGCCGGCCGCGACCATGGCCACCCGGCTGGACTCGGCGGGCGTGCGCAACGTGCGCGGCTTCTCGATCAACGTGTCCAACTACCACACCACCGCGGCCTCGACGGCGTACGGCAACTCGGTCAGCGGCGCGCTTCCCGGCTACACCAAGCCGTACGTGATCGACACCAGCCGCAACGGCAACGGCCACAACGGCGAGTGGTGCAACCCCGGCGGGCGCAAGCTCGGCACGCCCGCCCGCACCGGTGGCGGCGCGGAGATGTTGTTGTGGGTCAAGGTTCCCGGCGACTCGGACGGGCGTTGCGGCAAGGCGCCGGGCGTCGACGCCGGCAAGTTCGACCCGCAGCTCGCGTTCGACCTGGTGTACGGCTACTGAGTCCGGGCCAGCGTGCGCAGTGGTGTGGGCCCGCGGTACTCCGCGAGCTTGCGCCGTGACTGGTTCTCGTCCAGGGCGACGTCCTCGAGCAGGTCGAAGAGCTTCCGGCTCCGCTCGACGGCCGCCTCGCCCTGGGCGAAGACCCTGGCCAGGCCGGATTCCACGTGGACGAGCGGCGACGCCTTCTCGAACTCGAAGAGCGTGCACGCCGACTGGAACGCGGCCGACGCCGCCTCCTCGGGCACGATGCGGACGACGGAGGAGTTCGCCAGCAGCCACACGAACTGCTCCTCCATCACCTCGTCGTCGCCGAGCCGCATCCGCAACGCCAGTTCGTGCAGGTAGAAGACGCACTTGGGGCCGTTGGGGCGGCGCATGACCGCCTGCCTGTCGAGGTCTTCGATCGGTTGCCCGGTCGCGGCCTGCACGGCACGCGCGTACTTCGGCGTCCGCAGCAGGCTGTTGACGGTCAGCACGTCGTAGGCGGTGATGCCGGTCGCCATCGCCTCCGTCATTTCGAGGGTGCGCAGGCTGTCCGGCTCCTGCGCGAGGTACGGGTCGAAGGCGTTGTGGTAGCGGCGGAGGAAGTCCTCGAAGTAGTCGATGTCCTTGCCGCACACGGTGAGGTACTGCGCGAGGTCGATGTCGGTGCCCTTGATCTTGCCGTGCTCGAGGTTGGAGACCTTGCTCGGATCCCAGCCGAGCTGCAGCGCCATCGCGCGGCCCCTCAAGCCGGTGAACCTCTGCCTGAGCCGGCGAAGTTCGTCGCCCATGTCCCTGCTGTACGCGGTGGAAGTCGTCACGGTCACGACCTCGAACGTATGGGTTGGAACAACTCCATGCCACGGGCTCGTTCGGGTGAAAACGCGCTCTTGAGCGCCTCGCTGTGGTGGCCTTCGCACGGATGGCGGCGGGTCTCGGGTACTCGAAGTTCACGTTCGCGCCGTACACGAACCAGTCGTTCTGGGCGAGCCTCAAGTCGAACCTCGGCTCACTGGTCGACCGCGCGTACCTGCAGGGCTACGCGGGCGGCGCGGGCAACAACCCGGCGACCTGGAGCCGCGCGCTCAGCATGACGGTGGACCCCGGCCTGTGGAGCGAACACGGTTCCGGCGCGGCCTACACGACCGCGATTCGCAACGGCGTCAGCTAGTCGGGTCGAGCAGCTTGCGGAGCTCGGCCTCGAAGTCGAAGTGGTCGTTCTCGTGACCGGGGGCGACCACGTCGTAGGTGGAGTTCAGGAACTCCTGCATCTCCGACGACTGCACGTGGAACACCGCGTGCGACACGTCGGACCGCAGCTCAAGAACGGCCGTCGTGGAGTTGTGGGGGCGTAGCGTCACGTCGCCGGCACCACTGGTGGTGATCAGTCCGTCGGCGAGCAGGTCGCGGCTCACGAGCCACACGGTCTCCTGGCGTCCCATGCGGAACGTCATGGTCACGGCGTGCGGGTCGTCGGCGCGGTAGCCCAGCTCGACCTCGACGGGCAAGGGGCGCCCGGAGGGGGCGATGAAGGCGAAGACGGACTCGGCGCCCACTCGTGTCACGTTCGTCATGCCCCCTAAGACGTACAGCAGCCTCCGTGGATGCCTCAATCAGGAAAAGCGATCAGAACGTGATTTTCAATGGTCCCGAAGTATGACTTTTGACAACCGCCTCGGTTCACCAGGTGAGACGAGGCTGTTTGACTGTTCTGACCTGCGGTTTTGTGTTCTTTGTGCTGGTGGGGTTCGGTCATCTGTGGAAGAAATCACCAGTTGGGACGCGCTGGATGCGGTAGGGGAAGGCCCGGATGCTGAGACGGGGAAGCTCGTTACCTTAAATTCGACTTAAATGTGGAAGTGCTTTCCGTAGTTAATTCAGCACGGAAAGTGATGGCCGCAGGGCGGTGAGGTCGGCGACGAGCGCCGCCGCTCCGTCCCGCACCTCGACGGGCTGAGCCGGGTCCTGCGCCAGCTCGCGACAGATCCGCACAGCGGCGTCCCGTTCGCGCTCGAACACGCCGAGCACAGCGTGCAGGGCGGCGTCGAGGTGATCGGCGTGCTCGTCGTCGGCGGCCGCGACTGCGGCGCTCACGACGGCGAACCCCAGAGCGTCGCCACGGCGGAACAGCGCCTCGGCCGTCTCCTGGGTGACGAACGTGTTTGCGGGGTCGAGCACCAGCTTCAGCAGCACCGGGCGGGCCGCGGACACGTCGGCGAAACTCGCCAGACCGCGGCCCGCGTCGGCCCTGTCCTGATAATGAGGACTGGCGGCCAGCCGGACCAGTGCGGTCACGGCGGCCTGCCGTGCGTCGTCGTCGGTGGCGGTCATGCCGGGTTGCCGCGCGGCCGCAACCGCCCGCCCGGCAGCGGCGGCGCCGGCAGGCGATCACCGGGATAGCCCTCGACCCGCCCGAACCGGTCCGTCTCCGCCTGCCACTCCTCTCGGAACCCGGCGATCTCGTCGTGCGTGCGCCCGACGAAGTTCCACCACATGACGATCTCCTCACCGAACGGCTCCCCGCCCAGCAGCACGACCCGCGCACCGTCAACCGACGAGAGAGTCAGCGTCGAGCGCCCGGTGCCGACGTATCCGAGCGACCCGGGAGACAGCGCGGTCGCACCCAGCGTCACGTCACCGGTGTCGAGCAGGACGCCGTGCTCGAACGACGGCGCCACGTCCAACGTCAGCGACGCATCGGCGGGCAGCACGATCTCGGCGCCGAGCAGCGGGGTGAAGGTGCGCACCGGCGACGTCGACCCGGCCAGCGAGCCGAGGAACACGCGCACAGCGGCACCATCAGCGGCAACGGTCGGCGGGGCGTAGTGCTGGAAGTCGCGCGTCGCGTCGCGGTGGGCGTCGGGCAGGGCCAGCCAGAGCTGCACGCCGTGGAGCACGGAGGACGCGGCGGTGGACACCTCGGAGTGCGCGATGCCGCGACCGCCGGTCATCAGGTTGAGTTCGCCGGGGCGTACGAAGGCGTGGACGCCGTGGCTGTCGCGGTGCTCGATCTCGCCGGTGAACAGCCAGCTGACGGTCTGCAGGCCCGTGTGGGGATGCGGGGCCACGTCCATGCTGACGTCGTCCGGGCCGTAGTGGTCGCAGAAGCACCACGCGCCGATCAGAGACCGTTGTTTCTGGGGGAGCGTCCGGCGGACCGACATCGCTCGCGGGCCGCCCAGGGGGACGTCGCGCGGGGTCAGGACTTCCACGTCGCCAGGGGAGGAGGTGCACGTCACTTCTGCGGGCTCGGCCTCGACATTGCTCACGGGGTCGATCGTAAGCTGGCGCGGGGGTGGCAGTGGATCTTCGCGCGCACGTGTCGGGCAGCGGGTACGAGCTCGACGACGCACAGCTCCGGGTCATCGCGCGGTTGGAGGAGCTCCAATCGCAGCGCAGAGGTGTCTACCTGCACGGGCCGGTCGGCCGGGGGAAGAGCTTCCTGGCGGACGCGCTGTTCGAGGTGCTGCCGGAGCCCAAGAAACGCGTGCACTTCCACGCGTTCTTCCAGGAGCTGCACCGGAGGATCTCCGAACGGCTGCACGAGCGCGGTGCCGTCGCCAGGGCGGTGAAGGAGCTGATCGGGCGTACGAAGGTGTTGGCGTTCGACGAGCTGCACGTGCACGACGTCGGCGACGCGATGCTGATGACGCGGTTGTTGGAGCAGCTCCAAGCGCGGAACGTGATGATCATCGCCACCTCCAACTACCCGCCGGACGGCCTGCTGCCGAACCCGCTCTACCACGACCACTTCCTGCCCGGCATCGCGCTGATCAAGGAACTGATGGACGCGGTGGAGCTCGACGGCGCCACCGACTACCGGTACCTGCACACCGCGCCGCGGTCGCGGTTCGAGACCGGCGAGATCACCAGGACCGCGACCCTGCCGGACACGCCGGTCGTCCTCGACGTCAACGGCCGCGCGATCACCGCGCTGGGCACCGAAGGCGCCAGGATCTGGTTCGACTTCGGCGACCTGTGCGAGAAACCGACCTCGACGCAGGACTACCTGGTGCTCGCGGACCGCTTCGACGACTGGGTGATCACGGACGTCCCACGGTTGGGCACCCGCGGTCGGGAGACCAGGCAGCGGTTCGCGAACGTCGTGGACGTGTTGGTGGACAAGGACGTCCGGCTGACGCTCGTGAGCGACCACGCGCTCGGGGAGATCGTCGGCGGCGACACGCGCGACCTCGCCCGCACCGCCAGCAGGCTGGAGCTGATCAACACGACCGGGTGAACAGTTGGGTCGCCTCCACCGCCGATAGGTAGCACAACCGTTGCCTGAATTGTGAGCGAGTGTGAGTCCACTGTGTTCAGACAGCCGTCGCCTTGCGGCGTCGGCGTTGACCCGTACTGGTCTGTGCGGGTCTTCCCGTGGCAGTACCCGTCGCCCGCGCAGCGCGGGTCTTACGCAGGTTTCCAGCGGGCTCGTTTACCGTCGCCCCGCAACTCGGGGAGGACGTCTCGCAGCGCACGAGCGCGGCGAGGTTGCACGCGGCGTTGAGATCACGGTCCAGGACCAGACCGCACGCGTCGCAGCGGTACACGCGTTCGCCCAGGCGCAGTTTGGCTTTCACCGCGCCACAGGCCGAACACGTCTTGGAGGAGGGATACCACCGGTCGGCGACATGCACGTGCACGCCCGCCCATGTGGCCTTGTACTCGATCTGGCGGCGCAACTCGGCCATGCCGACACCGGCGATGTGCCGGGCAAGCCTGCGGTTGCGGGTCATGTCGGCCACGTTCAGGTCCTCGATCACGACCGTTCCGTGGGTGCGCACGAGCCGGGTGGACAGCGTGTGCAGCCCGTCGCGCCGGACGTTGGTGATCGCGGCGTGCAGCCGCGTGATGCGCGCCTGGGTCTTGCGCCATCGGGCGGAGGGTTCCCGGCGGGTGCGCCGGTCCGGGCCGGTGCGGCGCGCGGCTTGGCGTTGCAGGCGACGCAACTCCCGCTGAGCGGTCTCCAGATGCCGCGGGTTCGGGATGATCTCGCCGGTCGACAGCACGGCCAGGGACTTCACGCCCAGGTCCACACCCACCACGCTCTCCGGCCGGGTGGGCACGGGATCGGCGCGGGTGATCTCCACGGAGAACGCCACGAACCACCGGCCGGCCCGGAAGGAGACGGTCGCAGAGCGGATGCGCGCTGTACCACGCTCGACGTGCCGGGCGAGCTTTCGGGTCGACTCGTGGGTGCGCACCACACCGATACGGGGCAGTTTCACGTGCCGCCGGTCGTCGGCGAGGCCGAACGCGCCGGTGGTGAACCGGCACGACAACCCGGACCGGCGGCCCTTGAACCGGGGGAACCGAACCCCTTGGCCGCGCCGCTTCCCGCTTGTGGAGCCGACCCAGTTACCGAGCGCGGCCGCGAGGTTGGCCAAGCCGGACGAATAGGCCTCCTTCGAGTTCTCGGCCCACCACGGCGCGACCTCGTCCTTGCCCTGGTTCCAGCCCTTGCGCAGGCTGTAAGCCGACCACGACACCGGCGGGGTGAGCTGATCCTCGGGAATGTCGTAGGTCTTCTCGGCGGCACGCTGGTCCAGGTTCACCCTGATTCGCGCCAAGCCCCAGTTGAACGCGTACCGCTGCGCACCACAATGCGACCGCAGAGCCGAATGCAGCCCCGCGGTCGGATCGAGCGCGAACCGATACGCCTGGATCACCGTGACCATTTCACCGGCACCGTAGCGGCCGACACCGACAACACCGCTCTGGCCCCGCTCCACGAAAACTCACACAACTCCGCGTTTGTTCACGTTCCACCAAACAGTTACAACCCCTGTAGTAGGAGCAGCAAGTGAAGATGGCGCGTGCCCGGACCGGCCAGCTCGTGGAGAGCAACCGGTTCCAGATGTTCATCATCGGCGTGATCGTGGTCAACGCCGCCACGCTGGGAGCGGAGACCTCCACCGTTCTGCACGCGGACTTCGGCCCGCTGCTGACGATGATCGACCGCCTGGCGCTGGTGATCTTCACGCTGGAGCTCGGGGCGAGGCTGTACGCGTTCGGCTGGAAGTTCTTCAAAGACCCGTGGAACGTCTTCGACTTCATCATCGTGGGCATCGCGCTGATCCCGGCCGCAGGGCCGCTGTCCGTGCTGCGCAGTCTCCGGATCCTGCGCGCGCTGCGGCTCGTGGCGATGGTGCCGAGCATGCGCCGGGTCGTCACGGCGCTAGTGCGGTCGATTCCCGGCCTGGTGTCGTTGTCGGGCCTGCTGGTGCTGCTCGTCTACATCGGCGGCGTGATCGCGAGCAACCTGTTCGGCGACACCGGCGACCCGCGCTTCACCGGTCTGGGCCCGACGTTGCTGACGCTGTTCCAGATCACCACGGGCGACGGCTGGTCGGACGTCATGCGCGACCTGATGGTGCAGAAGCCCTACGCGTGGATCTTCTTCCTGATCTACCTGATGGTCGGCACGTTCACGATGCTCAACCTGTTCATCGCGGTCGTGTGCAGCGCGATGCAGGACGAGGTGACCGTTCCCGCACCCCGTTCCGCGGGCCACGACGACCTCCTGCTGATGGAGGTTCGCGCGCTCAGGGAAGAAGTGCGGTCGATGCGTCAGAACGCCTGACAGCCTGGTCAGAAGTCTTGTCCGAAACCTCAGTGGCTCGTAGGCGTCTGCAAGTACCACCGACTCTTGATCGAACCGTCGTCAACTACACCCAACCTGCGTTCGTCGCCCGCCCGGGCTCTGGGGCCTGAGAGACCTGTTGGTAGTAGAAAAGTGCCTGTTGATCTCGAGTTGGTGGTACTTGCAGACGCCATCAGGGCGAGTAGGCCAACACAACTTCTGGCCAAGCGCCTAGGCATAGCCAGGGGTCCCGATCGGCGACGCCGCCGTACACCGATCGGGACCCCTGCAACCCCCCGCCTTCTACGGGGTGACCGGGATGTTCGACACGCCCTTCCTGGCCCTGGTGGCCGTGTTCGAGGCGTGCACGACATTCGGGTCGGCCTGCACTTCGACGTGGACGACACGTACACCGCGTAGTCGCCGACGTTGCCGAGGTCGGACTTGTTGCCACGCCACACGTTGCCGAACGCGGGCGTGGTGCTCGGGTTGTGCGTCTCGTAGCCGTTCGCGAACGTGCCGGGCGAGGCGAAGGTGCCGGTGTTGTTCTCGATCCGGTAGTCGAAGCCCTTCACGTCGATCCACGAGTCGGCGGAGTTGGCGCCGGAGATCCCCGTGCCGTTGAACGTGTTCAGCACCTGCACGCGGTCGGACCTGTCGACGCCGCCGGAGTTGCCGTGGCACTTCCAGTTCGAGTTCGCGGAGCCGATGTACACGCCCTCGCCGTAGTCCTTCGTCACGACGTCGGCGTCCGTGATCGTCGAATTCCTGATCACGCCGTCCGCGGAGGAACGCCGGAAGTGCACGCCCTCCTCATCCGTCCTGCGCACGGTGTGAGTCGATCGGGCCGGCCACATCCCGGAGGCGCCGGATGAGGTCTCGCGGGCGCTGCACCGGGATTTCTGCCAGGCGGCGTGGAATCCTGCGCCTGCTGTCATTCGGTTGGTCACCGACCCACCCGTTCGTGTCCGAACCAGGCCTGAACGGCGTATCGCTCGCTGGGCCGTCAGCTGCAAAGGTCAGTTCCTGTTCGGCAGTCAGCGTTCCAACGAACAGGAGCCACCCAGACCATGGCGAGCCCCACTGTGAAGCCGGTTCTGCGCACCGACTACCAGCGTTCCGTCGCGGACTACTGGAACAGGGAGAAGGACCCGGTCAACATCAAGCTCGGTGAGGTGGACGGTCTCTACCACCACCACTATGGGCTCGGCCAGTACGACCCCGCGGTGCTGGAGGCGCCGCTCGCGGTGCGCGACCAGGCGATCATCGCCGAGATGCACCGGCTGGAGACCGCCCAGGCCGAGGTGCTGCTGGACGCGTTCGGCGACGTTCCCGTGCGCGGCCACCTGATGGACGGCGGTTCCGGCCGCGGCGGCACGAGCTTCATGGCCAACGCCCGGTTCGGCGCCCTGGTCGACGGCGTCAGCATCTCCGAACAGCAGGTGGCGTTCGCCAACGACCAGGCCGTGGAACGCGATGTCGCGGACCAGGTCCGCTTCCACTTCAAGAACATGCTCGACACCGGCTTCGAGACCGGCTCGTTCAACGGCATCTGGACCAACGAGACCACGATGTACGTGGACCTCCAGCAGCTCTACGGCGAGTTCGCGCGGCTGATCGCGCCCGGCGGCCGGTACGTCTGCATCACCGGCTGCTACAACGACCTGACGGGCGGCCGTTCGCGGGCGGTCAGCCAGATCGACCAGCACTACATCTGCAACATCCACCCGCGCAGCGAGTACTTCAGGGCGTTGGCGGACAACGGTTTCGTGCCGATCAGCGTGGTCGACCTGACGCCGGACACCATCCCGTACTGGGAGCTGCGCGCCAAGTCGTCGGTCGCGACCGGAGTCGAGGACCCGTTCCTCACCGCATACAAGGAAGGGTCGTTCCACTACCTGTTGATCGTCGCGGACCGCATCTGATGAGGGATCTCCTCACCGGGCCGTCCGGGCTGGGCACTTCTGCTGCCCGGCTCGGGCGGCCCGAGGCCGTCGCCCTGCCGCCCGAACCCGGTTATGCCGAACGTCCGTGGGGTGACGGCACCGCGCCACCGCTGTACGTGCCGGTGCTCGAACGCGAGGACGCCGTGCTGGCGGCCGCCGTGGACGAACGCCTCGTCGCGTGGGCGGGGGAGTGCGGTTTCGAGGAGCCGGAACGGTTCCTGGGCGGCATGTTCGGCCGGCTCGCGGTGCTGACCCACGTGGACACCGACGACGTCGACCAGCTGCTGATCGCGGCGAAGCTGAACGCGGCGTGGTGGGCCGCCGACGACCTGTACGCCGACAGCACCGAGATGGGCGCGATCCCGGCCGAGTTGCCGCCGCGCCTGGCGCTGGCGATGGCCGCGATGGACCCGGTCGCGCCCGCCGCCGAGTTCACCGCCGAACTGGAGGAGACGCTCGCCGCCGACCCGGTGCTCGTCGGCCTGCGTTCGGGCATCGCGCACCTGACGTCCCGCACCACAGCGACCGTGGTGCAACGAGTCTGCTACTCGACGTTCGCGATGTTCGTGTCGTGGGGCGCCTACGCGGCGTGGCGGCACACCGGCAACTACCCGCCCGCGTGGCAGTACCTCGCGACCCGGCAGCACGACACCTTCTACACGTCGATGACGCTGATCGACGCCGTCGGAGGCTACGAACTGCCCGCGCCGCTGTACTACGACCCGCGCGTGCGGCAGTTGCTCACGGCCGCGGGCACGGCGTCGGTCATGGTGAACGACCTGGTGTCGGTGGAGAAGGACGCCGCCGACGAGCAGCCGGTCTGCAACATGGTGCTGCAGATCGCCGCCGACCGGGAGTGCTCGATCGCCGAGGCCACCGCACGGACCGTGGAGCTGCACAACCAGCTGGTGCGCGATTTCGAGGCCGGGCACAAGGCGTTGCTCGCGGTGCCGTCGGTGGAGCTGCACCGGTTCCTGAAGGGCACCAAGGCCTGGATGGGCGGCGGCTTCGAATGGCACACCACACATCCTCGTTACCGGTAGCCACAGGACCTCCTCGCGTGCGGTGACTCTCCCTCCCCACCGCCGCGAGGACCTCAGCCGATCACCCTGCTCAGCCACGCCATGCGCGTGGCTCGGGCGCGCCGCGACAGGGCGGCCTCCGGCGCGAGCTGGTCGAAGCCGTGGCAGCCACCGGGCCACACGTGCAGCTCGGCGTCCCCGCCGGCCTGCCAGATCCGGGACGCGTAGTCGACGGCCTCGTCGCGGAACACGTCCACCGAGCCGACGTCGACGTAGGTCGGTGGCAGCCCGGAGAGATCGGTGGCACGCGCCGGAGCGGCGAACGGCGACACGTCCGGCCCGCCCCGCGCGTCACCCAGCAACGCCGTCCAGCCGGTGATGTTCGACGAGCGGACCCAGATCGTGCCGTCGAGGAACTGGTGGCTGGACGGGGTTTCGCACCTGTCGTCGAGCATCGGGTGGATCAACAGCTGGCCGCGGACGGCAGGGCCGCTGTGGTCGCGGGCCAGGAGCGTCACCGCCGCCGCCAGCCCACCGCCTGCGGACGTGCCCGCGACGACCGGAGAGGTGAAACCGTTGCGCTCCATCCACGTCAGCGTCCGGTAGCAGTCCTGCACGGGTGCCGGATGCGGGTTCTCGGGCGCCAGGCGGTACTCGGGGGAGAACAGCGTGACGCCGAGTTCCGACACCCACTCCGCCAGCACGTGCAGGTCGGAGCGGCGGGTGCCCGCGACCATGCCACCGCCGTGCACGTGCAGGATCGGCGGGCCCTCCGGAATCCCGGCGGGACGCAACACGAGCACGGGCACACCGTCCGCGTCCTCCTCGGTGAACGTGACCGAGCCGTCCCGAGTCAGTTCGGCGTCGGTGACGACCCGGTTGGCGGCCCGCCTCGCCGCGATCCCGTCCGCCGTCAGCGGTGGCCGGGAGAGGTCGATCGCCGCCGCGAGCTCCGGATCGATCATCCCTTCACGCCCGTGTGCGCGAGACCCTCGATGAACTGCCGTTGTGCCAGCACGAACACCACCAGGATCGGCACGGCCGTCATCGTCGCGGCGGCCAGCTGGACGTTGAACATCGGACCGCCGTAGATGTCGACGAACTGGGTCAGCGCCTGCGGCAGCGTGAACATGTCCGGTGTGGACAGGTACACGATCGGTTCCAGGTAGAGGTTCCACGAGTGCAGGAACGTGAAGATCGCGACCGCGCCCAGCGCCGGCCGGGACAGCGGCAGCGCGATCCGGTAGAAGATCCCGGCGCGACCCAGGCCGTCCATGCGGGCGGCCTCCTCCAGCTCCGGCGGCAGCGCGATGAAGAACTGGCGCATGATGAAGATCGCCAGCACGCACGGCGCCCCGAAGATCGGCACGATGATCAACGGCCAGTGCGTGTTCGTCAGCCCGAGCGACTGGAAGAGCTGGAACAGCGGGACGATCGTCACCTCGCTCGGGATGAGCAGGCCGGTCAGCACCACCACGAACAGCGCGTTCTGGCCGGGGAACCGGATGCGCGCGAACGCGTAGCCCGCGAGCGCCGCGACGGCCATCGTGCCGACCGTGACGATCACCGCGATGTAGAGGCTGTTCCAGTACTGCTGCCCGAACGGCTGCATCCGGAACACCGTGGAGTACGTGGAGAACGTCCACTCCGACGGCAGCAGCGACTCGGAGAAGATCTCGCTGATCGGCTTCATCGACGAGGTGACCATCCACCACGTCGGGAACACGAACGGCACGCACAGCACGCACAACAACCCGTAGAGCGCGACGTTCCGCTTGGAGACGTTACGACTCATGGAGCACCCACTTCCGGCGCATCCGCCACTGCAGCAACGTCAGAGCGGCGACGATGACGAACAACAGCACCGAGATCGTCGCGCCGTAGCCGAAGTGGTGGAACTGGAACGCCTGCTGGTACAGGTAGTAGATCAACACGGTCGTGGACGTGCCGGGACCGCCCTGGGTGAGCACCGCGATCTGCGCGAACACCTGCAACGAGCCGACGATCGTGATGATCGACGTGAGCAGGATCGTCGGACTGATCAACGGGATCGTGATGCTCCGGAACCGCCTCCACGCGCCCGCGCCGTCGATCTTCGCGGCCTCGTACAGCGGCGCCGGGACCCCTTGCAGCGCCGCGAGGAACAGCACCATGTTCAGCCCGACGTTCTTGATCACCTGCACGACGACCACCGACACCATCGCGGTGGTCTCGCCCCGCAGCCAGTTCGGTCCGTCGACGCCGAACACGCCCAGCAGCCCGTTCACGCTGCCGTCCGGCTGCAGCATGAGCTGCCAGACCAGCGTCCACGCCACCAGCGACACCAGCACTGGTGAGAAGAACAACGTCCGGAACAGCGTGGTGCCGCGCAGTTTCTGGTTGAGCAGCACCGCGAGCAGCAGGGCCAGCGACAGGTTCAGGACCACCAGGCCGGCGGCGAACCAGGCCGTGGCGACGAGCGACTCGCGCAGCTTCTCGTCGGCGAGGAGCTGCTTGTAGTTCTCGCCGCCGATGAACTCGAACGTCCCGCCGAGCACGTTCCACTCGTTGAGGCTGTACCAGGCGACCAGCCCCAGCGGGATGAGCACGAACGCGAGGCTGCCGAGCAGAGCAGGCGCGACGAACAGGTAGCCGACCAGGTTGTCGCGCCTGCGATACGTCCAGAACGTCACTGGCGCTCCAGCAGCGGCTTGATCTTCGCGCACACGCCGTCGAGCACCTGGCCGACGTTCGCGTCCGGCTTCCACAACGGGTCGAGCGCCGCGCGGATCGTCTGGTTCAGCTCCTCCTGGCCCTGGTGGCTCGGCTTCACCACGCCCTTGCCGATGCCGTCGATCACGACCGACTGCAGCTGCTCCGGCTTGATCAGCGGGTTGCTCTTGGCCAGGGTCTCCGCGTTGAGCAGCGACTGGCGGACCGGTGGGAAGAACTGGGCGAGCTTGGCCGAGTTGGCCGAGTTGGTGAAGAAGCCGAGGAAGTCCGCGGCGGCGTCGGCGTTCTTCGAGCGCTTCAGCACGCCGACGCCGGCCTGGCCGATCACCGCGTAGTCACCCTTCGGGCCCTGCGGCAACGGCAGCAGCGTCCAGCCGAACTTGGCGTCCTTCAACGCACCCGCCCGCGAGATCTGGCTGACGGCCATGGCCGCATCACCCGCGAAGAAGTCCACCGTCGTGCCGGGGCCGGGGATCGCCTTGTCCGTGAAGATCGCCTTGTGGACGAACGTCATGGCGTCCTTCATCTCCTGGCTGGAGAAGCCGCACGACCTGCCGTCCTCGCTCCACGCGTTCGCGCCCCAGCCGCGCCAGATCGCCGAGAGCACCGCCCAGTTCTGGTACTTGAAGTCCGGCAGCACCAGGTTCTTGCCCGCCGACGCCGCGACCGCCTGATCCCAGGTCTTCGGCAGGTCCTTGACCAGGTCGGTGTTGACGAACAGACCGAACGGCGAGGTGGAGAACGGATAGGCGTAGAGCTCGCCGTCCTTCTCCCAGAGCTTGGTGGCCGAGGGCACGAGTTCGTCGGCCTTCTCGACCTTGCCCCTGATCGGCGCGAGCGCGCCGGAGGAGACGAAGTCCGGTGCCGACTCCTCCAGGATCCACGCCAGGTCCGGCGCGTTGCCGCCGGCGATCTGGGTGGTGAGCGTGGTGGTGTAGCCGTCGGCCGGGATCGAGTCGAACTTGATCTCGGTGACGTCCGGGTGCGAGGCCTTGTACTCGGACGCGATCTCGTTGAGCAGCTTGAGATGCGCCTCGTTGGCGGTCCACACGGTCATGCGCAGCGACTTGGGACCGGACTGCGCGGCGGATCCGCTGCAGGCGGTGAGGGCGAGCAGTGCGGCGACGATCAGAGCTGTCAGGCGGGACATCGTTGTCTCCCAGTACTAGTAGCCGGACACGTCCGGCCAGCGGAGCTCGACCCCGTCGCGTTCCAGCCGGTGCTGGAAGTCCGCGAGCAGGCCGGGGGTGTTGCGCACCGCGCGAGGGGTGACTCGGTGCGCCAGGCAGAAGTCCGCGAGCGCGCCCGCGACCTCGCCGACGTTCCACTCGACCGGGTGCAGCCGGTGGGAACCGTTGGTGATGTGGGTGGTGCCGATGTTCTTGCCCGCCGGGAGCAGGTTCTCCACGCGCTGGGGGATGAGCGCGCCGAGCGGGATCTCGAACGGGCAGCTGGCGACGTCGAGGTAGTTGTCGCCGCCGGTCGAGGGGTGCAGGTCGATGCGGTACATGCCGACACCCACGGCGTCGGCGTGCTGCACCGCGCCCTTGTCGCCGCGCACGGCGAGTGAGAGGTCCTGCTCGACGATCGTGTACTCGGTCCTCATCCGCCGCGACTCGCGGATGTACGGCGCCTGGGCCAGGCCGTCCGCGCTTCCGGTGACGTCGCCGCGCAGCCGCAGGCCGGGGAAGCCCGTTCCGCCGTCCTGGCGCGGTGCCTCGGTCTGCAGCCAGTACAGGACCGACTTCGAGAGCTCCCGCGCCGCCGCGACGTGCTCGTCCGCGTCCGGCACGTCGATCACCGGCGACTCGAAGTAGTCGATCATCGGCCAGTTGACCAGGCAGATGTCGCTGTCGTAGGCGCCGTCGACGAAGTTGCGGCGGGCGGCGATGCGGCGGAACGTCCACAGGTTGCTGTCGCCGGCGCTCAGTCGCTGGTCGGACAGGACCGAGAGCGGGTCGTCGTCCGGGTTCGGGGTGAAGGTGCGCTCGGCGATGGTCAGCGTGCGCGGGTCGGGGGAGCGGAACGACAACATGCGGTCGCCCCAGTAGTCCGGCTGGTACTCGCGCCAGAAGTCGTAGCGCGCCGGCTTGTCGATCGTGTGGTCGCCGTCGACGTGGTCGATCGCGAAGCACACCGACATCGCCTGCATGTTCGCCGGTTGCGCCGTCTCCGGTGCGCTGGGCTCGCCGGTGTCCAGAGTGGACTCGAAGCCCGTCACGTACTCGGTGCCGGACAACGGGAGCAGCTCGCCGGTCTCGGTGGCGTCGAGGACGTACGGCGCGGCGAGTTCGATCTCGGAGCCGTTGTGCTCGACGGTGACCGACACGATCCGGTCGCCGTCGGTGCGCGCGGAGACCGGCCTGGCGGGCTGGAGGACCGTCAGCCTGCCGCTGCCCCGATACGGCGCGAGCATCTCGTCGATCACGGCGACGGCCACGCGGGGCTCGTGGCAGAGCCTGCTCACGTTGCCCGCACCGGGGTTGAGCTCACGCCACGCCCGTGCCCGCGGAGTCAGCGGGTAGTGGCGGCGGTAGTAGTCGCGGATGCCGTCACGCAGCGCGCGATACGAGGCGGTGACGCCGAAGCGCTCGACCCAGCTGTGCTCGTCCGGCGGCACGGCCTGGCTGGTGAGCTGTCCGCCGAGCCACTCGAACTCCTCGGTCAGCACGACCCGGCGACCGGCGCGCAGCAGCGCGAGCGCGGCGGCGACCCCGCCCAGTCCGCCGCCCACGACGACGACATCTGTGTTGTGCGGCAACAGGTTCCTCCTGATCAACCCTGGGCCCTGCACGGGCCCAGGGTGGTGCCTTCGACGAACTCGCAGGCCAGCAGCTCCTGCGGGGTGGTGCCGTGTTCGAGCACCTCGGTCAGCGCCTGCACCGCCCGGCGGCCCATCTCGCGCCGGGGGATGCGGAATCCGGTGAGCTGGACGTCGTCCGGTGCCGGACGGGTCGCGGCGCCGAGCATGAGCACGGAGAGGTCGCCGGGGACCGACAGGCCGCGCTCGCGGGCGGCGAGCACGAGTGCGGCGCCGTCGGAGACCTCCTCGGCGAGCACGGCCGTGATGCCCGCGTCGAGCAGCTGGCGCAGTCCGGCGAACTGCACGTGCGTGCCCTCGACGCCGTGTGCTGCAACGGCTTGTTTGAACCCGCGCAGCCTGTCGGCCGACGACTCCGCACCCGTTCCGGCACCGACGTACGCGAACTTGCGGTGGCCCAGGGCGACCGAACGGTCCACGAGGTTCCGCACGGCCGCGGGGTAGTCGGCACCGATGTGCGGCACCGGACCGCCCGCGTCGTCACGCCGGCCGATCGAGACGAACGGGACGGCCTCCGTCACGAGCTGCGCGAGGTCGTCGCGGTCGATCGAACGGCCGAGCAGCACGCAACCGTCGGCGAGCCGGATCCTGCTGTTGTCGCTGAAGATCCGCCGCTTCCCCTCCGCCGCCTTGGCGCTGGTGAACAGCAGCAGGTCGCAGCCGGCCACCTCGGCCTGTTCCTCGATCCCTTCGAGGAACGGCTGGTAGAAATCCGCACGGGTGCTCGGGAACACCGCCTCGTAGGTGAAGACGCCGAGGATCCGGTTGCGCTGGTCGTGCAGCCGGCGCGCGATGGGGTTCGCGACGTAGCCCGTTCTGCGGATGACCTCCAGGACGCGTGCGCGGGTCTCCGGCGCGATGCGGACACCGCCGTCGGTCCGGTTGTTGAGCACCAGCGACACCGTGGCCTGGCTGACGCCTGCCATCCGCGCGATGTCCTGCTGGGTGAGCCGCTTGGCCATGAGCACCTGCCAATTCGAATTGGCAGGGAGTCTGCGTCAGCACCCGTCCCGCCGTCAACCCTGTAATAATTCGAATTAGCATCTTGACGGGCCGCGCCTCGCCGCGCGAGGGTCCTCCGCCAAGGAGGTAGGCCCGTCATGAACTCGTCCCTGAAGGAACGAGCTTGCCAGCCGCCGCGGGCGGCGGTTTTCAGGCTTGCTGCTGCCGTCCTAGCCGGCTGCCAGGATGGGCGCTGCGTCTGGGCGCATGACTTCGCCCCGGCACACGACACCGCGTGCCGCGATGTTGTGTGCTGCGTTGTGGTCGGCGTGCCCAACGAAGTCACACCGGCCGCACTGGAACACCGCCTGGCTGCGGCGGTTGCGTTTGTCGACGTGCCCGCAGGCGTGGCAGGTCTGCGAGGTGTAGGCCGGATCGACCTGCACCACCATCACACCGGCCCGCTGGGCCTTGTAGGTCAGGAACTGGCCGAGCTGGGCGAACGCCCAGGAGTGCAGCGTGGCCCGTTGGGGCTTGCGAAGCCGTACCCGGACACGGATTCCCGTCAGTTCCTCGACGGCGATCCCTCGTCCGGTGCGTTCAGCCTCGGCCACGATGTTCTTGCTGATCCGGTGATTCACGTCGGCCGCGAACCGCGCCTCCTTGCGGCGGCGTTTTTTGAGCAGCCGTCGCGCGGAGGAGGTCTTCTTGGCCTGCAACCGTTTCCGGATTCGTTTCTGGCGCTTGCGGTAGCGGTTCAGGCGCGACCCGCAGAACCGGTCACCGTCAGAGGTGGTCGCGATGTTCACGATGCCCAGGTCGACCCCGAGAAACCCGTTCACCGGTTCCCGCCGGGCGGCCTCGGGACTGTCGACAACGGCGTGCAGCAGCCACACCCCGTCCCGGTGCAGCAGATCGGTCTCCCCGATCACCGATCGGGAACGCAGCAGGAAGAGATGCCTGGGGTTTCCCACGATCCGCACACCGCGAAGCCGACCGGCGGCGGTCCAGATCGACACTGTCCCGTCGCGGCCCGCGTCACCGAACTGCCAGGACAGACAACGGGCGTCGAACGGCTGCCCCGCCTGCGGACGGAACCTGATCGGGGTGCCCTCGACCTTGCGATGCCGGTCCGACCCAGGCGGCCCGTAGCTGCCTGCCCTGAGATTGGCCCGCAGTGTCGTATAGGCGTCCACTGTCTTGCCGATCACCCGGATCGCCGGCTGCGCGGCCAGCCCGAACCGTTCCCGCAGTTCGGCGTAGAAGCATCTCTGCACGTCGAACTTCCGGAACACCTGGTCGGTGTGCATCCGCTCGGACAGCCACGACGCGGCCATGTTGCAGGCGCGCAAGGTATCGGCCAGCGCCGACGCCTGCTCGGCCGACGGCAGCAACCGCACCTGCACCGCCTGCTTCACGCTGATCACCATAGCGTTGGCCTGCGTCACCACGATGGGAACCCGACCCCGACGTACGCAGGGGACACAGTGTCATCCCCAACCTTCACGTCCACCCGGTCTTCGTCACAAAGCACCGGCGTGGCGCGTTCACCGATCAGATCCTGCGCCGCTGCGAGGAGATCATGCGGGACGTATGCGCCGGCCTGGACGCGGAACTGCGCGAGCTCAACGGCGAGACCGACCACGCGCACCTGCTCGTGCACCACCCGCCCAGCCTGGCCCCGTCCACACTGGTCGACAGCCTCAAAGGCGTCTCCTCCCGGCGCCTGCGGCAGGAATTCTCCGCGCACATCCGCCGACACCTGTGGGGGCAGCACTTCTGGTCGCCCTCCTACTTCGCCGCATCGTGCGGTGGTGCCCCCTTGCCCATCATCAAGGAGTGCATCGAACAGCAGAAACGTCCCGACTGACGGCCCGCTGCGCGGGCCGGACAAGCCGGGATCAGCTCCTCCTGTCCGTACACAACCAGGCTTCCGCCGATTGGAGTTCAGGTGAACGCATTCAGCCGACGCAGCCTGATCACCGGTGCCACCGCGATCGGACTGCTCGCCACCCTGCCCACGCCGGCGCACGCCTTGCCCGCGCCCCCGCCCGTCACCCCGGACCGCCGCGCCTTCGCGCCGGACGAACAGCGGTTCGCGCAGTACCTGATGCTCGTCTCGCCGATGGTCGCCGACATGAACTCCAGCGGCTTCTTCGGCGGTGGCTGGTGGCGCAGCCCCAACGTCTCGTACAACGCCCGTGTTCAGGAGCACGTCTACACGCTGGCGTGGTTCGCGACGCAGTCCCGTTCGTGGAACCCGTACCGCGGCAACTCGACCGTGCTCGCCGCGCTGGACGCCGGGCTCGGCCACTACCTCGGGCTGCAGCACGCTGACGGGTCGTGGCCGGAGTACTCGGCGGACCAGCACTCGCTCGCGGCGACCGGGTTCGCCATGGGCTACCTGAGCAAGACGAACGCGTTGCTCAAGCGGGCCGGGACGCTGCCGTCCCGGCAGGCCCAGATCACCGCCGCGCTGCGCAGGGCCATGACCTGGTTCCTCGACCCGTCGAACGGCACGGTCTGGCAGTCGCCGCTCACCTGGGCCAACCAGACCACCTCCGGGCTCGCGGGCTCGGCGCTCGCGCTGAGGCAGGACCCCGATCCCGTGCTGCGACAGCGGCTGACCGAGGCGTTCCGGCGGCTGACCACTGTCGGTCAGAGCCCCGCCGGGTTCTTCTACGAGGAGTCGGGCGCGGACACCAACTACAACTTCGAGGTCATGCTGCCCGAACTGGCCGACGCGTGGCGGCAGTCCGGCGACCCGAACCTCGTCACCATGGCCCGCAGGTACACCGACTGGCTCGGCTACAACCTGCTCCGCGAACCGGACGGCTCCGGCTGGTTCGCGAACATCGCCACGAACTCGCGCACGTCCTCGAAGTTCTACGCCGACGTGCGGCCCGATCCCGAACGGACCGCGCTCAACGCCCAGTTCGTGTCGGAGGTGCCGAACCTCGCCGCGTTCGTGTCCAGCCGTGAGGACCTGGCCGCCGCACGGGCCGCGTGGGCGGCCTCCTCGGCCCCGGTGCCCGCGTTGGTCAAGCCCGACACTTCACCGCGCATCCTCGCTCACGCCATCTACGGCGAGCGCTACCCGAGCCGTGCCGAGCGGACGGCCGCGATCGCGCGGTTGCCGTACCACCGTGCGCACTTCACCGAGCGGCGGAGCGATCAGGGGCAGGACTTCCTGTTCGTGCGGCGTCCACGGTGGTATGTCGGCGGCTACTTCGGTGCTCGCCGCGCGACCTCGTTGGCGCGCACCGGGTTGACGTTCTTGTGGCACCCAGTGGCGGGCACGCTGGTGCAGTCGATGAACAACAACAACCACGCGTGCTGGGCCACTGTGTTCCCGGGCCAGGCGCCGGACTCGAACGGCCCGCAGCAGGCGGAGTTCCTCGGCGGCGAGCCGTACCGGTTCCGCTACCGCACGCCGTCCGGCTCGGTGGTGACCGAGGTGACGGTGGGCGATCGGATCGTGCGGTCGGTGCGCGCCCAGTCCGCCGCGACCGAACAGATCCCTTTGGTGGTAAGGGATTCCGACACGGTGGCGCTCGACTCGCGTGGCCTCACGCTCACCCGCGGCCGGACCGTGATCCGGTTCGACTGGGCGCGGTCGTTGGATCCGCGGCTGCGGCCGGCGTCCACGATCACCTATCCCGGCCGTCGCATGGAGATCCTCACCATCCCGCACGACGGCGCGTTCACTCTCACGATCACGGCGCGTTAGTCCACTGAGGACGGAATGGTTCACCCTTATGTCGCAGTGGTAACAGGCATGTTCGCGCAGCTCACGGGGTATTCGTTGATCCCAAACCCGCTGGCTCCGCAATCCATGCGAAGGAGTGGTCGCGATGGCACACGTGCGTCATCTGGTCGACGTCCACACCGGAGACGAGTTCGATCAACCCGTCCCGTTCGGTCTGGTGTACCCGATCTGCACCGCAGACGGTTCGGCACCGCCGAGTCAGCGCGGCCGAACGTGGGAACACCTGATCGCCTGCGATCGCGAGCTGCGGCAGGTCGTGTGAAATCTGTGTGAAGGGAGCCCGCACCGGGTACTGCCAGGTGCGGGTGACCCGGTCGGGCGCCCGTGCGAAGGGAGTTCGACATGGACTTCGGACAAGGGCTGACCGACGCCTGGCGCGCCGTGGCCACGTTCGTGCCCAAGCTCGCGGCGTTCCTGTTGATCCTGCTGATCGGCTGGTTCGTCGCCAAGACGGTGGCGAAGCTCGTCGACAAGGGGCTCGAACGCGTCGGGTTCGACCGGCTCGTGGAGCGCGGAGGCATCCACCAGATGCTCGCGAACAGCAAGTACGACGCCTCTGATCTGCTCGCGAAGCTCGTGTACTACGCGTTGTTGCTGATCACGCTGCAGATCGCGTTCGGCGTCTGGGGCCCGAACCCCGTCTCCGAACTGCTGACCGGCATCGTGTCGTGGCTGCCGAAGGCCGCGGTCGCGATCATCATCGTCGTCGTGGCGGGCGCGGTCGCCAGTGCCGTCAAGGACTTCATCGGCGGCGCGCTGGGTGGTCTGTCCTACGGCCGCGTCCTCGCCAACGTCGCGTCGATCTTCATCTGGGCGCTGGGCATCATCGCCGCGCTGAACCAGATCGGCGTCGCCACCACGGTCACCACGCCGGTCCTGATCGCGGTGCTCGCCACGGTCGGCGGCATCCTCGTCGTCGGTGTGGGCGGCGGCCTGGTGAGGCCGATGCAGCAGCGGTGGGAAGGCTGGCTGGGGCGCGCGGAGCAGGAACTGCCGCAGGCCCAGGCTCAGGCGGAGGCGTACCAGCGCGGGCGTGAGGACGCCGTGCGCACCGGCACCTCCGCTCCGGCCGAGCCCGTCACGGCGCCGGTGCCGACCGCCGCGCGACCGGAGGACCCGGTGCTCGGCGAGCGGAGGCCGGAAGACCGCTGAACGAGGAGCATCGACGAGGCGCACCCGTCTGGGGTGCGCCTCGTTTCTCATGTGAGCTTCGGAAGCGCGGACACGTCGTCGGTCAACGGCATCGCGCCGTGCAGGTGCGCGAGCTGACAGACGGCCATGAGGCGGACGCCGAGCCACGACGTGGGCGTCCAGTCCGATTCGAGCGCGTTGTCGAGCAGACCTCGTCCGTACGCGGCGAGGAGCACGACCGCGCCCACCGTGCCGGCGCCTTCGACGCCGAGCAGGAGGATGTCGCGCACCGCGGCGCCGTGCTGGTCGACCTCGGCGGCGAGAGCGGGAGTGAGGGCGAGCGTCGCCCACCCGGCCGCACCGATCCGGTCGGAGAGGTCGGAGATCCACTGTCGCGCGTTCTTCTCGCGCCAGGTCCCACGCATCCCGACACCGTAGCCGCGCCCGGTGAAGCGGCGGTTTGACGGCGCTCGAGCCGGGTACACGGGCGCGTGCGCGTCAAGCAGTCGGCGCGGAATATCCGGCTGTGAAGGCAGGCGATGACCATGACCACCGAACTCGACGAACCGTCGTCGCGGCAGCAGTGCGCGACCGCTCTGGAGAAGCTGGACAACGCGGTCTGCACCGCGTTGGCGGGCATTGACGAAGACGAGGCCCGCAGAGGGCTCAAGGAGGCGCTGGTAGCGTGCTCCGCCGCGCACGCCACGGTGTCGCCGCAGCTCATGGGATATGTCGAAGCCGCGAGCGAGCACCTGCGCTACGGCGAGCGGATGGAAGCCCGGACGCTGCTGACCGTCGCCCACCGCCTGCTCGGCCGTGCGTTGCGCGCGACGGCCGTACCGGCTCCCTCGGCTCCTGGTGATGTCGTCCTCCACCGGTGATTGGACCCGTGACGCCCTGGGTACCTCGAACGCACGTTCGAGTGGAAGGGGATCGCGGTGAACCGCACGCCGGAGAAGGACCCGCAGGACTGGACGACCGGTGACGAGCCGATGACCGGTCCGCAGGAGTCGTACCTGCACACCCTCGCCCAGGAAGCGGGCGAGGAGGTGCCGGCCGAACTCACCAAGGTGGAGGCGTCGCAGCTCATCGACCGGCTCCAGGAGAAGACCGGCCGGGGAAGTTGATCGTGTTGGACACCGTGCCCGCGGGTAACCGGATGACGTGGACATCAAGCACGAAGTGACCCAGACCGAGTCTTCCCTGCTGGCGAGCTACCCGGACTACCTCGACGCCCAGCGGCTGGTGGACCGGATGTCCGACGACGGCTTCCCGGTGGAGAGCGTGCGGATCATCGGTGACGGTGTCCGGACGGTCGAGCAGGTGACCGGGCGCATGACGCGAGGCCGCGCCGCGGTGACGGGCGCGGCCAGCGGCGCCTGGTTCGGTGTGTTCATCGGCCTGCTCTTCGGCCTGTTCACCGCCGGCCAGACCTGGGCCTGGTTCGTGTTCATCAGCCTCGTGGTCGGTGCCTTCTGGGGCGCGGTCTTCGGGTTCGTGGCGCACTGGACCACGCGCGGACGTCGTGACTTCGCGAGCGTCATGACGCTGCAGGCGCGGCGGTACGAGGTGCACGTCGACAAGGAGCAGGCCGCGCGGGCGGCGAAGTACGTGCTCTGAGCTGATGCAGACCTTCCTGCCGTACCCGGACTTCGCCGAGTCGGCCCGCGTGCTGGACCGGAGCAGGCTCGGCAAGCAGCGCGTCGAGACGATCCAGGTCCAGCGCGGGCTGGTGGTGCCCGGCTACGGCTGGCGCCACCACCCGGCGGTGAAGATGTGGGCCGGCCACGAGGAAGCGCTCGTGCGGTACGGCCTGGAGGTCTGCGCGGCGTGGCGTGAGCTGGGGTTGCGCGACACGCGCGAAGAGATGATGCGGTCGGACCTGGCGCATGCCAGGAACGTCGTGGTGGTGCGCACCCAGCGGGAACTGGCCGAGGCCGGTGACCTGCCCGGCTGGCTGGGCGACGAGGACTTCCACCGCAGCCACCGCTCGGCCCTGGTGCGCAAGTTTCCCGCGCACTACCGCCGGTTCTTCCCCGACGTGCCCGACGACCTGCCCTACGTCTGGCCGCCGATGCTCACCCGCACCGTGAACCCGTCGTCGTCCCGGCACATCGACACGTAGTCGCACGTGCGGTGCAGGATCCACAGCCCGAGTCCGGCGGACAGGGTCTCGGCGGTCGGCATCAGACCTGCCAGCGGGTCGGTCGGGCCGGTGCCCTGATCGGTCACCGTCACCACCACGCGCGAGTCGTCCGACCACAACCGGAACCGGACCGGCGCGACGCCGTGCGTCAGGCCGTTCGTGACGATCTCGCTGGCCGCGTAGACCACGTCGTGCGCGTCGTCCTCGGTCAGGCCCATCGCGCCGATCGCCGTCCCCACGGCCTCGCGCACGCAGCGGGCGGTCGGGTCGACGAGCTCGACCAGCGGTGCGCGTTGTTCCAGCACGTCCGGGACCTGCACCGATACCGCGAGACCTTCGCGGTAGCCGGGGTTCGGCTCGTGCGTGCCGGGTGCGGTGGAGATGTTGGGGTGCGTGCGGACCACGTCGGCCAGCACCTCGGGGGGCGTCGTCCTGGTGTCGTACGGGCACAGGCCCCACACGGGGAACTCGGCGTAGGCCAGGTTCACGGCGGCCTCGTAACGGGCCCACCAGTCCCACGGCGCGCCCATGCCGGGATGCGGCACGTCGCCGACCACACGCATCTGCTGTGCGCCGGACGAGGTGTGCTCCGCGAACAGCTCCCGGTAGCTGGCGATGGCCTCGGACGGCCGGGCGTACTGGTCCGCGCTCGGCATGTACGTCACCGAGGCGCCGCGGCCGAGCGCTCCGAGCAGCAGAGCGGTGTTCTGCTCGGTGCACGCCACCACAGACGGCTCACCGGCGCGCAGGCCGTTCTCGAGGAACGGCACGGCGTGCGCGAGGAAGTCGTCGTCTGAGCCGTAAAAGGCGGTCTCGTGGAAGAAACCGGTCACGAGAACTGATGCTACGCGCGCTGAAGGCCGTGAACTGCGATACCGTTCCAGTTGGGTTGAGCAGCCAGCCCCTGCGACGGTGGTTCGTGCCGTCCCTACTGGAGGTTGCCGCGTGCTCCCCAACGTTCAAGTTCCCTTCCGCTCCACCCGCGAGAGAGTGGGCGACACCGTTCTCGTACGCGTCGCCGGCGAGATCGACGTCTCGACCGCCCAGAACCTGGCCGACTGTCTCGGCGAGGCCGTCCGGATGGTCACCCCACCCGCGTCCGTCGTGCTGGACCTCAGCGGCGTGCGGTTCCTCGGCGCCCAGGGCGTCGGCCTGCTGCTCGACCACCAGGACCTCTGCCTGCGCCGCGGCAGTGCGCTCGTGATCGTCGCGAACACCGCCGCGGTGTTGCGGCCGTTGCAGGCGCTGGAACTGATGAGCGTGCTGGGCGTGCGGTCCAGCGTGCTGGAGGCGATGGCGCCGGCCTAGGCGCGCTCGGACTCGCTGCGCAGCACGCAGAACTCGTTGCCCTCGGGGTCGGCCAGGATCGCCCAGCCGGTCCCGTCGGGGTTGCGGTGATCGCCGACGAGCGTCGCGCCGAGGCCCAGCAGCCGTTCGACCTCCTCGTCCCGCGAGGTCTCCGGGCGCAGGCACAGGTGCAGGCGGTTCTTGGCGGTCTTGGGCTCGGGCACCTCGTTGAAGAAGAGCACCGGGCCCTCGGCCAGCAGCACCTCGGTCTCCCGGTCGCCCGGCCCGTCGTCGGGGTGCATCGGGCGACCGGTGACCTTGCTCCAGAACAACGCCAGCTCGTAGGCGTTCGCGCAGTCGATCGCCACGTTCTGCAACACAGATGTCATGCGCGCCAGCCTATTGCCGCTGCTAGAGCATCGGCGGCATCAGGCGATAGCTCTCGGCGTAGTAGTCGTCGGTGCGACTGCGATAGCCCTCGTGGTCGTCCGGGTCGTACTCCGGCGCGTTCTTGATCTGCTCCTTGGTGCGGTCGATGTAGACCTTGCGTTCCTCGTGGTCCACGTGCCGCACCGTGCCGACCGGGAGCACGACCCGGTGGCCGAAGATCCACGGTCCGGTGTCGACCATCAGACAGTCGTGCGGCACCTTGGCGTTGTCCTGGTCGATCTTGCCGATGCCGCCGTCGGTCGCCTCGACGTCGTAGCCGATCAGTCCGGTGTCGGGGCGATCCGCGAGGTCCTGGTCCGGCTCGTTGGCCCACGACGGATCGCGCCACACCCACGGCATGAACGGGACGGGTTGCATGTCGGCCTCCTTCAGTCCGGCACGGGGTACCCCGCTACGTCCTGTCGAGGAACTTCTTCATCATGCCGATCTGCGCGGTGCGGGACCTGTCGATCCGGTCCGCGAGATCCTTCACCTCCCGGTCGGCGCCGCTGCCCGCCTCCCACCGCGCCATCTGGACGGCGTCGTCCTGGTGGGCGATCATGACGTCGAGCAGGCGCCGGTCGAACTCCGCGCAGCGCGAACAATCTCGCAGCAGCTGACACCGATGAGTTCTCGTCGCGCGACCGGTCCACCCTTCCAAGACGATCGGAAGGGTGGACCGCGTGGATCTGCACAGCGTGATGTGTGTGAACGACCTGGCCAGTTCGCTGGAGTGGTACGAGGTGTTCTTCGGCCGTGGGGCGGACGAGGTCATCGGCGAGGAACACCTCTGGCAGGTCGGGGAGAACGCGTACGTCGTGCTCGATGCCCGCGACGTGCGGTCGGCACGCGTGGGCGGCTCGATGATCACGTTCGGGGTGGCGGGGAGCGAGTTCGACGAGGCGCTGGCCAGGCTCGCGGCCTCTGGCGTCGGCCACGAGCCCGTCGAGACGTACTCCAACGGCGTCCGGCACGTCGAGGTGCTCGATCCGGACGGCAACAGCCTGTCGCTGGCCGCGCTGCCGTAGGAGACGCGCACCTGCCGGCAGTTCGTCGTAGAGTCGGCGAGATGAGCGACGAGAACGTGCTGGGCCGCATCAACGAACTGGTCGACGAGGAGCACGAGTTGCGTCAGCAGCTCGCGTCCGGGGAGATCTCCACGGACGAGGAGCACGCCCGGCTGCGGTCGCTCGAAGAAGCCCTCGACCAGTGCTGGGACCTGCTGCGGCGGCGCCGGTCCGCCCGCTCGCTCGGTGGCGACGCGGAGGACGTCCCCGCTCGCACGGTCGGCGAGGTCGAGGGCTACCTGCAGTAGGTCAGTCCCTGGTGTCGCGGAAGATGATCCAGCGCATCACGCTGTACATGAACGCGGCCTCGCACGCGCCGGCGACGATGCGGGACAGGTGGTACTGCAGGCCGATCCCGGTCAGCGCGCTGCCGACTCCGAGGATGAACGCCAGGTAGTTGAGTCCGATCGCGACGGCGTACAGACCCGCCTGCGGGCCGACCGGCGCGTGCGAGCGGAAGTTCAGCGCCCGGTTGAGCACGAAGCTCAGACCGAACGCGAGCACGTAGGCGATCGTGAACGCGATCGGCACGGGCAGGCCGAGTCCGGTGCGGAACAGCGTGAGCAGCAGCAGGTCGACGCCGAACGTGAACCCGTTGATCACGGCGAACCCGAGGAAGCTCGGCGCGACGACCCGGGAGAGCCCGAACGGCAGCCACCTCACCACGACTTCCATCCGGTCGTGGAACCTCGCGCCGAGGTCTCTGCCGTTGTTCAGGGTGGTGCCGGTCATGGCACGACAGTGCCACGGCCGGGAGGGACGAAAGCGGCGAAACGGCCCTTGATCGACAGGGCGTCCACAGGAGTTCAGCGGGCGTTCAGGTGGTTGAACCGCCGCCAACGCGTGGGGCTCATCCCGTGCACCTTGCCGAACGTCCGCGCGAAGTAGCCGGCGTCCGGGATGCCCACCTCCCGCCCGATGTCGCCGACCGGCAGGTCCGTCCCGGCCAGCAGCCTTCGTGCCTGGACCATCCGGCGTTCGGTGATCCACTCCTGCACCGTGCGCCCGGTCCGCTTGCGCACGGTCGAGGTCAGGTGGCCGGGGGAGATGCGGACCGCGGCGGCGACCTCGCGCAGCGACAACGGTTCCGGGTAGCGCCGCTCGATCACGTCGAACACCTCGGCCAGCAGCGGCTCGGCGTTCTCGCGCAGGTCGCCGACGACGTCCGCGGCCAGCCGCGACACCCCGACCAGCAGCAGCGTCAGGTGTGCCGGCACGGCTTCCCGGTAGCCGTCCTGGCGCCGCACGAGTTCCGCGTGCAGCGCCTCCACGCGGGCGGCCCACTCGGCGCGGTGCTCGACGGGGACCTTGAGCCGCAACGCACCCGTCGCGCCGCCGTGGACGAACGGGAACAGCAGCGGGTGCGTGCGCCACGCCAGGTGCGCGCCGGGAGTGTCCGGGCCGAGCGCGTCGGCGGTGAAGAAGACGCCCCAGCCCCGTGCGCCGAGGAGGTCGTCGCTGCGGGCCTGGCCCATCACGTCGCCGGGCGCGATGACGAACAGGTCGCCGGCCTCGACCTGCCTGACCTGACGGCCGTGCCGCACCACGCCGCCCGCCGTCTCGAAGTAGGCCAGGCCGGGGAAGTCGTGGGAGTGGGCCTCGTGCGAGCCGTCGAAGTCCGCGCCGTGCCCGAGCCTCAGGGCCATGACGGGCAGGTCGCCGGGAGCGGGTTGCCAAGCGTACTTCGCGGGCCCGGAGCCCTTCATGGGTGTTCGGATGGCGCGCACCGTCAAATCATCCCACTCAAACCGTGGATCGGCACAGAAATCCAGGTCTGAGGCCAGTCAGAATGAGTGCATGGCCGAAACATCGTCCCAGGAGCGGGACTACCTGCCCGGTATGGGCAAGCACTACCTGCTGCCGTTCTACGACGTGCTGCACCGGGCGTCCGGCTTGTCCGCGATCCATCAGGAGATGGTCGAGGTGACCGCTCTGAGTGCCGGGCAACGAGTGCTCGACGTCGGCTGCGGCACCGGAAACCTGTTGCGCTCCACCGGAAAGCGTCATCGCGACGTCGAGCTCGCCGGCGTGGACCCCGATCTGAAGATGCTGGCGCGGGCGGAGCGCAAGCTGCGGCGGGCCGGGTTGGAGGCGAAGCTGGACCGGGGGTTCGCGCAGGAGCTGGCGTTCCCGGACGCCTCGTTCGACGTCGTCTTCTCCAGCCTGATGCTGCACCACCTCGACGGGCCTTCGAAGGGTGAGATGCTCGCCGAGGTGCGCCGGGTGCTGCGACCGGGCGGGCTGTTCGTGCTCGCCGACATCGCGCATCACGGCCACGCGGCGAAGGGGATCGGCGAGGCCGGGTTCGCCACGGAACCGACGAGGACGCGGAAGTTGCGGATGTTCGGGGAGATCGGGATCGAGGTCGCGAGAGTCCACTAGGGACAGGTCCATTGTCGACCGATTGAACGCACATGATGTTTCTTCGCTGCCAACAGGTTCATCAGTGAGCGAACTTGCCGGTTACCGTCGTGGGAGCGTGTTCTCCCATCTAAGCTGCGCGCCGTGACAGATGCGACGGGAAGTCTGGTGGCGCAGCGCTACCGGCTCGTTCAGGTGATCGGCGTCGGCGGCATGGGCCGGGTGTGGCTCGGCCGGGACGAGGTCATCGGCCGTGAGGTGGCCGTCAAGGAGCTGCTGCTGCCGGTCGGGCTCGACCCGCAGCAGCGGGCGTTGCTGTGCCAGCGCGCCATGCGGGAGGCGCAGCTCGCCGGCCAGCTCAACCACCCCGGCATCGTCACCGTGCACGACGTCGTCGAGTACAACGGCACCCCGATGATCGTGATGGAGTACGTCCGGGGCGGCTCGCTGTCCGATGCCGTCAAGGCCCGGGGTGCGCTGCCCCCGGACCAGGTCGCCTACATCGCCACGTCGATGCTGAGCGCGCTGCGGGTGGCGCACCAGGCCGGGATCGTGCACCGCGATCTCAAGCCCGCCAACGTGTTGCTGTCCGGCGAGCGGGTCGTCATCACCGACTTCGGCATCGCGCGGCTCACCGGCGACGTCCCGCTGACCACCGACGGCTCGATCGTCGGCACGCCCGCGTACATGGCGCCGGAGCAGGGCACCGGCGCGCCGATCACCCCGGTGACCGACATGTGGTCGCTCGGCGCCACCCTGTACGCCGCCGTGGAAGGCCGGCCGCCGTACCAGGGCAGGGACTTCATGACGACCCTGTCGATGCTGCTCACCCAGGACCCGCCGCCCCCGCAGCGCGCAGGGCACCTCGCGTCGCTGCTGGGCGGGCTGCTGCGCAAGAACCCCGCCGACCGCGCCTCGGTCGACCAGGCGCTGGCGATGCTCGCGGGCGCGCCCGTCGTGCTGCCGGTCGTGGCGAAGTCCGGCGGTGTCAGCAGACGCACCGCGTTGTTCGCCGGTGTCGGCGCGGTCGCGTTGATCGGAGGCGGCACCGCGTGGTGGATCGGCACGAGGAACAACGACGGCGGGGCGGCCTTGCTGCCGTCCAGCAACGACACCAAGACGGCCTCCGACAAGGAGGGCGGCTCCGAGCAGTCGACGACGTCCTCGAAGACCCAGCCGGGACGCCCGGAGGAGTTCACCGAGCACGTCCAGCTCGTCGACCACAAGGCCTCGGTCTCGTCGATCGCGTGGAGCCCGGACGGCAAGATCCTCGCCAGCGCCGAGGACGGCCTCGGCGACGGCGGCGCCCTGGTCCGCCTGTGGGACACCACCACCGGCAAGCTCATTGGCACGGTCCAGAACCCGGACGGCCCCGGCGGCGCCTCGGCGTGCGCGGTGGCGATCAGTCCGGACGGCAGGATCCTCGCCGCAGGCGGCAACCGCACCGGCGACTTCACCACGTACCTGTGGAACATCTCCGACCGCTCGATGATCGGCGGCCTGGACCAGAGCCGATCGATCATGAAGACCCTGCGCTTCCACCCGGACGGCAAGACCCTCGTCGGCATCACCCACACCGGCCGCCTGCAGGTCTGGGACGTCGCGGCCCGCACCGTCAAGATCGGCCTGACCGAGGCCCAGGGCAGCAGCGACCTCTCGTTCAGCCCGGACGGCAAGCTGCTCGCCTACGCCGGCACCAAGTACCAGGAGATCAAGATCGTCGATCCGGCCACCGGCAAGACGGTCAAGACCATCAACGACTCGACCGGTGACGGCGGCTCGTTCTCGCCCGACGGCAAGACCCTGGCGGTCATCGACGGCGACGGCAAGAACAGCATGCAGCTCTGGGACGTGGAGTCAGGGCAGAGCAAGGCGGTGTTCCCGCGCGCGGACGACGGTCTCACGTTGGCGAGCGCGCTGTACCACCCGGACGGCGACACGGTCGCCGCCTGGGGTCAGGGCAACTTCGTCCAGCTGTGGGACGTGGAGACCAAGAAGGTCCGCGCCACGGTGATCGGCGCGGGTGGCCAGATCCAGGCGGTCGCGTTCTCCCCGGACGGCAAGCGGATCGCGGCGGGCGGCGACGACAAGACCGTCCGGATCTGGAAGCTCTGACGCTCCGTCATGAACGTCACGAGATCATCAATGGCGCGTGAACACAGCGTCATCGGTACGTCACAAGCGGCGTGACTGGCTGAAACGCGCGGTTCCTAGCGTCGAGATCCATGACCCTTGACGAGGTTGTGGAGCCCGCGCCGGTTCGTGCGGCGTCCAAAGAGACGCTTGAGGACTACACCCTTCGATTCGCACCCCGGACGTACCGGCGCTGGACGCCCGCCGTCGTCGGGGCGTCCGCGCTGGGCGGGATCGCCTACATGGCGGACTTCTCGATCGGCGCGGGCATCGGGCTCGCGCACGGCACCGGGAACGCGTTGCTGGCCATCGCGTTCGCGGCGATCGTCATCTTCGTGACCGGGTTCCCGCTGGCGTACTACGCGGCGCGGTACAACATCGACCTCGACCTGATCACGCGCGGATCAGGGTTCGGCTACTACGGCTCCGTCATCACGAGCGTGATCTTCGCGAGCTTCACGTTCATCTTCTTCGCGCTCGAAGGCTCGATCATGGCGCAGGGCCTGCGGTACGCGCTGGGTCTGCCGCTGTGGCTGGGGTATCTCGCGTCGACGTTGGTGATCATCCCGTTGGTGATCTACGGGATGAAGGTGCTCGCGAAGCTGCAGAGCTGGACGAACCCGTTGTGGCTGCTGCTGATGGTGGCGCCGCTGCTGTACCTGGTGATCGCGGACCCGGACTCGGTCAGCCGCTGGCTCGCCTACGGGGACACCGGCGTGAACACCGCGGCGGTGATGCTCGGCGCGGGCGTGTGCCTGTCGTTGATGGGGCAGATCGGCGAGCAGATCGACTACCTGAGGTTCATGCCGCCTCGCACCGCGGAGAACCGGCGGGCGTGGTGGACGTCGATGATCATGGCCGGACCGGGCTGGGTCGTGTTCGGGGCGCTGAAGCAGGCGATCGGCGCGTTCATGGCGGTCTACGTGCTCGACGCGGTCGGCAAGGTCGCGGCGGTGGAGCCGATCGAGCAGTTCACCGGGGTGTTCAAGCAGTTCATGCCGGCGTGGCTGGTGGTGCCGCTGGCGCTGGTGCTCGTGGTGCTGAGCCAGGTGAAGATCAACGTCACCAACGCCTACTCGGGGTCGCTGGCGTGGACGAACTCCTTCACCCGCGTCACGAAGCACTATCCGGGACGGCTGGTGTTCGTGCTGGTCAACCTCGTGATCGCGCTGGTGCTGATGGAAGCGGACATGTTCAGCTTCCTCAACAACCTGCTGAGCTTCTACTCGAACTGCGCGATGGCCTGGGTGGTCACGGTCGCGGCGGACATCGCGATCAACAAGTACCTTCTGAAGCTGTCGCCCAAGCAGCCGGAGTTCCGCCGCGGCATGCTGTTCGCGGTCAACCCGGTGGGCGTCGGGTCGTTCCTCGCCTCGTCGATCTGCTCCATCTCGGTCTACTTCGGACTGTTCGGCGCGGCGATCCAGCCCTACTCACCGTTGGTGGCGGTCGGCATCCCGATCGTGCTGACGCCGTTGCTCGCGGTGCTCACGCGCGGCCGGTTCTACTTGCGCCGCAAGGACGACGGCATCGCGGAGCCGGTGCTCGACGAGGACGGCAACCCGAGCGGGACGCGGTACGAGTGCGTGGTGTGCACGGAGTCGTACGAGCGACCGGACATGACGGCCAGCGCTCTCGGCGGCGAGATCTGCTCGCTGTGCCTGAGCACCGACCGTGACGGCCGCCACGTGCTTCCTGCTTCCTGACCGGCGTGCCTGCCCGGGCGAGGTCCGTTCCGATCAGACAAACTGCACGTCATGCAGGAATGGGCCTTGCTCGCCGTCGCGGCCGTGCTGATCATCGTGGTGGTGTCGTACGCCGCGCCCAAACTGGGCGTGGCCGCACCTGTGCTGCTCGTGCTCGTCGGCATGGGCTGCAGCCAACTGCCCGGCGCACCGCACCTGGTCGTGGAGCCCGAGTGGATTCTCGTGATCGTGCTGCCGCCGATCCTGTACTCGGCTGCGGTGAACGTTCCGGTGGTCGACTTCAGACGCAACTTCGCGACCATCGGCGCGTTGTCGGTGCTGCTCGTGGCCGTGTCCGCCTTCGGCACCGGGCTGCTGATCTGGTGGCTGCTGCCCGAGATCGGCTTCGCGGCGGCGCTCGCCCTGGGCGCGGTGATCAGCCCGCCGGACGCGGTCGCCGCCACGTCGATCGGCAAGAAGCTCGGCCTGCCGCCCAGGCTCGTCACGATCCTCGAGGGCGAAGGCCTGGTCAACGACGCGACCGCGCTCGTGCTGCTGCGCACGGCCATCGTCGCGATCACTGCCAGCGTGTCGTTCGGCAGCGCGGTGGGCGACTTCGCGTACGCCGTGTCGGTGGGCGTGGTGATCGGCGCCGCGGTCGGCATCGTGTCGGTGTGGGCGCGGTCGAAGATCCAGGGCCAGCCGGTGCTCACGACCGCGATCTCGTACGTCGTCCCGTTCCTGGCGTTCATCCCGGCCGAGGAGGTGCACTCGTCCGGCGTGATCGCCGTCGTCGTGGCCGGTCTGATCACCGGCCACCAGAGCGCCAAGCGGTTCACCGCGCACGACCGCATCTCCGAACGCACCAACTGGCGCACGATCCAGCTCATCCTGGAGAACGGCGTCTTCCTGCTGGTGGGCTTCGAACTCACGTCGGTCGTCGCCACCGTGGCGGACGACGATCTGGCGCGGACGCTGGTGATCGGCGCGCTGGCCACCGTTGCGCTGGTTTTGCTGCGAGGGACGTTCGTGATCCCGCTCATCGCCATGCTCCGCCGCCAGCAACGCCGCGCGGACGCGTTCACCGGCAAGCTCGACTCCTTTCTGGACCGCTTCCTCGCTCGAGGCCCCGAGCCCGGCAACGAGAAGCGGTACGAACGCGGAGTCCGCATGCTGCAACGCAAACAGGCCGACGTCGCCTTCTACGCCAGCGAAGGCCTGAGCTGGCGCGGCGGCGCGGTCCTCGCCTGGTCGGGCATGCGCGGCGTGGTGACGGTGGCGGCCGCCCAGACGCTGCCGGAGGACCTGCCGTTCCGCAACGAGCTGATCCTGATCGCCTTCACGGTCGCGATCCTCACCCTGGTCGTGCAGGGCGGCTCGTTGCCGCTGGTGATCAGGTGGCTGGGCATCCGGGGCAACGACGAGGACCACGAACGCCGCGAGTACGCCCGGCTGGCGGGCGAACTGGTGACGGCGAGCCGGACGTTGCTGGAGAGTTCGACGTTGTGCAGGGAGAACGGTGAGCCGTTCGACGAGCGCCTGCTGGAGCAGACGCTGGAACGCACGATCGCGATGAGCGAGGGCATCGAGAAGAAGTTCCTGGAGCAGGACCCGGACAAGTCGCTGCACCAGCGTTTCGAGCTGCAGCGGATGATGACGGACGCGCAGCAGAACGCCCTGCTGGACGCGCGTGCCGGGGGAACCTATGCCTCGCACACCCTGGAACGCGCGCAGACCTTCGTGGACAGTCAGAGCGCCCGGTTCATGTGACGCGGCGGACGGCCCCGTCGGGTATCCGCGGGGCCAAGCGGCGCTTGCGGGGACGGCGTCGCTCGGGTTTCGACTGTGCGGCAACGGGTTCGGCGGGATTCGGCGGTGGAACGGCCGGCGATGGGGGATCGGCTACGTAGGTGACCGCCATCAGCCAGCACACGGCGAGCAGCTGGACTCCGAGAACGAAGTCGAGCCTGGTGAGACCGGTGATGTCGGTGGGTACGAAGACCTGGCGCAATGCGATGAGAGCGAGCAGTGCGGCTGCCAGTTCCATGGCCGCCGAGCTGTCACCGGCATTCACACCACGGCGCCTGGTCCGGACGAAGAAGCTCAGCCCGATCACCGCCGGCATCAGGCTCACCGCGTAGATGAACGCCCAATACCTCCAGCCTCTGCTGAACTCGGCTTCGATGCGTGCCAGGTAGCCGCGTCCGCCGGAACTGGTGTCGATCTCCCCAGCCACCGCCTTGTCGGTGTCGAGGTTCCACCTCCCCAGCCGCTCATCGAGCGCGATGCCGACGGTGACCGGAAGTCTGGATGAGGGCGAGGTGTTCTGCTGGCCGTCGGCCAGCGGAGGTATCGCGGAGATCCCAGAAGGAGTGGAGGCGTCGGCGCTCAGTTCCAGGGTGTAGGAGTCGTTGGGGAACTGCGTCGGGTCCACATCAGCAGGAATGGAGGCGGTGACTGTGCCTGCGTCCAGCGAGAAAGTCGGGTCCTCCACATCCGACAGCGGATACTGCACTGTCGTCTCACCGATGTACGAGTTGCGCAGCACCACGTTCAGCTTGGCATCGGCGAACTCCGGCCTCAGCTTGCCGAACTGCGAGACGGGTTCGCCGTTCTTGTCGACGAACACCGGTCGCTCTGTCCGAAGAACCGACACCAGCTTCAGCGAGACCTGAATCCGGCGCTCTGCCGGATTCAGACTGGTCGCGGTCACCATGAGTCGCAGCGCGGGCAGGGGTGCGTCGTACTTGTGGCTGTTGAGGGCGAGGTAGATCCCGGCCTTGGTGTGCTCGTTGTCGATCAACGGGACCAGGTTGCCGAACCCGGCTACGAACGCGACGGCCGCCAACGTGGCCGCTACTACCCGGACGACTCTCGCACCCTGCACGTGATCTCACGTCGTAGCGTGCCCGGCCGGTGTTACTGGAACAGGTCGTTGCCGACCTTCGCCTCCACGTCCACGGTGTTGCGCGGCGAAGCCCCGAGCGTCAACCGCGACACGATCCGATACCGGTCCCCCCGGTAGATCGAGTGCACGTACTCCACCTGCCGCCCTTCGGCATCGGTGGTCAGCCGCTCGAACAACAAAGCCGGTGCCAGCTCGGGAACTCCGAGCAGCGCAGCCTCGGACTCGTTGACCACCGTGGGCTCGATCGACTGCACAGCCTCGGAAACGTGGACGCCGTGCTCGCGCAGCCGTTCGTAGAAGTCGCCGGACTCCATGTCGTGCAACGTCAACGAGGGTGCGACCAGGGCAGGCACGTGCAGGTACTCCAACGCCATCGGCTCGCCGTCGACCAGGCGCAGGCGGGCGATGTAGTGGATCTCGGCTGCGGGGGAGAGGTGCAGGCGGCGGCCCACTCGGGCACCGGCCGGGACGCGGGCGTGTTCGAGCACCCGGGACGACCACGCGCCGCCTGCCTGGGGCAGGGACATGGATCCGGTGTCGGAGACCATCTCCTGGGTGATCTTGGCGCGCGCGACGAAGGTGCCCCGCCCGTGCTGGCGCACGAGCAGGCCGGTGTTGACCAGTTCCTCCACGGCTGAGCGGACGGTGGGGCGCGAGACCGAGAGTTGCTGGCACAGCACGCGTTCGGCGGGGATCGGGGCGCCCGCGGGGTGGGTCTCGATGAGCTCGAGCAGGTAGTCGCGGACCTGCTCGCGCTTGAGGATCGCTTCGGCCATGCCCCTCCGCTCGGTCGGCGGCCAGTATGGCATACCACTGGTAAGTAACCAGCCTGGTGAAGATCGAGAGCGCTCCCACGGGTCCAACCAGGGGATTGACCTGAGAAGTGGTCTATGCCACTTTCTACCCACTCCCATCGGACCTGACCAATTGGTCACATCCCAGCGAGAGGTGAGTCGTGTCGCGCTCCGCTGCCTTGTTAGTCCTGGCGTTCACGTTGTCGGCCTGCGGTACGTCCGCGGGCGGCGGCGGTGGGAAGCAGGAGATCACCGTGTGGCTGATGAAGGACACGGCCACCGAGGAGTTCGTTTCGAAGTTCGAGAGCGAGTTCGAACGTGATCACGCCGATCTCGACCTGTTGATCCAGATTCAGGAGTGGAACGGCATCACGCAGAAGGTGACCAGTGCCCTGGCCAGCACTGATCCGCCCGACGTGATCGAGGTCGGCAACACCCAGGTCGCCCAGTACGTGGCCAGCAAGGGCGTCACGGACCTGTCCGCCAAGAAGAGCGAGCTTCAGGGCGACGACTGGATTCCCGGCCTGAGCGAACCGGGTGCGGTGGACGGCAAGCAGTTCGGCGTCCCGTTCTACGCGGCCAACCGGGTCGTCATCTACCGCAAGGACCTGTTCGAGGCCGCCCAGGTCACGCCGCCCAAGACCCGCGAGGAGTGGCTCACCGCCACGGCCAAGCTCGACCAGGGCGACCAGCAGGGGATCTACCTGCCCGGCCAGAACTGGTACACGCTGTCCGGCTTCGTCTGGGACGAGGGCGGCGACCTCGCCAAGCAGAGCGGCGACAGGTGGAGCGGCTCGCTGAACACGCCGCAGGCGTTGGCGGGCATGGACTTCTACAAGAAGCTCCAGGCGCTCGGCGACGGGCCGAAGGACTCCGACGAGGCCAAGCCGCAGCAGACGGACGTGGTCGCGGGCGGCAAGGTCGCGCAGTTCATCGCGGTGCCCGGCGCGGCGAAGCTCGTCACGAAGGCCAACCCGGAGCTGGAAGGCAAGATCGGCTTCTTCCCGATCCCCGGCAAGACCGCGGACAAGCCCGGCGCGGTGTTCACCGGCGGCTCCGACCTCATCATCCCGATGGCGTCGGGCAGGCAGGACGGCGCGTACGAGGTCGTCAAGGCGCTCGCCGGCGAGAAGTGGCAGGTCGAGCTCGCGAAGGCGATGAACTACGTGCCGAACCGCAAGTCGCTCGCCAAGGACGTGGGCGGTGACCCCGGCACGGCGGCGATGGCGCAGGGCGCTGCCAACGGGCACGCCACCCCGAACTCGCCGAACTGGGCGGCGGTCGAGGCCCGCAACCCGATCAAGGAGTTCCAGACCGCGGTCCTGACCGGCGCCGATCCCGCGACAGCCGCCAAGACCGCCGACGAAGTGATCACCCAAGCGCTCAACTCGGGCAAATGACGCTCCTGGCCGAAAGGCCGGTGCGGGAGACCGCACCGGCCGCCCCGAAGCGCCGCAAACGCCCGGTGCTGCCGTACCTGCTGATCGCGCCGACTCTCCTCACGACCGCGTACCTGCTGGTGTACCCGTTGGTTCGCAACGTGATCATCTCGCTGCAGGAGTTCGGGCTGCCGCAGCTCGTGCGCGGCGACGCGAAGTTCGTCGGACTCGCGAACTACGTGAAGGTGCTGTCCGATCCAGAGTTCTGGGGCGTGGTCAAGCGCACGCTCTGGTTCACGGCGATCAACGTCGTGCTCATCATGGTTCTGTCCACTTTGGTCGCCTTGCTGCTCGTCAGGCTCGGGAGGTGGCTGCGCCTGCTGGTGATGGGCGGGCTCGTGCTCACCTGGGCGACGCCGATCATCGCGGCGACCACGGTGTTCCAATGGCTCTTCCAGTCCAGGCTCGGCGTCGTGAACTGGGCGCTGGTCGCGCTGGGCTTCGAGGAGTACCGCGACTACACCTGGTTCGCGGACGGCGAGGCGACGTTCGGCATCCTCATCACGCTGATCGTGTGGCAGTCGATCCCGTTCGCCGCGCTGTCGCTGTACGCGGCGATGATCACCGTCCCGCAGGAGCTGTACGAGGCCGCGCGCATCGACGGCGCCGGCGCGTGGCGGGTGTTCTCGACCATCACGTTCCCCCTGCTGCGCGCCATGTTCGGCCTGATCACGTGCCTGGAGGTGATCTGGGTCGTCAAGGCGTTCGTGCAGATCTGGGTGATCAGCCAGGGCGGTCCTGGCCGGGCCACGACGACGTTGCCGGTCTACGCGTTCCAGGTCGCGCAGTCGTTGCAGCGCTACGACCTGGGCGCGGCGGTCTCGATGCTCATGGTGGCGTTGCTCGTGCTCGCACTGCTGGCGTACTTCCGCCAGCTCTACCGGCAGGAGCGGGACGCATGATCGGACGGATCTCCCGGACCACGGCGGCGTTGACGGTCTTCGTGATCTCGGTCTTCCCCGTGTACTGGATGGTGCTCACCGCCTTCAAGCCCACCAAGGACATCCAGAGCGCGACACCGACGTTCCTGCCGCTCCCGATCACGTTCGACCACTTCGGCACGGCGATCGCCGCGAAGGGGTTCTTCTCGTTCTGGCGCAACAGTCTTCTCGTGGCGGGCGGCGCGGTGGTCCTGGCGTTGCTGGTGGCCCTGCTCGCGGCG
This sequence comes from Lentzea sp. NPDC102401, assembly GCF_044765805.1. Lineage (NCBI taxonomy): Bacteria > Bacillati > Actinomycetota > Actinomycetes > Pseudonocardiales > Pseudonocardiaceae > Lentzea > Lentzea sp. NPDC102401. The sequence continues at coordinate 466,811 of NZ_JBIWKS010000001.1, read as the reverse complement.
TTCGCGATCGCGCGGCTGCGGTGGAAGGGCCGCAGGGCGTTCGTGCTGATGGTGTTCGTCGCGCAGATGACGCCGTGGGAGGCGCTGCTCATCCCGATCTACGTGATCGCCAGGGACACCGGCATGCTCGACACGCTGTGGATCCTCACGCTGGTCTACTTCATGATGACGCTGCCGTTCACCATCGTGACGTTGCGCGGGTTCCTCGCTGCCATCCCGGTCGACCTCGAAGAAGCGGCACAGGTCGACGGGTGCACGCGCGGGCAGGCGTTCCGCAAGGTCGTGTTCCCCTTGCTCGCACCGGGTCTGCTGGCGACGTCGCTGTTCGGGTTCATCACCGCGTGGAACGAGTTCGCCTTCGCCAACGTGCTGATCATCAAGGACCAGGACGACCGCACGCTGCCGGTCTGGCTGTCCTCGTTCAACAACACCTTCGGCACCGACTGGGGAGCCACGATGGCCGCCTCGACGCTGTTCATGCTGCCGGTGCTGCTGATCTTCGTCGTGTTGCAGGGCCGGGTGACCACCGGCATCGTCGGAGGGGCGGTGAAGGGGTGATCGTTCCACTCCCGACCAGGATCGTGCGGCGCGGCAAGGGGTTCACCCTCGACTGCGGCACGAGCGTGCGCGTCACGCCCGGCGCCGAGCCCGTGGCCAGGCTCCTGCGCTCGCTCCTCAGGCCCGCAACCGGACTCCCGTTGCCGATCGCGGACCACGGCCAGATCGTCATCGCGCTGGACGCCAAGCTCGTCGGACTCGGCGCCGAGGGCTACGCGCTGACCGTCAACGAACACGGCGTCCTGCTGCGCGCGGGCACCAGAGAAGGCCTGACGCACGGAGTCCAGACGATCCGCCAACTCCTGCCGGTCGAGGCGCTGAAGCCGTCCCGAGCGTCCGAAGTGGACTGGGTGCTTCCGGGAGTCGACATCCGCGACGTGCCCAGGCTGCCGTGGCGCGGGTTCATGCTCGACGTCGCCAGGCACTTCCAGCCGGTGCACGTGCTGCGCAGGTTCATCGACCTGATGGCCCTGCACAAGCTCAACGTCCTGCACCTGCACCTCACCGACGACCAGGGCTGGCGCATGCCGGTGCCCGCCCACCCGTTGCTGACCTCGATCGGCGGCTGGCGCACCGAGACGAACGGCGACGGCGTCCCGCACGGCGGCACCTACACCCGTGCCGAGTTGGAGAGCCTGGTGGCGTTCGCCGCCGAGCGCGGCGTCCGGGTCATGCCGGAGATCGAGATGCCCGGCCACGCCCGTGCGGCATTGGCTGCCTATCCCGACCTCGGCATCGCCCTGGAACCGCTGCCCGTCTGGACCCGCTGGGGCATCAGCGACGCGGCATTCGGCCTGCACGCCATGGGCTTCGTCCGCGAGGTCCTGGCCGAGGTGCTGGAGGTCTTCCCCGGCGAGCACGTCCACCTCGGCGGCGACGAGTGCCTGCTGCCGGAGGACGTGCACGGCCGGTTCCTCCGCCAGGCGAGCGAGTACCTGCTCGGCCGCGGCCGCGTCCCGGCCGCCTGGGAACCGACGGGCGACCCGCGATCCGTCGTCATGCCGTGGAAGGACGAAACCCAGGCAGCCAAAGCGCTGGAGCGCGGCCAACCCGTCGTGATGGCCCCGCACACCTCCACCTACCTCGACTACCCGCAGTCGGACGCCCCGCACGAACCACCCGGCCAGCCCGGGTACGTCGTGACCGCTCGCGACGTCTACCACGTGCCGCTGCCCGACGGCGTGCTCGGCGCCCAGTGCCAGCTGTGGACCGAGCACGCCCGTTCCCGCGACCACCTGGAATACCTGGCATTTCCCCGTCTTGCCGCGCTGGCCGACACCCTCTGGTCCCAGCGCCCCGAGTGGGAGGGCTTCACCACCAGGATGCGCCTCCACTCGTCAAGGCTCGCCGCCCTGTCCATCCCTGCCGAAATGAGGAGAGAACGTTGCGAGCACTCCTAGCCGCGTCCTGCGCGGCCCTGGCGGTGGCAGCACTGGCCGTGGCGCCCAGCGCGTTCGCCGCCGACGCGATCACCGCCCAGTACCGGACCAGCGCGTCCGGTGCGACGACCGACCAGGCCGAACCGTGGTTGAAACTGGTTAACTCGGGCACCACGAGCGTGCCGCTGTCCGACGTGAAGATCCGCTACTACTTCAAGAGCGACACCCCGGACGTCGGCTACCGGTTCGCCTGCTCGTGGGCCGTGCGCGGCTGCGGCAACGTGACCGGCCAGTTCGGCACCCTGACCGGCGGCCCGGCCGACCGCTACCTGGAGGTCGGCTTCACCTCCGGCGCGGGCACGCTGAACGCCGGCGCCGACTCCGGAGACCTGCAACTCCGCTTCTACCGCACCAACTGGGGCCCGATCGCCCAGTCCGACGACTACTCGTTCCGCGGCGAGAGCACCTACTCGGCGTGGAACCGCGTCACGGTCCACCGCGGCAGCACGCTGCTGTGGGGCACCCCGCCCGGCGGCAGCCCGCCCACCACCACGACGACCACGACGACGCAGCCGAACCCCAACGGCCCCAAGATGTTCGACGACTTCGCCTACGACAACTCGAGCGACTCGCGGATCAGCCAGCGCGGCTGGACCGTCCGCTCCGGCGGTGGCGGCCCCGGTGTGCCGGGCGCGACCTGGGACCCGTCGCGCATCACGTTCCCGACCGTCGACGGCCAGAAGGTGATGCGCCTCGACTCGTGGAACAACGGTTCGGCCGCCAGGCAGACCGAGCTGTACCACCAGCGGAAGTTCTTCGAGGGCACCTACGCGTCACGCGTGAAGTTCAGCGACGCGCCCGTCTTCGGCCCGGACGGTGACCACGTCGTGCAGACGTTCTTCACCATCACTCCGCTCGACGCGCCGATGGCCCCGAACTACGGCGAGATCGACTTCGAGTATCTGCCCAACGGCGGCTGGGGCGAACCGGCCAACGTCATGTACGAGACCACCTGGGAGACCTACCAGAACGAACCGTGGGTCGCCGACAACATCCACAACGAGCAGCGCGTCAGCTACAACGGCTGGCACGACCTCGTGTTCCAGGTGGCGAACGGCCGCGTGAAGTACTACATCGACGGCGTGCTGGTCGCCGACCACGGCGACAAGTACTACCCGGAGACGCCGATGTCGATCAACTTCAACCTCTGGTTCATCTCGGGCGGCCTGCAGGGCAGCAGCGCAGAACGGGCCTACCAGCAGGAGGTCGACTACGTGTACTTCGCCAAGGACCAGGTGCTGAGCCCGGCGCAGGTGAAGACGGCGGTGCAGGACTACCGCACCGCGGGCGTCGCGCACGTCGACAACGTGTGATCACGACGGGTGCCCCGGTGGTCTTCGGGGCGCCCGTTCACTCCCTGATCAGCTCGTCCACCAGCACCGCGATGTCGTGGTCCGTGAACCCGCGACGCAGGTGGTGGAGTTGGATCCTCACGAGGTGGTGCAGTTCCGGCGGCAAGGACTCGACCCTCAGCGCACCCCGCAAGCCGACGAGCACCGGCACCACCTTCCTGCCGGCCTCGCGCGCGAGGATCAGCTCCCTGCGCACCCAGTCCTCCGGGTCTTCCAGGAACCGCACTCCGTCGTTGTTCAGCTGGTGTTCCCACCGCCTGCCGATGACCGCGATCAGCGTCTCGCAGTTGCGCACGTTGGCTTCGAGGGTCTGGGCGAAGTCCGGCGTGCCGGGCCTCATCGAGCGGATGTCGTAGAACACGGCTTTCTCGCCGAGGCGACCGGCCAGTTCCCGATGCAGCAGCTCGGGAACGGACTCCGCGTCACCGGTGCGGAAGTTGATGAAGAACCTCGGCGACGGGGGCAACGGCGCGTCGACCTCCACGCCGTACGGCTTGAGCAGGTCGGCGAGCCACGACAACTGGTCCGGGGCGTCAAGCGCGCGGCGGACCCCCGAGTCCGGTGGCGCGGTGCACCGGTCATCGAAGAGCACGACTGTCTGCCTGGGCATGTCCTCGATCGACTGCCAGAGGATCCCGTCCGCCCACGGCACCTGGTCGTGCAGCCAGGCCGCCCACTGCCGGGTCGCGGGGAACCTGTCCGGTGAGGTCGTCGTGAGCCAGGTGTCCTGGTGCACCTGGGCGAGTTCCGGCGCTGCGTACAGGCGGATGAGGGTGAGCGGGCTGGTGGTCCGCACCTCGCTCAGGACCTGACCGGTGAGCGCGGCCCTGGGCAGGATTCGCTGGACACCGCGGGTGACCGCGAACTCGCGCAGGAATCGTTCGGCGACTGCGGTTTCCGGTGCGGCGGACAGGCAGAGCGTGCGGTGGGTGGAGCCCGTGCACGCGTCGAACCGGCCGCCACCGAACGCGCCGGAGTGCTGAGGGTCGAAGAGCAACGGGCTCAGCGTGGCGGAGTGGACGCGGTAGAAGATCTGTCCGGCCGGGATGATCTCGCGGGTGGGGGTGCCGGTGAGGCGCGGGGGAGGGGCGATGTCGGGCAAGGCTCAGCCCTCCGTCAGCGCGACGGCGGCCGCCACCAAGAGGTCGTCCGGTGTTCGTCCGATCAGCTCGTACGGCGGCTCGGTGAGCCAGGCGTTCGCGCTGAACCACCAGTCTGCCGCGCCCCAAGGGTCCTCGTGGGCGCGCAGCAACCAGTTCACCCGCAACACGACCTCCAGCGGTGCGCCCGACTCGTCGAACTGGAACAGCGGCACGGACGCGCTGCCGTTGTCGAAGTGGAACTGGATCACGCCGAAGGCGTCCGGCATGTGCCCACGCTCGCGCAGAGCGGCCGCCGATTCCCGTGCATGGGTGAGAATGCGTTCTTCGGCGCTGCGCGGACGTCCGTACAACCGAGGGTCACCGGAGATCGAGACCAGAAGCTTGTCCAGCTCGTGTACCTGACCCGGGTTGGAATAGCGGACGCCGGCGTCCGCGAAAACCGGGTCGTCATGCGGGAGGAAGTCGCCGAGCACGCGGGTGATCCTGGTTGCGACGGCAGCACGCCCGTCAGCGCTCTGGGCGTCCCTCAACGCGTCGATCAGCTTGCGCAATCGGTTACGCCCGTCGGTCCCGAGCAAGTCCGTGACCCTGTCCCAGTCCGCAACGAGCGCGTCGATGATGTGCTGCACCGCCACGGCACCACTCCCGTTCCGTAGAGGGGACATTCTGCCCCGCGGAAACCGTGAATATTTGGACAGAAACAGGACAATTGCCCGTCGTGCCCGGGAATCGCGCGCAACCGGACGTAGCTTCGTTGTCCGTCCGCACCCCCAGGACCGCCGCGAGGATCAATGAGCTCATCTGTCGGTTACTACGTCACAGCCGCCGACATCGAGGCACGGCGAAGGCGGGAGTTGCGCGGTGACGTCGCCTCGGCACTCGCGAGACTGGCCGCGGCGCGTGCGCATGCCCGCCGGATCGGGCTCGCGATCCCGGAGGTGAAGGGCCGTGTGACCGAGCAGGCTGACAGTGTTGAGCTGCAGGAACTTCTGGACCGGGTGACCGTGGCGCTCGCCGGCGCCGACGAGTCGGTCAACGCGGCGTGGCAGGAGCGGTGGAGGGCCGAGATCGGCAAGGCCACCAGCGGCACCGTCGTGTCCGGACTGTCCGCCCAGGACGAGCTCGCGCGCTCGAAGTCCGAACCGGACCGCGACACCTCGGCGCTGCGGGGTGCCGTCGCCGACGCCGAGTCGCTGATCGCCGGTTCCGGTCACCGCTGCGACGAGGACGGCATCGCCTCTGCGCGCGGCGTGTTCGCGGAACTTGTCACGGCGGGTTCCGTCGCACGGGCCAGAGCGTTGTCACTGGAGATCGCGGTGATCATCAGCAAGTCGATCGCGCGCCGCCGTGCCGCCGCGGCGCTGGACGACGGCCGGGTGCGCCTGCTGGAGCTGGTGCGCGACGCACCCTCTGCCGATCAGGAGCGACTGCGCGAACTGATCACCGGGGCCGCGGACCTCGACGCCGTGGCGGACACCGTTTACCAGGCGGTCGAACGCGAAGACCTCGCACGCCACCGCCAGAAGGTCGCGGACGCCGCCGCGGAGGCGTTGACGGAACTCGGGTGCGCGGTCGGCGAGGACTTCGAGTCGCTGCTGCTGACACACACCCAGGCCGTGGTCGGCTTCCGCGCGCGGGACGGCTACGGGCTGCTCGTCCGCCTGCCCGAGGACGGCACGAGGTTGCTCACCGCGGTGGTCCGCGCCGACGACCAGGCAGCGAGCGGCGCGCAGGCCGAAGCGGTGCAAGCGGCGTACTGCGCCGAGACCCTGCCGGAGCTGCACACCAAGCTGCGCGAGCGCGGAGTGCGCCTCGACGACGAGCCGTTCCTTCTCGGCGATCCGGTCCTGACGGTGCCGACGGCCCCCATGCCGTTGCCAGGCCGTCGTCTTGCCGAAAAGCCGAAGTCGCAGGCGAGGGTGGAGGTGCGTCACCGTGAGCGCTGACATTCCCGCCTGGGTCCGCGAACTCGAGCTCTCGCTCGTGACCCATCCCCAGATCCTCTTCGTGGGCAACGTCCGCGACAGGTACTTCCTGCCTGCCGAGACCGGATCCGCGCTCGTGCCACTGGACCTGCCGCAGGTGGTCGAACGTGCGTGCCGCCGGCGCGGGTTCGTGGCACTCGCGGTGTTCGACATCGCCCGCGACCGCATGGACGTGTGGCGACTGTGCGACGACGACCTGCCGCTGCCGGAGGCGTTGCGCGAGTTCATCACCGAGGACGCGCTGTCCGCGCCGGGCAGGGACAGCGGCGGGCCTGATGACCTGGTGCTGCGCCGGACCCGCCGCGTGCTCAGGGAGATCGTCCTGTTCCGCACCGCCCCGATCGGGCTGCTGTTCCCGTTCGCGGCCCGGCTGGGTTCGCCGCGCGCGGAGCTGACCGGGGAGGGAAAGCTGCTCATGGCCGCGGCGGAGGCGTTGGCGCACGAAGCACGCCCGGTACCGGGATCCGCGCCGGTCATGCCGTACAACACGGTGTTCTGGGTGGCAGAGCGGCAGGAGCAGCTTCCCGTCGAGTTCGCCATCTCGCCGCGCACGGTGAAAGTGATCACCGTCCCGGCCGCACCCGTCGAGCAACGGCTCGCGGCGGCGCGACACGCTGTCACGATCGTGCTGAGCAAGAGCGGGCAGGGCACCGCGGACCAGCGCACCGTCGACACCGCCGCGCAGAACCTCGTCTCCGTGACGCACGGCATGAGCAGCGCCGAGGTGCTGGCGGTGAGCAGCGTCGCCGTCGACCGCGGTCTCCCGGTCAGCAGGCTCGACGAGGCCGCGCGGCTCTATCGCGTGGGCGTGCGTGACAACCCGTGGGCGGTGTCGTCCATCCGGGAGACCATCGCCGGCGCCGATCCCGCCGCCATCGGCGTGATCGGCCAGGACCGGGCCGTCCGGAAGGCGATCGAGATCTTCATGCGGTCGGCGGCGGGACTGACCGGCGCGCAGTCGTCCAGCTCCCCGAACCGGCCGCGCGGCGTGCTCTTCCTCGCCGGGCCCACGGGAGTGGGCAAGACCGAGCTGGCCAAAGGAGTGGCACGACTGATCTTCGGCAGGGACGCCGAGCCGGTCAGGTTCGACATGAGCGAGTTCCAGCAGGAGCACGCCCGTGAACGGCTCGTCGGCGCCCCGCCCGGCTACGTCGGGTTCGACGCGGGTGGCGAACTCACGAACGCGGTGCGGTCGAACCCGATGAGCGTGCTGCTGTTCGACGAGATCGACAAGGCGCACGAGCGGTTGTTCGACCTGTTCCTGCAGGTGCTGGAGGACGGCAGACTGACCGACGGCCGTGGCTCGACGGTGTACTTCACCGAGAGCGTGCTGATCTTCACCTCGAACCTCGGCGTGGCCGACCCCATGGCACCGCCCGGCGCCCCACCGCGCTTCACCTACCGCGACGACCCTGCGGAGGTGCGCCGCGTGCTGCAGCAGTCGTTCGAGTCGTTCTTCGACAACAAGATCGGCAGGCCGGAGCTGCGCAACCGGCTCGGCGACGCGTTCATCGCCCTGGACTTCATCCAGCCGGAGATCGTGCCCGCGCTCCTGGAGAAGGCGTTGTCGTCGGTCGTGCGCAGGATGGACGTCGTGCACCGGGTACGCCTGGAGATCGGGCAGGCCGCGCGCAGGACGTTGTACGACAAGGCGATCGAGAACCTCAGCCACGGTGGGCGAGGGGTGAACAACGCGGTCGAGACGACGTTGATCAACCCGTTGTCCGAGATGGTGCTGCGTCAGCCTCCTGCGCCGGACGAGACGTGGCGGGTGGATCAGCTCGTCGTCGGGGCACAGGGCTGGCAGGCCGAGGTGACGCGGTGCTGAGGGTGAGCCGGGTGCTGCACCCGATCACCTCGCTGGGGCCTGGCCGCCGCCTCGGAATCTGGTTGCAGGGCTGCACTTTGGCCTGCAAGGGCTGCATGTCGAGGGACACCTGGGACCCCGGCGCCGGCACTGAGGTCGGTCTCGATCACCTGCGAGCCCTGTGGCAGGAGGCGGTGAGCGCGGGAGCCGACGGGCTGACCGTCAGCGGGGGAGAACCGTTGCAACAACCGGCGGCTCTCACGGAGTTCCTGGCGTCGTTGCCCGTCGAAGACCGGGATGTCCTGCTCTACACGGGATACGAGCTCGATGAGCTGGACGACGCCCAGCGCGGCGTGCTCGATCACGTCGACGCGGTGATCACCGGCCGGTACGTGGTGGGAGCGCCGACCGGGTTGATCTGGCGCGGCTCGGCCAACCAGCGGCTCGTGCCGCTCACCTCGCGCGGCGAGCAGCGCTACGGGCCGTTCGCAGACGTGACCTGTGAGCGGGCGCAGGTGCAGGTCCGGGTGGACGACGGACTGCTGTGGCTGGTGGGCGTGCCACCACCGGGCGTGCTGGCGAAGGTCGAACGGCGCCTGCGCGACAAGGGGATCGTCTTCGAGGAGGCCGCATGGCGACCGTGACCTACCGCTGTCCGGACGATCCGGACGGCTGCCAGGCCTCGGCCACCCCGGGATTCTGCGTCACGCACCCGGCCACCGTGCTCGAAGCGGTGCGCGTGGCGGCGTTCATCGTCACCGAGGCGCCGGTGGCGGCGGCCGTACCCACCCCGGCCGCGCTGACGCTGCGGTTCCTCGGACGCGTGATCGCCGTTCCCGCGGAGGGAATGGAGATCGGCAGGGAGACCGGGCCGCTCGCCGCCGTACCGGGAATGGCGGAGCTGACCCAGGTCTCGCGGTTGCACGCCAGGATTCAGCTGCTGAACGGCCACCTCTACATCCGGGACGAGCACTCGCTCAACCACACCTATCTGGACGGTCGGGAGCTGACCACGGCCAGGCGGCTGGAACCAGGCCAGGTCGTGCGGCTGGGCCGTGACGTGGAACTGCACGTCGAGGCTGCGCAGTACGACGAGTTCGGCTTGCCGTCGTGAAGCGGGTCGACGTCGCGGCGATCACCAACCGAGGGCTCGTGCGCGGCGGCAACGAGGATCGCGTCGCCGTCTTCGGCTGGCTCGCGCCACAGGAGATGCACGAACCTGTCGTGCTCGTGCGACGGACCGCCGAACCTCTGCTGATGGTGGTCGCGGACGGCCTCGGCGGCCATCAGGCGGGTGAGGTGGCCAGTGAGTTCGCGGTGACGGCACTGAGCACCGCGCTGCGCGAACTGGCCGAGGACGCGGCAGGGGTGTTCGCCCGCGTCCATCAGGACCTGCTGGAACTCGGTGAGGCGCGGACGGAGCTGTCCGGCATGGCGACGACCGCGACGGCACTCCTGGTGGCCGACGACCTGATCATGATCTGTCACGTGGGCGACAGCCGGGCGTACTACGTCGAACCAGGCCTCGTCTCGCAGCTCACCGCGGACGACGTCGATCCGGTCGCGGGCGGAGCGCTCACCCAGGTGCTGGGCGGTCTGCCGGGCCGCGACGTCGTGGCCCAGGTGCGAACGGTGGACCAGGCCGACAGCCTGCGGTTCCTGCTGTGCACGGACGGCCTTCACTCCTATGTGGACCCCGCGGTGATCCGCAGGCGCGTGGCACTGGGAACGGTGTTCGAAGCGGCGACGGGATTGCACGAGGCGGCGGTCGAGTCCGGTGCACCGGACAACGTGTCCCTGTGCGTGGTGGACGTGTGGCTCGAAGGAGAAGGACATGACTGAGCCGGTACCGAGACCGAGCACGCCGACCGTGCAGCAGGGTTCCACGCCCGCGGTCGCGCGAGATCCGGACCGCGGGACCGTCCCCACGGTGCAACAGGGCGCGGTGCCGACCGTGCAGCAAGGCGTGGCACCACAGGAGGATCCGGGCGCGCCCGAGTTTCCCGGCCAGTTGCGGGACCGGTTCGAGCCGTTGCGAGTTCTCGGCACCGGAACCGAAGGTGTCGTCTGGTGCTGCCGCCGCACGGCCGAGTGCGACGAGGTCGCCGTGAAGGTGCACTGGGCTGGGCATCCGGCCGACACCAACCTGTTGGAGCACCTGGACAACAGCGCGTTCCGGCGGCACGTGCCCCGGTTGTACGGGCATGGTTCGTTCTACGGCCCGCACGGCCAGATCTGCTGGGCGGCGATGGAACTGCTCACCGCCACGCTGGACAGGACGATCGCCGACCGGTTCGCGTCGGGCTGGTCGGAACGCTGGGCTCTGGGCGTGCTGCGCGAGGTCGCCCAGGCACTGCACTTCTGGCAGACCACCGTGCGGCGCAACCCGATCGACGTCAAGCCGGACAACCTGATGCGGCGGGCCAACGGTGAGTTCGTCGTGGTCGACTTCGGTGGCGTTGTCGGGTTCACCGCCAGCAAGCAGGTCGGCAGCGCCACCATGGCGGCCGTCGCCTACACGCCACCGGAACAGCAATGGCACGAGAAGAGCTGGCCGTGGCCGTGGTGGACTCTGGGTGAGATCGCCTACCTGCTCGTCACCGGGCACGGGCGGTTCCAGCGTCCCAACGGCGAGATGCTGTCCGACCAGACGATCGCGCGAGGCCGTGCGCTCGGAGAGCTCGATCTGAGCGAGGTCGCCGACGCCCGGTGGAGGTTGCTGATCACCGGTCTGCTCACCACCGATCCGCAGGACCGGTGGGGGTGGGCAGAGGTCGAGAGCTGGCTGGGCGGCGGCGCTCCGGCGGTGACGGCTCGCACGACCTCGCCGAACGCGGTTCCGGCCCACTCGCCGATCACGTTCGTGGATGGCAGGACGTTCACCGACCCGGCGGCCCTCGCGGTGGCCATGCTCGACAACCCGCACGCCGCCGAACGCTGGCTGACCGGCGAGGGTCGTCAGGACCTCGCCGACTGGCTGGAGGAAGAAGGGCTGCACCGCCGTTTCGACATGGTGCGCCTGAGCCGGGCCGCCGCCGGCTCGGCACGGCTGCACAGCGCGGTGCTCGCGTTCGGTGCGGAGTTCGCTCCTGAGGTCACGCCGCGCTACCGAGGGCGCCCGGTCAGCAGCGACGGACTGGTCGCGGTGCTCTCGGATCCGGACGGGTTCGAGTTCGCGGGCGAGGTCGTCCTGGGCGACGTGCTCGGCACGGCCGCCGGCTATCGGTGCGGGCACACCGGGTGCGGACCGCGGTGCGCCGTGCTCGATCACGCCGCCGGCGTGCTTCCGCCACTGGTGCAGGACGTCGAACGGATCGTCAGCGGTACGGGGACCGGCGCGCTCACTTCCGCTGAACGGGAACGCCTGCACGGCATGGCTTTGCTGCTCGTGCTGCGTCCGGACGCGGCGGCACGGGTGCTACGGCCGTCGTGGTGGCTGCGGATCGCGAACGTGCCCTGGTGGCGCCCGATCGCGAAACGCTTTCCGGACGCGACGACCGCCGAGGGCAGGGCGATGTTGCTCGCTCAGGGCATCCTGCGCGAGCGGGTCGTGCGAGAGCGTCCGAGACGGGACACGACCAGGTTCTCCGCCCGTGCCGTGACGAAGAGGGTCGGCGCGATCGCGATCCTGTGGTTCGCGATGACCTCCGCCGTGTGGGTCGTCACCGTGTTGCGGAATGCGGAACTGGCCTTCGACGGTGGACCGGAGGGTGAGCGCCAGGCCGCCGAGCTCGGAGCCACGGCCCAGATGGGACTGGGACCTCAACTGGTGGTGCTGGCGATCGAACTGGTGCTGCTGATGCGCACCAAGGCGTCCGTGGTCGCCGGGATGGTGCTGGCCGCGGCTCTCGGCCTCGCCGCGCCTTACCTCCCGTTGTTCACCGCTGGTGTGTCACCGGGCCTCGTGGACGACCAGGTGAGCTCGCTCGCCGAGGTGTGGGCCGAGGGAATCGTGGTCGGACTGGTCGTCATGGCTGGTGGCAGCCTGGGTCTGGCGGGGCTGGCCCGGTCGTGGTTGCCGGGCTCGGTGTCGCGGGACGGGAGAGCGCGGCGGCCGGTGTTCGCGCGGCGGTACGCGGCCTACGCGCTGACGCTCATGGCACTGGCCCTGCTGTTCTGGGCTGCCCTCGTCGTGCGGTTGACGGTCCATTCGGCCGATGTCGCCACCACCGACTTCGGCGGCTACGCGGCGTCCATGCAGAGCGGATACCTGTTGGCGATCGCCGGTGTTGCCGCCGTGGTGGCGTTGTCCGGGAGGAACGCGGTCGGTGTGCTGACGATCGGTGTACTGGCCGTGCTCGCCATCGCCGCGTTCGCGAAACCGGTTCCCGCGCTCGACTTCCTGTGGTTGCCGTACCTTCGTGAACCGCTCCTGTGGTTCGCGGGGCTGTGGGGAACGAGCGCGTTCTGGGCGGCGTTGCTCGTGCACCTGCCGTTGACGGTGCTGTGCGTGCGCGGGCTGCGCAGGGCGGCAGGAGTCTGATGACGGACGATCACCGCGAGCGGTTCGACCGGGTCGAGCTGCTGCTCCAGGAGTTCGACGCGCTGCTCGACGAGGGAAAGCCCGCCGACCAGGCGCTGCTCGACGAGGTCCGCTATCACCTCGACTGGATCCAGGCAGTCGCGGGCGAACCGTCGTTCGACTGGCTGTGGGCGCACTACCTGAGCGCGCAATGGCACCGCTGCCGGGCACGGATGCTGCAGGACGTCCGCGAGATCGACTTCGCGGTCGCGGAGCTGCGCCTCGTGGTCGGCTACTCCGACACGTTCTACTTCAGGCTCGACCTGGTCGAGCTGATCCAGATCCGGTACGTCGCCACCGACTCCGGCGATCGTCCCTACCTCGACGAGATCGTGGTGGAGCTGCGGGCTCTCGCCGCACGGGAACCGGACGACGAGCAGGACCGCGGCAAGGTGCTGTCGCTGCTCGGTCAGACACTGCGCGAACAGTTCAGCCGGGAGCTCGACGCCGGGGAGAACCCGGTGCCCGAGCTCCTGGACGAGGCCGAACGCTGCCTCGACAGCAGTCTCGACCTGTTCGACGGCGATGCGGAGTACTGGCGCGCCGAGGCGATGCTGGACCTGGCCCGGCTGCGGTCGTTCCGGGCCGGCACGACGGTCGAGTCGTACCGGCGCGACCCGGAGGCGGACGGGGAGGAGGCGATCGCGCTCTACGAGCCGGTGGCCTTCGAGGACCCGGTCGCCGCGTTCGAGCTGGCCGGGATGTGGTCGGGGCGTTTCGACGACTCCGGCGACGTGTTCGCTCGCACGGAGGCGTTGAGGTGGCTGGACACGATCGAGCACGACCCCCAGATGAAGGCCCGTGCGGCGGAGTACGCGGTCAGACGGAGCGAGCTGTTGCTCAGCCGCGCGCGGGAGGACCGCGCGGAACTGCCCGCGCTGGTCGACTACCTCGCCGACGTGTTCGCGGCGGAACCCGTGCAGGGACTCGTCGGGGTGACGCTGATCGAGGCGTACTGGCTGGCAGGTGACGCCGAGGGCGTGGTCCGGGTGATGGACCGGCTGGAGGCAGCCACGGACGGTGAGGACATTCCGCCACGTGAGGTCGTTCTGCCGTACCGGGCCGTCGCGGTGGCGTCGCTGGCTCTGTGCGGACGTGCCGGACGGGCCGACGCAGAGCGCCTGTTGCGGGAGGTCACGCGGCAACCGTCCGTTCTGGGCTGGACGAAGCAGTTGCCGCTCGCGCTGCTGGCGATGGTGGTGCACGGGCAGGGCAGTGCGCCGGAGTCCCTCGCCGCGTCCGTGCTGGGCGAGGGTCCGGAGAAGGAGATCGCCGGAGAGCTGCTGCGGTGGCTCGAACAGCACGAGCAGCAGGGTTCGGACTGGCTTTGCGCGGTGGCCGGGCTGACCTTCCAGCTGGCCGACGGACCGGACTCCCACCTGGTCGCGCTGCGAGCGACGATCGCCGCCCGCGGTTCGCTTTCCCCGTCGGATCCGCTGGATCTGGAGTTGCTCGCTCAGCACGCACTCATGTCGTGCACCGTCGGCGCGCACACGGACGACCGGGACCTGATCGTGGACGCCGCCGCGCTGATGGACGAGTTCTTCGGCCGCGCGAGCGACGAACATCCACTGTGGACCGTCGCCCTGGGTGTTCACGGGATGGTGCTGGCCGAAGTGCACGCCTGGGGCGCGGCAGCGGCGGTTCCGCTGGGCAACGCCGTGACCGCGTTGACGAAGGCATGTGCTGACACGGACATCGACCCGGGCTTTCGATCGACCCTCCTGATACAGCTCGTCCGCGCTCAGTTGCTGCAGATGGTGCAGGATCGGGTCGATCTCCACAGGTCCGCGATCGAACACTGCCGTCAAGCTATGCGCCTGGTGGAGAAGGGCAGCGAGGAACACGACCGAGCCTGGTTCATGCTGGCCGCCGTGTTGCTGAACCGCTACCACGAGTACGGGGAGCGTCACGACCACGATGCGGGCTTTCGTCACCTGCAGGAGCTGCGGGCGTCGAAGATCGAGCGCGGCCTCGACGTCACGGACATCGACCAGGTGGTGCGGCAGTTGCGGCCGTTGCTGGACGGAGGCGTGTTCGACCAGGAGATGAGCCCGGCCGAGGTGTACGAACGGCTGGCGGAGCTGGAGAGGAGCGTGGGCGACCCGGTGCTGCTGGCATCGGAGAAGTTCCTGCTCGGACAGGTGCTGTTGAACCGGGCGAGCGAGGCCGGCGACGTGTCCATGTCGGCGGACGCGCTCGACCTGCTCGCCTCCATCGCGACCGACATCGAGGGCGGCTCGGCGATGTACTCCGTCGCCACCGTGGTCGCCCTGTACAGCCGGACGACCGCGGCCGCCGCGAGAGGTGACACCGAGAAGTTCTTCGAAGGCATCGCCAAGTTGGAGGTGCTCCGCGACGACACCGCGATACCTGCCGCCGATCGTGCGTTCGTCGTGTTCGGTCTCGCCCTGCTGTGGCTCGCCCGGCACAAGGTCACCCGGAGCACGGCGGACCTCGACGAGTTGTTGCGCCGCTACGCCCAGGTCGACCTCACCACCCTGAAAGGGCGTGACACCACCGGCCTGCTGGACAGCCTGGCGGACAGCTGCTGGAAGCTGGCCTCGCTGGGATACGGGCAGCCGGCCGTGTCCATCGGGTTCGACTCCTTGCGGCAACGGGCTCGGAACGTCCTGCTGCAGACCGACGGGGACCACGCGGCGGAGCTTGCGGCCGATGGCGCCGCTCGCGGCCAGCGGGTGGCGTTGCGGTGTGCCGCCTCGGGAGAGCCGGGCCGGGCCGTCGAGGCGATCGAGTGGGGTCGCGGACTGGTGTTGCACAGCGCGACCTTCACGTCCGGCATCGCCGCGAAGCTGCGGGCGGGCGGGCATGCCGAGCTGGTGCAGGAGTGGGAACGCGAGTCCGAGACGAAGACGGCCGCCGGCATGGAGATCGGCTTCGCGCCCAGTGACGTGCGCCGCCGCGTGTTGTCCGCGCTGGGCAACGATCTGGAGGCACTGACACCACCGACGTTGGACGAGATCGCCTGCGCGCTTCGAGCCCTGGACGCCGTCGCGCTCGTGCATCTGGTGCCCGGTCAGGACGACCACACCGGACGGGCGCTCGTGACGACGGCGGAAGGCGCGGTCTACGAGGTGCTGTTGCCGTTGCTCGTGGACGGTCCGGGTAGCGAGGTGGGCCGCTACCTCACGATGAACGATCAGCAGCGGCGTGAAGCACTGCCTTCGTTGTGCGCGTGGGCGTGGCGGGTCGCGGTGGAACCGCTGCTGCACAGGGTCTCCGGTGGCATGCCCTGGATCGTGCTGGTGCCGACCGGTGCGTTGGGAGTGGTGCCGTGGCACGCGGCCGCGGGCGGGGGCAGGACGGCATTGCGGGAGGCGGGGTTCACCTATGCCGCGTCCGCCCGCCAGCTGTGCGAGCTGGCACAACGCACCCGCCAGCCGGTGGCCGCCTCACCGGTCGTGGTGAGCGACCCGGCGGGCACCCTCGTCGCAGCGCAGTACGAGGCGGAGTTCCTGCACGGTCTCTACCCGCACGGGCACTTCTACGGTCAAGCCGGGCCGGGCGTGCCCGTGCGCGGTGCGGGCACGCCTGACGACGTGCTGGAGGAGAGCGGGGCTTCGTTGCAGCACCTGGGATGTCACGCCCGAGCCGGGGCGACGCCTGCCCAGTCGGCGTTGGAGCTGGCACGAGCGGATCTGTCGGTTGAACGGATGCTGCGTCATGCCGCCGCACGCCGAAACGATGCGCCCGGTGGCCTTGTCGTGCTGGCGGCCTGCGAGAGCGACCTGACGGCGAGTCTGCACGACGAGGTGTTGACGTTGGCGGCGGCGTACGTGACGGCGGGTGCCACCGGCGTCGTCGGTACGAAGTGGAAGGTCGACGACGTCGAGTCGGCGTTGCTGATGTGCGTCTTCTACGACTTCCTCGCGAACAACGGCATGCGGCCTCGCGACGCGTTGCGCGCGGTGCAGCTCTGGGCGCTCGATCACGACCGCGTCGTCCCCGCGGGGGTGGCCAGGCACCTCGCCGAGCGCGGCCGGGCGGCCTCGCTCGCGGATCCCGTCTACTGGGCGGCCTTCGCGCACCACGGCTGGTGATCAGGTCAGCAGTTTCTCCGGTGCGTTCGCGCCGGCCGCGCCGACGATGCCGAGCTCGCCGATGCCCTGGTTCCGGTACGAGGTTCACCAGCGCGAACCGCCGCCGGGGTTTGGTGGGCGCACACCGGGCCGATCCGGAGGCAGATCATCGGCACGTGGGGGTGCCGATGCTGGGGAAGGGGCGGAGTTCGTGACGCAACGCGGCCGATTCGCGCTGATCGTGCTCGGACTGATCCTGCTCGGGCTGGTGGCAGGTGCTGTCGTCGGCGTGCTCGGGATCGGAAGACCGTGGATCTACGTGATCGAAGCTGTCCTCGTGATCATCGTGGTACCGCCGATCATCAGGTACCGGTCACGGCATCGCAACTGACCTTCTGGCCGGGCGCGCCCGTCGCGGACGCCAGCTCCTTCACACCGTCGAGCAGGATGCGGCACGTCAGCACCTGATCGCCCTTGGGCGTGGCGGTGACCTGCGCCTTCTCGCCCGCGTTGATCACGACCTCGGACGTCCACGGCAGTGGCTTCGAGACGCTGACGTTCTGCGGCGTCTCCTTGCGGTAGCGGGTGGGCGACTCGGTGTACGTCACGTCCACGAGTGACTCGGCCGGTTGGGACGAGACCTCGTAGGTGATCGCCCAGGCCTTGCCGGTGAGCGTCGTCCAGCCGCCGAAGTGGTTCACCAGGGCAACGGTTCCGCCGCCGAGCACGGCCAGCACGACGAGGACCACCACGAGCGTCTTCATAGGACAGACGGTAGGGGTGAACGCCGTGCACCGGCATCGTTCGGCGGTGTGACTCGCGGGTCATCCCACGGGACGACTCACTTCAGCAGCAGTCGCACCGTGAGTTCGAGGCGGTTCGCGACGTCCGTGGCGGTGGCGCGGCGGGTGACCCAGGCGACCAGGTTGGACAGCCACACGTCGCCGATGACGCGGGCGATGGCCTTCTGCTCCTCGGTCGGCGCGTCGTCGCTCATCGCCTTGGTGAACATGCTCTCCATGAGCAGCGAGACCCGGTCGATCTCGGCGCCCGCGGAGGCGTCGGCGAACGTGAACGCGCGCGTCATGGCCTCGGTGAGGTGCGGGTTGCGCTGCAGGCCCCTGGTGATGCGGCCGAGCACGAACAGGACGCGCTCGTACGGGCTCTCGCCGGGGACGGTGGTGCGGTCCATCTTCTCCTGGGCGCGTTCCAGTTCCACCGCGAGGCTCGACACGAGCAGGTGGACCTTCGAGGGGAAGTAGCGGTACAACGTGCCCAGCGCGACGTCCGCGCGGTCGGCCACGGCGCGCATCTGGACGGCGTCGAACCCGCCCTTGGACGCCAGCGCGATGGTCGCGTCGACGATCCGCTTGCGACGCTCGCGCTGGGCGGCCGAGCTGAGCTCGTCGCCCGCCATGAGCGCGTCCGTGCGCGACTTCGAAGGTGACACGGAGATGATCCTCCTGGAACGTGTTGCAGCTGCCTTCGCATCATACTCGATCGGTTTCCCAGCCATGATCTGTTGCCGGAAATAGAACACGTTCTATAAACTTCTTCACGTACTGGAGGAGGCCGCATGCCGATCGCCACGACCGGGGAACAACGCGCCCTGCGCGACAGCGTGGACGCCGCCAAGGGTGAGTGGGCCGATCTCGTCAGGGTCGGGTTCTTCGAGGTGACGCGGGAGGGCGGCACGGTCGCCGATCTCGCGGTGATGCTGGAGCGGGCGGCCGAGAACCTCGTGCCGGGGCCGTTGCTGTCCACGGCGCTCGTGTCGGTGCTGGTCCCGGGCTTCGAGGGGATCGCCGGGTTCGGGTTCTCGTCCCGGCACGTGGTCGGTGCCGCCGAAGCGACGCACCTGTTGCTCAAAACGGACAGTTGGATGCTCGTGCCGGTCGAGCAGGTGTCGCTCACCGCGCTGGAAGCCGTGGACCACTCACGTTCGCTGGGATCGGTGGTGGTCGACGAGCCTGGGCGGACCGTGGACGACCCGACCGACCTCGCGGTGACGTTGATGGCCGCCGAGGCGAGCGGGGTCGCGGCGTGGTGCCTGAACACCGCTGTGGAGTACGCGAAACAGCGTCAGCAGTTCGGGCGTGTCATCGGCTCGTTCCAGGCCGTGAAGCACCTCTGCGTGGAGATGCTGTGCCGCGCGGAGCAGGCGTCGTCGGTGGCCTGGGACGCGGCGCGGTCGGTCGGTGAGCCCGAACATCCGCTGGCGGCGGCGGTCGCGGCGGCGGTGGCGTTCGACGCGGCCGTCCGCAACGCCAAGGACTGCATCCAGGTGCTCGGCGGCATCGGCTTCACCTGGGAGCACGACGCGCACCGCTACCTGCGCCGGGCGTTGGCGCTGCAGCAACTCGCGGGCGGTGTGGCTTTCTGGCGCCGACGTGTCGCCGGGCTGGCGCTGGCGGGAGCACGCCGTTCGCTCACCGTCCAGGTCGGGTCGGATCCGGACGTGCGGAAGTTCGCTGAGGAGATCGCCGGACTCGACGCCGCCGCTCAACGGGAACGGCTGGCGGACAGCGGGTTCCTCGTGCCGCACTGGCCGAAGCCGTACGGACAGGACGCCGACCAGGCCAGGCAGATGGTCATCGACAGCGAGTTCGTCCGCGCCGGGGTGCGCAGGCCGGACCTGATCATCGGCGGCTGGGCGGGCCCGACGATCCTCCGCCACGGCACGCCGGAGCAGCAGGAACGGTTCGTGCCGCCGACGCTGAGCGGTGAGCTGACCTGGTGCCAGCTGTTCAGCGAACCCGAGGCCGGCTCGGACCTGGCCTCGTTGCGCACCAGGGCCGTGCGCGTCGACGGCGGCTGGAAGCTCACCGGGCAGAAGGTGTGGACGTCGCTCGCGCACCAGGCCGACTGGGCGATCTGCCTGGCCCGCACGGACTCCAGCGTCCCGAAGCACAAGGGCATCACGTACTTCCTGGTCGACATGCGCGCGACCGGTGTGGACGTGCGGCCGTTGCGGGAGATCACCGGTGACGCGCGGTTCAACGAGGTCTTCCTGGACGACGTGTTCGTGCCGGACGACTGCGTGGTCGGCGCGGTGAACGACGGCTGGCGGCTGGCCCGCACCACCCTCGCGAACGAACGCGTCGCGATGGGCTCGGCGCTCGGCGAGCCGCTGGAACAGGTCCTGAAGTCACCGTCGGCTCCGGACCACGCGGAACGGCTGGGTGCCCTGGTGGCCCAGGGACTGGCGGTGTCCGTGCTGGACCTGCGGGCGAGCCTGCGGGTGCTGAGCGGGCAGGAGCCGGGCGCGGAGTCCAGTGTGCGCAAGTTGGCCGGGGTGCGGCAGCGGCAGGACGTCGCCGAGTTCGCGGTCGAGCTGCTCGGTCCGGACGCCGCGGTGGAAGGTGAGCTGATCCACGAGTTCCTGCTCACGAGGTGCCTGAGCATCGCGGGCGGAACGACGCAAGTGCTGATGAACCTGGCAGGCGAGCGAATTCTCGGTCTACCGAGGGAGCTTTGATGGACTTCAAGCTCGACGA
The DNA here is from genome assembly GCF_044765805.1 of Lentzea sp. NPDC102401. Classification (NCBI taxonomy): domain Bacteria; kingdom Bacillati; phylum Actinomycetota; class Actinomycetes; order Pseudonocardiales; family Pseudonocardiaceae; genus Lentzea; species Lentzea sp. NPDC102401. The sequence continues at coordinate 446,508 of NZ_JBIWKS010000001.1, read as the reverse complement.
GACCCAGCAGGAGATCGCCGCTCTGGCGGCCGACGTGCTGGGCAGGGAGAGCGCGACCCCCTGGAAGGCCCTGGGGGAGGCGGGACTGCTGGCCCTGGCCGTTCCGGAACGGCTCGGTGGCGACGGGCTCGGCGTGCTGGAGACGGCCGTGCTGCTCACCGAGGTCGGCCGGCGGGCGGTGGAGGTTCCGGCGCTGGCCACGCTCGCGCTGGGCGTGTTGCCGATCGTTCGTCACGGAACCCCCGAGCAGCAGGACGCCTTGCTGCCGTTGGTGACCGAACAGCACGGCGTGCTGACAGCGGCGTTGAGTGAACCATCGAGACCCCTTCCTTCCGCGCCGGAAACCACGGCAGGACCGGACGGCATCTCCGGCGTGAAGATCAACGTGCCGTACGCCGCCGAGGCGCGACGAATCCTCGTCAGCACGAACAACGGAATCTTCGTCGTGGACCCGGCGCAACCCGGAGTGTCCACATCGGACGGAACCGTGCGTCTGGACGGCGCTCAGGGCGAACTGCTGGAAGGCGCCGAGGAGGGCATCCGCAGGTTCGCCCTGGCCGGAGCGGCGGCGATGGCGGACGGCGTCCTGGCCGGAGCCCTCGACCTCACCGTCGCGCACGTCGGCACCCGTCACCAGTTCGGCAAACCCCTCGCCACCTTCCAGGCAGCGGCGTGCCTGGTCGCGGACGTCTACATCGCCTCCCGCACCCTGCACCTCGCCGCGCTGACCGCCGCTTGGAGCCTTGACGACAACGACCTCGACACGGCCGCCTACTGGCTCGCGGCGGAAGCCCTGCCGGCCGTGCACACCTGCCACCACCTGCACGGCGGCCTCGGGCTCGACATCACCTACCCGATGCACCGCTACTACGGCATGGCCAAGGAGCTGACGCGGTTCGTCGGCGGAGTGGAGCACCGCTTGGGAGCCATCGATGTTCATTGACCTCACCGCCGAGCAGCTCAAGCTGCGCGACGAGCTCCGCGAGTACTTCGCGACGGTCATGTCCGACGCCGAACGCGAGGCGATGCTCACCGAACGGCACGGCGAGACCTACCGCGAGCTGGTCAGAAGACTGGGTCGCGACGGCAGGCTCGGCGTCGGCTGGCCGAAGGAGTACGGCGGGCTGGGGTTCGGGCCGATCGAGCAGCAGATCTTCGTCAACGAGGCCGCCCGCGCCGACGTCCCGCTGCCGTACGTGACGCTGCAGACCGTCGGCCCGACGCTCCAGACGTACGGAACCCAGGAGCAGAAGGACTTCTTCCTGCCCAAGATCCTCAGCGGTGACCTCCACTTCGCCATCGGCTACACCGAGCCGGACGCGGGCACCGACCTGGCCGCGTTGCGCACCAAGGCGATCCGCGAAGACGATCACTACGTCGTCAACGGGCAGAAGACGTTCACGACGGGCGGCCACGACGCGGATTACGTGTGGCTCGCCTGTCGCACCGGAGCAGCCGACTCGCGGCACAAGGGCATCACGATCCTGATCGTCGACACCACCGATCCCGGCTACTCGTGGACGCCGATCATCACCTGCGACGGCGCGCACCACGTCAACGCCACCTACTACAACGACGTTCGCGTGCCAGAGGCCCGCAGGGTCGGCGAGGAGAACAAGGGCTGGCGGCTCATCACCACCCAGCTCAACCACGAGCGCGTGATGCTCGGCCCGTCCGGACGGCTCGGCGCGCTGGTCGAACGGGTCCACGGCTGGGCCGCGGAACGTCAGCTCCTCGACGAACCGGACGTGCGGCGGGCACTCGCCGAGGCGCGGGCGGTCCACCGGGTGAACGAGCTGCTCAACTGGCAGGTCGCCGGTGGCGAGTTGGAGGTCGCGGACGCTTCGGCGACGAAGGTGTTCGCCGCGGACAGGACCCAGCGCATCGGACGATTGCTGGAAGAGCTGGTCGGACGCCATGGCGCCGACGCGGAACTGGTGCGCTGGCTGGACGTCCAGGCCCGCCGCAACCTCGTGCTGACGTTCGGCGGGGGAGTGCAGGAGATCCAGCGCGAGCTGATCGCGAACATCGGGCTCGGACTACCGCGGGTGGTGCGATGATCGACATCGAGAAGGAGGCCGCCCGCATCGCCGAACAGGGCGAGTGCGCGCCACGACTGGCCCGCGACCCCGTCAACCAGCCGATGATCAACAACTGGCTGGAGGCCATCGGCGACGAACACCCCGGCTACACCGGGACGGCGCCGCCCGCGATGGTCCAGGTCTGGACGATGGCGGGACTGCACGGCCAGCGCACCCTGGACGACCCGCTCGGCGCGATGATGACGATCCTGGACGAGGCCGGCTACACCTCGGTCGTCGCGACCAACAGCGACCAGACCTACCACCGCTATCTCAAGGTCGGCGAGCACCTGTCGGTGACGACGAGCCTGGAGGACGTGACCGGGCCGAAGAGGACCGGGCTGGGCGAGGGCTGGTTCGTCACGACCAGGAGCACCTGGTGGGTCGGCGACGAGGCCGTGGCCGAGATGCGGTTCCGCGTGCTGAAGTTCAAGCCCGCCCAGAAGCCCGAACCACAGAAGGAAACCCCGAAGACACAAGCGATCCGGCCGTCCGTCAACCGCGACACCGAGTACTTCTGGGAAGGCACGCGGCAGGGCGAACTCCGCATCCAACGGTGCGGCGGTTGCGGTCTCCTGCGCCACCCACCAGGCCCGATGTGCCCTGAATGCGGTGCCACGAAACCGAAGTACCTCGTCTCGGAGGGCTACGGCGTGGTCTACAGCTACGTCGTGCACCACCACCCGCAGGTGCCCGGCAAGCAGACCCCGTTCGTCATCGCCCTGGTCGAACTGGACGAGGGCGTGCGGATGCTGGGCGAGCTGGACGGCGAGCCGAGTGTCGGGCAACGGGTCGAGGTCGTGTTCACCAAGGTCGACGACGACCTGACGATGCCGAGCTGGAGGCCCCGTGCGGATCGGTGATTCCCTGCCCGAGTGGCACGTCGAGGCCACGCCGACGTTCGTGATCAGCACCGCGCTGGCCACCCGTGACTTCCAGGACGTGCACCACGACCGCGACCTGGCGATCCAGCGCGGCTCGAAGGACATCTTCATCAACATCCTCACCACCACCGGCCTGGTGCAGCGCTACGTCACGGACTGGGCGGGCCCGGAAGTGCTCGTGCGGCAGGTGAACATCAAGCTCGGCGCGCCCTGCTTCGCCTACGACACGTTGAAGTTCTTCGGCCAGGTCATCGAACGCGAGCAGCAGGACCTGACCATCGAGGTCGTCGGCCGGACCGCGCACGGCGACCACGTCACCGGAACCGTGAAGATCGAGGTGCCCGCGTGAACGCCGCGATCGTCGGAATCGGCGCGACCGACTTCTCGAAGGACTCCGGCCGCAGCGAACTCCAGCTGGCGGCCGAGGCGGTCAGGGCCGCACTGGAGGACGCCCGCCTCGAACCGTCCGATGTGGACGGCCTGGTCAGCTTCACCATGGACACCAACGCCGAGATCGCGGTCGCCCGTGAGCTGGGCATCCCGGAGCTGACGTTCTTCAGCCGCGTCCACTACGGCGGCGGGGCGGCGTGCGCGACGGTGCAGCAGGCCGCGATGGCCGTCGAGACCGGCGCGGCGAAGGTCGTCGTCTGCTATCGGGCGTTCAACGAACGCTCCGGGCACCGGTTCGGGCAGGTGCAGACGGCGGCCGCGGCCAACATCGACAACAGCTGGTCGTACCCGATGGGTCTGGGCACGCCGGCCGCGATGGTCGCCATGTTCGCCCGCCGGTACATGCACGAGTACGGCGCCACGAGTGAGGACTTCGGCCGGATCGCGGTGATCGACCGCAAGCACGCCGCCACGAACCCGCACGCCTGGTTCCACGACCGGCCGATCACCCTGGAGGACCACCAGTCGTCCCGCTGGATCGCCGAACCGCTCCGGCTCCTGGACTGCTGCCAGGAAAGCGACGGCGGAGTAGCGCTGGTCGTCACCTCGGCCGAACGAGCCCGTGACCTGCCGAACAAGCCCGCCCACGTCAAGGCGGCGACGCAGGGCAGCGGCGTGGACCAGTTCACGATGACCAGCTACTACCGCGACGACCTGACCAGGCTGCCCGAGATGGGCGTGGTGGCGAGGGGACTGTGGGAGAAGTCGGGCATCGGTCCGTCCGATGTGGACGTGGCCGTGCTCTACGACCACTTCACGCCGTTCGTCCTGGTCCAACTCGAAGAACTGGGCTTCTGCGGACGCGGCGAGGCCAAGGACTTCATCAAATCCGGGGCGCTCGAACTCGACGGGACGCTCCCGCTCAACCCGCACGGCGGCCAGCTCGGCGAGGCCTACCTGCACGGCATGAACGGCATCGCCGAGGGCGTGCGCCAAGTGCGCGGCACCGCGGTGAACCAGGTCGCGGACGTCGAGCACGTCCTGGTCACCGCCGGCACCGGCGTCCCGACCAGCGGCCTAGTCCTCGGTCAGGGTTAGCACCGCGTCAGCGAGAACGGGACGGTCCCCGGCGAAGGTCGTCAGCACCAGCCGCGGGCCGTCCCGCCACACCCGCGTCGTCAGCGTCTCGCCGGGGAAGACCACGCCCGCGAACTTCGCCCCGAACGACGACACCTGCTCCGGTCCGTCGAGCATCGCGTCGATCACGGCCTTGCACACCACCCCGTACGTGCACAGCCCGTGCAGGATCGGCTGATCAAATCCAGCACGCAGAGCGAAATCAGGATCGGCGTGCAGCGGATTCCGGTCGCCGCACAGCCGATACAGGTAGGCCTGCTGCGGCAGAGTCGGGGTCTCGATCACGAAGTCGGGCGCGCGCGGAGGCACCTCGACCTTGCCAGAAGGCCCGCGGTCTCCGTCGAACCCGCCCTCGCCACGAGCGAAGATGCTGGACCGGGTCGTGTAGAGCGCGGTCCCGGCAGGGGTGACAGCGGTCGACTCCTGCACGATGACCGCGGCCTTGCCCTTGTCCCACACGTCCGCGATCCGAGTCCGCAACACGGCCTCGCCCTCAGCGGGCAGCGGAGCGTGCACCGTGATCTCCTGCGTTCCGTGCAGAACGCGGGCCAGGTCGATGTCGACACCGGGGAACGACACGGCAGGCGGTGCGGTCTCGTGGAAGCGCGGCGCGACAACGCCGAAAGTCGGCAGCACCCGCAGACCCCGCTCGTAGACGTAACGGAGTTCCGTCGCCCCCAGAGCCAGGTGGTAGAGCAGCACGTCGGACTCGGACCAGGAGAACTTGATCTCGGGAAGTTCCGCCCCGATCGCGACAGCGGGATCGATCGGCATCAGGCGCCCCTCACTCGTAGCTGATCTTCACGATGTCGGTGACCGGAACCGACTGGCACGCCAGCACGATGCCCTCGGCGATGTCGTCGGAGTCGAGCACGTCGTTGTTGAGCATCTTGACCTCGCCCTCGACCAGCCGGCACGCGCACGCACTGCACGCGCCCTCCCGGCACGAGTACGGCGCGTCGAGTCCCTTCTCCAGCAACAGGTCGAGCAACTTCGTCCGCGCGGGCCACGGAAACCGGTGCTGCTCACCGTCCAGGTCGACCTCGACCACCGCGTCCGGCCGATCGTCCGTGATCGGCTCTTCGACTGTGGAGAAGGGATCACTGGACAGCGACACGAACTTCTCGATGTGCACGACCGAAACGTCGTGCAACGCCTTGCGAGCAGCCTCCATGAACGGCCCGGGCCCGCACACGAACGCCTCGTCGCACGACCGGACGAACGCCCGCAGTCCCGCCGCGGAAGGCAGTCCCTGCACCGACTCCAGCCAATGCACGACGGTCAGTCGTTCCGGATGCGCGCGAGCCAGTTCGGCGAGCTCGCGGGCGAAGATCACCGAAGCCTCGTCCCGGTTGGCGTACACCAGGAACACCCGCCCGGCGCCTTCACCGAGCACGGCCCGGATGATCGACATGACCGGCGTGATCCCGCTCCCGGCGGCGAAGGCCAGCAACGACCCGTCCAGCGACGACGGCGTGAACACCCCGGCCGGCGCCAGCACGTCCAGTTCCATCCCGGCGGACAGCGACGAGCACATCCAGTGCGACCCGTACCCGTCCGGCGTCCGCTTGACCGTGATCTTCAACGGCTCGCCCGGCGCGCTGGACAGCGAGTAGCACCGGGCCACGTCACCGGCCCGCACGGTCAGGAACTGGCCGGGCTTCACCGCGAAGTCCACCCCCGACAACACGAACGAACGCGCGTCGGCGGTCTCCTCGATCACGGCGTCGACCCGCAGCCGGTGCACCTCAGCCATCGGCGACCTCCAGCGTCCCCTCGCGCACGGCTTTCTCGATGCCGTCCCGCAGCCGCAGACACGTGGGCACGAAGGCGGACCGCGGCCCGCACAGCTCGACGCACGTGGAGGTGTCGGAGAGCCACTGCACGCTGGTGTGCTGCGGGCTGTTCTTCTTGACCAGCACCCGGTTCCCGCAGTCGCACCGGACCGGAACCATGCCACCGACGAGGAACTCGTCGCGCTCGCTCACGTCGCCTGCTCCTGGGGTTGCTGCTTGGCGAGGTTCTCCGCGACCTCCTTCTCCCAGACCTCGATCGCCCGGCTCGTGTCGACCTCGAACTCGAAGCGCCGCACCATGTCGTCGCTGACGTCCTCCACGTCGACGTAGAACTGCTCGTACCAGCGGCGAAGCTGGTAGACCGGCCCGTCCTCCTCGCACAGCAACGGGTTGTCGACGCGCGACTTGTTCTGCCAGATCTCCACGTCCTGCAGGAACCCGACACCGATGCCGCGCGCGAACTTCCTCGCGATCTTGTCCGCGTGCTCGTCGTCCACGCCGGGCAGCTTCTTCACGATCGCGCCCCACTGGAGCTTGAACGAGGTCGGCGAGATCGGGTAGTGGCAGTTGATCAGCACCGTCTCGATCTCGAGGCCCTTGTAGTCGTTCCACAGGTAGTCGATCATGTACGACGGCCCGTAGTACGCGGCCTCGGAACGCACTTCCACGTCACCGGTGTAGTTCGAGCCCATCGCGACGTCCGGACGGCCACGTGTGGTCAGGTACTGCGAGGCGACGTGACCCTCCATCACGTTCTTGAAGTACGTCGGGAACGCGAAGTGGATGTAGAAGAAGTGGGCCATGTCGACGACGTTGTCGATGATCTCGCGGCAGTTCGCGTTGTCGATCACCACCGAGTCCCAGGTCCAGTTGCTCCACTCGTCGCTGAACGCCGACTCGATGCGCGGGATCGTGATGTGCTCGGGCGGCGGGTTGCCCTGCGGGTCGTTCCACACGAAGAGCTGCTTGTTCTCCTCGAGCGTGATCCACGACCGGGTGCGTGCGCGCAGCGGAACCCGCTTGGCGTAGGGGATGTCGACGCACTTGCCGTTGCCCGCCCAGCGCCAGTCGTGGAACGGGCAGGCGATGTTGTTGCCCTTGACCGTGCCCTGGGTGAGGTCGCCGCCCATGTGCCGGCAGTACCCGTCCAGGACGTTGATCTTTCCGTCCTCCGAGGTGAACACCACGAGCTTGGTGCCGAACGCCTCCACGGCATGAGGTTCGCCGTCGCGGAAGTGACTGGCGAGACCGAGACAGTGCCAGCCGCGCGCGAACCTCGCTGGAGGCGCGCCGGCGTCGATCGTCCGCACGCTGTCCTGCGTCATCGCTTTCCTCCAGAGATGTCGAGGCCGGCCAGATATCCGAACGTCATCGCCGGTCCGAGGGTGGCGCCCGCGCCCGCGTAGGTGTGGCCCATGACGGACGCGCTGGTGTTGCCCGCCGCGTACAGGCCGTCGATCACCGAACCGTCCTCGCGCAGCACCCGCGCGTGGGTGTCGGTGCGCAGGCCGCCCTTGGTGCCGAGATCGCCGGGCACGATCTTGACCGCGTAGAACGGGCCGGTCGTCAGTGGCGCCAGGTTGGGATTCGGTCTGTTGCGCGGATCGCCGTAATAGCGGTCGTACGCGCTGTCGCCGCGGTGGAAGTCGGCATCCTTGCCTTCCACGGTCAGGGTGTTGAACCGCCGCACGGTGTCCACCAGTTCCGGCAGGTCGGCCGCGTGGGCGAGTTCGTCCAGACCGGGCGCGGTGAGCACGGAGTCCTTCCAGCGCCGGGGGAGCGGTCTGCGTGGTGGGATGCCGCAGAACGGGTAGCGGCTGCGGTAGGAGTGGTCGAAGACGAGCCAGGTGTCGCCGGTCATCGCGTTGACCACGTCGATGTAGGGCGCGGCCTCGTTCACGAACCGGCGGCCGGTCTTGTCGACCAGCACGCAGCCGGGCAGGGACCGCTCCGCGAGCAGGAAGAACGGGCCGCGCGGCAACGGGACGGACGGGCCCCACCAGGCGTCGTCCATCAGCCCGACGGCCGCGCCCGCCCGTTGCCCGGCCTCGATGCCGTCACCGGTGTTGGCCTTGGCGCCGACCGTCCACTCCGTACCGATGTCCTGGTGCTGCTTGCGCATCCGTTCGTTGTTCTCGAACCCGCCGGACGCCAGCACCACGTGGTTCGCCAGGATCACCTTCTCGCCGACGACGACTCCGGCCACGCGGCCGTTCTCGAAGTGCAGGTCGGTCATCGCGGTGTTGAGTCTGACCTCGACGTTCAGCGCTTTCAGCCCTGCCCGCAGCCCCGCGGACAGCGCCTGGCCCATGGTCAGCCGGCGGCCGGGCAGGAACCGGCGGGCGAAGACCTTGGCGGCGGTGACGATGCCGCGCGGGTGCCGTCCGATCAGCGTCAGCCAGCGGTAGTCGGTCTGGGTGATCACGATGCCCGCGGGCGTCGGCACGTACGGCGGTTCGAGGTCCTTGAGCTCGTCGCCGAGCAGCGCCGCCTTGAACGGCAGGGGCTCGACCGAGCGGCCGCGTGGCTGCCCTCCTGGCGCCTCCGGGTAGTAGTCGGAGTACTCGCGGACCCACCGGAACTTCAGCGGCGTGTGGGCGCTGACGAACGCCAGCATGGCCGGTCCGGCGTCCAGGAACGCCTCCCGCAGCTCGGCCGGGACCTCGCTCGCGATGTGCGCGAGATAGGTGCTGGCCCGCTCCGGCGAGTCGGGTATGCCGTTGGCGGCGACCACGGCGTTGTTCGGCACCCAGATGCCGCCGCCCGACCGCGCGGTCGAGCCGCCGTAGTGCTCGGCCTTCTCGATGACCAAGGTCCGCAAGCCGTTTCGAGCGGTGCAGAGCGCGGCTGTCATGCCCGCCGCGCCGCTGCCGACGACGATCACGTCGTACATCACACCTCCACGGGGCTCCAACTAGAACAGGTTATAGTTCTGAGGCGGTTTGGCGCTATGGTGTAGGAGTTCCAGGCAAGTCGACTCACCAAGAACCTGTTTCTGGCCAAGAACCTGTTCCAGGAGGGTTGCGTGGAGGTCACCGCTGACGTGGTCGTCATCGGCTTCGGTGCGGCCGGCGCGTGCGCCGCGATCGAGGCCGCGGCGGCTGGTGCGTCCGTGGTGGTGCTGGACCGGTTCGCCGGTGGTGGCGCGACCGCGTTGTCCGGCGGCGTCGTCTACGCGGGCGGTGGGACGCGGCAGCAGGTCGAGGCCGGTGTCACCGACTCGGTCGACGCGATGTTCTCCTACCTGCGGCACGAGGTCCGGGACGCGGTGTCGCCAGGGACCCTGCGGAGGTTCTGCGAGGACAGCGCGAAGATGCTGGCCTGGCTGGAGGACCAGGGCGTGCCGTTCGACGCGCGGGTGTCGCCGTTCAAGACCTCGTACCCGACCGACGACTACTACCTCTACCTGTCCGGCAGCGAGGACGCCTGGCCAGACCCGGCGCCGCGCGGACATCGGACCAGGGCGAAAGGCACGTCGGGCAAGGCTTTCTTCACTCGTCTGGCCGAAGCCACCCGGCGCGCGGGCGTGCGGATCATGCCGCAGACCCGGGCCGTCGAACTGGTCGTCACGGACGGCCGGGTGACCGGCGCGCGATGCCGGACTCTCAGCGGACTTCCACGGGTTCTGCACGGAGCGTTGTCCAAGGCGGGCGCGAAGCCGTGGCTCTACTACCCGCCTTTGGGCAAGAGGCTGTTCGGGCTGGCAGCGTGGCTCGAACGGTTCAGCCGGCCGTTGATGATCAACGCCGGGCAGGGCGTGATCATCGCGGCCGGCGGCTTCATCGCCGACCGCGGTTTGGTGCACGAGAACGCTCCTGCCCACCGCGGTGGCCTCGCACTGGGCACGCCCGGCGACGACGGTGGCGGGATTCGGCTCGGTGTGAGCGCCGGTGGCAGGACGGCGCGGATGGACAAGATCTCGGTGTGGCGGTTCATCACGCCGCCCAGCGCGTTGCAGCGCGGGGTGCTGGTCGACCCGGCCGGGCAGCGGTTCGGGGACGCGACCCTGTACGGCGCCGCCAACGGAGGTGCGATCGTCGAACGCGGCGGCAAGGCCTGGCTGCTGATCGACGACGAGATCCTCCAGGTCGCGCGAGCCCAGGTGAAGACGCAGACTTCGCCGTTTCAGCGCTGGCAGGTCCGCTACCTGCTGGGACGCGGCATGGTGACCGCGCCGACCATCGAGGAAGTGGCCGCCAAAGCCGGAATCGCGCCGCCAGAGCCGTTCGGGACGCCGCCCTATTCGTTGATCAACGTGTCGGTGCGCGCGGGGTTCGGCTACCCGTGCCCGATGCTCACGCTCGGCGGGCTCGTCGTGGACGAGGACACCGGTCAGGTGCAAGGAGTCGCAGGCCTGTACGCGGCGGGCCGGTCGGCGGTCGGGGTGTGCTCGGAGTCCTACGTCAGCGGCCTCGCGCTCGCCGACTGCGTCTTCTCGGGCCGCCGTGCGGGGCAACACGTAGCCAAGGAGGCCCGGTGCTGACGATCCAGAAACGGGAGGCGGCCGCCGAACTGCTGCGGATGGCGGAACGCGACCGCGTGCCGATCAAACCGCTGGTGGAGCTGTATCCCGACATCGACGTGGTGGACGCCTACGAGATCCAGCTGCTCAACGTCCGGCACCGCAACAGGGACGTGATCGGCCACAAGGTCGGCCTCTCGTCGTTGGCGATGCAGCAGATGATGGGTGTCGACGAACCCGACTACGGCCACCTGCTCGACGACATGCAGCTCGCCGGAACCGCGGACGCGTCGGCGTACCTGTACCCGCGGGTCGAGGTGGAGATCGCGTTCCTGCTGGCCCGCGACCTGCCTGGCGAGGGCTGCACGGTCGAGGACGTGCTGGCGGCCACCGAGTTCGTCGCGCCCGCCATCGAGCTGATCGACAGCCGGATCGAGAACTGGCGGATCGGCCTGCAGGACACCATCGCGGACAACGCGTCGTCGGCCGGGTTCATGCTGGGCTCCGAGCGCGTGCGTCCGTCCGAACTGGACATCGGCGCCGTCGCGGCCACGTTGCGACGCAACGGCGAGGTGGTCGCCGAGGGACGTGGTGACGCCGTGCTGGGTGATCCGGCGATCGCGGTGGCGTGGCTGGCGGCCAAGGTCGCGAGCTTCGGCGTCCGGTTGCTGGCCGGGGACATCGTGCTGCCCGGTTCGTGCACGCGTGCCATCGACGCCCGGCCGGGTGACGAGTTCCACGCCGAGTTCGCCGGACTCGGCTCCGTTGACCTGAAGTTCGAATAGGGGTGACTGGGTGAAGGCGGCCATCGTCGGCTCCGGCAACATCGGCACCGACCTGCTCTACAAGCTCCTGCGCTCGCAGGTGCTGGAACCGCGCTGGATGGTGGGCATCGACCCGGCCAGCGAGGGACTGCGCCGTGCGGCCGATCTCGGGCTTGAGGTCTCGGTCGACGGCGCGGAGTGGTTGCTGCGTCAGGACGAGCTGCCGGACATCGTCTTCGAGGCGACGTCCGCGGCGGTGCACAGGGCCAACGCCCCGCGCTACGCCGAGGCGGGCATCCGGGCGATCGACCTGACACCGGCCGCGGTCGGGCCCTGCGTCGTGCCGCCGGTGAACCTCGGCGAGCACCAGGACGCGCCCAACATCAACCTGATCACGTGCGGTGGCCAGGCCACGATTCCCATGGTGCACGCCGTTTCGCGGGTGGTGCCGGTGTCGTACGCGGAGATCGTCGCGAGCGTCGCGTCGGTGTCGGCGGGACCGGGCACGCGGGCCAACATCGACGAGTTCACCCGCACGACCAGCCGCGGCATCGAGGCGATCGGGGGAGCGGATCGCGGCAAGGCGATCATCGTGCTGAACCCGGCCGATCCGCCGATGATCATGCGCGACACGATCTTCTGCGCGATCCCCGAGGACGCCGATCCCGGCCCGATCACGGACTCGATCGCGCGGATGGAGACCGACATCCGGTCGTACGTGCCGGGCTTCCGGTTGCTGAGGGAACCGCAGTTCGACGCCGGCCGGGTGGCGATCTTCGTGGAGGTAGCGGGCGCGGGCGACTTCCTGCCCGAGTACGCCGGGAACCTCGACATCATGACGGCAGCCGCGACCAAGGTGGGGGAGGAGATCGCTCGTGCAGCATCTGAGTCTGCGGTTGACCGACACGTCACTGCGTGACGGCTCGCACCACAAGCGGCACCAGTTCACGGTCGACGACGTGCGCTCGATCGTGGCGGCACTGGACGGCGCCGGCGTGCCGGTGATCGAGGTGACGCACGGCGACGGGCTGGGCGGGTCGTCGTTCAACTACGGCTTCAGCCACACGCCCGAACAGGAACTGATCAAGGTCGCGGTCGAGACGGCTCAGCAGGCCAAGATCGCCGTGCTGATGCTGCCGGGTGTCGGGGTCAAGGACGACATCCTGGTGTCGCAGGACAACGGCGCCTCGATCGTCCGGATCGCCACGCACTGCACCGAGGCCGACGTCTCCGTGCAGCACTTCGCATTGGCTCGCGAACGAGGCCTGGAGACCGTCGGGTTCCTGATGATGGCGCACTCGCAGCCGCCGGAGGCGTTGGCGAAGCAGGCGCGCATCATGGCCGATGCCGGGTGTCAGTGCGTGTACGTGGTCGACTCGGCCGGAGCTCTTGTCCTGGAACAGGTTTCGGAGCGGGTTGAAGCACTGGTAGCGGAACTTGGTGACGATGCCCAGGTCGGCTTCCACGGGCACGAGAACCTCGGTCTGAGCGTCGCGAACTCCGTCGCCGCGGCACGGGCGGGCGCGAAGCAGATCGACGGCAGCGTGCGCGGATTCGGGGCGGGCGCGGGGAACACGCCTCTCGAAGCGTTCGTCGGCGTCTGCGACAAGCTGGGGTTCGAGACCGGCGTCGACTTCTTCAAGATCGTGGACGCGGCCGAGGACGTCGTCCGGCCCGTCATGCCCGACGAGTGCCTGCTCGACCGGATGGCGCTGATGATGGGGTACGCGGGCGTCTACTCCAGCTTCCTCAAACACGCGTACACGCAGGCGCAACGCTATGGCGTGTCCGGCGCGCAGATCCTCGTCCGCGCGGGCGAGCGCAAGCTCGTGGGCGGGCAAGAGGACCAGCTGATCGACATCGCACTGGAGCTGAGCAGGGAGAAAGTCCGATGAGCGAGGAAATCCTCGGCAAGGTGCGGGAACTGCTGCCGGCGCTGGCCGAACGCGCGGCCGAGGCGGAGGAGCTGCGCAAGGTGCCACCGGAGTCGGTGAAGGCGTTGCAGGAGACCGGTTTCTTCCGGATGCTGCAACCCGCGCGGTACGGCGGCTTCGAGTCGCATCCGCTCGACTTCTACACCGCGGTCCGGATGATCGGCAGCGCGTGCGGGTCGACGGGCTGGGTCGCGTCCGTGCTGGGCGTGCACCCGTGGCACGTCGGGCTGTTCGACGTGCGGGCGCAGGAGGAGGTGTTCGGCGAGGACCAGGACACCCGGATCTCCTCGTCCTACGCGCCGACCGGTCGTGCGACAGCGGTGGAGGGCGGGTTCCGGTTCAGCGGCAAGTGGAGCTTCTCGTCCGGCTGCGACCACGCGACGTGGGTGCTGCTGGGCGGCCTCGTGATGAACGACGAGGGCAAGCCGATCGACTTCCGGACGTTCCTGCTGCCGATCGCCGACTACACGATCAACGACGTCTGGGACACGGTCGGCCTGCGTGGCACCGGTAGCAACGACATCGTGGTGAACGACGTGTTCGTGCCGGAGTACCGGGCGTTGAGCATGTCGAACACCGCGCGGTGCAAGTGCCCTGGCCAGGAGGTCAACCCCGGCCCGTTGTTCCGCATGCCGTACGGGACGATCCACCCGTACGCGGTGACGGCGCCGATCATCGGCATGGCGACCGGGGCGTACGCGCTGCACGTCGACGCGACCCGTGAACGCGTCCGGGCGGCGTACCTGGGAGAGAAGTCGGTCGACGACCCGTTCGCCCAGGTCAGGATCGCGACCGCGGCAGCCGACGTCGACGTGGCGTGGTGGACGCTGGAGAAGGACATCAACGACGAGTGGGAGCACGCCGTCGCCGACACGAAGATTCCGATCGACCTGCGCCTGAGGGCCCGGCGCGACCAGGTGCTCGGCAGCGGGCGGGCGCTGGCCGCGATCGACCTGCTCTTCGAGAGCGCGGGCGGCAAGGCGATCAACGCCGGTCTGCCGTTGCCCCGCTTCTGGCGCGACGCCCACGCCGCGCGGGTGCACGCGGGCAACGACCCGGAGCGCGTGCTCGTGCTGTACGGCAAGAACGAGCTCGGCATCCCGGTCCGCGACGGCTTGTTCTGAGGGAGCGTTGATGAGCGTGCGGTTGCACTACCACGAGGCCGGTACCGACAACGCCGAGACGCTGGTTCTGCTGCACGGCGGCGGGCCAGGCGCGTCGGCGTTGAGCAACTTCCGCGCGAACATCCCGGTGTTCGCGAAGTCGTTCCGCGTGCTGGCGGTCGACATGCCGGGCTACGGCCAGTCGGACAAACCCGCCGAGCACGACCAGTACTTCTCCTTCGCCTCCAGGGCGTTGAAGGATCTCCTGGACTCGTTGGAGATCGAACAGGCGCACATCCTGGGCAACTCGCTCGGCGGTGGCACCGCCGTCCGATTCGCGTTGGACAACGGGAAACGTGCCGGTCGACTGGTTCTGATGGGACCTGGCGGGTTGTCGTTGAACGTCTTCTCGCCTGATCCGACCGAGGGCGTGCGCAAGCTCAGCGCCTTCGCCCGCACACCCACGCGGGAGAAGATCGAGGAGTTCCTGCGGATCATGGTGTTCGACCAGTCGCTGATCACCGACGAGCTGATCGACGAACGGTTCGAGGCCGCGTCGAAGCCGGAGTCGTTGCGGGCCATGGCCGCGCTGGGCAAGTCGTTCTCCGGTCCCGACTTCGAGCAGGGCATGCTCTGGCGCGAGGCTTACAAGCTGCGCCAACGGGTGCTGCTGGTGTGGGGTCGCGAGGACCGGGTGAACCCGCTGGACGGCGCGTTGCTGGCGACGAAGCTGATCCCGCGCGTGCAGCTGCACGTGTTCGGCGGGTGCGGGCACTGGGCGCAGCTGGAGAAGTTCGACGAGTTCAACCGGCTCGCCCTCGACTTTCTGAGTGAGTCATGACCTGGCGGGAGGCGTGATGGGCATCCGGTCGCTGGCCTATCTCCGGATCGAGGCCACCGACATGAACCGGTGGCGCGAGTTCGGGCTGAAGGTCCTCGGCATGGTCGAGGGCAAGGGTTCTGTCGAAGGTGCTCTGTACCTGCGAATGGACGACTTCCCGGCACGTCTGGTGATCGTGCCGGGGGAGTCTGATCGGCTGCTGGCCTCCGGCTGGGAGGCCGCCACCGAGGCCGAGGTCGAAGAGATCGCGAAACGGCTGGCCTCTGCCGGGGTCGCGTACGTCGAGGGATCGGCGGAGGACCTGGCGGAGCGGCGGGTGAACGGGCTGATCAGGTTCGAGGACCCGTCCGGCAACGTCCTGGAGGTCTTCCACGGCGCGGCTTTGGAACACCGCCGGGTCGTGTCGCCGTACGGGCACCGGTTCGTGACGGAGGAGCAGGGCCTCGGCCACGTCGTGCTGTCCACTTCGGACGACGAGGCCGCGCTGCACTTCTACCGCGACGTGCTGGGGTTCCGGTTGCGGGACTCGATGCGCCTGCCACCGCAGTTCGTCGGCAGGCCCGCCGACGGACCGCCCGCGTGGCTGCGGTTCTTCGGCTGCAACCCGCGCCACCACAGCCTCGCGTTCCTGCCGATGCCGACGCCGAGCGGGATCGTGCACCTGATGGTCGAGGTCGAGAACACCGACGACGTGGGCCTGACGCTGGACCGGGCTCAGCGGCGCAAGGTTCCGATGTCGGCGACGTTGGGCAGGCACGTCAACGACCTGATGCTGTCGTTCTACATGAAGACGCCCGGCGGGTTCGACGTCGAGTTCGGTTGCGAGGGACGGCAGGTCGACGATGAGGACTGGATCGCACGCGAAAGCACGGCGGTGAGCCTGTGGGGACACGACTTCAGCGTGGGCGTCCAGAAATAGTCGCTCGCTACCGTACCGTGCTCGGTCACTTCTGCACCGGGGTGACCGTGGTGACCGGCATGTCGTCGGACGGGCCGGTCGGGTTCGCCTGCCAGGCGTTCGCCGCGTTGTCGCTGGACCCGCCGCTGGTGGTGTTCTGTCCACAACGGACTTCGCGCAGCTGGGCGGCGATGGCGGAGTCCGGCTCGTTCTGCGTGAACGTGCTGGCGGAGGACCAGCGCGAGGTGTCGACGGTGTTCGGGAAGGCAGGCACGGACAAGTTCTCCACCGTGTCGTGGACGCCTTCGGCGACCGGCGCTCCGGTGCTCGACGGCGCCTTGACGTGGGTCGACTGCCAGGTGTCGGTCGTGCACGACGCCGGCGACCACCACATGGTCGTCGGCTCCGTCGTGGAACTCGGTCCGGTGCGCGAGGCGCAGCCGCTGCTGTTCTACCGCGGCCGCTACGCCTCGCACGCCGAGCTGGACACCCGCGGCTGGTCCGGTGAGGTCCTCGACAACCTTTTGACCTGGCAGCGTCAATCAGAGTGGAGCTGACGCGGTGACCTGCCAGACCGCGGCGGGAATCCGCACCTCGTCCCCGTGCACGAAGCCGTCGAACGCGCTCCGGACAGCCGCCATGATCCGGGGCCGTTCGGACTCCTCCACTTCCTTGAGCGCACGGGAGATCGGTCCGAGGTTGCTCAGATACGGGACCAGCAGTTCCTCGGGCAGGGAGCGGATGTGGTCCACCGGGCGGATGTCGATCCCGCCCCAGCCGGCCTCTTCGAGGATCCCGCGCGTCCTGTCAGGATCGGTGAAGGCGAACGGACCTGGCCCGTGCGGGTCCGGCGCGGGCGCTTCCGGCAGCAACGGGGCGGCGGCCTTCGACGCGGTGGTCATGAACGGGTTCTCGTCCGCGGAGCGCCACGTGATGAAGCAGAGCTCACCCCCGGGCGACGTCGCTCGCAGCAGGTTGCGGAAGGCGGCGGCGGGGTCGTCGAAGAACATGACCCCGAACCTGCTCACGATCAGGTCGAAGCTCGTGTCGAACGCGTGCACCTGTGCGTCGGCCAGGAGGTACTCCGCTTTTCCGTGCTCGCGTGCGGCGGCGAGCATCGTCCGAGAGATGTCGACGCCCACGCAGGTCGCTCCAGTGGCCTCGGTGATCGCCCTCGTGACGCCGCCCGTGCCGCACCCGACGTCGAGAACCCGTTCGCGCGGCCGTTCGAGCGCGGCCTGGACGAGCAGGTCCTGGAACGGGCGCAGCATCATGTCGACGATGTCCTGCACGTTCACCCAGCCCTGCCCCGCGGCGTTCCACCAGGCGGCCTGCTCGCTGTTCACCTCTGCTGTCATGCTCCTACCGTCCTACTTCAAGTCGGCTTGAGGTCAAGTGTCGTGGACAAAACCGAGATCGGCATCGGCGAAGTGGTCCGGCGTTCCGGTGTACCCGCGTCGACCCTGCGCTACTACGAGGAACGCGGCCTGATCGCGTCCGTGCGGCGGCAGGGCCTGACCCGCGTGTTCGCACCGGCCGTGCTGGAACAGCTGGCGTTGATCGCAGTCTGCCGCACGGCGGGGTTCTCGCTGGACGAGATCACGCTGATGTTCTCGCCCGACGGCCGCCCGTCGCCGAACCGCGCGATGCTCGCGGCCAAGGCGGACGAGCTGGACGTGACGATCCAGAAGCTGGCGTCGATGCGCGACGACCTGCGGCACGCGGCAGCCTGTCCGGCGCCGACGCACATGGAGTGCCCGTCGTTCCGCCGCGTGCTGGGACAGGCCTAGGCGACCCAGATCCGCGGCGCCAAGGAGGCAGCCGCCTGGTACGGCGAGAGCCTGGTCCCGACCACCTCCAGCGGCCACTTCTCCCGCAGCGTGACCCACAGCCGTCCGGAGAGTCCGGCGAAAACGCCGAGCACGTCGGCATCGGACACCTCCAGGAGGTAGGTCCACTTCGCGACGTCCGGTGCGCCGGCGAGCGGTTCCCTCCAGGCGCGCCGCAGGACGCGTCCGCCGTACCGCGCCGCCTCGTCGGCCAGCACGCGGTCCGCCCGGCTCGGATCCGGCGCGTCGGCGGGACCGCAGGGGCTGAACCGGTACGGCACAGGCGGTACGGCGGCGATGATCCGCACGGCGGCCAGGTCCGAGCTGTGCGGATCGTCCAACGTGGATCGAACGAGGTCGTGTTCCTCCTGCGTGATGCCGATGTTCTCGTGCGCCATGGTCAGCAACAACGCGGCCTCGGCCTGCGCGGGCTCGCCGCCGAAGTAGTCCTCGCGCACCGACCGCAGGACGTCGTCCTCCAGCCGCCCCGCGAACCGCGCACACAGGTCGGTGACCGTCGCGTAGGTCTGCACATCCACGGATCAGATCTTCGCCCGTAGCCGTTCGAGGTGCACGGCCGGGCTGCCGAACAGCTGGCCGCTGCCGTGCGCCCGTTTGAGGTACAGGTGAGCGTCGTGCTCCCAGGTGATCGCGATGCCGCCGTGCAACTGGACCATCTCGGCGGCGACCTTGAAGAACGCCTCCGAGCAGTAGACCTTCGCCACCGCCGCGGACACCTCGTCGATCGCGGCTCCGGCGGCTGACCTGGCGGTTTCGACGAGGACGTGCATGTCCGCCATGCGGTGCTTCAACGCCTGGAACGAGCCGATGGGTTTGCCGAACTGCACGCGGGTCTTGGTGTACTCGACGGTGAGTTCGAGGGCTCTCGTGGCGGCGCCGACCTGTTCCGCGCTGAGTGCGGCCAGTGCGATGTCACGGACGTGGGGCGACCACGGGCCCAACCGGTGGGTGGCGGCGTCGGTCAGGTGGAGGGTGGCGAGGCGGCGGGTCTGGTCCATCGTCGGTGTGTGCTCGCGGCTGACGCCGGGGTGGCCGAGGTCCACCTCGTACAGGTCGGTGCCGTCGGTGGCGAGGAGGATATCGGCGAGGTCGCCGTCCAGAACGTAGCGCGCCGTGCCGTTGAGGCTGGTCCGGCCGTCGTCCCACGGCCAGACGAGGGTGGCGACGGTCCCGTCCGCGATTCGGGGCAACAGTCGTTCGCACGCCTCCTCGTTCCCCGTCGCCAGCAGTGCCTGAGCCGCCAGCATCGAGGCCAGCAACGGTGAAGGGGTCAGGGCGCGGCCCAGTTCTTCCAGGGCGATGCGGGTTTCGGCCAGGCCGGCGCCGGAACCGCCGTACTGCTCGGGGATCGGGAGCACACCGATGTCGCACAGCCGCGCCCACACGGCCTTGTCGTAGCCGTGCGGGGTCTCGATGGCCGCGCGGACGTCCGAGTGCTTGTCGAGCAGGCTGCGGACCGCGTCACGCAACGCGAGTTGTTCCGGTGTCACAACGCCTCCAGCACGCGTGCTCGGTGCATCGACGGACTGCCCCACGCCGTGCGCAGGGCTCGGGTCTGCAACAGGAAACGGCCCAGGTCGTGCTCGGCGGTGTAGCCGATGGCGCCGTGGACCTGCAGCGCGGTGCGGGCGGCCTGCCAGGCGGCGTCGGAGGTGGCGACCTTGGCGGCGGAGACGTCGCGGGAGCAGATGGTCACGGCCGCGCCGAACACCAGCGGGCGGGCGAGTTCGAGTCCGATGAGGACGTTCGCGAGGTGGTGCTTGACCGCCTGGAACTGGCCGATCGGCTTGCCGAACTGGGCGCGGGCCTTGGCGTGCGAGGTGGTCATCTCCAGCATGGCCCTGCCGAGTCCGAGGAGCTGGGCCGCGCAGGTCAGGACGCCGAGGTCGAAGGCGCGGGCCGCCGGTACGCCGGTGGCGATGATCTGGCCGGCGGAGAGTTCGACGAGGCGGCGGCCGGGGTCGACGGACTCGAGTTCGGTGGTGGGGGAGGCCTCGCGGAGGGTGTCGCCCTCGACGAGCAGGTAGCGGTCGGCCTCGACGGCGTGGGGGACCAGGGGAGGGAAGGCAACGGACCAGGTCCCAGCTCCAGGCTCACCCATCAGCGCCGGCACCACCGCCAACGACTCCACCAGCGGGCCGGAGACCGCGTGATGCCCCAACTCCTCGAACACCACCACGAGGTCGACCGGGTCGGTCACCTCGTCCACCCCGAGCGAGGCCAGGTCCGTCCTCCCCGCGGCCAGGAACCCGTGCAGCACGGTGGCGAAGTCCGTCTGCTCCGGCGAGAGCGTGAATATCATCGCGGCAGCCCCAGGAGTCGTTCGGCGATCACGTTGCGCTGGATCTCGTTGGTACCGGCGTAGATCGGCCCCGACAGCGAGAACAGCCACCCGTCCCGCCACCCCGGCGCGACCTCGCCCAGCAGGTCGAGCGCGGTCTCGTGCAGTGCCACGTCCAGCTCGGACCAGAACACCTTCGTGACGCTGGCGGCAGGCCCGGACAAGGGGCTGGCCAGCGCGCCGAACGTGTGGAGCCGGTAGGCCTGCGCGCCGATCCACGCGTCGACCACCCGGTCGCGCAGCGCCGGGTCCGGGTTCTTGCGGTAGAGCTCGACCAACCGCGAGGCCGCCGCTGTGAAACGACCCGGGCTGCGCAAGGTCAGGCCGCGTTCGTTGCCCGCCGTGCTCATCGCCACGCGCCAGCCGTCGCCGACCTCGCCCACGACGTCGCGGTCCGGCACGAACACGTCGTCCAGGAAGATCTCGGCGAAGCCCGGTTCGCCGTCGAGCTGGTTGATCGGCCGCACGGTGACACCGGAAGCACGCAGGTCGAAGAGCAGGTAGGTCAGGCCGCGGTGACGTTCGCCGGGACCGGTGCGGAACAGGCCGAACGCCCGGTCCGCGAACGCCGCCCGCGAGCTCCAGGTCTTCTGACCGCGCAACAGCCAGCCGCCGTCGCACCGGACGGCGGTGCTGCGCAACGACGCCAGGTCCGATCCGGCCTCGGGCTCGGACCAGGCCTGCGCCCACACCACGTCGGCACGTGCCATCGAGGGCAGGATCCGGGCACGCTGCTCGTCGGTGCCGTGCGCGAACAACGTCGGTGCCAGCAGGAAGATGCCGTTCTGCGAGACCCGGCCCGGCGCGCCCGAAGCGTGGTATTCCTCCTCGAACACCAGCCACTGCAGCAGTGAGGCTTCCCGGCCGCCGTACGGAGAAGGCCACGAGACCACCGACAGTCGTTCGGAAGCGAGCAGTCGTTCCCACGAACGGTGCTCCTCGAAGCCCTCGGCAGTGTCCATGGAGGACAGCGGACGAACGTGCGCGGCCAGCCACGAACGCACCTCTGCCTGGAACTCCACTGTCCGAGCGTCCAGTGAGAGATCCATCAGCCGGAGGCCTTCTTCATCGAACGGGCGTCCATCCCGGCCAACGCGTCGGAGTTCACCTCGGCGTTGTGCGCGTGGGCGAAGTGGTGCAGCCCGAACACCGAATCCATCCCGGCACGCAGGCCCATCAGGTCTTCGGACTGGTTGACCGCCTTCTTCGCCAGCGCCAGCCCGAAGCGCGGCATCGCCGAGATGCGCGAGGCCAGCGCGAAAGTCGAAGACTCCAACGAGGAACGCGGCACGACACGCGACACCATGCCCCACTCGTAGGCGCGCTGGGCCGAGAAGCGGTCGCCGGTGAACAGCACCTCCTTCGCGGCGCGCGGACCGAGCATCCACGGGTGCGCGAAGTACTCGACGCCCGGAATCCCCATGCGCACCACGGGATCGGCGAAGAACGCGTCCTCGGCGGCCACGATCAGGTCGCACACCCAGGCGAGCATCAGACCACCCGCGACGCACGCGCCCTGCACCATCGCGATCGTCGGCTTCGGGATCTCCCGCCACCGCCGGCACATGCCGAGGTAGACCTCCATCTCACGGGCGAAGCGGAGATCACCGCCCTCGCGGCCGACGTGGTCCCACCACATCACGGCCTTGCGCTCGAAGGAGACGTCGACGTCGCGGCCGGGCGAGCCGATGTCGTGGCCCGCGGAGAAGTGGTCGCCGGCGCCGGCCAGGACGATCACCTTGACCTCGTCGTCGTTCACGGCGCGGGTGAAGGCCTCGTCCAACGCGTAGGTCATCGCCGAGTTCTGCGCGTTGCGGTACTCCGGGCGGTTCATGGTCACGACGGCGACCGCGTCCCGCCGCTCATACGAGACTGTCACGCGTTCTCCTTGCGCAGTTGGGTTTTGAGGACCTTGCCCATGGCGTTGCGGGCGAGCGCTGGGTGGAACTCGACGGCGCGCGGCACCTTGTAGTTGGCCAGCCGCTCGCGACAGAACGCGATCACCTCGTCCGAGGTCAGCGAGAACCCGGGTGAGGTGACGATGTGCGCCACCCCGACCTCACCCAGCCGGGCGTCGGCCATCCCGACGACGGCCGACTCCGCGACCCCCGGCAACCGGGCCAGGGCCTGCTCGATCTCGGCGGGGTAGACGTTGAACCCGCCGCAGATGTACATGTCCTTGAGCCGGTCGGTGATCGACAGGTAACCCCGCTCGTCCACCGCACCGACATCGCCGGTGTGCAGCCAGCCGTCGGCATCGATCGCAAGAGCCGTCGCCTCCGGATCGTCGAGGTAGCCGAGCATCACGTTGGGCCCGCGCAGCAGCACCTCGTCCTGCGAGCCCAGCCGGAGCTCGAACCCCGCCATCGGCGCGCCACACGTGAGCGCGACAGTCTCAGGCGAGTCGCCGGGGCGGCACATGGTGGCGACGACGGCCTCGGTCAGCCCGTAGGCGGTGAGCACGGTCAGCGACAGCTCCGCCCGCAGCCGTTCGATCAGCACCACGGGCACGACCGCCGCGCCGGTGACCACCAGCCGCAGACTCGACAGGTCGAACGAGCCGCGCTCAGGATGGTCGAGCAACGCCTGGAAGATCGTCGGCGGCCCGGGCAGCACGGTGATCCGTTCCCGTTCGATCAGCCGCATCGTCTCCACGACGTCGAACACCGGCTGCGGCACGATCGTCGCCCCGGTGAGCAGACAGGCCAGAATCCCCGCCTTGTAACCAAAGGTGTGGAAGAAGGGGTTGACGATCAGATAGCGATCCGCGGACGTCAGCTCCCCGCAGGCGGCCCATGCCTCGGCCACCCCGAGCGACTGCCGGTGCGCGCTCATCGCTCCTTTGCTGCGCCCGGTGGTGCCGGAGGTGAACATGACGTCGCAGAGCTGATCTTCAGTCAGTTCAGGCAGATCGGCGTCCGCGGTGACCCACTCGGCCGGTAATCGCACCACCGCGGGCAGATCCGGCGACAACGCCCGCAGCTCCGCCTCCCGGTCGCGCCCGAGGAACTCGCCTTCGACGATCAGGACACGAGCGGCACTGCGTTGCAGCACGTCCACCGTCTCCGTCGCGGTGAAGCGCGTGTTGATCGGAACCAGCGCCGCACCCGCGCGCAACGCCCCGAGCGCCGCGACCACCCAGTGAGCGGAGTTGGGCGCGCACAAAGCCACGCGATCTCCCGGCCGCACACCCATCCCCACGAGTGCGCGCGCCGCGTCCAGCACCGCCGAACGCAACTCCAGCCAGGTGAGGCGAACCTCCCCGTCCACCAACGCCTCCGCGTCGATGTACGAAGCAGCAGCGCGGTCGAGCACGGCTGAAACCGTTTGCCTGCTTGGAACGTCCGCCACAGAAGCCTCCAAGGGGCCCACCAAAGCAAGTGCTTGGTAGGTTAGAGTATGGCGCATGGAGTCCTTCCGGCGCGAGGTGCGGGAATGGTTGTCCGCCAACCTCGTCGGTGAGTTCGCTGAGCTGCGCGGCCTGGGTGGACCGGGTCGCGAGCACGAGGCGTTCGAGGGACGGCTGCGGTGGCATCGGCACCTGGCGCGCAACGGGTGGACGTGCCTCGGCTGGCCCGGCGAGCGCAGTGTGGAAGAGCAGGTGATCTTCCACGAGGAGTACGCGGAGGCCGACGCTCCGGCGAAGGTCGACATCGTCGGCGAGGGCCTGCTCGGCCCGACGCTCGTCGCGTTCGGCACGCCAGAGCAGAAGGAACGCTTCCTGCCCAGGATCCGCACGCTCGAAGAGCTGTGGTGCCAGGGCTATTCGGAACCGGGTGCGGGTTCGGACCTCGCCTCGGTCACGACGAAAGCCACCCTCGAAGGCGACCGGTGGGTGATCAACGGCCAGAAGATCTGGACGTCGAACGCGCACTACTCGGACTGGATCTTCGTCCTGTGCCGCACCGAACCCGGTTCGCAACGGCACAAGGGCCTTTCGTACCTGCTCGTGCCGATGAACCAGCCGGGCGTCGAGGTGCGGCCGATCCGCCAGCTCACCGGCACGTCCGAGTTCAACGAGGTCTTCTTCGACGGCGCCGTCACGCCCAAGGAGAACGTCGTCGGTCAGCCGGGCGAAGGCTGGAAGATCGCCATGGCCACCCTGGGCTTCGAACGCGGCACCGCCATGCTCGGCCACCAGGTCGGCTTCCGCCGCCAACTCGACGCGATCATGGCCAAGGCGCCCGAGGACGAACGCCTCACCAGGGCGTGGCTCGAACTGCACGTCATGCGCTCGCACACGATGAGAACGCTCAACGACGACCCAAGGCCGGAGGCGTCCGTGCTGAAGCTGTTCTGGGCGGGCTGGCACCGCAGGCTCGGCGAGCTCGCGATGGACTCGCTCGGCCCCGAGTCGATGATCGACGACAACGAGTGGCAGCGGATGTTCCTGTTCAGCCGTGCCGAGACGATCTACGGCGGCTCGGACGAGATCCAGCGCGAGATCATCGCCCACCGCATCCTGGGGCTGCCCCGATGAACGGCCACGACCTGCTCAAGGACAAGATCGTCGTCGTGACGGCCGCGGCGGGCACCGGCATCGGCTCGGCGACCGCGAAGAGGTGCCTCGAAGAGGGCGCCACCGTGGTCATCAGCGACTGGCACGAGCGCCGCCTCAAGGAAACCCACGAGACGCTCGGCACCGCGCACGCGATCCCGTGCGACGTCACCAACGAGCAGCAGGTCCAGACGCTGATCGACGAGACGGTCGAGCGCTACGGCCGCGTCGACGTGATGGTGAACAACGCCGGCCTCGGTGGCGAGAAGTCCGTGCTGGAGATGGCCGACGACGAGTGGTCGCGCGTCCTGGACGTCACGCTCAACGGCACCTTCCGCTGCACCAGGGCCGCGTTACGCCAAATGGTCGTCCAACGAAGCGGTGTCGTCGTTAACAACTCCAGTGTGATCGGCTGGCGCGCCCAGAAGGGTCAAGCCCATTACGCGGCAGCGAAAGCCGGAGTCATGGCGCTGACCAGATGCGCCGCGATGGACGTCGCCGAGCACGGCATCCGGGTGAACGCGGTCGCCCCGAGCTTGGCGGCGCACCCGTTCTTGACCAAGGTCACCAGTGAGGAGTTGCTGACGGAACTGGCGTCCCGGGAGGCCTTTGGGCGCGCCGCCGAGCCCTGGGAGGTCGCGAATGTGATCGTGTTCCTCGCCAGCGACTACTCGACCTACCTGACGGGCGAGGTCGTCTCGGTGAGCAGTCAGCACCCGTGAGGAAGGAACGACCGATGAGTAGCCGGAGGGCCGAGCTGCTGGAGCTCGCCGCGAAGATGTTCGCCGAGCGTGGGTACGGGCAGACCACGGTCAGGGACATCGCGGACGCGGCGGGCATCCTGTCCGGCAGCCTCTACCACCACTTCGACTCGAAGGAGTCGATGGTGGACGAGATCCTGCGGACCTTCCTGGACGAGCTGTTCACGCGGTACCGGGAGATCGTCGAGGCCGGTCTCGGCCCGAAGCAGACGCTGAAAGCGCTGGTCGTGGCGTCGTTCGAGGCGATCGACACCCGGCACGCCGCGGTCGCGATCTACCAGAACGAGTCCAAGCACCTGATGGGGCTGGAACGGTTCTCCTACGTGGACGATCGCAGCGTGGAGTTCCGCAAGCTGTGGACGGTGCTGCTGGAGGAGGGCATGAGCGCGGGCGTGTTCCGCGCCGACCTCGACGTTGACGTGGCGTACCGGTTCATCCGCGACACGGTGTGGGTGGCCGTGCGGTGGTACCGGCCGGACGGTGGCATGGGAGCGGACCAGGTCGCGGACCAGTACCTGGCGATCCTGCTCGACGGCATCGCCACGGGCCGCAGGAAGAACTCCAAGACGTAGCGAAGCCGTAGAAGGAGGGCCCTCGTGGCCGAGGCGTACATCATCGAGGCTGTGCGGACTCCGGCGGGTAGGCGTGGCGGCGAACTGAGCCACGTGCACCCCGCCGATCTCGGCGCGCACGTGATCACGGCGCTGCTCAACCGCGTCGACGTCGACCCGACGGACGTGGACGACGTGATCTTCGGATGCGTGGACGCGGTCGGCCCGCAGGCGGGTGACATCGCGCGGACGTCCTGGCTGGCGGCGGGATTCCCGGAGCAGGTGCCGGGCGTGACGGTCGACCGGCAGTGCGGGTCGAGCCAGCAGGCGCTGCACTTCGCGGCGCAGGCGGTGATGTCCGGAACGGCCGACGTCGTGGTCGCGGGCGGCGTGCAGAACATGTCGCAGGTGCCGATCGGGTCGGCCATGACCGTCAGTCCGTTCGAGGGGTGCGAGGGCTGGCGGCACCGCTACGGCGACGAGGAGGTCAACCAGTTCCGGGCGGCCGACCTGATCGCCGTGCGCTGGGACCTGTCGCGCCGCGAGATGGAGGAGTTCGCGCTGCAGAGCCATCTCCGTGCGATCACGGCGATCAAGGAAGGCCGGTTCGACCGCGAGATCGCGCCGGTCAACGGGGTCGCGGCCGACGAGTGCCCGCGCACGGACACGAGCGTCGAGAAGATGGCGGCGCTGCAACCGTTGCGGCCTGGGGGCAGGACGACGGCGGCGTTGTCGTCGCAGATCTCCGACGGCGCCTCGGCGGTGCTGGTCGTCTCGGAACAGGCGGCGCGCGAGTACAGGCTGAAGCCTCGGGCTCGGGTGCACCACATGTCGGCGCGCGGTTCGGACCCGATCTACATGCTGACCGCGCCGATCCGGGCCACCCGGTACGCGCTGGAGCGGGCCGGGATGTCCATTTCGGACATCGACCTGTTCGAGATCAACGAGGCGTTCGCGTCGGTGGCGCTGGCCTGGGCCAAGGAGCTCAAGATCGACCTCGGGAAGGTCAACGTCAACGGGGGAGCGCTCGCGCTGGGCCACCCGATCGGCGCGACCGGCACCAAGCTGTTCACGACGTTGCTGCACGAGTTGGAGCGGACGGGTGGCCGGTTCGGGCTGCAGACGATGTGCGAGGGCGGCGGTCAGGCGAACGTGACGATCATCGAACGGCTCTGAGCCGGTCGATCGCAGCCTCGGCGTCCTTGACGATGGTCTCGATCAGTTCGGCGCACGTCGGCAGGTCGCCCAGCAGTCCGGCGACCTGGCCGGACGCGAGCACGCCCGCGTCGGTCCTGCCCTCGACCAGGCCGGCGCGCAGCAGCATCGGCGTGTTCGCTGCCATGATCACCTGTGACCAGGTGAGGTCCTTGCCGTGCCTCATGGCCAGGCCCTCCTGGATCATCGCGCGCCAGCTCAGCCCCGTGTGCCGGCGGAACCTGGCCGCGTTGGTGACGGCCCGCGCCAGGCTGCTGAGCCTGCCGGACTTTTCGAGATGCTCGACGAGATCCGACCGCAGGACGCGGTGCGGCAGGCCGTCGACGCGGGTCGTCACGACCGTGCCGTTGAGATCCCGTTGCAGGTAGGCCTGTTTCACCGCGTCCGGGACCGTGCTCTCCCGGGTGAGCAGGAACCTGGTGCCCATCGCGATGCCCGCCGCGCCGTACGCGAGCGCCGCCGCGAGGCCTCGGCCGTCGAAGAAGCCACCGGCCGCGATCACCGGGATGTCGACGGCGTCCAGCACGCTGGGGAGCAGCAGGGTCGTGGCGACGCCGCCGGTGTGGCCGCCGCCCTCGCCACCCTGGACGATCACCGCGTGGGCGCCCCACTTCGCGACCTTCTCCGCGTGCCTCGCCGCCCCGATCGACGGGATCACGACGACCCCGGCGTCGTTCAGCTTCGCGATCATGTCCGGTTTCGGTGCCAGCGCGAAGGAAGCGACCTTCACCTGTTCGCGGATCAGCAGGTCGATCCGCTCCGGCGCGTCGGAGGCGTCCGCCCGCAGGTTCACGCCGAACGGCGCGGACGTGCGGGACCGGGTCTCCTTGATGGCGGCTTCCAGCTCCGGGTAGGTCATGGTCGCCGAGGCGAGGATGCCGAGCCCGCCTGCTTCGGCGGTCGCGGAGACCAGGCGCGGTCCCGCGACCCAGCCCATGCCGGTCTGCACGACCGGGTGCCGGACGCCGACCAGGTCGGTGAGCGCGGTTCTCACTGCGGGACTTCCCTGTCGCGCTTGCTGCCCGGATCGAGCCTGGTCCTGATCAGGTCGAGTTCCTCGTCGGTCGGGAGCCGGGTCTCGGTGACGTCCTGAGCGATGAGCTGGAACGACGTCTGCTTCTGGACCTCGTCCACTGACACACCGGGGTGCACGGAGACGATGCGCATCGAGTGGTCCGGGGTGTCGAAGTCGAGCACGGCGAGGTTCGTGACGACGCGGTGGATGTCGTGGAACGGCCCGACGGCGCGGTCGTAGCCGACGCCCGAGACCACGTCCACGGCCTCGACCAGCACGCGCGGACTGTGCCGCGGCACCCAGTAGCTGGTGCGGTGGTTGACGGTGTTGCCGGGCGCGCCGCGGAACCCGAGCAGCTGCCGGGTGGGCTTGGCGTGGTCGCCGATCGCGGAGATGTTCTGGTTGCCGAACCTGTCGACCTGGTTCGCGCCCATCACGACGTGCCGGCGGCCGTGCGCGACGACGTCGAACACCTTCCGGTACGGCAGCCATCCCTCCACAGTGGACTCGGGCGTGAGCAGGAACGCCTCACCGTCGCTCAGCAGCAGGTCCGGTTCGGTGGTGAGGCGGGCGAGTTTGGCGCCGAGAGACGGGATGAGGCCCATCGGGCTGGCCAGCGTCTCCCCGGCTCCGAGGAACAGGTCGGCGCAGGCCGCCACGCAGACTTCGGCTCGCGTGATGTCGCTCATCCGAGGAACCTCTCGTAGAACTCCGGCCACTTCTCCAGGTCGGAGGCCGCTTCGGCATAGGAACGCTGAAGCGCTTCGTCGCGCGGATAGTCGGGGACGCAGCTCGTGAACCCCGCCCCACCCGGTGCTTCCACCACGCCGTCGACCATCATCCGGTTGAGCAGCAACGTCTGTGGCGGTCCGTCGAACGTCTCCACGATCTGCTCGCACGAGACGTAACGCCGGTCCGCGGCCAGGCAGAACAGGTCGTCGAAGTACGGGTCCGGCCCGAGGTACTGCGCGTTGCCGTGCTTGTCCGCGCGGTTGAGGTGCACCAACGCGACGTCGAGCTTCAACGCCGGCATCGCGACCAGTTCTTCGCCGTCGTCGTAGGGCGACCGCACGGTCCTGAGTTCCGGCGCGTACTTCAGCACGTCCGAGCCAAGACCGGCCCTGATCGGCAGGAACGGCAACCGGTGCCCGGCAGCCCGAAGCCCGGTCTGGAACATGCCCTCGTCCAGCTCCAGCACCTCGATCGCGGCGGTCTCGCGCGCCCGCTTGAACCACGGGTCGTACGGGATCGAGTCGAGCGAGACGAAGCCGTAGACGAGCTTGCGGACCTTGCCCGCCGCGCACAGCAACCCGGCGTCCGCACCGCCGTACGTGACGACCGTCAGATCCTTGACGCCGGACCGCAGCAGCGCTTTGACCAGGGTCATCGGCTTTCGCCGCGAGCCCCAGCCGCCGATGCCGACGGTCATCCCGTCCTTGATCTCGCCGACGACCTCGTCAGCTGTCATTCGCTTGTCGCGCATGGTTTCCGTCCAGGAAGGCCTGCCGGGCGTGGTCGGACACGCCGGTGAGGTTCAGTTCGAAGGTGAAGCCCTGCTCGAAGCGGTAGCTCTGGTGCACGCGCTGCGGGTCGATGCCGTTGATGGCCTCCTTGGCCGCGCGGATCACCGCCGTGTCCTTCTTGGCGATCTCCTTGGCGATCTCGCGCGCCGCGTCGTCGAGTTGTGCGCGCGGCACGACCTCGACGACGCTGCCGTGATGGTGCAGCGTTTGCGCGCTGACGTTGCGGGCCGTGTAGTAGAGCGTGCGCATCAGATGCTGCGGAACGAGCCTGGCCAGGTGCGTGGCCGCGCCGAGCGCGCCCCGGTCGACCTCGGGCAGCCCGAACGTGGCGTCGTCGGACGCGACGATGATGTCCGCGTTGCCGACCAGCCCGACGCCTCCGCCGAGGCAGAACCCGTTCACCGCGGCGATCACCGGCACCTCGCAGTCGTACACGGCCGCGAAAGCCTTGGCGCACCCCCGATTGGCCGCGACGAGCGCGTTGTAGCCCTCGGCGCGCTGGATCTCCTTGAGGTCGACGCCCGCGCAGAAGCCGCGGTTCTCCGCCCTGAGGATCACCACGCGGGCATCTGGATCTTCGCCCGCGGCCGTGATGGCCCTGGCCAGCTCGAACCAGCCCTGCGACGGGATGGCGTTCACCGGGGGATAGTCGACGGTGACCTCGATGATGCCGTTTTCGGTGTGGCTGCTGGAGATTCCCATGGAGCCGCCTTCCGAACCAAGCGATTGCTTGGTAACTTAGCAGTGCCGAAGCGACCGGGGTAGGTGCTGGTGGAACTGGACCTCGACGGAGCAGTCGTCCTCGTGACGGGCGGCGTGCGGGGTGTCGGTCTGGGCATCACCCGTGCGTTCCTCTCGGCCGGGGCTGTCGTCGTGACGTGTGCTCGGCGTCCATCGGAGGTGGATGGAGCGTCTTTCGTGTCGTGCGATGTGCGGGACGCGGAGCAGGTGGCTGCCTTGGTGTCCGGGATCGTCGCCGAACACGGCAGGCTCGACGTCGTGGTCAACAACGCGGGTGGGGCGCCGTTCGCGTTGGCGGACAGGGCCTCGCCCCGGTTCCACTCCAAGATCGTCGAGTTGAACCTGCTGGCGCCGTTGCTGGTGTCTCAAGCTGCCAATGAGGTCATGCAGAAGCAGGACTCCGGCGGGTCCATCGTGAACGTGAGCAGCGTCAGCGGACGGCGTCCGTCGCCCGGAACCGCCGCTTACGGCGCCGCGAAGGCCGGGCTCGACAACCTGACCTCGTCACTGGCCGTCGAGTGGGCGCCGAAGGTACGGGTCAACGCGTTGGCCGTGGGCATGGTGCGCACAGAACAGTCGCATCTGCACTACGGCTCCGAGGCGGGGATCGAGGCCGTGGCGCGGACCGTGCCGTTGGGGCGTCTCGCGTCGCCGGACGAGATCGGCGCGTGCGCGGTGTTCCTGGCTTCACCGCTGGCGTCCTACGTCAGCGGCGCGACCTTGGTCGTGCACGGCGGGGGAGAGACACCCGCGTTCCTGACCGCTGCCGATGGGGGCTCTTCATGAACCGGGTTGTGATCGTGACAGGGGCCGGGCGGGGCATCGGCCGTGCCCACGCGCTGGCGTTCGGTGCGGCGGGGGCTCGGGTCGTGGTGAACGACCTGTCCGCGGCGGTCGCGAGCGAGGTGGCGGAGCTGATCGGGCCACGGGCCGTCGTCAACACCGACGACGTCGGCACCTGGGCAGGTGCGCAACGGGTGGTCGACACCGCGGTGTCGGAGTTCGGCGGACTGGACGTGCTCGTCAACAACGCCGGCATCGTGCGCGACCGCATGATCGTGAGCTGCGGCGAGGACGAGTGGGACGAGGTCGTCCGCGTTCATCTGAAGGGCCACTTCGCGACGCTGCACCACGCCGCCGCGCACTGGCGTGCCGTGCACAAGGCAGGCGGTGCGGTGTCCGGCCGGGTGATCAACACGTCGTCCGGTGCGGGGATCTTCGGCAGCGTCGGGCAGGCGAACTACTCGGCGGCCAAGGCGGGCATCGCGTCGATGACGCTGGTCGCGGCCGCCGAACTGGCCCGGTACGGCATCACGGTCAACGCGATCGCTCCGGCCGCCCGCACGCGGATGACCGAGGCGACGTTCGCGGACACGATGGCGGCGCCGGAGGACGGGTTCGACGCGATGGCCCCGGAGAACGTCTCGCCGCTGGTCGTGTGGCTCGGCAGTGAGGAGGCCGGGGACGTGACCGGCCGGATGTTCGAGGTCGACGGCGGACGTGTCTGCGTCGTGCACGGGTGGCAGCGCGGACCGGAGATCGACAAGGGCGAGCGCTGGTCTCCCGAGGAACTGGGGAGTGTCGTCCGCAAGCTGGTCGCCGACGACCACCCGACGCCGGTCTACGGAGCCGAGTAACTTCGATCGTGTGACCCGTCTGGACTCCTACAGGACCGTCTCGGCCGCGTTGGCGCTGCTCAGCGACCGCGAACTCGGTGACCTGGTAGACGCCGCCGAGCCGAGAGGGGCGGGAATCGGCGGGCCGACGGCGTTGGTGTACGTCGGCGGGATCCCGGTCTTCGTGAAGCGGCTGCCGCTGACCGACCTGGAGCTGCGGCACGCCGGATCGACGGCGAACCTCTACGACCTGCCCGTGCACGCCCACTACGGCGTCGGCTTGATCGGGTCGGCGGGCTTCGGCGCCTGGCGTGAGCTGGCCGTGCACACCATGACGACGGACTGGGTGCTGGCGGGCGAGCACGAGGGCTTCTCGCTGACGTACCACTGGCGGGTCCTGCCGCACCCAGGCCAGACGTTGTCCGCGGAACTTGATCAGGCAGTCGACTACTGGGGACCGGAGGTGGGTCCCCGCATCGAGGCGCTGAAGAAGTCGACTGCGAGCATCGCGCTGTTCCTGGAGTACGTCCCGCAGAACCTGCACGACTGGCTGAACACCCAGGACGACCTAGAAAGCGCTTGCGAGATGGTCGAACGGGAGATGGCGACCGGGGTGGAGTTCATGAACTCCCGCGGCCTGCTGCACTTCGACGGCCACTTCCAGAACGTCCTGACCGACGGCGAACGCCTGTACTTCGCCGACTACGGCCTCGCGATCTCCTCCCGGTTCGACCTGTCCGAGGAGGAGACCGCGTTCTTCGCCGAGAACCGGGACTACGACCGTTTCTACACGGTCACGCACCTGGTGATGTGGTTCGCGTACCAGCTGCGCTCACAGGGAGTTCCGCCACGGGTCGCGGCGATCCTCCACCGCCACAACGACGTCGCAGCGGTGATGAAGGACTTCTACCGCCGGTTCCAGCACGAGAGCCGGCGGACCCCTTACCCGGCAGCAGACCTCAGATCCGCTCGATGATCGTGCCGGTGGCCATGGCACCGCCCGCGCACATCGTGATCAACGCCGTCGAAGCGTCCCTGCGCTCCAACTCGTGCAACGCCGTGGTGATCAGCCGGGTGCCGCTGCTGCCCACGGGGTGACCGATCGCGATCGCGCCGCCGTTGACGTTGACCCGGTCCAGGTTCGGCCGGTGCACCGCCGCCCACGACAACACGACGGACGCGAACGCCTCGTTGACCTCGAACAGGTCGATGTCCGCCATCTTCATGCCGCTGCGCTTCAGCAACCGCGCGGTGGCGTCGACCGGTCCGTCCAGGTGGTAGTACGGGTCCGACCCGACCAGGCACTGCGTGACGATCCGAGCGCGCGGCTTGAGCCCGTGCGCCCGTGCGAACTCCTCGTCCACGACCATCACAGCGGACGCGCCGTCCGAGATCTGCGACGAGGTCCCGGCGGTGTGCACGCCGTCCGGCACGACGGGTTTCAACGCCGCCAACGCCTCCAGACTGGTTTCGCGGAGGCCCTGGTCGGTGTCCACGAGGTCCTCGCCGACCTTCACCGGCACCACCTCGGCGGTGAACCGGCCCGCCGCCCACGCCGCCCGCGCCCGGTTCTGCGACTGGACACCGAACCGGTCGACCTCCTCGCGCCCGATCCCGCGCCGTTCCGCCACCCGTTCCGCGGCGACGAACTGGTTGGGCAGGTCGATGGTCCACGAGTCGGGCCGCGGCATGCCGGTGTCGCCGATGTTGCTGCGCAACGGCACCCGGCTCATGGCCTCGACCCCGCACGCGATGCCGGCGTCGATGGCGCCCGCCGCGATGAGACCCGCGATGAGGTGCGTGGACTGCTGCGCCGAGCCGCACTGGGCGTCGACGGTGGTGCAGCCGGTGGTGTGCGGCAGGCCCGCGTGCAGCCAGGCCGTCCTGGTGATGTTGTTCGACTGCTCGCCCGCCTGGGTGACGGTGCCGCCGATGACCTGTTCGACAGTGGACGGATCGAGACCCGTCCTGTCAAGAAGACCTCGTTGTGCCGCACCGAGGAGCTCGGCGGCGTGCAGGCCGGACAACCAGCCGTTCCGCCTGCCGATGGGCGTGCGCACCGCTCCCACGATCACCGGACTGCCCACGCGAGCCTCCTAGGCCTGGAGAACTAGAACACGTTCCTGTGTTGCTCCAGATTGGCCGTCTGGGGCCTTCAATACAAGCCGCAAGCGTGTTTGAATCGGATAGAACGCGTTCCACCTAGGAGGTGCCTGTGAGCAAGCCGCGCATCCCGGAAGGCTTCGACTTCACCGACCCCGACATGTACGCGAGCCGGCTGCCGTTCGAGGAGTTCGCCGAACTGCGCCAGACCGCGCCGATCTGGTGGAACTCCAAGCCGCTGGGCAAGGGCGGGTTCCCCGACGAGGGCTTCTGGGTGGTGACGAAGCACCACGACGTCAAGGAGGTCTCGCGCAACAGCGACCTGTTCTCCAGCCGTGAGAACACGGCGATCATCCGGTTCAAGGACGACATGCCGCGCGACAACATCGAGATGCAGCGGCTGCTCCTGCTGAACATGGACCCGCCGACGCACACGAAGCAGCGTGCGATCGTCTCGCGTGGGTTCACGCCTCGGGCGGTGAACAGCCTGCGTGACGCGTTGACCGAACGCGCCGAGCGGATCGTGGCGGAGGCGCTGGACAAGGGCACCGGCGACTTCGTCTCGGACGTCGCCTGTGAGCTGCCGTTGCAGGCCATCGCGGAGCTGATCGGCATCCCGCAGGACGACCGCCGCAAGATCTTCGACTGGTCCAACCAGATGATCGCCTACGACGACCCCGAGTTCGAGATCGAGCCGCTCACCGCCGCCACTGAACTGCTCGGCTACTCGTGGACGATGGCTGAGGATCGGCGGAAGTGCCCACGTGAGGACATCGTCACCAAGCTCGTCCAGGCGGACGTGGACGGCGCTGGGCTCGCGTCGGAGGAGTTCGGGTTCTTCGTGCTCTTGCTCGCCGTGGCCGGAAACGAAACCACGCGCAACGCCATCACGCACGGCATGAAGGCGTTGCTCGACCACCCCGAGCAGTGGGAGCTGTACAAGGACTCCAGGCCGGCCACCACCGGCGACGAGATCGTCCGGTGGGCCACGCCGGTGGTGTCGTTCCAGCGCACCGCGATGGCCGACACCGAACTGAGTGGCGTGGAGATCAAGCAGGGCCAGCGGATCGGGATGTTCTACTCGTCGGCCAACTTCGACGAGGAGGTCTTCGAGGCGCCCGAGAAGTTCGACATCCTCCGCGACCCCAACCCGCACCTCGGGTTCGGCGGCAGCGGCGCGCACTTCTGCATCGGCGCGAACCTCGCCCGGCTGGAGATCGACCTGATCTTCAACGCGATCGCGGACGCCATGCCGAACATCAAGCAGGTCGCGGAGCCGCGCCGCCTGCGGTCCGGCTGGCTCAACGGGATCAAGGAGTTCCGAGTCCAGTACTCCTAGCTGTCAAGGCGTCTGCAAGTACCGCCAACTCAGAGTTGGTAGTACTTGCAGACGCCTCTTCAACGTCAGGGTTCGACGCGGAGCGTCGCGAGGGCGCGTTCGGTCTCCCAGAACGCCCGCATCGACTTGATCAGCCCGTCCTCGCCCACGTTGTAGACGAACACGCCTTCGGTGTCGACGCGCGCACCGCCGGGCAGGAACGCGCTGATCGTGCCCACGTTCGCGCACTCCGAGCCCGCCGCGAACGAGTCGTGCATCGCGAACTCGAAGCGTTCGACGTTCGCGATCGCGAGGTCCCAGAAGGCCGCGATCGCCTCCTTGCCGTGGTGGCCCTTGCCCTCGGCGTCGAACATCGACGGACCCACCGGGTCCTCGACCACCGCGTCCTCGGCGAACAGCGCCAGCCAGTCTTCTTTGAGACCGCTCGACACGGCCTCCATGGAACGCCACGAGGCCAAACGGGCGGGGGTTTCGGTCTTGGACGCCGTCCAGGTCACTGCGGTCACGCGAACTCTCCGATCACCTCGTCGGCGAAGCGCCGAAGTCCGTCCTTCTTGGCCTGCAGGCTGCCGTCGAAGCCGACGCCGTAGAACAGCCACGGCACGACGATCGTGTCGGTCACGCCGATCTCGTCGAGCTGCTTGTAGCCGTCGAGTCCGAACCGGTCGATGCACACGGCCTGGATTTCGAACGGCCGCTCGAAGCAGCCGAGGTCGGTGAGCTGGGCGATCACCGACTTGAGCTCCTCGAACTTGATCATCGCCGACGTCCAGCCGTCACCGACGCGGGCGGCGCGTTTCAACGCGGCGGCGGAGTGGCCGCCGACGTAGAACGGCACCGGCGACGTTGGTGCCGGCGACATCTGCAGCCGGTCGAAGTCGAAGTAGTCGCCGTGGTACTCGACCATTCCGCCGCCGAGCACCAGCTTGAGGACGTCGATCATCTCGTCCACGCGCGGGCCGCGGTTCTTGTACGGCACACCGCACCACTCGAACTCCTCCGGCGACCAGCCGAGGCCGACGCCGAACCCGAAGCGGTTGCCGGTCATGTGCGCGACCGAGCCGACCTGGCGGGCGAGCAGCAACGGGTTGCGGGAGCCCAGTTTCAGCACCTGCGTGTAGAAGTTGATCCTGGACGTCACGGCGCCCATCGCGGCGGCGGCGACGAACGGGTCCACCCACGGCGTTTCGGCGTTCCACATGCGGGAGCCGTCCGGGGTGTACGGGTAGTCCGCGGAGACCTTCTCCGAGAAGAACAGGGAGTCCGGCAGCGCGATCGAGGCGTAGCCGCACTCCTCGGCGCACTGGGCCAGCTCGGTCAGCTGGTCGAGCGGGCTCATGGCGATACCGACGGTGAACTTCACGGCCTCTCCGATCCTACGACCCACATGGCGAAGAACTGCGAACCACCGCCGTACGCGTGGCCCAGCGCGACCCGCGCGCCGTCGACCTGATGGTCTCCCGCGGTGCCCATGACCTGCATGGCCGCTTCGGCGAAGCGCAGCAGACCGGAGGCGCCGATCGGGTTGGACGAGAGCACGCCGCCGCTGGGGTTCACCGGCAGGCGGCCGCCGATCTCGGTCTCGCCGGCCTCGGTGAGCTTCCAGCCCTGGCCGATGTCGGTGAAGCCGAGGTTCTCGAGCCACATCGGCTCGAACCACGAGAACGGCACGTAGATCTCGGCGGCGTCCACTTCGGACAGCGGGTCGGTGATGCCAGCCTGCTTCCACAACGCCCTCGCGGCGTCCTGGCCCGCCTGAGGGTTGACCTGGTCGCGTCCGGCGAACGTCGTCGGCTCGGTGCGCATCGCGGTCGCGCGGATCCAGGCGGCCTGGCCCGACGTGGGTTCCGCGCTGATCACCACCGCACAGGCGCCGTCCGAGGAGGGACACGTTTCGTCGTAACGGATCGGGTCCCACAACATGGTGGAGGCCTGCACCGACTCGACGGTGATGTCCGGTTGTTTGAGGTGCGCGTAGGGGTTCTTGGCGCCGTTGCGCCGATCCTTGGCGGCGACCATCGCGCCGATGTGCTCGGGAGCGCTGGCTCGGCGGATGTAGGAACGCACGTGCGGCGCGAAGTAGCCGCCCGCGCCCGCGTGCACGGGCATCGTGAACGGCGTCGGCACGGACAGCGCCCACATCGCGTTCGACTCGGACTGCTTCTCGAACGCCACGGCCAACACGCGGTTGTGCACGCCGGACTGGACGAGCGAGGCCGCCACGTTACCCGTGCTGCCGCCGACCGAACCGGCGGTGTGCACGCGCAGCAACGGTTTCCCGACCGCGCCCAGGGCGTCGGCGAGGAACAGTTCGGGCATCATCACGCCCTCGAACAGGTCCGGTGCCTTGCCGAGGACCACGGCGTCGATGTCGGACCAGTCCACACCGGCGTCGGCCATCGCGCGGTCGATCGCCTCACGGCACAGGCCCGCCATCGACACGTCGAGGCGCTTCGCGGCGTGGTGCGTCTGGCCGACGCCGACCACTGCTGCCGGTCGCATCTACTCCCGCCCTTCCATCACGCAGACGAGGTTCTGTTGGAGGAGCGGTCCACTGGTGGCGTGCCCGAGGACCTTGGTCGCCGAGCCGTCGTGGATCCTGCGGGCGGCCTCACCGATGCGCGCCAGCCCGGCCGCGAACATAGGATTGCCCGCCAGCACTCCGCCGGACGGGTTCACGGTCACGTCGTCGCCGAGCCCGAGTGCCTGGCGCAGCAGGATTTCCTGGTGGGTGAACGGCGCGTGCAGCTCGGCCACCTGGACACCGTCGGTGCCCGCTGCCTTGCCCGCCGCTACCGCTGAAGGAGAAGTCGTGAGGTCGCGCGTGCCGAACGACGGTGAGTCGACCCGGTGTTCGAAGCCGGTGATCCACGCTGGACGTTCGCACAGTTCTCGTGCACGATCTCCGGCAGCCAGCACGATCGTGGCCGCGCCGTCGGTGATCGGCGCGCAGTCGTGACGGCGCAACGGATCCGTGACGTAAGGCGAGTTCAGCAACTCGTCGGCGTCGACCGTGCCGGACAGTTGGGCAAGCGGGTTCGAGAGGGCGGCGGAACGGCTCTGCGCGGCCACGGCGGCCATCGCGCGTTCGTCCCACAGCCCGTTCTCGATGCCCATGCGCGCCTGAATCCCGGCCAGGCCGAGCGAATCCGGCCACAGCGGCGTCACGAGGTAGGGGTCGAGCTGCATGGCCATGACCCGCCGCAGCTGGCCGGCCGACGACTTGCCGAAGCCGTAGACGAGGGCGGTGTCGATCTCGCCGCAGAGCAGCTTCACCCATGCCTCGTACAGGGCCCAGGCCGCGTCCATCTCGACGTGCGACTCGGCGATCGGCGGGAAGGCGCCGATCGCGTCGACCGCGGAGACGAACGAGAACGCGCGCCCGGCCAGGTAGTCCGAGGAACCGGAGCACCAGAACCCGATGTCGGTCTTGGTGATCCCGAGCCCGCCGAGCACCTCGTGGAAGATCGGCACCAGCATCTCGACACCGTTGGTGGTGCCGTCGGTCTCGCGCACGCAGGGCGTCTGCGCGAAGCCGACTACCGCAATGTCACGCACGCGAGCCTCACAGGTGCTGGGAGTAGGAGTCGAACGGCGCGTCCGGCTCGCCGGACGGCTTGAAGTGGTCGATGTTCTGCATCGTCGGGCCCCACTCCTCGCGCGGCTTCCAGACCGCCTCCACGCGCATGCCCATCCGCACGTCCTCCGGTGCGACGCCGAGCAGCAGGTGCAGGAACGGGATGTCCGCGCCGTCGAGCAGCACGTACGCCGAGACGTACGGCGGTGGGATGCGCTGGCCGAGGAACGGCACGTTGACCACGCAGTAAGTGGTGATGGTGCCGCGGTCGGACAGCTCGATCTGGTCCGTCGTCGGCACGCCGTCCACGGGGCAGGCGGGGCGCGGCGGGAAGTAGACCTTCTCGCACACCGGGCAGCGCTGGGCGATCAGCCTGCCTTCCATGAGACCGCGCAGGAACGGGTCCTCCGTCGGCGACGCCGAGTGCGTGTAGTGCAGGTTCACCGGTGTCGTGACCATCGTGACGGCCTCGGCGTCGGCGGGTGGGTCGGCGGGCTCGTCGGAGATCTCGAAGCACTCGATGTCGGTGATCGCGCCGACGCGTTCGCCACGCCACCTCGCGCGCACGCGTTTTCCGGTCGCCATCTGGTCCGGCGAACCCGCGTCGACGGCGTGCAGCAACGAGGTGTCCGCGCCGTCGAGTTGGATCAACGCCCACGCGAACGGCCGGTCGAGCGGCTGTCCTTCGAGGGGTTCGGGAATCCACGACCACCCGCGCACGACACCGGTCGCCGTCACGTCCACGAACTCATGGAGGCGTTCGGCGGTCACGGGGTCGTACTCGAGCGGCGGGACGTGCACACGCCCGTCACTGCCGCGGATCCCGGTCACCCTGCGGCGGCGGAGATCCGAGAGGAACCGGCCCAGCGTCGGGCCGAGCGAGCGCGTGTAGTCGAAGCCAACGTCGAGCGGAGCACTCAGCGGCCGAGTCACAGATCAAAGTGAAACAGGTTCTCGAAATGGTGGCAAGATGGGTGCATGAAGCTCGGTCTGCAGCTCGGGTACTGGGGCGCCGGTCCGCCCCAGAACGCCGCCGAACTCGTGGCGGCGGCGGAGGAATTCGGCTTCGACGCGGTGTTCGCCGCCGAGGCGTGGGGGTCGGACGCGTTCACCCCGTTGGCGTGGTGGGGATCCGGGACTTCGCGGGTGCGGCTCGGCACGTCCGTCGTGCAGATGTCGGCGCGCACACCCGCCGCCTGCGCGATGCACGCGCTGACCCTGGACCACCTCTCCGGTGGCCGGTTCGTGCTCGGGCTGGGCGTGTCCGGGCCGCAGGTCGTGGAGGGCTGGTACGGGCGGCCGTTCGCGAAACCCCTGGCCAGGACCAGGGAGTACGTGTCGATCCTGCGTCAGGTGATGGCCCGCGAGGCGCCGGTGCGCAACGACGGCCCGCACTACCCGTTGCCCTATCAGGGGCCGGGCGCTTTGGGACTCGGCAAGCCGTTGAAGCCCATCACCCACCCGCTGCGCGCTGACCTGCCCATCTGGCTCGGTGCTGAGGGTCCGAAGAACGTCGCGCTGACGTCCGAGATCGCGGACGGGTGGCTCGCCATATACTACGCGCCAAGGCTTGCCGGCATGTACGACGAATGGCTCGACGAGGGGTTCGCCAAGTCAGGGCGTAGTAGGGAGAACTTCGAGGTCGCGGCCACCTGCCAGGTCGTCGTGACGGATGATCCGGCCTCGGTGCGCGCCATGCTGAAGCCGTTCGTCGCTTTGTACATCGGCGGAATGGGTGCGCCGGGGATGAACTTCCACGCCGAGGTGTTCACCCGCATGGGATACGGCGAGGTCGTCGAGGACGTCGGCAAGCTCTTCCAGGCGGGCCGCAAGGACGAGGCCGCGCAGGTGGTTCCGGACGAGCTGGTGGCCGAGATCAGCATCGTCGGCAACGCCGAGCACGTGCGCGACGAGGTTCGCCGGTGGGAGAAGGCGGGCGTCACGACGCTGCTCGTCGGCTGCCGCGACGTTGCCTCGATCAAGGCGTTGTCGGAGGCTTGTCAGTAGGTGAAACGCGTTCTACTTTGAGGGTGTGGTCACAGGACTCTGGAACATCGCTGCCGATCAGCCGGACCTGACCGCGCTGGTCGATCCGAGTGGTCGAGAGATCACCTACTCGGAGCTCGCGGACTCCGCGAACCGCTACGGACGCGGGTTCCGGGCCCTGGGGCTCGAACCCGGCGACAGCATCGTGCTGATGCTGCCCAACAGCGCCGACCTGGTGTCGGTGTACTTCGCCGCCTTCCAGACCGGCCTCTACGTCGTGATGGCCAACTGGCACCTGACCGGGGCCGAGGTCGCGTACCTCGTGCAGGACAGCGGAGCCAAGGCTTTCGTTGCCCACGAACGGTTCGCGGCCGCCGCCGCGGAGGCCTCGGCCAGCCTGCCCGCCAACGCGCGGTTCGCGGTCGGGGACATCCCGGACTTCGATCCGCTGGCGAAGCTCGGCGCCGGGGAGGAAGGTCGTCCCGAGGGGCGCACCACCGGGTCGCCGATGCTCTACACCTCCGGCACGACCGGCCGGCCCAAGGGCGTGCGCAGGCCGTTGACCGGCGCCGACCCCGACGTCGTGCCGCCGTCCGCGCCCTGGTTCTTCGGCATCTTCGGGATCAAGCCGCACGACGGCCACGTGCACCTCTGTGGATCTCCGCTCTACCACACGGCCGTGCTGAACTTCGTGACCATCTCGATCCAGCTCGGCCACACCGCGGTGCTCATGGACCACTGGGCACCCGAGGACATGCTGCGGCTGATCGAACGGCACAAGGTCACCCACAGCCACATGGTGCCGACCCAGTTCCACCGGCTCCTGGCGCTGCCGGACGACGTCAAAGCCAAGTACGACATGGGTTCGCTGCGCGCGATGATCCACGGCGCGGCACCGTGCCCCCTGGAGGTCAAGCGCCGCATGCTCGACTGGTGGGGGCCGGTCGTGATCGAGTACTACGCGGCCACCGAGGGCGGCGGCACGGCGATCACCGCTCAGGAATGGCTGCGCAAACCGGGTTCCGTCGGGCTGCCGTGGCCGACGTCCGAGATCAAGATCCTGGGTGAGGACGGCACCGAGCTGCCGGTGGGCGAACAGGGCCTGGTCTACATGCGGATGGGCGACGCGACCTTCGAGTACCACAAGGACGCGGAGAAGACCCGTGCCGCGCGGGTGGGCAGGCTGTTCACGTTGCAGGACATCGGGTATCTCGATGAGGACGGCTACCTGTTCCTGTGCGACCGCAAGAACGACATGATCATCTCCGGTGGCGTGAACATCTACCCTGCCGAGATCGAGGGTGAGCTCATCTGCCACCCCAAGGTCGCGGACGTCGCCGTGTTCGGTGTGCCGCATCCGGACTGGGGCGAGGCGATCAAGGCCGTCGTGCAGCCTGCCGATGGCGTCGAGGCTTCGGACGCTCTGACCGAGGAACTGCTGGAGTTCGCGCGCACCCGTCTCGCGAAGTTCAAGCTGCCGCGTACTGTCGAGTACCTCGCTGAGCTACCGCGGGATCCGAACGGCAAGCTGTACAAGCGAAAGCTGCGCAGCCAAGAAGGAAGTTCAGGCAGTGCGTGACGCGATCAAGATGTCGGCCGAAGAGGTCGAGGCGTTTCTGGGTGAGCAGAAGACGTTGATCGTCGCCACCATCGGCCGCAACGGGCTGCCGCACCTCGCGCCGATGTGGTTCGCGTGGGTGGACGGCGAACTCGTGTTCTGCACCGACCGCAAGTCGCA
Organism: Lentzea sp. NPDC102401; assembly: GCF_044765805.1. Taxonomy (NCBI): domain Bacteria; kingdom Bacillati; phylum Actinomycetota; class Actinomycetes; order Pseudonocardiales; family Pseudonocardiaceae; genus Lentzea; species Lentzea sp. NPDC102401. Next base: position 403,364 of record NZ_JBIWKS010000001.1, on the reverse strand, counting down.
GAAGATCGTGAACCTGCAACGGGATCCGCGCTGCAGCGTGCTGGCCGAGGCGGGGGAGACCTACGACCAGTTGCGCGGCGTGCACATGGAGGGCGTCACCGAGTTCACCGAGCTCGGCCCAGTAGTGGACGCCGTGGTGGCGCGCAACTTCGGCGAGGTCGGCGATGATCCCGATGCTCGTGAAGCGTTGCGCAAGGCGATGTCCCGGCGCGCCGCCGTGATCTTCCGTCCGACCAAGACCGCCAGCTGGGACCACCGGAAGACGATGTCTGGAGTGACCCCATGAACCTGAACCGCCGTCAGGTGCTCGCCGGAGCCGGTCTCGCGCTGGCCTCAGGACTGGTGAAGCCGTCATCGGCCTCCGCGGACCTCGGCGAGTTCGACGTCGTGGTCGTCGGCGCGGGTGCGGCCGGCATGACCGCCGCGCTCACCGCCGCCAAACGCGGCCTGAGTTGCGTGGTCGTGGAGAAGGCACCGACCTACGGCGGTTCGGCCGCCCGGTCCGGTGCCGGCATCTGGATCCCCAACAACGAGGTCATCCTCGCGGCCGGCATCCCGGACACGCCCGCGAAGGCCGCGCAGTACATGGCGGCGGTCGTCGGGGACATCCCGCTGGTGCGGCAGCAGGCCTACCTGTCGCACGGGCCGCAGATGATCTCGTTCGTCATGCGCAACAGCCCGCTGCGCTTCCGGCACATGGACGGCTACAGCGACTACTACCCGGAATACCCCGGTGGCATCGCGAAGGGCCGCTCGATCGAACCCGAGATGATCGACGGCCGGATCCTCGGCGCCGAACTCGCGAACCTGAACGCGCCCTACCTCGCCACCCCGGCGGGCATGGTCATCTACGGCGCCGACTACAAGTGGCTGGCGCTGGCCCTGGTCAACGCGAAGGGTGCGGCGACGGCCGCGGCGGCGCTGGCTCGTGGTACGGCCGCCGCGCTGGCGGGCCAGAAGCCGTTGACCATGGGCCAGGCGCTGGCCGGTGGTCTGCGAGCGGGCCTGATGCAGGCGAACGTCCCGGTGTGGCTCAACACCGGCCTCCAGGACCTGCTCGTGGAGAACGGCGCCGTCAAGGGGGTGCTGACCTCGCGGGGCGTCGTACGCGCACGACGCGGCGTGATCATGGGCTCCGGCGGCTTCGAGCACAACGCGGCGATGCGCGCCCAGTACCAACGCCAGCCGATCGGTACACAGTGGACTGTCGGCGCGAAGGAGAACACCGGCGACGGTCACCGCGCGGGCCAACGGGCAGGCGCGGCGCTCGACCTGATGGACGACGCCTGGTGGGGACCGGCCATCCCGACGCCGGGCTCCCCGTACTTCTGTCTCGCCGAACGCACGCTCCCCGGCGGCCTGATGATCAACGCGGCGGGTAAGCGCTTCGTCAACGAGGCCGCGCCCTACAGCGACGTCGTGCACGTCATGTACGACAAGAACCCCGCCGATCCGTGCATCCCGGCCTGGCTGGTCGTGGACCAGAACTACCGCAACAGGTACCTGTTCGCCGACGTGGCCCCGACCCTGCCGCTGCCCGACGGCTGGTACCAGTCCGGTGCCGTGGTGAAGAACTGGTCTCTGGACGGCCTGGCTTCGGCCATCGGCGTGCCGGGCGCGAACCTGAAGTCGACCGTCAGCCGGTTCAACGGCCAGGCCATGACCGGCCGCGACCCCGACTTCAAACGTGGCGACAGTGCCTACGACCACTACTACACGGACCCCGCGGTCTTCCCGAACTCGTGCCTCGCGCCGCTGTGGGCGCCGCCGTTCTACGCCTTCAAGATCGTGCCCGGCGACCTCGGCACGAAGGGCGGCCTGGTCACAGACGCGCGAGCCCGCGTGCTGCGGCCGGACGGTTCGGTGATTGCAGGGCTGTACGCGGCGGGCAACGTCAGCTCGGCCGTGATGGGCCACAGCTATGCCGGGGCGGGGTCGACGATCGGGCCCGCCATGACGTTCGGGTACATCGCGGCCAACGACGTCTAGTTGCGTGGCCCAGAACGTCGCCGGGCGAATTCGCGGTCAGACGCGCCGCGAGGTGCCCTGCTGAGCGTGAATTACCCAGCCGATGTTCTGGGTCATGCCACTAGGAACAGCGGCAAAGTGCGGGCACGTCCACGAACCGCACCTCGTCGGTGATCTGCACGAAAGGCCAGCCACCGGTCTCCGCGAGCAGGAGATCGGTGGTCGTGCTGTCGCCCGCGACGAGACACACGGTCCGGCCGTCCGTCAGAGCGGTGCGGACGGCCGCCGTGAACTCGGCGGTGCCCTTCGGATGCCCGACCTCGCCCGAGACGAACACGCGCTCGAACCGGTCTGCCAGCCCGGACAGTTGTATCTTCGCGCGCTGGAGCGACCGGCAGCCGTCCGTGGCGAGCCACAGTTCGTGGCGTTCGCGCAGCGAGTCCAATGCGGACTCCACGCCGGGGAACGGCCGCACCAAAGCCCTGCGCAGCCTGCGGAACGCCAGTGCGGCCCGTGCGGCGTCGGCGGTGCTTCCCAGGTCGTCCAGGGCGAGCCGCCACGCTCGCACGTCGTTGCCGACCAGCGCCTGAACGGTCTCGCTCGGCATCGGCAGTTCGTGGAAGTCCGCCCAGAGCGCCTCCCAGGACGCGACCCGTTCGACTTCGCGATGGGTGACGCGCCTGTGGTCGCGCCATTCCCGGCGGGCGGCGGCGAGCACCGTGTCGACGGCCTGCTCGGTCGCGGCGATCGCGAGCTCGTCCAGCACGGCGGCGATGGCGGCACGCGCCGCGGCGCCGTCCGGGATCAGGCAGTCGTCGAGGTCGACGATGACGACAGGTCTCACGGATCCGATGCTAACGACCTCCGTCGCGAACCGAGCGACGTCTAGGAGGACTCCCACACGGTGACCTGGCCGGTGATCGCGCTGCCGTCCAGCACCGTGACGTCGATGCGGAAGATCCGGCCTTCAGGGGTCTTGCCGCAGACCCGGCTGCCCACGACCACGTTGTCCGCGTCCAGCGTGGAGTTCTTCTCGAGGTGCGCCACGCACTCCTGCTGCCCCGGCACACCGTCGCCGTGCCACTCCGCCAGCCAGTAGCCGGGGTCGCCGTGCAGGCGGGTCGGGGTGAGCGCCCAGACGTTCGACTCCGGCACGTCGCGCGGGGTGGCGGGGTCCAGGTGAAAACTGCCGAACCGCAGCTTGCCGCTGTACCGCACGCCGGACTGCGTGATCGGTGGTGCGGGCGAGGTGACCTTGGTCTTCGGGGCGTGCGTGGCGGTGATCGAGGTGCCACTCGCGGTGCGCGGGGTCGATCCGGGCGGCACCGGACGGTTCGCACCGGCCATTGTGGCCGGAGTCTGCGCACCGGCCGCGGAGGACGATGACGGGGTCGTGGTGGTCTCCGCCGGGACAGAACTCGCCCCGGCCAGCGGGGTCTCCGTGATCGGCTCGTTCGGCGACACCAGCTGGACGGCCGTCAGCGTGGCGCCCGCGATGACCGCCACCGCCGGCACCGCCAGGTACTGCACCGCCTTGAGCCACCGGGGCCTGGCGGGCTCGCCGAGATAGACGTCGCCCATCGACGTGGCCTGCAACGACGTGCCGTGGACATCCCCGCTGATGTCGTTCTCGGCCGACTGATCGGAGTGTTTCAAGACCTGCACCTGCCCCGGACCGCGGATGTTTGATACGCAGATCGGAGCAGTCGCGCGAAGTGTTACGGGCGCGAACGAATTGGTTCGGGAGGTGTCTAGCGGCCCTTGAACTCCGGCTTGCGCTTCTCGGAGAAGGCGCGAGGGCCCTCTTTGGCGTCCTCGCTGGAGAACACCTCCATCCCGAGCCGAGCGTCCACTTCGAACCCGTCGTTCTCGTGCATGGCCTCGGTCTCCCGCATGGTCTGCAGGATCTTCTGGACCGCGATCGGCCCGTTGGCCGTGATCAACGCGGCCAGCTCCATCGCCTTGTCGAGCGCCTGACCGTCCGGCACGACGTGCCCGATCAGCCCGATCTCCTTGGCCTCCGTCGCGCGGATGTGCCGTCCTGTCAGCAGAAGGTCGGCCGCGACCGTGTACGGGATCTGCCGTGGCAACCGGACCGCCGAGCCGCCCAGCGGGAACAGGCCCCAGCGCGCCTCGGAGACGCCGAACCGCGCGCTCTCGCCGGCCACTCGGATGTCCGTCGCCTGAAGGATTTCCGTGCCGCCCGCGACCGCGGGTCCTTCCACCGCCGCGATGAGCGGTTTCGTCAATCGACGACCTTTCAGCAGTGGTTCGATGACGGAGAAGTCGAACTTGCCGGCGTTCTCGCTGGGATGGTTGGACGTCATGGCTTTCAGGTCCGCGCCCGCGCAGAACGAGCCGCCAGCGCCGGTGAGGATGCAGACGCGCACGTCCGGATCGGAGTCCACGCGGTCCCACGCCTCGCGCATGATGGCCAGCATCGGGCCGGACAACGCGTTGCGGACCTCCGGGCGGTTCATCGTGACGACCAGGACGTTGCCGACCAAGTCCACCAACGCATGTGGTTCCGTCGTGGTCGTCATTCACGTGCCTCCTGGATCGAGTCTGACCGCACGGGGGATTGTCCAGAACAGTAACACGTTCTACTTTGCCTACCATGGCCCTCAACGTCGCAGACCTCGTTGAACACGCCGCCGACACCGTGCCCGACCGGACCGCGCTCGTGTGCGGGTCCAAGAGGGTCACCTACGCCGAACTTGAGGCGCGAGCCAACAAACTGGCTCACCACCTGGCAAAGAACGGCGTGACACAGGGTGCGCACGTGGGGCTCTACGCGCGCAACTCGATCGAGCTCGTCGAAGCCATGCTCGCGGTCTTCAAGCTGCGTGCCGTGGCCATCAACGTGAACTACCGCTACACCAAGAACGAGTTGCAGTACTTGTTCGGTGAAGCGGATCTGAAGGCACTCGTACACGAACGGCGGTACTCGCCGTTGGTCGCGGAGGTCGGCGCCCCCGGCCACACGGTCGTGATCGACGACGAGACAGAGGAGACGTTCGGGGGCGCCGACTACGAGACCGCGCTCGCCGAGGAGTCGGCGGAACGGGACTTCGAGCCGCGCAGCCCGGACGACCTCTACATCCTGTTCACCGGCGGCACGACCGGCATGCCCAAGGGCGTGATGTGGCGGCACGAGGACGTGTGGCGCACGCTCGGCGGAGGCATCGACTTCGTGACCGGCGAGCGGCTGACCGACGAGTGGCAGCAGTCCAAGGCCGGCAAGGACTACGGGCTCGTCAGGCTGTGCCTGCCGCCGCTGATCCACGGCGCGGCGCAGTGGGCCGTGCTCGGCGCGTTGTTCAGCGGCAGCACGGTGGTGCTGGTGCCCAAGTTCGACCCCGCCGAGATCTGGCGGGTGATCGAAAGGGAAAAGGTCCAGGTCGCCGCCATCACCGGAGACGCCATGGGCCGGCCGCTGATCGAGGAGTTCCAGCGCGGCTCCTACGACGGCTCGTCGCTGTTCATCCTCAACAGCAGCGCCGCCCTGTTCTCGTACACCGTCAAGAAGCAGTACCAGGAGCACCTGCCGCACACGACGCTGCTGGAGTCGATCGGGTCGAGCGAGACAGGGTCCACCGGCATCGGCGCGGTGTCGAAGGAGATCGTGAAGACCGACGGCACCAAGGTGAAGCTCAACGACGACACCATCGTCATCGACGACGATGGCAACAAGCTCGAGCCCGTGCCCGGCGTGATCGGCAAGCTGGCGCGCGGCGGGCACATCCCGATCGGCTACTACAAGGACCCCGAGAAGACCGCGCGGATGTTCGTGGAGGTCGACGGCAAGCGGTTCACCGTGCCCGGCGACTTCGCCCGGTTCGAGGAGGACGGCGACGTCACGTTGCTGGGGCGCGGCAACACCTGCGTCAACACCGGCGGCGAGAAGGTGTTCCCGGAAGAGGTCGAGGGAGTGCTGAAGTCGCATCCGGACGTGTTCGACGCGCTCGTGATCGGCATCCCGGACGATCTGCTCGGCCAGCGCGTCGGCGTGATCATCCAGCCGCGCGACGGTGCGACGCCGACACTGTCCGAACTGGACGCTCACGTGCGCGAGACCCTCGCCGGCTACAAGGTGCCGCGGTCGTTGTGGCTCGTCGGCGAGATCGGCCGCACCCCCAGCGGCAAACCCGACTACCAGTGGGCGAGGCGCCACGTGGAGGACCATGCGCACCAGCCTGTGTGACGAGTTCGGCATCGAGCACCCCGTCTTCGGTTTCACGCCGTCCGAGCACGTGGCGGCGGCGATCAGCAGGGCGGGCGGGCTCGGCGTCCTCGGATGCGTGCGGTTCAACGACGCGGAGGACCTCGACCGCGCGTTGACGTGGATGGACGAGAACACCGAGGGCAAACCGTACGGCGTCGACATCGTCATGCCCGCGACCGTGCCGAAGGAAGGCACGCAGATCGACCTGGCCGGACTCATTCCACAGAGCCACAAGGAGTTCGTGCAACAGACGCTGCTGAAGCTCGGCGTGCCCCCGCTGCCCGACGGCGAAGGCGGCGAGGGCGTGCTCGGCTGGCTGCACTCGGTCGCGCGATCGCACGTCGACGTGGCGCTGGAACACCCGATCCGGCTCATCGCGAACGCCCTGGGCTCGCCACCCACCGACGTCATCGAACGAGTGCACGCGGCCGGAGTTCCGGTCGCTGCTTTGGCGGGCAAGGCCGAGCACGCGCGCAGGCACGTCGCCAACGGCGTCGACATCGTGGTGGCGCAGGGTTACGAGGCCGGCGGCCACACGGGTGAGGTCGCGTCGATGGTGCTGGTGCCGGAGATCGTGGACGCGGTGAACGTCCCGGTGCTCGCCGCCGGGGGCATCGGCTCCGGCCGGCAGGCGGCCGCGGCGCTGGCGCTGGGCGCCTCCGGGGTGTGGATGGGCTCGTACTGGCTCACCACGGCCGAGTACACCCTGGGCAACACCAGCACGAAGGAGGCGTTGCTCGCCGCCGGTTCCAGCGACACCGTCCGCACCCGCGTCTACACCGGCAAACCCGCGCGGCTGCTGAAGACGCGGTGGACCGAGGCGTGGGCCGAGCCGGGCGCCCCGGACCCGTTGCCGATGCCGTTGCAGAACATCCTGGTGAGCGAGGCGCATCTGCGGATCGCCCGATCCGACGATCCGTCCGTGGTGTCGATGCCGGTCGGGCAGATCGTCGGGCGGATGAACGACGTGCGGCCGGTCGCGGACGTGATGGCCGAGCTGCTGGCGGAGTTCGACGCGACGGTCGAACGCCTCACCAAGCTGCGCTGAGTTTGAGGAGCTGGGCGGTCGCCCCGCCCAGCTCGAACTCGTTGCGCTTGGCCGCCGTGAAGTACCTGTGCACCTCGTGGCTCATGTCGATGCCCGTGCCGCCATGAACGTGCACGGCGGTGTGCGCGACGCGGTGTCCTGCGTCGGCAGCCCAGAACTTCGCGGTGGCCACCTCTTCTGAAGCGTCCAGGCCTTCGGAGAGCCGCCAGGCCGCCTGCCAGAGCGTCAAACGGATGGCCGCGACGTCGATGTACGCATCAGCAAGCCGTTGCGCCACCGCCTGGAAGCTGCCGATCGGCCGGTCGAACTGCACACGGGTCCGCGCGTACTCGGCCGTCAGCTCCAGCGCGCGTTCGGTCACGCCGAGCTGCAGAGCGCACAACCCCAGCGTGTACCTCGTGATCAGCCAGCCGGGGGAGAGGCCCGGCACCAGTTCCCCACCGGAATGCTCGAAGGATCCCGCGACCGAGCCGTCGACCAGCTCCTGCGCGGTGATCTCCACCTGGTCCGGCTCGACGAGGAACACCTGCTCGTCCTGTGCCACCAGGAAAGCGGCCGCGGTCCTTGCGAACGGCACGGTCGTCTTCACGCCGTCGGCCTCGGCGAGTGCCACGGACAGCACGGTTCCCGGCGTGAGCCAGCGTTCGCGCTGCTCGGGCGTGCCGAACTCGGCGAGCGCCGACGCCGCGACCGTCGCAGGCAGGTAGGGCACGGGGGACACGGCGCGGCCCAGTTCGATCAGCACCGAGCACTGCTCCAGCACGCCGAAGTCGTCGGGCTGCTCCGGCACGACCCCGGACTTCACGAGATCGAGCCACGGTGAGTCCGACGAGTCGAGGATCTTGCGGGTCAGGGCGGCGAGCTCGCGTTGCGCCTCGGTCAGGGTGAAGTCCACGAAGTCTCCTTGCCGAAGCGACTTATCGGGGCACCGCGGGCAAACCGAGGCCCACGCGCGCGATGATGTCCCGCTGGATCTCGTTGGTGCCGCCGCCGAACGTGAGAATCAGCGACGACCGGTGCATGCGTTCCACCCGGCCGTGCAGCAACGCTCCCGGTGAGCCGGTGCGCACGATTCCGTTGGCGCCCAGCACCTCCATCAGCAGCCGGTAGCCCTCGGTGGCGAACTCGGTGCCGAACACCTTGGTGGCGGAAGCCTCCGCGGGTGACGGGGCGTCGTCACCGCCGGACGCGATCCGCCAGTTGATGAGCTTGAGGAACTCGGTCTTGGCGTGCACGCGGGCGAGGTGCAGGCGCACCCACTCCTGTTTCGCGGCACCGGTGTCGTCCGCCCACTGACGAACCTCGCGCAGCGCGGTCTGCAGGGGTGCGGCCGAGCACAGGGCGACGCGCTCGTGGTTGAGCTGGTTGGTGATGAGCTTCCAGCCCTTGTGCTCCTCGCCGGTGAGGTTCGCCGCCGGCACGCGCACGTTGTCGTAGAAGGTGGCGCTCGTGGTCGGGCCGGACATCGTCGGCACCGGCGTCCAGGAGAAGCCGGGGGCCGTGGTCGGCACCACGATGATGCTCAGGCCCCTGTGCCGCTGCGACTCCTGGTCGGTGCGGCAGGCCAGCCACACGTAGTCCGCGTACTGGATGAGGCTCGTCCACATCTTCTGGCCGTTGATCACGTACTCGTCCCCGTCGCGTACGGCTCGCGTGCGCAGCCCGGCGAGGTCCGTGCCCGCCTCCGGTTCGGAGTAGCCGATCGCGAAGTGGATCTCCCCGGACGCGATCCTCGGCAGGTAGAACGCCTTCTGCGCCGGCGTTCCGTAGCTCATGATCGTCGGCCCGATGGAGTTCAGCGTCAGGAACGGCACGGGCGCGCCGGCCGCCGACGCCTCGTCCAGGAAGATCAGCTGCTCGATCATCGGACGGTCGCGGCCGCCGTACTCGCGCGGCCAGCCGATGGTCAGCCAGCCGTCGAGGCCCATCTGGCGGACGGTGTCCTTGTAGGCCTCACCGTCCCCGTAGTCGCCGCCACCGGCGAGGCCCGCTCTGCGTTCCGGCGTCATGAGCGCGGCGAAGTACGCCCGCAGCTCCTGGCGCAACTGCTCCTGTTCGGGAGTGAAACCGATGCGCATGACCGCTACTCTAGAACAAGTTCTACTTGATGTCAGGAGGCCGCGATGAAGGTCGGCGTCGACCCTTCGCTGTGCGAGGCGCACGGGGAGTGCATGTCAATCCTGCCCGAGGTGTTTGACCTTGACGATGACGAGGTTCTGCAGATCCGGGACGGTGAGCTGGCTTCGGCGGAGGTGTCTGCGGCGGAACGCGCGGTCGCGTCCTGCCCCAAGGGCGCACTGCGCCTCTCACGCTGATGGGCCTTGTCATGAACAAGAACAGATTCTAGTGTGCGACGGGTAGTTCGACCGTGTGAGCTCAGCGAGGAGTGATACCGGTGAAGGCTGCCGTGCTCAACCAGGTAGGCGACGACAAGCTCGAGCTCCGCGACGACGTGACCACCGCCCCGGTGGGACCGCAGGAGATCCGCATCAAGATCAAGGCGTGCGGGGTGTGCCACAGTGATCTGTCCGCAATGGACGGAACGCTGCCCGCGCTGACCCCCGGCGTCGTCGGGCACGAGGGTGCCGGCGAGATCGCGGAGATCGGGAGCGCCGTGACGTCGCTCGCGGTCGGCGACCACGTGGCGATCACTTTCGTGCCGCCGTGCGGGAAGTGCGCCCAGTGCGTCACGGGCCAATCGCATCTGTGCCTCGTGCACACCATTTCGGCGTTCACGTCACCGAGGTTCGTCGTCGGGGGCAACCCGGCCTTCGGATACGCGGGACTCGGCGCGTTCGCCGAGGAGATGGTCGTGCCCGCCGACGCCGCGGTGAAGATCGACGACGACGTGCCGTGGGAGATCGCCGCGCTGCTGTCGTGCGGAATCCTGACCGGTGTCGGTGCCGTGCTCAACACCGCGAAGGTCGAACCGGGCTCCAGCGTTGCCGTGATCGGCTGCGGTGGTGTCGGTGTCGCGGTGATCCAGGGCGCGCGGCTCGCCGCCGCCACGCGGATCGTCGCGGTCGACCCGGTGCTGGAGAAGCACGAGGTGGCGCAGAAGTTCGGTGCCACGCACGCCACTACGCCCGACGGCGTCGCGGACCTGAACAACCAGCTCAACTTCGGCATGGGTTTCGACTACGTGTTCGACGTCGTCGGCCTGCCCGCGACCATCCGCCAGGCGTGGGACCTGACCCGCCGCGGTGGCCACACGGTCGTCGTCGGCGCGGGGCGGGCGGACGCGATGGTGTCGTTCAGCGCCCAGGAACTCTTCCTGCACGACAAGACCCTGCACGGATCGTTCTACGGGACGGCGAACTTCCGCCGGGACATCCCGCGCATGATCGCGCTGTGGCGGCAGGGCCGGCTCGATCTCGAAAGCATGATCAGCAAGCGGATCCGGCTCGAAGACGTGAACGAGGGCCTGCAGGCCCTGCGTGGCGGAGGATCCCTGATCCGGCAGGTCGTTCTCTTCGACTGACACATCTCTTCTGGGAGTCTCTTGTGGACCTTGCGGGGAAGGTCGCCGTGGTCACCGGCGCCGGTGCCGGGCTCGGCCGCGCGGAAGCGCTGGAGCTCGCGAGAGCCGGTGCGTCGATCGTGCTCAACGACCTGCCGGGATCGGCCGACGCCGCTGCGGCCGAGATCGAGGAGCTGGGCGCGAAATGCGTCGTGGTCGAAGGTGATGTGGGCGAGCGGAGCACCGCCGACGCCCTCGTCACCGCCGCGATGGAGCAGTTCGGCGGGCTGCACGTCCTCGTGAACAACGCGGGCGTGCTGCGCGACCGGATGCTGTTCAACATGTCCGACGAGGAGTGGGACCTGGTCGTACGGGTGCACCTGCGCGGGCACTTCCTGTTGTCGCGCAACGCCGTCTCGCTGTGGAAGCAGCAGTCGAAGGCGGCGGGCGAACCGGTCTACGCCAGGATCGTCAACACCTCCTCGGAGGCTTTCCTGCTCGGTTCCGAAGGCCAGGCCAACTACGCGGCGGCCAAGGCGGGAATCGCGGCGCTGACCGTGGCGACCGCTCGTGGCACGAGCCGTTACGGCGTGCGCGCCAACGCGATCTGCCCACGCGCCCGCACCCAGATGACGGCGCACGTGTTCGGCGACGCACCAGAGGGCGACGACTCGCTCGCGCCGGAGCACGTCGCGAAGTTCGTCGCGCACCTGTCCGGTCCGTCCGGAGACAAGATCAACGGACAGGTCTTCGTCGTGCACGGCGGCATGGTCGCGCTGATGGCACCACCGACCGTCGAACAGAAGTTCGGCGCGTTCACCGATCTCGACGGCTACTTCGCCGATCGCGATCCACAAAGGACTTTCGCCTGCACGGAAACGATGGACCTGTAGGAGGAGCTGTGCCGCTCACCGTCCAACCGCATCGCGAGACGCTGGGCCTCAAGGACGGCCGGCTCCTCATCGGAGGCGAGTTCCGCGAGGCGGACGAGACCTGGACCCACCACCACCCCGCCACCGGCGAGGAGATCGGCAGCTTCGCCGTCGCGTCGGCCAAGGACGTGGACGCGGCGGTGCTCGCGGCCCGCAAGGCGTTCGACGAGGGACCCTGGCCCCGCAGCCGGGCCGGCGAGCGGATCAAGATCCTGCGCCGGTACAGCGACCTGCTGCGCGAGCACGCGGACGAGCTGCGCGGCCTGCAGGCGCTGGACAACGGCGTGCCGCTGTCGTTCGGCCAGATCTACGCCACCTCGGTCGGCATCGCGGCGGACATCTTCGACCACCACGCGGGCTGGATCGACAAGGTCGGCGGCCAGACCTTGCCGCCGTACCAGGGCGGCGACCACCTCGCGATGACGTTCCGCGAACCGGTCGGCGTCGTCGCGGCGATCCTGCCGTGGAACGCGCCGTTCGTGCTCTTCGCCCAGAAACTCGCGCCGGCACTGGCCGCGGGCTGCACGGTCGTGGTGAAGCCGTCGGAGTACGCGTCGTTCTGCGTGATCCGGATGGTCGAGCTGCTGATCGAGGCGGGCCTGCCGGAAGGCGTGATCAACCTCGTCACCGGCCCCGGCAACCCGACCGGCGAGTCGCTGATCACCCACCCCGGCGTCGACAAGATCAGCTTCACCGGCAGCCGGACGGTCGGCCGCCGGATCGTCGAGGCCTCGGCCGGCACGATGAAGCGCGTGTCCCTGGAACTGGGCGGGAAGTCGCCGGCGATCGTGTTCGCGGACGCCCCGAACGTCGGCCTGGCCGCGATGACATGCATGGGCATGGTCACCATGGGCCTGTCCGGGCAGGCGTGCGTCGCGCACACGCGGGCGTTGGTGCAACGGGACGCGCAGGAAGAGTTCATCTCGATGGCGCAGATGCTCGCGGGCGCGGTGACGTTCGGCGACCCGTTCGACCCGGCCGTGCTGGCAAGCCCGCTGATCAACGGCAAGCAACTCGAACGCGTGCTCGGCTACATCGAGCGCGGTCAGGAGGAGGGTGCCAGGCTCGTCACCGGCGGCACCCGGCTCGACGGCGACTACGCGTCCGGAAACTTCGTCGCGCCGACGATTTTCGCCGACGCCAGCAACGACATGGCGATCGCCCGTGACGAGATCTTCGGCCCGGTGCTGACCGTCGTTCCGTTCGACGACGAAGCAGAGGCCATCCGCATCGCGAACGACACCGAGTACGGCCTGGGCGCCGGCGTCTACACCAACGACGTGCGCCGCGCGTTCCGCGTCTCGAAGGCGCTGCGCGTCGGAATGGTCGGCATCAACGGGTTCCAGCTCGAACCGCACCTCCCGTTCGGCGGCTACAAGCAGTCGGGCCTCGGCAGGGAGGGCGGGCAGAGCGCCTACGAGGCCTACACCGAGCTCAAGACCGTGATGATGCCGCTGACCGACGAGATGATGTAGATGCGGCTGGACGGAAAGGTCGCCCTGATCACCGGCGCGGCCCGGGGGCAGGGCGCGGCCGCGGCACGCCGGTTCGTCGCCGAGGGCGCGCGGGTGATGATCACCGACGTCCTCGACGACCAGGGCAAGGAACTCAGCGCTGAAATCGGTGCCGAGTACTGCCACCTAGACGTGTCGTCGGAGGACGAGTGGGCCGAGGCCGTCGCGTTCACCGTGCAGACGTTCGGCGACATCACGGTTCTCGTGAACAACGCCGGAATCCTGCACTTCTCCGCTTTGGCCGAGACGAAGCTCGCCGACTACCAGCGGGTGATCGGCATCAACCAGGTCGGGACGTTCCTCGGCATGCGCACGATCGTCCCGTCGATGCGGGCCGCGGGCGGCGGGTCGATCGTGAACGTGTCGTCGGTCGAAGGGCTGGGCGGTATGCCGTATCTGGTGGCGTACACGGCGTCCAAGTTCGCGATCCGGGGCATGACCAAGGTCGCCGCGATGGAGCTGGGGCAGCACGGGATCCGCGTGAACTCCGTGCATCCCGGCGCCATCGACACCCCGATGGTCAGCGAGGCCCTGGGCAGGCCGATCGACGTGTCGCCGATCGGCAAGAAGCTCGCGCTGCGCCGGATCGGGCAGCCGGAGGACGTCGCGAACGTCGTGCTGTTCCTGGCCAGTGACGACAGCGCGTACTGCACGGGCGGGGAGTTCGTGGTGGACGGAGGGGCGACAGCGACGCACGCGCTGAGCGGCTGACTCCTGCCGGCAAGCAACCCGGTTGATCTCCATGGCGTCTTCATGACCGAGAGGTCGAACCTGGGGAGCTCCATGTGAAATCACTACTGTTGACGGCCGCGCTGCTCGTCGGACTGGCGCCGGTCGCGCTCGCCGCCGAAGAGGCGCAGACGCCCGTGCTGTCGTGGCAGGACTGTCAGGACGGGTTCCAGTGCTCGACCGCGAAGGTCCCGCTGGACTACGACGAGCCGTCCGGCTCGAAGATCGACCTGGCGCTGATCAGGCTGCCCGCCACCGATCCGTCGAAGCGGATCGGCTCGCTGTTCGTGAACTTCGGCGGACCCGGAGCGTCCGGTGTGGACAGACTGCGGGGTCGCAGCAAGTGGGAGTGGCTGTTCTCGCCTGAGCTGCGTGCGCGGTTCGACGTGGTGTCGTGGGATCCGCGCGGCATCGGCCGTTCGGCGACCGTGCGCTGCTTCGACAGCGTCGAGGAGCAGCAGTCCTTCCTCAACTCCATCCCGGTGTATCCGGACACCGCGGCGGAGGAACCCGCCTTCTACGACAGCTACCGCGAGTTCGTCCGGCGCTGCGAGGAGAAGTCCGGCGACCTGCTGGACCACGTCTCGTCCGCGAACACGGCCCGCGATCTCGACCTGCTGCGCAAGGCGGTGGGGGACAAGAAGCTGACGTACCACGGCATCTCGTACGGCACGCACCTCGGCGCGATCTACGCGAACATGTTCCCGGACAAGGTTCGCGCGCTCGCGTTCGACGGCTCGCTCGACTTCGTCGGCAACGCCACCGGGCACGGTGACCAGGGCACGACCGTCCCGCTGGACACCCGCCAGGACGTGCCGCGCGGTGTCGCCGAGACGTTCGACCAGTTCCTGCGGCTGTGCGCCGCTCCCGGTGCCCAGTGCGCGTTCGCGGGCGGTGACCTCAAGCAGAAGTGGGCGGACCTCGTCGCGAAGGTGACGGCGTCTCCGGTGACCACGCCGGACGGCCGCTTCGACCGCGTTTCGCTGATCAGTCTCGTGTGGGACGCGCTGGCGCAGCCGGACACCTGGCAGGACACGGCTCGTGTGCTGCAGGGGGTCTGGGAGGCGCCGGCCTCGCTGACGGCGTCGGCCGACTACGTCACGAACCGGTTCGAGGGGTTCAACGCCGTGCAGTGCTCGGACAGCGACTTCCCGCGCGACCCGGCGGTGTACTCGAAGTACGGCAAGAGCGAGGACGAGCGCGTTCCGTACTGGGGCCGTGCGGTGGTGTTCGACATGATGGCCTGCGCGTTCTGGCAGGGCCGTGACGACGACCGCTACACCGGTCCGTGGAACCGCAGGACGGCGGCGCCGATCCTGTTCATCAACAGCAGGTTCGACCCGTCGACGCCGCTGCACGGTGCCCGGGACGGCGCGGCGGAGATGGCCCGCACCGGGTTCCTGACCGTCGAGGGATACGGGCACACCTCCATGTACGTGCGCAGCGCGTGCGCGGAGAAGGTGAAGCGGGAGTACCTCTTCACCGGCGTGCTGCCTGCTCAGAAGACGTGCGGCATCGACAGGTCGCCGTTCGCCTGAGTTCGTTGCTGACGGAGGGGCCTCACCTGTTGCCGGGTGGGGCCCCTCTTGCTTTGCCCGCTGGAGCGTGGCTACGGTAACGAAACTGAACCGGTAAGAATTCTGAACCAGGAGGCGCTGTGCAGGCTGTCGCCGACCTCGCCCGCGAACTCGCGCCCAGGACCGAGGCGGCCCGCGCGCTCGCTCCTGAACTGGCGGAAGCGATCCGCGAGCAGGGACTCTTCCGGCTCGGCGTCCCGCGCACGCTCGGCGGGGCGGAGCTCGCGCCGGCCGAGACGCTGGCCGTCGCCGAGTCCATCGCCCGCGGTGACGCTTCCGCCGGCTGGTGCGTGTCGATCGCGGCGACCTCCGGTCTGCTGGCGGCGTACCTGCCGGAATCGGGCGCCGAGGAGGTGTTCGGGGACGTCCGGTCGGTCGCCGCCGGGGTGTGGGCGCCGAAGGGACGCGGCGTCACGGCCGACGGTGGCGTAGTGGTGTCGGGGCAGTGGTCGTTCTGTTCCGGGATCGGGCATGCCGACTGGTTGTTCGCCGGGTTCGTGCACGACGGCGCGCTGAAGGTCGCGGCGCTGCCCAAGACGTCGCTGGAGGTGCTCGACACCTGGCACACCACAGGGTTGCGCGGTACCGGAAGCCACGACTGCGTGGCACAGGACGTGTTCGTGCCCGGCTCCCGGATTCTGTCCGTTCTGGATGGACCGCTGCGGGACGGTGCGCTGTATCGCTTCCCGGTGTTCGGGTTCTTCGCGTCGTCGGTCGCGGTCGCGGCTCTGGGCAACGCTTTCGGCGCACTGGACGACTTCGTGGCGCTGGCCGGCCGCAAGCCGCTCGGGTCCAGCCGCACCTTGGCCGAACGGGGATCGACCCAGGCCGCGGTGGCCTCGGCCTCGGCGTCGCTGAGGGCCGCTCGGGCGTTCTTCTACGAAGCGGTGTCCGAGGCCTGGGAGGCGGCACAGGGGAGTGAGCCGGTGCCGGTCGAGGCTCGGGCTGGTGTGCGGCTGGCAGCCACGCACGCGACCCGGACCGCTCGTGAGGTCGTCTCCTCGCTGTACGACCTGGCCGGTGGGGGCGCGATCTACGACGGGGCGCCGATCCAGCGGCGGTTCCGGGACGCGCACACGGCTTCCGCGCACTTCCAGGTCAACGCCGCGTCCTTCGAGCTGCCGGGCAAGGTGCTGCTCGGCGTGCCCGCGCGGACGGAGCAGCTGTGACGTCGGTCGGGGTGGTGACGCCGTTCTGGCTCGACCGGCCGCCCGCCGAGGCGTTGGACATCGCCGTCGCCGCCGATGAGGCCGGGTTCGGGACGTTGTGGATCGGGGAGATGGCGACGTTCGACGCGTTCGCCCTGGCCACGGCCGCAGGGCTGCGAACGTCGAACATCTCGCTGAAGATCGGGCCTCTCGCGGTCGGCGTGCGGAGTCCGGTGGCACTGGCGCTGGGACTGTCCACTGTGGTCGCGACGACCGGGCGGCGGGCAGGGCTGGCGCTGGGGGCTTCGAGTCCGCGGATCGTGACCGAGTGGCACGGCCGGGACTGGGAACCGGTGCGGCGGATGCGCGAGACCGTCCGGGACACGCGGGCGATCCTGGACGGGAACCGGGTGGCCGGCTTTCGGTTGCGGCAACCGGTTCCTGGCACGCCGATCTCGGTGGCGGCGTTCGGACCCGCCATGACCCGGGTGGCAGCGGCGGTGGCGGACGAGGTGGTGCTCAACCTGGTGAGCGCCGACCACGTCGCCAATGCGAAGAAACAGTTCATGGCGTTGGCGAGTGTTCCGCCGCCCCTGGCCGTCTGGATCCCCGCCGCCCTCGACCCCGGTCCGGCCACCCTCCACCAACTCCGCGCCCAGCTCTCCGTCTACCTGTCCCCGCCCGGCTACGGCGAGATGTTCACCGCCCTCGGCCACGGCACCCTGGTCGAGCAGGCCAGAGCCGGCAGGCCGCGTGCCGAACTGGCCCAGGCCATCCCCGCGGACCTCATCGAGGCGGTGGCCGCGATCGGCTCGGCCCAGGACATCGCCGACCGAGTCGACGAGTACTTCGACGCGGGCGCCGAGCACGTCGGCCTGGTTCCGGCGACGGCAGAGGATCCAGCGGGCCACGGGCTGCTGACCACGCTCTCCCCACTGCTGACGAAGGGACGCCGATGATCGACTCCGACGCCCTCGACCGCCGGTTCCGCAGTGAATCCGTCGGGCGGGCGCTCGATCTGGTGGGGGAGAAGTGGACGCTGCTGATCCTGCGCGAGGCGTTCTTCGGCGTCCGCAGGTACGGGCAGTTCGTCCGCAACCTCACCGTGCCGCGGCCCACGCTGTCCGCGCGGCTGAAGACGTTGGTCGAGGCCGGGCTGCTCCAGCGTGTGCCGTACGCGGAGGACCGCGAGGAGTACCGGCTCACCGAGGCGGGGCTGGAGCTGTTCCCCGCCATCGTGATCCTCATGAAGTGGGGCGACCGGCACGTGCCTGACCCGGACGGACCGCCGATCGTGCTGGAGCACAGCGCCTGCGGGAACCCGGCCGACGCGTTCCTCGCGTGCCGGTGCTGCGGCGAGGAGATCACCGCGCACAACGTGACGGCACATCCCGGGTGACCTACGTTGGGACACATGCTGAACCCGCTGGCACAGGTGTCTCTCGATCGGTTGCGGCAGCGCAAGAGCGTGAAGTGGCAACGCTACCCGGACGACGTGCTGCCGCTGTGGGTGGCCGAGATGGACGTCGAACCGGCTGAGCCGATCAGGCAGGCGATCGTCGAAGCCCTGGACCTCGGTGACACCGGCTACCCGGCGGGCACCGAGTACCAGGAGGCGCTGAAGGCGTTCTCGGAACGACGCTGGGGCTGGGACGGGATCGCGATCGAACGCACGGCGCTCGTGTCGGACGTGATGCTCGGCATCGTCGAGCTGATCAAGCTCGTGTCCGGGCCCGGCGATCCGGTGATCGTCAGCCCGCCGGTGTACCCGCCGTTCTTCCAGTTCGTGAGGAGCATGGGCCGCGCGGTCGTCGAGGCACCGCTGACGAACGCACGCCTGGACCTCGACGTGATCGAACGGACGTTCCGGCACGTCAAAGCCGACCACCCGGTGTACCTGCTGTGCAGCCCGCACAACCCGACCGGCACCGTCCACACCGAACAGGAACTCACCGGCCTCGCCGTGCTGGCCGCGCGGTACGGCGTCCGCGTGATCGCCGACGAGATCCACGCGCCCTTGAGCACCACGTTCGTGCCCTACCTGAGCGTGGACCCGAACGGCATGTCGCTCATGTCCGCCTCGAAGGGCTGGAACCTGGCGGCCATGCGCGCGGCGGTCGCGCTCTCCAACACCGACGAACTCGACCGGCTGCCGGAAGAGGTCAGTCACGGCCCGAGCCACTTCGGCACGATCGCGCACGCCGCCGCGTTCCGCGAGGGCGGCGAGTGGCTGGACGCCCTGCTGGCGGGCCTCGACGAGAACCGGAAACTCCTCAAGGACCTGCTCACCGAGCACCTGCCCGAGATCGGCTACGAACCCTCCGAAGCGACGTTCCTGGCCTGGCTCGACTGCCGGGCCATCAGCGACGACCCCGCCACGTACTTCGTCGACCGCGGCAAGGTCGCGCTGATGTCGGGCACGGAGTTCGGCAGCGGCGGCGCCGGTCACGTCAGGTTCAACATCGGCACCTCGCCCGAGATCATCACCGAAGCCGTGCGCCGGATGTCTGCCAGCCGCTGACAGCGGGCTGCCAGCGCTCTGCCAGCGCGGCGGCGCACAGTTCCTCCCGACACAGGGAGGGACCAACGATGGCGCTGGCGATCAGGGCAGAAGGCCTGGTCAAGCACTACGGGGAGACGAAAGCGCTGGACGGCGTCGACCTCGAGGTGCCTGAGGGGAAGGTCGTGGGTGTGCTCGGGCCGAACGGCGCGGGCAAGACCACGGCGGTGCGGGTGCTGGCGACGTTGCTGCGCCCGGACGCGGGGCACGCCACCGTGCACGGGCACGACGTGCTGAAGGACCCGAGGGCGGTCCGGTCGCTGATCGGACTGACCGGGCAGTACGCGTCGGTGGACGAGGACCTCTCCGGTCGAGAGAACCTCGTGCTGCTGGCCCGGCTGCTCGACTTCTCCCGTGCGGGGGCACGGGCGAAGGCCGCGGAGCTGCTGGAGCAGTTCGAGCTCACCGACGCCGCGGGGAGGGCCGCCAAGACGTACTCGGGAGGTATGCGCCGGCGGCTCGACCTCGCGGCCAGCCTGGTCGGCAACCCGTCCGTGCTGTACCTGGACGAGCCGACCACCGGGCTGGACCCGCACGCCCGCAACGAGGTGTGGGCGGTGGTGCGCAAGCTCGTCGCGAACGGTGTGACGGTTCTGCTCACCACGCAGTACCTGGAGGAGGCCGACCAGCTCGCGGACTCGATCACGGTGTTCGACCACGGCAAGGTCGTGGCCGAGGGCAGGCCGGACGAGCTCAAGCGGCGCGTGGGCGGGCAGACGCTGCAGGTGCGGCCGACGTCGTTGCGCGATCTCGACGCGGTGTACCGGATTCTCGGTGACCTGACGGGGGTCCGGCCGACCCGCGACGACGACACGGGACTGCTGACGGCGCCGGTGGGCGACCCGGTGCTGCTGTCCACTTTGGTCCGCAAGCTCGACGACGCCGGTATCACCGCCGACGAACTGGCGTTGCGGCTGCCGTCGCTCGACGAGGTGTTCCTCGCACTCACCGGCAAGCAGAACGAAGGGAGCCTGGTATGAGCACGATCACGTTGGACAGGAGTGTGCGCCACGGCTTCGCGCTGGCCTGGCGGGGAATCCTCAAGATCCGCAAGAACCCCGAGCAGCTGGCGGACGTGACGATCGCCCCGATCATCTTCCTGGTGATGTTCACCTACCTGTTCGGTGGTGCGCTCGCCGGCAACACGGACGCCTACCTGCAGATGCTCGTGCCGGGCATCATGGTGATGGTCATCCTGCAGTCCAGCATGACGGCGGGCGTGCAGATGAACACGGACGTCTCCAAGGGCGTGTTCGACAGGTTCCGCTCCATGCCGATCGCGCGCTCGGCGCCGTTGGTGGGGGCTGTGCTCGCGGACATCGTGCGCTACGTCGTCTGCATCGTCGTGCTGATGGTCGTCGCGACGATCATGGGCTACCGGGTGCAGACCGGACCGGCTGAGCTGCTGATCGCGTCGGGGCTCGCGATCGCGTTCGGACTGTGCTTCTGCTGGGCGGCGGTGTTCGTGGGCATGCTGCTCAAGACCCCGCAGGCGGTGCAGGGCATCATGATAGTGCTGATCATGCCGCTGACGTTCGGCAGCAACGTGTTCGTCGGCACCTCGACGATGCCGGGCTGGCTCAAGGCGTGGGCGGACATCAGCCCCGTCAGCATGCTCTCGGACGCGCTGCGCGGGCTGCTCAACGGCGGCGCGATCGCCGGGCCGCTCACCGGATCGCTGATCTGGATGGCCGGCGCGGTCGCGGTGTTCTTCCCGCTGGCGATGTGGGCCTACCGCAAGCGCGTGTGACGTCTCGGAAACGGGGCGGGCGTCAGCTTTCGCTGATGCCCGCCTCTTCGCGTATCCGTTGCAGTGCCTCGGCCTTAATGATCGTGAGCCGTTCCGGTTCGCCGAGCTCCGCGACCAGCCGGCGCACGTCGGGGTCGCCCAGGTCGAGACGGCCGCGGAGGAGCTGGGCGAGCGCGAGCAGCTCGGCTGCGGCGTCGGTGCGGCCCTGCGCGTGCCTGACCAGGGCGAGCAGCTCGGTCGCCGTCGACAGGTCCGGCATGTCGCCGCGTTCGGACGTCGTCTTGACCGCCACGACGATGCGTGCCTCGGCTTCGTCAGGTGTGCCGTCGGCGATCGCGATGCGGGCGTCCAGCATCGCCGCCCACTCCGCCACGAACGAGCCGAGCACGGACGAGGACGTGGCCGACTCCTTGAACCGGGAGCTGAGATCCCGTGCCTGCGCGATCTTGCCGGCGCGCAGCACGACCTCCGCCCGCGCGTAGCCGATCATCATGGCCATCTGGTCGTTGCCGATGTTCTGGACGTACCGCTCCGCCTCGACCACCTCGCGCTCGGCGGCGGCGTGATCGCCCAGCCGGGCGTACTCGACCGCGAGCCGCCACCGCTGCTGGACGGAGTCGTCCAGGGAGCCCAGTTCCTGCGCCGCGTCCAGACCCCGTTGGTACAGCGCGATCGCCGCCAGGTTGTCGCCGGTGTGCGAGACGAACGCGGCCTTCATGCCGAGCGTCATCGCCGAGCCCCACCGGTCGCCGACGGCCACGAACTGGTCGTACGCGCGGTCGCGGGCCAGTTCGGCGCCGTCGAGATCGCCCTCGTCGGACAGGATGAAGCTCAGCGCCCAGTCCGCCGCCGCCCGTGCCCACGGGTACTCGCTCGCCGCCGCACGCGCGACCTCCCGCCGGGCCAGTTCGCGGTTCTGGCTCAGGAACGCGAGCATGGGCAGTGCGATCGCGAGCGACGGGTACTTCTGGGTGGCGCCGGTGTTCACGCAGTCCTCGATGACCTGCACGGTGTCGTTCGAGTCCGGCAGGCCGGGAACGGCGGCCATGATCAGCTGCATCGCCCGGAACGTGGCGAGGATGTCGGCGGGCAGTTCGTCGCCGAGCGTGAGCAGGTCGCGCACCGAGGTCTCCGCGCGTTCGTTGTCGCCCTTGATCAGCCAGTACCAGAACACGCCGCTGAGCAGGTCCGCCGCCAGTCCGGCGTCCCGGTCGTCGAGCGCGCCGCGCAACGCGGCCACGATGCTGTCCTGTTCGGTCTCGTAGACCTTGATCGCCTCGATCTGCCTGGCCGTGCGGGTGAGCGGCTCCCACCTGTCGGTCAGCTCCCGGTAGTAGTGCCGGAAGCGGTTCACGAACTCGCGTTTCTCCCCGGACGCGTCGAGCTGCTCGGCCGCGTAGACCCGGATCGTCTCCAGCATCCGGTACCGCGCCTCGCCGTCGAGCTCGATCACGTCCACAATGGACTTCTCGACCAGTGACGTGAGCACGTAGAGCGCGTCCGGCAGGCAGACCTCCTCGATCGCGTCGAGGCCCGCTCCCGCGGGGAACACCGCGAGCCTCCTGGCGAGCCGGAGCTCCTCCTCGGTCAGCAGGTCCCAGCTCCACTCGACGACCGCGCGCAGCGTGCGCTGGCGGGGCAACGCCGTGCGGCTGCCCGAGGTGAGCAGCCGGAACCGGTCGTCCAGGCGCTGGGTGATCTGCCGGATCGTCATGGACCGCAGCCGGGCGGCGGCCAGTTCGAGTGCGAGCGGCATGCCGTCGAGCCTGCGGCAGATCAGCCGCACGTCGTCCACAGTGGACTCGTCGAGCGCGAACCCCGGCCGCACCGCGTTCGCTCGGTCCAGGAACAACCGCACCGCGCCGAACCCGGACACGTCCACCTGCCCGTCGGGCACCGCGAGCGGGCCGATCGGGCACAGCGACTCGCCGTCGATCGCGAGAGGTTCTCTGCTGGTCGCGAGGATTCGCAGGTTCGGCACCCGGCGCAGCAGGTCGGTGGTGAACTCGGCGGCCGCGCCGATGAGGTGCTCGCAGTTGTCCAGCACCAGCACCGACTCGCCCGCGCCGAGCACCTCGGCGATCCGGCTCATGCTCTCGCTCGCCCGCCGCATCGGATCGGCGACGAAGCTCAGTTCGAACGCGCCGAGCACCGCACCGGCCAGGTCCTCCGCCGCCCGCACGCCCGCCAGTGCCGCGAACCACACGCGTCCCTTGCCGTGCAACGGATGCCGCGCCGCGACCTCGGTGGCGAGCCGCGTCTTGCCCGCACCGCCGGGCCCGACCAGCGTCACCAGCCGGGACTGGCCGAGCAGCCCGGCGATCTCCGCGAGTTCGTCGTCGCGCCCGACGAAACTGGTGAGCCGCACCGGCAACCGGTCGACGACGGCCCGCGGCCCGAGTTCGCCGCGCAGTGCCGCGAGATGAACGTCCTGCAGTTCCTGGGACGGATCGACACCCAGTTCGTCGGCGAGCCGGTCGCGGACCTCCGCGTAGACGTGCAGCGCGTCGGACTGCCTGCCCTGCGCGCACAACGCCCGCATCAGCAGCCCGGCCAGCCGTTCCCGCAACGGATGCTTCTCGTGCATCGCCGTCAGCGCGGCGACGTCCAGCTCACCGGTCCTGAACCTGTCCTCCTCGGCGGAGAGGCGTGCTTCTTCGAGACGAGCGGCGGTGGGAGCGGCGAACGGCGCGTCCCGCACGTCGGCCAGCGCCTCACCACGCCACAGCCCGAGCGCCTCGTCCAGCCGTCCGGCGGCGCGCAGCCGTTCGAACCGGAAGACGTCGACGTCCTCGGTCGCGACGCCCAGCCGGTACCCGCCCGGCTCCAGCGCGACGGGACAGACCTTGCGCAGCCTCGACACGAGCGACTGCAGGGCGTTCACGGCGTCGGCGGGCGGCTGCTCGCCCCACAGGTCGTCGATCAGCGTCGTCGTCGGCACGGCACGGCCGGGGTCGAGCGCGAGGCGGGCCACGAGCATGCGAACGCGGGCACCACCGATGTCGACCGGTGTGCCGTCCTCGGCCTCGACACTCGTCGGCCCCAGCAATGCCACACGCACAGGTCCAGCTTCCCAGATCGTCGGCGGCGATCAGGCGAGAACGCCGAGTGCGCGGGTCAGCGCACCGGTGATCATGCTCTCCATCGCCTCGTCGGTGCTGCCGCGCGGCACCCGTTCCACCAGCATGATCGAGTAGAGATAGGCCTGGTAGGCGGCCAGCCGCAGGCGTGAGGAGCCGGTGAACTCGAAGCCGTAGCCCCGCAGGAGGTCCTCGTCGTCCTCGATGGACCCGAACAGGGCGAGCGACACGAACTCCGCGACCGGATCGCCCCAGAACGCGCGCTCGCCGTCGACCAGTCCGGTGAGTCCGGTATCGGCGAGTACGTTGCCGTCCCACAGGTCGAAGTGCACCAACGCCGGTCGTCGCACCTCGTCGAACGCCTTGGTGTGCCGGTGCAGATCAGCGGTCGGGAGTTTCACGCCATAGCGTTCGGCGTCGGCTCGCACCGCGTCGAACATCCCGAAGAACGCCTCGGTCCACGTCTCGTACAGGCCGAGCTGCGGGTAGCCGAAGCCGGGCCCGGTCACCTCGTGCAGCGCTCTCACTGCTTGCCCCAGCTGACGGCGGAGCAGTGGGCGGTCGACATCGGACCGGCCGAAGACCGGCTGGCCCGGCAGGCACGTCGCCAGGAGTGCCGTGTCGTCCGCGTAGACGACCTCTGGCACCGGTGCGACCTTGGAACCGAGCGTGCAGAACAACGCCTCGGTGCGCATGAGGTGCCGCTCGTAGGCCAGGCCCGGCTGGTCGCCCGGCGACACCTTCAGCACGAACTCGCCCTCACGCGCCGACACGCAGAACACCGAGTTGTAGGTGCCGCCGCCCAACGGGCTCGTCGTCGCGCCGGTGAGCCCGGCGGTGGTGAGGATTCGCTGCACCGTCACCTCCGCCAATGTAATGATCGAACGCATGGGGACGTACTGGGGGACCGCCGAGGCTGCTTGGCGATGGGTCATGGACCAGGTGCGATACGACGACGGCTCGTGGATTCCGGAGTATCCGGGCGGTGACCTGGAGCTCCGGCTCCGCGACGGCATGTACGCGGGCATCGGCGGACTGGCCCACGTGCTGGCGGAGATCCGTCTGAGCCGGGAGTGGACGGCGCGCGAAGCGGAGCTGGCCGACGCCATCGCGGCACGCGTCCAGGCGAGCATCGGTACGACGAGCGACATCACGTTCTTCAACGGGCTGGGCAGCACGGTCAGCGTGCTGACGACCTTGGGCGCGCCCGGAGCCGACGCGGCCGTCGCCAGGCTGCTGGAACTGTCCACACCGGACGGGTGGCCGCAGGACTTCCTGGACAACGCGGAGAAGTACCTGCCCGGCGCTCGTGCGCACGACCTGGTGGTGGGCTCGGCGGGCGTGCTGCTGACCGCGGTGTGGGCTCGCCGGCACGGCGTCGAAGGGGCGGAGGAGCTCGCGCGGGTGGCGGCGGACGTGCTGCTGGCCGAACGGGAGGAGGCGGAGTTCGGTGCCAACTGGCGGTGGGTGCCGCAGCGCTTCACGACGAACGACTGGCACTCGCCGAACTTCTCGCACGGCGTCGCGGGCATCGCCGCCGCGTTCGTCCTGGCCGGTGTCGAGTTCGCGCGACCGGACCTCGTCGGGGCGGCCGTCGACGGTGCCGAGCACCTCGTGTCGCTCGGGGACACCAGCGATGGCGGATTCCGGGTGAAAACCCGCTGTCCCGGCGTCGAGGACGTGCAACCGTTCAGCTACGGCTGGTGCCACGGCCCGACCGGCACCTCGTTGTTGTGGCCGGCTTTGCGGCACGCGGGAGTGACCGAGGTGGCCGGCGTGGACGTCGCCGACTGGCATCGCCGGTGCCTGCACAGCGTTCGCGTGTCCGGCCTGCCCGAACGGAGGTATCCGGGTTTCTGGGACAACGACGGCCGGTGCTGCGGCACGGCGGGCGTCGGCGACGTGCTGCTCGACTCGGGACAGCACACGGACTTCGCGCTCCACCTGGCCGACGTGGTGGTGGAGCGCGCTGTCCCGGACGGTGCAGGGGTGTGCTGGAGGTTCATCGAGCACCGCAACGACGACCCGCTGCTGCCGCCCGGCATCGGCTGGATGCAGGGCGCGGCGGGCATCGCCGGGTTCCTGTTCCACGCGGGCCGCGTGGAACAGGGTGACCTCAGGTCGGTGCCCCGCATGGACACCTGGTGGTCGCTAAGCGGGTGACCAGCCCAGTTCCGGGCCGAGCTTCGTGGCGATGTCGGTGAGGATCTGCACGTAGTCCTCGTGGTCGAAGCTGAACGGCAGCGCGAACGCCACCTCGTCGACCTCCTGGAACCCGAGGTGCGCGTACAACTGCTCGGCGATCTCCGCGGATGTGCCGATGATGTCGCGCTCGAACATGTACTTGCGCGGGCCGAACGTCCTGCCGGCGCGCGCCGCGCGTCCCTCGACGTAGGCCTCGTACTTCGCGCGCTGCTCTGAGGTGGCCGAGTCGGTCGGGATCACCACCAGGCCCTGCGACACGCGGTTGCCGCCATGTTCGCGGAACGTCCTGATGTGCGACAGCTGGGTCTCGGCGAAGTCCTCGGACTGCTCGGACTGGGCCACGTTGCTGGTCAGCAGGTTCATGCCGTGCTCACCCGCCCACTTCGCCGAGCGCAGGCTGCCGCCGCCGTACCAGATCCGTTCGCGCAGGCCCTGGGCGTGCGGCTGGACGCGGTCCGACCAGACCTCGATGCCCTCGACACCGCTGAACGACGCCACCTTCTCGCCGCCCACGAAGTCCAGCAGCCGCTGCACGCGGTCGTAGCCGAAGTTCTCGACGTCCGCGGTCTCCGGGTAGAGCGCGTGCTTGACGTCGTCGTAGTGCATCGGCGGCCCGACGCTGATGCCGGGATTCAGCCTGCCGCCGGACAGCACGTCGACCGTGGCCAGGTCCTCGGCGAGCCGCAGCGGGTTCTCCCAGCCCAGCGGGATGACCGCGGTGCCGAGCTGGATCCGGCTGGTCCGCTGGGTGGCGGCGGCCAGGACCGCGACCGGCGACGAGATGCCGAACTGCAGGTGCCGGTGCCGCACCCACGCGCTGTCGAACCCGAGTTCCTCGCCGAGCACGATGACGTCGAGCGTGGACCGGTGGCCCGCTCCCGGGTCCTTCTCGTCGAACAGGCCGATCGTGAGAAAACCCAGCTTTCGCAACGGCTCTGACTTCCGCGGCACGGAACCCTCCTCGATCCAGTCTCCCCTCCGAGTTTAGGTGACGTCTCAACTACGTCCAGATGCTGGAACGAACGTGACCGCGAACGACGCCTTCCGCGCGTGCAGTCGGTACTGCGGCAGCACGCCCGGCCCGCACGACGCCGTGCCGAGGCCGTGCTGGGCGAGGTCGAGGTTCAGGTGCACGAGATCGCCCGGCACGAGGTCGTCGGTGTGCTTGGCCGCGTCGAGGTCCTCGCTGGTCCAGCGGCGGGCGGTGAAGTCGAACACCGGCTCGCCCTCGATCAGGACGCCGCCGATCCGCAGCCAGCGGGCGTCGGCGCGGTTGCCGTTCTCCTGCGGGAAGACGTACGGCGTCTGCAGCGCGTCGACGGTGGAGGTGAACCGGCCGGTGCGGGCGGCCTGGCGGCTGTCCGCGTACGCCTCGCCGGGGCCTCTTCCGAACCATTCGACGGCGTCCGCGGCCGGTAGTGCCATGCGCAGGCCGAGCCGGGGGAGCGTGCACGGCCACTCGCCGTCCGGGGTGATGTCGACCCGGAGGTGCAGCCGGTCGCCGTCCGCGGTCCAGTGGTAGTCGGCGAGCATGCCGAAACCCCAGGCGGGAGGCGCTACACGGGTGTGCACGACCAGTCCGGACGGGTGGGTGTCGACGTCGACCACCCGGTGCTGGAGCCGGTGCAGGCCCGCGTCGCGCCACGCCCGTTCGTCGGGGTGGCTGGAACCGCGGTCGTTGTCGGTGGGGGCGCGCCAGAGGTCCAGGCGGGGGCCGTCGAGGGTGAGCTCGCCGAGCTTGGTCAGCAGGCCGGTGACCGGGTCGAACTCGCCGATGCCGTGCCGCAGGACGTCGCCGAGGTGAACGCGTTCGACGCCGCTGAACGGGACGGCCGGCGGGGGTTCGGCGACGAGGATCTGGCCCCAGGCGACGACGTGGCCGGCGTCGGCCCAGGAGGTGGGGGCGGCCAGGGAGGCGCGGACGGTGAGCCAGCCTTCACCGGACACGGCAGGAAGCTCAGGAAGTGCGATGTCGGCGCGCACTCCCGCTGTGGTTCGGGGAACCTCCAGCGTGCCCGAGGCGACCTCCACCCCGTCGTCCTCGTACACCCAGTCGAACCGCAGGTGGTCCAGCCCTGTGTGGTCGTAGAAGCTCTCGACCCGGATCCCGGCCCCGGTGCCCGTGATCCGCACCGGCTCGAAGACCTTGGCGAACTCCAGCAGGCCCGGCGACGGCGTCCGGTCGGGGAACACGAGTCCGTCGATCACGAAGTTGCCGTCGTGCAGCGGTTCACCGAAGTCGCCGCCGTACGCGAAATGCCCGTCGCGTTCGATCCCGTGGTCGATCCACTCCCAGATGAACCCGCCCTGCACGTGCTCGTAGCGCTCGAACAGTTCGCGGTACTCGAGCATCCCGCCCGGCCCGTTGCCCATCGCGTGCGCGAACTCGCACAGCACGAACGGAAGTCCGTGCGTGTGCTCGCGCCCGATCTGGTCGACTTCCTCGTGCGAGGCGTACATCCGGCTGTAGACGTCGACGTACTCGCAGTCGAAGTCGCCCTCGTAGTGCACCGGCCGGGACGGATCGCGGTCACGGGTCCACGAAGCCATCGCCGCGAGGTTGCGACCGGTGTGCGACTCGTTGCCCAGCGACCACAGCACGATCGACGGGTGGTTCTTGTCCCGCTCGACCATCCGGCGCATCCGGTCCACATAGGACTCGGCCCAGCGCGGGTCGTCGCTCGGGTTGCCCGCCCAGTCCAGCTCACCGAATCCGTGCGTCTCCAGGTCGCACTCGTCGATCACCCACAGCCCGTACTCGTCGCACAGCGACAGGAAGTACGGGTCCGGCGGGTAGTGGCTGGTGCGCACGGCGTTGACGTTGTGCCGCTTCATGAGCAGCACGTCCTGCAGTGCGATCTCTCGTGGCACCGCGCGGCCGAACCGGGGATGGTGCTCGTGCCGGTTCACGCCCCGGAACACGACACGAGCGCCGTTGACCGTCAGCACGCCTTCGGAGATCGCGACCGTCCGGAACCCGATCCGCACCGGCACACGTTCGGCTTCGGTGTGCACAACGCCGTCGTACAGCCGAGGGCTCTCCGCGCTCCAGGGCTCGACGGGCAGCGAGAACGACTGCCCCGGCGGGAGATCGGTCACCTCCAGCTCCGGCACGGAGAGCAGTCCGCCCTCGACCGACAGCGTTCCCGAACCGGTGACGTGGTCGTAGGAGGCGTGGATCTCGTAGTCCGCCACGCCACCGCGCGGCCGGGACAGCAGCGTCACCGAGCGGAAGATCCCGGACATCCACCACATGTCCTGGTCTTCCAGGTAGCTGCCGGCCGACCACTGGTGCACGCGGACGGTCAGCACGTTCCCCGAAGGGCGGAGCAGGTGTCCTACCTCGAACTCCGCGGGCAACCTGCTGCCGCGGGTGACACCCAGTTCGGCGTCGTTGAGGCAGATCAGTCCGCACGAGTCGACGCCGTCGAAGCGCAGCACCGCCGGCTCGTCCGGCCAGTTCTCCGGCAGGTCGAACACCAGCCGGTAGTCGCCCGTGGGGTTGTCGGAGGGCACGAACGGCGGCTCGACCGGGAACGGGTAGCGCACGTTCGTGTACGCGGGCGAACCGTGGCCCTGCAGTTGCCAGTGCCCTGGCACGGTGATGGCACCCCAGTCGCCCTCGTCGAGACGGAAGTCCCAGGTGCCGTCCAGCGACAACGAGGCCGCGTCGGAGGTGAAGAAGGAGCGTGGCGCCACCGAACCGAAGCCGGGACCCATGTCTTCGACGTACGACAACAAGATGTTCAGCCCTTCACTGCGCCGGCGGCGATGTTGCGGATGAAGTGGCGCGCGCCGATCAGGAACACGATCACCAGCGGCACGATCGCCACCAGGGTGCCCGCCATGACGACGGCGTAGTCCTGCAGGTACAGGCCGTTGAGCTGGGCCAGCGCCACCTGGAGCGTCACGTGGTTCGAGTCGATCAGCACGACCAGCGGCCACAGGTAGTCGTTCCACGCGTTGACGAACGTGAAGATCCCGAGGAACGCCAAGGCAGGTCGCAGCACGGGCAGGCCGACCGACAGGTAGGTGCGGAAGAAACCGGCGCCGTCGACGCGAGCGGCTTCCAGCAGCTCGTCCGCGATGGCGCCGCGGGCGTACTGGCGCATCCAGAAGATGCCGAACGCGTTGGCGGCCGCCGGGATGATCAGCGCGTTCAGGCTGCCGACCAGACCGAACTTCGCCATCAGGTCGAACTGCGGGATCGCCGAGAGCTGCGTCGGCACCACGAACGTCGCCAGCAGGATTCCGAAGAGGACGTTGCTGCCGGGGAAGTCGTACTTGGCGAACGTGAAGGCTGCCAGCGAGTCGAAGAACAGCACCAGCACCGTGATCGCGATCGCCACGACCAGGGTGTTCAGCACCGACCCGAAGAAGTCGACCTTCGCGAACACCTCGCCGATGTTCTCGGCCAGGTGCCCGCCGAACCAGAACTTCGGCGGTGACGAGTAGATGTCGGCGGTGGTGTTCGAGGCCATCACCGCGAGCTGGTAGTAGGGGAACAGCGTGATCAGCGCACCGGCCACCAACGCGCCGTAGGTGAGGAGGCTGCCGGGTTTCGTCCGGTTCACCTGTGGCCTCCGTTCACGCGGGCCGGGCGCTGCACGAGCCGCCAGTTGAGGATCGAGAAGAGCACCACGACCACGAAGATGCCCCACGCGATGGCGGCGCCGTAGCCGAAGTCGTTGTCCGCGAACGCCGTGTTGTAGAAGTAGAGGACCATCGTCATGCCCGCGCCTTCGGGTCCGCCGCGGTCGCCGAGCAGGATCTGCGACTCGGTGAAGATCTGCAGGCCGCCGATCGCCGACATCACGACCGAGAAGAGGATCACCGGGCGCAGCAACGGAAGCGTGACGCGGAAGAACGTCTGCACCGGGCCGGCGCCGTCGAGCTTCGCGGCCTCGTAGACGTCCTGGGGGAGTGCCTGCAGGCCCGCCAGCAGGATGATCGCGTTGTAACCCGTCCAGCGCCAGATGATCATCACCGAGATGGCGGTCCTGATCGCCCAGGGATCGGTGAGCCACTGCACCGGATCCACGCCGATCAGGCCGAGGAACCAGTTCAGGACGCCGAACTCGCTGGAGAAGAACGAGCCGAACACCAGTGACATCGCCACGATCGACGTGACGTTGGGCAGGAAGTACGCCACCCGCAGGAAACCCTTGTGGCGCACCGAGGAGTTCAGGCCGAGCGCGACGAGCATCGACAGCACCAGCATGGGGACCGTCGACATCACCCAGATGATCAGGGTGTTGCCGATCGCGTCCCAGAACGCCGTGTCGGTGAGGAGGAACGCGAAGTTCTCCAGCCCGACGAACTTCATCTCGCTGACGCCGTTCCAGCGCTGCAGCGACAACCACAGCGAGTACGCGACGGGGTAGACCCCGAAGATCGCGAACAGCACGAAGAACGGCGCGATGGCCAGGTACTGCGGAAGGTACTTCCACCTGCGGTTCACGCGAGCACCCCCTGCCGGCGCAGCAGCCGTTCGACGGCCGTCCGGGCGTCCTGCCAGGCCTGTTCCGGGTCCTTGCCCGCGCTCTCCACGTTGGTCAGCTCATCGGTGTAGGTGTCGGAGATCGTGATGTCCCAAGGCGAGAAGTAGACGGGCTGCACCTTCTCCGCGATCTCGCCGAACACCTGGATCGTGGCCTGCCCGCCGAAGAACTCCTCTGCCGCCAGCACCAACGGGTCGGAGTACACGGCCGGACTCGACGGGAAGAGGCCGAGTTCGAGGTAGGCCGACGCCTGGTTCTCCGGCGACATCAGCCATTTCACGACCTCGTAGGCGCCCTGCGGATCGGGGCAGTACTTCGTGATCGCGAGGAACGAGCCGCCCTGGTTGCCGGGACCGCCGGGTGCCTGGCAGACGTGCCACCGGCCGGACGTGCCCGGCGCGGACTGCTTGAGGTTGCCGGTGATCCAGGAGGCGTTGACGAACGCGACCTCCTTGCCGTTCGTCCAGGCCGCGCGCCGGTCGACGCCCTCGCCGGTGGCCGACCCCGCGTACCCCGCGGTGAGTCCCAGCTGGAACGCCTTGACCGCGCGGTCCCAGGCGCGCCGGACCTGCGACTGGTCGTCGAGGTAGCGGTTCTGCCGGTCGAGGTACTTCTGCTTCTCCTGCGCGAGCGAGTACGTGAACACCATCTTCGTGTCGGTGATCAGGTACCGGCCGGGCAGCTTCTCCTTGACCCGCAAAGCGAACTCGAAGTAGTCGTCCCAGGAGGACAGTGCGGCGGCCACCGCGTCCGGTTCGCTCGGCAGGCCGGCCTCGGCGAACAGGTCGTGCCGGTAGTAGAGCGCGGCCGGGCCGGTGTCGATCGGGAAGCCGAGCTGGAACCCGTCGGGGCTGCGGCCCGACTGCCACTTCCACGGCAGGTAGCGCGACTCGTCCTGCTTCGCGCCGAGTGCGTTGAGGTCGGCGAACCTGTCCGTGGCGGAGAAGTAGGTGGAGATGCCGTCGCCGAGCATCGTGATGTCCGGCAGGTAGGCCTCACCGGACAGCGCGGCGAGCAGCCGCCGGTTCAGTTCGCCGCTCACCTTGGACGGCGTGAGGTTCTGGGTGGGGAAGCGCCGCACGGCCTCGCCCAGCACCTTTTCCGACAGGCCGTTCGTGGAGTACCAGAGCGTGATCCTGCCGGGGTTGGCCGTGGTCGGGCTGGTGCACGCGGTCGCGCCCAGTGCGGTGGCACCGAGTGCGGCCGCGCCGGTCAGGAACCTGCGTCGAGTCAACGTCATCGGGGACCCTCCGGGGAGCCCGTGAACGCTCCCGTGAGCGTTCACGGATTGCCGCGAATGATGAGCTGAACGGGTGACCCTGTCAAGGGTCAGGCAGATTCGCGCACTAACAGAACGGCGCTGACCAGCAGTTCTTCCTCAGTCAACGACGGTTCGCCCGCGATCAGCCGACCGGCCTGGGCTATCGCGAGCGCACCGATCCGGCGGGTGTCGAGCGCGACGCTCGTGAGCGCCGGATCGACGACCGTGCCGAGCTGCAGCCCGTCGAACCCGATCACCGCGAGGTCGCCGGGCACGGCCTTGCCGAGCCTGCGGGCCGCCTTGAGCGCGCCCATGGCGATGATGTCGTTGTAGGTGAACACGGCGGTGAGGTCGGGATGCTGGTCGAGCAGCTCGTTCAACGCCTCCGCGCCACCGTCGGCCGACTGCACGGCGTTGCCGACGACGGGAGCGTGCAGCCCGTGCTCGTCCATCGCGTCGGTGAACCAGTCACGGCGCAGGCTCGGTTCAGCGCGGCCGGCGTGGTCGAGCATGCCAATCCTGCGGTGACCTGCGGCGACGAGATGATCGACGGCCTCGTGCACGCCCTGCTCGCCGTCGATGCGGATCGAGCTGAAGCGCGGCGAGCGGTGGTCACGGCCGATGAGCACCGCGGGCATGCCGCCGAGGTGCCGGTCGAGCTCGGACTCGTCCAGGCTGAAGTAGCCGACCACGGCGTCCACCTGCGCCACGACGACTTCGAGCGTGCTGCGTTCCTCGACGATGCTGTCGGCCGTGTCGTAGACGATCACGTGCCAGCCGCGGGCCCGCGCGGCCTCCAGCGCCCCGGCCGCGACCTCGGTGAAGAACGGGTTGAGCAGATCGGGGATGACCAGGCCGATCGTGGTGCTGTCCTGCCGCACCAGGCCCCTGGCGAACCGGCTCGGCCGATAGCCCAGCTCCCGCGCCGCGTCGAGGACCCGCTGCTTGGTGCCCGCGTCGATCTCGCCCTTGTCGTTGAGCGCCCGCGACACCGTCTGCCGCGAGACCCCGGCGACCCGCGCGACGTCGTTGATCGTGACGCGCTTGCCCATGATCACCTCTCGTCCGACTGCGACCGAGTATGCAGGGCGTCGAGCACCACGGTGATCGCGGCGCGCGAGTCGCGGCGCACCGCGGCGGTGATCCTTCTCGTCACCGGCAACTCCCTGGTGACCACGTCGAACCGCCGGTCGACGGCCAGCGCGGGCAGCACCGCGACCGCCAGCCCGGCCTCGACGTGCTTGAGCGTCAGCATGTAGTTGCTGAACCGCCCGACCACCCTCGGCTCGAACCCGGCCTGCCGGCACAGCCGCGTCGCGAGCTTCGCCATGTACGAGCCGGGGATGTCGAACGCCCACGGCTCGTCCTTGCACGCCGGGACGTCCGTCGCGGGATGGCTCGGTGGCGTGACCAGGACGATCGGATCCTCGCCCAGGGGCACGACGTCGATGTCGCGCGGCACGGGCAGCTCCACGAAGTCGGTGGTCGTGATGATCACGTCGACCTCGCCGGCCAGCAGTGCGGGCATGCTGGCGTGCGGTTCCAGCTCGACGATCTCGACGTCGAGGTGCGGGTGGTCGAGCCGCCCGATCGCCGGCACGGCCAGGGTGTGGATCGAGCTCTGGAACGCGCCCAGCCGGATGAGACCGGACGGCTCCTGGCTGAGGCCCCTGAGCTCGGCCTCGACGGCGTCCATCTGGTCGAGGATCGACCGCGCCCGTCTCGCCAGGATGTGCCCGGCCGACGTGAGCCGGACGCGCCGCCCGGTCCGTTCGATCAGCTGGGTGCGCGTCTCGCTTTCGAGCACCGCGAGCTGCTGCGACACGCTCGAAGCACTCAGGTTCGCGGCCTGCGCCACGGCCCGCACGGTGCCCAGCGCGTCGAGCTGGCTGAGCAGGCGCAGCCGCCACGGGTTCAGCGTCATGTTGTGCAGTATTTCCGAACAGCGAGCGTGGAATTGTGAGATGGACCTGATGCTCGGCGCGTCCTAGCGTTTTCCGCATGGAGACTTTCTGGGACGACGTCGACCGCCACCTCGTCCGCTACGGCGGCACGTTCACGCGCGAGATCATCGACAGCGCGTCGGGGAGCTTCCTGTTCACCGAGGACGGCCGCCGGATCCTGGACTTCACGTCCGGGCAGATGAGCGCGATCCTCGGCCACTCGCACCCGCGCATCGTCGAGACCGTGCAGCGCCAGATCGCGAACCTCGACCACCTGTTCAGCGGCATGCTCAGCCGCCCGGTGGTGGACCTGGCCCGCAGGCTCTCCGACACGCTGCCCGAGTCGTTGTCGAAGGTGCAGCTGCTGACCACCGGCGCCGAGTCGAACGAGGCAGCGCTGCGGATGGCCAAGCTCGTCACCGGCAGGCACGAGGTGGTGGCGTTCGCCCGCTCGTGGCACGGCATGACCGCCGCCGCGGCCGCCGCGACCTACAGCGCGGGCCGCAAGGGCTACGGTCCCGCCACGCCCGGCAACTTCGCGATCCCGGCGCCGTCCGGTGACTGGCAGGCGCAGCTCGACCTGGCGTTCGACCTGATCGACGCTCAGTCGGTGGGTTCGCTGGCGGCGTGCATCGTCGAGCCGATCCTGAGCTCCGGTGGGATCCTCGAACCGCCGCCCGGTTACTTCGCCGCGTTGTCGGCCAAGTGCCGTGAGCGCGGGATGCTGCTGATCATGGACGAGGCGCAGACCGGGCTGTGCCGGACGGGCAACTGGTACGCGTTCGAGCGGGACGGCGTGGTGCCGGACATCCTGACGCTGTCGAAGACTCTGGGCGCCGGGTTGCCGTTGGCGGCCGTGATCACGTCCGCGGAGATCGAGGCGGAGGCGCACGCTCGCAACTACCTGTTCTTCACCACGCACGTGTCGGACCCGCTGGTGGCCGCGGTGGGCAACACCGTGCTGGACGTGCTGGTCGAGGAACGGCTGGACGAACGGGCGGCGAAGCTCGGTGCGTTCCTGCGCAACGGGCTGGACGACATCGCCGCGCGCCACTCGCTCGTGTCGGACGTGCGCGGGCGTGGGCTGCTGGTCGGACTGGAGATCGCGGACGAGTCGCTGAGCGCGCCGATCACCCAGAGGTGTCTGGATCTGGGGCTGCACATGAACATCGTGCAGATCCCCGGGATGGGCGGGGTGTTCCGGATCGCGCCGCCGTTGACGGCGTCGGAGGAGGAGCTGGCGCTCGGGCTGGGCATCCTGGACGAGGCGATCGGGTCGGCCTGACCATCTGGCCATTCGTCTCGGCTGGACGGTCGAGGCAGGGCGGTCGCAGCCTCTCCTACGATCGCCCGCATGCGGGTACACCACCGGCCGTTGGTCGCCACTGTGATCGTCTGCGCGGCCGTGTTCGTCGTGACCGGTCTCAGCAACGGGTTCAGCCGGGCGCTCTTCCAGGATGCTCCCGGGATCGACCACACCGTGTTGAGAACCCCTCCGGTGGCGGCTGTTCAGGCGTTCCTCGTGCTGGGAGTCGCCTTCTGGCTGGCCTGGAAGGCGCCGTTCCGGCCGGCGTTGGTGTCGCTCGTGGCGCTGGAACTGGTGTCCGCGCACGCCACCTGGGTCAGCTTCCGCTTCACCTACCTCCCGCTGGTACTGGTGGCCGGCCTGGTCGCCGTGGGCGCAGGGCTGTACGTGCGTCTGCTGGAGCGGTCGCGGGCAGAACAGGCTGCCGCGGCGGAGGAACGGGTGCGGCGCGACGAACGCCTCGACATGGCACGTGAACTGCACGACATCGTGGCCCATCACGTGACGGGAATGCTGGTGCAGGCACAGGCCGCGCTCGTCGTGGCGGAGCAGGACAGGGACAAGGCCTGCACGATGCTGAACGGCATCGTCGACGGCGGCACCGACGCGCTGGGTGCGATGCGCCTGATGGTCAGGACGTTGCGGGACAACGGTGCGGCGGT
Source organism: Lentzea sp. NPDC102401 (assembly GCF_044765805.1). NCBI lineage: Bacteria > Bacillati > Actinomycetota > Actinomycetes > Pseudonocardiales > Pseudonocardiaceae > Lentzea > Lentzea sp. NPDC102401. The sequence goes on along the minus strand of NZ_JBIWKS010000001.1, from coordinate 366,495 downwards.
CGCGACCACCGATCTCTCCGCCGATCTGCTCCACCTCGTGGAGAAGTCGGGGCTCCAGGTGCGCGCGAACGTCGAGCTCGCCTCGGACGTGCCACCGGAACTGGGGCGGTCGGTGCTCCGGCTGGTGCAGGAGGCGCTGACCAACGTCCGCAAGCACGCCGTCGACGCGACGGACGTGGAGGTGGACGTGCGGCTGGGCGCCGACGCCGTGCTGTTGTCCGTTGTGGACAACGGCAGGGCGATGCCGTCGCACTCCGGTGGGTTCGGGTTGGTGGGCATGCGGGAACGGGTGCACGAGCTGGGCGGGCGGTTCTTCGCGGGTTCCACCGGGGAGGGCTGGCTGGTCACCGCCGAGCTCCCGCTGGAGGTGCGTGCGTGATCTCCGTGCTCATCGCCGAGGACCAGGACATGGTGCGGGCGGGGTTCCGGCTGATCCTGGAGGCGCAGCCGGACATCACCGTGGTCGCCGACGTGGCGGACGGGGTGAGCGCGGTGCAGCGCGCCCGTGAGCTGGAACCGCAGGTGTGCCTCGTGGACGTGCGGATGCCCGGCCTCGACGGGCTGGAGGTCACCCGGCAGCTCGCTCCGCACACCCGTGTCGTGGTGGTGACGACGTTCGACAGCGACGAGGTGCTGAACAAGGCGCTGGACCTCGGTGCGTGCGGGTTCCTCACCAAGGACGCGAGTCCAGGACTGCTGGCCGAGGCGGTCAGGTCGGCGGCGCGCGGCGACGTGCTCGTGTCACCCCAGGTGGTTCTGCGGGTGCTGCGGCGGTCGGCGCAGCCGGTCGCGAGCGCCGACGCGGGCGTGCTGAACGAACGTGAGCTCGACGTCGTGCGGCACGTCGCGCAGGGACTGAGCAACAACGAGATCGCCGCCGCGATGAAGGTCTCCGTGTCGTCGGTCAAGGCCTACCTGGCGTCCGTGCAGACCAAGGTCGGCGCGCGCAACCGCGTCGAGATCGTCGCGTGGGCCTTCCGTTCGCACGTGGTGGCCGGCTGACGATGGCCGGACGGCCAGTCCTCGGCTCGATTCCGTCCTGACGGCCATGATCTTGCGGCTCCGCGGCCGATCCGGCGGTACCCGCCGCGCCAGCAGGCTCGTCCACAACGGATTTCGTTGTGGACGAAGGGTTCTGGACTGTGCTGGATCAGGTGCGGAGGTTCGGGTGGTGGCCCCTCAGTGCGATGCCCCGGGTCGATCCCCAGCGGATCTGGGTCGTCGTGGGCGCCTGCCTGCTCCTCTGGGTGTTCGTGCGCGGGTTCAGCACCGGCCTGCTGGATCTGCGGGTCTACCTCGCGGGCGGTGAGGCGTGGCGGGCGGGCACGGACCTCTACACCGCGGATTTCCAGGGCCCCAAAGGTCTTCCGTTCACCTACCCGCCGTTCGCGGCGATGCTGTTCAGCGGCCTCGCCCTCCTTCCGTTGCCGCTCAACGCCCTGCTGTTCACCGCGGCGGGCATCGAGCTCTTCACCGCGGCCTGTGTCGTCGCGGCGCCGCGCCTGCGGACGGGCCTCGGCCTGGCCGCGCTGTGCCTGCTGCTCGAACCGTTGCGCGGCGGCCTGGACCTCGGTCAGGTCAACATGATCCTGATCGGCCTGGTCGCCGCCGACTGCCTGCTGCCGCGCACGCCGTGGCCGCGCGGCCTTCTCGTCGGACTCGCCGCCGCGATCAAGCTGACCCCGGCGATCTTCGTGCTGTTCTTCCTGTCCCGCGGGCGATGGCGGCCCGCGCTGACCGCCGTGGCGACGTTCACGGCGTGCGGCGCGCTCGCCTGGGCGCTCGCGCCGGGGCAGTCGAAGCAGTTCTGGTTCCACGCGATGCTCGACCCGGAACGCGTCGGCGGCCTCTCCTACAGCGCGAACCAGTCGTTGCGCGGCCTGCTGTTCCGGCTCGGTGCGCCCGAGCCGATGTGGTTCGTCGCGGCAGCGGCCGTGTTCGCGTTGACCATCGTGATGCTGCCGCGGCTGCGTGACGACCTCACGGCCCTCGTCGCGGTCGCGGCAGCAGGTCTGCTGATCTCGCCGGTGTCCTGGTCCCACCACTGGGTGTGGATCGCGCCCGCACTGCTGTTGCTGCACGGCCGGGTGAGGATCGTGGTCGTGGCGGTGTTCGCGGTCGGCCCGCACTGGCTGCTGCCGACCGCGGGCGACCATGAACTGGCGTGGACGTGGTGGCAGCACCTCGTCGGCAACGCCTACGTCTGGCTGGGCCTCGCGTTCCTCTGCTGGTGCGCGGTCCGGTCCGCTCAGGGCGTGGGGCGCGGCCAGGCGAACTCGTCGACCAGGGGACCGGCGACCACCCGCGCCAGCGCCTGAGCGGCGTCCATGCCGGAGGAGGGCATCTCCGCGGCGATGAGGCCGCCGAGGTACGCGGCCGCGCAGGAAGTGCCTCGCCACGTCGCGTACCCCGTGATGAGGTCGGTGGCGGGGTCGCCCTTGAACATCGTCACCGTCGCGGAGTCGAGATAGGTGCTGGTGAACGTGTCGTCGACCTCCGGCTGAACGATGTGCGTCACCCACGGCAGATCAGGGCTGTAGTGCGTGGTCGGGTCGGGGTCGGGCAGGTCCGGCACCCCGGCGGCGATCACACCGGGCAGCGCGGCGGGCCACGTCGCGGAGTTGCGGGTGATCAGCGACGAGGTCATGCCGAGAAAGCCCCCGTGGTTGCCGGCCGCCGCGACGACGGTGATGTGCGGGCTGAGCCGTTCGACGGCCCGTTCGAGGATCAGCGGCGGCTGGCCGTCGTGGGTGCGGCAGCCGTTGGCCATCACGATCAGGTGGACCCGGTCCTCCGGCTTGTCCGCGAGGAACGTCGCGAGCTTCTTGACCACCTCCCACGCCTCGGCCTTGCCGTCGGGACCCAGCGCGGCGCGCGGAACCACCGTGGCGCCCGGTGCCGTTTTGAGGATCAGCCCGGCGACGAAGACGCCGTGGCCCTCCTCGAAGTAACTGGTTCCCTGCCGGTCTTTGGTGAACCAGTCGTGCTCAGAGGCGTGGACGGAGGTCTTGGGGAGCTGGGAGTGCTGGTAGATCTTGGTGTCCACCATGCCTACGCGCACGCCCTGGCCCGCGTCGCCCTGGATCCACGGACCTTCGTGAGTGGCGGGCATCGGGTTCCAGAACGCCTGGCTCTTGGTCTGCGGGTAGGCGCCGAAGACGTGCCCCATCTTCCGGTTCTTGCCGATCAGCGGTGTCCAGCCGCCGCTGCGTCCCGCGAGCCGTGCGCGCACCTCGGTGAGCACGGGGTCGAGGTCGGTGACGGGGTTCTGCGTGTCCCCGTGTTTCAGGGTGAGCAGTGTCAGGTCGAACTCGGGTATGGCGTCCTTGACGGCGTCCTCGATGTGCAGTTCGCCGAGCACGTGCCGCACGGCGCCGAGGTGGTGGGTGTCGACGACGAGCTCGTCGAGAACGGCGGTCGTGTTGTCCTGTTCGGGGTTCATCTCAGCCTCCGTTGGGGTCTCCGGTGAACCGATGCCGGAACGGCTCGCCCTGATACCTGGCGAAGAACGGCCTCGCCGTGCACATTGGTCATCATGCTGGCGGGATCGGTGTTACGCGCGGCGCGCGAAGCGATGCGGCTCGCCGACGTCGACCCGATCAGGGCGATCCCGCTGGCGGCACAGGTCGTGAGGAATTCTCGCGACGACGTCCCCGCCCTCGCGCTGGCCGAGCAGGCGTGGGGCCACGCGCTGTGCCAGACCGGCCAGATCGGCGAGGCGGTCACACACCTGCGTCGCGCGGTCAGGCTGGGCGCGGGCAAGGCGGCGGCAGAGAGCCGGATGAAGCTCGCCTTCGCGCTCGTGCAGCAGGGGAGACCCACGTCCGCGCTCCGCGAGGTGGACTTGGCCGTTCCTCTGCTGGGTGCGCGCGCTCGAAGTCAACGCGCCGTGATCCTCTACCACCTCGGCAGGCTCGACGACGCCTTCGCCGACTATCAGGCCGCCGACCGCGCGTTGCGTCGGCGCGGCGAGAAGCTGGCGGTGCAACGGAACCTCGTCAACCGGGGAATCGTGCAGGCCGAACGCCAGAACTTCGGGCTCGCGGTGAGAGATCTGGTGGAGGCCGAGAGGCTGGCGCGCGATCTCGGCCGTGACCTCGCGGTCGGGATCATCGCCGAGAACCTGGGCTTCGTGGAGAGCCGCCGCGGTGACGTCCCTGCCGCGCTCGCGCACTTCGACCGGGCCGAGGAGATCATCGCCCGGCACGGTGGCCAACTCGCGCCCGTTCTCTTCGACCGCGCCGAGTTGCTGCTGTCCGTCGGTCTGGCCGGGGAGGCGCGAGAGCACGCTTCGCAGGCGGTTGCGGCGTTCCGTGCCGAGGGACGCCGGCTCATGGTTCCCGAGACGTTGCTGCTGCTGGCCGACGCGGCGTTGCTCGGCCGCGACTGGGCCGCCGCCGGTCGGCACGCGCGCGCCGCGCTCGCCCAGTTCGTCCGCCAGGGCCGCGACCAGCACGCCGCCTTCGCTCGGGCGACGGTGCTGCGCGCCGCGTTGAGCGCCGGAAAGCCCTGCCGGATCAGCGATCCCGACGCGATGGTGGCCGCGCTGCACGGCAGGCCCGCCGTGCAGGCGCACCTCGATCTGGCCGTGGTCGCCGGACGTCGACGGCGACCGGCTCGCGTGGTCGCGCACCTGACCACCGCGAGCCGGGCGCGGACACGTGGCCCGGCGACGCTGCGTGCGCGTGGCTGGTACGCCGAAGCCCTGCTGCACGAACGCACCACGCCTCAACGCGCCGCGGCCGCAGCACGACGAGGCCTGCGCGTGCTCGACGAGAACCACGCGGCACTCGGCGCCAGCGATCTCCGCGCCCACTCGGCCACCCACCGCGCGGACCTGGCGGAACTGGGCCTGCGCGTGGCACTGAGGTCCGGCAGGCTCGCCGACGTCTTCGAATGGGCCGAACGGGGCCGCGCGAGCCGTTTCCTGCACCGCCCGGTCCGCCCGCCGGACGATCCCGAACTCGCCGCGCTGCTGCAGTTGTTGCGCGCCACGAAGCTCACCCATCGCCAGGTGGAGCTGGAACGCCGGATCAAGGACCGCAGCCGCCTACTCCGGACCACCGGTCCCGGCCCGTCCGAACCGGTGCGCCCTGCCGAACTGGACCTCGGCGGCCGGGTGCTCGTCCAGTACGTCGAGGCCGACGGCGACCTGCTGGCGCTGACCCTCACCGACCGGCGCCTGGACCTGCGCGTCGTGGGCCCGGTGCGCGAGGTGGCCGACCTGCTCGAACGCGTGCCGTTCGCGTTGCGGCACCTGGCCCGCCGCCCGCGTCCCGAGATCCTGCAGCTGCTGCGCACCACGACGTCCACATTGGACTCACTGCTGCTGCCGCGTTGCGACCGGCCGCTGGTGGTCGTGCCGACCGGCCTGCTGCACAACGTGCCGTGGTCGACTTTGCCGTCGTGCCGCGGAAAACCGGTCGTCGTCGCACCCTCGGCGACGTCGTGGCGCAGCGCCGCCTCCCGGCCCGCTCGCCCGCGCACGTTCGCCGTGGCCAGTGGCCCGGGCCTGCCCGGCGCGGAGGAGGAAGCCCAGGCCATCGCGGACCTCCACGCCACCACGAACCCGCGTGACGCGACGGTCGACGACGTCCTGAAAGCGCTGGCCACGGCCAGCACCGTGCACCTGGCCGCACACGGCCGCCTGAACCCGGACAACCCGCTGTTCTCCGCGCTGGACCTGCACGACGGCCCACTCGTGGTCTACGACGTCCAACGCCTCGAACAGGTCCCGGACACCGTGATCATGGCGGCCTGCGACGTCGGCCGTTCGGTCGTCGTGTCCGGCAACGAACTTCTGGGCCTCGCCGCCACGTTCCTCGAACGCGGGACCGCTCAGCTGATCGCCCCGGTCGTGCCGGTGCCGGACGCCGAGACCAAGGACCTGATGCTCGGCGTGCACCGCCGGTTGCGCGAAGGCCGTTCGCCCGCGGCGGCGCTGGCCGAGGCGCAGGAGGAACTGGGCCGGCCCAACGGTTTCGTGTGCGTGGGAGCGTAGAGCTGAACGGGGCTCCCGCCCGGAACCCCGTTCAGCCTCACGACTACCGAGCGAACTGGAACCAGTTCACGTTCGCCAGGTCACCACCCGTGCCACCGGTCGCCACCAGGTACAACCGGTGCACCCCGGTGGCGCCGGACGCCGCGGTCGTGCGGCTGGCCCACGTCTGCCACCCACCCGTGCTCGCCGCCGAGACGGTCGCGACCAGCGGACCGGTCGGGCTGTCCAGGCGGAACTGCAGGGTGCCGTTCGCCGTGGAACCGGACGCGAGCCGCGTGGTCACGGAGGTCGGGGGAGTGGCGCCGAAGTCGACGTCCGCGTAGGCCACGTAGTCGCCCGGCGTCAGGTAGCCGACGTTCTGCCCGCAGCCCGAGTCGGTGCAGCGCTCGACCTGCGTGCCGCTCTGCTCGTCGTAGTACGAGGCGCCGATCAGCGCGTACGCGTTCTGCGTGGCGGGGAACTGGGCGCCGAAACCGTACGGGAACAGCGGTGTCTTGCCGTCGCCGACGTTGATCGGCTGCTGCGAGGCGCTCTGCATCCACGTGAACGGCAGCGTGCCGGTCGGCCGGTAGTCGCCGAACAGGACGTCCGCGACGCCGTTGCCCTCGGTGCCGGGCAGCCAGGCCGCGACCAGCGAGTGCCACTGCGGCAGCTGGGCCGCGATGTCCAGCGGACGGCCGGAGACGAGCACCACGACGACCGGGACACCGGTGGCGCGCAACGTGTTCAGGGTCGCGATGTCCTCGGCGTCGAGGCTCAGGCCGCCGGGCCGGTCGCCCGCGCCCTCGGTGTACGGGGTCTCGCCGACGACGGCGATCGCGGCCTGGTACGTGCCGTCGATGCCGGTGCCGTTGCGGTTGTACGTCACCGTGGTCGAGGTCGACACGGCCGAGCGGATGCCCTGCAGCACAGTGGTTCCCGGCGTCACCGCGCCGCTGCCGCCCTGCCAGGAGATCGTCCAGCCACCGCTCTGGTAACCGATGTTGTCCGCGCTCTTGCCCGCCACGAAGATCTTCGACGCGGTCTTGGGCAGCGGCAGCACGCCGTTCTGGTTCTTCAGCAGCACCTGCGACTTGCGCACGGCCTCACGGGCCAGCGCGCGGTGCGCCGCGTTGCCGACGGTCGGCGTGTAGGCGCGGTCGGTCAGCGGCTTCTCGAACAGGCCGAGCTCGAACTTCTTGGTGAGGATGCGGCGGTTGGCGTCGTCGATGCGCGACATCGGCACGCGACCCGCCTGCACCTCCTGCTTGAGGTAGGTGATGAACTGACGCCACGCGGTCGGCACCATGATCATGTCGAGGCCGGCGTTGATCGAGTCGCGCACCTCGGCCGCGGTGAAGCCGGCCTGGCCGTCGATCTGGTCGATCGCGTTCCAGTCCGACACGACGAGGCCGCTGAAGCCGAGCTCGTTCTTCAGCACGTCGGTGATCAGGTACTTGTGGCCGTGCAGCTTCGCGCCGTTCCAGCTGCTGTAGGTGATCATCACCGAGCCGACGCCCTTGGCGATGGCGTCGCGGAACGGCGGCAGGTGCGTCGCGCGCAGCTCGGCCTCGCTGACCTGGGTGTTGCCCTGGTCGGTGCCGTTGGTCGTGCCGCCGTCACCGATGTAGTGCTTGGCCGTGGCGAGCACCGAGCCGGAGTCCGACAGCTTCGAGCCCTGCAGGCCGGTGATCATCGTCGTCATCGACGTGGCGTCCTGGGGCGTCTCACCGAACGACTCGTAGGTGCGGCCCCAGCGGTCGTTGCGCGCGACGCACAGGCACGGCGCGAAGTCCCAGTCGATGCCGGTGCCCGACACCTCCTCGGCGGTGGCGCGCCCGATCCGCTGCACCAGCGCCGGGTCGCGCGTCGCGCCCAGGCCGATGTTGTGCGGGAAGATCGTGGCGCCGACGACGTTGTTGTGGCCGTGCACGGCGTCCACGCCGTAGATCATCGGAATGCCCAGCGGCGTCGCGATCGCCGCCCGCTGGAAGTTGTCGTACATGTTCGCCCACGACGTGGCGTTGTTCGGCGACGGCGCGGAACCGCCACCGGACAGCAGCGACCCGATCCGGAAGTTCGTCAGGTCCGCGTTGCTGACCGCGTTGCGCTCGGCCTGCGTCATCTGCCCGACCTTCTCGTCGAGCGACATGCGGCCGAGCAGATCGGCGACCCGCGCCGGAATCGGCTGCGCCGGGTCCTTGTAGATCGGGTCGGCCGCGGCGGCCGTACCGGTGGGGATGACGGCGGCACTGAGCAGTAGTGCGGCCGCGAGGAACTTTCTCACAGGGCAGACCTCCGCAGGACGAGGTCCTGTTTACCTTGCGGCACAACAGGGTTCGCTGAGCGTAACCCGTGTTCACAAAGTGGTATAGACCATCGGGGAACCGGAACGAGTACCGGTTCCCCTGGCCTGCCCTAACGACACCAGGACTGCACTGTCTCCGCGAAATCGGGGAACTCCGCCCGTGCCCTGGCGAGCACCTCGGCCGGCGTGAGTGGCTCGATTCCCGAGTACTTCTCCGCGACGGCACGCAGTTCGGCGTTCGGCACACCGGTGTCCGACCCGAACTCGACGGCCTCCTGCGGCCCCACACCACCCGCGAGCAACCACAGGAACTCGCCCAGGTTCGTCGCGACGGGCCCGACCTCACCCTCGGACCCGAAGAACACGACGGGCTGCACGGTCAGCGGCCCCTCCCTCACCAGCCACAGCACGGCCAGCCCGCCGGTGCCGTCCTGCCCGAACGGCCGGAACGCGTCCCCGCCCAGTTCCTTGTTGCCGGTCCACGACCGAATCCAGTCGGTCGTCTCCTCAGCGGAGTCGAACTCCTGGTAGGGCTCGTAGTCCATGTTGCCCGGCGAGGGCTCGTCGGCCTTCTCGTCGTACTCCCAGGGGAAGTCGATGCCGCTCAGTGCGGCCAGTGCGGCGGGGAAGTCCCGGTCGTCAGTGATCTCCACGCGCGCACGCTACTTCAACAGATCGTCCGCGAACGGCGTCTTGGGACGAGGAGAGGAGTCCGACATGCCGATGCCCAGATGGTGGGGCCACGTCAACAAACGCGTGTTCAACCCGCGCGCGATCAAGAGCGGCAAGTGGGCGGTGCTCACGCACGTGGGCCGCAGCTCGGGAATGCCCTACCGCACGCCGATGGAGGCACACCCGGTCGACGGCGGCTACCTGGTCGTCCTGGTCTACGGATCGAACTCGGACTGGGTCCGCAACGTCATGGCGTCCGGTCGCGCGCAGCTGACGGTCGACGGCGAGGAGCTCGAACTGACCTCACCGCGTGTAGTCGGTGAGGCGGAGGCGTTCGCGGCACTGGCTGACGAGGTGAAGCGTCCGCCGAAGTCCCTCCGCATCAAGGAGTTCCTCCGGATGGACCTCGCCGCCCGCTAGTCCGACCGCTCGGTGGCGAGCTTGCCCAGCGCGTGCCTGTTGGTCAGCCCTGTCTTGGTCAGCAGGCTCGACACGTGCTTCTCGACGGTCCGCCGCGACAGGTGCAGCTGCGCGGCGATCTCGTTGTTGGCGAGCCGGACCCCGAGCAGCCGCAGCACCTCGTACTCGCGGACGGTCACGCCGGCCAGCCGCAGCTCGTCGGGCACCTCGTCGGCGCCGGAGCGGCGTTGTGTCACCCGCACGCCCATCAGCCGCAGCTGGGCGCGGCATGCTCCGGCCACGGCGGCTATGCCGACGTCGTGGAAGTGGTGTTCGGCGGCGCGCAGCCAGGTTTCCGGGTCGCCCCAGCCGTCGCGGGCGGCGGCCTCGCTGACGAGTCGCAGGCCGAGGTGGCGGGCCATCGGGTAGAGGTGGCCGATGTCGCCGCTCTCCTGGACCTGGGCCAGTGCGGCGTCCTTGTCGCCTTCTGCGCCGGCCAGGACGGCGGAGGCCAGCAGGGCGAAGTGGTGATCCCAGCGCAGGCCCGCGGCCGGGTCGGCGACGACGGAGTCGTACTCGGCTCTGGTCAGGTCGCCGTCCACGGCCCTGAGCAACAGGGAGAGGCCCAGGCGGCCGGTCAGGTGGTAGGTCGTGGGGGTGGCGCGTTCGGCGGCCAACGCCAGTGCGAGATCGGCCCGCGCCCTCGGTCTGTCCTCTTCGAGGAGCGAGCAGAACGTCGCCGCGAGGCCGTGCAGGCGGGCGGTGTGTTGTTCGCCGCCTGGTTCGGACAGCACGGACCAGGCTTCGGTCAACGTCGTCCGGTCGCCGCGGTGGCCCGCCAGGACGGCTCGCAGCACCGCCATGAACTGGCTGATCTCCTGCAGTCCCAGGCGTTTCGCGGCGGAGGAGACGTCGTCGACGACCAGGGAGGCGGCCGCGAAGTCGGCGCGCAGCACGAGTTGCAGGCCGATGTTGACCTCGGACTGGTAGCGGGCGATCACCGCGCCGATCCGGGACGCCAGGTCGCGGGCCTGCTCCAGACGGCCGAGGTCGCCGGAGCGCAGGGCGTCGTCCAGGCCCAGCCTCACCAAGGCGTGGATCTCCCAGATGGGCAGGTCGTGCGCGATCGCGAAAGCCCGGCTGCGTTCGAGGTACGCCGTCGCGCGGGCCGGGTCGCGGCGGCGGGTCAGCGCACCGAGCAGTTGCCACGCCTGGCAGGCGACGACCGGGAGCGGGACGCGTTCGGCCACGGTCGCGGCGCGCAGTGCGGTCTCCTCGGCGCGTTCGAGGCTGCCCTGTTCGGCGCGGTCCAGTTCCAGGTGTGCGGCCACGACGTCCACGGGCGCGCAGTCCTCGGGAGGGGCGTCACCCAGCAACGCTCGCGCGATCTCCACCTGGGCCAGGCCGTCGGACGTGCGGCCGGCCAGGTTCGCCGCCCACGCCAGCTGCGTGTGCAGGCGGGCGCGGTGCGGGCGGTCGAGGCCCGAGCTGTCGAAGCTCATGGCCAGCGCGCGGTCGACCTGTCCGGCCTCGGTCAGCGCCAGCAGCTGGGCTTCGAGCGCCTCGAAGCGCTGGACGGGGTCCTCGACGAGTTCCAGCGAGCGTTCCAGCAACGTGACGGCCGACTGCGCGGCGCCCTGGGCCAGTGCTCGCCGTCCGGCCTCGGCGTAGAGCGCTCCGGCCTCGGCGGTCTGGCCGGCCGCTTCCCGCAGCGTCGCACAGAGGTGGCACCAGTCGCCGGGCACGCCGGGGTAGCGCTTCTCGACGGCGTCGGCCGCGCGCCGGGCCAGGGACGACTGGACGTCCTCCGGGATCAGGGTCAGGACCGCGTCGGCGACCAGCGCGTGCGTGAAGAGGTACCAGTCGGGGGTGTGGTCGTCGGGGCCGATCAGGTGCGCCACGGGTTCGCTCTGCAGGTGGCGCAGCAGCGTGCGGTAGTCGAGGCCGGTGACCTCGCGGACGACGGTCAGCGGGAACCTGAGACCGATCACGGCCGCGACCGACACGAACTCGCGCGCCTGGTCGTTCAGGCGGCCGAACCGGCCCGCCACGCTGTGCACCAACGCGGACGGCGGCACGCCGGCCTCGCCCATGCTCCAGACGTCCCCGGTCCGCACGAGGTGTCCGTCCGAGACGATCTCGTCGAGCAGTTCCTCCACGAACAACGGCAGCCCGCCGCTGCCCGCCCACAGCAGATCCAGTGCGGGTGCGGGCAAAGCGCCCTCCAGACACGCGCCCGCGAGCGCGAACACCTGCTCGTGCTTGAAACGCCGGAGCTCGACGAGCGTGGCGGAGTCGCGTTTGCTGGTGGCGCGGGCGAACTCCAGCGCCGCGCTGTCGTCGTCGCGCATGGTCGCGAGCAGCAACGTCGGCTGGTGCGAGATGTTGTCGATGACGTATTCGAGCACTGCCAACGTGTCCGGGTCGGCGTACTGCAGATCGTCGATGACGACGGCACATCCGCCGTCGCGGCCCACGAGTTCGGTCAGCCGGAGCACGCCCTCGGCGAGCACGATCAGCGAGCTGCTCGACGCGTCGTCAGCCGAGGTGCCCCAGTCGGGGTTCAGACGGGCGAGTGCCGGACGGTAGGGGCCCAGCTCGTCGATGTCGACGGTGGTGCCCAGGCGTTGCAGTGACAGCAACGCTTCGCTCAGGCAGCGGAACGGGATCGTGCGGCTCATGGCGCTGCCGCGGCCGCGCATGATGCTCATCCCGCTCTGGTAGGCGAGGTCGGTCGCGGCGGTGGCGAGCCGGGATTTGCCGATCCCGGCTTCGCCGGTCAGGAAAACGACCTGACCCCTCCCCGTAGCGACTTTCGCCAACGTCGTCCTGATCAGTCCCAGCTCATGGTCACGACCGACGACGACTGGTGCACGTAATGCCACTTGCACATGAGATCACGACCTGCCACGAAACGGTGACATACGGTCAGAAATCGGGCGTCAGTTTTCCGGACGGCAACAGGTGGAACCGTTCCCACCGCCGTTGACGGACACGACCGAGTCGAGCACGACGTCGGCGCTGGTCGGCGCCGCGGCGCTCGGACCTGCGGCGATGACGCCGGCGGAGAGAACGACGCCGGTCAGCGCGGCGATCCGCAGGCCGATCTTCCTGGTGGTGGCGCGAACCGAGGCGGACTGGTCGTGGGTCTCCGGCAATCTCATTGCTTCTCCTGTTGGTGAGTAACGGTTTCCTGCACTACCCCGATCGACGGGGAAGATCAGTGTCCTGCTTCGAAACGCAGGACGGACGGGGTCCGTTCCGGGAATCCCAGGCGCAGCAGGCCCATCCCGAGTCCGGCGAGTCCGGTGAGGAGTCCCGGGGTGGGCACGCGGTCCGGGGTGACGCAGCGGGGACCGTCGCGGCGCAACGTGGCCAGCACTTCGCCCGTACGGCGGTGCCGGGTCGCGGCGGACCAGCCGGTCACGGACACGTCCGCATGGCCGAGTTCCCCGTGGCACAGGGACAAGTCGTCGTCCGTCCATTTGGAAGCATCGTGCTGGCACCACCGGTCGGGGCCGGCCGGTCCGTCCGGGTACCGCTCGGCCAGCTCACGTGCGTCGGCGCAGCCGATTTCCGCGTCCAGCGCCCGCATCGCCGCCGCCAGGCCGTGTTCCGGTTCGAACTCCGCGGCGGCACCTGCCAACCGAACGGTCGTGCGGGCCCAGCGAGCGACCTCGTCGTCGTCGAGCAGAGTGGCGATCCTCGCGAGCCCGTAACCGATTCCGGCGAACCCGGTCAGGCCGCCGGAGCCGACCGCGGCGATCAGGTCGTCGTTGCCCCTGAGCGCGGCCAGCAGGTCCGGCACCGTCGCGAGCGCACGGCGTGCGACGTCGGCGTAGCGGCAGACCTCGCTGATCCGGCCGAGCTGGGCCAGGAACAGCGCCACGCCCGTGTAGCCGTGCGCCAGTCCGGCGCCCATCGGCAACACCAGCCACCGCGTGTCACCCACGGGTTCGAGACCGATCCAGTTGATCCGCTCGGTGCCGTAGCTGGTCGTGACGATCCGGTCGGCGATCGCGCAGGCCGCGGACAGCACCTCGTCCGTGCCGACGGCGTGCTGCCGCACCTTGCCCGGCCCCGCTCCGGTGACCGCGACGCGGCGGGTCGCCAGTGCCGCGGCGATCACCCACTCCTGGTCGTCGCGGTCGAACTCGTCGAACTCGGACAGGCACGCGAGCGCGTCCTCCAGCCCGGACGTGGCGAGCACGCCGGGAAGCTTTCCCTTGGCGGACACCAGGTCGTGGCCGTCCGCGCGGGTCGTGAACAACGGGACGTCGCCCGTGTCGAGCTCGGCCGCCTCGAGTTCGGCCAGGCCGGGCAGGAAGTCCGTCGCGCAGGCGGTCGTGAACGCGGCGAGCCGGACACCGGCGTCGCGCAGGAACTCCGGTCCGCGGGCGGCGGCGAGGAGTCCGGCGTACTGGGTCGTCGGCCGGGGCACGATCCGCACCGGCACCGAGGCGCACCCGGCCAGCAGCGCGGCGAACTCCGCGCTGTGCGAGGAGATCGCGTCGTAGGTCTGCCGGAACCCGGACAGCACCGCGTCCGCGTGGTCGGCGGCCTCGACGGCCTGGCCCTGCCACGCCGGGCGGTTGGAGGCGCCGATCACGTACTCGGGCCTGAGGACCGCGCGCATCCGGTCGGTGCCGGCGTCGAGCCATTCCGTTGTGGCGTTGGAGGTCTCCTGACCGGCGTCGCCGCCGACACCGGAGATGTCCACGAGCCCGTGCCGTCCGGCGACGGCGGGCAGTAGGCCGGTGCGGGCGACCGACCGGCCGAGCGCGACGACGGCGGGATCGGGTCGCTCACCGGGCAGCTGGGCCTGGAAGAGGGTCTCCACGTCGATCAGCAGCGGCTGGTCGGCGCGGGTGATCACGTTCTGGTGGTGCATGTCCGTGGCGCGCAGCAGGTGCAGCACCGCGAGCAGTCCACCAAGTCGCAGGAAGTACGCCGTGGCGTCGGAACAGGGCAGTGGTGCGGGCTCGACGTGCTCGGTCCAGCCGTAACCGTCGCCCGGCACCGCCTTGACGGTCGCAAGGCCGAGGTCCACCAGGTCGTTCACCAGCTCGATCACGTGCGTGAGCGCGAGGTGGGCGTCGACGCCGCGCGGCTTGTAGACCAGCCGCTGCCCGTCCGCGAGCTCCAGGACCGTCGTCGCCCGTCCGCCCCTGTGGCGATCTCCGCCGGGACGGGCCGCGACGAGCGCGGACCTCGTGTCGAGCAGCGTGCCGGTCAGGCGGTCCTGGTCGGCGGCGTAGCGCGTGGCCAGCTCGGTGATGACCTCGACCGCCGTGTCGCGTTCCCCGTCCAGCTCCCGGACGAGCACGGGGTAGTGCTCGAAGTGGGCGCGGGTGAGGAAGTCCTGGAACCGCTCGTGCTTGTCCGCGCCCTTGAGGTCGTCCGCCTGCCCCATCTCGTGCACGAGAGCCGGCGCCGCGAGGCGGGTGAGCCGGGTGGTGAGGAGCCCGGCGCACGCGTCGACCAGTGCGGACGGATCAACGGCGTGCTCGGGCAGTGCGGCCAGAGCGGCGTGCAGACGGGCGCTCGCCGTGGCCACCCAAGGCTCCACGACGTGCGCGAACACGTCCGTGGGAGCGGGTGTGGCGCGGCAGGCGATCTCCATGAGACGAAGCGTGCCAGGGCGCTACCGGCGGGTCATGGGTGTAGAACACCACCATTGGCCCGCCGCTGCGCATGGGCCGTTACGCATGCTCACCCATGCCGCTCGCGAATCGCTTGAGCGCATGCCGGTCGCACCCCTGCCCGTGGTGGCTCAGAGCTGCGGTTTCCGAATGGTGGTGGCCGCCACGGATGAGGTTTTCGCTGGTGGACGGCAGATTTGTGTCAGGCCGCAACGGGGCCTGAAACACCGAGAACCACTACACGGAGGTGCATTCCGATGGAGAAGATCGTCGACGCGACCGACCTGCTGACCATGGGCTTCGAGGACGACGCGCTGCTGATGGAGGACAACTCCCTCTGCACGCTCTGCTCCTGGACGTCGAGCCAGAACTGACCGGATCTCCGGTAATGCGGTGGGGGGCCCCCCCCGCGCCCCCCCCCCCCCCCCCCCGGGGCCCCGGGGGGGGGTTGGGCCCCCCCGGGGCCCCCCCCCCCCACCGCGCCGGCGCGGGCCGGGAGCCCCCCCCCGCGCCCCCCCCCAACACC
>NZ_JBIWKS010000001.1:0-350958 GCF_044765805.1 Lentzea sp. NPDC102401 | reverse complement strand
GCACACCCCCCCCCCCCTCGGCGCGCCGGGGGCGCGCCCCCCACCCCCCCCCCCCCCCGGGGCGGGGGGGGCCCCCCCCCCCCCCCCCCCCACCGCAAGTCCCTTCTCAGGCAGGTGAATGTCATGCGACGACGCGTTGCCCCGGACCCGATCCGGCGCGAGGCCGGCGAGATCGCCGCCGCCTGCGCCGACACCTACACCGTGCGCGGTGAACCGTTCTGGTGGCACTTCGACCCGGTGGCCGACCGTCCGGCCCGCCGCCAGGGCTGGAAGATCCACGTGAGCGCCTCGCCCCGGCACGCCGCCGAGGTGCTGCGCCGGGTGGCCGCCGTCGTCGTTCCGCTGTCACTGCGCTGGAAGGCCGCGCGGTCCGTCGACAAGCTGATGGACCTCAGCTCGCCGCCCTCCCCGCTGAGCCAGTCGGGCAAGTTCATCACCATCTACCCGGAGTCGGACGTCGAGTCGCTCGCGGCGTCGCTGGACGCGGTCACCCGCGAGTTCGACGCGCCCGTCGTTCCGTCCGATCGCCGGTTCCGGCCGCACAGCAACGTCTACCTCCGCTACGGCGCGTTCGTCGGGCAGAGCGTCTTCGACCCTGTCGAGCAGGGCCTGAAATACGTGCTCGTAGACCCGTCCGGCCGTCGCGTGGAAGATCGGCGTGCGCCGGGCGTGGCCGCGCCGGACTGGATCGACGACCTGGCGCCCGCGCGGCCGCGGGCGTTCCTGGCGCGACCCGGCAGCGGGCTGTTCGGGCGCGAGATCGTCGTGCAGGGCGTGCTGCGGCAGTCGGTGAAGGGCGGCGTGTACCGCGTCCTGCACCGGGGCGTGCCGGCCGTGTTGAAGGAAGCCAGGATCGGGACCACGCCCGACCGGCTCGGCCGGGACTCGCGCACCGCTCTGCGCAACGAGTGGCAGCTGCTGCGGGCGTTGAGCGGGTCGGGGCTGGCGCCGGAGCCGTTGGCGTTCTTCCACCAGGAGGACAACGCGTACCTCGTGCAGGAGTTCCTGCCGGGACGGACGTTGCGGGCCGAGGTGGAGCGCCGGAACTACCGCTCCGAGGTGTCGCCTGCCTCGTTGCTGGAGCTGCTGGACGGGGTGCGGCGGCTGGTCAGGGACGTTGAGGCGCACGGGATCCGGCTGCTCGACCTGACTCCGAACAACATCATGGTCGACGGGGCCCGGCTGGCCGTGATCGATCTGGAGCACGCCGGGCGCGTCGACTCGCCGGAACCGCCGTTCGTCGCGCACACGCCTGGGTACGTGCCGGCTGCTGCGCCTTGGGCAGCGGACACGGAGTACGCGCTCGCGGCCATCGGGCACTACGTGCTGACCGGCATCGACCCTTTCCTGGGGCGGGACGTCAGCTACGGATCGCACCTGCCGGCGGTGTTGGACGCTTTCGCGCCTGCCGGGCTGGGCGCGGCCGCGTTGGACGAGATTCGCACCCGGTTGGGTGACGGAGCGGAATCGATTCACCCTCGCCCCCTCCGGGGGGAGCGTGAGGCCCCCACTCCCATCATCTCAAGCGGGTCTGACAGTGTCGGCGACGCCGATTCGACGGTCGAGGAAGCGGTCGAGGCCGGTGAGGAGCTCGTCCGCCTGGCCGAGTGGGATCGGCATCCCTGGCCGTGGCCTCAGCGCTGGGCTCCCGGCTCGATGCACCCGGCCTCGTTCATGGCGGGCACGGCCGGCATCGCCCGCTTCTACCTCGACCTGTGGGAAGCCACCGGCGACCGGACGTGGCTCAAGCACACCGACAAGCTCCTGACCTGGACCGTCGAGAACACCCCCGTCGTGCCGGGCCAGACTCCGCCAGGCCTGTACTTCGGCCTCGGCTCACTCCCGTGGCTCATGGCCGACCTGGCGCAGGCGGGTCACGAACCTGGCCTGTGGCGGCAGGAAGCACTGAGGTTCGCGGACGAACTCGCGGCGATCGACGTCCACGGCTGGGACATCACCCACGGCTGGGCGGGCGTCGGGTTGGCGAGAACGGCGTTGCTGCGCGCCACGGGCGAAGGAGCGGACGAGGTCTCGAAGATCATCGTCAGGATCCTCGCCGGGGTGTCGACGAAGGACGGCATTCCCGCCTGGCCGAACAACGGTTCGGCGTTCCACGGGTTCGCGCACGGCAGCGCGGGTGTCGCGTACTTCCTGCTGCACGCCGGACTCGCCGTGGACGATCCGGTCGCGGTCGACCTGGCCGTCGCCACCGGGCGCGCGCTGCTGACCCACGCGGTTCCCGCCGCGAAAGGCCTGTCCTGGCCGCACAAACCGAACAGCGACACCGTCTGGTCGCACTGGTGCAACGGCGCGGCGGGGGTCGGCATCCTGCTGCACGCGCTGGCAGAACACACCGGAGACGACGACCTGACCCGAGGCGCTATCGCGGCGGGCCGGGCGATCACGACCGCGCGGCCGTTCGGGAGCACCTGCCGGTGCCACGGGCTGGCGGGGGACGGGGACTTCCTGCTCGACCTGGCGGCGGACCACGAGGAGTTCCACGAGGGCGCCGTCCACATCGGACGCAAGCTCGACGCGCTGCGGTTCCGGGACGGGTTCGCCGTCAAGTGGGCGCCGGAAGGGCTCGGCGTGCCCCGGCCCGACTACATGCGCGGCTACACCGGCGTGCACGCGTTCCGGCTTCGGCTCGCGGGCCACGTCGCCCGTTCGCCACTGACCCTGCGACTCGAGGAGCGACCGTGAACCTCACCGACCTCCTGGTCCACGAGATGGTCGTGGACTGGGGCTCCCACCGGCGCGTCATCACCAAGCGCAACGGCGAGACGGTGTTCGAATGCGTCGTGAGGCCTGCTCAAGGCCTCACCTACGTCACCGAATGCCTGCCGCAGCGCGACGATCCGGCGACTGTGAAGCACCTGGCCGAAGTGCTCGTGTACCTGCGAGGGCTCGGGATGAACGACATCGTCGCGGTCCACCCGGAGTTCTGGGACGTCGGCGGCACGGACTGCGGCCGCATCGTGCCGATGTGGCTCAAGCTCGACAGCGAGATGATCGCGTCATTCGAACGGGCGCTGCCGGTCGGGTACCTGATCGCGCCGTTCACGACCGAACTGCCGGGCGGCGACCACGACCGCGGCGTGTTCGAGGAGATCGTGTCCGGCCAGTACGGACCGCTCATCGAGGAAGCCAGCCTGAGGATCGTCGAGGACGGCACCAAGGGCGCGATCGCCGTGACGGAGGACCGGGGCGTGCCGCTGATCGGGCACCTCGTGGTCGAGTCCGGGCAGCGGGGAGCGGGCCTGGGCAAGACGTTGCTGGTGCGCAGCATGCTCGCGCTCGCGTCCGCCGGATACACCGACTGCCGCCTCAACGTGATGGCGGAGAACTTCACCGCGCGCCGGCTGTACCGGTCGATCGGCTTCGTGCAGGACCGCGCGACGCTCAAGGCGAGCCGGGTGACGTCATGAGCGTGACGGTGCTGTCGGTCGAGTCCGCGTGGATTCCCGGCGTGCTGGCCGACCTGCGGGCACGCCATGGAAAGGTCCGCTACTACCTGTCGGCAGGGCGGCCGTTGTGGCTCAAGGAAGACGGACCCGCTGACCTGACCACGGCGTTGCTCAGGTGCCACGACGAACGCGAAGCGCGGCTGCGCGCCGAGGTCAGAGCCGTGCGTGAGTGGCTGGCCGAGGGCGGCGAACGAGCTGTGGTCGTCGAACTGGTCGGCGCGCCGACCCACGACGACGTGCGGTTCCTGCAGGAGTGCCGCATGCGGCTGATGCGCGGGGAAGCGCAATCGGTCACCGTGCTCCGGCACATCCCCGGCGCAGTCCCGGCCGAAGGCGACGAGATCCTGGCGATGCTGCGCCTGGCCGGGGGATCGGTGCCGGAGAACGAGTTCCGCGCCTGGCAAGCGGTTCACGGCTGGGACGACTCGCTCGTCCACGCCGTGACGTCCACAAGGGACGGTCTGCGCACCTGCGCCACCCCGGTCGCGCGCCCGTTGCCGATCACCCCGGAACTGGCCGCGGAGGTCGTCACGACCTCGTCCGCGCCACTCTCGACGGCCGCGCTGCTCACCGATCCCGTGCTGGCGCTCAAAGCCTTCACCGCCGGTGCCGCCGCCGAAGCCGCCGGCCAGGGACGCGTCCTGTCGCGCTACGCGGGCAACCTCTACCGGCGCGCGCTCCGATCCGACGACATCCCGCACGGCACGGCGGCGAGCGCCTACCTGGCGGCACTGGTGGCGGATCGCCGCCGCGTCTCCGGCGCGCTGGCCGGTCTGATCCTGGACCAGGCCGCGAAGTGGGACGTCGAACCGGCGCGGCAGGCGATGCTCGCCTACAGCCTCGGCCAGCTGCTCGCCAAGGACCCCGACCCGGCTGAGCGTTCGTCGGCCGCACGGTGCTTCGCGCGCGCCCGCGAACTGGACGTGCCGGCCACCCAGGTCGCCGCGTCGTTCAACGGCGCCGCGCTCGCCCTCTACCGCGACCGCGACTTCGACGGCGCCGTCACCAGCATGCGGACCGCGCTGAAACTGCTGGAAGGCCACGACACCGTTGCCGACCAACAGGTCCAGCTCCTGACCAACCTGGCCAAACTGCGTCGCGGCACCCCCGAGGCCATGGGCCTCTACCGGCAGGCGTGGGGCATCGCGGACGACGTCGCCAACGCCACCTACGTCGCGTCCGACCTCGTGCGGGTGCTCCTGGACGCGGGGGAGGAGACCGAGGCGGAGGCCGTCGCCACGCGGCTGCTCGACCTGTTCGACCGCGCGGCCGACACGAACCAGGCGAGCGAGAAAGTCGTCTCCGCGGTCTGCTTCCGCCTCGCCGACCGGCGGCTGACGGCCGGCGCGACCACCGAGGCGGCCCGCTGGTACCTCGCCGCGGTCAGCCGGATGCGCCGCGGCGCGCCGGACGTCGTCGACGCGGTCCTGCGCAACCTCGGCGAACAGCCGGAAGCACTGCTGCGGGAACGCGCCGCGCACGCCGTCGTCGCCGAGGATCTCCTGGCACTGCGGGGTCTGCTAGCCGGTGCGGCATGACGCTGCTCTCCCCAGGCGGCGACCTGCTCGCCCTGACCCGACCGGGCGAGGTCGGCCTCGTCGGGGTCGCCCCGGACGGCAGCGCGGACCTGGCCGCGACGGACTGGATCCCGGCCGGCGACTGGCACCTCGCCGGCTGGGCCGCCCCGACTCTGCTCGCGTTGCGCCGCCGAGGCGAACTGGGCCTCCTGGACACCGACCACCGGATGTTGACGTCATCGCATCCGGTGGTCGGACGCACGCTGCGGTACGACGGTGAGGAAGCACTGATCGCGGTCGTGCGCGACGGCCGCCCGATGCTGTGCGTGCATCGCCCCGACGACGGCAGCTACCGGCTCCTCGACGGCACCGAGGGGGTGCGCTCGGTCGCCGCATGGGACCGGAACAGCTTGGTCTTCACCAGCGACCGAGGCGTGACGCTGATCCAGGACGGCGAGCGGATCGACCTCGATGCGGTGTCAGCGGCAGGAGAAGGCCCGCTCGTCGCGTTGACGGGAGGGGGCGATGTGCCGGGTGTGCTGGACATCGCCACCGGCCAGACGCGCTGGTTCACCGAGGGAGGCGGGGGAATCGCGGTCTCGCCGTCCGGCCTGCTGCTCACGACGGCCTGGACCGACCACCGGTACGTCCACCGGGTGCTGGATCGAGATGGTCACATCATCGGAACACCGGTGCCCGACCACGGCATCGCCACCGACCTGACCTTCACCGCCGACGAACGCCACCTCCTCGGCCGCCACCAGTCCCCGGCCGCGTCACCCGCGCTCGTTCGCTGGAACATCCACAGTGGACGAATGCGGCCGCTGCCCGGCCAGCAGCGCGAGGAGATCACCGTCCGCTGGCGGCATCGCGAATCGGCGCAGTCGCCGGAATGGCTCTACGAACCGGAGAACGGCCACGGCGGCGTGGTGCTGCACCTGCACGGCGGCCCGCGCAGTCAGCTCAGGCAGATCCACGAACCGATGATCGCCGCGTTGATCGACTCGGGCTGGACCGTCATCGGCATGAACTACCCCGGCAGCTCCGGCTACGGAGACTCGTTCCGCGACGTCGTGGTCGGCGACTGGGGCGGCGCCGACGTCGCGGCCGTCGTCGCCCGGTTGCGCGAACTGCGTGGCGACCGGCCGTTGTGCCTGTACGGACAGAGCTACGGCGCCTACCTGGCCCTGCTCGCGGCCGCACCCGACCTGGTGGACGCCGTCGCGGTGTGGGCGCCGGTCACGGACCTGAACGCGTTGCTGGAGTCCGCGACCGGCCTGCACCGCCAGTGGCTCAGAACCGAACTCAGCGCTCTGGCAGAGGATCCGGACGAGCTGCGCGCACGCAGTCCGATCCACCGGCCCTTCGCCGCGCCACGGCTGATGATCGGGCACAGCGAGGGAGACGACAGGGTTCCGGTCGGCCAGTCGCGTGCCTTCGTGGAGCAGTTGGGCGCGGAGCGCTATGTGGAGCAGCAGGGGAACGGCCACGAACCAGCCGACATGGCGGCGTGGACGGCCGCCGTCGTGGCACACCTGGGACACCTGATGGCCCCCGCCGTGCGTGAGGAGGTGTCGGCGTGAAGCCGTTGCTCTGGCAAGCCGGTCGCTGGCGGTTCGCCCTGTTCTGCGTGCTGGCGGTGCTGCAGGGCCTCGCCCCGGCCGCCGCCATCGCTGCGTCGGGCGTGCTCGTCGCCGGACTCCCGGACGATCCCGCGCAGGCCACTTTCGGGCTCGCCCTGTTCGGCACCGCACTCCTCGTCGGCACCGTGCTCTCCGCGGTCCTGGACCACGAAGCCGCCGTTCTCGACGGCAGGTTCGCCCAGGCCGTCCACGAGACGGTCGCCGGCGCCACCCTCCGCACGAGCGCCGCGAACCTGGCCGACCCCAAGACCACGAAGGAACTCGGCGCGCTGGCCGAGTTCGAACGCGTCGACGGGTACGTAGGCACCATCACCGCCCTCAAGGAACTGCTGAGGCAACGGGCGACCGGCGTCGGCGCCGCCGTGGTGCTGGCGACGTTCGCCTGGTGGGCGCCGATCGTCATGTTCCTGGGGTGGCGCGGCCTGAGCTTCGGCGTGCGGAAGTGGCTCGATCACGGCATGACCCTCGGCGCGCAGCAGGGCGAGAACGCGCTGCGCCGCGCCCGCTACCTGCGCGGCCTCGCCGTGGACAGCCCCGCAGCCAAGGAGATCCGCGTGTTCGGCCTGGCCGGGTGGCTGGTGCCGCTCTACCGCGACTCCTACCTCGGCGCGCTGGAGGTCGTCTGGGCGGGACGCAAGCTGGGCATGCGCACGGTGTTCGCCGCGACCGGCGGTGTGCTGCTCGCCCATCTCGTCGTCCTCACCGCGATCGCCCAGGCCACCACCACACCGGCGGAGATCGTCGTCTACGCCCAGGCGGTGCTGTCCACGAGCGCGCTCGGTTACGTGTTCGGCGCCGAGATCCCGCTGGCCCGCGCCCGCAAGGTCGCGGAACTGGCCAGGACGCTCGCTCAGCGCCTCACCGCGGCACCCACTCGACCACAGGTGACCGCACAGGCCATCCAGCTGACGAACGTCCACTTCGGATACGCCGGAAAGCCGGTCCTGAAGGGCATCGACCTCACGGTCCCGAAAGGACAGTCGCTGGCGATCGTCGGCGAGAACGGCGCGGGCAAGAGCACGCTCGTCAACCTGTTGTGCGGCATCTACCAGCCGGACAGCGGTGAGATCGTCATGCCCGGCAAGGTCAGCGCGATCGTGCAACGGTTCACCCGCTTCGAACTCTCGCTGAAGGACAACATCGGCTTCGGCGAGGGAGGCGTCGAAGAAGCGCTGGAACGCGCGGGCGGCAAAGGACTGCTCGACGACCTCCCGCACGGCTGGGAGACGGTCCTGTCGTCCTCGCACCCGAACGGCCGCGACCTCTCCGGCGGCCAGTGGCAGAAGGTCGCGCTGGCCAGGGCGTTGCGAGCGGTCGAGTCCGGCACCCTGATCATGGACGAACCCAGCGCCAACCTCGACGTGCTGGCCGAGGAAGAACTCTTCGCCCGCTTCAGCGAACTGGCCGGCGAGATCACCACCATTCTCGTGTCACACCGGTTGGCGTCGGTGAAACACGCCGATCGCATCGTCGTCATCGCGGACGGCCGCATCGCCGAGGACGGCACCCACGCCGAACTGATGGCGGCGAACGGGCAGTACGCCGCGATGTACTCCCTGCAGGCAGAACGGTTCGCGGAGGTGAGTCATGCGTGAGATCCGCGTCCTGGTGGCGATGGCGTGGCGGGTGGACCGCAGACTGACCCTCGCGATGATCGCCGAGCCGTTCGGCAACACCCTCGTTCTGCTGTCCGGGCTGTGGCTGGCGCTGCTCACCAACGGCGTCGTCCAGAACGACACCCGCCAGGTCGTCACCGGTGTCGCCGCGCTCGTGCTCGGCGCGGGACTCGGCTGGCAGCTCGACCTGTCGGCCAGCCAGTGGCGGATGGTGCTGGGGGAGAAGGTCGCGCACGCGTTCGACATCGAGATCGCACGCCTGTCCGCCGAACTGCCCACCCTCGAACACTTCGAGCGCGCCGAGTACCAGGACCAGCTCGAGATCCTGCGGCAGCGCCAAGGCCAGCTCGGCAACTCGATGAGCGCCCTCGCCGTCACGATCAAGGCGATCTGCGCGGGCCTCACGGTCCTCGTCCTGCTGGTCGTCGCGCACCCGGCGATGCTCCTGCTGGTGCTGCTCGCGTTGCCCGCTCTGCTGATCACGAAGGCCCAGCAGCGGTGGCGGGCACAGGCGGAAGACCAGTCGGCGCTGCCCGGTCGCACGGCCCGGCACCTGCGTGCGGTCGCCCAGGATCAGGACGCCGCCGTGGAGATCCGGCTCTTCGGACTCGCGGACAACCTCGAACGCCGCATCGGCACGCTCTGGAACGCCCAGCGCCGGCCGATCGAGCACGCCGAACGCAAGGTCGCGCTCCTCTCACTCGCCCAGCAGGTCCTCTACGTGACCGGCGTGATCACCGCCGTCGGTTTCGTGCTGCACCAGGCGATCCAGGGCAGGTCGGCACCCGGTGACGTGGTGCTGGCCATCTACCTCGGACAGCAGGTGCAGACCGCGGTGATCTGGCCGATCCAGGCCGTCGCGGGCTTCGGCCGCACCCTGCACACCGTCAGCCGTTTCCTCTGGCTCGCCGACCACGCCCACACCGCGACCGGTGGCGAACGAGCACCGGAGCAGATCGTCGAGGGCATTCGGCTGGAGAACGTGTCCTTCCGCTATCCCGGCACGGACAGGTGGGTGCTGCGCGACGTCTCGCTGACCATCCCGGCGGGCGCGGCGCTGGCCGTGGTCGGGGCGAACGGCGCCGGGAAGACCACCCTCGTCAAGCTCCTGACCAGGATGTACGAGCCCACCGAAGGCCGGATCACGGTCGACGGCGTGGACCTCGCCGACCTGGACGTCCACGAGTGGCGTGCCAGGCTCGCGGCGGCGTTCCAGGACTTCGCCCGCTTCGAGTTCACCGTCCAGCACGCGGTCGGCGTGGGCGACCTCGAACACCTCGACGACACCGGGCACGTCCGCAACGCCATCACCAGGGCCGGCGCCGACGTGCTGGACCAGGACGCCCAGCTCGGCACGTCGTGGGGCGGCACGGACCTCTCCACCGGTCAGTGGCAACGGATCGCGCTCGCCCGCGGCCTGGCCAGGACCACCCCGCTGGTGCGGTTCTTCGACGAACCGACCGCCTCGCTGGACGCGTTCACCGAGGACGCCCTCTTCGACAGCATGACCAGGGCCACCGACGGGGCGAACGGCATGATCACGATCCTGGTCACGCACCGCTTCTCCACCGTCAGATCGGCGGACCTGATCGTGGTGCTCGCCGACGGCGGCGTCGCGGAACTCGGCACACACCGGGCGTTGCTGGACCGGAACGGCCGCTACGCGCGGCTCTACCGGTCGCAGGCGGACGCGTTCGCCGACTGATGCCGCTTCTCGCTTTGAAGGACTTCTCCCGGTCCTGACTTGCATCCGGTGCCCGGGTACGGGTTTACCGTCGAGGCATGAGTGAGATCTGGGCGCCCGAGGCGTGCACGTTGCCGACGGCGGAGAGACCGTTCCGCCAAGCCGAGTTCGACGAACTGCTCGCCACCGCCGCACGCCACCGTCCAGAGAGGACACGGCTGGTCCTGACCCTGGACCCACGGCCGGAAGTCGCGGCCCGCGCGGCGGATCTGGCGGTGCGGGAGACGGGCTGCTGCTCGTTCTTCACGTTCGAGCTCACGGCGACCGGCGGCGGCCTGAGCCTGGCGATCTCGGTGCCGGACGCACAGGCAGAGGTGCTCGACGCGCTGGCGGCGAGATGAACCCGCTGCGCACCGGCGAGGTGGCGTCGGCGGCCGGGGTGAACCGGGAGACGCTGCGCTACTACGAGCGCGTCGGTCTGCTGGCCAGGCCGGAGCGTTCGCTGGGCGGGCATCGGCTGTACCCGCGTGAGACCGTGACGGTGATCCGGGTGATCAAGGCGGCGCAGCGGCTCGGGTTCGCCCTGGACGAGGTCGCCGACCTGCTCGCCGGCGGCTCCCGTCGCCCTGGCCTGCGGGACCGTGCCGAGGTGAAGCTCGGCGAGGTGGAGGCGAGGATCGCGGACCTGGAGGTCGTCCGCGACACGTTGCGCGCGGCGATCTCCGCGGGTTGTGACGACCTCATGATCTGCTCGCACACACCAGCCTGCCCGCTGCCGGGGATATCGTCCTGATCATCTGATCGGGAGGCTGCTTTGCCGGGGTTCGTCGCGGGGATGGAACGTCACCAGGTCGCCGTCTACCTCGGCGCACTGGCCGCGGGCGGGGTGGCCGGCTGGACGGCTCCTGGTGCGGGGCCGTTGCTCGAACACGCCATCAACCCGGTCCTGGCGGCCCTGCTGTACGTGACGTTCCTGCAGGTGCCCGTCACGCGGCTCGGGCGTTCGCTGCGCGCGGGCCGGTTCCTCGGTGCCGCGCTCGTCGTGAACTTCGCGGTGGTGCCGTTGGTGGTCGCCGCGTTCTTCACGTTCCTGCCCGCCGATCAGGCGATCAGGCTGGGCGTGCTGTTGGTGCTGCTTGCGCCGTGCGTCGACTACGTGATCGTGTTCAGCGGCCTGGCCGGTGGCGACAGCCAGCGCCTGCTCGCCGCCACACCGCTGCTGCTGTTCGCGCAGATGGTGCTGTTGCCCGGCTATCTGCTGCTGTTCCTCGGCTCTGACCTGGCCGTGGTCGAGCCGGGGCCGTTCGTCGAGGCGTTCGTCGTGCTGATCGCGATCCCGCTGGCGCTGGCGTGGCTCACCCAGACGTGGGCGGGGGAACGGGTCGGCGCGATCAGCACGACGATGGTGCCGTTGATGGCCGTGACCCTGTTCGCCGTGGTGGCGTCGCAGGTGCCGAAGCTCGGCGACCTCCGGCAGGTCCTCGGCGTGGTGCCGTTCTACGTGGCGTTTCTGCTGGTCATGGCGTTCGCCGGGGTGGCTGTCGCGCGGTTGTTCCGCCTCGGCGTCGCTTCCGGGCGCGCGATCGTGTTCACCGGGGCCACGCGCAACTCGCTGGTCGTGCTGCCGCTGGCCTTGTCGTTGTCCGATCTCGCCGCTGTTGTCGTGGTGACGCAGACGCTGGTCGAGGTCATCGGCATGGTGATCTACGTGCGGGTGGTGCCGCGCCTGCTGCCGTGACCGCGGAACGTCATGCCTGCGCGGCGAGCTGACGGTCGCGCAGCGGGGCGAGCGCAGTGCTCCAGGCCACGAGCTCGTCGAACATCGTGGACAGCGTGGCAGCCTGGAACTCGGACGGGTGGAACTCGGTGAAGTTCGTGAACTCCGTGAACATCGACAGCGACACGCTGGTGCGCACGTCGGCCAGCTTGAGCTCGCCCGCTTCTAGAAGTGGACTCTACCCCGCTTGCTTGGGGGGCGCTCGGTGCCCTGGGTCACAACGGCTGTCGGAACCACGGGGTGGTGCGCGTCGCACATCGGCCTCGGCGCGGTGGCGGTGGTGCTGCGCAGGCGGTCAGGAATCGAGAAGCAACGGGCACGGGGTGACGCCTAGCGTTTCCGGCATGACCTCATTCGACGCGATCACCCTCGAAGTGGCCGACCTCGCGGCCGCCGAACGCTTCTACGCCAACGCTTTCGGGCTCGGCTCCCGGCTGCGGCTGCGGGAGAGCCAGGAACCGGCCACCGGTTTCCGCGGCTTCACCCTGTCCCTCACGGTGGCGCAGCCCGCCGACGTCGACGTCCTGATCGGCGGCGCGATCGACGCCGGCGCGACCGTGCTCAAGCCCGCCGCGAAGTCGATGTGGGGCTACGGCGGGGTCGTGCGGGCGCCGGACGGCACCATCTGGAAGATCGCGACCTCGCAGAAGAAGAACACCGGCCCGGCCACCGGCGAGATCGAGGACGTCGTGCTCCTGCTCGGCGCGACGGACATCGTCGCGAGCAAGCAGTGCTACCTCGACCAGGGCTTCACCGTCGAGAAGAGCTTCGGCCGCATGTACGTCCAGTTCGCCTCGGCCGGCGCCGTGAAGCTGGGGCTGTACCGGCGGCGTGCCCTCGCGAAGGACGCCGGGGTGTCGCCGGAGGGCTCGGGCTCGCACCGGATCGTGATGAACGGTCCCGGTCAGTTCGTCGACCCGGACGGGTTCGCGTGGGCGTCAGGGCAGACGGCCGGCCAGCTCGGCGCGTGAGCGGATGCCGAGCTTCGTGTAGACCTTGCGCAGGTGGTACTCGATGGTCTTGGGGCTCAGGAACAACGCGGCGGCCACCTCGCGGGTGGTCTTGCCCTCCGCGAGCAGGAGTGACACCTGCAACTCCTGCGGGGTGAGGGTTTCGCCCGGTGCGCGACGTTTGATCGTCTCGCCCGTCGCGCCGAGTTCGACCGCGGCGAGATCCGCCCACCGGGCCGCGCGCAGGTTCTCGAACGTCTCCAGGGCGGCGTGCAGGTGCGGCCGGGCGTCCACTCGACGCCGGGCACGGCGCAGGCGGGCACCGTAGGCGAGGCGGGTGCGCGCGGTCTCGAAGTCGTCCAAAGTCCTTTCGTGGTAACGCAAAGACGCCTCGAAGTGGGTGCCGAAGTCAGGGCTGAGCATGCCGATCGTCCGCTCGGCCCGTCCCATGGCCCAAGGCTGGCCCTTCGCGGCGGCTTCGGCACGGTAGCGCCGGGCGACCTGCCAGGCGTCCTCGTGCCTGCCCAGTCGCACCAACGCGTCGGCGCGTTCGGGCGCGGGCGACAGGTCCGGGTCGGTGAGCTTGAGGTCGTCGAGGAGAGCCGCGAGCTCTTCCAGGTGCGCCAACGCCTTCTGCGGATCGCCGAGCCCCAGTTCCAGCTCTCCCAACGCGAACAGCGACCAGACCCGTCCGATGTGGATGTCCCGGGAGCGGCAGAGGGGTAGCGCCTCCGCGACGAGCGCACGGCACCGCGCCTCGTCGCCCAGCCGTGCCCGCAGCCACGCCAGGCCCGCCAGGCACATCGCGAGATCGGTCTCCTGACCGGTCTCCCGTGCCAGCCTGGTGGCCTCGTCGTAGGTGGCTTCCGCCCGCACCCACTGGTTGGTGGTCGCCTCGTCTCTTGCGACGTGGAACAGCAACGACGGCAGGGTTCCCACGGCCGCCTCCGTGCGCACCCGTCCGACGATGCGCCTGAGTTCGGCACCGGAGTCGGTGTCCCGCAGGAACAACGGCCCGATCATCAGCCACCACAGCCTGCGCCGGTCGTCCCGCCACTCCTGCGAGGCGGCGAGCAGGCCGGTGGCGGAACGGATCTGGTCGGCACCGCCCTGGTTGGCGAGAATCCGGGCCACACCCGCCGCCATCCGGCCCAGCCCGAGCGCCCGCGGCGTCGTCACCTGCTCGAGCAGCGCCTCGATCTCGTGGGCCAGCGCGATCGCGGACGTGGTGTCGCCGAGGTAGAAGCACGCGTTCACGGCGTCGGCCAGGAACACGACACCTTCGTCCGGATCACCGGACTGACGGGCAGCGGTCCAGCAGAGGTCGCGCGCCTCGGTCAGCGATCCGGTGCGCGCCGCGATCGCTCCGCGCAGTTCCAAGGCCCTCGTCCTGTTGGACCCGCTCTCGTCGAGCAGTGCGACGGCGCGCGGCGTGGTGCCGGCGAGCCACGCCGACTCCGCCGCCGTCACGCACAGCAGGGCGTGCCGTTCGACGTCCGGGCTCAGTCGCGCGGCCCGTTCGTACGCGGCGGCCGCGACGTCGTGCGCACCGCGTTCGTGGGCCCGCTCCGCCGCCCGCCCGAGAAGATCGGCGACGCCCGCGTCCGGTCCGACGGAGGCCTCGGCCAGGTGCCAGGCGTGCCGATCGGCGTCATGTGGCCCAACGGCTTCAGCCACCGCACGGTGGATCGACCGGCGCCGCTGCGGATCGCAGTCCCCGTACACGGCGGACCGGATCAGCGGATGACGGAACTCGACCCGGCCGTCGGTGATCCGGACCAGCCCGGCGCTCTCGGCCTCGGCCAGCGAGCCGACCGTGACACCGAGCAACCGGCACGCGTTCGCGACCACCCGCAGGTCGTTGCCCGCCACCGCGGCGACGGTCACCGCCGCCCGCCCGTCCTCGCCGAGCGACCGGGCCTGCGCCGCGAACTCGTGGGCCAGCGCCGCCGACACCGGCAGCGGAGCCTCGGGGGAGACGTGCTCCAGCCGGTGCGCGGCCAGTTCGATCAACGCCAGCGGGTTCCCGGCCGTCGCGCGATGCAGCCGCGCGACCAACTCGGGTGACAGGGCTGCGCCGGAACGGCTCGACACCAGCTCACCCGCGGCGGCGAGATCGATGCCGGACAACGGCAGCGCGGGCAGTCCGGGATCAGGGGAGCGCGTGGTGGCCAGCAGCACGATCGGGTCGGCCACGAGCCTGCGCGCCGCGAACGCCAGCGCGTCCGCCGACGGCCGGTCGACCAGGTGCAGGTCGTCCAGCAGCACCGCGACCGGCCGTTGTTCGGCGAACCGGCACAGCAGGCTCAGCGTGGCGGCCCCGACCGCGAACCGGTCGATCGCGGGCCCGGGACTCAGTGCGAGCGCGACGGACAACGCCTGCGCCTGTGGTGCCGGGATCTCGTCGAGACGGTCGAGTGCGGGCCGCAGCACCTGGTGCAGGGCGCCGAACGGGATCTCCCGCTCCGGCTCGCTCCCGGCGGCCTGCAGGACGGTCATCTCCGTGGCGCACTCGGCGGCGAACCGCAGCAACGCGGTCTTGCCGACACCGGGCTCGCCCGTGATGGCCAGGGCGCCTCCGTGCCCGAGCCGGGCGCTCGCGACGAGCCGCTCGACCTGTCGACGCTCGGACTCGCGTCCCATCAGCACACGGGGGAGTGTAAGCACGCCCAGGCGACTAGGTGGGGCACCTGATGCGACCGTCCCGTTGGCGCTCATAGGTTCCGACCCTCACCGGAGGGAAGAGCAGATGACGATCACAAGACCCGAGGTAGACACCGACAAGCTCATGCAGTTCGTGTTCCGCGCCGTCGACGAGGTGGGCGCCACGCTGAACGCCGCGCTCGTCGTCATGGGCGACAAGCTCGGCTACTACCGCGCGATGGCGTCCGGCGACCCGATCAGCCCAGCCGAACTCGCCGACCGCACCGGCACCGCCGAGCCCTACGCGCGGGAGTGGCTCAACGCCCAGGCGGCTGGCAGCTACGTCACCTACGACCCCGCTACCAGCCGCTACACGCTGCCGATCGAGCACGCGGTGGCGTTGACGGTCGAGGACAGCCCCGCGTTCCTGCCCGGCATGTTCCAGATCGCGCTGGGCACCGTGCACGACGCCGGACGCGTGCTGGACGCGGCCCGCGGCGGCTCCGGGGTCGGCTGGCACGAGCACAACACCGACGTGCACCTCGGCTGCGAGCGGTTCTTCCGGCCGAACTACGCGGCGAACCTGATCGAGGGCTGGCTGCCCGCGCTCGACGGTGTGACCGCCAAACTCCAGGCCGGTGCGAGGGTCGCCGACGTCGGCTGCGGCCACGGCGCATCAACGATCCTGATGGCACAGGCGTTCCCGAAGTCGTTCTTCACCGGGTCGGACTACCACCCCGAGTCGATCGAGATCGCCCGCGAACGGGCGGCGGCCGCCGGAGTCGGCGACCGGGTGACGTTCGAGGTCGCCTCCGCGAAGGAGTTCAGCGGCAGGGACTACGACCTCGTGACCATGTTCGACTGCCTGCACGACATGGGTGATCCGGTCGGGGCAGCACGGCACGTCAGGGACGCGGTGGCGTCCGACGGCACGTGGATGATCGTCGAACCGATGGCGGGCGACCACGTCGAGGACAACCTCAACCCCGTCGGCCGCACCTACTACGGCTTCTCCACGCTGCTGTGCACGCCGGCCTCGCTGTCGCAGGACGTCGGTCTCGCGCTCGGCACCCAGGCCGGGCCCGCGCGCATCCGCGACGTGGCGGTGGCCGGTGGGTTCACCCGGTTCGCCGGCGTGGCCCAGACCCCGTTCAACCAGGTCCTCGAAGTCCGGCCGTGAGAGCCGAGCCGCGCCCGGTGCGCGAGGCAGACCGGACCGGGTTCGCCGAGCGCGCCGGGGTGCGGCTCGCGTTCCGGGTCTACGACAACCCCGGCAGGCCGACGGTGCTGATGATGCCGACGTGGTCGATCGTGCCGTCGAGGTTCTGGAAGGCCCAGGTCCCTTACCTGGCAAGGCACTTCCGGGTGGTCACCTTCGACGGACGCGGGTGCGGCGACTCGGACCGCCCGACCGGCGGAGAGTCCTATGTGGACGCCGAGTGCGCGGCGGACGCGATCGCCGTCCTGGACGCGACGAACACCGAACGCGCCGTGCTCGTCGCGTTGTCGCGCGGGGACGCCTGGTCGGTGCTCGCGGCCGCGCACCACCCCGGCCGGGTCACCGGCATCGTCGTGATCGGCCCGGCCAGCGGCTCGCTCATCGGTGCGCAGGCGCAGGAGAAGGCAGCCTGGGAGTCGACCGAGGACGGCAACAAGTACAACCGGCACCACTGGCTGAACGGCGGCTACGACGACTTCGCCGACTGGTTCTTCGCGCGGATGTTCCCCGAACCCCACTCCACCAAGCAGATCGAGGACGCCGTGCGGTGGGCGCACGAGGTCGAACCCGCCACGCTGGTCGACACGACTGTGGGCCGCAACAGTTCCGGGTCCATCGAGGACGACTGCCGCAAGGTCCGGTGCCCGGTGCTGGTGATCCACGGAACCGACGACCGCATCCGGCCGCACGCCATCGGGGAACGCCTCGCCGAGCTCACCGGCGGTTCGCTGGTGCTGCTCGACGACTCCGGGCACGGCGTGCACGCCCGCGATCCGGTGCGGATCAACCTGCTGATCAGGGAGTTCGTCGATCGGGTGCATCCCGTGGCCCGGCGCACCAGGTCGTCCAGGGCGATCACCAGGCCGCCGCGAGCGCTGTACCTGAGCTCGCCGATCGGCCTCGGTCACGCCCGGCGGGATCTCGCCATAGCGTCCGAGCTGCGCAAACTGCACCCGCGCCTGCAGATCGACTGGCTCGCGCAGCACCCGGTCACCGAGGTGCTCGGACCGGCGGGGGAGCGGGTCCACCCGGCGTCCGCGTGGCTGGCGAACGAGTCGTCCCACGTCGAGGACGACGCCGGCGAGCACGACCTGCACGTGTTCGAGGCGTTCCGGCGCCTGGACGCGGTGCTGGTCAACAACTTCATGGTGTTCAACGACGTTCTCGACGCAGAACCGTACGACCTGGTGATCGGCGACGAGGCGTGGGACGTCGACTACTTCCTGCACGAGAACCCCGCCCTCAAGCGGTTCTCGTTCGCCTGGCTGACGGACTTCGTCGGCTGGCTCCCGATGCCCGACGGCGGCGCCCGAGAGCAACGCCTGACCTCCGACTACAACCTCGACATGATCGAGCAACGAGCCCGCCTGCGCCGCGTGCGCGACCGGTCGGTGTTCGTCGGCAACCCGGACGACGTGATCTCCCTGCCGTTCGGCGAGGGCCTGCCCGCGATTCGCGAGTGGACGGAGCAGAACTTCGACTTCTCGGGCTACGTCACGGGATTCGACCCGCCCGACGAACGCGAACGCGACGCGTTGCGACGGCGGATCGGCGTCCGCGAGGACGAGAAGCTGTGCGTGGTCACGGTCGGCGGCTCCGGGGTGGGGGAGTCGCTGCTGCGGCGAGTGCTGGACGCCGTGCCCGCCGCGGTGAAACGGGTGCCAGGACTCAAGTTCCTCGTCGTCACCGGACCCCGCATCGATCCGGCGTCGCTGCCGGGCCACCCCGGCGTCGAGATCCGCGGCTACCTGCCGGACCTGCCCCGGCATCTCGCCGCGTGCGACCTGGCGGTGGTGCAGGGCGGCCTGACCACGTGCATGGAACTGACCGCCGCCCGGCGCCCGTTCCTCTTCGTCCCGCTGCGCCACCACTTCGAGCAGAACTTCCACGTCCGGCACCGGCTCGAACGCTACGGAGCGGGCCGGTGCATGACCTACGAGGAGGTCGCCGACCACGAGGTCCTGGCCGCCGCCATCGCCGGAGAGATCGGGCGCGAGACCGCCTACCTCCCAGTCGAGTCGGACGGCGCGGCCCGTGCCGCGGCTCTCCTCGCGGAGCTGCTCTGAGGAGTCAGCCCGTCGAGCGGTCGTCGGCTGCCGCGGTCTGGGTGAGCACGGCGACCGTCTGTTCCAGCCCGCGCTGCACCTCGTCGCCCTGTGCCTCCCGGACGCTGTGCAGGCTCACCGTGATCCGCGACCGCCCCGGCGCCACCTCCTCGACCTGGAGTTCGCCGTGGTAGTCGTCGGGACCCTCGGCACCCCACTCGAGGGTCCGCCGTCCGGCGTCCGGCCGCACCCACGCCTCGCCCTCGACGTGGTGGCCGTGCACCTCGGCCTCCACGTGCACCTGCTCACCGCCCTCGGGCTCGGCCGCGGTCATCTGCGGGAAGTACCGGGGCAGGTTGCGCGGCTCGGCCAGGAAACCGAACAGCGTGTCGGCAGGGATGTCGGCTTCAGCTGTGTGCGTGTACGTCGTCATGGGGCTCGGGGTACCCGGTCTTCCGTTCCGCGAACACGTCCACCGTCCTGGCCGCGTGCTCGTGCCATCCGCGCTGGTCGCGCCGGAACACCGGGACGACGAACGCCCCGCCGACGAACAACGCCACGACGATCAGGTCCCACCAGCCGATGTCGATCAGCGGGGACACGACCGTCGCGTACGCCATGAAACCGGTGAGGCCGAGCAGTTCGCGCAGCGCGAGCTGGGCCGGGTTGGCGCGCGACCCGTCCTGGGAGCGGATCCGGTAGTGCAGCAGGATTCCGCCGATCGTCATCCCGTTCGCCGCGGCTGGCAGCACCACGCGGAACGCCACGAGCACGCAGACGGCCCACAACGGGTCCGAGTGCAGCACGAGCTTCGCGATCACGATCACCAGCACGAGCTCGGAGAGCAGTCCGAGCAGCCTGCGCGGCACGGTGACGGTGTTGATCGGCGCGGCCGACTCGTCCGACGAGGGCACCCTCGGCACCACGAACGCGGCCGGCGCCATCATCCACCCCAGCAGACCGCCGAAGGTGTTGGAGATCAGGTCGTCGACGTCGGCGATCCGGTACGGGCAGGGGTAGAAGCCGAGGTTGCCGGTGTACTGCACGACCTCGATGGCCAGCGACAGCCCGATGCTGATGGCGATCACGGCGAGCGGCCCCTTGCCGTACGCCTTGCGCAGCACGATGCCCAGCGGGACGAACAACGCCACGTTGAACAGCTGCTGCAGGAACGCCTGCGACCGCACCATCGCCAGGACGCCGGAACGCCCGTACGCCGCCATGTTGTTGTTCATGTCGGTCACCCACTGGAACGGGACCGTGGACAGCATCTGGTCGCCCGTGCACAGCTTCGCCACGTCGGACGGGAACGGCAGGAAGATCAGCGCCAGCGCGACGAGTCCGTAGGCCAGCAGGCCGTACAGCACGAAGGCCCTGCGCGGCTCCACCCGCCGGAACCGGAAGTAGTGCAGCAACACCAGCGGAACGAGCACCATCAACCCGATGCCCACGAACGCCAGGAAACCGGTCCGGGCGGTCTCCCAGTACGACGCCATCATGAGCCGTCCAATGCCCATGAACGGCGGTGGTCAAACCAAGATTCGCGAAGTTGCGGCGAACGGACGCGGGACGGGTCAGGCGCGCTTGGCCAGATAGACCGTGTTGGTCGAATCGCGGCCCTGAATCGGGTTGGGGAAGCTGACGACCTCGGCCCGCACGTCGGTGAAGACCGTCGCGAGGGTGGCGGTGTACTCGTCCTCGGGCGGGTCGTTGGACCACAGCGCGAACACCCCGCCAGGGCTGAGCAGGTCGCTGATCCGCCGCACGCCCTCAGGTTCGTAGAAGTCCGCGTTGGACGGGTGCAGCAGGTGACGCGGCGAGTGGTCGATGTCGACGACGATGGCGTCGAACAGCCTGCCGGGCGCCGTGGGGTCGAAGCCCTGCCCGGACCGGGTCAGCTCGAAGAAGTCACCGTGGACGAGCCGGCAACGCTCGTCGGCCGCCAGCGTCCTCCCCGCGGGGATGAGGCCCTGCTGATGCCATTCGATCACCTCGTTCAGGGCGTCGACGACCAGCAGCGAGCCGACCCGCGGGTCTTCGAGCACCGTCTGCGCGGTGTAGCCGAGTCCGAGGCCGCCCACGACCACGTTCAGGTCGTCCCCAGGCAGTTCCGCGAGTGCGAGGCAGGCCAGTTCGACCTCGGCGACGACGAAGAGGCTGGACATCAGGAACTCGTCGTTGAGCTTGATCTCGTGGATCTCCCTGCCGCTGCCGGGATCGAGCCGGCGGCGGAGGGTGAGCTCACCGAGCGGGGTCTGGCGGTAGTCGAGTTCCTGGAACCGAGCACTCATGCGACGGCACGGTACCCCGTTGACCAGGACCCGATCGGGTCAGTGCCGCTCGTCGCCGGGGCGTTACTCGAAGGAGCAGCCGGGGTTCGGTGTGCTGACCGCCAACGGCTCTCCTGCGGGGTTCTCGTAGAACACGGTCAGCACCAGCGGGGCGTCCGTGAGGTTTCGTCCGATGTGGACGTACTCGGTGCCGCTGCGCTCGCTGATGAACTGACCCGGCCCGTACACACCGTCCACCGAGCAGTCGGCGTCGTGGTGGGTCAGCACGCCTTTCGTGACCACGCCTCGCACCGGTCCGGGGTGGTAGTGCCAGCCCGTGGCACCGCCCGGCGCGATGGTGATCTCCCTGATCACGTACTGGGTGTCGCCCAGCGTCTGGTCGAAGATCGTGACGGCGCTGACCCCCCGCCCCGGCGTCGCGCCCGCGACGGCCGGTGACATGACGGCCGACAGGCCGACGACCGCCGTGATCAGAGCGAGCCGGCTGATCGTCCGCATGTGCGTCTCCCCGGGGATGCGGTGGCGGCACCTGCTCCGCCAGCGTGATCGATCTTAGCCAGGTCCTGTTCGGCGTGAGGCGTGCCCGTGAGAGGATTCCGGCTTCCTGGCGGGAGAACAGATGCTCTTACCTGACATCCTTCTTGTTCACGGCGCGTGGCACGGTTCGTGGTGCTGGGAGCTCGTGATCGAGGAGCTGCGGAGCCTCGGCCGCACCGCGCACACCGTCGACCTGCCCAGCTCGGGCTCGCCCGCCGGGCTGCACGAGGACGCGGAGGCCATCCGGCACGCGATCGCGGCGATCGACCGGCCGGTCGCGGTGGTCGGGCACTCCTACGGCGGCTTCCCGGTCACCGAGGCGACGGCGGGCTCGGCCTTCGTGACGCGCCTGGTCTACCTGGCGGCGTGGATGCTCGAAGCGGGCACGTCGATCAGTGAGGCGGCGGGCATGCCACCGTTCGAGACGAAGCTGATCGCTCCGCCGGCCGACGCCCTCGCCGAGTTCTACGGCGACGTCGATCCCGAGATCGCCGAGCGCGCCGTCGCGATGCTGCGGCCGCAGAGCGCCCGAGTGGTCACGGACCGGCTCAGGGCCGCTGGCTGGCTCACGATCCCGTCCACGTATCTGGTGTGCGACAACGACAAGACGATGCCGCCCGCGGTGCAGGAGGAACTGGCCGCCCGCGCGTCGGTGGTGCATCACCTGCCGACGTCGCACTCGCCGTTCCTGTCCACGCCCGCCCCGCTCGCCGAGCTGCTGCACCAGATCACGAAGGATCAGGCGCGCGTGCGCTCGTAGTGCCGTGCGACTCGGGCCCGGTTGCCGCACACGTTGGCGGCGCACCAGACCCGGCGCTTGTTCTCGGCCAGGAACACCATGGAGCAGGCCGGGTTGCCGCACGCGCGCAGCTTCTCCAGCCGCACGGGGTCGGCCAGCAGCCGGATCGCCTCTCCCGCGATCGCGGCCAGCGCCGGATGGCCGTTGTAGTCGTCGTGCCACCGGATCCCGGCCCACGCCTCGCTGCCCCATCCGTCGAGCCTGGGGCTGGTGGGCACCGCGGCGGCGACGGCGTTGAGGTCCGCGATCAGCGCTGGATCCGGCGTGCGCCGGGTCAGGTGAGCGTCGAACAGGTCCTGGAGCACCGAACGCAGCCGTCGGGTCGCGCTCATCGCCGGTGGTGGTGCGGCGGGCAGCCGGTCCGCCTGCAGTGACCACCACTTCGCGTGGTCGGCCTCGTCCGCGAGGAAGTCCCTGACCGGGTCGAGGCACAACGCCCGCGTGTCCACCAGGTCGAGCGCGACGAGCGGCTCGGCGCCCATGGGGAAGCCCGCCGCCTGGAACTCGGACAGTGTCGTGGTCACGCCTCTCCTAATGGTTGAAGCAACGAGTGAGACGTTAGCAGATTCTCGCCAGCGGCGCTTGCGGGAGCAAACCTAACGTGTATACGGTCGTTCTATCCATTAGAACGAGTCGAGGAGACGACATGCCCGCGATCCGCCACCACCACGTCGAGGTCGACGGCCTGAAGGTGTTCGTCCGCGAGGCCGGCGACGCGAGCAGGCCCACCCTGGTCCTGCTGCCCGGCTACCCGTCGAGCACTCGTGCCTACGTGCGGCTGATCGACCGCCTCGCCGCCGACTGGCACACCGTCGCGATCGACTACCCCGGCTTCGGCTCGTCCGACCCGCTGCCGGAGAGCCCGACGTTCGACCGGCTGGCCGAGGTGACCGGCAAGGTCATCGACCTGCTCGGCATCGGCGACTACGCGGTCTACCTGTTCGACTTCGGCGCGCCGGTCGGCTTCCGGATCGCGCTGGAGCACGACCAGCGAGTGAAGGCCGTGATCACGCAGAACGGCAACGCCTACGCCGAAGGGTTCGGCCCCGACGCCGAGGGGTTGAACAGCTGGTGGAGCGACAAGGCCAAGCACCAGGACACCGTCGACTGGGTCGTCAGCCTCGCGGGCACGCGGCACCAGTGGCTCACGGGCGCGAAGAACCCCGAGCACATCGACCCGGAGCAGGCGCTGGCCGACCAGGCCGTCATCGACCTGCCGGGCCGCGCCGACTACATGAAGTCCCTGCTGTGGGACTACCGGACCAACCCCGTCCGCTACCCGTCCTGGCAGGCGTGGCTGCGCGAACGGCAGCCGAACGTTCTCGCCATCTGGGGCCGCAACGACACGTTCTTCATCGCTCCCGGCGCCGAGGCGTACCGCCGCGACGTGCCCTCCGCCGAGGTCGTGCTGCTCGACACCGGTCACTTCGCGCTGGAGGAGGCGGCCGACGAGATCGCCGCGCACGTGAACACGGTGCTGGCCAAGACCTTCGCGTGACGTGACGCAGTGGCTCAACCTGAACGGCACCGCGGCGAGGTACACGTTCCGCGCGGTGACCGAGCAGTGCAGCGGCAACAACCCTGATCGCTCGTGGCGTGACGGCCATCGGGCGCTGATCTGAGCAATACTGCCCATTCGTATTTCAATGCTCGAACGGGCCAATCGATTTTGGAGCGCTCTTGGTGCTTTCTTGGAGTGCGCGGGCAGACTCCTCGATGTCAGTTGCACATCGGAGGGAGGAGCACTCATGGAGAAGACCAAGGCCAAGATGAAGCGAATCACCATTCGCAAGGTGGGCCCGGTTCGCCTCACGGCGGCCGCCTGCTCGCAGTACAACGTCAAGCCGGTCTAAGGCGCGACGCGGATGCGCTGGGCTCCCGAGGCCCGGCGCATCCGGCCCGACGCAGGGGAGGAACGTCGTGACCGAGATCGATCTGGACCGGCCGGTGCCCTTGCATCCGCTGGTGTTCCTGGAAGACGGCGACGAGGTGACGATCGGTCGCCCCGACGTCGACTCGTACGGCATCTTCCCCGGTGAGGGTGCCGCGCTCGTGCGCAGGATGGTCGACGGCGACACCCCGCGCGAGGCCGCTGAATGGTTCGAGCGCGAATACGGGGAAGAAGTCGACATCGAGGACGTCGTCGCCGGACTGGACGAGCTCGACCTCATTCGCAAATCGGGGGAAGTGGCCGCCGAGACGGCGCCCGTGCGTTTCAGCGGACTCGGCGCCGCGTTGTTCTCGCCGGTGGCCTGGTTCGTGTACGCGGGTGTGGCCGTCTGGGGATCGATCGCGATGGTGTTCAACGCGGACCTGCGGCCGACTTATCACAACATCTTCTTCTCCGACTATTACATGGTCATCCAGGTCGGGCTGTTCCTGGCCGCCATTCCCCTTCTTTTCCTGCACGAGTCCTTTCACGCGCTGGCAGGACGCCGGCTCGGCGTCCGGTCGAGGCTGCGCATCGGGCGGCGGCTCTACTTCATCGTGCTGGAGACCTCGCTCGACGGGCTCGTGGCGGTGCCGCGCCGGCAGCGCTACCTGCCGATCGTCGCCGGGCTGCTGGCCGACGTCCTCGGCATCGCCGCGTGCACCATCGCCGCCGACCTGACGCGGCACGCGGACGGCACGCTGTCGGGTCCCGGCCGGTTCCTGCTGGCCGTCGCGTTCGCCGCGCTGCTCCGCGTCATCTGGCAGTTCTTCCTCTACCTGCGCACGGACATCTACGTGCTCGTGAGCACGGTGCTCGGCTGCGTCGACCTGCACGGGGCCGCACTTCTGATGGTCCGCAACAGGGTCCGGCGGTTGTTCGGGAAGCCGGAGACGGACGAGTCGGCGCTGCACCCGGTCGACCGCAAGGTGGCGCGCTGGTACTCGTGGCTCGTCGTCGTCGGCTACACAGCCAGTCTCACGACGTTCGTGCTCGCCGGCGCTCCCGTGCTCTACCGGTTCGTCACCGGCGTCATCGGGCGGCTCACTGGGGACGGGGTGCCCACGGCCCAGTTGCTCGACTCGATCGTCTTCGGCGGCGTGGCGATCGCGCAGTGCGCAGTGCTCGGCTGGCTCATGGTCCGGGAACGCGTGCGGGCACGCCGGGACCGTCGTCTGCACCACGTCATTCACTGAAAGGACGCACCATGGACAGCCGCTACTGGATCCGCGCCGACCGGCGGCGCGACCGGGCACACGCCCTCGCCGCACTGGAACTGCCGCCGATCTGGGCGGTCCTCGACGCCCACCGGCGGCTGCGCGGACCGTACACGGCTGCGGGGTCGCTGCTGCGCCAGATCGCCGACGACCTGCTGGAACGGTGCCCGGAGTTGGGGGAGCGGCACAACATCGAGCTCCTCACGACCACGCCGGAACTCGCGGGCCGGGTGCCGAGCGCCTGGCACACGCTCGAATGGGCCGTGCAGGACGCCGAACGCACCCGTTACTACTCGCGGCTGCACACCCGCAACATCGCGAACGGCCTGGCGGAACTGCTGCGCGACTACCTCACCGCCCTGGGCGGAGGTCCGCGCACCCTCGTGATCGAGAACGCGCATGAGGCCGACGCGTCCGACCAGGAGTTCATCGCGGTCCTGTTGCGCCGCGGCGACATCCCGGACCTCACCGTGGTCGTGGGCACCAGCCGCGCGCCGCTGGCCGACCCGCTCGGCGAGATCGACGTGTCGCTGGCGCAGACGATCGCCGCACACGCTCAGGTCGTCGAAGCCGATCCGGTCCAGGAGAGGTCTCTCGAAGGTGACCTGGCACAGGCCTATGTGGACAGTGACGGCACCGCCGATGACCCGCGCGTGTTCGCCTCCTACCTCGAACTGACCGCCGAGGCCCGTGCCGCGCTGCACGACGCCCGAGCCGAGGAACTCGCGGCGTCCGAGGAGTTCTCGTTGCACCTCGGTGCGATCCCGTACCACCTGGAGCACGGCAGCGACCCCGCCGGAGCGGGCGCGAAGGCGTTGCGCGTCGCGCTGGACCACTGCCACAAGGTCGGGCTCTACCAGGCCGCGGCGGACCACGGCCTGCGCGGGCGGGCGGCAGCCGATCGGGAGACCGATCCCGACCTGTGGTGGCACCTGACGTTCCAGACCGGCATCGTGCTGGCGGCCGTCGGACGCGCCGCCGAAGCGGAGACGCTCTACCTCGAGGGACGCGCCGCCTCCACGGACGCGGCCATCCACCTCGAACTGGCCTACTCCACGGCGATGCTGCACGCGCGGCACTACTCGGAGGCCGAGCGCGACTACGTTCGAGCGCGGGCGTGGATGAACCTGGCGATCGCGATCGCGTCCCAGCTCACCGACCCGAAGAAGGAAGCCTTCCAGTCCGTCTTCACCCGCAACGGGCTGGCACTGGTCGAGGTGCGCGAGCAGAAGCCGGAGGTGGCGCTCGCCCTGGTCAACGACGGCATGGCCAGGCTGGACCGCGACCTGGAACCGGACGAGCACGTGCTGCACCGCCTGGTGCTGCGCTACAACCGGGCGCAGGTCTACGGCGCGATGGGCCGCCTGGACGACGCGCTCGCCGACTACAGCTACGTCCTCGAACGGGATCCGAACTTCCCCGAGCACCACTTCAACGTCGGCAACGTGCTGCGCAGGCTCGGCCGCGACGAGGAGGCGATCGAGGCCTACCGCGAGGCGCTGCGCCTCTCACCGCCGTTCCCCGAGGCGTACTACAACATCGGCGACGCGCGGCTCGCGCTCGGTGACGTCGAGGGCGCGATGACCGACTTCAGCTACGTCATCGAACTGGACCCGCGGCACGTCGACGCCAGGATCAACCGCGCCGGGTACCTGCTCGCCGGTGGTGATGTCGAGGGGGCGTGGCGCGATGTGGCCGCCGCCCTGGAACTGGCGCCGGACAACGCACTCCTGTTGTGCCTCAAGGGCCAGTTGCTGGTCGAACAGGACGAGTACACGGCGGCGTCCGAGGCGCTGGCAGAGGCGGTGCGGCGAAACGACCGGCTCGCGGAGGCGTGGGCGATCCGCGGCACGATCGCGGTGGCGTCTGGCGAACTGACCGACGCGATCAGCTATCTGAGCCGGGCGATCACGCTCGACGACAACCCGGAGGTCCGCTACAACCGCGCTGTCGCCTACGAGGAGTCCGGCGAGCTGGACGCGGCGATCCTCGACTACGACGCGGTGCTCGCGGTGACCGACGACGAGGACGCCCGGCAGCGCAGGGAACTCTGCGCCGCGGCGTCGGTCAGCTAGGAGAACGCCGTGACAGCAACGGAGAACGTGGCCGCCGCACGGCCGGCGGCCACGTTCACCGACGCCATGAGCAGGCTGGTCTCCGGACTCGCCGTGGTCACCACCCGTCAGTCGAGCGGCCGGCCGTGCGGGCTGCTGGTGTCCTCGATCTGTTCGTACAGCGTCGATCCGCCGTCCGTGCTGGTGGTGGTCGACCACGCTTCTCGGTGCCGCGAACCGTTGACGCACTGCGCGGAGTTCGGCGTGCACGTGCTCGGCAGCGCCCAGGAACGCACCGCGCGGACGTTCGCGAGCCGCGGCGCGGACAAGTTCGCCGACATCGCCTGGGAGTGGGACGGAGCCGTGCCAAGGCTGTGTGCGGCGCCGATCTACCTGCGCTGCAACGTGACCGCGATGTTCGATCACGGCGACCACACGATCCTGATCGGTGAAGTCACCCGCACCGAGGTGAGGGAGGCCGAGCCGCTCGTCTTCTACCGCCGCCTGTTCGACTGGCGGCTAAGGGGAAACGGTGTGCGCCAGCTGTAGTCCGGTGAGCACCCGTTCGTGCCGGTGTCCCCGGTCGAACGGGTCTTCCCCGTTGAGGATGAGCTGGTGCAGGGCCCGGAGCCGGGGCCCTGGCTCGATTCCGGCCTGGCTCGACAGCAGCCGGTACGCCCTGGCGTAGGCTGTCAACGCGTCGGCGCGGCGTTCGGCCTGGCACAGCGCGAGCATCAGCTGCTCGTGAAATCTCTCCCACAAAGGGTATGTGCGGCACAGCTCTTCGAGATCGAACACCGCCAGGTGCCCGTCACCGTTGCAGAGCATGACGTCGAACCTGTGGCGCAGCACCTCCAGGTACTCCCGTTCCAGTCGCGAGATGTCGAGGTCGAACGCCCCCGTCTCGCGCAGGTCCGCCAGCGGAGCACCCCGCCACAGGCCCACGGCCACGGCGAACATCTCCCGTGCCCGCGCGCAGTCGCCGGCCGCCATCGCCACCTGGCCCTGTCTCGCCAGGTCCCGGAACCTGGTCAGGTCGAGCTGGTGCGGTTCCAGGCACAGGACGTACCCGGACGGCCGCGTGTTCAGGAAGGGATGCGACGTTCGCGAGCTCACCCAGCTCGGCGTGAGCACTCGCCGCACCGCCGTC
This sequence comes from Lentzea sp. NPDC102401, assembly GCF_044765805.1. Classification (NCBI taxonomy): domain Bacteria; kingdom Bacillati; phylum Actinomycetota; class Actinomycetes; order Pseudonocardiales; family Pseudonocardiaceae; genus Lentzea; species Lentzea sp. NPDC102401. The sequence continues at coordinate 322,419 of NZ_JBIWKS010000001.1, read as the reverse complement.
ACGTAACCGTGCAGCGCGGCGACGGCCGACCTCGGCGCACCCCGCGTCCACAGCTGGTCCACGATGCGGCTGGTCGGCACGAACTCGTTGGCGTGCAATGCGAGAAGCGCGAGCAACGCCCGTTGCTTCGGCGCCGTCGGCGTGCAGCGGCGGTTGCCTCGCGACACTTCGAACGTACCGAGAACCCGGAACTGCGGCGGTTCGTCTCCCGGTGCCACGTGAACGCCACCTCCCGGTATGTCCGACTCCGAGAGTGTTCACCAGCCGACGGTCTTTGAGGTAGTGGTCGCACCGAAACTGCCGGTTCGACCTATGTCGTGGTGGACCAGGTGATGGGTAGCGCGTCGACAGCGCGGGGGATCCCTTTCCTGGCAACGGAGATCCAGGAGCGGCAACCCGACGCAGTGCGTCGTCCCCTAGGCGGAACCGGCTGGCGCCAAGCGTTGTAATGGGTGAACACGCGCCGCGCGATTTGAGACGGCGCGCGAAGTCGTGGCTCGCGAACAGACCTTCCTCGAGTGCTGCGCCGAACGCCGGTTCGGCGGCCGAATCCCGCCGAACCTGCGATGTCGTCGTGGACCGGCCTCAGCGCCTTCACCTGGTCGAGCAGGCCGAGATTGCCGGCGCTCACCCAGTGCCCCGAACGGCGGTGCCGCGGCTCAGCGCGATTCCACTGTGGACGTCCAGGGCGGACCTGCGTGGCCGGTCCGCGGCCGCTCAACGCAGGGCGGCCTCGATCGCCTCGGTGATCGAGGCGTCCTCGGGCTCGGTGCGCGGGCGGAACCGGGCGAGGACCTGCCCGTCACGCGAGACGAGGAACTTCTCGAAGTTCCACTGCACGTCACCGGCGGTGCCGTCGGCGTCGGCGTGCTTCGTGAGCTCCTGGTAGACGGCGTGCTGACCGGGGCCGTTGACCTCGATCTTCTCGTACAGGGGGAACGACACCCCGTAGGTGGCCGAGCAGAACGTGGCGATCTCCTCGGACGTGCCCGGCTCCTGGCCCATGAACTGGTTGCACGGGAAGCCGACCACGGAGAAACCTTCGGTCCCGTACTTCTCCTGCAGCCGCTCCAGACCCGCGTACTGCGGGGTGAGGCCGCACTTCGATGCGACGTTGACGACGAGCGTCACCTTGCCCCGCAACGCGCTCAGGTCGCCGGGCTCGCCCGCGAGAGTGTGCACCGGGATGTCGTAGATCTCCATGCCACCAACGTAGTTCATGTCTTCTTGGGGCCGGGAGCGGGCACGATCCGCGTGCTCACCGAGGGTGGGGGAGCGGCGAGTCCCGGTCCGCCCGCGTCCACCCAGTCGATCACGCCCCGCACCGCGTCGTCGTCCAGCACGGACCCGACCCACACCGGCTTGGCCCCCGCGCCCCGTGCGGCGGGGCTGGGCTGCACCACGACCACGTTCGACACCTCGCACGCGTCCAGGCAGTCGGCGACCCGGACGTCCGCGAGCTTCGCGCGCAGCGCCTGGAGCTGGCGGTCGTGGTCGACCTCGGGGTGCTTGCGCTCGGTGCCGCAGCAGCAACCCCGGCAGACGGTGATCCGTGACGTCATGATCACCGTTCTACCCAGTCGGCGGTTCGTTGCACAACGAGCACATTCCGCTGGCCGTCCGGCGACATCGCCGCGTCAGAGTCGAAGTCGTGGCTGGTAAAGGAAGTTGGATGGCGCTCCTGCTCGTGATGGTGACGGCCTGCACACCCGCAGGGCCGCGGTCCACGAGCGCGCAGGTGCGGGTGACCGAGGACGGCAGCATCCCGAAGAACGAGAGCATCTCGCTGGACGACGGCGAGCACGCCGCCATCGCGAAGCTCGACCCCGCGCTGCTGACGGCGATGCGGAAGGCCGCGGCGGACGCGAAGCTCGCCGGGGTGGAGCTGCGGGTGACGTCGGGCTGGCGCAGCGCCGAGTACCAGCGGCGGCTGCTGGACGAGGCCGTCGAGCTGTACCGCAGTGAGGAGGAGGCCCGGCGGTGGGTGCTCCCGCCGGAGAAGTCGGCGCACGTCACGGGCAAGGCGATCGACATCGGACCTACGAACGCCGACGACTGGCTCATCCAGCACGGCGCGGACTACGGGTTGTGCCAGGCCTACGCCAACGAGATGTGGCACTTCGAGCTGCTCACGACTCCTGGCGGCCAGTGCCCGCAGCCGCAGTCCACCTAGCGCCCGTGGATGACGGCCAGGGCGTGCTCGCGGGCCGGTGCGCTCAAAGTGGTGTTGAGCTGCTCGAACAGGGCTTCCGCGGTCACGCCGTTCCAGCCGGGAGGCAGCAGGGACAGGGGGAGCCCGGGGTCGCTGTAGGGCAGCCGCCGCCACGCGGTCAGCATCGGCACGTACGTCTGGAAGGCCTGCTCCGGTGACAGCACCCCGGCGTCGAGGACGGGCCGGTGGCGGCGCAGGAAGTCCGCGTACAGGTCCGTCAGCTCGTCGAGGTCCCACCACGCGCGCACTTTTGAGCGCAGGTCGCCGAACGCGAAGTGGTGGCCGCTGAAGATGTCCACGTACTCGGACAACCCGCGGCGTTCGAGGGTGCGGCGGGTCTCGGTGGCGAGGTTGCCGGGTGCGATCCACACGCCGGGCGCCGTGGTGCCGAAGCCCAGCTGGGTGAGGCTGGTGCGCAGGGCGTGGCGCTTCTCGCGTTCGGACTCGGGCACGGAGAACACGACCACGAGCCAGCCGTCCTCGGCGGTCGCGCGGCGGCGTTCGAAGATCCGGGTGTCGCCCTCGGCCAGCGTTTCCAGGGTGGCTTCGGCGAGGGCGTAGCCGGCGCCGTCGCGGCGTTCGGCGCGGACCACGCCACGACGCTTCAGGCGGGAGATCGACGAGCGCGCGGCCTGGCTCTCGACGCCGAGATCGGCCATGAGCTGCACGACGGAAGCCACGGACAGCCAGTTGTGCTCGCCACGCGCGTAGAGGCCGAAGATCGTGATGATGAGCGGGCCGAGCCGGTCGCGCCCGGCGGGAGCCGCGGCTTCCACGGTCATGTCCGCGACGTTCAGTGCCCTCTCCCTCATCTCGATCGACCGAGCTTAACGCGCGCCGAGATCGGTCAGCGTGACGGTGTTGCGCAGCTCGCCCAGCCCGCTGACCCGCGTCACGACGACGTCTCCGTCGCGCAGGAAGAGTTGAGGCTCGCGGGCGTTGCCGACGCCGCTGGGCGTGCCGGTCAGGATCACGTCCCCGGCGCGCAGGGTCATGCCGTGGCTGAGCTCGGCGATGATCTGGGCGAACGAGAACGCCATCTGCGCGCTGGTCGCGTCCTGCAGCAGCACGCCGTTGACCTCGCACTGCACCCGGAACCCTCCGAGGTCGTGGATCTCGTCGACGGTGGTCAGCCACGGGCCGAGCGGCATGGTGGCGTCGAGGCTCTTGCCCTTGAGCCACTGGCCGCCGTGCGCGCGTTGCAGGTCGCGCTGCGAGACGTCGTTGGCGACGAGGAAGCCGAACACGTGGTCCAGCGCCTTCTCCTCCGGGATCGACCGGCCGTCGCGCCCGATGACCATCGCGATCTCGGCCTCGTAGTCCCACTTCTGCGACAACGAGGGGTCGTAGGCGATGCCGTCGGAAGGTCCGATGACGGTGTCCGGGCCCTTGGTGAAGAACGTGGGCCGCAGCGGCCGCTCCACCGGATCCTGTCCCTCGCGCTTGCCCTTCGACTCCTCGAAGTGGTCCCAGTAGTTCCAGCCCGTGCACAGGATGTCGCGGTTGAAGCGGTGCAACGGCGATTCCAGCCGCACGTCAGCCAACGGCAGCACCTCGGCGGTTTCGACAGGGGCGCCCCGCACGACGTCGTCGACCGTGCACGACAACAGCGCGATCGACTCACCGTCCACGACGCCGCCACGACGCACGCCGTCGACGGTCACTGAAGCCAGCCTCACCCGTGAACCTCCCTGAATATCGCGTTCATGTTTCGTAGATCATGAAAACGCTATCGATTCAGCTGGGCCTGACCAGCCGGTCCTCCGGGATCACGGCGACGCCGAGGATCTCGATGAGGGCCTCTGGCTGCCACAACGCCGTGCAGCCGATGCCGGCCATGGCCGGGTAGACGGGCCCGGCGAGCTCGCGCCACACCTTGCCGATCTCCCTGCCGTGCGCCTGGTAGTCCGGGATGTCGGTGAGGTAGATCGTGATGCTGACCAGGTCTTCCGGCTCGCCACCCGCCGCGCGCAACGTCGTCAGCACGTTGCCGAACGCCTGGCGGAACTGCTCGACGATGCCGCCGGGAACGATCTTCATGTCGGCGTCCAGGGCGGTCTGCCCGCCCAGGTGGAGGGTGTTTCCGGCGAGCGTTCCGTGGGAGTACCCGCTCGGGGCGGGCAGGCTGGCCGGGTTCACTGCTACGGGCCTCATGCGTATTGACAATATCTGACGACGGTGAAGAATGCGATATATGGAGCCCGACCTCAGCAAGTACCGGCTCGAAGGCGACAACTCGATGTACCGGCTGCCCAGCGGACTGGTCGCGCCGGTCGTGACGCGCGGCGGCGCCGAGAACCCGGACACCGCGAACTCCGGTGGCGCGATCCGGATCTCGGGCGTGAGCATCCAGCACACCCCGGCCACGCGGTTGTGGTTCGGCAAGGTCACCAACGAGCCCGGCTACCGCTCGGTCTCCCACCACCACGGCGAGGCCGAGACCGGCGGGTACGTGCTGTCGGGCCGCGCGCGGATCTACTTCGGGGAGAAGTTCGAGGACTACCTCGACATGGAGGAGGGCGACTGGGTGTTCGTCCCGCCGTTCATGCCGCACATCGAGTGCAACCTCGACCGCAACAACCCGCTGACGTGGATGACCACGCGGACGCCGGAGAACATCGTCGTGAACCTCGACGACGTCCCGGACGCCGAACTGCGCGACTGGCTGACCCGATGAGCCCGACCTCGGCGGTCTTCACCGAGGCCATCACGCTCGAGAAGGCCGAGCCGGAGCACTTCGATCTCGCCTTCACGGCCGTCACCCAGCCCTGCCCGTGGCCCAAGGCCTACGGCGGGGACCTGGTCGCCGCCGCGGCGGCCGCCGCCATGCGTTCGGTCACCGACGGCAAGACGCTGCACTCGATGCACAGCTACTTCCTGCGCCCGGCCGACATCGGCGCGCAGGTGCGCTACGAGGTGGAACTGCTGCGCGACGGCCGCGGTTACAGCACCCGGCAGGTCCGCGGCTACCAGAACGGCAAGCCCCTCTACGTCTGCCTGGCCAACTTCGCCGCGGGCGAGCCAGGCGGCAGCTTCCGAGCCGAGTTCACCGACGACCTGCCCGGTCCCGAGGAGTTGCCCAGTTCGGCGGACTTCCTCGCCGAACGCGCCGGCGGGTCGATGACCGAGGAGTCGAAGGCGTACTGGGCGGGTGGCCGCAGCTTCGACATGCGGCACGTGCCCGGCCCGGTCTACCTCGCGGTCGAGGGCGAGAAGGTGCCGCACCAGGCCGTGTGGATCAAGCCGTTCGACCCGCTGCGCCCGGTCGACGGACTCACCGACGCCCAACGGGACCTCGCGGCGCTCGCCTACGTCTGCGACTACACGATCCTGGAGCCCGTCCTGCGTGTGCTCGACCTGCCGTGGGCCCGGCCGGGACTCGTCACCGCGAGCCTCGACCACTCGATGTGGTTCCACCGCGAGGGTCCGATCGGCGACTGGCTGCTCTACGTCCAGGAAGCCGTCGCCGCCGACGCGGGCAGGGGACTGGGCCACGGCCGCTTCTTCACCCGCGATCAGCAGCACCTCGCCACCGTTGCCCAGGAGGGCATGATCCGCGCTTCCTGACCCGCCGCCCGCGGAAGGACTCACCATGGACACCTTCGCTCGCGATCACCTCCCACCCGCGGCGTTATGGCCGACGATCGAGTTCACGACGCCGGAGCTCCAGTACCCGGACCGCCTCAACGCCGCCACCGAGCTGATCGACGTCCCGGCGGCGAAGTACGGCGCCGACCGTGCGGCGTTGCGCACGCCCGCCGGCGAGGTCTGGTCCTACGGCGAGCTGCGGACGCGTGCCAACCAGATTGCGCAGGTGCTGATCGAGGACTTCGGTCTCGTCGCGGGGCAACGGGTTCTGCTGCGCTCGCCCAACACCCCGTGGACCGTCGCCGCGTGGCTCGGCGTCCTCAAGGCGGGTGGTGTGGTCGTGACGACGATGGCCGCGCTGCGCACCCGTGAACTCGAGCCGATCGTCGAGCGGACCCGTCCGGCGATCGCCTTGGTGGACCAGCGGTTCGCGGAGGACGTTCAAGCCCTGCCGTCGCTGACCGTGGTCGCGTACGACGACCTCCAGGTGCTCGCCGCGGTCAAGCCGGGGGAGTTCACCGCGGTGGACACGGCTGCCGACGACGTGGCTCTGCTGGCGCCGACGTCCGGCAGCACCGGCTCGCCCAAGATCACCGCGCACTTCCACCGCGACGTCCTGTCCATCGACAACACCTTCGGCCGGCACGTGCTGCGGCTGACCGAGAACGACCTCGTCGCGTGCACGGCGCCGTTCGCGTTCACGTTCGGCCTGGGCATGCTCGTCGTCTTCCCGTTGCGGGCCGGTGCCTGCGCGTTCCTGACCGAGGCGGCCACGCCCGCCCAGGTCGCGGATCTGGTGGAGGAACACGGAGTCACGGTGCTCGCGACGGCGCCCACGGCGTACAAGGCGATCCTGCGCGATGGCACGGAAGGAAAACTCGCCGGACTGCGGATCGCGGTGTCGGCCGGCGAACACATCCCGCAGGAGACCTGGCGACGGCTGCACGACCGGCTCGGACTGAGGGTGATCGACGGCATCGGTGCCACGGAGTTGTTGCACATCTTCATCTCCGCCGCCGGCGACGACATCCGGCCCGGCTCCACCGGCCGGCCGGTGCCGGGCTACCGCGCCACCGTGCTCGGTCCCGACGGCGAGGAACTGGGCCCTGGAGAGCCGGGACGACTCGGCGTGATCGGCCCGGTCGGCTGCCGCTACCTCGACGACGAGCGGCAGAAGGACTACGTGGTGAGCGGCTGGAACGTCACCGGTGACGTTTTCCACCGCGACGAGGACGGCTACTTCCACTACCACGCCAGAAGCGACCACATGATCGTGTCATCCGGTTACAACATCGGCGGCCCGGAGGTCGAGGAGGCCATCGACACCCATCCGGACGTGCTGGAATCCGCCGTCGTCGCCAAACCCGACGACGAACGCGGCTCGGTCGTGTGCGCGTTCGTGGTGCTGCGCGACGGCACGCTGGGGGACGACGCCAAGGCGCGCGAGATCCAGGACCACGTGAAGCGGACCATCGCGCCGTACAAGTACCCGCGCGAGGTGCGGTTCCGCACGTCGTTGCCGCGCAACGCCAGCGGCAAGTTGCAGCGCTTCACGCTCCGCAAGATCGTCGAGGACGAGGTGCCGTCATGAAGGTCGCTCCCCAAAGGATCGCCATCGTCGGCGGTGGGCCCGGTGGCCTCTACTTCGCCGCGCTGATGAAGCAGCTCGACCCCGCGCATGACGTCACCATCTGGGAACGCGACGCATCCGACGTCACGTTCGGCTTCGGCGTGGTGTTCTCCGACGAGACGCTCGGCGGGATCGAGAACGCCGACCCGGAGTTCGCCGACGCCATGGCGCGCCGGTTCGCGCGTTGGACGGACATCGACATCCACTACCGCGGCGAGAGCCACACCGTCGGCGGGCAGGGGTTCGCGGCGATGAGTCGCAAGGAGCTGCTCGGCCTGCTCCAGCAACGGTGCCGCGATCTCGGCGTGGTCGTGCACTTCTCGACTCCCGCGCCCGCTGTCGACGTCCTGCGCGAGTCGTACGACCTGGTGGTTGGCGCGGACGGCGTGAACTCGGTGGTGCGGCGGTCTTCTGACGTCTTCCACTCCACTGTGGACCCGCGTCGCAACAAGTACATGTGGCTCGGTACGGACCTGGTCTTCGAGGCGTTCCAGTTCTTCATCAAGGACACCCCGTGGGGGACCATGCAGGTCCACGGTTATCCCTACTCCGACAGCGGTTCCACGTTCATCGTCGAGATGCACGAGGACGTCTGGCGCCGCGCCGGTTTCGACACCGGCGAGGAGTTCCCGCCGGGTGCGTCCGACGAACGCGCCGTCGAGCGGGTCCGTGAGCTGTTCGCCGAGGAACTGTCCGGCCATCAGGTGTTCGCCAACAACTCGAAGTGGCTCAGCTTCACCACCGTGCGCAACGAGCGCTGGCACGACGGAAACCTCGTCCTGGTCGGCGATGCCGCGCACACCGCGCACTTCTCGATCGGCTCCGGCACCAAGCTCGCGATGGAGGACTCGCTCGCCCTCGCCGCGTGCCTGCACGAACATCGCGACGTCGAGACCGCGCTGACGGCCTACGAGACCGAGCGCCGACCCGTCGTGGAGTCGACGCAGCGTGCCGCCCAGGCGTCCCTGGAATGGTTCGAGAACATCGGCATGTACGCCGGCCAGGAGCCGACGAGGTTCTGCTTCAACCTGCTCACCCGGTCCCGCCGCATCACCTACGACAACCTCCGCACCCGCGACTCGGAGTTCGCCGACCGCGTCGACGCCGCTTTCGCCGCCTCCCAAGGACTTCCGACCACGGCGCCGGCGATGTTCCAGCCGTTCCGCCTGGGACAACTGGAACTCAAGAACCGCGTGATCGTCTCGGCGATGGACATGTACTCGGCCGTCGACGGCGTGCCGGGCGACTTCCACCTCGTCCACCTGGGCTCGAAGGCCATGGGCGGCGCGGGACTGGTGATGACCGAGATGGTCTGCGTCTCGCCGGAAGGACGCATCACGCCGGGCTGCACCGGTCTGTGGACCGACGAGCAACGCGACTCGTGGGCGCGGATCGTGTCGTTCGCACACGAGCGGAGCACCGCCCGCATCGGTCTCCAGTTGGGCCACTCCGGCCGCAAGGGCTCGACCCGCCTGATGTGGGAGGGCATGGACGAGCCGCTGCCCGAGGACAACTGGGACGTCGTCGGCCCGTCACCGCTGCCGTACGGCCCTGGGAACGCCGTCCCGGGCGAAGTCGACCGCGAGCGGATCACCGCCGAATTCGTGGCGGCGGCGCGACGCGGTGCCGAAGCGGGCTTCGACCTGCTCGAACTGCATTGCGCGCACGGCTACCTGCTGTCGTCGTTCCTCTCGCCGATCGCGAACCAGCGCACTGACGAGTACGGCGGCTCCTTGAGCAACCGCCTGCGGTTCCCCTTGGAGGTGTTCGACGCGGTCCGCGCGGTGTGGCCCGCGGAACGGCCGATGATCGTGCGCATCTCCGCGACCGACTGGGTCGACGGCGGCAACACCGAGCACGACGCCGTGGAGATCGCCCGCGCGTTCATCGCTCACGGCGCCGACGCGATCGACGTCTCCACCGGTCAGGTCACGGCGGACGAGCGCCCGGCGTACGGTCGCAGCTACCAGACACCGTTCGCCGACCGGATCCGCCACGAGGTCACCGGGGCCGCTGTGATCGCGGTGGGCGCCATCGCCTCGTACGACGACGTCAACTCCATCCTCCTGGCGGGTCGCGCCGACCTGTGCGCGCTCGGCCGCACGCACCTCTACGACCCGCACTGGACCCTGCACGCGGCCGCGGAACAGGACTTTCGCGCCGAGTGGCCGGTCCAGTACCGGGCGGGCAGCCGCAAACCGCCGTCGGCGCGCACCGACGCCGTCCGGCCGAGGTTGTCGCTGCTGCGGGCGGACCCACCGGACCGCAACGTCCACCTGCGCTGGACGCCGCATCGCGAGCATTCGGTTCTCCGATAGGCACATCGACCGCGTTCAGGTGAAACTTCATTCGGCTATGAATTGGAATCTCTTGTCCGGTCACATGTTCCTAGCATCCGCATTGGTCTGATGGGGCAGACCTCCCACGCACGCGGGTGAGGGGGTTTTTCGAGCACGGGCGCGATCCCTAGCGTCGGCGGTCAGTTTCCCGAACTCCGCCACCGCTGAAGGGACCTGCTCGTGCGAAGACGTTTGCCGGCAATGCTGCTAGCGGGCGTGCTCGCTGGCAGCACGCTCACGGCCGCCGTGCCCGTGGCCGCCCAGCCACCCGTTTCCACGCTCACCAAGTCCGTGCAGGGCGTGTCCGATCCCGCCTCCCACGGCGACAACGCCACCTGGGTCGTGTCCTATGCGAACGGCGCCAACGGTGCCGCCACGATCACCGACCCCATCGGCCCCGGCCAGACCCTCCTGGCCGGTTCGCTGCAGGTGCCGCCGGGCTGGACCGGCACCGAGGGCAACCCGGTCACCGCCACGAACCCCAACGTGCGCAACGGTGGCAAGGCGTTGTCCAGCCTGCTCACCCCACCCGTGCAGGCCAGTGCGAGCTCGACCGGCGGTGACGGCTTCACCCCGATCCTGCAGCGCACGCCGGACGGCCGCCTGCAGGCGTGGAACGTCTACCACCACTCGGCCGCCGCGGCCCCGAAGCTGGTGTGCACCGACCTCACGACCAACGCGCTGTGCGCGGGCGGTCCGTGGCCGAAACCGCTCAACACGGCATCCGGTCCGTTCGGCACGGGCAACACCGGCGACATCGCCAGTCCCATGGCGCCGCAGTACGTCCGCGACTCGGCGAACCCCGCCCGCGTGTACTACTCGGCGGTCACGGCCTCGTCGATCGGTGTCGGCTGTCTCGACCTGGCCGCGCCCGGCAACTGCGGCTACTGGCCGTTGACGAACCGGTCCGGGCAGACGTTCGAGATGGCGGGACTCGTCCAGATCGGTGGAAACCTCTACGGCGTGGCGAACTCCGGCCAGGTGCTGTGCTGGACGCCCGCTTCGCAGAGCGCGTGCGGGGGCCAGCCCTACGCGCCGATCGTGCCGTTCACCAACCATGGCGGCTACTACCTGGGCGCGCTGGCCGTCGCCGGAGGAAAGCTGTTCGCGTCGTCGTCCAACATGAACAGCGGTACCCCGGTGATGGGTTGCTTCGACCCCGGTACGACGAGCGCCTGCGCCGGCTGGCCGTCGCCGAAACCGCTCGGGCCCGCGGCCAACTACCAGTACAACGCCTTCACCGCTTACGGCACAACGGGTGCGGAGACCGGTGCGTGTGCGAGCACGGCCGGCGCCACGAACGTCACCACCTGCTACGCCGTCGACGGTTCGCCTCTGCCCAACGGCGTGACCGGACTGGAGAGCAACACCCTGGTGTTCACTCCGGAGGTGGTCCGCACCGGCGACCGCGTGCGCAGCTACTTCGGCATCTGGGGTGGCCCGTACATCGGCGCGACGGTCTGCCACGACTGGAGCACCGGGACGTCGTGCGCCGGCGTGCCCTCGCGCATCACCCACCCAACCGTCAACAACGGCAACACCAGGGATTACGGCTACGCCTATGACGCTCCCACCGGCTGTCTGCTCGGCCTGGGTGACGCGGGCGTGCTGTTCTCGATGGATCCTGACACGGGGGCGTCGCCGTGCGTACGCAGTGGCGCCTCCGTGTCGCTCAACCCCGCGCAGTTCTACTGCGACGGCAAACCGCACACCACCACCTACACCAAGGCGCGGCTCGTCGGCGTGACACCGGCGAACGTGAACCTCGGCGCGTCCACAGTGAAGGCCGTGGACGGTGGCGGAAACCCCGTCACCGTACCGGGTTTGGCCCCTGACGGGACGGTCGACCTGACCGGCGTCACGGCGGCCTCGCTGACGCTCACGGCGTCGCTGGTGCTGAACAACGCCGCGGACTTCGGTGGCGGCAACCAGCCGTCACTGGCCGTGGAGTTCAACGGCGACGCGCCGCAGGTGTGCTTCCGCACCACCATTTCCGCGGAGTGCGCGGTCACGTCCGTCGCGAACACGGCGAACGGAACCGACGCGACCGGCGCGTTCTCGTCCAACACGGTGACCCGCCAGGTCGCACCGGGTGCGGGATGCATGCCGAACGTGGTGGTGAACAAGGAGATCTGCGGTTCGTACACACCCGCCAACTGCAAGGCGGGCGGTTCTGGCCCGTGGCTGAAGCAAGCGCCCGTGGGCGTTCTCGGCCTGCTGAACGCCACGGCGTACTGGCGGATCACCGTGACGAACAACGGCCCGGTCGCGATCGTCGACGCCCACTTGGTCGATGACGTGGAACCGGCCTGCCAGACCGGGCCGTTCACGCTGCAGCCCGGTGAGTCGAAGCAGGTCCACTGTTCGACCTACGCGCTGCTGTCGCTGTTCCCCTTGACCAACAAGGCGAAGGCGAAGTACACGCCGGTCAACGGGACGCGCGTGTACAGCGACTGGTCGTCCGCGAAGGCCTGTTCGCTGCTCTGCGTGCTGGGCTGAGTCGTCAGTGGAGGAGCATCAGCCGAACTCGGCCAGACAGGTCAGGACGGCCGGCACCCGGCGGTGCTCCTCCACGTCGGCGGCCGGCCCCAGCTTGGCCATGATGCTGCCGATGTGGGTCTCGACCGTGCGTTCGGTGAGCCAGAGCCGCCGCGCGATCGCGACGTTCGCACAGCCCTCGGCCATCAGCCCGAGGACCTCGCGTTTCGCGCGGGGTGAGTGACCCGGTGGCGGGCCGGCCGAGCAGCCTGCCCACCACCTCCGGGTCGAGCGCCGGGCGACCGGCGGCGACGCGCGTGACCGGCGCCGCCGACGAGGTGCCGGCCCCGCAACCCGTCGGAGAAGGCCGCGTTCGTGGAGTGGTCCGAGATGTTGTCGGTCTACATCCGCCTCAAGCGCGGCCTCGGCGACACGCTGCACAGCGGGGCGGCCCAGGAGATGGTCCGGGCGTCCTGGGGGCTGGCCACCGCGGCGGTCACGAAGCTCGTCGACGCCTGCGCGGCCGAGGGCGCGATCGCGCCTGGTCATGACCCCGCGGACATCATCAGGCTGATGAGCTTCCTCCGGCGCGTCCCGAACAACGACATCGGCGTGGCCCAGGGGCGGCGCCTGATCGCCGCCGTGTTCTCAGGCTGGAGAACGCGCCGAAGCCGCTCTGATCAGCCCTGCGCGAAGATCGCCAGCGGATCGGTGTGCCGGGGCGTCCAGCCGAGTTCGGCCTGGGCGCGTGCCGGGGTGAATCGCTGGTCCAGCGCGAACGCGTCCGCGATCGGACCCATCTGCGCGCGGGCCTCGTCGAGGGAGAGCGAGACGGTCTTGCCCTCCAGGCCGGCTCCATGGCTGATCGCGGTGGCGATCTCGTACGTGGTCGGGTCCACTCCGCCGACGCCGTTGTACACCGAGCCGGCTTTGGCGTTCAGAGCTGCGACGTACAACTCCGCGAGGTCGTCGACGTGCACGAGCGACCAGTGGTTCGTGCCGTCGCCGAGGTAGGCGATCGCGCCGCGTTCCCTGCCGGGCCGGGTGAAGAAGATGTCGATCAGGCGGTTCTCGCCGCCGTACAGCAGACCGGGCCTGATCACGACCGACCTGCCACGTGGGAGGACCTTCTCCTCGACGCCCTTGCGCCACGCGACGATCGACGGCGGGTTCCAGGCGGCGTCCTCGTCGGCGATGCCGTCGGTGTCGCCGTAGACCCAGGTCCCGCCGGTGTGGACGTACGTGCCCGCGCCGATGCCGTCCTGCATCGCGGTGGCGGCGGCGAGGTCGGCCTCGGCACTGTCGGCCTGCGCGAGGTGGATGACGGCGTCCGCGCGGCTCGCGGCGGCGGTGAGGACGTCCAGATCGGACAGTCCGCCGCTCACCGGCGTCGCTCCGGTCTCGCGCACGGCCGCCGCTGACGTGTCGGTGCGGGCGAGTGCCTCGACGACGTGCCCGTGGCGCAGGAGAGCCGCGACCGCGGCCTTGCCGATGTAGCCGGAGGCCCCGGTGATGAACACCTTCATGGCGATTTCCTTCCTTCGTGGTGCCTCCAGCCTCTGCGGAGTTCGGCGGACCGTCCAAGACCTGCCAGGTCGTCCCTCATACCCGCAGGGCATCGCACTCGAAGGTTCGGGTAATCTGGATGATGAGAACATCCCAAATGCATTCGGCGGGAGTGGCGATGGTTCGGCTGACTCGGGTGCAGCAGCAGGCGCGCACGCGTGCCGCGGTGCTGGCGGCGGCGAGGGAGGAGTTCGCGGAGCACGGTTTCGTGCCTGCCAAGGTCGACCGGATCGCCGAGCGGGCGGAGCTGACGCGCGGCGCGGTGTACTCGAACTTCCCGAGCAAACGGGCCCTGTACCTGGCCGTGCTGATCGACCAGATCGAGAAGGGCGCCTCCGGCGAGCCGCGGGCGTCCGTGTCGCCGTCGTCGAGGGTCGACGCGCTGGGCGTGTTCGCGAGGGTCTGGCTCGAACGGCTGCCGCTGGTGGGCGACTCGGCACCGGGCGGGCGGCTGCAGTTGCGTTCGCTGGACGGCGTGTTCGAGGACGAGCACGGTCCGGCGGTGCTGGCACAGTTGGCGCGGTTGGAGGCGTTGCTGCTGGCCATCGCCCTGGAACGCGGTGCGCCGGTCCGGCAGGTGCGGCTGGCCGAGCTGGTGCTGACGCTGCTCGACGGGGCGGGGCACCGGGCCGAGACGTCGCCGGGGTTCGGCGACCCGTTCGACGTGGCGCACGCGTGCCGGCACCTGGGCACGATCGACCTGAAGGACACCTGGGCTCCTCCGCACCTGCCCTACGTCGCTCCGGCACGGACGTGCGCGGACGCCTGGACCGCCCCCGAAGGTCTCGTGGACCAGATCAGCGGTGACGAGGTCGACCTCTCGGACGGTCTCGTGGTGGTGCTGGGCGCGGGGCGCCTGGCTGCGGCGGAGGAAGCCGTCCGGTCCGGGAAGTCCGGCGAACAGGTCACGGTGGTCGTCGTCACCGGCGACGCGGAGGAGACCGGCCGCCTCGTCCGGCTCCGGGTGAGCGATGCCGTCGGGTGCCTGCGCAGGGTGTTCGCGCCGGAGGCCTGGCCGCACGTCCGGCTGGTGCTCGACGACGGCGCGCTGGTGGCGTCGTCGATCGGCCTCACGGATCCCGGCGACGACACGGAGTCCGCCGTCAGCGTGCGCGACGGCGTGATCGTCGCCCGAGCTGATGGGCGCGGCGCGGGCCATGCGGCCGGTGCGCGCAGGCGGGAGGCGACGTCGTGAGCACGAACCTGTTGGTGTTGCACGCGTTGCGTTGCGTCGGCACCACCGGACTCACCCGCGTGGCGTCGTTCACGGGGCTGGAAGAGTCCGAAGTGGAGTCCGAGCTGATCGATCTCGCGGTCGCCGGTCTCGTCGCGCACCACAAGGGCTTCGGCGGCTGGGCGTTGACCGAGTCCGGCCGGGCCGCCGACGCGTCCGGCATCAAGGCCGAGCTGGAGTCGGCCGGCACCCGCCCCGCGCTGTCCGAGGCGTTCGACGCGTTCCTCGTGCTCAACCCCGAACTGCTGGACCTCTGCACGGCGTGGCAGGTCCGTTCCGTCGACGGCGTCGTCAACGACCACACCGACACCGCCTACGACGCCCGAGTACTCGCCTTGTTCGCTGACTTCCACGCCCGCGCCGTAGTGGTCATCGCCGCACTGACCGCAGCCGTCCCGAGGTTCGCCCGCTACGAACCACGCCTGGCTCTCGCTCTGGCCCGTGCGCAGGCGGGGAAGCTGGAGCACCTGGCCGACACGATCGACTCGTTCCACACGGTGTGGGCCGAGCTGCACGAGGACCTGCTCGCCACGCTGGGAATCGCCCGATGGTCTGGGTGAGACACCTCTCCGCAGCGCTCGACGAACCGCCGGAAGTAGTGGGAGGCAAGGCTCACGGCCTCGTGCTGCTGCACCGCCTCGGCCTGCCGGTGCCCGCCGGCGTCGTCGTCACCACCGAGGCCTGCCGCGCCTTCCTCCGCGACGGCCGGCTACCCGCCGGCTTGCGCGAAGAGCTGGCAACCGCCGTCGACACACTGGGCGCGTCGGTCTCGGTGCGCTCCGGCGCAGCCGTGTCGATGCCCGGCATGATGGACACGATCCTCAACCTGCACCCCACTCCCGAGGCTCTCGACGAGGCGCTGAAGTCGGTGTTCGCGTCGTGGGACACACCTCGCGCCCGCACCTACCGCACCCTGCACGGCATCCCGCACGACCTGGGCACCGCCGTGGTCGTGCAGCAAATGGTGTTCGGCGACCGCGACGATCACAGCGGCTCCGGAGTCGCCTTCAGCCGCGATCCCGACACCGGCGCCAACGTCCCGTTCGGCGAAGTCCTCTTCGGCCACCAGGGCTCCGACGTGGTCTCCGGCCGCTCGCTCACCCACCCCGTCCGCGATCTGGCCGACCGCGAACCACTGGTGTGGCAGGGACTCCTGGCCGCACTGCGCCGCCTGGAACAGCACTACCGCGACGCCTGCTACGTGGAGTTCACCTACGAGTCGGGCGAGCTGTGGCTGCTGCAGGTGAGGCCGGGCCGTTTCACCGGAGCCGCCGCCGTCCGCCTGGCCACCGACCTCGCCGACGAGCACCTGATCGACCGTGCCGAGGCACTCCTTCGCGTCTCGCCCCAGCACCTCCAGCACGTGCGCACGTCCCGGATCGCCCCGGATGCCGACGTCATCGCGCGCGGACTGGGCGTGTGCCCGGGAGTGGCGTCGGGCCGGGTGGCGGTCACGGCCGACGAGGCGGTCCGCATGGCGGCCGACGGCCCGGTGGTTCTGGTGCGGCCGGAGACGTCACCGGCCGACATCCGCGGCTTGGCGGCGGCCACCGGCATCGTCACGGCGCGGGGCGGTCCGGCCAGCCATGCCGCGGTGGTCGCGCGGTCGATGGGCAAGCCCGCCGTCGTGGGGGTGGTCGATCTCGTGGTCGGCGCCGAGTCGGTGACGGTGGGCGGGCGCGTTGTCGGGGTGGGAGAGCTGATCAGCATCGACGGGACCGGCGGCGAGGTCGCTCTCGGTCGGCCTCGCGTCGTGACGGCGGCTGAGGATCTTCATCTGCACCGGCTGCTCGGCTGGGCGGACGAGGTGTCGGGGGACCGGTCGGAGCGCGGCGAGTCGGAACGCCTCGTCGCCGCACAGGCCGTGCTTCGGAGTCGGCGGCCGGGCTGATCGTTCGCTGTTGGCGGGCTGGTGAGCACCGCGGCGCGCGTTCTGGTGCTCCGGTCCGACCGGCAGCGAAGCTGACGCCGCGCTCCTGGTCGGCGGCCGGGCTGGGTTCTCGTTGTTCTGGCGGGCCGGTGACGGGTTCGGCGCCCACTTCGAGCGCGGTGACGGTGTGCTCTGCGGTCTCGGTGAAGTCTGCGGCCAGGCCGCCGTGCGAGACGGGGTGGCTGGTCTCGTCGAGGTGAGCCGCGCGGAGGGACCGGCGGCGTCAGCGGTTCGGCCGTGGGCTCACGGTCGCGGGCCCTGGCCGAAGCCCGTCCAGCGCAGCTCCTCCGGCAGGTGGCTCATGTCGTTGTACAGCACCAGGGTCGGCGGAGTGCCGGTGCGCTGCTGGATCACCGTCAGCGCGGTGTTGCCGCAGCTCATCGCCAGCCATCGGGCGGGCGGGGCGCCTAGGGCGTCGCGCACCAGCCACGCGACCTGGTAGGCGTGCGTCACCAGGACCTCGTGCGATTCGGTCTCGGCGGGACGGGCGAACCGCTCTACCAGCGCCTGTGAGAGGCGTGCGCCGGTAGCGGCTTCCGCTGCGTCGAAGCCGTCGAAGAAACCGGCCCACGCCGCGGGCATCTCCTCCGGCACGTGCGGTACGTGGTCCACCAGTTCGGCTGCCTCGGCCACGGTGGCGTTAGGCAGGTGTTCGCCCAGGATTCGTGCGGTGCTCACGGCTCTGGCCAGGGGTGAGTGCCACACGGTGTCGATCGGCAGGCGGGCCAGGCGTTCGCCGAGCAGGTGCGTTTGCTGTTCGCCGGTGCTGGTGAGTTCGCCGAACGGGTCTGCTGCGCCGTGCCGCACGACGTAGAGGTGTCTGGTCGCCATGTCGTCCCCCCAGGTTGTGAACATCCGGATGGTATCAACATCTGAGGTGTCGAAATGAGTCGATAGTCGTATCGAATGCGCTGCTGCGGACGGGTGAACTGTCGGCCACTCGTCATGCAGCGTGTTTGAGGCCGTTCGACCATTGCTGCGTTGTAGTGACACAAAGTGGTGCGCGGGGCGCATTCCAGTCGGGGCCGACTGTGGAGGAGGCAGGGAGTCGATGCAGCGGCTCGACGACGTGCAGGCCAGGGAAGTGACCCTGGCCGCCGTGGGCGCGATCAACAGGCGTGATCACCGGTGGTCCATCGAGGCCGTGCGGTGTCTGGCATCGGACGAGCGGTTGAGGATGGTCGCGATCGACACGTGCGCGGCGATCCTGCTGCGCGGCGTTCCGCGCGGATCGCTCGATCCGTCCGTCCGCATTCCGGTCTCCGTGCCGGCGACGCCGGGCGAGGAGATCCCCGCGCAGGCGGCCGAGGTGGCCTCGGAGGTGCTGAGCGGCCTGGCTTGCGGTGACGACGGACGCGTCGTGGTCGCGCTGGGGGTGCTGGCGGAGGAACAGCGGTTCGACGCGCTGCTGGTGCTCGTGCGCGCCGCTGCGGCGTGGATCGACACTTACGTGGGCATCGACGGTGACACGGTGGACGCCTATTACGCGATTTCCAAGGCGGAGACGACCTGACAGGCAGTGGAACCTCTCTCCGCCAACGAATCGCATGAAAGTCCTCTCGCCGTTGTGCAGACTCGCCGCGCCGCCCATACGGTCGTTGCGGGAGGTCGGCGATGCGAAGCCAGTACGAATACCTGGTGGTGCTGGGCGTGTGCGTGCTCATCACGGTGCCGCTGGAGTGGATGGGACGCGGTGTCTACCGCCGTGCTCCCGACCTGGCGCGCGCCATCGCACCTGTGCTGCTCGTCCTGGCGGTCTGGGATGTCGTCGCCATCCTGCGCGGGCACTGGAGCTTTCACCCCGAGGCGACGACGGGTGTGCTGATCGGTGGGGTGCTGCCGATCGAGGAAGTCCTGTTCTTCCTGGCGATCCCGCTCTGCGCGGTGCTGACCTACGAGGCCGTGCGCGGGCGTTCGGAACGTTGGTTGCGTGATGGTTGAGGAGTACTCGCTCGCCGCGATGGCGGCGGTCGTCGTGGTGCTGCTGCTGGAGTTCTGCCTGCTGCGCACGGGGTTGTTCACCCGGCCCGCCTACTGGGTCACGATGGCGATCGTGCTCGGGTTCCAGGTGCCGGTGGACGGATGGCTGACGAAGCTCGACGCGCCCGTCGTGCTGTACGCGGACTGGGCGATCAGCGGGGTGCGGGTGCCGTGGGACATCCCGGTGGAGGACTTCCTCTACGGGTTCGCCATGGTCACCGCCGTGTTGTTGCTGTGGGAACGGGGAAGGGTGGCGCGTGAACAAGCTTGAGGTGCCGGCGAAGTTCGATCGCGCGGCGCGTGGTTACGACTTCCTCGTCGGGCTCAATCCCGGCTATCACCAGGCGCTGCGCCGGTCCGCGAGAGCGCTCGGCCTGCGCCCCGGGATGCGGGTGCTCGACCTCGGCTGCGGCACGGGCGCCTCCACGGCCGCCCTGGTCGCCGCCGCGCCCGGCGTGGACATCGTCGCCGTCGACGCCTCGGCGGGCATGATCGAGCGAGCGCGGGAGAAGCGCTGGCCGGCGACCGTGAGGTTCGTGCACGGCCGGGCCGAGGACGTGGACGAGGGGCCGTTCGACGCGGTGTTCGCCGCCTACCTGGTGCGCAACCTGCCCGAGCCGGACGCGACGCTGAGCCGGATCCGCGACACGCTCAAACCCGGCGGAACGCTGGTGCTGCACGAGTACTCGGTGCGCGACTCGCTGCTGAGCACGGCAGTGTGGACGGCGCTGTGCGGGTTCATCGTGCCGGCGGGCTGGCTGGCCACCGGCGACCGCTCGCTCTACACGTACCTGTGGCGCAGCGTGATGGACTTCGACGGGGCGACGGCGCTGCGGGACCGGTTGCGGCGCAACGGCTTCGTCGGCGTGCGTAGCGCGCCGCTACCGGGCCTGCAGCTCGGCGTGGTGCACACCTTCCGCGGCCACGCACCGGAACAGGAGCAGCGGTGAGGGATCGCAAGGCCGTGCGGATCCCGGCTCCGGCCGGGCGCGCGCAGTTCGACGGGGACGCCCCCGTGGTCGCCGTGGTGGGCGGTGGCATCGCCGGTCTCTCCGCGGCGACCCTGCTCGCCGAACGCGGGGCGCAGGTCGTGCTGTGCGAACGGGAGGACTACCTCGGCGGACGGGTCGGCGGCTGGAGCACCAGGCTCGCGGACGGCAGCGACGCCACCATGACGCGCGGCTTCCACGCGTTCTTCCGGCAGTACTACAACCTTCGCTCCCTGCTCAAGCGCGTCGACCCGAGTGGACGTGCCCTCGTCGGACTGCCGGACTACCCGCTGCAGCACGCTTCCGGGCATCGGGACAGCTTCGCGAACCTCCCGACGGCTGTGCCGTGGAACGCGCTGGCCTTCCTCCGCAGCAGTCCCACGTTCCGCTGGCGCGACCTGCCCGACGTGAACGCACGGGCCGCGCTGTCGTTGCTCGACGTGTCGGTGCCGCGGGTGTACGAGGAACTCGACGGCATCGACGCCGCGACCTACCTGGAACGCATCCGCTTCCCGGAGGCCGCGCACGCCCTCGCCTTCGAGGTGTTCTCCCGCAGCTTCTTCGCCCACCCCACCCGCATGTCGGCCGCGGAGCTCGCGGTGATGTTCCACATCTACTTCCTCGGCTCCGACGAGGGGCTGCTGTTCGACGTGGCCGCGGATCCTTTCCCGCACGGGCTGTGGGAGCCGCTCCGGCGCCACCTCGCCCTGCTGGGCGCGACGGTGTGCACGGGCGTCGAGGTCGGGTCCGTGCAGCCGGGCGAGCAGAAGCGGTTCTCCGTCACCATCGGCGACGGCGCGATCGAGGCGGACGCCGTGGTGCTCGCCGCGGACGTCAAAGGCCTGCGGGCACTCGTCGGCGAGTCGCCCACGCTCGGTGACACCGCGTGGCGCGAGAAGGTCGGCGGGCTGCGCACCGCGCCCCGGTTCCTCGTGTCGCGGTACTGGCTGGATACGCCCGTGGACCCGGACCGGCCGGGCTTCCTCGGCACCGGCGGGCACGACCTGCTGGACAACATCAGCGTCCTCGACCACTACGAGCACGAGGCACGGGCGTGGGCGGCCCGCACGGGCGGCTCGGTGGTGGAACTGCACGGATACGCACTTCCGTCCGATGTGGACGAACGGTCGGCCCGTGCCCGCCTCTGGGAGCAGCTCACCGAGGTCTACCCGGAGACCAAGCGGGCAGGGATCATCGACGAACGGCACGAGCTGCGCGAGGACTGCCCGCTGTTCCCGGCCGGGGGCTACGCGAACCGGCCGGGAGTGCGGACACCGGACGACTTCCTGGTGGTCGCGGGCGATCTCGTGCGCATCGACCTGCCCGTCGCACTCATGGAACGCGCCGCCACCACGGGGTTCGCCGCCGCCAACCACCTGCTCAGCCGCTGGGGCGTCGCGGGCACCGAGCTGTGGACCGTGCCGGCCGAGGGCCGC
Organism: Lentzea sp. NPDC102401; assembly: GCF_044765805.1. NCBI lineage: Bacteria > Bacillati > Actinomycetota > Actinomycetes > Pseudonocardiales > Pseudonocardiaceae > Lentzea > Lentzea sp. NPDC102401. The sequence goes on along the minus strand of NZ_JBIWKS010000001.1, from coordinate 301,037 downwards.
GTGCCGCTGCTGCGCTCGGTCGCCCGACGCTGGAGGACGCTGTGATCGTCGTGGTGGGAGCCGGTCTGGCGGGCCTGAGTGCCGCGCTGGAGCTCAAAGCGGCGGGCGTCGAGGTCACCGTGCTGGAAGCGGGGGACGAGGTCGGCGGCCGCGTGCGGACCGACGTCGAGGACGGCGTGCGGTTCGACCGGGGCTTCCAGATCATGCTGCCCGCCTATCCCGAACTGGAGCGGCTCGGGCTCGATCCGTTGCCGTTGCGGCACTTCAGGCCGGGCGCGTTCGTGCACGACGACGGCCGGCACGACCTGCTCGCCGATCCGCGCAGCGGGCCGTCCGCGTGGGACGGCTTCCTGCGCCAGCACGTCCTGGGCGTGCGGGACGTGGCGGCGGTGGCCCGGTTCTCCGGCCCGGACGCCTTCGGCCCGGTGCGGCCGTTGCTCATCGCGCAGGACCGCACGACCCGCGAGGAACTGCGGCGGCTGGGAGTGTCCGACCGCGCGGTCGAGGCGGTGTTCCGGCCGTTCCTGTCCGGCGTGTTCCTGGAACGGGAGCTCAGCACGTCGTCGAGGTTCTTCCACCTGGTGTGGCGCAGTTTCGCCCGAGGCGGCGCCGCGGTGCCCGCGCTCGGGATGGGGGAGCTGCCGAAGGCGATGGCGGAACGCCTGCCCAGGGACGCCATCAGCCTGCAGACCGCCGTGAGGGCCGTGCACGACAACGGCGTGGACCTGGAGGAGGGCGGCCGCATCGCCGCGGACGCCGTGGTGGTGGCGACGGACGGCACGACCGCGGCCCGCCTGCTGCCGGGACTGACCGAACCCCGCTGGAACGGCGTGACCACGTGGTACTTCCGGCCGCCGAGGTCACCGCTGCGCGACGGCTGCCTGGTCGTCGACGCCGGCGGTGGCCCGGTCGTGAACACGGCGGTGATGTCGGAGGTGTCGCGCCCGTACTCGCCGCACGCCCCGCTCGTGCAGGCCTCGGTGCTCGGCGACGCCGACGAGCGGGCCGTCCGAGCGCACCTGGATCGTCTGTACAGCACGGACACCAGCCGGTGGGAGGTGCTACGGCGGTACGACATCCCGCAGGCGATCCCCGCGATGACGGCGCCGCACCGGCTGAAGCAGTCCGTCCGCGCGGGTGGCCGCCGATACGTCTGTGGTGATCACCGCGACACCAGCTCGATCCAGGGAGCACTCCACTCGGGACGCAGAGCCGCACACGCCGTGCTGGCCGACCTGCGTGGTGATCAGTGACGACGTTGCTGCTGTTCGGCGACCAGCTCGGACCGCAGTTCCACTCCGGCCACGACGAGATCGTGCTGATCGAGTCGGCCGCGGCGTTGCGCCGCAAGCCGTACCACCGGCAGAAGCTGCACCTCGTGTTGTCCGGCATGCGTCATCTCGCCGCCGAGTACCCCGATCGCATCACGCTCGTGCGCGCGAACACGTACGGCGACGCCATCCGCGAACTGGACCGCCCACTGGTCGCCTACCAACCGGGTTCGGCCGCCGCGCAGAAGATGCTGACCGAACTCGGCGTGGAAGTGCACCCCACTCCCGCGTTCGCGTTGTCCCGTGAGGAGTTCACCGCGTGGGCGGGGCCGCGCGAGCGCTTCCTGATGGAGGACTTCTACCACTACCAGCGCACCCGCTTCGACGTGCTGATGGACGGCGAAGTCCCGGTGGGCGGCCGGTGGAACTTCGACACCGAGAACCGCGAACCCCCGCCGAAACGCGGACGGCTCGGCGTTCCGGCGCCGTGGTGGCCGGAGGAGGACGAGATCGACGCGCAGGTGCGTGCCGACCTCGACGCGATGGACCTGCCCACGGTGGGCAGGGACGGTCCGCGCCGCTTCGCCATCACGCGAGAGGAAGCACTGACCGCGTTGGAGGTCTTCCTGCGCGACCGGCTTCCTCACTTCGGCCCGCACGAGGACGCCGTCCTGGCCAAGGACTGGACGATGGCGCACTCGCTGCTGTCGGTGCCGCTCAACCACGGACTCCTGCACCCGCTGGAGGTCGTCTACGCGGCGGAGGACGCCTACCGCGACGGTGCCGCGCCGCTCGCGAGCGTCGAGGGGTTCGTCCGGCAGGTGCTCGGCTGGCGTGAGTACGTGTGGCACCTGTACTGGCACCTCGGTCCGGAGTACACGCGGCGCAACGGCTTCCGCGCCAAGGCGGAGCTGCCGTCGTGGTGGGCGGAGCTGCGGCCGGCCATGGTGCGCGCGGCGTGCCTGCGGACCGCCCTGGAAGGAGTGCGCGACCACGGCTGGGTGCACCACATCCAACGGCTGATGGTGCTGGGAAACCATGCGCTGCAACGGGGTTACGACCCCGCCGCGCTCAACGACTGGTTCGTCACGTCCTTCGTGGACGGTTTCCCGTGGGTGATGCCGGTCAACGTCATCGGGATGAGCCAGCACGCGGACGGCGGCGTGATCGCGACCAAGCCGTACCTGAGCGGCGGCGCCTACCTCAACCGGATGACGGATCACTGCGGCACGTGCTGGTTCGACCCGAAGCGGCGCACGGGTGAGCGCGCGTGCCCGTTCACCGCCGGGTACTGGGCGTGGCTCGACCGGCACGAGGAACAGGTGAGCGGAAACCACCGCATGGCGCGGGCCGTGCAGGGGCTGCGTCGCATCGCGGAACTGGACGAGGTGCGCGTGCGGGAGCGTGACCGCGAGGTCTTCTAGGCGTCGGTGCGGTCCAGCACGAGCTGGATCGCCTCGGTCAGCGTGGCCGGCCGGTGGACGAACGACGGCAGCGCCAGACCGTCCCACCCGGATCCCGCGACCGCGAGCACCGTGCCCGGTCGCGCTCCGAGTTCCTCCAGTGGCACCCGCAGCGCGAGTTCTGGCCGGTGCGCCCAGACCAGCGCGACGGCGGGCCGTAGACGGGTCACCGCGTCGTACAGGGCGTCGGCCGGCACACGGGCTCCGAGGTTGCGCCACCCGCGGCCCTGTTCGGACAGTGCCGCCCCGAGTGCCTCCAGTGGCAGCCAGTGCTGTTCGTCCGGCGCGCAGGACAGCAGCGCGGAGAGCACGCCGGGACCGCTCGCACGAGGGATCCCGCGCAGGGCGAACAGCACGCTTCCGCTGGCCAGGTGCTCGATCTCCACACCCTGGCCGGTCTCGGCGACCAGTTCGCCGAGTTCCACCAGCGAGGGGACGAAGACCGCCTCCCAGGCGGAGACGACGCCGTGGTCGGTGATGAGCTTCCCGGCGAGGTCGGACATCATCGGTTCGTCGAGGCGCTTCGCCGCGGCCAGGAAGCTCCGCCGTGCCAGGACGGCGTCCTCGGAGCCGAGCGGGGAGAGCGGGAGGCTGGGGCGGGCCGCCGGTTTCTGGCGTGCCAGCACGGCAGCGGCGGCCGCCGACACCCCCTGACCGGTCAGCACCACCATTCTGCGCAGCACGTCGACGTCCGCTTCCTCGTAACGACGGTGGCCGCCGTCGGTGCGGATGGAGGGACCCAGTCCGTAGCGCTGGTCCCACGTCCTGAGCGTGGTCGGGGCGATGCCGAGCATCCCCGCCACCGCGCGCGGTGTGTAGGTCACGTCCTACGGGCGCGTTTCGCGAGCATCGCCCTCAACTCACTTTCCCCGAGTCCGCCCCAGATGCCGAAGGTCTCCTGGACCTCCAGCGCGTGCGAACGACATTTTTCCATGACCGGGCAACGCTGACAGATGGCCTTGGCCGCGGCCTCGCGCCGGTCTCGCGCCGAGCCCCGTTCGTTGGGCGTGTGGAAGAAGTAGGCGCTGTCCATTCCGCGGCACAGGCCTTCGAGCTGCCAGTCCCACGACTCCGCGACCGGCTGGGGCAATCGTGACAGTTCGGGCATGGCACGTCCTCTGAGTCGACCCTCGATGGGCGCCCATCGTAAAATCGACTCAGAAACGACGCAACTTGGGGGCTCAGTCGGGGAAGCGACCCGCCTGGCGTAGTGTGTACCGGCGTTCGGCGTAGTCCAGGTCGTCGCGCCACAATCGTGCCGCTGCCCAGCGCATGACCGGCCGCAACGCCCCCGCCGCCGGCCTGGCCAGCGCGAAGCCGCGCCGGTCCGAGTGCGCGATGGTCGCCTCCACCACGGCGGTCCGGCCGTCGCGGATGGGCGTCGCGTGCGTCTCGACGACGCTGCCCTCGCCTTCCCCCTCGACGATGTGCATCACCACCGTGCGCGGCTCCGGGCAGGTGAACGCGGCGATGACCGGCACGCCGACCCGTCCGGCGACGCGGAAGGTGACCTCGACCAGGAAGCGGTCCTCCACCTCCGTGGGGGTTTCGAGGATGTGCAGGTTCGCGAACGAGTAGGGGTGGAACCACGCGCCGTGCCAGGGGTCGAGCCGGTTGGCGACGACGTCCTCGGGGTCGCACCGGCCGATGAGCGTGGCCACCGCGTCGATCGACCCCGCCGGCGGCCTTTCGGGCAGCACGGGAGCGTCCAGCGGCTCCTCACCACCCGCCCGGTCCAGCCGCACCCACACCAGCACCCCGTCGTCGTGCGCGGGGAATGGCGTCCACGCGCCGAACCGCGTGCCGTCGAGCGCGAGGCCGTGCCAGCGGCAGATCAGCTTGCCTTCGGCCACGGCGCCGTCGCACAGCGGAGCGCCGAGGTGCGGACACGAGCCGGACCCCGCCATGAGCACGCCGTGCGGCCCGCGCCAGAGCACGACCTCCTGACCCGCGATGGTGCGGCCGCACGGCTTGCCCTTCACGACGTCCCTGCTGGCGCCCGCGACGAACCAGTTGCCGGACGGGCGCGCCGTGGCGCGCTTGAGCGCGGCCTCGATCAGCGCCGGCTTGGCGTCCTGCCACGTCGGCCGTTGCTCGCGCCACGGCGGGCTCGAGTAGATCCGCAACGGGATCCGGTCACGCATCGACTTCCTCTCGTCAGGCCGCACGGGCGAACACCGCCCTCGCCAGCGCGGGCAGGGCGACCGCGAGCCGCCTGCCGTTCGAGACGACGACGCGGCGTGACAGCACGTCGCAGTCCGCGCCCTCGACGAGGTCGAGAATGCGGCCGTACAGCCGGTAGGCGGTGAGCACGCAGGGCCTCGACCGCGGCGCGAGCATGCCGATGCCCGGCCAGGCCCGCTCGTAGACCTGGCGCGCCCTGCGCACCTGGTCACGCAGGGCGGCCCGTACCTGCTGGTCGGCTCTGCCCTGCGCCCGCGCGTGCAGCAGGCGTTCCCGGTCGACGCCGAACGCCGCGAGCTCGTCCGCGGGCAGGTACACCCGGCCGCGGTCGAGGTCCTCGCCGACGTCGCGGATGAAGTTGGTGAGCTGGAACGCGACACCGAGCGCCGCCGCGGCCGGTTCGGCCTCCTCCCTGGGCACGCTGGTGCCGAGCACCGGGAGCACCTGCAGGCCGATCACCGCGGCGGATCCGTGCACGTACTGTTCGAGGTCGCGATAAGTGGGGTAGTCGGTGACGGTGAGATCCATCCGCATCGATTCCATGAAGTCCTGGAAGTGCTGGACCGGGATGTCGTAGCGGTGCACGGTGTCCATCAGCGCCGCCAGAACCGGGTCGTCCGTCGCCCCGTCCTTCAGCGCCTTCTGAAGGCGAACGTCGATCGCGCCGAGCGCGGCGGCCTTGTCGTCGATTCCACTGTGGACGTCGTCGACCACGTCGTCCACCCACCTGGCGAACCCGTACAGCGCGTGGACGGCGGGACGTTGCTCCGGGCTGAGCAACCTCGTTGCCAGGTAGTAGGTGCGGCCGTGCAGTGCGTTGAGCTCACGGCAGCGCCGGTACGCGTCGCGCAACGCCGGTGCGGTGACGCCCGCGGCATCCAGTTCGCGCTCAGCCGACATCAGGGGTCCTTTCGAGCAGGAGGTTCCTCCACGCTAAGTCCGCGAATTGCGTTCCGCACAACGACGGTGCTCATCATGCGGACTCCGCACCGCGCTGCTTAGCTCGGAGCATCGAACTCCCACCGACTTCCGAGGAACGCCGATGTCGCTGCTGACCAGCGTGGACGCTCGCACGTCGCGGGTGGACGACTTCCACGCCCTGCTCGACGGAGCACTGCACGAGTTCCTGCTCGCCCGCCAGGACCTGGCGGGCGAGCTCACCGCAGAGCTGCGTGGACTGGTCCTCGCCGGTGGCAAGAGGATCAGGCCCACGTTCGCCTGGTGGGGATGGCGTGCGGCAGGCGGCGCCGCTCCGGTGGACGCCGTGGTGCGGGCCATGGTGGCGCTGGAGCTGCTGCAGTGTTGCGCGCTGGTGCACGACGACGTGATGGACCGCTCGGCGACCAGACGGGGCAGGCCGTCGACGCACGAGTCGTTCGCCGCGCTGCACCGGCGGGAACGGTGGGCCGCGAGCGCCCGCCGGTACGGCGACTCGGCCGCGATCCTGGTCGGCGACCTCGCGCTGGCGTGGGCGGACGACGCGCTGGTGACCGCCGGTCTTCCCGCCGAGGCGCTGAGCCGCGCCTGGGGGCCGTGGCAGGCGATGCGGACCGAGATGATCATGGGACAGCACCTCGACCTGCTGGCCGTCGCACGGCGCGAGGAGTCGCTGGAGCACGCCGTCCGGGTGGCCGCGCTGAAGACCGCCGCGTACACGGTGGAACGGCCGCTGCACCTCGGAGCCGCCCTCGCGGGGGCTGACGACGACGTCGTCGACTGCCTGCGCGCGTACGGCCACGACATCGGCGTCGCCTTCCAGCTGCGGGACGACCTGATCGGGGTGTTCGGCGACCCCTCGGTCACCGGGAAGCCGGTGGGGGAGGACCTGAGGGAGGGCAAGCGGACGCCGTTGATGTCGATCGCGCTGTCCCGCGCACAGGGCAGACCCGCGGCGCAACGGCTGCTCCGCCGCTGCCTGGAGAGCGGGACCGTCAGCGAACGGACCGTGAGGGACGTGTGCGCGTTGCTCGTGGAACTCGGCGCCGTCGCCGCGGTGGAGGAGCACATCGAGAGACTGGCCGGATCGGGGATCGCGGCGCTGGACCGCGCGGCCATCGACGACGACGCCCGTCACGAGCTGGTGCACCTCGCCGGCCGTGCCGTGGCACGAACGACCTGAGCGAGGGGAACGCAGTGGTGCACGTGGTGAAGGGCCGCACGGATCGTGTGGTCGTGGTCGGCGCGGGACTCTCCGGGCTGTCGGCGGCGCTGCACCTGCGCGGTGCGGGGCACGAGGTGACGGTTCTCGAAGGACGGCCGCACCCCGGCGGGCTCGCGGGCCGTCGCGACATCGGCGGTCACCGGATCGACACCGGCCCGACCGTGCTCACCATGCCGGAACTGCTGGACGACGCGTTCGCGGCGGTCGGCCGGCGGCGGGAGGACCACCTGGAACTGCTGCCGCTGCACCCCGCCTACCGCGCGACGTTCGCCGACGGCACGGCGCTGGACGTGCACACCGACGCGGACCGCATGGAGCAGGCGGTGCGCGACTTCGCTGGGGACCGGGAGGCGGAGGGGTACCGCGACCTGCGGGCGTGGCTGACGAGGCTCTACGAGGTGGAACGGGACAGGTTCATCGGCGCGAGCTTCGACTCCCCGCTCGACCTCGCCGGCCCCGACCTGCTCGCACTCGCCCGGCTCGGCGGCTTCGGCTCGCTGGCCAAGGCGGTGGGCCGGTTCCTGCACGACGACCGGCTCCGGCGCGTTTTCACCTTCCAGGCGCTCTACGCCGGTGTCGCACCGAAAGACGCTCTCGCCGCCTACGCCGTCATCGCCTACATGGACACCATTGCGGGCGTGTGGTTCCCGCGCGGCGGCATGCGCGCTGTGCCGCAGGCCATGGCGGACGCCGCCGCCGACGCGGGGGTGCGGTTCCACTACGGCGTGGAGGCCGAGGAGCTCGAACGGAGCGGTCACCGCGTCACGGCCGTGCGCACGGCCGACACCCGGTTCCCTTGCGACGCCGTCGTTCTCGCCACCGGACCCGCCCAGAGCACCCGGCTGCTGCACGGCGAACCGCGCCGGATCCGGCCATTGCGCTGGTCGCCGTCCGCGGTGGTCGTGCACCTCAGCGCCGGCCGGGTGGCGGACGACCTCGCCCACCACACGATCTCGTTCGGCGACAAGTGGGACGGCACGTTCGACGAGATCATCCGGCAGGGCAGGCTGATGAGCGACCCGTCGCTGCTGCTCACCACGCCCACCCTCACCGATCCCGCACTCGCGCCGGAGGGCAGGCACCTGCAGTACCTCCTGGCGCCCTGCCCGAACCTCGACGCCGCTCCGCTGCGCTGGGACGCGATGGCGCGCCGGTACGCCGAAGAACTCGTCGACGAGATGTCGGCGCGCAAGCTCCTCGTCGACGCCGAACCGCTCGCCGTGGTGACCCCGGACGACTGGGCACGCGACGGCCAGGCCGCCGGCACGCCGTTCTCCGCCGCGCACACGTTCGGCCAGACCGGCCCGTTCCGGCCGCGCAACCTGCCGTTCAGGGACGGCAACGTCGTGCTGGCGGGCAGCGGCACCACGCCCGGCGTCGGCATCCCGCCTGTGCTGATCTCGGGACGGCTGGCCGCCGAACGGCTCCGGCGTCCGGAGCAACCGTGAGAGCGCTTTCTCTCGTAGGGTGAGCCGCTTCAGGGCAAAGCTCGAGGGGGCGTCTTGCGCACGATGAGGCGGGCATTGGCGGCATCCGTCGCCGCCGTGGTTCTGGTGGTCACCGGAGGTGCGGCGCACGCCGAACCGGCGCCGTCGATCGCCTGGGCGCCCTGCCAGGACAACCCCGACGGCGAGTGCGGAACGCTCAGCGTGCCGCTGGACTGGCGGAAGCCTCACGGCGAACGCATCGACATCGCGCTGGGGCGGCACAAGGCCACCGACCCGGCGCGGCGTCTGGGCGTGCTGATGGTCGACCCCGGTGGACCCGGCGGTTCCGCAGCGGAGTTCGCACTCTCCGGCCTGTTCAGTCCGGAGGTCCGCGCCCGGTTCGACATCGTCGGCATCGACTCGCGGGGCACCGGGAACAGCCTGCCGTTGCGGTGTGCCGACCTCATGGACGGGCAGCCGTCGATCTATCCGGAAGACGAGGCCGGGTTCGCCGCGCTGCTCCAGCACAACAAGAACGTGCTGGCGAAGTGCCGCGAGCGCAGCGGGCCGATCTTCGACCACGCCGACAGCGCCAGCGTCGCGCAGGACATGGACGCGGCGCGGCGGGCGCTGGGTGAGCGGAAGATCAGTTACTTCGGGCTGTCGTACGGCACGGTGTTCGGCCAGGCGTACGGCGAGAAGTTCGGCGGCAAGGTCCGCGCGATGGTCCTCGACAGCGTGGTCGACCACAGCGTGGACGCCCGGCGGTTCGTGGGGGACCGGGCGGCCGCCGGCGACGACGCGTTCCTGGAGTTCGCGAAGTGGTGTCAGAGCTCGACCGACTGCGTTCTGCACGGGCAGGACGTCAGGGCTGCCTGGGAAGCGGCACTCGTGCGGGCCGATGGCGAGCCGGGAGGGCGTCAGGGCCTGCTCGACAGCATGTACTTCGCGCTGCGAGGTCCTGACTGGCTCCGGGCCGCCGACCTGATCGCCGGGCAGACGGTGCGGACCCAGGCGTTCGAGCCCAACTACGAGTCGGTCCGGCTCGCCACCGTCTGCCAGGACTTCTCGCTGCGCATCAGGAACTTCCGGGACTACGAACGGCTGCGGGCCGAGGAACTGCGGCGCTCACCGATCATGCGCGGCAGCTTCCTCGGCCACGACGAGGCCATGGCGTGCGTCGGCGTCCCCGGACCGCCCGCCAACCCGCCCCACCGCCTCGACATCTCCGGCGCGCCGAAGATCCTGGTCCTCAACGCCAAGTACGACCCGACGACCCCGTACGCGTGGGCGGTCAGCATCAAGCGGCAGGCGCCGCGCAACACCGCGTTGCTGACCTACGAGGGCTGGGGCCACATCGCCTACCCCCGCAGTGCCTGCACGCGGACCAACGTCGACGCCTACCTGCTCGACCTGGTGACTCCCGCGATCAGTTGTCCTGCCGTGCCGCAGTGATGAACGAGCGGTACCACTGGTAGCTGGCACGCGGAGTTCGCTGCAACGTCTGGTAGTCGACGTGCACCAGGCCGAACCGGTGCTTGTAGCCGTGCGCCCACTCGAAGTTGTCGAGCAGTGACCAGCAGAAGTAGCCGCGCAGATCCACGTCCGCGGCCTGGGCCGCCGCGATGTGGTCACGCAGGTAGGAGATGCGTTCGGTGTCCTCGAACCCCTCCGAGTCCGGGTAGACGCAGCCGTTCTCCGTGACGTAGATCGGTGGCAGGCCGGGGTGCCGGGCCTTGAGGTCCGTGAGCGCGGTCGTGAGACCGGCGGGTTCGACCGGCCAGCCCATGCCGGTGCGCGGCACGTCCGGGAGCTGGGTCGTGTCGACACCGATGTCGTGGGCCGTGCGCTTGGCCGGGTCGGGCTCGCGGCGCGGCGCGTCGGCGACGTGCAGCCGGTAGTAGTAGTTGAGGCCGACGTAGTCCAGCGGCTGGCCGATGATCGCCAGATCACCGTCGTGCCGGAACGAGAAGTCGCTGATCTCACCGAACATCGACGTCATCTCGTCCGGGTACGCCGAACCGAACAGCGGGTCGGTGAACTGCCGCCGCAGCAGGCAGTCCTGCCGGCTGGCCGCGGCGACGTCGGCGGGCGAGTCGCTGACCGGCACGGTGGGGGACTGGTTCAGCACGATGCCGAACTCGCCGCCGGAACCGTTGGCGCGCATGGCCTGCACCGCGAGTCCGTGACCGAGCAGCAGGTGGTGCGCCGCCGCCAGCGCGCCGTGCCCCTCGCGAGCGCCGGGCGCGTGGCGGCCTTCGCCGTAGCCCACGACCGACGAGCAGTACGGCTCGTTCAGCGTGGTCCACTTGGTGACGACGTCACCGAGCGCCTCGTGCACCAGGGCCGCGTAGTCGGCGAACCGGTGGGAGGTGTCGCGGTCGCGCCACCCGCCCTGGTCCTCCAGCGCCTGCGGAAGATCCCAGTGGTACAGCGTCAGGAACGGCTCGATCCCGTTGTCCAGCAACGCCTCCGCGAGGCGCCGGTAGAAGTCGAGGCCGCGTTGCTCGATCCGTCCGCTGCCCTCCGGCAGGATCCGCGACCACGACACCGAGAACCGGTACGCGTCGACGCCGAGGTCGACGAGCAGCCGCACGTCCTCGGCCCAGCGGTGGTAGTGGTCCGCCGCCACGTCGCCGGTGTCGCCGGACGCGACGGCACCGGGAACCTGTGCGAAGGTGTCCCAGATGGACGGACCGCGGCCGTCGAGCCTGGCCGCCCCTTCGATCTGAAAGGCCGAGGTCGCCACGCCCCAGCGGAAGCCGGCCGGAAAACTCACAACAGTCTCCAAAGAAGATCAGCCCTTGACGGCACCCGACATGATGCCGCCGACGATCTGGCGGCCGAACAACAGGAACACGGCCAGCACGGGGATCGTGCCGATCGTCGCGGCGGTCAGCACCAGCGTGTAGTCGGTGGTGTAACCACTGGCCAAAGTGGACAGAGCGGTCTGCACTGTCGGGTTCTCCGGCACGAGCACCACCAGCGGCCAGAAGAAGTCGTTCCACGCCTGCATGAACGTGAACAACCCGAGCACGGCCGCGGCCGGACGAGCCGCGGGCAGCGCGACGTGCCAGAACAGCCGCAGCGAGTGGCACCCGTCCATCCGGCCCGCCTCCAGCAGCTCGTCCGGGATCGCCCGCTCGAAGTACTGCCGCATGAAGAACACGCCGAACGCTGTCACGAGTCCCGGCACGATCACCGCGTGGATCTCGCCGGCCCAGCCGAACTCGCTCATCATCATGTAGAGCGGGATGATGCCGAGTTCGGTCGGGATCGCCTGCGTGCCGATGATGAGCAGCAGCAACACGTTGCGGCCGCGGAACTTCATCTTGGCGAAGGCGAACCCGGCCAGCGTCGAGAACAGCACCACCGAGATGGTCACCGTGCCCGACACGATGATCGAGTTCATCAGCGCCAGCGCGAAGTCGGTGGTGTCGAAGACGCGGGCGATGTTCGCGAAGAGGTGGCCGCCCGGCACCAGGACGGGCGGCACGCTGTCGATCGCGTCCGGTGTCTGCGAGGACACCACGAACGACCAGTACACGGGAAAGGCCGACCCGGCCAGGATCGCGATCAGCCCGGCGTACGTCCACGGCCCCGCCACACGCCTGGCCAGCCTGCGCGCCCTCGCCGAGGGTCCCGCGGGCCGCACGGGCGCTGGGCGCTCCAGCACTGCGGTCATGGGGTCACTCCGTCCGGATCCGTTTGGTCACCAGGTAGCCGAGACCGGCGACGATGACCGTGGCGATGGCCAGCACGACCGCGATCGACGAGCTGTAGCCGAAGTCGTAGTTCGTGAAGCCCTGCTCGTACAGGTACAGCGCGGCGGTCTGGAACTGCCGGTCCGAGCCACCTGTCGCGGCAGCGGCGCCAGGGTTGAACAGCAGCGGCTCCGCGAGGAGCCGCATGTTGCCGGTGGTCGCGATGATCGTCGAGAAGATGATCTGCGGCCGCAGCAACGGCACCGTGATCCGCCAGAACTGCTGCCGCCCGTTCGCGCCGTCCAGGGTGGCCGCTTCGTACAGGGTCGACGGAATCGCCTGCATGGACGCCAGGAAGATCAGCGCGTGGTAGCCGGTCCAGCGCCACACCACCATCACGGCGATGGCGATGTGGGAGCTGGCCGTGCCAGCCTGCCAGTCGATCTGCCCGGCACCGAACAGCTCCAGCACCCAGTTGATCAGGCCGAAGTCACGGCCGAACAGCTGCGCGAAGATGATCGTCACCGCCGCCACCGAGGTGATGTTCGGCAGGATCACGCCCATCCGGAACAGCGTGCGGGTGCGGACCTTGCGGTTGAGCAGCTGTGCGATGAAGAGCGCGAACATGATCTGCGGGACCGTCGTCAGCAGCCACAGGCTCAGCGTGTTGCCCATGGCGTTCCAGAAGTACGGGTCCGCCATCAGCTTCGCGTAGTTGTCGAACCACACGAAGGTCGCCGCGTCCGACTCGAGCAGGTTGCGGTCCTGCAGCGAGACCCAGATGGTGTAGAGCAGGGGGAACAGCCCGAAGACACCGAAGATCAGGAAGTACGGCGTCACGTATCCGTACGGCGCGAACTTGGTGTCCCACCGGTGTCTTCTGGCCGTCTTGTCCATCAGAACCATGGTCAGCTCGTCACTTCTGGACGTCGCCGACGAACTGGCGCCACGACTCGTCGCCGTTCTGCTTGCCCTGCTCGACGCGCTGCATCGCGTTGCCGATCGCGGTCTGGATGTCACCGGCCTTCGGGCCCTGGTACTGCGGGTTCAGCTTCTTGGCCGCGTCGGTGAAGAGCTTGCCGATCGGCGCGTCGTTGAAGTACGGGTTCTTGTAGTCGACGATCGACGGGTCCTCGTACAGCTTCGGGATCGACGGCAGCAACCCGGCGCTCTTGAACACCTTGGCCTGCTGCTCGGGCGCGGTCAGCCACGCCGCCAGCTCCACGGCCTTGTCGACGTTCTTGCCGGACTTGGGAACCGTCAGGTACGAGCCGCCCCAGTTGCCGCCACCACCGGGCACGGAGGTGACGTCCCACTTGCCGGCGGCCTCGGGACCGGCCTGGTCCTTGATCTTGGCCATCTGCCACGCGGGACAGGTCACCGTCGCGAACTGACCCTGCTTGAACCCGGTGTTCCAGACGGGCGTCGAGTACAGCAGCTTGGACGACAGACCGGACTGCACGCCGTCGACGACGAGGTCCCAGGCGGCCTTGACCTCCTTGTTGTCACCCACGACGATCTTGTCGGTCTTGTCGTAGTAGCCGACCGACGCCTGGCCGACGATCGCGTTGAGGACGGTCGGACCACCGTCGAACCACTTCACGCCCTCCGGCGCCTTCTCCTGGAACTTCTTGCCCGCGGCCATGAAGTCCTGCCAGGTCGGCCACAGCGCCGCGACCTGGTCGCGGTCGGCGGGCAGCCCGGCGTTCTGCAACAGGTCGCGGCGGTAGCAGATGGCCAGGCCGCCGATGTCGGTGCCGTAACCGATCTGCTTGCCGTCCTTGCTGAGCGAGGCCTCCCACTTCCAGCCCAGCCAGCGGTCCTTCAGCTGGTCGCCGCCCTTGGTGTTGAGGTCGACGAACTTGTCCGGGGTGGCCTTGAACTGGTTGACGTACCCCGTGTCGACCGCCTCGATGTCCGCGGCGCCGCTGCTGGTGGCGAGGTGCGCGGCGAGGTTCTTGTGGTGGTCCGAGTAGGACGCGGTGCGGTCGGAGATCTCGACGTCCGGGTGCGCGGCCGCGTACTCCTTGAGCAGCTCGGCGTACCCGAAGTTGCCGAACAACCCGATGGTCAGCTTCGTCTTGCCGCCGGACGCGGCGTCGCTGCCGCAACCGCTGAGCACCAGGGCGGTCGCCACCGCGGCGCAGCCGAGGGCGAGTGCTTTGGGGCGCATTTTCCAGGCCTCCGTTGGTTTTTGGGCGCGCTGAAGCAGAAGAAGTGCTTCGTGGAGAAGGTGTGTGGCGCCAATGACAGCGGTGTTACGCGGTGTCCGTCAAGTAACGAGATGATAAACAGATCAACTTCCGCACCCGTTTGACTAGGGGAAGTGCTGCTCGTAGGGTCTATGTAACCGCTTACGGTAAATCGGGAGGCCGGAATGGCGACCGGGCGAGAGATCGCCCAGCTCTGCGGCGTGTCCGTGGCGACGGTGTCGCGCGTCTTCAACCAGCCGGACACGGTGAACGAGGACACGCGTGAACGAGTGCTGCGGGTCGCGAAAGAGCTGGACTACCGGCCCAACGAGTCCGCGCGGGCGTTGTCGACGAAGCAGTCCACGATGATCGGACTCGTCTGGGACACCGACCACCGCAGGCCCGGCTGGCGGCACCCGTACCTGCAGGACCTGTTGATAGGACTGAAGTCCGCGCTCAGCGCGCACGGCTACCACCTGCTGATGCTCGCGACCAGCGGCGACTCCCGCGAGGTCGGCGCGTCACTCGCGGACCCGGTCGGCTACGTGAACATGACCCGCCGCCACCACCTCGGCGGGCTGGTCCTGATCGACAGCGGCTCCGATGCCGACGCGTTCGAATCCTTTGCGCAGTCGGGGTTTCCGTGCGTCGCGCTGGACGTCGCCGTCGACGGACCCAGGGCCACCTACGTGACGTCGGACAACGTGGGCGGCGCGCTGTCGGCCGTCCGTCATCTCGTCAGGCTCGGCCACACCCGGATCGCCACGATCACCGGCCCGCCGGGCAACCAGCCTTCCCAGGCCCGTGTTTCCGGCTACCGCACGGCACTGCACGAGGCGGGCGTCGAGCCGCGTGACGACTACGTGGTCGCCGGTGACTTCTACCGGGCGAGCGGAACCGCTGCCACGCACCGGCTTCTGGCGCTGGACGAGCCGCCGACCGCGGTGTTCGCGGCCAGCGACGAGATGGCGGTCGGCGCACTGCTCGCCGCCCGTGCCGCCGGCCTGCGCGTGCCCCAGGACCTGGCGCTCGTCGGGTTCGACGACATCGAGATCGCCTCGGTGGTCGATCCGGCGCTGACGACGGTGGCGCAGGACAAGCCGGGGTTCGGGGTGGC
Organism: Lentzea sp. NPDC102401; assembly: GCF_044765805.1. Classification (NCBI taxonomy): domain Bacteria; kingdom Bacillati; phylum Actinomycetota; class Actinomycetes; order Pseudonocardiales; family Pseudonocardiaceae; genus Lentzea; species Lentzea sp. NPDC102401. The sequence goes on along the minus strand of NZ_JBIWKS010000001.1, from coordinate 285,518 downwards.
GGCGGCGAAGGCGATCATGGCCATGATCACCGGTGCCGGGCGCGAAGAGCCCGTGGTGCTGCCGACCCAGCTGGTCGTCAGGGACTCCTGCGGAGCGCGTTAGTCCCGTTGGCTGGAAGGGTGCCGGGCGGACTCGCGGTCAGGTGAGGTGCCCCCTGAGCGTGGCCGGGCGAACTCGCCGTCGGACCGGCCACTAGTCTCTTGTGGACGTGGCGGCCGCGATGAGTGCGATCAGCTGCTGCCGGAAGTGCTCGTAGTCGTCCACGGCGCCGAGCAGCGTGTCGGACTCGCGTTCCTCGCGGCGGGCGGCGGCGAGGGCGCGGCGACCGGCAGGCGTGATCTTCACCGACGTGCGCCTGCGGTCCTGCTGGTCCTGGCTGCGCACGACGTGGCCGCCGCGGTCGAGGTGCTCGATGGTGCGGCTCATGGTCTGGTCGGTGACCCTGCACAGCACGGCGAGCTCGCGCTGGGAACGCGGTCCGTCGGCTAGGTGGTGCAGGGTGATCATGCCCGCGTGGGTGAGGCCGCGGCCCGCCAGGAAGTCCTCGAAGCGCTTCTCGACCACGCGCGCCGCGACCGACAGGAGCCTGCCGGTCGGCCAGGAGTCGACGTCCACCTGGTCCGGGCGGCCTGGCACCGCCGGCTCGTCTCCCTGCGCCACGGTGCCATCATCCCAGACCCGCCCGATCACCCCACGTCGGTCCCGAACGGCATGCCCGTCACCGGCGTGTCGCCCGCGAGCGCCGCCGCGATGGCCGCGGCCGCCGGTGGGTAGGCGAGCTCGCCGAGGCCGCCCAGTGGAGCGGTCGACGGCACGATCGTGACGTCGATGTCGGGTGTCTGGGTGATCCGCGCCCACCGGTAGTCGCCGAACGACGACTCCGCGACGTGTCCTTCCCGGACGGTGATCTGCGCACCGAGCACAGTGGACAGTGCGTCGGCCACACAGCCCTCCACCTGGGCGCGGACCCCGGACGGGTGCAAAGCCACCCCGACGTCGACGGCCGCGTGCACGCGCAGCACCCGGCGCGATCCCGGTTCGGCGACGGCGATCACCGCGATCGCGGAACCATATTCCTCCAGGCAGGCCACGCCGCGCGAGGTGCCGGGCGCCGTTGGCGTGCTCCAGCGGGCGCGGTCGGCGACGGTGTCGAGCACCTTGTGCAGCCGTGAACCCGCGGGCAGCAGCGTCCTGCGCAGCGCGACCTGGTCGAGGCCGGACCTCGTGCCGATCTCGCTCAGGAAGTTCTCCTCGGCGTAGAGGAACTGCCCCGCGTAGACGGACCGCCAGAACCCGGTGCGCAACGGTGCGGGCCGCACGGTGACCGTGACGTCGCCGGGCACGGCGTAGGGGAAGTGGTCACCGCTCGCCTTGATCAGCGCGGGGTTGGTGAAGATCGGCAGGACGGTCAGCGGCCAGGTGACGACCTCGTGAGCCCGGCGGACGGGAAGGCCGTCGGCACCGATCTCCGCGGACATCCTGTGCACCGACATCGGCCGGTAGGAGTCGTTGCGCATGTCGTCGGCCCGTGTCCACAGCACCTGGACAGGCGCGCCCGCGCGTCGTGAGCAGGCCACCGCCTCCAGCACCGGATCAGGCTCGATGCGCCGCCCGAACGCGCCGCCGGACGCCGCCGTCTCCACCCGCACCGCAGTCGCGGGCAGGCCGAGCTGACGCGCCAACTGGGTGCGCAACCCGCCGGGGTCCTGCGTCGGGGCCCAGATGGTCACGCCATCCGGACGGACGTGCGCGGTGGCGTTCATCGGTTCCATCGGCGCGTGCGCGAGCAGTGGCATCTGATAGACCCGCTGCAGGCCGTTGATCGGGCTCTGCGCGGGCAACGCCGAGTGCAGATCGGCGAGCCACGCGCGGCTGTCCGCGCCGGGTGTGCCGCCGCGCCAGGTGATCCGCAGCACGTCACGGCCCCGCAACGCCTGGTGGGTCGACCTGGCGATCACCGCGACGCCACCCTGGCCCTCGCCCGGCGCGGTGAGCGTCAGGACGTCGACCACGCCGGGCAGGGCTCGGGTCGCGGTGTCGTCGATCGTGTCGGGAACCGCGCCGATCCACGGCGGGCGGGCCACGACCGCGACCATGCCGCCGGCAGGCCGCGAGTCGATGCCGTACCGGACGCGACCGGTGACGACGTCGCGGGCGTCGACCCGGCCGCCACGGGTCTTGCCCAGCAGCCGCCACTTCTCCGGCGGCGTGAGCTCGACGGGCACGGTGGCGGGGTCGAGAGCCGCGGCGGCGCGCACGAGCGCCCGGTACGGCAGTCGTCCCCGGCGGGGATGGCACACGGCGCCGTCCTTCGCCGTGCACTCGCCGACCGGCACGCGCCAGCGTTGCGCGGCGGCGGTGACGAGCAGGCAGCGCGCGGTCGCGGCGGCCGTGCGGATCGGGGTGGAGAGCTGCCGCACGGACGTCGAGTTGGCGACACCCTGCGAGCCGAAGCGTTCGGTGTCACCGTGCGCCTGTTCCAGCGTGATGTCGGCGGCCTCGACCGCGAGTTCTTCGGCGACCATCAGCGCGACCACGGTCCGCACGCCCTGGCCGGTGTCCGGACGGGGCACGGTCGCGGTGATCCGGCCCGCGTCGTCCAGCCGCACGAAGACGTTCGGCACGAGGCCCTCCGCGGCGAGCGCGGGCACCGGCACCGCGATGATCAGGGCGCCGGCTCCCGCGCCCCGCAGCAACGTCCGCCTGCTGATCATCGTTCCTCCCGCATGATCCGGCTCGCGCGGCGCACGGCGGCGCGGATGCGCGGATAGGTGCCGCAGCGGCACACGTTGTCGCGCAGGGCCTCGTCGATCGCCGCGTCGTCCGGGTCCGGATCACGGGCGAGCAGCGCCGCCGCGGCCATGACCTGGCCGGGCTGGCAGTAGCCGCACTGCGCCACGTCGAGCTCGCGCCACGCCCGCTGCACGGGGTGGTCCCCGTCGCGCGACAGCCCCTCGATCGTCGTGATCCGGGTCTGCACGCTGTCCGCCGCCGTGCGCACGCAGGGCCGTGCGGCCTGACCGTCCACATGGGACGTACAGGCGCCGCACAGGCCGACCCCGCACCCGTACTTGACCCCTGTCAGCCCCAGCTCGTCCCGCAACACCCACAGCAGGGGAGTGTCGCCCTCGACGTCCACCTCGTGTCGTTCACCGTTGACGCGCAACAGATATCGGGCCACCGCGCTGCCTCCTGATTTGCTCAGTGCGCTGAACGTATCATGACGAACCGTGCATAATGCTCAGCATGCTGAACGATATGCGGCGGCTTGATAGAAGCGTGCTGGTGTGGGGTGTGGCGGCGAGTGCGCTGCTCACCGGCCTGGTGTGGGTGCTGGGTCAGCGGCTGCACGGCATCGCGTTGCTGCCCGACCAGGGGGCCTCTTGGTACTACTGGAAGCTGCCGGACCCGACCTTCTGGACCAGGGCGTCCGCCTGGCTGGGCTACGCGGCGCACCAACTCGTGTCGTGGGGCCTGATCTACTACGCGCAGACCCGAGTCCGGCGCTACACCACCGGCCTGCACCGCATCAACGTCGTCGCCCTCGCCGCGAACGGCGCGTTCATCGGCCTGCACGCCCTGCAGACGCAGGTGTTCTACGACGGCCTCGCCCAGGACGTCTCGATCTTCAGCTCGCAGGGCTCCGTCGTCCTGCTGCTCGTGGTCGTCCTGCTGATGGAGAACCGCCGCCGCGGCCTCGTTCTCACCTGGTCGGCGCCGATCTCCGCGCAGGTCGTCGGGTTCGCCCGCCGCTACCACGGCTACCTGTTCAGCTGGGCCGCGATCTACACGTTCTGGTACCACCCGATGGAGTCCTCGAGCGGGCACCTCATCGGGTTCTTCTACATGTTCCTGCTGCTCGTGCAGAGCAGTCTGATGTTCACGACATCCCACACGAACCGCTGGTGGACGCTGACCCTGGAACTGCTCGTGGCCGCGCACGGCACACTCGTCGCCGTGATGAACTCCGGTCCGAACGGGATGTGGCCGATGTTCTTCTTCGGGTTCGTGGCGATCTTCGTGCTCACCCAGATGCACGGCGTCGGCCTCAGCGCGGCGACGCGGTGGTGGATCGGCGGCACCTTCGTGGTCGCCGCCCTCGCCGTCTACTCCTGGCGAGGGCTCGGCAGAATCGACGAGGTCGTGCGGATCCCGTTGATCGAGTACCTGCTGGTCGGGGTGCTCGCCGTGCTGATCTGGGCGGGCGTCAGGCTGGCTCGTCCTGCCGCGTCACCGACTCGAGCAGCTTCGCCGCGACGTCGCGGAGCTTGACGTTCCGGCGCTGCGACTCCGCCACGAGCAGCTCGAACGCGTCATCCGCGCTGCACGAGTGCACCGCCATCAGCACACCTTTCGCCTGGTCGATCACGGCGCGCGAGCCCAGGGCCCGCTCCAGTTGCTTGACCTGGCCCTGTGAGTGCTGCCACCGCTGGGCACTGGTGATCGTGGCGGACGCGGCCGTGGTGAACAGCTGCATGAGGCCTTCGTCGAACGGGTCGAAGGCCTTCGCCGCGTAGCTGTAGATGTTGAACGTCCCGATGTGCCGCGCTTCGGAGTCGTCCGAGGCCGGCAGCACGACCGGCACCGACAGGTACGCGCGCACACCGGCCTCCTCGGCCGCGGCGTCGAACTCGGGCCACGCCTCGCGGTGCTCGCCGATCACCGCCCGCACGGGCGTCAGGTCGAGCGCCGACTCCAGGCACGGCCCTCGACCGGAGTCGTACTGCTTCTGGTCGAGCTCGACGAGCCGCTGATCCGTGGTCGCGGCCGTGTGCGGCTTGTCATCCGTGACCACGGAGACGGTCACCGCGTCGGCGTCGGGCACAGCCCTGGCCGCGATCTCCGCGACCCGCTGCAACGCGTCGTCGAGCGACTCCTCGCCGGTGAACGCGTCGTGCAGCTGGGTCAGCGCCTCGGCGGTCTCGTCCAGTCGCACCATCGGATCGGGGCGTTCGCCGTCGATCGATCTCACCGATCCTGATTGCACGTAGTCCGCCATGCCGCGGCCCCTTCTGCCTCTGCGGAGTCCACGGCGCCGGCTGCTTGACGCGCGTTCAGCGCATCGTACGGCCACGGGCAACGCACGGTTCGGAACGGACGCACTGAAACCGGCGCCGGCGGCGGGTTGCTGCAAGGTCTCAACGTCCCGTGCCGACGCCGGCCGAACCGCCCGAAAGCGGTTCTCCGGTGCGAACACGCGCGTGTTCGGCGTTGTGTCAGTACCCCGCTGGTGCCGTTCTCACACGGCGCGGTCACGTTCCCGGCCGGCTTCGTGTGCCGCGAACGCGTGGACCTTCATGCGAGGTCAGGTTCCGTTCGAAGGGCCGAGGGAGGCGAGAACGATCTGCTGCGCCGCGCGGATCGTGGCCGGGAGGGCGGCTGGATCCCGGCTGATGCGCTCGATGCCCGCGCGCATCGCCCCGGAGAGCAGTTCCACGGTGAGCCGCACGTCTTCGACGCCGTGGAACTCACCGCCGGCGAGACCGTCCTCGACGACGTTCTCCACCTCGACCACGAGCGTGGTGAACGGGTTGTCCGGCCCGTCCGGCAGATCGGCCACCAGCGAGCCGGAGTTCGGGAGGACCATCAGTCGCATGGCGTGGTTCGTGGACGCGGACAGGATCACCTCGATGATCTCCCGCAGCCGGACCGCGGCCGGGTCCGGTGAGCGCGCGGCGATCGAGGCCACCTGCTCGGCCAGGGGACGGCTCGCCCGGCGGGCGAGTTCCAGGACGAGCGTGCGTTTGTCGGCGGCGTAGTTGTAGAGGGTGTTGCGTGCGAGTCCCGCCTGGGCCGCGATGTGGCCCATGTTGATCGACTCGTAGTCGCGTTCGAGCAGCAGTTGCCGCATCGCCTCGGTGAGGTCCGCCCACACCATCTCGTGGTGTTCCTCGATGGTGGCGGCGCGAATCCGCGGCATCTGATCGCTCTCCTCGGTCGTGGGTGGACCGCCTGCTACCGCGCGGGCGCTACGTCCGGCATCGTCGGCTGATTCTCCTGGTGGACGGCGGTCAGCTTGACACGGTTCAGCCGCCAGCCGTCCGGCGTGCGGACCGCCTCGTTGTCGTAGAAGCCGACGACCAGCCAGGGGCCGGTGCCGGCCGGCAGCCAGTGCTCGGCGCGGACGTGCGCGTGGATCTTCGCGGTGTCGCCGTCGAGGTCGATCACGTGGCCGGTGATGGCGTGGTGCGTCGCCTTGAACGGCGCGAAGCTGGCGCGAAGGGCTTCGACGTAGTCGCTGAGCGGGATCGTCATCGGCGCCATGCCCGTCACGGACTCGAAGTCGAGCGTGAGCACGTCGGTGAAGACCCGGCCCGGCAGGGTCGTGAACTCCTTCAGGTCCGCGATGTCGGCGTAGTGGCTGATCAGTTCGACGAGTTCGGCGCGATCTTCGAGCGTGTTCACGGTGACTCCCGGGTTTTGCGACAACCTGTCGCAAAAGATTACGACAGGTTGTCGTGAACGGCAACCGGGAACGCTCGATCCCGCTCCGGCAGGCACGCACGACGTGTAGAACGACGGTGGCGGTTCGCTCCGGGGATGGGCCGGAGCGGGACGCATCTGCGGGGGACTCCATCAACGGAGGACGAATGAGTCGACGAAGTGCGGCGGTTCTGATGATCGCGGCGGCGTTCGGGCTGGGAGTGCTGGTCCCATCGGCGGCGCCCGCCGCGGCCGCGGAACGGTTCTGGGAGCTCCAGCTGAACCTGTGCAACAGCGGTGTTCCCGGGGTGAGTTGCTACGCGCAGGGCCGATCGATCGTCGAGGGTGCCGACCTGATCGCCCGGCTGCGCCCGAACATGGTGACGCTGAACGAGATCTGCGCCAACGACCTGCCCGACCACCTGGTGCCGTCGCTCGTGAAGGCGTGGCCGGGCGACCGGGTGTACTCGCAGTTCGCGCCGGCGCTGCGCAGGGACACCGGTGCGCCGGTGAAGTGCGCCAACGGTCAGGACTACGGCAACGCCGTGATCGGCAGGGTGGCGGCGGCGAACTACCAGGGCGTGAAAACCTACAGCGGCAGGTATGCCAGCCAGGACGGCGGCAACGAGCAGCGGACGTACGTGTGCGCGTACGCGATCGGTGACCACCTCGGATGCGCGACGCATCTGTCTGCGAGCAGCGAGCCGGTCGCCCTCGCGCAGTGCCGGTCCCTGCTGTTCGACGTCGTCCCCCAGATCCGGGTGGCTGAGGGCGTGACCGGGAAGACGATCGTCGGTGGCGACTTCAACCTGGAGTACGACACCTCCGATCCGGAGAACGCGCAGAACTGCGTCCCGCCCGGCCACATCCGCAAGGGGGACAACGACGTGCAGCACGTGGTGTTCTCCAACGACATCGCGTTCGTCAGCACCTCCAAGTACGGCATGAGCCACACCGACCACGACGGGTTCCTGGTGCGCCTGACCAAGCCGTGACGGGGTGAGCGTCGCCCGATGTGGTGGGCGACGCTCATCAGCCAATCCGGTGAGCGGCCGGCTCCGAACCACCCGTGTGAAGGCAACACGAACGATCCTCATCGGCCTGGTGTCGGTGGCCGCGGCACTGGCGGCGGGGCATCTCGTCGCGGGGCTGGTGAGTCCGCTGGCCTCGCCGTTCCTCGCGGTCGGCAACACCGCGATCGACCTGACGCCCCACCCAGTCAAGGACTTCGCCGTCCGCACGTTCGGGGAGAACGACAAGCTGGTGCTGCTCGCCGGCATGGCGGTCGTGCTCGCGGCACTGGGTGTGGTGGCGGGGCTCGTGTCCCGCCGCAGTCCGTGGCCCGGTACCGCTCTCGCCGGTGTGCTGGGGCTGCTCGGGATCGCCGCCGTGCTGGCCAGGCCGACCACGACCGCGTGGTCGGTGATCGCACCGCTGGCCAGCCTCGTGGTCGGGGTCGCCGCTTTCCGCTGGCTGTGGTCCCAGGCGCCGGTCGTGGCGCAGGGGAGAAGGAAGTTCCTGTTGTCGACGGCGGCGATCGCGGCGGGCGCCGGACTCGCGGCCGTGGGCGGGCAGCTGCTCGCTGGTCGCGTGGACGTCGAGGCCTCCCGGCGCGGCATCAAGCTGCGCCCCGAGGAGACCGCGCCGGAGATCCCGTTCGACGCCGACTTCGCCCGCGAGGGCACGCCGACGTTCCTGACGCCGAACGAGAAGTTCTACCGCGTCGACACCGCGCTCACCGTGCCTCGCCTGCGGGCGGAGGACTGGCGCATGCGCGTGCACGGCATGGTGGACAACGAAATGGTGCTCACCTACGACGACCTGCTGCGGCGCCCGTTGGTGGAGAAGACCATCACGCTGGTGTGCGTGTCCAACGAGGTCGGCGGCCCGTACATCTCCACGTCGAACTTCATCGGCGTCTCCCTGCCCGACCTGCTGCGGGACGCCGGCGTGCGGCCCGGCGCCGACCAGCTCGCGACGCGCAGCGTGGACGGCTGGACGTGCGGCACTCCGGTCGAGTCGATCATGGCGCCCGGATCGAACGCGATGCTGGCCATCGGGATGAACGGCGAGCCGTTGCCGCTGGAGCGCGGCTTCCCGGTGCGCATGGTCGTGCCCGGTCTCTACGGGTACGTCTCCGCCACGAAGTGGTTGGTGGACATGGAACTCACCACCTTCGACGCGTTCGACCCGTACTGGGCGCAGCGCGGCTGGGGCAAGAAGGCGCCGGTCAAGGTCATGTCCAGGGTGGACCGGCCGAAGTCCTTCGAACGGGTGCCGGCGGGCCGGTTCGTCGTGGCGGGCATCGCCTGGGCCCAGCACACCGGCATCGACGGCGTCGAGGTGCGCGTGGACGGCGGGCCGTGGCAGAAGACCACGCTCAGCACCGAGGTCAACGTCGACACCTGGCGGATGTGGCGCATCGAACTGGACCTGAAGCCCGGCAACCACACCGTGGAATGCCGTGCCACCGACCGGAAGGGCTACACGCAGACCAACGAGCGCGCGGCCCCCATCCCGGACGGCGCGACCGGCTGGCACTCGATGGTCTTCACCTCGGTCGGTTAGCCGCCCGTCGTTTCGGTCCACTGTGGATGATTGAAGTGTTTTCCCTGGTGGAGCGTGGTTTTCGACAGGTTCGGTAACGGATCGATAACCGCGCCAATCCGTTCCCCTCGGGGCGGCGAATCACCAGCAACTGCCCGAACACTCTTGGAGATGTCCTGTCATGAAGAAGACCGTCCGCAACACCGTTCTGGCCGTCGGCGCTGTTTCGCTCGCGCTGTTCGGAGCTGCCTGCGGCTCGGGTGACACGGCGAGCAGCAGCTCCAGCACCGCGCCCACCTCCGCCACCTCGACGGCGCCGTCGTCCGCCGCGATGGCCGACCCGGCCAAGGACCTCGTCGGCCCTGGCTGTGCCGACTACGCGAAGCAGGTTCCGTCCGGCGCCGGTTCCGTGAGTGGCATGGCCGCTGACCCGGTCGCCGTCGCCGCCAGCAACAACCCGCTGCTCACGACGCTGGTGAGCGCCGTGTCCGGCAAGCTCAACCCGAAGGTCAACCTGGTCTCGACGCTCAACGGTGCGGAGTTCACCGTGTTCGCGCCGGTCGACTCGGCGTTCGCGAAGATCGACGCCGCGACGATCGAGAAGCTCAAGACCGACGACGCGCTGCTGACCAAGATCCTGACCTACCACGTCGTCCCCGGCCAGATCACGCCCGACAAGATCGCCGGAGACCAGAAGACCGTGCAGACCGGCACCGTGAAGGTCACCGGTTCCAAGGACGCGCTGAAGGTCAACGACGCCAACGTGATCTGCGGTGGCGTGAAGACCGCGAACGCGACCGTCTACCTCATCGACTCGGTCCTGCTTCCCGCGTAAGCAGAACAGCACCACGAACTCCGGAAACAGCACCGCTGTTTCCGGAGTTTCTCATGTCCGCTCGTCGGGAGGTCTGATGTGGACTGACGTCGCGCCGGACGACAGGAACAGCGCGTGGTTCTCCTGTTCGCGGATGACCACGACGATCACCGCGTCGGGGTTGTACGGCCGCACGGCACGGGCGATCAGGAAGGCGGAGAGGTCGTCCGGCACCGCGATGATCACGCGGTCGGCGGCGTCGATCGCGGCTTCGTCCAGCGCGAGACAGTCCCGTCCGTCGCCGAGGATCGCGGTGGCGCCGTTGGCCGTCGCCTCGACGACCGCGAACGCGTCGATGTCCAGCACGGTCAGCCGGGCGTCCGGCTGAGCGGCCAGCACCGAGTTCACGGCACAGCGCCCGGTGTCGCCGTATCCGATGACGAGGATGTGATCGGTCACGACCAGGTATTCGGTGCGCCGGTCGAACCGGATTGGCGTCCGATTCAGTGAAGGTCGAGGGTGAGGACCGGCGCGCTCGTCGGACCAGGCGACCCGCCCAGGGGCTCGACCGTGAGGAGCGCTTCGCCGACCCCCGCGATCCCGGTCACGAGCAACGACATCGCCGTGCCCGCGGGCCGCAGGGTTCCCGCTGATCGTGGACCGTCGCCGTCCACCAGCCACAGCTGGTAGACGCGGCCGCGCGGCAACGCCCGCAGGCCGTCCGCCAGGAAGAGCATCTCGTCGCGGCTGCGCGACATCGCCGCGGTACCGGCGGCCGAGGTGACGAGCCGCAGATCCGGTGCCGCCAGGAGATCGCCGGTCTGAGTGCGCGGAGAGACGACGACGGGGGCGATCCTCGTCGCGTTCAGCGCGCCGTGCACGCCAGCCACCGCCGCAGCGGCCACGCAGGCGGCCGAGATGAGCGCCGCGGCGTGCCGGAAGCCTTGCCGCCGTGAGAAGACAGCCCTGATCTCGGAGTTCGGCGGAACCTGCCGCACGTGCCGGGCCGCGTTCAGCAGCCGTGGCCGGAGAGCGCTCGGAACGACCTGCGCGACAGCGCCGGCGAGCCTGGCCGCGGTCTCGCTCAGTCCGGCCACCTCGTCCGCACAGGCCGGGCACGCGCCCAGGTGCGCTTCGAACTCGACCCGCTCGGCGTCGGGAAGCGCGCCGAGAGCATGGGCACCGGTCAGCAGGTGCGGGTTGATCGCACGCGTTCTTCCCGGTTTCACGCTGCTACTTCGAAGCCGTCCGATGAACGGATTGCTCGCGAAGATCAACCCAGGGCCAGGTGGTCACTCCATCGGGTGGATCGGGTCGTCGGTCCGATCCGATTCGGCGGTGCGGCGCGGATGTAGAACGCGCGGATCCGCCAGATGCGGTTCAGCCGGCTCGGGACGGCGCCACGCACGTCCCTGTGCGTCCGCGTTGAATCGGACGCACAGGGACGCGTCACCCCGTCGCCGGTCTGCCGCCGCGACCACGCAGCCACTCCGCGACGTCCTCGAATCCGTTGCGCACGGCGGCGTCGAGCGGTGTGACGCGTTCCCACGGCGGAAGCCAGTTCACGTCCGCACCCGCCGCCAGCAACCGTTCCGCGCACTCCCGCTGACCACCGTGGCACGCGCCCCAGAGCGCCGCGTTCACGTCTTCTCCAGCAGCGCCAACGAGAAGACGCTCAAGCCGATCGGACAGACCGAGCGTGGCGGCATCGGTCAACGTGACCGTCGCACCGCGCTCCACGAGCCGGTGAGCGGCGTTCCACTGCGCGAACGCCCGTGCGTCGGCCAGGGGAGTGCCACCGCCGATCACGGCTCCGTCGGCGTCGATGTCCGCTCCGGCGTCGAGAAGTGCGTCGAGCACCGCGACGTCGTCGGCGCTCGCGGCCCAATGAAGCGGCGTCTCGTTGTGTGCACCTTGGAACCGTGCGTTGACGTCGGCGCCTGCGGAAACAAGCAGCGCCACTGTCTCTGCGCCGTGAGAGCACCGGGCGGGCCAGTCCGTCAGCACGTGCAACAGGGTTCGCGCGCTGCCGCCGTCATCGACGATCCGCGCGGTCGCCAGGTCGGCGTGGCCGGCCAGCAACTGCCGCAACGTGGCCAGGTCGCCGCTGCGGACGGCGATGACGACAGCCTGCGCAAGTGGATCGTCGTGTCGCACTTGGTCAGCTCTCCGTCCAGCGGACGACGTCCGCGAAAGTCGTGTTCCCGCCGCACACCACGATGCCCAGCCGCGCGCCGGGACCGACCCGGTCGAGCACCGTGGGCGCCGCCGCGACGAGGCACCCGGCGGCGGGCTCGGCCCACACCTTCTGCGTCTCCGCGAGCGTGATCGACCCCCGCACGGCGTCGGCGTCGGACACCACGAGGACGTCCTCGACCAGCGCGACGGCGTGGTCGTAGGTCAGCTGCGACACGTGCGGTGCCGAGAGGGTCGAGACGATCGACGTCGGCGCGATCTCGACAGGCCCGCCCGCGGCCAGCGCCCTGTGCATCGCGTCGGCGCCCTCGACCTCGACGCCCCACACGCGAACGCCGGGCACGAGCGCGTGGAACGCCGTCGCGACGCCCGCGACGAACCCTCCGCCGCCGATGCTCACCAGCACGTCGGTGACGTGCGGGGCGTCGGTCGCGAACTCCAGCCCCACGGTGCCCTGGCCGGCGACCACGATCGGGTCGTCGTAGGAGTGCACGAGCGTCGCGCCCGCCGTCACCAGGTCGTCGAGCAGGGCGAACGCCGCCGCCAGCCCGTCGGTGAGCCGCACCTCCGCGCCGGACGCACGAGCGAGTTCGACGGAGCGAGCGGGTGCCGAGGAGGGCATCACGACGGTCGCGGCCACGCCGAGTTCGTGCGCGGCGTCAGCCAGTGCGATCCCGTGGTTGCCGCCGCTGACCCCGACCACGCCCGCCGCCCGTGCCTCGGCGGACAGCGAGAGGATCTTGGCGAACGCGCCGCGCGTCTTGAACGAGCCGCAGCGTTGCAGCAGTTCCAGCTTCACCGTCGTCGGAACGCCGAACAGCGCGGACAGGCCGGGGGAGGGCAGGGTCGGGGTGCGCAGCACCCGCCCGTCGAGCACCTCGGCCGCGGCCCGGACGTCGTCGATGGTCAGCAGTTCCGCCATGCCGCCCACCCTAGGGCGAACCGCGGATCGCCTCCCGCCTCATGGACGTGGTCCGCAGAAGCCCCTCAAGGGATGGATTGCATCCGTGAAAGCGGCATCTAGTATGTGACGGTGCCGAATCTGCGGAAGAGCAAGTCCATCAGGTTCATCAGCGTGGTCGCCTCAGCCGCGCTGGTGCTCGCGGGGTGCGGCTCCGGCCAGCAGGCCGCCGCGCCCGCGTCGGGCTCGGAGACGCCGACTGTCACCGGTGACGTCACTGTGTTCGCGGCCGCGTCGCTGACGGAGACGTTCACCAAGCTGGGCGAGGACTTCGAGGCCGCCCACCCCGGCACGAAGGTCAAGTTCAACTTCGGCGGCAGTTCGGCGCTCGCCCAGCAGCTCAACCAAGGCGCTCCCGCCGACGTGTTCGCGAGCGCCGCGCCGGCGAACATGAAGCAGGTGACCGACACCAGGACGATCACGGACGCGCCGAGGACGTTCGCGAGGAACAGGCTCGCGATCGCGGTGCCCAAGGGCAACCCCGGCAGGATCGCCGGACTCGCGGACTTCGCGAACGCCGGCAAGAAGATCGCCCTCTGCGCGGAGCAGGTGCCGTGCGGCGCCGCGTCGAAGAAGGTCTTCGAGCTCGCCAAGGTCACGCCCGCGCCGGACACCCTGGAGCAGGACGTCAAGGCCGTGCTCACCAAGGTCTCGCTCGGCGAGGTCGACGGCGCGCTCGTCTACCGGACCGACGTGAAGGCCGCGGGCGACAAGGTCGAGGGCATCGAGTTCGCCGAGTCGGCGCAGGTGGTCAACGACTACCCGATCGCCTCGCTGGCCAAGGCGCCCAACGCCGCCACGGCCAAGGCGTTCGTGGACTTCGTGCTGTCCGACAAGGGCCGCACGGTGCTGAGCGCGGCGGGCTTCGACAACCCGTGACGCGCAACCGGGTGCGGGGACGGCTCCCCGTCGTTCTCGTCCTGCCCGCCGTGCTCGGGCTGGCGTTCCTGCTGGTGCCGCTCGCCGGGCTGCTCGTCAGGACGCCGTGGACCTCGCTGACCACGCTGCTCAGCGCCGAGGTCGGCGAGGCGCTGCGGCTGTCGCTGATCTGCGCCTCGCTGGCGACGGTGCTGTGCCTGTTCCTCGGCATCCCGCTGGCCTGGCTGCTGGCGCGCTCCGGCCTGCCGGGACGCGGGTTCCTGCGCGCGCTCGTCACCGTGCCGCTCGTGTTGCCACCGGTCGTAGGTGGTGTCGCGTTGCTGCTCGTGCTCGGCCGCCGCGGCCTGATCGGGGAGCACCTGGACGCGTGGTTCGGCATCTCGTTGCCGTTCACCACGGCCGGGGTCGTGATCGCCGAGGCGTTCGTGGCGATGCCGTTCCTGGTGATCTCGGTCGAGGGCGCGCTGCGGGCCGCCGATCCGCGTTACGAGGAGGCGGCGGCCACGCTGGGCGCCTCGAGGTGGCTGACGTTCCGGCGGGTGACGTTGCCGTCGGTGCTGCCGGGTGTGGTGGCGGGCGCGGTGTTGTGCTGGGCGCGGGCGCTGGGGGAGTTCGGTGCGACGATCACGTTCGCGGGCAACTTCCCCGGCGAGACGACGACCATGCCGCTGGCGGTCTACCTCGCCCTGGAAACGGATCCGGACGCGGCGATCGTGCTGAGCATCGTGCTGCTGCTGGTGTCCGTCGGAGTGCTGGCCGGTCTTCGCGACCGGTGGATCAGCGGGCCGACATGAGCCTGAACGCGGAGCTGCGCGTCACGCGCGGCACGTTCTCCCTCGACCTCGACGTGACGATCGCGCCGGGCGAGGTCGTCGCACTGCTCGGCCCGAACGGCGCGGGCAAGTCCACCGCGCTGCGCGCCCTCGCCGGGCTGCTTCCGCTGGACTCCGGGCACATCACCGTCGGCGAGTCCACTTGGGACGGCGCGGGCTTCGTGCCCGCCGAGAAACGGCCGATCGGCGTGGTGTTCCAGGACTACCTGCTCTTCGCCCACATGTCCGCGCTGGAGAACGTCGCATTCGGACTCAGAGCTCGCGGCACCCGCCGCGCCGAAGCACGAGCCGAGGCGTCGCGCTGGCTCGACCGGGTGGGGCTGAACGGGTACGCGCAGACGAAACCCCGTTCCCTGTCGGGAGGTCAGGCCCAGCGGGTCGCACTGGCACGGGCGTTGGCGACCGGCCCGAGTCTGCTGCTGCTCGACGAACCGCTCGCCGCGCTGGACGCGAGCACCCGTCTGCAGGTCCGGACGGAGCTGGGTCGTCACCTCGCGGACTTCGGCGGCCACACGCTGCTCGTTACGCACGATCCGTTGGACGCCATGGTGCTCGCGGACCGGCTGGTGATCCTGGAAGGCGGCCGTGCCGTGCAGTCCGGACCGCCCGCCGAGGTCGCTCGTCAGCCGCGCACCGACTACGTCGCGAACCTCGTCGGCCTGAACTTCTACCGTGGCAAGGCAACGAGCATGGACGTCGACCTGGACGGGGGCGGCCGGCTCACGATTCCCAGGCCTGTCAACGGTCCGGTGCACGTCGTGTTCCCGCCCAACGCCGTGAGCCTGCACGCCGCGAAGCCGGAGGGCAGTCCGCGCAACGTCTGGCCGGTCACGGTCGCCGCGATCGAACAGCACGCGCACACGACCCGGGTCTGCCTGGACGGCGCGCCCAACGTGCTCGCGGACATCACCACGGCCACGCTCGCCGAGCTGCGGCTGCGTCCCGGCGACGAGTTGTGGGCGGCGGTGAAGGCGACCGAGGTCCACGTCTATCCGGTCTGACAGCCGGCGGCTGTCACGCGACAGGGACGTTCGCTTGGACAGCGTGCCGATCCCAGGAGGAAGGTCGAGGTACCACAACGACGGCGGGCATCGGGTCGGACCACGTCGACCTGGACGCCGCGATCGAGCACGGCGTCACGGTGGCGGAAGTGACGTACTGCAACAGCATCAGCGTCGCCGAGCACGTGGTGATGTCGATCCTGAACCTGGTGCGGAACTTCGTTCCCGCGCACCAGATCGTGCTGGACGGCGGCTGGAACATCGCTGACGCCGTGGCCCGTTCCCACGACGTCGAGGGCATGCACGTCGGCACGGTCGCGGCCGGACGCATCGGCCTCGCGGTGCTGAAACGCCTGGCGCCGTTCGACATGCGCCTGCACTACACCGACCGGCACCGCCTGCCCGAGAGCGTCGAGCGCGAGCTGAACCTGACGTTCCACGAGTCGACGGCGGACATGGTGCCGCACTGCGACGTCATGACGATCAACGCGCCGCTGCACCCCGAGACCGAGGGACTGTTCGGCGACGATCTGATCGCGACGATGAAGCCCGGCGCCTACCTGATCAACACCGCTCGCGCCCGCATCGCCGACCGCGACGCCGTCGTGCGCGCCCTGGAAAGCGGCCGGCTCGTGGGATACGCCGGCGACGTGTGGTCTCCGCAGCCCGCGCCGTCCGACCACCCGTGGGGCACGATGCCGCACCAGGGCATGACCCCGCACATCTCCGGCAGTTCGCTGTCCGCACAGGCCCGGTACACGGCCGGCAAGCTCGCCGGCACGGGCGCGCACTCGTACTCCACGAACAGCTGAACACCCGGTCTGGCGATTGCTCCGGGGTTCGTCGCGAACGTTGGATGGGGTCCATGAGCGAACTGACGCTGGACCCCAAGACGACCGCGGTGGTCCTGATCGAGTACCAGAACGACTTCACCAGCGAGGGCGGCGTGCTGCACGGCGCGGTGTCCGAGGTGATGGACAAGACCGGAATGCTCGACAGGACCATCGCGGTCGTCTCGGCGGCCCGCGCCGCCGGCGCGACGATCATGCACGCGCCCATCACGTTCGCGCAGGGCTACCACGAGATCTCCGCGCACCCGTACGGCATCCTCAAGGGCGTCGTGGACGGCAACGCGTTCGTCAAGGACAGCTGGGGCGCCGCGATCACCGACCAGCTCGCGCCGCAGCCCGGTGACATCGTCGTGGAGGGCAAGCGCGGGCTGGACACGTTCGCCAGCACCAACCTCGACTTCATCCTGCGCAGCAAGGGCATCACGACGATCGTGCTCGGCGGGTTCCTCACCAACTGCTGTGTCGAGTCGACCATGCGCACCGGCTACGAGAACGGCTATCGCGTCATCACCCTCACCGACTGCGTCGCGGCCACGTCGGTCGCCGAGCACGACAACGCGATCACGTACGACTACCCGATGTTCTCGCTGCCGGTCAGCTCCGATCAGGTGATCGCGGCTCTGACCTGATCGGCGGCCGGAGTGGATCACGCCCTGCCTGGCGCGGCCTTTTGTGGTCGAGTGGTGCCGGGCACGGGCGTGAGAGGGGCTTCGGATGACGGACGCAGCACCGCGAGGGTGGGTGCCGGTCGAACACCGGTTCCTCGGACTGGACCGGCGGACGTTCGCGCCCGCCCTGAGCGTTCTGGTGATCGCGTTGCTGCTCCTCTGCGGACTGCCCGCCCTCAACACGGCCATCCCGTGGCACAACGAGATCCGCGCCGGTGACGTGCTGGATCTCGGTGACGGCGCGACCGCGGTGCCGCCGGTGGGCTGGCAGCTGGAGAGCGGCACGCTGGCCGGTGCCGGCTCGGTGTCCCCGGCCGCGCTTCAGGTCCAGCTGGCGACGGGTGGCGCGACGATCACGCTGCGGGGCACGTCGTTCACCGGCACCGCCGACGCCTTCCTCGACCAGGTCCTGCGCTCGGAGGGGGACACGCCGGGTGTCGACGGGTCGCGCGGCACGGTGACGACGGCGGCCGGGCTGGTCGGCGTCTCGCTGGCCGGCACCTCGCCGAACGGGGACGCGCTCGACGTCGCGTTCAAGATGACCACCGCATCCGGTGAGGCCGAGGCGGCACCCGCGTTGCTGGTCAGGGTCCGCACGGCGCCAGGGCAGTTCGAGCGCCGGCAGGACACGGTGGGCACGTTCCTGCGCAGCATCACCCCGGGAGCGGTCCGATGACGACGACATCCGAAGCGAAGACCGCGCAGCTCGCCGCGATCGAGCAGTCGGGCTGGGGGCAGCCGTTCCGGCTCGTGCAGCCGCGCAACCTGGCGTTCTGGATCTACCTGGTGGGCGTGGGCGGCGGCGCGCTGGCGATGCTGCGCTACTTCGGTCCCGGCGTGCACTTCTACAGCCCGGCGCTGACTGGTGGCGTGCTGCTGTTCGGCCTGTATCTGGTGCCTTGGCTGCTGCTCCTGCGCCACCAGAACCGCTACACCGCACAGCCCGGCACGCTGCTCGCGGCGGCGTTCGCCTGGGGTGGCCTCGCGGCGACGTTCTGGATCGCGCTGCCGGCGAACACCGCGCTGCTGGAGATCTGGGCGAAACTGGGCGGCACCGCGTTCGCCTCGGACTGGGCCGCCGGTCTCACCGCGCCGATCAACGAGGAGTTCGGCAAGGCCCTGGGCCTGGTGCTGCTGATCGGCCTCGCCCCGCGACTGGTGCGCGGCGCCTACGACGGCTTCATCATCGGCGCGTTCATCGGCCTGGGCTTCCAGGTCTTCGAGGACGTGCTCTACGTCTACAACGGCGCGGCACAGACCTTCGGCACCGACCAGATCGGCTCGTCGCTGCAGATCTTCCTGATTCGCGGCGCCGCCGGCATCGTGTCGCACGCGTTGTTCAGCGCCATCTTCTGCGCCGGTCTGATGTGGGTCCTCGGCCGCACGCCGGGCGAGCGCAACGTGCCGCGCGGCGTCCTGACGATGCTGACCGCCGTGGTGTTCCACTTCGCGTGGGACGACATGGCGGGCTTGAGCGGTGGCATCGGCGCTCTCGCCGTCACGCTGCCGTTCGTGATCGCGGCGGTCGAGCTCGTCACCCTGTTCTACGTCCTGCGGCACGCGGCCACGCAGGAGCGGATCTGGATCCGCATGCTGCTGCAGCCGGAGTCGGACGCCGGCGTCATCGATCCCGCGCTGCTCGCGGCGGTCAGCGGTCTCCGCAAGGACCGCAGGGCGTTCCGGAAGCTGGTGCACAGCCGGAGCCGGACGCGGCACCTGCTGGACGCGACGGCAGATCTCGCCCGCGAACTCGCCCGCGCGCAGGGGAGCGAGACGAACGAGGTCGCCCACGCCCGTGCCGAGCTGCTGCGCCTGCGCGGCGTCCGGTAGAACCCTTCGAAGGGACCCTCTCGCCATCCGGTGGGAAGGCTTACCGTGGACGGCGTGACGATCACGGCGGAGGTTGTGAGCCAGGTAGACGACCGGATCCGGCGTCTGGAGTCCCGGTTGGTCCGCGAGTTCCACGACGTGCCGCCGAGCATCGTGCACGAGTGGATCGAACGGGCGCGGGCGCGGTTCGGCGGCGCGCGGTTGCAGGACTACGTGCCGTTGTTCGTGGCCCGTGAGGTGCGAGCCTTCGCACGGGCGTTCCCGGCGCAGGAGACGCCAGGGACGTTCCTGTCGAGCTGGGCGCGGAACACGGCCCGCCGCCTGCTCGCCGCGGAGCTGCCACGCCGTTGGGCGCACACGGCAGGTGTGGCGCGTCGTGCGGAACACGTCGCACGGGTGCTGCCGGAAGAGGAACGCGAGCTGCTCGTGGCAGCGGCGTGGGTGCACGACATCGGCTACGCGGCCGAGCTGACCGACACGGGCCTGCACTCGCTCGACGGGGCGCGCTACCTGCGGCGGGCGGGCGTCTCGGAACGGATCTGCGGCCTGGTCGCGCACCACTCGGGCGCGGCGGCGGTCGCCGGGCTGGTCGGGCTCGCCGACGGCCTCGGGGAGTTCCCGGACAACCGCGGGCGGCTCCGCGACGCGCTCTGGTACTGCGACATGAGCACCGGCCCGGACGGGTACCCGACGACGGTGCACGGCAGGCTGGCCGAGATCCGGCAGCGCAGGGGCCCCGACGCCCCGGTGGTCCGCGCGCTCGCGATCAACGGTGACGAGCGTCTGGCGGCGGTCCGGCGCACGCATCGGCTGCTCCGCCGGGCGTGACGCACGCGTCATGGGCATTTACTTGAAAGTTGAACTATCTTGGACGGTATGAAGAAGATCGGTTTTCTGTCGTTCGGGCACTGGACGGACAGCCCGCACTCGCAGACGAGGTCGGCGGCGGACACGTTGCTGCAGTCGATCGACCTCGCGGTGGCCGCCGAGGAACTCGGCGCGGACGGCGCCTACTTCCGGGTGCACCACTTCGCGCGGCAGCTCGCCTCGCCGTTCCCGCTGCTCGCCGCGATCGGCGCGAAGACCGACCGCATCGAGATCGGCACCGGCGTGATCGACATGCGCTACGAGAACCCGATGTACATGGTCGAGGACGCCGGCGCCGCCGACCTCATCGCCGGCG
Source organism: Lentzea sp. NPDC102401 (assembly GCF_044765805.1). Taxonomy (NCBI): domain Bacteria; kingdom Bacillati; phylum Actinomycetota; class Actinomycetes; order Pseudonocardiales; family Pseudonocardiaceae; genus Lentzea; species Lentzea sp. NPDC102401. The sequence goes on along the minus strand of NZ_JBIWKS010000001.1, from coordinate 265,331 downwards.
GAAGGCTCCAGCTCGGCATCTCCCGGGGATCGCCCGAGCAGGTCGTCGACGGGTGGCGGCACTTCGGCTACCAGCCCGCAGAGGGCCAGACCGACGCCGACATGGCCCGCATGCACACCGAGCTGTTCCTGAAGGTGCTGGAGGGCGGAGGCTTCGCGGAACCCGCTCCCCGCCCGATGTTCCCGAACCCTCCCGGACTGCTGCGCGTCGAACCGCACGCGCCGGGCCTGCGCGACCGGATCTGGTGGGGCGCCGGTTCCAACGGCACCGCCGTGTGGGCGGCGAAGCAGGGCATGAACCTGATGAGCTCGACGCTGAAGTTCGACGAGGGCGGCGCGCCGTTCCACGTCCAGCAGGCCGACCAGATCAGGGCGTTCCGCAAGGCCTGGACCGAGGCCGGTTGGGAGCACGAGCCGCGGGTCTCGGTGTCGCGCAGCATCTTCGCGCTCACCACGGACCTCGACCGCGCGTACTTCGGCGCCGACGGCAGGAGCACCGACTCCATCGGCTTCATCGACGGGCCGACCAAGGCGATCTTCGGCCGGTCCTACGCGGCCGAGCCGGACGTGCTGGTCGAGCAGCTCGCGGAGGACGAGGCGATCGCCGAGGCCGACACGCTCCTGCTGACCGTGCCCAACCAGCTCGGCGTCGAGTTCAACGTGCACGTGCTGGACAACATCCTCACGCACGTGGCACCGGCACTCGGCTGGCGTTGACCGAAGGACGTCACCGTCGGCGGTCGCGCACGTAGACCGCCGACTGCTTGCCCTCGCGCGGCCCGCGGCGGTCAACCTCGAACAACGTGGTCGCGGTGATCAGGTCGCTGAGCTTCGAGTAGCCGTACGTGCGGGAGTCGAACTCGGGGCGCTGCTTGGTGATGATGCTGCCGACGGCGGAGAGCGTCGCCCAGCCGTCGTCGTCCGACGCCGCCTCGACGGCGTTGCGCAGCAGCTTGACCAGCGTCGTGTCGCCCTTGAGCTGGGCGGCCGACGTCGTCGACTTCGGCAGCAGCGGGGTCTCGGCCGGGGTCGCGGCCTCGGGGTAGGCGAGGTTCTCGACGTAGACGAACTTGTCGCAGGCCGCGACGAACGGCTTGGGCGTCTTGCGTTCGCCGAAGCCGTAGACGGTGAGGCCGGACTCGCGCAGGCGGGCGGCGAGACGGGTGAAGTCCGAGTCGCTGGAGACGATGCAGAAGCCGTCGAAGCGGTCGGAGTAGAGCAGGTCCATCGCGTCGATGACCATCGCCGCGTCGGTGGCGTTCTTGCCCGTCGTGTACGCGAACTGCTGGATGGGCTGGATCGACTGGGCCAGCAGGTGGTCCTTCCAGCCCTTGAGGCTGGTGCCGGTCCAGTCGCCGTACGCGCGTTTGACGTGCGCGGTCCCGTACTTGGCGATCTCGGCCAGCAGCGCCTCGGTGATCGAGGGCTGGGCGTTGTCCGCGTCGATGAGCACCGCGAGTTTCACGGCGCTCTCATTGGCAGTGGCCACGCTTTTGGTCCGCCTTCGTTCTCAGGTGTTCAGCAGCCGGCTCAGCCACGTCAGCGAGGCCGTGATCTGGTGCGGGGACAGGCCGCGCCGTCGTTGTTCCTGGTAGAGCTCGGGGGCCAGCGGCGCGAGCAGCACCTCGACCAGGCCGTTCGGGTCCGGCGCGGCGGCCTCGGTCAGCAGCGCCAGCACGTGCAGCCGCCAGAAACCATAGGCGCCGGTGCGGAACCGGGCGTCGCCGGTCTCCGCTCCGAGCGCCAGGTGCAGGTGTCGTTCGAGCAGGCCCGTCATGGCCGTGTAGAACGCCGCGAGCCGCTCGGCCGGTGGCGCGCCGGGACCCAGCGGCGGGGGACCGCCCATCAGTTGTTCCTGCAGCACGCGTTCGTGCTCGTCCAGCAGCGCTGCGGCGACGGACGCCGGGTCGGGGTAGCGGCGGTACAGCGTGGCGCGACCGACGCCGGCGGCACGCGCGATCTCGTCCATCGTGACCTGGCGGGCGTCCTTGGTCGCGAACAACTCCTCGGCGGCGGCCAGCACGCGCGCCCGGTTGCGCGCCGCGTCGGCGCGTTCCCTGGCCGGTGGCTGCCCGATGACCATGAACGGATCGTACGCGATCACCGAACAAGTGGACAGGGCGTCCACTTCGTGCTTACCCTGGATTAGCGGACACCGTGTCCACTTATTGGGGGTTGTTGTCGTGTACTTCGCGTTACTGGGGTCAGCGCTGCTCGTCGGATGTCTGCTCGCCGTGCAGGCGTCAGCGAACCTGCAGCTCACCAAGGCGGTCGGCACGCCGTACGGGGCGTCGACGCTGCAACTGGGTCTCGCCGCGGCGGTGCTCGCCGTGCTCGCGGTGGCGACCGGCACGATCGGTGCGGTGGCGCTCGTGCCGGACGTCGAGCCGTGGCACCTGCTGGGCGGACTGGCCAGCCCGCTCTACATCACCAGCGGCATCCTGTTGTTCCCTCGGCTGGGCGCGCTCGCCGCCGTCGGGCTCTTCGTGACCGGTCAGATGTTCGCGTCAGTGGTGCTGGACCTGTTCGGACTGCTCGGCCTGCACCAGAAGCCGTTGTCCGCGGGCATCGTGGTCGGTGCCGTGGCGGTGCTCGCGGGGATCACCGTGATCGCCCGGCCGAAGACCAGGCACGTGGGCTGGATCGGCCTCGGCATCGTCGCGGGCGCCGTGCTTCCGGTGCAGGGGGCGATCAACGCCCGGTTGCGCGCCGACCTGCACGCGCCGATCGCCGTCGCGTTGATCAGTTTCGTCGTGGCGACGCTCGCGATCGCGGTGGTGCTGCTGTTCAACCGCACGCCGCCGCCGAACCTGGCACCCCTCAAGGACATGCCGTGGTGGGGCTGGCTCGGCGGCGGGTGTGCGGCTGCCTACGTCACCGCGACGTTCCTGCTCATCCCGGAGATCGGCGCCGCGACCACCGTGGTGCTCACGGTCACCGGACAGCAGCTCGCCTCGGCGTTGATCGACCACCGCGGACTGTTCCGGATGCCGCGCAGGCCGTTCACGCCCGCTCGCGTCGCCGGGCTCTCACTGCTCGTCGCCGGTTCGCTGCTCGTCCAGTTCGGCTGAGGTCAGCAGCTGGTCATGTAGTAGTAGCAGTGGACCTTGGCGACGACCTGGTGGTCGATGTCCCGCACGGTGATGCGGACGTTGGTGATTCCGCCCGGAACGTCCGCCGTCAGCGTGAACGGCTTGTAGTTGACCGTCCGGCCGCCGAGCCCGCGCTGGTCCAGCTCCTTCCAGGTGCCGGAGTCGACCTCCGTGTTGCCCTGGTAGCCCTGCCAGGACACGTCGCCCCACTCGCCGGCGATGACCGAGAAGTAGGCGTTGCTGATCGTCACCGTGCGCAGTGACGACGACCAGGTCAGGTCGCCGCCCGAGCTCGCGGCGACCCGGCCGGAGCTGTGCTTCGCGGCCACGTAATACCCGGCCGTCGCGGCCGAGGCCACGCCGCCCGTCGTCGCCACGAGCGCGGTGACGGCCGCCAGCGCCACGCCGAGTCTGGTCAAGATCCTCATCCGGTGTTCCCCCTTCAGGTTCCTGCGGTACCGGGGAATGGTGCGGTGGGGGCCTTGACGGATGGCTTGCGGGTTTTCTGCAATCCGCAGGTCGGAACGGGTTCGATGCCGTACGTCTCGGTTGTGACACCGCTCCGACACGATCGTCCAAAGCAACACGAACGCCCTGTGCCCGCATTACGGTGGTGATGGGAAAAGCCGTGAGAGAGGCGGAACCGGGCGTGACGTCCTGGGTCGAAGTGATCAACTATGTTCGGCTGCGGTACGAGGTGCTGGAGGAGACCGACGCCTGGCTGCGGTTCCGGCTCGCCACGGACGGCGAGCGGACGCAGCAGGTCTCCGTGCACCACCTGCCGGACCTCGACGGCACGGCGTGGGTGGAGATCTCCTCGCCGGTCGGTCGTGCCGCCGACGTCGATCTGCGCCGGTTCCTCGAACTGGCGGGCGAGCCGCAGGTCGGCGGAGCGGCCGTGGTGGACGGTCTCGCCTTGCTCAAGCACGTGGTGCCGCTGGAGGACCTGAGCGTCCGCGAGGAGTTCGAACGCCCGCTCGCGCTGCTGGTCGGCCGTGCGGACGCGATGGAGCACCAGCTGACGAGCGGCGACCAGTTCTAGCGTGATGGCGGAGGCCGCGGCCTGGGCCGACCAGCGGGTGGCGATGGTCCGCGACGACCCCGCCGGCCGGCTGGTGTTGATGGAGCGCTGCTACTACGGCCCGTTCGGCCAGGCACCCCAGCACCTGCCGTTCCGGCGGGCGGCGCGGTCGTTCATGCGCTGGCAGCTGGGGCGCGGCGTGCTGCAACCCGCGTTCCACGCGCGGCCGGGCAGCCCATGGTGGCGCGAGGTGAACGAGCGCATCCTCCGCGACGGGTGTGAGGCGGTCGGTCTGAGCGGCGGGCTGGGTGGCCCGCCGTCGTCGCACTCGGCCGCCCAGTGGCTGGCGTTCGCGTTGAACCCCACCGCGGAGGCCTGGTACCGCGCGCACAACGGGAGCGTGGTCGCCGCCTACCTGGAGCACCGCTCGCTCGCGGAGGCCGAGAGCGAGCCCGAGCGGTTCTTCATGAACGTCATCCTGTGCCGGGTGCTCTACACGCACGCCCTGGTGGCCGCGCCCCGGATGTCACTGGGCTGGATGCGCGCGCTCGCGCCGTTGCTCGGCGACCCCCGGCTGGGCATGACGGGGATCTTCCTGCAGCTCTCCCGCGTGCTCCCGGACCAGTACCCGCTGCGCGACGACGTCCGGTACTACCTCGCCCAGGAACACGGGTTCGCCCGTCTCGTCGACTTCGGCATGATCGTGCCGAGAATGCAGCGGCTCTACGAGTGGTCGGCGCGCGAACTCGAGGCACCGGGGTTGCTCGACTGCGTTCGCGACGGCGCCCTGACCTACGCGTGGCCGTTCGAGGATCGGCACGTGTGGGATCCGCCGAGATCGCTCGTGCTGCCCGTGATCCACCGGATCCTCCCGCCTCGGTAGGTGGCCGGATCGCAATTCTCGTCCGGAGCTTGACTGGCGGGTCAGCGTTGCCCAATCGTGTGCGGCGTGACTGGACTGGATCAGCGTTCTACCGACGTCGTGATCGTCGGTGCCGGCTACGCGGGGCTGGCCGCCGCGTCCCGCCTCACGGCCGCCGGACTCGCCGTCGTCGTGCTGGAGGCCGCTGATCGGGTGGGCGGCCGGGTGTTCAGCGAGGAGCTGTCGTCCGGGGTGCGCGTGGACCACGGCGGACAGTGGATCGGCCCGGCGCAGAAGCGTTTTCACGAGCTCGCGGCGAAGTTCGGCTGCGCGACCTTCCCGACGTGGGAGACCGGCCAGCACGTCGAGGTGTGGCACGACGACACCCGCACCGACTACTCCGGCGCCGTGCCGAGGTCCGGTCCCGGCATCGACGACTACCACCGCGTGATCAAGTCGCTCGACGACCTCGCGTTGACCGTCGACCTGGAACGGCCGTGGCTCACGCCGCGGTTCGCCGAGTTCGACGCTTTCTCCGCCGAGGAGTTCTTCGGTTCGCAGACCAGCGACGAGGACGCGTTGCGCAGGCTGGCGCTCGCCGTGCAGGGCGTGTGGTGCTGCGAGCCGAGGGAGATCTCGTTCTTCCACGTGCTGTTCTACGTGGCCTCGGCAGGCGGGTGCGGGCAGTTGATGGAGATCACCGGAAGCGCGCAGGAGTCCCGTTTCGCCGACGGCGCGGACGCGCTCGCGCGGGCGCTGGCCGCGTCGATGCCCGGTGTTGTGCGGCTGGACGAGCCGGTGCGGGAGATCCGGCACGTCTCCGACGGCGTCGAAGCGGTGACCGGCAAGGGAATGGTCCGCGCACGGCGGGCGATCGTCACCGTGCCCCCGGCGGCGTTGGGGCGGATCACGTTCGAGCCCGTGCTGCCGCAGGCGCGTCGCGGCTGGACCGGTCACACGCCGATGGGACGGGTCGCGAAGATCCACGCGGTCTACGAGGAACCGTTCTGGCGCAAGAAGGATCGCTCCGGCATCGCCACCCTCTACAACCGCAACCCGGTGGGCGTCGTGTTCGACAACTCGCCTGAGGACGCCTCTCGCGGCGTGCTCGTCGCGTTCATCTACGGCGACCGCGTCGACCGCTGGGCCGCCGCGCCTGATTCGGTCCGGCGTGCCGACGTTCTCACGACGCTGGCCGAGGTCGCCGGAACCCGTGCGCGCATGCCGATCGACTACACCGAGATGGCCTGGTCCGAGGACGGCTGGACCATCGGCGGCTACGCGTGCTTCGTGTATCCCGGTGGCTGGAGCGAATACGGCGAGCACGGCTGGCGTGCGCCGACCGGCAACGTGCACTGGGCGGGCACCGAGACCGCGTCGGTCTGGAACGGCTACATCGATGGCGCGATCACCTCCGGCGAGCGGGCCGCCGATGAGGTGATGACCGCGTTGAAGATCGCCAGATGACCGGCTTGTCCTCGCGCGTGCGGACGGCGCTGCGGGCGGTGGCGCTGTCGCAGCGCGAACTGGCCGTGCGCATCGGCATGGACCCGACGGCGTTGTCCAAGGCCCTGCGCGGCACGAGGCGGCTGCGCGACGAGGAGATCGCGGCCATCGCTCAGGCCTGCTCCGTGACGGTCGCCTACCTGACGCGAGGCGCCGGCCCAGAACCCGTTGTGCCCCAGTCCGTACGTGACCGCGCGGACGCCGTGACGGCGCAGGAACGCCGCGACCAGATCCTCGCCGCCGCCACCGTGCTGATCGCCCGGCGCGGCTATCACAACGTGCGCGTGTCCGACATCGCACGCCACTGCGGCACGAGCACCGCGACCGTGCACTACCACTTCCCGACCAAGGAAGCGGTCCTGCACGCCGCGATGGAGCACTACGCACGGAGCTTCCGCGTTCGCGTGGAACGGGAGTTCGGTCAGGCCACGTCGGCGCGTGACAAGCTCCGCCGCCTGGTCGAGGTCCAGCTCCCGGTCGCCACCGACGACGTGGACGAGTGGTCGGTGTGGGTCCAGTTCTGGAGTCAGGCGATGCTCGAACCGCGGCTGCGCCCGGTCCAGCGCCTGGTCTACTCGGACTGGCGCCGCATCGTCGTGGACCTGCTGGGGGAGTGCCGCGCGGAAGGCCTGTGCGGTGGCGCCGACGTCGAGTCCCTCGCCGATCGTTTCATCGCGATGGCCGACGGGCTGGCGGTCCAGATCCTCGCGTCGTCGACCGAGATGCGGTCCGATCGCATGCGCGACCTGCTGCTGCGAGCGTTCGAACCGGACCTCGTCCTCACCGGCTGATACTTGACGTACGCCCGCCTGCTCGGTGGCGGACACGACCACGTTCTCGACCGCACGACCGGCTTGCCCGCCGCGTCAGATCGACGGGCAGCGCAGTCCGTCGCGCGGCACGGTGCGGTCGAGCAGGTAGGCGTCGGTGACCGCGCGGGTGCACGGGGTGCGGGCGTAGACGCCGTGTCCGGTGCCCTCGTAGGTCACGAGCGTCGCCTTGCCGCGGGCCTGCCGGTGCACGCTGACCGCGCTCTCGTAGCCGGTCGCGGGGTCGTGCAGCGAGTTCAGCATCAGGACCTGCGATGTGGTGACCGGGTGCCAGGGGCGTGCGGGGTTGAGGGTCGGTCCCTGCCAGCCGGCGCACCACGTGAGTGCCTGGTCCCAGATCGGCGAGGCCTGGACGTTCGGGGCGGCGGCGCGGACGTGGGAGTCCATTGTGGTCACGTCGGTGGCGCTGGCCGGGTGGCCGGTGAAGTCCTGGCACAGCACGGCCTGGGCTCGTCGGGTCGAGGTGCCGAAGCTCGCCTCGGGCTGGGCGGCGAGGGTGCTGAAGTACTCGCCCATGCGGGGGAAGTCCGGGCCGTAGCCGAAGCGGACGGTGCGGTTGGCCAGTTCGGTCGGGGTCAGGGCCTGGTCCGGGGCGCCGGGGACGTGCAGTTCGCCGCGGGTGGCTCGGGCTCGCAGGCCGGCGTAGAGCGCGGGGATGTCCTTGCCGTGCACCGCACATGTCGGTGTGGTGCCGCACCAGCGGACGAACTCGGCGAAGATGTCCTCGCCCGCGCGGGCACCCGCGGTCAGGAGACCGTCCAGGGGGAGGCTGGCGTCGACGACGCTGTCGATCACCATGGCGCGCACGTGTTTGCCGTACCGTTCGGCGTACTTTTGGCCGTACAGCGTGCCGTAGGACATGCCGTAGTAGGTGATCTGCTTTTCTCCCAACGACTTGCGCAGGTCGTCCATGTCACGCACGGCGCTTTGTGCGTCTACGCGGTCGAACACGGGGCCTGTGCGCGTGCGGCAGTCCTCGGCGAGCCGGTGGTTGTAGGCGGTGAGCTGGGCGAAGCGTTCCGGGGTGTCCGGGCGGCCGGTGGGGTAGGGGAGACCCACGGCGGAGGTGTCGCAGTAGATCGGGTTGCTGTCGCCGACGCCGCGCGGGTCGTAGCCGACGACGTCGAACCGGGCGAGCACCTCTTCGCTGAAGACCTTCGGCGCGTCCTTGGCGTACTGGGCGGCGGAACCGCCGGGGCCGCCGGGGTTGACCATCAGCACCCCGATGCGGCGGGCCGGGTCGGTCGCCTTGCGCCGCGCGACGGCCAGCGCGACCTGAGGGCCGTCGGGGTGGTCGCGGTCGACGGGCACGGTGAGCGTGGCGCAGTCGGCCTCGGGAACGTCCGCGCACGGCTGGAACCGCAACGCGGCAGTCGCGGACGCCGGGGCGATCGGGAGCAGCGCCATGGTGAGCGCCATCGCGAGAATCTTCATGTCCCGCAAGACGATCAGGGCCTGATTCGAGGTTCTCTGTGTGGCATAAGTCACTATTGCTTCAGTGGTGACCGAATCAAAGCGTAGACGGTCGTGCCGGTCACGCCGAACGCCACTGCTGACAACGCCGCCACGACGGAACCGGTCGGGGCGAGCAGCCAGCTGTCGGCGAAGAACGTGACGGTGAACCATGCGAACGGCAGCGTCCACGCCAGATACCCGCCGAACAACGCGGCACCGAGCGCGGCAAGTCCGACCAGGCCGACAGATCCACGCAACACGAACGACCACGGCGAGATGGAGCTGACGAGTGCGGTCGTGACGGCGATGATGGCGACGACGTGCGCCATCCCGTACGCCGGCCACGGCCAGGCGGACGTGGCGTCGAGGTCGGCGTCCTGTCCGGTGAGCCCGATGGCGAAGGCGGAGACGGCGGTGGTGATCGCCAGCGCCGACCACCGGGCGTCCGCGACCGGAGCGACCAGGTGCACCAGCAGGCAGCAGAGTGCCGCTACCGCAGAGGATGCCGGGATCTGCCGGGATCGTGCGTACAACAGCAGTGCTCTCACGGAGCGCCGCCCGTGAGCACCGCGAGTTGATCACCCTGGCAGGACAGTCCGACCTCGCGGGTCGCGTTCACCCGCGCCACCTGCTCGTCGGCGGGCAGCGCGCGCAACGCCGCCCAGGCGCGGGCGGCGGGCTCGGCCGCGCCATCGCGGATGAAACGGTGGTCGGGCAACGGCTTGAACTCGCCGGTGAACCAGGCGGCGACGGCCGTGCGCGCGGCGGCCTCGCGGATCGCCTTGTCGTTGTCGTCCAACTCGCCGAAGCAGGTGGGCGTGCCGCCACCCGCCACGAGCACGGCGAGCCAGTCGCCCGGCTTGGCGAGCCTGAACGCGTCACCGTTGAAGTGCACCGGCACGACGTCGGCGGTGCGGAGAATGCCACCCTGTCGTTGTTCGGGGTAAGGGACTTCACGAACGGAAGTCGGTGCGCCGGGCAGTTTTGCCAGCAGGCGCAACGCTTCCTCGCCCACCGGCGCGAACGCGTCCAGTGTGGACTCGCGCATCCGGCTCAGGCACACGTCTCCCCGGCACACGGCGGCGGAGGCGGCCTCGTTGAGCACGAACGTCCTGGCCGGCAGGAGCGGAAGCGCGATGGCGGCGGAGACGACCACGGGCACCAACGCGAGCAGTCGCAGGCGCGTCGTGACGGCGGCGTACAGGCCGAAGCCGGTGAGCGCGAGGCCGGTGAGCCAGATCGCCTGGCCGGTGTTCGCGGCCGTGGCGACCGTGTCGTAGACGTTGCGCGTCGCGACGAGCGCGGGGGAGAGCAGCGTGATCTGGTTCGGCACCAAGACTTCCGGCTCGGCGACCGGGTCCTGGGAGATGGTCAGGAACACGAGCGCGATCAGTGAGCTCAACGCGAGCAGTGGTGCTGTGAGCACCGACGGGAAGACGCGCGCGACGCCCATGCCGAGCCAACCGCCCGCGACGACGGCGAGTGCACCGACCGCGGTGATGGGGAGCCAGGCGAGGTGGAAGTAGCCGCCGTGCGCTACGACGAGGGTGGCGCCGAGCGCGAACACCAGCAGGTACGCGGCGACGAGGCAGCACGCGAGCGCGCCCGCGGTGGCGGCGGCGCGCTGCCAGGCGGGGCGCGCGGTGGTGGCGAAGAGGTCGTCGGTGCCGGCGCGGTGGTCGCGCAGGCCCGCGATCGCGCCCGCTCCGACGGCCATCGGCCACAGGAACACCAGCAGGAAGCGCACCCACTGGGCGGCCGAGTGCCACTGCTCGTCCCACGCCTCCGGGCCTTTCCACCACGGTGCGCTCAGCGAGTAGAGCAACGCCACCGCGGCGCCGACGAGGACCAGGCCCGCCCACGGCGCGAGTGAGCGCCGCAGTTCGACGCGCAGCGCCTTCACCACGATCCCTGCCGCTTCGGGGCGGCGAGGAGTGCCGTGTAGCCGCGTTCGATGGAGCTGTCGCCTGCGTGGTCGTCGGTTCCGGCTGCGGCTAGCTGGGCCGGCGTGCCCTGGAAGACGAGTTTGCCGTCGGCGAGCAGTACGACGTCGGTGCACGCGGTGGCGACGTCCTCGACGAGGTGGGTGGACACGACCACGCAGGCGTCGGTGCCGAGTTCGACGAGCAGTTCGCGGAACCGCATGCGCTGCGCGGGGTCGAGCCCGGCGGTCGGTTCGTCGAGCAGCAGGATCTCGGGGTCGTTGACGATGGCCTGGGCGATGCCCGCACGCCGCAGCATGCCGCCGGACAACGTCTTCAGGCGGTCGTCGGCGCGGTCGGCGAGACCCACGCGTTCGACGGCGCGCTGCACGGCGGCGGGGATGTCGCGGGTGGGCATCTCCTTGAGCCAGGCCATGTACTCGATGAACTCCCGCACGGTGAACCGCCGGTAGTAGCCGAACTCCTGGGGCAGGTAGCCGATGCGGCGGCGCAGTTCGCGCAGGTCGAGGCCACCGAGCAGGGTGAGCGTGCCGGAGGTGGGGCCCAGCACGGTGGCGAGGGCGCGGATCAGCGTCGTCTTGCCCGCGCCGTTGGGGCCGAGCAGTCCGTGCACGCCGCGGCCCATCGTGAGGGTGACGCCGTCGACGGCCATGCGCCTGCGCCCGACCCTGACCGCGAGGTCGTGGGCGGCGATCTCCCAGGCGTACGTGGTGGGGGTGGTCATGTCGTTCCTCATCGGTTGGCCCGCAGGCGGGTGAAGTCGGTCCTGCGCAGGGCGATCACGAGCAGGCCGAGCGCGAGCGCCGCGGCCCACACCGGGACGGCCGCGGGCGCGAACGCGACGGACGTGCGGCTCAGCACCACGGTCGGGGCGACGATCGCGACGGCCCACAGCGCGATGAGCGTGATCGCCGCGCGGGTCACGCCGACCAGCCCGCCGAGTGCGAGGGTGCCCGCGGTGAACGCCAGGCACGGCAGCAGCCACTGCGCGAGCGAGGCGCCGCTGGACCATCCGGCCGCCAACAGGCCCGGCACCACCACGGCGAGCACGGCGGCGGTGCGGCGCAACACCAGCGGCAGTCCGGCGCGGGGCGTGGCGGCGGCGAGCTCGTACGCCGGATCCATCGCCCTGCTCCAGGACGCGGCGACGCCCAGCACCGGCAGCACCGGGGCGACGAGCAGCACCAACGAGACGCGGTCGGGTGAGAGAGAGGTGAGCCGGTCGAGCAGCACGGCGACGAAGGTGACGACGAGGATCATCGCGAGCCACGGTCCGGCGGCGGGCGACACCCACGCGGCGAGGCGGCGGCGCCACGGCCGTGCGGGGGCCATCTGCGGGGTGTGGTCGAGCAACGGCGCGAGTTCCAGCCACACCGCGTCCGCCACCGGTTCGGGTGCGAGGCGGCCGCGGCACGCCGCACAGGTCTCCAGGTGGGACTCGACGGCCCACAGCTCGTCGGCGGGGATGTCCTCGTCGCCCCGCGCGTATCGGAGCAGCAGCTGCTCTCCTGGGTGGTGCGCGGTCATGACAGGGCCTCCCGCATCGCGATCCTCGCCCGCCTGGCGCGGGTCTTGACGGTGCCTTCCGGCACCCCGAGCAGCACCGACGTCTCCCGGACGGACAGTCCGTCGAGCACCATCGCCTGCAACACCTGCCGCAGTTCCGGGGCCAGTCTGCGCAACGCGTCGCCCACCTCGTCGCCGACCACGCCTTCGAGCACCTCGTCCTCGGCGGCACGGGCGGCGGGCTCGGTCGCGGCGGCGTTCGGCGGCTGGGCGTGGTGCGCCCGTCTGCGGAACGCGTCGATCAGCCTGCGGGCGGCGATGGTCCACAGCCAGCCGACCGCGGTGCCGTCGGTCGCGCTGCCGGCGAAGGCGCCGGCCGCCCGCCACACGGCGAGGTAGGTCTCCTGAAGCACCTCGGCGACGATCTGCTCGTCGGAGCACCGCCTACGCAGGCGCACCGTGAGCCACGGCGCGCTGCGGCGGTAGAGCTCCTCGAACGCAGCGCGGTCACCTCGTGCGACACGGCGCACGAGCTGCTCCTCGTCGAGTTCGGCGGGCTTTTCCCGGATCGCTCTCACACTCCGCAAGACGTCGGTATCGCGCGCGAGGTTCTCACATTGCTGTGGCGTGCGTCACAAATCCGCTTCCGGAGAACCGCGCCCGGCGGCGTCGCCGTCTGGCCGCTCGTATCCCGGAGAAGTGGAGCCTGTGCGATGGCAGTGTCCCAAGTGGAGGTTCGCGGGGCGGTTTCGTCCCACGAACTGGTGAAGGTGTACGGCAGGGGCCCGGCCGCGGTGCGCGCGCTGGACGGCGTGAGCACGGAGTTCCGCGCCGGCGAGTTCACCGCGATCATGGGCCCGTCCGGGTCGGGGAAGTCGACGCTGCTGCACTGCCTGGCGGGCCTGGACACCGCCGACTCCGGGACGGTCCACATCGGCTCGACCGAGCTGACGTCGCTGGGCGACAAGGCGCTCACCCGGCTGCGGCGGGACCGGATCGGGTTCGTGTTCCAGTCGTTCAACCTGCTGCCGACGCTCACGGCCGAGGACAACGTCCTGCTCGCGTTGCGGCTGGCCGGACGCACCGCCGACCGCGAGTGGTTCGCGCGCGTCATCGACATGCTCGGCCTGCGGGACCGGTTGCGGCACAAGCCGAGTGAGCTGTCCGGCGGCCAGCAGCAGCGCGTGGCGTGCGCACGGGCGTTGGTGGGCAGGCCGGACGTGGTGTTCGCCGACGAACCGACCGGCAACCTCGACTCCCACACCGGCGCGGACGTGCTGGCGTTCCTGCGCGCCTCGGTGAGCGAGCTGGGGCAGACCGTGGTGATGGTGACCCACGATCCCATCGCCGCGTCGTACGCCGACCGCGTGGTGCTGCTCGCCGACGGCAGGGTGGCGGGCGAGATCTACTGGCCGACGACCGAGGACGTCCTGGCCGCGCTGTCGAAGCTGGGGGCGTGATGCTGCGAACCACGCTGGCCGGAATCCGGGCGCGGTTCCTGCGCCTGGTGCTGTCGTCGATCGCCATCGTGGTCGGCGTGGCGTTCGTGTCCGGCACGATGGTGCTGGCCGACGCCCTGCAGGCCACCCTGCGGGACGAGTTCGCGCGGTCCGCGCGCGGTGTCGACGCGGTGGTCGAGCCGGAACGCGACGCCGTCCTGGACATCGCGGCGATCGCGCGCGTCGACGGGGTCGCCGCCATCGCGCTGAGGCAGACCGTCGCGGTGCCGATCGTGGGCGCGCGGGGCCGGGCCGAGGAGGCCGACCTGGTGGAACTGGCGGCCGATCCGTCGTTGCGCGCGCAGGAGGTGGTGCAGGGCGCGTTCCCGGCCGCCGGGCAGATCGCCGTGAGCGAGCAGACCGCCCGAGACCGGAACCTGAGTGTGGGCGCGGAAGTCGTGCTGCTCGGCCGGGACTCGGCGCCGGAGCGGTTCACGGTGAGCGGCGTCTACGACACGGGCACGGCGGAACGCCCCGGCACGGCAGAGCTGCTGATGCCCGGCATCGCGCGGTTCGTCGACCCGGCCGAGCCTCCTTACGGCGCGCACGTGGTCGTGCGTTCGTCCGGAGTGGACCAGTCGGTGCTGGCCGAACGCCTGCAAACGGCGCTAGGGCAAGACTTCTACGTGAGCACCGGTGCGACGTACACGGAGATGCTGCTCGCCGCTCAGGGCGGGGACGACATCGCACTGGCGATGAGCCTGTTCGCGGTGGTCGCGCTGGTGGTGGCGGCGATGGTCGTGATGAACACCTTCACGATCCTGATCGCCCAGCGCACCCGTGAGCTGGGCCTGCTGCGCAGCATCGGCGCGGGGCGCGGGCAGGTCTTCCGCTCGGTGCTGCTCGAGGCGGCGGTCATCGGGATGGTCGCGTCCGTGCTCGGCCTGGCCGCGGGCGTGGGCCTGGCGGCCGCACTGCAGTCGATGCTGGGCTCGTCGCCCGTGCGGCTGCCGGTGAGCGGCCCGGCGGTGGCCGCCGCGTTCGCCGTCGGTCTCGGCGTCACGCTGGTGGCGGCGTTCCTGCCGGCGCGCAGGGCGACGCGGGTCGCGCCGATGGAGGTGCTGCGCACGCAGGTGGACAGCCGCGAGGAGGTGTCGCGCACCGGACGGGCGCGCGTCGTGGTCACCGGGGTTCTCGGGTCGATCGCCGCGCTGTTCACCGTGCTGGCGCTGACCCAGTCGTCGGGTCCGAAGCTCGCCATGGCGTTCGCGGTCGGCGCGGGCCTGTTCCTGCTCGGCGCCGTGGTGACGGCCGGTCCGCTGCTGGTCGGCCCCCTGATCCGCGGGCTGGGCGCGGTGCCCCGGGCGCTGTTCGGCGTCCCCGCCGCACTGGCCGCGGGCAACGCCGGGCGCAACCCCCGCCGCACCGCCGCCACCATGTCGGCGCTGCTGGTCGGCGTCGCGGTGGTGTCCATGCTGACGGTGATGGCGACTTCCGTGAAGGACACCAGGGACAGCACGTTCGCCCAGCAGTTCCCCGCCGACTACGAGGTCAGCAGCGCCGTGCACGACCGGCCGCTGCCCGCGTCGCTGCTGGACCGCATCACCGCACGTCCCGGGGTCGAGGCGGCCGGCGCGGAACGGACGGAGAACCTCGTCGTCGCGGTGGGGGACAGGAAGCGCACGATCGGACTGGCCGCGGTGACGCCGTCCTCGCTGGGCACCCTGATCCGCCCGGAGGTCGTGCGCGGGGACCTGTCCGCGGTGCGCGGCGACGGCATCGCGCTGACCGAGGAGATCGCGCGCTCGCTCGGCGTCGACGTGGGCACGGTGATCACCTCGACCGTCGGCACGGTCTCGAAAGACCTGCGCGTCGTCGCGCTCACGAAGTCCGGACCCGGCCTGGACGCCTACGCCGACCTGGCGACGTGGCCGGGACAGGGCGTGCAGACGATCTCGGTGAAGATGGCTCCCGGCGCGGACGGCAGGACGGTGCTGGACGCGGCCGTCGAGTCCGTGCCGACCGCGAAGATCACCAGCTTCGCCGACACCCGCGCCGAGTTCACCGCCCAGATCGACCGGCTGCTCGCGTTCGTGTGGGCGATGATCGGCCTGGCCGTGCTGACCGCGTTGCTCGGCATCGCCAGCACCATGACCCTGTCCGTGTTCGAACGCACCAGGGAATCGTCCCTGTTGCGCGCCTTGGGTTTCACGCGTGCGCAGCTGCGCGGGATGCTCGTCGTCGAGTCGATCCTGATCGCGTTGTCGGGTGCCGTGCTGGGCGCGGTGGCCGGGACGGCGTCGGCGGCGTTGCTCGTCGTGGCGGTGTCACGTGACGACGATCTGCAGATGACGGTGTCCGTTCCGTACGGGCAGTTGGCGGCGCTGTTCGTGGCGGTCGCGGTCGCCGGGGTGCTCGCGGCGGTGCTTCCGGCCCGGCGGGCGGCCTCGGCCTCGATCGTCGCGGGCATGTCCGATCGTTGAGGCCGTCACGACTTGTCGGAATTGTCTGCTGTCCGACCACGTGGGTCCGCGGCCGAAGCTCGTGCAGACCTCGCAGGGCCGCATCCTGCTCGTCGCCGTCGGCCGGCGGGCGTGACGAGCACCGGCTCGTACAGGGGAGTCCCGCAGGACCCGGCGGTCGCGCTGTCGTTCGCCGGGCTGGCCGGAGGAGGCCCCCAGGTCCGGCCTGGGGGCCTCCTTCCCGGTTATTCCGTTCCCTCGAAGGTCACCGCCGCGTCGGTGCGGGCAGGCTGGCCCCAGACGAAGTCGCGCGCGGCCGCGTCGCCAGCCAGGTGATAGCGGAACCACGAGGTGAGCACCCGCTTGGCGGCGGCGAGCTGAGCCGCCCTGGTGACGGAACCGTTGTCGCAGAACAGTCCGGACGAGTCCATGAAGCCGCAGTGGAACCCGCCGGTGACGGTGCGGAGCTGCTTCGACGGTGCCTTCGCCGCGAACATCGGCTGCTGGTGCTCACCGACCGGGGTGATGGTGTCCTGCGAGCCGGCGAGGAACTGCGCGGGTGCCTTCAGGGTGGCCGCCGCTGCCTTGGCTGAGGGGTTCGTCTCCGCCGCCGCGTAGGTCGAGATCGCCGTGATCTTCGGGTTGCGCGCGGCCGCGAGGACGGCGGCGCCTCCGCCCATGGAATGTCCTGAAGCACCTAATGCTGTTGTGGTGACGTGGTTCTGGAAGCGCGAACCCGCGGTGCCGTCCTGCGCGACGAGCCAGGTGAGTCCGGTGTTGAGGTCGTCGGCGAAGGCGCTGTGACTGGGGCTCAGGCCGCCCTGGGTGGTGGGCACCACGACGACGAAGCCCCACGAGGCCAGGTGCGTGTTCGTGCTGGTGTACTTCGACGTGGCCTGGAAGAAGCCGTGCCCGAACGCGATCGCGGGGAACCTGCCGGTGGCGACCGGCTGGTTCACGCCCGCGGCCGTCGCCGGGTAGTGCACGCGCGCCGGGACTGACCTGCCGCCCGCGACGGCCGTGACATCGCTGTACGCCACCGGGTACGAGCCTGGCAGGCCGTAGTCCGGTGGCGCGGCTAAGGCTGCCGGGGTGGCCAGGGTCGAGGCCATCAGGGCGAGCGTGATCGCGAGAACTCGCATGAGCTTCTCCTCGTGTGATCGGTCCGCGCGGCACTTGTGGTGCCGCGTCGTCAGGGGGAGCCGAATCGCATGTGCAGGTCGGTGACGAACAGGTGCAGCCGCGGCTTGGCTGCCGTGAGCCAGCCGAGTCCGCTGCCCGGCGCGATGCGCCAGCGCAGCCGGGTCAGGCCGGCGCGGGCGGAGGTGCGCAGTTCGGTGCGTTTCGCCTGGCCTTCAGCGGACTGCCAGACCGACGTGGTCAGCCGGACGGGAAACGTTCGTGACGACCTGCGGGTCTCGTCCGCGGCGGCGATGGGCTCGTCACCGCGCGCTGTCGCGGCGAGCGGTTCGGTGGAGAAGTCGAAGTCCGCCAGCAGCTTCGGGATCGCCCACATCGCCCGCGCCCCACGCTGGGACGTGGTGTCGTCCACCCAGATGTCCAGAATGGACAGTCCGGGACGGGCCTTGCGGCGCACCAGGACCGCGGCCATCAGCTCGTGGTAGGCCAGCACGCCGGGTGGCTGGTAGTCGACGAACGCCGACACCACGACCACCCGGCCGAACAGGGTCAGCGGCACCACGTCCGGCGATGGCAGGGAGATCGCCGAACGTGGTGCCGTCCACACGGTGAGCCAGCCCCGCCCGTGCAGATCCCACGGTTGCGCAGGCCACTCACTCGACATCGGACACCTCCAGGCGCAGCGCACCGGGCGCCGTGTGAGGAACGGCCGGGCTCCGCGGCGCCACGGCGGCAACGCGCCGGTACGAGGAACCGGGCTCCGGACGTGGATCGGGCTCGCCCTTGTTGGGCCACAACGACATCGCCCGCTCCGCCAGCGCGGTGATGGTCAGTGCCGGGTTGACGCCGAGGTTGGCGGGAATCGCCGACCCGTCCACGACGTGCAGGCCGGGACAGCCGTACACCCGCTGGTACGGGTCGATCACGCCGGTCTCGGGGGAGTCGCCGATCACGCAGCCGCCGATGAGGTGGCCGGTCAGCGGCACGTTCACGAGGTCGGTCCACGCTCCTCTGGCGGCGCCGCCCGCCTTGGCCGCGAGCCGCCGCGCCACGTCGTGCCCGGCCGGGATCCAGGCGGGGTTCGGCGTGCCCTCGCCCTGCCTGGTGGTCATCCGCCCGCGCCGGGTCACGGTGGTGAGCGAGTTGTCGAGGCTCTGCATCACCAGCAACGCGATCGTCTCCTCCGACCACGCGCGGGGAGTGTGCATCCGCAGCACCGAGCCGCGTTCTCGCAGCAACTGGGCGAGGCCGCGGCGCACCCTCGCCGGACCGCCGTCGACGAGCGTCGTCATGAGCAGTCCCATCAGGTTGCTGCCCCTGCCGTACCGGACGACCTCGACGTGCGTGTCGGCGTCCGGGTGGATCGACGAGGTGATGGCGAGGCCGCGGGAGTTGTCCACCCGCCCGCCGGGCACCCGCACGGCCACGACCGCCTCGGAGTTGGTGCGGCACAGGAGACCGAGCCGGGACGACAGGTTCGGCAGCCCGCCGCGATCGCGGATGCGGTGCAGCAGGCGCTGCGTGCCCAGCGATGCCGCCGCGAACACGACGTGACTGCTGGTGAACGTGCGCGTCGCCCGTCCTCCGGTGCGCCGGGTCACGACCCGGTAGCCGTGCAGATGAGGCCGCACGTCAACGGCCATGGTCAACGGCCACACCTGTGCACCGGCTCGTTCGGCGAGGTGGAGGTAGTTCTTCGGCAGCGTGTTCTTCGCGTTGTGCCGGCACCCGGTCATGCACGCGCCACATCCGACGCAGGTGCCCCGCCGCGGACCGGCGCCGCCGAAGTAGGGGTCCGTGCCACTGGGTCCGAAGTGGACTCCCACGCGGGAGGACCGGAACGTCGCTCCGACACCGAGGTCGGTCGCCACGTCGCGCAGGAGCCGGTCGCCGGCGGTCCGGCACGGGTTGTCGACCACGCCGAGCATTCTGGCCGCCTGGTCGTAGTGCGGGGCCAGTTCGTCCTCCCAGTCGGTGATGCGGCCCCATCGGGAGTCCCGGAAGAACGGTGCCGGAGGCCGGTACAGGGTGTTGGCGTACACCAGGGAACCACCGCCGACGCCTGCTCCGCTGAGCACGGCGACGTCGCGCAGCGGGGTGATCCGCTGGATGCCGGTGCAGCCGAGACGTGGGGCGAACAGGTAGTCGCGCACCTGCCAGGACGTCTCCGGGAACTCGTCGTCCGCGAAGCGCCGCCCGGCCTCCAGCACGCCGACGCGGTAGCCCTTCTCGGTCAGCCGCAACGCGGTCACCGCGCCGCCGAACCCCGACCCGATCACGAGCACGTCGTAGTCCACGGGTCACACGTCCGCGGTCGTGCGGGCGGGCTCGTGGTCCGACGTCCGCAGGTGTGCGGTGCGGCGCAGGTACTCCAGGGTCCCGCCGGGCCAGTTGGTCGTGATCGTTCCGTCGGCGGTCCGGTACCACGACGAGCACGTGCTCCACACGCTCTTCGTCAGCCTGGCGGTCATCTCCTCGTCGAACGCCGCCGCGACGTCGTGCCGCACCTCCAGCGTCGCCGCGCCGGTCTCCGCGAGGTGACGCACCGCGGACACCACGTACCGGCACTGCGCCTCGATCATGGTGATCACCGAGTTGCCCCCGAGGTTGGTGTTCGGGCCGTAGATCAGGAAGAGACTGGGGAAACCGGGCACGGTCAGGCCCAGGTGGGCCCGTGGGCGCCCGTTCCACGCCTCGGCGAGGCTCCTGCCGTTCCTGCCGGTGATCCGCGCCGGCGTCCCGAAACCGGAGACCGCGAACCCGGTGCCCCAGATCAGCACGTCCGCGGGGTGGTCGCGGCCGTCGGCGGTGCGCAGCCCGTGCTCGGTGACCTCGGTGATCGGCTCGGCCACCACGCCGACGTTCCGCCGGGTGAGGGCCGGGTACCAGTCGTTGCTGAACAGCACCCGCTTGCACCCCGGCGCGGTGTCGGGCCGCAGTGCCGCCCTCAGCGCGGGGTCGCGGACCTGGACCCGTCGGTGGGCCGCCGCGACGGCCGCGACCGCCCGGCGCGAAAGCCGTCCGGCGTTGAGGAGACCGGTCAGCAGTTCGCCCCCGAGCCACACACCGGCTCGTGCGGCCCGCAGCCTCGTGGGGTGCGATCGGCCGGACAACCGGGCGTCGGGTTTCGGCAGCACGTGCGGAGCGGACCGCTGGAAGACCGTCAGATGCCCGGCGAGGGGCGCGATCTCCGGCACGAACTGCGCCGCGCTCGCTCCCGTGCCGACCACGGCCACCCGCCTGCCCCGCAGATCGACGTCGTGCCGCCAGCGAGCGCTGTGGAACACCTCTCCGGCGAAGCTGCCGAGTCCGGGCAGTGCCGGGATCGACGGCGTGGTCAGCTGCCCGGTCGCGCAGACCAGCACGTCGGCCTCGACGACACCGCCGTCCGCCAGAGCGACGCTCCACCGGAGTCGCGACTCGTCGAACGTCGCGGCCACCACCTCGGCGCCGAACCTGATCCGGTCGCGCACCACGGCCGCGGTGTCGCGCAGGTAGCGCAGGATGTCGGGCTGTGCCGCGTACCGGCGCGGCCACGAGGTGCTGGGAGCGAAGGAGTACGAGTAGAGCGACGACGGCACGTCGCACGCCGCGCCCGGATAGGTGTTGTCCCGCCACACCCCGCCGACCTCGTTCGCCCGCTCCAGCACGGTGAACCGCTCGAACCCGGCTCTGCGCAGGGACAACGCCACACCCAGCCCGCCGAATCCGGCACCGATGACGACCACCTCGGGGTTCGCTGTCACCTCACCGAAGCTAGGAACAACCACCCGTTCGCACCAGGACAACACCGGCCGCGAAGTTGACAATCGCGGCCATGACGTCGTTGGCCGAGCCGGTCGTCCGGCACTGGGACTTCCCCCGCGGCATCGCGAGCGTCGCGCTCCTGGTGCGCTTCGGCGCCGAGCACGGGGTGCCGCTGGGCAGCCTGCTGCAGGGCAGCGACATCGACCCCGCCCTGCTCGCCGACCCGGTCGCCGAGATCGACGCCCACCAGGAACTGACGGTCGTGCGCAACCTCGCCGCTCGCCTGCCGCACGCGGGCGTAGCCGTTGGACGGCGTTACCACGCCACGACGTTCGGCGTGCTGGGCTACGCGTTCCTCAGCGCGGCGACCCTCCAGGACGCGATCACCACCGCCCTGCGCTACCTCGATCTCAGCTTCGCGTTCACCGCTCCCTCCGCCGTGATCGACGGCGACCGGCTGGTGCTGGCGCTCGACGCCGGTGCGCTGCCGGGCGACGTGGCCTCGTTCCTCGCCGAACGGGACCTCGCCGCGATCCACACGGTCGTGGGGGAGCTGATGACCGGTGCCGTGCCGGTCCTGGGTGTCGACTTCAGGCACGCACCACCCGAGGACGAGCGCGAGCACCAGGAGGTCTTCGGCGTCCGCCCGCGGTTCGGGGCGGACGCCGACCAGTCCGTCGTGGATGTCGCCGTGCTGGCCGAGGTGCTCCGGCTCGCGAGTCCCGAGACGACGGCGGCGTGCGAGGAGCAGTGCCGCGCCCTCGCCACCCGCCGCCGGGAGAGCCCGGGAGTCGCCCAGGAGGTGCGGCGCCTGCTCGAGTCCTCGGTGAGGTTCCAGGAGACGATGCCCGTCGTGGCCCGCGCGCTGGGCGTCAGTCCGCGCACCCTGCGCCGCCGGCTGGCGACGTCGGGCACGAGTTATCAGGCGCTGCTGGACGAAGTCCGGGCGAAGCGGGCCGTCCGGCTTCTCTCGCGTGGCGAGATGTCGGTCGAGGCGGTCGCGGGCCAACTCGGATTCGCCGAGGCCGCGAGCTTCATCCACGCGTTCCGGCGCTGGTTCGGGGTGACCCCGAGCAGGTACGGCCGACCACGCCACTAGACCAGCGCGGGCTCGGCTTCCGGCTCCACCTTCTGCCGTTCGGCCCGGACCGAGGCGATGCCGCCGAGGATCAGCAGACCGCCGAGCAGTTGCAACGGCGCGAGCCCCTCGCCCAGCAGGAGCCAGGCGAACAGTGAGGCCGACACGACCTCCAGCAGGGCGATGAACGACGCGAGCCGCGACCCGAGGATCCCCGAGGCGGTGATGCCGCTCGCGTAGGCCAGTGCCGTGCCGACGACCGCGACGACGAGCAGCGGCACCCACCAGGCCGCCGGGCTGCCGAACAGGGGCACGTCGCCGAACGTCGCGGTGAACGGCAGCAGACCCGTGGCACCCACCAGAGCCAGGACGGGCGCGGCCAGCAGGAGTCCGGCCCCGGCCAGCGCGACCGGCGGCAGGCCGTTGTTGGGGCGTGCGGCGACCACGAAGTAGACGGAGCAGCCGATGGCGGCACCGAACGCGGCCGCGAGACCGATCGGGTCGACAGCCTGGATGGCGCCGGGGCCGATCACGAGCACGAGTCCGCCGACCGCGAGCACCGAACCGATCAGCACGACGGGTGCGGGCGTGCGCCTGCTGACCGCCCAGGTGAAGCCGACCAGGATGAGCGGCGCGAGGAACTCGATGAGCAGCGCCGTCGCGACCGGGATCCGCTGGATGGCGGCGAAGTAGAGGACCTGGGTGATCGCGACGCCGACCAGGCCCATGCCCAGCACGGGCCACCGGGCCTGCCACAACAGTGCCCATCTGCCGCGCATCAGGACGATCACGAACGGCAGCAGCACCAGCCCGGCGGTGAGCGCGCGGGCCGTGACGGCGGCGGCGGGGGACCAGCCGGCCTCCAGCAGGGGTTTGACGAACGCGCCCGAGGTGCCGAACGAGATGAACGAGACCGCGGCCGCGATCAGGCCGGTGGACTTCGACGGACTCCCCATGGTTGCCTCCCGGCGCCGGACGATGTCATGGCCTAATCTGACTGATACCCCTGACGCTAGGCCGGTCTCGGTAAGGAGTCAATTTGCGTTTTGCCCCTGACACGGAGGAGTCGCTGGCGTTCGTCGTAGCGCTGTGCAACACCGACCCGTCGGCGTCGCGGACCAGCGAGGACGAGCTCGGCACGGTCGCGCAACTGCAAGGCCTGCTCGGCCGGTTCCACTACACCGGCCGCATCGACGGCGACGAGGCTGAGCTGAAGGACGTCCATCGGACCCGTGCGCTGCTTCGGCGCGTGTGGTCCCTCGGTCGCGACGACGCCGTCGAAGCCGTCAACAAGATGCTGCGCGACGCCAAGGCGCTGCCCCACCTCGTGCGGCACGACGACCTCGACTGGCACATGCACGCCACCGAGCCCAGCTCGCCGCTCGCCGAACGGATGCGGGTGGAGGCCGCGCTCGCCCTCATCGACGTGATCCGCATGAACGAGATGGACCGCCTGCGGGTCTGCACGGCCGACGACTGCGAGGGCCTCCTGCTCGACCTGTCCCGCAACGGCCTCAAGCGGTTCTGCAGCGTGCGGTGCGGCAACCGGATGAACATGATCGCGTTCCGCGAGCGCAAAGCGGACGGTCGCTGATGCAACCGCGTATCGAGGCCGGCGGTCTGACTTTGCGGCCGTGGCGTGAAAGTGACGTCGACGCGGTGTTGAAAGCCTTCAGCTGCCCCGAAATCCAACGGTGGCACGTGCGGCGCATGGACACGCGCGACGAGGCCCGTGACTGGATAGCGGCCTGGCCGTCGCGCTGGGCCGGCGAGACGGCCGCCAGCTGGGCGATCAGCCGCGACGACGAACCGATCGGTCAGGCCGGCCTGCGGCACCTCTCGCTGGTCGAGGCGTCGGCGGCGCTGTCCTACTGGGTGCTGCCGGAGGCCCGCGGTGCCGGAATCGCCGCCCGTGCCGCGCACGCCCTGACCGAGTGGGCGTTCGAAACGCTTGGGCTGCACAGGGTTTCGCTGGAGCACTCGACGGCCAACACGGCGTCGTGCCGGGTCGCCGCCAAGCTCGGGTTCGCGGTCGAGGGAACGCTGCGGGGATCCGCGCGGCACGCGGACGGCTGGCACGACATGCACCTGCACGCCCGTTTGCGAACCGATGCCACTAGCCGTCGAACGTGAATCCGGTGCGCACGCGCAGTTCCGTGGCGGCGCAATCGCCGCCCGCGCGTTCGGCGACGAAGGTGTACTCGCGGTCGCTCGAGGACGCCCACGGTCGCCATGAACACGAATGTCACCGACACCGACACCACGACGGCGCGCACCCGGCGCCGCACGGCCTCGGCGCGGCCATCAACGACGCGATGAGCGCGATGAGCGCGCTGACGATTCCCGCGACCCACGACACCCGTTCGAGTCAGTCCCAGAACAGGGGACGATCCAAGCACGGCAACGGGTTTCGGTGAGCCGGAACGACATCATCCGCGACGCATCAGGCGTTGGGCGAGGCGCGGACCCAGGCCGCGGAACGGTGGCTGGGCCAGGCGGAGCGTGTCGAGCGCGAGCGGCTTGCGCAGCACGGGCTTGAGGTGCGAGAAGGCACGCCACGAGTAGGGGCCGTGGTAGGCGCCCATTCCGCTGGCGCCGACCCCGCCGAACGGCAGGCCGGTCGCGGCCACGTGGATCAGGCCCGCGTCGTGGACCACCGCGCCGGACGAGGTTCGTCGCTCGAACAGGCCGCGGGTGCGGGCCGACGAGCTGAACACGTACAGGGCGAGCGGCTTGTCCCAGCTGTTGATGATGTCGATCGCGCGCTCGGCCGACTCCACCGCGACGATCGGCAGGATCGGACCGAAGATCTCCTCTCGCAGCACGGGATGAGCGGCGTCCGGGCCGACTGCACGTTCTCCGGCCACGACGACGGTGGGCGCGATGTACCGCTCGGAACGGTCGTGCTCGCCGCCGATCACGACGTCCGTGCCGTCCAGCAGGGCCACGAGCCGGTCGAACTGCCGTTCGTTGACGACGCGGCCGTAGTCCCCGCTCGCCCGCGGATCGGAACCCCAGAGGTCCTCGATCGCCCTGCGGAACGCGCCGACGAGCGCGGGGATCCGGTCGGGTGTGGTCATCACGTAGTCGGGGGCGACGCACGTCTGGCCGGCGTTGGTGAACTTCGCCCACACCAGGCGCCGCGCGGCCTGGTCCAGGTGGGCGTCGTCGTCGAACCAGGCCGGCGACTTGCCGCCCAGTTCCAGCGTCACCGGGGTCAGGTGCTCGGCCGCGGCCCGCATCACGATCCGGCCCACCGCGCCGCTGCCGGTGAAGACGATGTGGTCGAACCGCTGGGCCAGGAGTTCGGTGGTCTCCTCGACGCCGCCTTCGACCACGCGCACGGCGCCGTCGGGGAAGTACGCGGGCACGAGCCTCGCGATCAGCGCGGACGTCTCCGGCGCCAGCTCGCTCGGCTTGAGGACGGCCGTGTTGCCCGCGGCCAGGACGCCGGCCAGCGGGTCGAGCAGGAGCTGTACCGGGTAGTTCCACGGCGCGATCACCAGCACCACGCCGAGCGGTTCGGACACCAGCCGGGCCCGCGCCGGCCACAGCGCCATCGGCACGGGGCCACGGCGGGCACGGGTCCACTTCCGCAGGTGGCGCAGCGTGTGGCTGATCTCCGCCAGCACGACGCTGATCTCGGTCAGCTGCGCCTCGCCCGCGCCTTTGTGCAGGTCGCTCCACAGGGCGGCCTCGAAGTCCCGCTGGTTCTCGGTGACCATCGCGCGCAACGCCTGGAGAGCGGCGGCGCGGGCGGCGCGGGAGCGGGTGGTGCCGGAGTCGAAGACCTTGCGCGCGTCGGACACGACCGCGGGGATGACACCTGTCGTCGTGGGCATGGCCCCACCGTACCGCAATACGAAACAGATCCTTTTCGTTTCTCGACCGGTACAGTGGACGAGGTGACGACGAAGGCCGCGCAGGGGCGCCCGAAGGACCCGCGGGTGGACGCGGCCCTGATCACCGCGGCGATCGAGGTCCTGAACGAGTCGGGGTGGGCCGCGTTCACCACGACCGAGGTCGCCCGGCGGGCCGGAGCTTCCACCGCGTCCCTCTACCGCCGCTGGCCGTCCAAGCAGGCACTCGCCGGAGCCGTGGCCAGGCACATCGCCCAGGCGGAACTGAGCGGAATCGACACCGGCACCCTCGAAGGCGACGTCCGGGAGCTCCTCTCGCGCAAGCGCAGGATCCTCGAAGCGGCCACCGGCCCCGCGCTGCTGTCGCTGATGGGCCAGGCCGCGCACGACCCGGAGCTGCGGCAGATCCTGCACGACGACGTCTACCTCGCGGTCCGCGACCAGCTCGGCGCCCTGATCGCCCAGGCGGTCCGCCGCGGGGAACTGGCCGCCGCCGTCGAGAGCGCCCAGATCGACGTCCTGACGCTGGTGCTGATCGGCACCGCACTGGCCCGATCGGTCTTCGTCCAGGCCGACGCCCCTCACGCCGCCGAAGCCGAGCTCCGCATGCTGCTCGCCGTGATCACGGGGGCCTGACCTCAGCAGTTCGCCCGCAGCAGCACGCCGGTGGTGCCCGGCAGGCTGACCGAGGTGACGGACCTGCCGTCGTGGTCCCGGTAGGTGCGGTTGAGCGAGACCGTGGTCTGCGGGCTTCCGGTCGGGTTGGCGTTGACCAGCGCCATGCCGCAGGTGAAGTCCCTGCGGTAGACCTTGTCCGCGACCGCCCGGTAGGCGCCGGCGGGGTGCCCGAGGTCCCAGTCGTACTCGGGGTGCCACGGCGTCGGACCCGCGTAGCCGTCGGTCTTGGCGACCTCGGCGATCGCGGCGTGCCCGCTGGTGGTCATGAACAGACTGGCCAGCGCGTATCGGAAGGCCTGCGTGTCGCCCGCGTCGAAGTGCGGCTGCACCCAGGTCATCTTGCCGCTGGTCGCGTGGGCGGTGATCTCGGCGACCTGCCTGCGCCAGCCCTCCGGGTAGTCCTCCAGCAGCCTGTCGCTGGAGAACGTCAGCCACCACTCGTCGAACCCGCCGTCGAGATAGGCGCCGTAGGCTTCCCAGCCGCCCGCGTGCAGACGTGCGTTGGTCAGGTTCCCCACCGAGAGCAGTCCCGCGGCCGTGAATCCGCTCCGGACCTCGGCGAGCATGCCCTTGTAGGCCGCCTGGAACGACGCGTTGTCCGGATACTTCGCCGGGCACACGCCGGCGTGGTAGGCGTCGCACGTGTACAGAGCGTTGTCGATGAACACGCCGTCGAATCCGGTGGTTTTGGCGCTCGTCACGACGCTGGTGACCCAGGCTTTGCGGTAGCCGGGATTTCCGACGTCCATCTGCTCGTGGCCTTCGTAACCGGAGTAGGAGAGTTCCTCTCCATCGGGTCCTTTGAGGAACCAGTCCGGATTGGACTCGCGGACCGCGCAGTAGCCCAGCCCGGCGGGCAGGTGGGCGTCGTCCTCGCCCTTCTTGCACGCGTAGGAGCGCGTGGACGAGAGGTCTTTGTAGACGTACACCCTGACCTTGGGGTTCGCGGCCTTCAGCTTGCGCAGGAGATCGCCCTCCCACGCGTTCAGCACGATGTGCGCGCGGCGTTCGGCTTCGGTGGCGATCGTGGCGTCGTCCACCGGCGTGCTGTTCAGGTGCAGCCAGAACGACTGGGTGCGTGCCACGGGTGCGGCCTCGCCCGCGGGCGAGGTGAGACCCGCCAGCAGTGCCACTATCGGCAGAAATCCCCGTACCTTGCCTGCTTTCTCCAGCATCGTGCCTCCCCGCTCGGAAGATCTGTGGGACAGGTACCCGTTCCGAGACGTGGAGGTGTCGTTGAAGCCGCAAATCACCTGTTGTGACGCGGCGCCGTGAAAAAATCACACCCTGCGTGCGACCGTCCAACCTGGACGGGTGACCGTCAGCCGAGCAGTTCGGCGAACGTCCTCGCGAACAGGTAGGCGTCGCCCGGCCAGCGCGCCGACACGTAGTCGCCGTCCCGCACCACGAACGCGGGCCCGTCGTCGGTGGCGGTGCCACGCCGGCTCAGCTCGACCGGCCCGCGCTCGAACACCGCGCCCGACGCCACGACCTCGTCCTGCACGTACGCGGGGTAGGTCCGGTAGTACCGCCCGCGCAGCCACGCCGTCGAGAAGTACGCCGCCCGTTCCATGTACTTCGGCAGGCAGGTGGTGCGCCGCCCCTCCAGCACCCCGGCGCGGGCGAGCACCAGCACGCCGTGACAGATCGCGCCGACCGGCCGTCGCAACGCCCAGAACCGCGCGACGACCTGCTGGAGCTCCACGGAACCGAGGTACTGCCGCATGCCGGGCGCGTGCCCGCCGGGCAGCACCAGCCCGTCGAACTCCTCCGGCACCACCGATCCCCACGCCAGGGGCGAGCGGTAGGCGGGGGAGCCGAGCAGGTCGCGGTAGAACGCCTTCGGCTCGGCCTCGGCGCCGAGCCTGCCGAACAGGACACCGGTCAGCAGCAACGGATCGGCCCGCGGCGCGGTGCCGCCGTGTTCGGTCGCGAAGACGACCTCGTGCCCGGCGTTGGTGAGCACCCGCCACGGCACCGCCACCTCGGTGACGTCGAAGTCCTGGTCGGGCAAAGGAAGCAGCACGCGCATGAGCTGATCCTGCCACCCGCCTCACCTCGGACAGGGCACGATCACGGATCTCGCCGTCAGGGATGAAGCCCTGGGCCGTGCTCCGTGCCGGGAGCGATGGGGGTGGGGCTGAGCGCGGTGTCGTCCTCGCCCTCCTCCAGCAACGTGGCGGCGGCGCCGACGACGCGCACGTCCGGGGTGCCGATCACGCCGGTGTCCTTGTCGGCGTAGTCGAAGCGGGCGAGGACGCTGCGCATGGCCTCGATGCGGGCCCGCTTCTTGTCGTTGCTCTTGACGACCGTCCACGGTGCGATCTCGGTGTCCGTGGAGCGGAACATGGCGACCTTGGCCTCGGTGTAGTCGTCCCAGCGGTCCAGCGACTTGATGTCGTTGGGGCTGAGCTTCCACTGCCGCACCGGGTCGATCTGGCGGATGACGAACCGGGTCCGTTGTTCGGTGCGCGACACCGAGAACCACAGCTTCACCAGCAGCACGCCGTCCTCCACGAGCATCCGCTCGAACTCCGGCGCCTGCCGCATGAACAGGTCGTACTCGGCTTTGGTGCAGTATCCCATGACGTGCTCGACGACCGCGCGGTTGTACCAGGACCGGTCGAACAGAACGATCTCTCCCGCGGTGGGCAGCTCACGGACGTAGCGCTGGAAGTACCACTCGCCACGTTCCCGTTCGCCCGGCTTGCCGAGAGCGACCGTGCGCGCGCCGCGAGGGTCGAGGTGCTCGGTGAACCGCTTGATGGTGCCGCCCTTGCCGGCGGCGTCGCGGCCTTCGAAGAGGATGACGAGACGCTGCCCGGTCTCGGCGACCCAGTGCTGGAGTTTCAGCAACTCGATCTGCAGCAGCCGCTTGAGCCGCTCGTACTCGGGACGCGGCATCCGTTCGGTGAACGGGTAGTTCTCCTGCCAGGTGAGCACTTCGCGGCCGTGTGCGTCCCGGAGAACGGGCTCGTCGTCGTCCGGGAACTCGGCGGTGTAACCCTCGGCGAGCAGTTCTGCGGAATCAACAGTCACGAATTCGTACATACCCGACGTAACGGCGCCGAAAACTAGGTCGTGCGGCGGCGGTGCCGGGCGGCGTACGAGCGCAGCGCGCGCAGGAAGTCGAGGTGGCGGAAGCCGGGCCAGTGGACGTCGCAGAAGTACAGCTCCGCGTGGGCCGCCTGCCACAGCAGGAAACCGGACATGCGCACCTCGCCGCTGGTGCGGATCACGAGGTCGGGATCGGGCTGCCCGGCGGTGTCGAGGTGCCGGGAGATGTCGTCCGCGGTCAGCGTCGACGCCAGCTCTTCGAGGCTCGTTCCGGCACTGGCCCTGTCGTCGAGCAGCGAGCGCACGGCGTCGACCAGTTCGTTGCGGCCGTCGTAGCCCACCGCCATGGTCAGGTGGAACTCGGCGCCCCGGTCGCGGGTGTCCTCCACGGCGAGCTTGAGCGCGCTCCTGGTGGAGTCCGGGAGCAGGTCCAGGCGGCCGGCGACGTGCACCTGCCAGCGATCCGACTCGACGGCCCTGCGGATCACGATGCGCTCGATGACGTCCAGCAGGAACCGCGTTTCGGCGTCGTCGCGCTTGTGCAGGTTGTCGGCGGACGCGAGGTACACGGTCATGTGGCGGATGCCGATGTCCTCGCACCAGCCCATGACGTCCCGCACGTGCTCGGCGCCGTGCTGGTGGCCCAGGCTCACGTTGACCAGGCCTGCCTGCCTGGCCCAGCGCCGGTTGCCGTCCATGATCATGGCGACGTGCCTCGGCAACGGCGCGGTCCGCAGTTGCCTGCGGAGCCGGCGGGTGTAGAGCTCCTGCAGGGCGTCACGGATGATCTTCACGCGGATCAAGCTACCGGGTGTGCCCGCGTCCAGTCGTCGACGTGGAAGGGCGACGTGCCGCTCGGCGTGGCGGTCGACGCGTGCGTCACGACCTCGGCTGGCAACTGTCCGTCGGTCATGTCGAGCCTGTCGCGGTAGTCGGCCACGAACGCCGCGGCCACCTCGTCGGCGGTCAGCGCGGGGGCGTAGTCGGCCAGACCCGCGATGGAACTCTGCCGCAGGTCGTAGCCGAGCGCCTCCGACACGTCCGTGATCACCGCGCGCACCCGGTCCGAAACGACAACCTGCACCACCGTGCTGAACAGGGAACCGGTGGCGGTGACGCGCTGCGCCGACCCCACGACCTTCGTGTCGCCCTCCACGTTGATGCTGAACTCGCCGGGGCAGTACTCGCCGTCCACCTCGCCGATGCGCGCGTCGACGTCGCCGAGTGCGCGCAGCACCCGGACGTGGCTGTCGGCGTTCGCCGCGAAGGTCGAGCGACCGGCCTGGCGGATGTCCGTCGTGCTGTCGAGGTGGTCGATCACGACGGCGCCGCTGTCGTAGGCGACCATCCGCCCGCCCGGCGACCGGACCACCGGCTCGAATCCCGCCTCACGGGCCAGTTCGGTGGCCTTGGTGATGCCGGGCGAGCGGAGGTCGCGGCCGCTGAACGCGACGGTCGGGCTTCGCGGAACGTAGATGTGGACGAGCTGCGACCACGCCGCGCCGGGTGTGCGCAGCAGCAGTGCCGGGATCACCAGGTCGGCGACGGCGCCTCCGGTGCTCCCGGAGATCAGCAGACGGGGGTTCTGAGTCGGCACGCCGTGATTCTCGACCACGACCTGCTCAGCCCGCCTCGCGGTACGCCCTGCCTGCCTCGTTCGGGGTACCGCCCGGAGCGTAGAGGCCGGTGCCGGGCTTCTCGGCGGGCAGCGCGAACCAGGCGTAGCGCTCGACGTACGGGAGGCCTTCCATCATCGCGCTCGACCCGCGGGCGAACGCCGCGAGCTGGGCCTGGGTGGGAAAGCGCGCCGCGCCGCCGGAGAAGTCGATGAGCGCGTACTCGGTGAGCCACACGGGTTTGCCGTACCGCGCGTGCACCGCGTCGAGGTAGTTCTTCAGGTGACCGACGGCCGCGTCGCTGAAGTCGGAGCCGTACCAGTGCACCGCGATGAAGTCGACGCGCAGTCCGCGCTGGGCCGCGCCGGTCATGAACCGGTCGAGCCAGCCGCCCGCCTTGTCCCCGCTGTGCGCGACGGCGGGGCTGCCGAGCCGCAGGCCGGTCGCCGCGAGCTTCGGCCACAGGTCCAGTGCCTGTTCCGGGCTCATGTTGGCCTGCTCGGGGAAGTCCGGCTCGTTGAACCCGAGCAGCGCCTTGCCGTTCGCCTTGGCGCGGGCGAGGGTCGCGTCGTCGGTGAACTTCGTGCCCCAGATCATCGGCACGAACTCGACGTTCGGCGGCGTCGCGATGCCGTCGGTCTGCGCGGCCCAGTTGTAGTACCAGCCCGCACGGACGTCCGTGAGCGCCTTGCCGACGCCGTCGAAGTTCCAGGTGCTGACGCCCTTCTTCACCGACGCCGTGACGGGAACGACGGGCGGAGCGGGCTGGGTGGCCGTCGTCGTCGAGGGCGGCGCCGAGGACGACACCGACGACGGGGGAGCGGTGGTGGGAGGTGGTGGTGTGGACGTGGTCCGGGTGACGGCCGAGATCGCCTGTGCGACCGGTTCCTCGCCAGACGGCAGCACGGCGACCACGACGCCCGTGACCAGAACCGTGGCCGCCGCGGCCGCAATGGACTTCGCCAGCGCGCCCTTGAGGAACAGGCCGGCCTTGCCACCGGTGACCGGGTTCGCGCCGACCGGACCAGCGCTGACAGGACTCGCGCCGACAGGGGAGACGACCAGCGTGGACGGGTCGAACACGAGCGCGGCGGGCAGCGGCACCAGCGGCAGCCGCGCGAGCAGCCCCTCGACCGACGCCAGGTCGTACCCGCACCGCTCACATCGGATGCACTCCCGGCTGTGCCGGGCGATCCGCTTGCGCCACAACGGACTGGGATCGCCGTCCCACTGGGCGACGACGTCGGCCAGCTCGGGACACCGCGGCGTGCGTTCCAGCGTCCGCACGACGATGCGCGCGGCGTCGAGCTGAGCCTTGACCCGCTGCACCCGCACGGCGGTGTGCTGCGGGGTCAGTTCCAGCGCGTCGGCGACCTCCGTGCGGGTCAGTCGCCCGGCGGCCTCCAACCACCACAGGGACAGCAGTTCGCGCTCGTCCTCGCTGAGCCACCGCGTGGCCGCGACGACCTCACGGCGCTCCCCGGACAGCTGCAGGCGCATGATCGTGAGGTCGACGAAGTCCGCGCCGGGATCCGCGACGTCCTGCGGCACCGGCCCGGTGACGGGCACGCGCTGCCGTTCGCGGTGCCGCAGGCGGATCTGGTTCATCGCGATCACGACGAGCCACGACCGGAACCCGGCGGGATCACGCAGCCCTGGCAGCCCGTGCACCGCGCGCAGCATGGTCTCCTGGACCACGTCGTCGGTGTCCGCGTGACCGCCGAGCGCGTGCCCGACGATGTTGTAGACGAGGGGCAGGTACCCGCTCACCAGGTCGTCCAACGCGCGCTGGTCGCCGTCGCGCGCGGCCACCACCGTCGCGACGCCGGGTTCCTCCGGTGCTGCCATGCCCACCTCACTTGCCGGTCCAAGGTCCTCTGACCAGGAGATGTCCCCGGCGCCCGGCGATAACAGAAACTTCCAGGGCTTTGTAGCCGACGGCGGTGGCACCGGCCAGTGCCGGGTCGGTGACGCCGCCCCGTTCCGCCCGCCGGACGGTGGTCGTGCGGCGGCGGCGAACTGCCGGTTCCGTCCCACGATCAGCGCTGCCACCAGGCAATTGAGCGGGCTAACGTAACGCGATGTGCGGCGAACAGGTGGCGAGGTAAGGATCCTTGGGCCGGTCGAGGTGTGCGGCCCGCACGGCCGCGCGGTGCTGACCGGTGCCCGGCAGCGCAGCATCGTCGCGGTACTCGCCCTGCACGCGGGCACGCCGGTCGCGGTCGACCGTCTCGTGGACGCGCTGTGGGGAGACGATCCGCCGCGCACGGCCGTGAGGTCGTTGCACAGTCACGTCGCGCGGGTGCGGCAGGCGCTCGCCGACTGCGGGATGCCCGGCGCGCTGATGACCAGGCCGGGCGGCTACCAGCTCGACGCGTCCGTCGACGCGGCGGCGTTCGACCGGACCAGGGACCTGAGCCTGTGGCGGGGCGAGCCGCTGGCGGGCACCGAGTTGTTCGGGTGGGGCCGCGCGGAGATCGATCGGTTGCGGGAGCAGCGGATCGCCGCAGTGGAGGCGTACTGGGGTGATCGGCTGGACCGGCCGAACGCGATCGAGGAGCTGGAACGGCTGGTGGTCGGCCATCCGACCAGGGAACGGCTCGTCGGCCTGCTGATGCGCGCGTTGCACCGCGACGGCAGGCACGCGGACGCGCTGGAGGTGTTCCGAAGACTCAGACATCGGCTCGCCGACGAGCTGGGCGTCGATCCCGGGCCTGACCTCCTCGCGCTGCACACCGCGATCCTGCGCCGAGATCCCGTGCTGCACAGCGCGAAACCCGCCCAGCTGCCGGCCCGCGCCGGCCACTTCACCGGTCGCGCGGCCGAGTTCGCCGCCCTCGCGGGTCTGCCACCGATCGTCGTGGTCTCCGGTGTCGCCGGGGTCGGCAAGACCACGTTCGCCGTCGAGTGGGCGCGGCGCGTCGCCGACCGCTTCCCGGACGGGCAGGTGTTCCTGGACCTGCAACGACTCACGCCGGCCCAGGCGCTGACCGAGATGCTGCACAGCCTCGGCGTTCCCGCGGACCGCGTCCCCGCCGATCCAGCCGCGCTGTACCGGACCCTGTTGCACGGCAAGCGGGTGCTCATCCTGCTCGACGACGTTCGTCGCGCCCGGGACGTGCTGCCGCTCGTGCCCGGCGACCAGGGGAACCTGTTGCTGGTCACGAGCCGCGACACCCTCTCGGCGCTCGGCACGCGCCACGCCGTGCACACCGTGAGCCTCGACCTGCTCAGCGAGCCGGAGGCACGCGACCTGCTGGCCGACATCCTCGGAGAGCCCAGGGTGTGCGCGGAATCCGACGCGACCGCGGACCTGGTCGTCCATTGTGGACGGCTGCCGCTGGCGTTGCGCATCGCGGCCGCGCGGCTCGCGATCCGGCCCGGCAGGCGGATCGCCGACCTCGTGCGCGAGCTGACCCGCAACGACCCTCTGGACGTGCTGACGGTCGACGGGGACGACCGCACGGTCCGCACCGTGTTCGCCAGCGCGCACCGCACGCTCAGCCCGCAGGCGGCCCGGCTGTTCCGCGTGCTCGGCGAACATCCGGGCGCGAGCTTTCCCGCCGACCTCGCCGACGCGATGGGGCCGGGTCTCGACGAACTGGTCGCGTCGCACCTCGTCAGCGAGATGGGCAACGGCCGGTACGCACTGCACGACCTGATCCGGCTGTTCGCCCGGCAGAGCGGCGACCTCGGCGACGGGACGGAGCGTCTGCTCGACCGCTATCTCACGATCGCGCACGCGGCGGGGGAGGTGCTCAACCCGCGCCACGACCTCGTGACGCGACCGCCCTGCGACGACCTCCCGTTCGCTGCCGACCGCGTCGAGGTGCTCGCCTACCTCGACGCCGAACGCGACAACGTGCTGCACGTGATCCGGATGGCGGCACGGTCCGGCCTGCATCGCGAGACGTGGCAGCTGGCGTACCTGCTGACGAGTTACTTCGAGGCACGCGGCAACTGGGCGGCGCGCGTCGAACAGTGCGAGCACGCCGTGGATGCCGCCCGCGCGCTCGGCGACCAGCGTGCCGAGGCCGAGATGCTGCGGGGACAGGGCATCGCGCTGCAGATGACCTCCCGCATCGCCGAAGCCATGGTGGTGCAACGACAGGCGCTCGTCCTGGTGCGCGAAGCGGGCGACCTGCGCGGGGAAGCGCGGCTGCACAACAACATCGGCAACGCGCACTCCGAGCTGCGTCAGTTCGACCTGGCACTGGAGTCCTACCGCGCGGCGATGGAGGTGCACGGCGCGGCTGGGGACGAGGTGGGCGTGGCGCTGGCCCGGCGCAACCTCGGCTACACCTACGTCCGGATGGGCAAGCCGGACCTGGCGGCCTCACCGTTGTTCGCGGCGCTGGAAACGTTCCGCGCCAAGGAGAACCCGCGACTGGAGGCGGCGACGCTGATGTCGTTGGGCAACGCCTTCCACGGACTCGCCGATTTCGAACCAGCGCTGCGCTTCTTCGGCGACGCGCTGCGGATCAGCCGCGAGATCACCGACCACCGCTTCGAAGCCGACGCGCTGACCGGCCTCGGCGTGACCCACCTCGCGCTCGGAGATCCCTCCGTGGCAAGGGAATGCCTCACCGGCGCGCTCGTGGTGTGCCGTGCGCTCGGTGACGGGCACCGCGAGGCGTCGACGTTGCGCGAGCTGGCCGAGGCCGACCTCGCGCTCGGCGACCTCACCGCCGCCCGTGAC
Source organism: Lentzea sp. NPDC102401 (assembly GCF_044765805.1). Taxonomy (NCBI): domain Bacteria; kingdom Bacillati; phylum Actinomycetota; class Actinomycetes; order Pseudonocardiales; family Pseudonocardiaceae; genus Lentzea; species Lentzea sp. NPDC102401. The sequence continues at coordinate 229,341 of NZ_JBIWKS010000001.1, read as the reverse complement.
CACCTCGCGGCCGCGCTGACGGCCAGGACCCAGGCGCGGGACGAGTTCGAGCTGGCCCGGGTCCACCGCACGTTCGCCGGCCTGGAGGGCCGGTGCGGGCGGTGGACCGAGGCCGCACGGCACTGGGCTCAGGCCGTCACGCTGTTCACTGCCTGCCGGCGATCGTGAACACGGCGACGCGCTTGCCGATCTGGCCCGGCTTCACCGACGTGATCTCCAGCGTGAACTTCTTCTGCTGCCCGGTCACCCGCAGCACCTTGTACGGCACACCGGCCTGGCTCTCGCCCGCCTTGATCGTGACCGTTCCGCGGGGCGCGGCCTGGTAGTCCTCACCCAGCTTCGCGGTGCCGTCGACGAACCTGTAGGTCACTTCGATGTTCTGCCCCGCCTTGCCGTCGCGCACCCGCAGGACCGCCGTGTACTCCTCCGCCGACTCGTGCACCGGCCCGTCCAGCGCGTCCACGACGTCCGGGCAGTCCGGCGGCTCGCAGCCCGCTGCTCCGTGTGCGGGCACGATTCCCAGCAGAAGCAGCAACAACACCATGATGGTCTTCATTGACAACCCTTTCGGTGGGTCCGTCTCCGAACAACGGAGACGGACCCACCGGGATTGATACTCAGTCCTTTTCGTTGATCAGGTATTGCGCTCCGCCGAGATCCGTGCCCTGGACGTCGACCTGGCGCACGTGCAGCTCGGCCGGACCTGCCTCCCTGTCGGTCGCGAACGTCAGCGCCGTCTCGATCCGCTCGTCGCCCTTGAGCACCAGCCCGTCGATGCTCGCCTTCGTGTCGACGAGCTGGAACTGCGTCTCGCCGACCTGCTTCACGCCGGTGGCCCTCCCGCCGGCGGCCTTCCACCGAGCCGTGAGCTCCTGGCCGAGGTCGATCGTCGCGGTGCCGGCGAACGGCCGGGGCTGCTCGAAGATCAGGTTCTGCCTCGCGTCGGCGCGCTCGGGGTTGCCGATCGTGTACGGCACGCGGACGGGTTCGAACGGGCGGACCCGCACGGAGTCGACGTTGCGCCACGCGATGTTGTTGTTCCGCTGCGCGTTGAGCTGGGTGTTGGCGCCCTCGGCGAACGTCATCGGGTCCGCGTTCGACACCCAGCGGGCGAGCAGGCAGAAGTGCGCGGGGCCGGGCACGTTCCAGCCGGGCCAGGTGATCATGACGGTGGTGCCGCCGACCGGCACGGACGAGCCCGCGGTGCCGATGTAGGTCCAGCCACCCGGCCAGGCCGTGCCGCCGCCGAGGTTGCTGCGGTACAGGTGGAGGTTGCCGTCCACGAAGCCGATGCCGCCCGGCTTGCGTCTCAGCGTGACGAACACGTAGTTGTTCACGCCCACGACCGGGTTCTGCGACACCGCGCACAGCACCGGCGTCGAGCACACCTTGATGTCGGGGCTGTAGTAGATGCTGCCGGCGCTGGGCTCGTTGCCCACATCGCTGACGTTGTCACGCACGAAGACGTCACGTTGGAACGGCGTGGCGCTCGCTGCCGGCGCGATCAGCGCCGCGACCGCCAGCAAGCCCGCCAGCGCCGTTGCCAGTTTGGCTTTCACCATGTCCTCCATCGGTTGTGGTCTGCCGATGAAGGAGTACCTCCGCGCTGTTGTGGCGAGGTTGTCGTGCTGTTGTCCCCGGTCTCAGCCGATCAGGCGGCGGCGCCAGTCCAGCGGGGTGACGGTGATCGACCGGCCGGGGTCGCGGTCCCAGCGGGTGTTCAGGCCAGCTGCTTCGAGGGCGGCCACGACCTCGTCGCCGATGGCCGTGGTGGTCTCGGACGAGCCGTCGAAGCCGCCGTACAGGAGCGTCAGCCCGTGACCTGCCGCGGCGGACTCCGTGCACTGCGAGTGGAAGTAGACGAACCCGCGGGAGCCCGGCCCGGCCTCGGCGCCGATCTCCGCCTGGCCGCAGCCGCGGCAGCAGGTGAAGTTCTCGCGGGCGGTGATGCCGTTGTGCTGCAGGACGGTGAACGCGCGGGTGAGCCGTTCGGGATCTGTCTCGCCCTGCCAGGACTGCTGTTCCGCGACCCGTTCCAGCCACAACCGGTCGGCCAGCGCCTGCGCCTGCTCGCGTGACACCGGCCGGCGGTCCTCGGTGACCAGGTAGTCCTCCGCGAGCTCGGCCAGTTGGGCACGGGAGCAGTAGCCGCCGGCCAGCGCCTCGCGGACGCGGGTCTCCAGCTCCTCGTGCTCCTGGTCGCCGAGTTCGAGCGGCGGCACCTCGCGGGCGGGCGGCAGGCCCAGCGGCGACCAGGCCAGACCGCTGTCCCACCCGGCTTCCCGGCGGGCCCAGCCGGTGAGCGCCGCGATCACGGCACCGGGCTGCTCGGCCGTCGTCTCGAAGTGCCGGTCGGCGCCGCCGTCGCGGTGCTCCACCGAGTAGTCGCCGCCGGCCGCGTGCCAGACCTGGGCGAAGACGTCGGGCAGGTCGGGCGCTCGCTGGACCACCAGGAACCGGTCGCCGTCGCCGCCGATGCGCTCGACCAGCCCGGCCAGTTCCTCGGCGGACACGCGGACGTGCCGTTCCCCGGTCTCCGTCCGCACCACGATCTCCAGCATGCGCAGACTCTAAATCGGGCCTCATGAGGCGGTGCCGTCGCTCAGCCAGTGCGTGACCTGGATCACTTATGGACCCGGTTTCTGTGACCTGAGGTGAGACTCGCCGGTCTCCCATGGCGTACAGGATCAGTCGGCGAAGGGTGCGGAAGTGACGGGTCGGGAGTGGCTGGGGCAGGTGGACGCGGAGCAGGTGGAGGCCGCGCGGGCCGGTGATCGGGCGGCGCTCGACGCCGTGGTCGCGGGTTGCCTGCCGCTGGTCTACAACGTGGCCGGTCGGGCGCTGCACGCCGACGCCGAGGTGGACGACGTGGTCCAGGAGACGATGGTCCGCGTGATCCGCGGCATCGACGCGCTGCGGGAGCCAGAGCGGTTCCGGTCCTGGCTGGTGGCCGTCACGATCAACCAGGTCCGCGAGCACTACCGGCGCCGCGACCTGGCCCCCGCCCCGCTGGAGGAGTACGACCGGGCCGATCCTGGCGCCGAGTTCGTCGAGGTGGCGTTGTCGCGGCTGCACTTCGCCCAGCAGCGCCGGGAGGTCGACGAGGCCGCGCGGTGGCTCGATCCGGCTGATCGCGAACTGCTGGCGCTGTGGACGCTCGAACGCGTCGGGCAGCTGACCAGGGCCGAGGTGACCGACGCGCTCGACCTCGGCGCGCACACCGTCACGGTGCGGGTCAGCAGGTTGAAGGGCCGCCTGGAGACGATCCGGCACCTGGTGCGCGCGTTGTCGATGGAACCGCGCTGCGCCGGGCTCGACCGGGCCGCGCAGGGCTGGAACGGCGAGCCGAACCCGTTGTGGCGCAAGCGGCTCCTGCGGCACGTCGACGAGTGCGGCCGGTGTCGGCGCGGCGTGGACGACGCGATGCCGGTCGAGCGCATCCTGACCGGTGCCGCGCTGCTCGTGGTCCCGGCCGCCTACCTGCCGCGACTGCTGGAGAGCCTGCGGGACGTCACACCGGAGGCCGTCGCGTACGCGTCCGACCTCGGGCCCGATCCCACCCACGCCGCCCACCTCGCGGAACCCACCGGCGTCTTCGGCAAGCTCGCGGGCATCGCCGGCGGCAAGCCCGTCCTCGTGGTGGCGGGCGCGGCAGCCGTGTGCGCGCTCGTCGGCGTGGTCGGCACCGTGGTGCTGCTGCCCTCCGACCCTCCTGCCGCCGTGGCCGGGCCGAACACCACCCAGGCCCTCGCTCTCACCACGTCCTCGTCACAGGCGGCGGAAACGACGTCGAGCGCGCCGTCGTCCAGTGCCACCACGACGACGACCACCACCACGACCACGACGACCGCGCCACCCGAGCCCGTGCGCGCCGCCACCCCGGAGGAACGCGTCCTGGCGTTGATCAACGAGACCAGGGCGAACGCCGGCCTGCCCGCGCTGGCGGTCGACCCGGCGCTGGTCACCGCGGCCGACCGCCACACCAGGGCGATGATGAGCAACGGCTGCGGCCTGTCGCACCAGTGCCCCGGCGAGAGCGGCCTCGGCGAACGCAGCACGGCGGCGGGCGTGAAGTGGAGCTCCGTCGCGGAGAACGTCGGCATGGGCGGCCCGGTGAAGGACAACGTCGATGCGATCTCCAAGATGGCGCTCGGCCTCACCCAGGGCATGATCGACGAGAAGCCGCCGAACGACGGCCACCGCAAGAACATCCTGAGCAAGTCGTCCACCCGCATCGGCATCGTCGTGATCCGCGACGCCAAGGGAACCGTGTGGATGACGCACGACTTCGCCGGAAGTTGAGCCGCAACGCACATTTAAAAAAGATCATCCTGAAGTCGTACGTGGGAACGCGACCACGGTCGGACGCGTGACGATCCGTCCGGACAGCACTGTCTCTTCCGTGCAGACCGTCACCTACCGCTGGCCGACCGCGGTCACCACCGACACCCCGGAACTGTTGCGCTGGACGGGTTTCGGCGGCGCGCTCCTGCTCACCACGGGTGCGTGGGCCGTGAGCGCCAGAGCAGGGGGACTGGCGCTGGGGGTCGCGATCGCGGGCGCCGGGCTGGTCGTGCTGGCGTGGACGCTGCTCGGCCGCACCAGGCCGGACGCCCCGTGGCTGCGCAGGACGCTGGCGTGGTGGTGCGGGCCGCTGCTGGTGGCCCCGCCGCTGTTCAGCGGAGACGTCTTCAGCTACCTGGCCCAGGGCGAGGTGGCGGCGAACGGCCTCGACCCGAACGTCGTCAGTCCTGCGGTCGGGGCGAGCGCGGAGGCGGTGGCACGGGTCGGCATCTACTGGCGCGAGACGCCGTCGCCGTACGGGCCGCTGTTCACCACGGTCGAACGCTCGATCACCCAGATCACCGGCGGGGATCCGGTCGCCGGCATCGTGGCGTACCGGCTGGTCGCCGTGCTGGGCCTGCTGCTCGTCGTGTGGTCGGTGCCGAGGCTCGCGGCCATGACCGGCGTGCCGGAGCGCGCGGCGTTGTGGCTGGGCGTGATGAACCCGTTGGTGCTGTGGCATCTCATCGGCGGCGTCCACAACGACGCGTTGATGCTCGGTCTCATGCTGTCGGGCACTGTCATCGCGTTGCACGCACTGCCCGAACTGAAGTGGTGGCCGTTGACGGCCGGTGTCGTGCTCATCGGGCTGGGTGCTCAGGTCAAGCTGCCGGCACTGGTCGCGCTCGCGGTGGTCGGCACGGCACTGGCCCGCAGGCTGGGCGGCGGCTGGGTGCGGTTCGTCGCCGCGGGACTCGGGATGGTCGTGGCCGCCGTGGCGGTGTCGGTCGTGACATCGCTGGCGGGCATGTCCGGTTTCGGCTGGGTGCAGGCGCTCGGCACGCCCTCGAAGGTCAACAGCTGGATGGCGCCGACCAACTGGCCGGGCTATCTGGCGGGTGCGGTGTTCGGGCCGGAAAGCGGTCAGGCGATGATCTCCTCGGCACGGATCGCGGGGCTCGTGCTGATCCTGTGCGGGGTGGCGGTGGTGATCGACCGGCAGCTGCGCGGCAGGGTGTCCGAGGTGACGGCGCTGGGGATGATGATGAGCCTGATCGTGGTGCTGGGGCCGGTGATCCAGCCGTGGTACCTGCTGTGGGCGGTGCTGCCGCTGGCCGCGTGCCTGCCGGTGGGGAAGTGGCGGACCGGGGTCGCCGTGCTCGCCGGGGTCTTCGCGCTGCTGGTGCCGCCGCTCGCGGGCAACTTCGCGGGCCGCGTGCCCGAACTGATCGGCGCCTACGTCCTCGGGATCGCCCTGGTCGGTGGCGCGTACCTCGTCCTGCGCCGGGCGAGGGTGTCCGTTGCGCAAGCCTGACATCGTTCGGTACGGCGCGGCGGCGCTGGCCGGCGGCGCGCTGGCCCTGAGCTTCCCGCCGCGCACGCTCTGGTGGCTCGCCGTGCCCGCGTTCGTGGTGCTGTGGCTGGCTTTGAAGGGCGCGGGCGCGCGTCGCAGCGCGGGCCTCGGGTTCGTGTTCGGGCTGACGTTCTTCCTGCCGCACCTGTGGTGGATCCAGCACTTCCTCGGCGACGACTTCGGGCCGTGGCCGTGGCTGGTGCTCAGCGCGTTGATGGCGTTGTTCGTCTGCGCTGTCTGCGCGCTGTTCCCGCTCGTCTCCCGGCTGCCCGCGGCACCGGTGTGGGCCGCGTCGCTGTTCGTGCTGCAGGAGACCGCGCGCGGACTGATCCCGTTCAACGGCTTCCCGTGGGGCCGCGTCGCGTTCGGCCAGGTCGACGGCCCGTTCGCGCGGCTCGCCGTGATCGGTGGCGCGCCGCTGGTGACGTTCGCGGTGGTCTTCACCGGGTTCGGCCTGGCCGCCTGGTTCCCCCGCTGGACCCGTGCCTGGGCGTTGGTGCCGATCGTCGCCGCGCTCGCCGTCAGCCCGTTGATCTCGATCGAGGCCCAGACCGGGCAGCGGACTGTCGGCGTCGTGCAGGGCAACGCCCCCGACCTCGGCCTCGGTCTGCTCACCGAGGCCGCCACCCTGCGCGCCAACCACCTGCGCAAGACCGCCGAACTGGCCGCGCTGGTCCGCGGTGGCGCGCTGCCGAAGCCGGATCTCGTGGTGTGGCCGGAGAGTGCGACCAGGACCGGTGACCGCGACCAGGTGCTCGACAGCGCCATCGCCGACCTCGGCATGCCGACCCTGGTGAGCGCGTTGCGCAACGGGCAGAACTCAGTCATCGCCTGGGATCCGAAGACCGGGGCGGGCAAGTCGTACGCGAAGCAGGAGCTCGTCCCGTTCGCCGAGCACATCCCGCTGCGCCCGCTCGCCCGGATCTTCACGCCGTTCGCGGACCAACCGGATCTCGACGTGGGCACCGAACCCGGCGTGCTCGACATCGCGGGCACGCGCGTGGGTGTCGGCATCTGCTACGAGGTCGCCTACGACTACGTGCTGCGCGAGAGTGCGGCCGACGGTGCGCAACTGCTGGTGGTGCCGACGAACAACGCCTGGTACGGCCGTGGCGAGATGACCTACCAGCAGCTCGGGATGGCCCGGCTGCGCGCCATCGAACACGGCCGCGCGGTCGTCGTCGCGGCGATCAGCGGGGTGAGCGCGGTGGTGCGCCCGGACGGCAGCGTGGTGCAGTCGACCGGGATGTTCACCGACGACCTGATGGTGGACACCGTGCCGTTGCGCACGGACCTGACGTTCGCGACGAGGTTCGGCGGCGCGATCCACGTCCTGCTCACGGGCGCGGCGCTGGCCGCGTGCGTGATCGGGTTGTGGAGGCGCCGCCGCGCCTCAGTTCTTGCCGAGCAGGGCTGACCCCAGCAGAGTTCGCTGGTGCAGCACGGACAACCCCTGTCTCTCCGTCGTCAGCAACCCCGCCTCGCGCAGCACGCTCGTGTGCCGGCTGACCGAGGACGGGGACGCCCCGAGGCGTTCCGCCAGTTCGGTCGTCGTCGCTCCGGCACCGACCGCCGCCAGCACGGCGGACCGGGTGTTGCCGAGCAACGCCGCGAGCGCGCCCTGCTCACGCCGGCCGCTGTCGAGTTGCCGCTGCCAGGTCCAGTCGTGGTGCAACGGGTACACCACGGTCGGAGGGAGCCCTGGATCGGCGAACGCGACAGGGGTGCGGCGGCAGAAGTACGACGGCACCAGCCGCAGCCCACGCCCGTTGAGGTGCAGGTCCCGGTCGTACGCGTACTGGACCTCCAGCACCGGCGGCCGCCAGTTCATCAACGGCCACATGCCCCGCAGCAGTCCCTCGATGGACCCCGCGACGCCGTTGCGGTGCACACGATCGGTCTCGACGGCCTCCTCGATCAGATCGGTGTACGGCGCGATCACCGCGCAGTGGTAGCGGGCGAACGCCTCGGTGAGCTCCACCAGGGACTCACCGTCGCCCGCCGCCAGCGGACGCGTCCACTCCGGTGTGGGACGCACGTCCTCCAGTCGCCCGAACTCCTCCCGCAACCGGTGCCGCGGCGTGGACCGGATCGCGGCCAGCGCGCTTCCCAGGCCGTGCGCGCCCTCCGGCGGCGTGAGGAAATCCGGGAAGTACGGCCCCAGCGGGGCGAGCACGGACAGCATGCGGACGCCGGACGTGATCACCTGCCGGTCGCCGTTGCGGCGGATGTGACGCAGCCACGGCTGCAGCAACAACCCGCTGTCCAGTTCGGTCAGCCGAAGCCAGCTGAACACCATTTCCCAGAGCGGATCCACCCTTTCTGCTACCTGCGTACGCTCCAGATCGCCAAGCGAAAAATGGATGCGCAACACAGCAACCTCCCCAGGCCAGGTCACCGCGCACAACAATACCCGGCGTGTCACTCCGCCGAATTACGCAACGAAAACCGGTCTCGGGACCAGGGCCCCGAGACCGGTTCTGTGCCATCAGGCCGGATCAGCCGCAGCTGGTGCTGACCCACTGGTGCGAACGCACCTGGTAGGTGCCGGCGAGGTCACCCTTCTGACCTTGCTTCGTGCAACCGATCGAGTTGTTGTACCCCGTGTTGCGGTAGAACCTGACGCCCTTGGCGGAGGACGTCCCCCGGTTGTAGACGGACTTGACCTCCTTGGTCGTGGCCCAGGAACACTTGTAGGTTCCCGAGGTCCAGTCCGAGTCCGCCACGTCCCACATGCAGCGGCCGCCGGTGCCGCCGAAGCCGTTCCAGAAGCAGATGTTGCCGGTGTTGCAGTCCCAGGCGGCGAGAGCCTGGCCGGTCTCGGAGTCGAACGCCGCGCCCACAGCGGCGGCCTCGGCGACCGGAGCCTCCGCCTGAGCGCTCGGTGCCGCGAGAGCGACGGTGAAGAGCATGGCGAGCGGCATCAACGCCAGCAAAATACGCCGAACGAACCTCAAAGGATTCCTCCCTAAACCCGAAATGAATTCGGCCGACGTCACTTTAAGCAGAGGGAGGATCTGGAAGAAAGCTATTGCTTCGTGGTGCAAAAGCACATTTCACGGCCGTCGGGTGTACCTGTGTTTCACGCCGGCCGGGAAGTACTCCGGATCTCCGGCCGGTCGCAACACGACCTCGGGCAACTGCCGCTCGGCCGGGACGTAGTGCGCGAACTCGCTGTTGAGCCGCAGCAACTGGGCCCGCACCGCCTCCGCGATCACCGCCGCGTCCGCCGTCGCATCCGGCGCGGTCTCGACGGTGATCCGCAACAGCCGATCGCGATCTTCGTTCTCGACCGACTCGATCACGAACTTTCCCGTCACCGTCTCGCTGATACCGGGCTGCTCCAGTCCGACCGTCACGTTCTCCGGATAGACGTTCGCGCCGAAGAACGACACCGTGAACAGCGACCGCCCGAAGAGGAAGACGAACGGCAGCTCCGGACCAGGTGGGGGAGTGAAGCCGTTGCGGGCGCAGTGGGCCAGCAGGCCGGCGTGCTCCAGGAGCCCGCCCTCGTCGGCGATCCGGTAGCGGATCAGCGGGATCCCGCCGTCCGCGGTGAACACCAGCGTGCCGTCGTGCACCTCGAAGAACCGGCTCGCCGGGTCGTACTGCACGAGCGTCGGCAGCCGCGAGTCGCCGAAGACCTCCCGTGCCTTCTCCGGATGATCGGCGAGGAACCGGCGGATGCCCGCGGACAGCGCTGTCTCGTTGCCCAGCACACCGGAATCCGCTGTGCCGTAAAGGGAAGCGACGTCACTGATCGGGTCCGCGATTCCGGCCCGTCGCGAAACCAGGTCACGCCACTGCTCGCTGAACACCTCGCCCGCGAGCACGAGCTTGATCCGGTACGCGGGCCAGTCGACGCCCTGCGCGAGCCCGGTGTCGACGACGTCCTTCACGAACGGCGGGTAGCCCAGCAGCACGACCTGCTCGAAGTGCGGCGCCAGTTCCGGCAGCACCCGCAGGATCTCGGCCTTGTTGTTGCCGGGAGCCACGACCGTGATCGGGCAGCCCTTCGCCGCGAGATGCCGCACGCAGGCCTGGGTGAACAGCCCACCCACCCACGTGCCGAGCGGGAAGCACACCACGGCCAGCGTCGTGCGCTCGTCCGCGTGGAATCCGTCCACCAGCACCTGTTCGAACCGCCGCGCCACGTGCAACTCGTCCTCCAGCGACCGTGGCCAGATCGTCGGCCTGCCACTGGATCCCGACGACACGGCGATCATGTCGCAGTCCTCGAGCCGTCCGCCGCGGCACAGCTCCGGCAGCGGATACCGCTCGTGGTAGTTCGCCTTGTCGAGCAACGGCAGCCGCTGGAAGTCCTCGAACGTCCTGATGCTCGCGGGGTCGATGCCGTTCTCCCGCAGGAGCTTGCGGTACGCGGGCACGGTCGCGGCCGTGTGCTGGAACAGGTCGAGCACCCAGCTCGCGGACTTCGGCTCGGCGGGAGCGAAGAAGTCGTCGAACGCCTGGCGCACGCGGGTCTGCCGGCTGCTGTCCATCACGCGAGCGTATCGATCTGATCCACATTCCACCCGAACCAGACGAACGATGGTTCACGGGCAGTACCCGCCGCTTCTACCGTCTGTGTCTGACCGGGAAACCCCCTGCTTCCCGGTCGTGAGGAGTAGAGCTGCATGAAATCCCTGCGCACGGGGGCGCTGGCCGTCCTGACGGCCTCAGTGGTCGCCCTCTCGATGACGGGCGCCTCCGCCCACGACCCGAACACAGCAGAAGGACAGGCGGCGGCCAGAACGTTCCTGGCCGACCACCTCCCCGCGGACCGGCACGCCGTGACCGGACAGGCCGCCGCCGGCGTCCCGTGTGTCGACGGCAAGGCCGACATCTACCCCTGCAAGAACGTCGACCTGCTCAGCGTGCTGCCGCTGTCCGCGATGGGCGGTGGCAACGGCAACGACATCTGGGGCTGGACCGACCCGTCCTCCGGCAAGGAGTACGCGATCGTCGGCCGCACCAACGGCACGGCGTTCGTCGACGTCAGCACGCCCACCGCGCCCAAGTTCCTGGGCAACCTGCCGTCCAACGGCGGCAGCAGCTCATGGCGTGACATGAAGGTCTACAAGGACCACGCGTTCATCGTCGCCGACTTCATCACCGGCCACGGGATGCAGGTGTTCGACCTGACCCGCCTGCGGACGATCACGACGCCGCAGACGTTCACGGCCGACGCCCTGTACAAGGACTTCGGCCCGGCGCACAACATCGCCATCAACGAGGAGACCGGGTACGCGTACGCGATCGGCTCCAACACGTGCAGCGGCGGCCCGCACATGGTCGACATCCGCACGCCGAAGTCGCCGAAGAACGCGGGCTGCGTCGCGCAGGACGGCTACACGCACGACAACCAGTGCGTGATCTACCGCGGCCCGGACGCGGCCTACAAGGGCCGGGAGATCTGCTTCAACTCCAACGAGGACACGCTGACGATCGTCGACGTGACCGACAAGGCCAAGCCGGTCCAGATCGCGCGCAAGGCCTACTCCGGCGCGCAGTACTCGCACCAGGGCTGGCTCACCGAGGACCAGCGCTACTTCCTGCTCGACGACGAGCTCGACGAGTCGCGCGGCACCGACAAGCGCACCAAGACCTACATCTGGGACCTCGCGTCGCTGGCGAACCCCGTGCACACCGGCGTCTACAACTCGCCGGCCACGGCCATCGACCACAACCAGTACATCAAGGGCAAGTACTCCTACCAGGCCAACTACCAGGCTGGTCTGCGCATCCTCGACGTCAGCAACGTGGCTTCGGCGCAGCTGACGGAGGCCGGGTACTTCGACATCTACCCGGCGGCGAACGAGGCGAAGTTCAACGGGGCGTGGAGCAACTACCCGTACTTCGCGAGTGGCATCGTCCTGGTCAACGGCATCGAGCAGGGCCTGGTCGTGGTCAAGCCCAACCTCGGCGCCGTCGAACCGCCGCCCACCGGTGGCAAGTTCGAGAACACGGCCGACGTGTCCATTCCGGACGCGGGCGCCGCGGTGACGTCGCCGGTCACGGTGACCGGTGTTCCGGGCAAGGCGCCGGGAGCCCTGAAGGTGAACGTCGCCATCTTGCACCCGTACCGCGGTGACCTGGTGATCGACCTCGTCGCACCGGACGGCACGGCGTTCCGGCTCAAGGGTTCCAGCAACGACTCCGGTGACAACGTCGTGGCCACCTACGAGGTGAACGCCTCCGCGGAGGACGCCGCCGGCACGTGGCAGCTCAAGGTGCAGGACGTCTACCGCTCCGACGTCGGCTACATCGACGCGTGGAGCCTTCAGTTCTGAGACGAGGCCGTGGGTGGCCGGCACCGGCCACCCACGGCTCAGGAGTGATCATGCGCAAACTGAGCTTCGCCGACTGGTTCTTCGCCCTGCTCGCCGTCGCCGTGGTGACAGGCGGCGGGATCATGCTGTTCGCCCGGACCGCTTCGCCCATGCAGCACCAGAACATGAGTCCCGTCATGCCCGCCGCGCACAGCGACGGTCTGTCCGAAGTGGAGAGCGGCTACCGGTTCGACCGCGTCACCATGCCCGAATCACGCGGCACGGCGGTGCCCGTGGCGTTCCGGATCCTCGACAGCGCCGGCAAACCCGTCACCAGGTTCCTGGACAACCAGACCAAGCAGATGCACTTCTTCGCCGTCCGCGAGGACATGAACGTGTTCGAGCACCTGCATCCCGTTCTGGACGGCGACACCTGGCACACCACGCTCTCGCTGCCCGACGGCGGCGCCTACCGGATGTTCGCGGAGTTCGTGCCGCTCGACACCGCCGACCCACGCCACCCGGTCGTGCTCGGCGTGCCGTTCAGCGTCCCCGGCGACACCACGATCGCTCCGGTGCCCGCCCCGTCGGACGGCGCCACGACCACCGACGGCTACACCGTGGTGCGCGCGGACTCCCCGGCACAACCGACGCCGATGAACCCGCACGTGCTGCGCCTGTCGATCCGCGGACCCGACGGCAAGCCGGTCAGTTCCCTGGAACCGCACCTCGGTGCCAACGGCCACATGACCGGCTTCCACACCATGCTGCTGTCGGCGACACACCTGCACCCGGTCGAACTGGCGGGCATTCCGCTGAACAACGGCGAACTGAGCTTCCAGGCCGTCTTCGCCGACCGGGGCGAGTACCGGTTGTTCCTGGAGTTCGCCCACGGCGGCAAGGTGCACCGGGCGGCCTTCACGGTCGACGTCGGCTGACCCGTTGCGGCGACGTCGGTTCATCGGCACGTTCCGCTGTCGGACTGGTAGCGCTCGCCCTGGTAGGCCTGTTCCAGCCATGGGTCGTCCGCGTCGAGCAGGCTGACCAGCCAGCCGTGCTCAGTTCCGGCCTCGAGCCAGCGGAGCCACGTCTTCCCAGGGGATCGTGCGCGGCGGTGCCGGGCGCAGTCCGCCGCCGTGGCCTGGTCGCTGTGCCCCACGTGGCACTCGGCCATCCACCTGCCGACGCCGATGATCAGCGGCATGGTCCCGAAGGGAGTGTCGAGCGACGGCGAGCGGCCGATCGCGGGACAGGGCAGCATTCCCTGGTCCAGCACCGACAGGTACTCGCGGCGGACCCGTTCCACCCTCTCGACACCGGTCGATCACACCACGTGAACACCCGGATCGGGTGGGACGAAACAGCCCAGTCCGTGCCTACTATCCGGGTGAACAGCCGATCGCCCGGAGGAGGAACCTCGACGCGCCACACGTTCACCACGCTGGTCGAGCTCAACGGCAAGACCGCGACCGGGCTCCGCGTCCCCGCGGACGTGGTCGAGGCGCTCGGGCAGGGCAGGAAACCCAGGGTCGCGGCGACCATCGGCGTCCACACCTACCGCAGCACCGTGGCGGTGTACGGCGGCGACTTCATGCTGCCGTTGAGCGCCGCCAACCGGGAGGCCGCGGGCGTCGCCGCCGGGGACACCGTCGCGGTGACGCTGGAGCCGGACCTGGCGGCACGCACCGTCGAGGTGCCCGACGACCTCGCGGTGGCGCTCGATCAGCACCCCGCGGTCCGTGCCGCGTTCACCGCGTTGTCCTACAGCAACCAGCGGCAACGGGCCGAGGCCGTGGCGGCGGCGAAACAACCCGAGACCCGCGTGCGGCGGATCGAGAAGATCATCGCCGAACTGTCCTGACGCGCCAAGGCTAGAAGGCGTCCTCGGTGAAGTCGCTCGGTGCGTCGTCGTCGAAGTCGCCGCGCGACGGCCGTGCGCGCTGCTGACCCGCCACGATGATCTCGTCGAGGTTCTGGCCCTCCTTGATCCCCGTGTACGCGCGCTTCAGCGACGGCATGCTGGTCTGCATCGCACGTCGCACGTCGGGATCGTGCACGGCCCTGCCGGACGTGATGTCCTGCCAGGACATCTGGCCCGCGTCGACCTTGCGCTGCAGGTCCTTCAGCGCGTTCGGCGCGTCCTTCGACCGGGCGAACTTCTCGATCGCGGCGATGTCCGCGGGGGACAGGTCGGCGCCGCGGGTCTGCACCCTGGACGCCTCCAGGGCGACCTTCTCCAGTTGCGCGCCCCTGGCGTCGAGATCCTTCTGCCACGCCTGCAACTGCTGACGGGCGCTGTCGTACGGGAACGTCATTCCGCACCGCCCGAACTCGACGAACTGGGCTCCGCCCAACGCTCTTCCTTCAACGCGTCGGTGTACTTGCCGCGCGCCTTGTACCCGTTCTTGGCCATGCCCCACGCGCCACTGCCCACGGCGGCCGTGCCGTCGCCGAACTTCTCCGTGCCGTCCTGCCACGTGTCGACCACGTCGAAGAAGTCGTTGACGTCGCGCACGTCGGGAATCTTGGCCAGCGCGGTGCCCCACAGCTTGATGCCGTTGATCATGCCCTTGACGCCCTCGATGAGCGTCTGCATGGACTGGATGAGCTTGCGCACCTGGTCGACGATGTTGACCACGTCGTAGACCATCCAGACGGCGCGACCCCAGCCGACGATCGGGATCCACGCGGTCATCGCGGCCTTCATCAGCTTGTCGCAGATCTTGTCGAGCAGGGTCAGCGCGAGCTTCGCGGCCGACCGGCAGGAGCTCGCCATGTTCTTGAACCGGTCGCCGATGAACTTCGCGATCTGCGAGTCCCACTCGATCGCCGTGGTCCACGTGCGACGCACGCGGTTCTCGAAGCTCTGCGCGGCGCCGCCGTCCCAGCTCGGCGAGAGCTCCTCGATGCCGTTGTTCACGTTGTGCCGCACGTTGTCCAGCGCCTTGGCGACCCGGTCCCACGCGGCGGCGTTCGCGTCGATCTTCTCGAAGTCACCCGCCAGCGGCATGACCAGGTCGCGCACCAGATCGTCGCCGGTGACCTGCTGGTAGATCCAGTTGACGCCCTGGATCTTCCACCCTGCGGCCTCGATCAGCTCCTTGACGGTCTGCCGGCCGGGCCGGTCGTCGGGAGCGGCGCGCAGCGCGACGTTCGGATCCTCGACGTCCTGGTAGCCGTTGCACACCGGGCCGGTCATTCGCCCACCCCCAGGTACCGCGCCAGCCAGGACGGCGGCTCCGACCTGCCGCCCGCGGTGTCGATCAGGCAGACCCCGATCTCGTCCGCCTTCTCGTAGGCGCGGGCCGACTTGACCAGCGACTCGGCGTCCTGGGTCATCTTCTGGCCGGCGGCTTCGAGAGTCTCGCCGTAGAGCTGCGCGACCCCGACCACGACGGGATCGAGCAGCGACAGCAGCCCGGTGAACCCGGACGTGTCCCCACCCTTGGAGATCGCGTGCTCCCGGATCGTCAGGAAGTGCTCGGCCTGACGTTCGAGCAGCCCGCTGTAGCCGCGCAGTTCATCCGGCACGACGTGGAACTTCTCACCCATGGCGGTCATGATGCATGCCGCAAAGTGCGGTTCCGTCGCGTTTGGCGAAAAAACCCCATTCACGACATGAATGACCGCGAGTCCGCGGGGAGCACGTCCGCCAGTTCACGAAGCAGCGGCAGCGGAACCTTGGAGTACTCCGGAAAGCGGTGGTACGGCTTGATCATGGGGTGGAAGCGCGCCGGCAGCCCGCCGGAGCGGGCCAACGCCGCCAGCGCCGTGCCGATGCGCTGGGCGGGGACGCCGAACGCCAGGTCGTAACCGTCCACTTCGGACACTCTCGGCAACCACTCGTCGAGGAACGCCTCCGCCTGGTGGCGATGGCCGGCGAGCGCGTCGGCGAAGATCGAGCACAGCGCGAGGGTCGCGGCGTTCTCACGGTCGTCGCCGTGGAGGTGGCGCACGGTCAGACTGATCGATTCCTCAACGCCGTCCGGCCGCCGGGCAGCGAACACCTCGCCGAGCGCGGCCCACGCGTCCACCTCGGCCAGGGCGGCGAGCGCGGACGCCCTGTCGTCCTGGGCGAGCAGGCCGTCTTCCAGCACGTACCACAGCAGACCCCGGGACGTGCGCCGGCTCAGTTCGCCGCCCGCGGTGCCGAGCGACCGGTGTGCCGCCGCCACCGTTGAGGGCACGTCGATCCACAGGTAGTCCGAGTCCACCCCGGTGATCGCCTCTGGCGCGGCCCGCAGCGCGGTCTCCAGGGTCGTGCGCTGGGCCGCCGTCAGCTCCTCCGGCGGCAACGGGCGGTAGACCGCGCCGCTGGGACGGAACTGCCGCGCCATCCGCTCCAGCAACCGGGTGTGCAGGTTCGGCCTGTCGTTTCCGGACACCGCCAGCAGCCCGTCGTCGTCAGTGCCGAAGGTCCACGCCGAGGCGGCCAGTTCGGCGAGGTCCGCCGCCCACACGTCCCGTACCGGATACTCGCCCTGCGCGAGGTGGTGGAGCAGCGCCAGCGAGTCGTCGTCGGCGAATCCGGAATAGACCGCGCACGCCGCGGCGGCGCCCCGCACGTACAGCGACGGGCTGGTGGCCATCAGATCTCGTGCCGCGGCAACGTGTTCCACTCGCGCGTCGGTGCTTTTCGCGCTGCCTGGGGTGACACCGTTGTCCCGCGCGGCGAGGAAACCGTGGGCCAGGCACAGTCCCGCGGTCGCGTCCGGTGTGAGCGCGGGCAGTTCCTTCGGAGCCCTCCCCAGCAACACCAGCAGCCGCAACGCCTCGTCGTCGCCGGTGCGGGTCCACATCGCCTCGACGTCGGCGGCGAACTCCGCGACCACACCCGCGTACTCGGTGGTGGCCTTGCCGATGTCGTCGGGCCGCGTCACGAAATGCGTCTCGCCGACGGCGATCCGGGCCAGGAACACCAACGCCATCGCGTTGTCCCGGCGGAGGAGTTCGGCGAGGAACGGGATCGCGGCCTCGGACGCCGAGTAGACCGAACCCTGGTGCGTGGTGGCCGAATACAGGCCGTACACACCGAAACTCCGGTCACCGGCGTCGTCGCTCGTGAGCGCCTCGATGAACAACGGCGTCTCGTCGGCCGTGCCGTACGCGTCGTCGAGGGCCGCCCAGTCCACCTCGTGCAGTCCGGCGGGCGGTGCCGTGCTGCCGCGCAACGGCGGCCGTTCCACGTCGCTCTCGTCCTGGTGCTCGTCGTCGAACTCCGGCGGCTCGAAGGCGGGCAGGTCATCAGCGTCGAACACGTTTCATCCCACCAGGTCGAGGAAAGTGGCGTGGAGGCTAGCAGGGCCCGCCACCCGCCGAACAGCGACGTTCGTCAGGCATCGAAGCAACCTGAACGGTTTTGGCTTCAGGCGAAGCGGTCGGTGGCGGCGATGATCGCCGCGCTCATGCTGCCGCCGCCGTGACCGGTGTCGTCGAGAACCACGAGCTCGCTTCCCGGCCAGGCCCGGTGCAACGCCCAGGCCGTGCCGAGCGGACCGCTGACGTCGTAACGCCCGTGGATCAGCACGGCGGGGATCCCGTGGAGCCGTTCGACGTCACGCAACAGCTGCCTCTCTTCCAGAAAGCAGCCGTGGGACCAGAAATGGGTCACGAGACGGGCGAAAGCCAGCTGAAAGGCGGGATCGGCGACCGACAGCGAAGGGGCCGTGTCGGGGGCCAGCGACATGTGCGTGTCCTCCCACAGGCACCATTCGTGCGCGGCCGTGGCACGGACCTCGGGGTCGGGATCGTGGAGCAGCCGGCTGTAGGCGGCCGCCAGGTCGCCGTCGCGTTCGGCGGGGGGCACGCCGTCGCGGAACCGTTCCCACTCGCGCGGGAAGACGCGGCCCATGTCACGGGTGATCCAGTCGGTGTCGCGGCGGTCGCCGTCGGTCACGGCCGCGAGCACCAGTTCGGTCACCCGCCGCGGATGCGCCTGCGCGTAGGCGAGAGCGAGGGTGACTCCCCACGAGCCACCCTCCACCAGCCAGCGTTCGATTCCCAGGTGGACCCGCAGCGCCTCGATGTCGGCGACGAGGTGCTGGGTGGTGTTCGCCGAGAGGTCGACGACCGGGTCCGTCGCCGAGGGGGTGCTGCGCCCGGCGTTGCGCTGGTCGAACTGGACCACGCGATAGCGGTCCGGGTCGAACAGGCCCCGCGTCCTCGGAGAACTCCCCGAACCGGGGCCGCCGTGCAGCACGACGGCCGGCTTGCCGCGGGGGTTGCCCGACACCTCCCAGTACAGCGAATGACCGTCGCCGACCTCCAGCATGCCTGACTCGTGCGGCTCACTCGACGGATAACGCCCGTCGCCGGAAATACTCGCCATGCGACCATGATCGCTCACCGCCGCGTGAGCGCACCCGCCCGCGTCAGTGGTTGTACATGGCTTCCAGCGCGGCGCGCCGGGTGGCGACGTCGTCGGGATCGTCGCCGAAGACGAGCAGGTGCACCGTGGTCTGCTTGATCGGGTTGTCGGTGCGGCGGGTGTCGTGCCCGCCGGTGACCAGGAGCCCCCCGCGCAGCAGTGCGGGTCGTAACGCGGCGAGCAGCGCGGCCACTGACGCGGTGGTGGTGATCTTCGTGGACTCCGACGGGCGGTCGAGGGCGTCGGGGCGGATGGTGTGCAGCGCCAGCAACGGGATGGACCCGCTGGTGATGCGGAAGTTGAGGTCGAGCATGACGAGTCTGCCGTCGTGGGTCTCGGCGCAGTCGAGGCTGCACATGCCGCGGTAACCGACGTCGGCGGCGCGCTGGGCGATCGCCAGGCATTCGACGAGCAGGTCGGCGGGCAGAGGGACGACGAGCCCGAAGCGGCCGCCGGTGTAGATGCCGTCGGAGTCGATGCGCTGGTCGGTCACGGCGAGCAGGCGGGCCTGGCCGTCGGCGGCGACGTAGAGCTGGACGCCCCAGTTGCGGTGGATGCTCAGGTACTCCTCGACGACCACCTCGGTGAGGATGCCGGTGAACGCGGGCAGCGCCACCGGGTCCCCCGCTCGGTGCAGGTACACGTCGAGGCTGGCGCCGTGCGCGGCGTTCGTGGCGGCCTTGAGGACCCAGGACTTCTCGGCGGGCGCGGCCAGGGCGAGGTCCTCGGTCGCGACGATCTCGCGGCGGGCCTGGAAGCGGGGAGCGACGAACGTGCTGATGCTGGCCTTGTTGTTGAGGTAGCCGACGAGTTCGGCGCTCTTCACGGAGCGTTCGTCCGGGTACAGGCTCGTGGGCTGCGGGTATTCCATCGACAGGCGCAGGCCGTCGCTCAGGGCCTCGGTGACGCGGGTGGCGAACTCGGCCTCGGTGCGGAACTCGCGCGGGTCGGTGCCGACGGGCAGGCCGCCGTCGCGGAGGGCGGCGATCAGGTTGGGTTCGGTGCCGCCCGCGCTGCTGATGACGGGGGTGCCGGCGGCGACGGCGAGAGGGCGGGCGGACAGGACGTCGCGCATGATCCGGTGCCTGCTCGACGGCACCGCCGGTTCCTGGGCGGGGCGCGCGCAGACGGCGATGTCAGGGCCGTAGATGTCGGTGAGGGTGCGAGGAGCGGCCAAGGTCGGCGTGAGCGCGGAAGCGGTGATGGGAGATCTCCCTCGTGGGGTTGTTCTGGTGCCCGGTCCTGGGCGTGGAATGGTGCGAACTGACCGGGAGCGGTGAAACGCGCCTGGATGAGGCGGCGTCCGCTCCGGGGTGAAGGCGCGCCACCGGGGATGAGCCCTGGGCGGGCGGAGATGTCCACTCTCTCACGTTTCGCGAGGTTGGGGGCGATTCGGCGGCACGGTGACGGGCGGCACGCCGGTGAGCGTGCCGGCCGGTCGCTGTCGTACCGCGAGCCAGGAGACCCGGTTGATCAGGACTGCCGGGTCATCCGGTGGGTTCGCCCGACGGCGCGGGGAGCTGCGCGCCGAGCGGGACCGGGGTGCCGAAGTTCGGGGTGCCGTCGGCGTTCCAGGTGAACTTCTGCGCGCGCGTCGACCGTTCCATGCCGCAGCCGGCCGAGGCGCTCGTGTTGCCGTGGTAGACGATCCAGTCCTCGGTGCCGTCCGGGGACTTGAAGAACCCGTTGTGGCCTGGAGCGAACACGCCGTGGTCGTCGTTGCGCTGGAACACCGGGGTGGGCGACTTCGTCCAGTGCGCGCGGTTGAGCGGGTCGGACCCGGTGAGGGTGAGCAGGCCGAGCTTGTAGTCGGGACCCCAGCAGGCGCTCGCCGAGTACACGATCATGGTGCGGCCGTTGCGGTACAACGGTTCCGCGCCCTCGTTGACCGGCGCGGTCTGCCGCTCCCACGCCAGGGTGGGCTGCGAGATGGTGCGCCGCGCGCCGCTGACGGTGTACGGGGTGGAGAGCGGGGTGATGGTCAGGCTCTGGGTGCCGTCCATCGCGCTGCCCATCAGGTACAGCTTCCCGTTGTGCTGCAGGATGCTCGGGTCGAGTTCCCACGTGTCGCCCAGGTCCGCCTTGAACGTGTACGGGCCCATCGGGTCGGAGCCCGCGCTCTCCAGCACGTGGAGGCGCTGGGTGGGGTTGTAGTCGGGCACGTTCTGCCCGGCCACGTAGTACAGGTACCACCGGCCGTTCAGCAGGTGGAACTCCGGCGCCCACATGGTGCAGCACCCGTTGGGCCGGCCGGACAGGTTGAACACCACGGTGTCCGCCGCGCTCGACAGGCCCGCCAGCGTGCGGGAGCGGCGCATGGTGATCGTGGAGTTCCACGTCGTGGTGGCCAGGTAGTAGTAGCCGTTGTGGAACTGCAGCCACGGGTCGGGGCCGCTGCTCTTGATCGGGTTGGTGACGTTGCCGGGGGCGCCGATCCTCACCAGTTGCCACTGCTGGTTCGTGCCGCCGGTGTCGGGCCACTGGATCACCTGCGCGCCGTTGGCGGCGGAGAAGTCGAGGACGTCGACGGCCTTGCCGCTCGCGCGGCTGACCAGCCGGACGTGCCCGTCCGGTGAGTCGGCCAGCCGGAACTGCTGACCGGAACGGCCGGCGTCCGTCGTCTGCACGAGCCCGGCCCGGTCCGCGGCCGACGGGAAGTCCAGGACCTTGCCGCTGTGCCGGGACCTCACCCGGTAGTAGCCGCCCCCGGAGTCGACGAACTGCCACTGCTGCCAGGCGCCGTCATTTCGCGCGTACTGCGAGATCCGCGCACCGTCCGCAGTGGACAGTTCGTAGACGTCCAGCGCCTTGCCGCTGTTGCGGTTGACCAACGCGTACGACGCGCTGGTGTCCACGACCGCTGCGGCCGCCACCGTCAGCACGGCGACGGTGATGTCGCTCAGCAGCAGGACAGTGGCGGCCAAGATGGTGCTGCGCGAGCCGCTGATCGAGGTCAAGGTCTTCTCCTCACCGCAGGAACGGCCAGCCCGCCGAGTCGTAGGCGAGCAGGTTGATGCCGAGCCGTGACGCGCCGGAGTCGGTGTAGTAGTGGTAGGTCAGGACGTCACCGTCGGCATCGGTGAGGACGTCCTGATGCCCCGGCCCGTGCACGCTGCCCTGACCGGCCAGGACCTCCGTGCCACCGCCGGACGTCATGGCCGTGCCGTCACGGGCGACGTAGGGGCCGGTGACGCTGGTGGAGCGGCCGACGACCACCCGGTACGTGCTGGACGCGCCCCGGCAGCAGTGGTCGAACGAGACGAAGAGGTAGTAGTACGCCCCGCGTTCGACGATGTTCGGCGCCTCGATCGGGCCGCCGTTCCTGCCCGCGACCGAGCGGACGACCGAGTCGGACCGCAGGCCGGTCGACGGGCTGAGCGCGACCATCTTGATGCCGGACCAGAACGAGCCGAAGCTCAGCCACCAGCGGCCCTGGTCGTCCACGACGAGGTCGGGGTCGATGGCGTTGAAGTTGTCCGACGTCCTGGACTCGACGACCAGGCCGCGGTGGGTCCACGTGCCGGAGTCACCGCTCGGACTGGTGGCGAGGAAGATCGCCGACCGGTTCGATCCGAACGTCGAAGCCGAGTAGTACAGCCAGTACCGTCCGTCGCGATAGGACAGATCCGGCGCCCAGAGGGTGGTGCCGCCACCGGTGTACGGGGTGGTCCACGACGCTCCGCCGGGGAACACCGACCCCGCGTTGCGGAACGCGATCCGGTCGGTCGAGGTCTTCAGCGCGATGTTGGTGCCGGTGTGCGCCACCAGGTAGCTCCCGTCGGCGCGCTTGACCACGCTCGGGTCGTGCACGCTGATGTCACCGGTGACCCGGCCCGGCAGGGGATAGGCCGACGCGTGCGGTGCCGTGGCCACCGTGGTGATCAGGACCACCGCCACGGACAGTAAGGCTCTTCTCAGAGTGGTTTTCCACGAGGCACTCATGTCACTCCAGCACGAACGTCGCGTCCGACCGTCCCTGCGCGTCGCTGACCGCCTGCAGGTACAGCAGTCCGTTGCTGACGCGGATGTGGCGGCCGGGGAAGTTCACCGACTCGAACGACACCGCCGACGCGGACGCCAGCCCCGCGCGTTGCAGGAAGCTGGCGTCGTTGCGGAACAGCGTGCTGCCGTCACTTCGCTCGACCCACAGCTCGTTGTCGCGGTGCCGCAGGTAGTAGCCCGGGAAGTTGGTCGACTCGAGCGACACCGCGCCGGAGCCGGCCAGTCCCGTCACGAGTTTGAACTGGGAGTCGGCCAACGGGGCCACGCCGGCTTCCAGGCGTGCGCGGTACTCCCAGTGCCGCACGAAGCGGTCGGCGGCGGCATAGGACCTGAGCCTGACCGGGGTAGGCCCGTCGGGGACCGGGATGCCGAGATCCGGTGTGCCGTCGGCTTTGTAGTAGACCTTCTGCACGCGGGTGCGGCGGTTCGGGTCGTTGAGCGGGTCGCCGCTGATGTCGCGGTAGTTGCGGTCGTGGTAGACCAGCACGTCGCTGGTGCCGTCCTCGGACACCGTGAACGAGTTGTGTCCGGGCCCGTACTGACCGGTCGCGTCGTTGCTGGTGAACACCGGACTGGCGCTCTTGGTCCACGACGCCGCGTTCAGCAGGTCTGCCGACGCCGAGGCGGTCAGCAGGCCGAGGCAGTAGTTCGCGTCGGTGGCGCTGGCCGAGTAGGTCAGGAACACCTTTCCGTTGCGCTGCAGGACCGCCGGACCTTCGGCCACCTTGTACCCGCGGGTCTCCCAGGCGAGCGACGGCACCACCAGCCGGGTCACCGTGCCGGTGATCGTCCACGGGTTCGTGCCCATGCGGGCGAGGTAGACGTTGGAGTTCGTGGCGATTCCCGGTTCCTGCTGTGCCCAGGTCAGGTACCGCACGCCGTTGTGCACGAACGTCGAGGCGTCCAGCGAGAAGGTGTCCCACGGGGTCGTGATGCGGCCGCGCTCGGTCCAGGGTCCGCTCAACGGGTTGGCGCTCGAACTCTCCAGCACGTACATGCGGATGCGCCAGATGTCGTCGCTGCGGCCCGCCGCGAAGTAGACGTACCACTTCCCGTTGATGAAGTGGATCTCCGGCGCCCAGATGTGGGCGGCCATCTCACCGCTGGAGTGCTTGCGCCAGATCACCGTCTCCTGCGCCGAGGCCAGTCCCTGGATCGTGGTCGCGCGGCGCAACACGATCCGGTCGTACTCCGGAACGGTCGCGGTGAAGTAGTAGAAGCCGTCGGTGTGCTTGAAGACGTGCGGGTCGGCACGCCGTTCCGCGATCGGGTTGGTGTACCGCACCGCGGGCGTCGCACCAGCCTGGGGCACGGGCATTCCGGCGACGCAGGTGACGGCGGCGAGCACCAGCACGGCCAGGCGGAGGAGAACCGTCTTCATAGACTGTCCTTTCAGGCCAGTGGCGCGGTGACGGTGAAGGACGCGTCACCGGCGAACGCCGAGTCGGAGGTGCGCCAGTCGACGCGCAGTGCGTAGTTCTGGTGACGCAGGTACCGGCCGGGGTGGGAGTAGGACTCGAACGACGTGCTCCCGCCGCCCGCGAGACCGGCCCGGCCGCAGAAGGTGGCGTCGCGGGCGAACACCGCGTCACCGCTGTCGGTGTCCAGCCGGACGCGGAAGTCGTAGTGCCGCAGGTAGCGGTCCGGGAAGTTCACCGACCGGAACGAGTAGCAGCCCGCGTTCGCCAGACCGGCCACGACCGTGAACGTCGCGTCCTGGCGCACTGGCTGCGTGCTCGACGAGCTCACCGGATCGACGTACGCGAGGTTGTCGCGGTGCCGGACGTACCGGTCGGGGAAGTTGGCCGAGCGTAACGACCGGGCGCCCGTCGCCACCGCGGTGCCGTCGCCGGAGTCCTCCCGCAGCACCGTGAAGTGCCGCGCGGTGCCGGACAACCCGGCCAGTTCGGTCTTGGCGCCGAAGCTGCTGAGATTCGTGCTGTCGGCGTAGAAGTACCGCCGCTGGCCGTACTGGTCGAAGTAGATCCGCCACCGGCCGTCGGGCAGCCGCACGAGCGCGGGCCCTTCGAGTCCTGAGCCCCAGCCCGCCCAGTTGCCCGTGCCGACGAAGGTCCACGGCCCGTTCAGCGACGTGGCGGTGGCGTGCTCGATGTACTTCGTCGTCTCGTTCTTGAGGAAGTTGTGGTAGGTGCCGCCGACCTTGACCAGGAAGCTGTCGATGAAGTTCGCCGGGATGCCGAGCGCGACCGGGCTGCTCCACGCCGAGAGATCGTTGTTCGTCGCGCTGATCCGGTAGGGGCGGAACTGTCCCGCCGTTCCGGCCGTGGACGCGGAGAAGACCACGTGCACGCTGCCGTCGGAGTCCTTGAACCACTCCGGCGCCCACGTGCTGCCGGTGGCCCCGTTGAGTCCTACCCGGACGTTGCGCAGGAACGTCCAGTTCACGTAGTCCGCGCTGCGGGCGAAGCCGATGGTGTCGCCCGTCCAGTTCGTCGTGTGGACGAGGTAGTAGTAGCCGTCGGTGTGCCGGATGACGCTGGGGTCGCGGATCAGTCCCGACGGCGGCGTGTAGGCGTTGGCTTTGACCTGGGTGAAGCTGGTCGCGTTCGCCGAGTCGTAGACGTACATGTTCGACTCGCTGCTGTTCGTGAACGCGGTCATCACGTAGTGCGGCACGGGACCGGCGGCCGATGCCGCCGGACCAGGGACGAGGACACCGGCGACGAGTGCGGCGACGACTGCGAAACGCATGGGCCGGCTCCTTGCGTCATTGGAGGCTCCGGGCGGTTAGCGTTAACACTATGTGACACAGCTGTGTCTCATGGCAATGCTGCTCACGGTTCGCGCGTGAAGTGAGCGATAACAACGCGTCTGTCGTCGAATCCTCGTCGAAGGCCGTTCGACGAGGATTCGACGATGTGGTCAGAACGCGACGGGCTTTCCGCCGAGGGTGACGACGAGCCTGCCGTCGGAGGCGAAGGACCAGCCGAGGGCTCCGGTGTAGGCGGAGCAGCGGGAGCCGTTGGTGCCCGCCCAGAACTGGTTGGAGGAGTCGGAGTTGCCGACGACCTTGTCGTTGCTCCCGCTGCCGCTGCGGCAGGAGGTGTTGGTGCGGAACACCGAACTGCCCGCGTCGAACGAGAAGTTGCGTTCGTCGTTGTCGATGCTCAGGTTGCTCGACACGGTCATGGAACCGAGGTTGCGGTTGTAGGTGAAGCCGTGTTTGCCGTTGTCGTAGGCGATCGTGCGGGTGATCGCGTGGTTCACGCCGATGTCCTCGCCGCCCAGCTTGAAGCCGTTGCGGTCGCCGTTGCCGGCCTGGCCGCCGTTGCTCAGCGTGCCGTTCTTGTAGGCCAGCGAGTCCTCGATGGTGACGGCGCCGATCGGGCCGGTGTCGGACTTGGTGTAGAGGTCCCACCCGTCGTCGATGTTGTTGTGCGCCACCGAGTAGCGGAACACGTTGCCGGGTCCGGAGGTGAGCTTGGCTGCGAACCCGTCGGCGTCCTCGCCGTCGGAGTCCGCGTTGTCGTGCGACTCCGCGCTGAGGATGAGGTTGTGGGACGGCCACTGGTCCTTCGGGGTGCTGGACAGCATCCGGGAGAGCTGCAGGCCGGTGTCGCGGTTGAACCGGGTGATCGTGCGTTCGAAGATGTTGTAGCTGCCGCCGACGAAGATGCCGTTGTCCCCGGCGCGTTCGACGACGACACCCTGCACGTGCCAGTACGAGCCGTTCACGGCCAGGCCGCGGTTGGCCGGGTCCTCGGTCTGCGCCGAGAAGTTCAGCACCGGCTTCTCGCCCTGGTAGGCCGCCAGCTTCTTGCGGGCGCTCGCGGTGCCGTTGTTGGTGGGCGGGATCGTCACGGTCTGCGAGAAGCTGTACGTGCCACCGCGCAGGAAGATCGTGCCGCCCGCGGCCACGCGGGGGAGCGCGGACGTCAGCGTGGTCGGGTCGGAGATCGTGCCGGAGGCGTCGTCACGACCGGTCGGCGACACGTACAACGCGTTGGCGGGTGGCGTGCCGGTCGTCGTGGTGGTGGTTGTCGAAGTCGTCGTGCTGGTCGGACCGCCGTTCGGTGCGAGCGTCCACTGCTTGGTGGCGGTGCCGTCGCAGGAGTTGGTCTGGATCAACGCGCCCGGCGTGGTGGCGTTGTCCTTGACGTTCAGGCACTTGCCGCCGTTGGCGTTGACCAGGCGGTGGTCGCTGCCGTTCGGGGTCAGCGCCCAGACCTGGCTCGTAGCGCCGGTGCACGCCTCTAGTTGGACCGGCTTGCCCGCGCTGGTCGACGCGTCGCGCACGCCGACGCACAGGCCGCCGGCGGTGATCCGGACCCCGCCGCTGACCTCGGTCAGCACCCACTCCTGGCCGGCGCACGCCTGTTGCCGCAGCTGCGTTCCGCTCGACGGGCTCGTTCCCGCGTCGAGGCACTGGCCGCTGCCGGCGTTCTTCAGCACGTAGGTGCCCGCGGCGTTCGCGTTCGCGGCGATGCCGGGCCACGCGGCGAGCACGGTGACCAGTGCGACGACGGCACCGCCCGAGACGAGCCCGGCGCGAACACGGCGTCGCGCGAGCTGTTGTGAAATGCCCATGAGGACTCCACTTCTCAACGCTGAGAGAAAGGGGTTTCCGTTCGGAATGCGCGGCGGTTTCCGGTCGGATGTTATGGGCATTCTCCGGCTGAGGTCAAACGTCGAGAATATGTGAGTGCGGTCGATGTTCGCGGTCGAATCAATCGAATGGCCAGGTCACCGCCAATCGAATCGATCAACGAGCGTGAGCGGGAAATATCCGCTGGTCACACTCGTGAACAGAATAGGCGGTCCCCGAGTTCATCACCATGAAACTTCTGATCGTCCCGGTGTTCCGCTTCACCGCGGAGGTCGAGGACGACGGCGTCCTCCGCACACCGCGGCCGCCAGCACGACCAGCAGCATCTCGATCAGGCGCACCGACAACAACGAGGTCTCCACCGTTATCTGCATCGGAGTCTCCTTTCACTCGTTTTCCCCGTGGTTTCACGATGAGGCCTGAGGTGGCGCGCGTCATCCTCCTGTTCAGGAGGGTCCGAGGAGAGCGTTGCCGGTGGTCCGGGCCCTGTGCTGCAATGAGGTGATCTCCAGGGGGTCCTGTGCGCTTCAACGACGAAGTCGACTGGCCGGAAGTGTTCGGGGAGCACATTTCCCGTTCCAGCCTCGCCGATCCGCGCAATCCACGCCGGTCGGCCTACGTCACGACGATGGTGTTCCTCGAAGGCGGGCTCCAGGAGATCGACGACCAGTTGTCCGGCCGCAACTCGCGCAGTCGTGACGAACTCGCGGGCGCCCGGCTGACGCGGGAGATCGTGGTGCGCCGTGCCTCCCGGGTCGCCGCCGAACTGTCCGACGTCGCCCACGTCGGTGAGGGCGCGTTCCGCGATCGCTGGCCGGGGTCTGGAGGCATGGCGAACTTCTTCATGTGCCTCATCAAGTACACGTGCACGGCACCGCGCTGGAGCAACTTCCTCGACTACGGTCCGCGCCGCGCGCTGGCCGAACTGCCGAAGGTGCGCGACGGCAGGCTGGACCTCACCGACCTCATCGCGAAGATCGCCACCCACGACCTGCGGATGCGCGGCCGGCTGGCCAGGTACTGGCTGTTCCAGCTCTCGCTGACGATCGACGCCAAGTGGCAGTCCATTGCCACGAAGGCTTATCGGGAGATGCTGGACGCGTACTCCACGCGCTGGATCCCGGTGTACGAGGAGGGCCTGCGGCTGCTGGACGTGCGGTTCCGGCCGGGCGTCACGGCGCGGAAGCTCAGCCTCATGGTGTCCGCGCAGACGTCGGGTTTCGCGCAGCAGGTCGCCGGTGCCGGTGACGACACGGGGGAGAACCGGGATCTCTTCGTGGCGTCCGTGCAGGCGGTGATCTTCGCCGCGCTCGATCCCGGGGACGGGCACGGGATCGCCGAGGCGCTGCGCCGACGTCTGCGGGGGCCTCTACGGTGATGCCGTGGCCGACACCCGACAACGCCTGATCGACGGCGCGATCGAGACCATCCGCACGCACGGCCTGACCGGCACCACGGCGCGGAGCATCGCGGCCACCGCCGAGGTCAACCAGGCGCTGGTCTTCTACCACTTCGGCACCGTCCACGACCTGCTCCAGGCCGCGTGCCTCGCCGCCACACAGGCCAGGGTCGAACTGTTCGCCGAACGTCTCGAGCAGATCACCGACCTGCGACAGCTCCTCTCGCTCGGCCGCGCCCTGCACACCGAGGAGAGCGCCCAGGGCAACGTCATGGTGCTCGCCCAGTTGCTGGCGGGCGCCCAGACCGACCCCAAGCTCGCCGAGGCCACCGCGGCGTCGCTACAGCTGTGGATCATCCCGATCGAGCGCGCCCTGACCAGGTTGCTGACCGGCTCGCCGGTGTCCGAGTTGATCGACACGGCGGGTCTCGCCCGCGCGGTGAGCGCCGGCTTCATCGGTCTGGAGCTATACGAGGGCGTCGATCCGGACGGGGCCATGGCGGCTCTGGACGCGCTCGACCGGCTGGCCGTGCTCATCGAGGTGGTCGACGACCTCGGGCCGGTCGCCCTTCGCGCACTGCGCGGCAAACTCCGCAAGACGACCAGGAAGACGCGCTAATTAGCACCTGTTTCCTGCGGGAGGTCCGGACAGGTGCTCCAGGTCGGCTCGACGGTGGGTGACCGCATCAGGGTGATCGGCGAGTTCCGGGCGAGGGGCCCCGCCCAGGACAGCTACAACGGGAGCCTCCACCTGCCGGAAGGCCTGAAGATCCTCGGGACGCGCGGGCCGGTGGACGGTGAAGATCCAGGCCCTGGGCTTCGAACCCGTGGAGGTGAACGCTGGATCGGGTCGCGGCGCCCCGCGCTCGGGTTGGCGCCGCGACCCGTGTTCAGAGGATCAGGAGTGCGGGCACGTGTCCCGGTACTCCTCGATCAGCGTGCTGCGTCCCGGCGCCGGGCAGAGGAACTGCTCGTAGCGGGTGTCGTTGTCGATGAACCGCTTGAGCCACGAGATGCTGTACTTCGCGATCGTCGTGTTGGACGAGTTGGGTGCGAAGTGCGAGGCGTTGTTGAGTTCCAGGTACGCCTTGTCCAAAGTGGACGGCAGTGACGTGTAGAACGGTTCGGAGTGCGACGCGACCGGGGCGACCGAGTCGCTTTCGGCGCCGACGACCAGGGTCGGGACGCGGACGGTCGACCAGTTCTTCGTGGTGTGCCAGGCGGTCAGCGGGATCGCCGCTTGCAGGGCCGGGCGCTGGCTGGCCGCGCGCAGGGTTCCGCCACCGCCCATCGAGTGGCCCATGACGCCGAGGCGCGAGGAGTCGATCCGGGTGCGGACGGAACTCTGCTGGGTGAGGTAGTCGAGTGCCGCCAGGAGCTGGGACGCGCGGCTGTCGGGCTGGTCGTAGATCGTGTTCGTGTCGATCGTGAAGATCACGAAGCCCTGCGAGGCCAGGCGCGGGCCGAGCCACGAGATGCTCGACTGCGTGCCGGTGTAGCCGGGGGAGATGACCACGGCGCCGAACGTGCCGGCGGAGGTGCTGGTCGGGTAGTAGATCGTGCCGCCACCGAAGCCGCCCACCAGTGACGACACCGAGGTCTCCGACACGGCGAACGAGCCGCGTGTCGCCTCGATGCTCGAGTTGGTCGGCGCGGGGCCGCGTTCGAACGGGTTGTCCGCCGCTCGGGCTTCAGTGCCCGTGACGAGCACCAGGGAGAGTGCGATGGGAATCAGGGTGCGGAGTTGCACAGCGCTGTACACCTCATTCGGCAGGGAACAGGGGAGGAACGACCTCGACCCTGCTGCCCCGGCCGCCGGGTCCGCATCGGTGCAACCACCGGTCTCGACGAACAACTTCGGTGGCAAAACTAACGGTGGTAGGTGAATTTGGCGCCTACCTCTTCCGGAGGAGCCGCTACCGCCGTAAGACTGGTCCGATGCTGCGTGGCCGAGAGCGGCAGCGCGTCGCCGTGGACGCGTTGGTGGACCGTGCGCGCGTTGGGCGCGGCGGGGTGCTCGTGCTGCGCGGAGAAGCAGGTTCAGGCAAGACGGCGCTGCTCGACGCCGTGCGGCAGACCTACGACGCGTTGTTGTGCGTGGACGTCCGCGAACTCGACGACGACCTCGTTCAGCTCGCACGGGACGTCGTCGGTACGAGGGCCGCACTGCTCATTGCGACTGAGGGCGAGGCGTGCGGATTGCCCAGCGTCACGCTCGACCCGCTGGACCCGGCGACGAGCCTGCGGGTGCTGCACGACCTGGTGCCCGGCCTGCCCGCCACCCTCGCCGCGGACCTCGCCGACCTCGCCTGCGGGAACCCGCTGGCGCTGGTCGAGCTGGCGGGCTCGCTCACGTCCGCGCAGCTCGGAGGCATCGCACCGGCGCCGGAGATGCTGCCGGAGAACAGCTCACTGCGGCTGAGATGGCGAGCCCGGTTCGACGCTCTCTCGCCCCAGGCACAGCACGTCGTCGCGCTGGCTGTGGTGGACGAGGAGATCGACGCCGAGGCACTCGACCTGGACGCGGTGATCGAGGCTGGCCCGTTGGTCGACCCGCGCAGGCTGGTCCGATCCGCGCTCCAGGTGGACGTGCCGCTGCCGCTGCGGCGCAGAGCTCACGCCCAGCTCGCGGAGACCTTGCCGCCCGGTGCCCGGCGCACGTGGCACCAGGCGGTCACGACGCAGGACACCGGACTCGCCGACGTCCTCACCACCCACGCCGAGCACGCCCGCCTGTGTGGCGACTTCGCCACCGCCGCCCGCGACCACGACCGCGCGGCCCGGCTGACGACCGACCCCGAGAAGAAGGCGGACCGCCTGCTCAAGGCCGCCGCCGACCACTGGGCGCACGGAGCGCCGCACCGGTCGCGGGCCGTGCTGCGCACGGCGGTCCGGATGACCCACACCCCGGAACTCAGGGCGCTGATGGACCTGGTCGTCGGTGGCATCGACCTGGGTGAGAGCCTCCCGGACGTGGCGGCGGACCGTCTGGTGCGCGCCGCGAAAGGCCTGGTCAGCACCCGTCGCGCACTCGCGGTGGCCGCGCTGGGGTTCGCCGGTGAGGCAGCGAGCATCGCCGGGGACCACCGCCGCTACACCGCGGTCGCCGAGTTCGCGCGGGAGATCCGCCGCGACGACGAGGCACCCGGCACCCGGCTCACGCTCGACCACCTCACCGGCATGCTGGCGACGTTCGACGGACGGCACGACGAGGCGTTGCCCGCGCTGCGCACCGTCGTCGACCTCGCCGATCAGGTCCCCGGACCGCAGGCGCGGATCTGGGCGAGCCAGGCAGCCTACGTGCTCGGGGACGCCACCCGGTCGCACGAGATGGCCACCAGTGCGGTGACGGCGGCGCGGGAGAGCGGGTTCGTCGCGCTGGTGCCGTGGGCGCTGGTGTACCGGGCGTTGTCGGCGTTGCTGCTGGACCAGCACGCGGCGGCGCTGACGGCGGCCACCGAGGGCGTGCACGCGGCGACGGCGATCGGGCAGCACAACGCCGTGGTCGACCACCTGACGATCCTCGCGCTGCTGGCGGCGCTCCGAGGTGACGCGGACACGGCGCTGGACCGCATCGACATCGCCACCGAGCACATCACCCAGCGCGGACTCACCCGGCCCGGCACGTTCGGCGCGTGGGCGTTCGCCTGCGTCGACCTGGCCCGCGACCGGCCCGCCGACGCGCTGGACCGGTTGCGGCTGCAGCCAGGCCACGCCGGCATCAAGGTCATGGCCGCACCGCACGTGGTCGAGGCCGCTGTGGCGTGCGGCAAGCCGTCCACGGCGGACAAAGCGCTCCAGCCGTTCGAGAAGTGGGCCGGCGCGACGGGAAGCACGGCCCGCATGGCGCTCTCGCACCGCTGCCACGGCCTGCTGGAGACCGGAACGGCCGACGAGCACTTCGAGGAGGCCATCCGGCTGCACCGCGCCAGCGGCACCGCACTGGAACTCGCCAAGACCGAGCTGCTGTACGGGAACCGGTTGCGGCGCGGGCGCAAGCCCAAGGCGGCGCGCGAACATCTTCGCGACGCCGTGCGCATCTTCCAGTCCTACCAGGCTGATCACTGGGTCGAACGGGCCCGCGCCGAACTGCGCGCGGCCGGCGACTCCACGAGCGAGCCCAGAGACCACCCCGGCCTGACGCCGCAGCAGGCGCAGATCGCCAGGCTGGTCGCAGAGGGCGCCACGAACCGCGAGGTCGCCGCGCGGTTGTTCCTGAGCCACCGCACCGTCGAACACCACCTGCGCAACATCTTCGCGCGGCTCGGCGTGCGGTCGAGGGTCGAGCTCACCAGGAGACTCGATTGATCTTGGAGGTTGTGTGCGCGAGCAGTACCGGCACTGGCAGCGGATTCCGACCCGATGGGCGGACAACGACGTCTACGGCCACGTGAACAACGTCGTCCACTACGCGTTCATGGACACGGTGATCAACACGTGGCTCATCGGCGCCGGGCTGGACATCCAGGCCGGGCAGCAGATCGGGCTCTGCGTGGAGTCCCACTGCAACTACCGCGCCTCGGTGGCGTTCCCGGAGGCGCTGGACGCCGGGCTGCGCGTCGGGCACCTCGGCCGGTCGAGCGTGCGCTACGAGGTCGGGTTCTTCTTCGAGGGACGCGAGGACGTCGTGGCGGACGGCCACTTCGTGCACGTCTTCGTGGATCGGGCGACGCGCAAACCGGTGGAGATTCCCGCGCACCTGCGCACGGCGATGGAAGGTCTGGTGGTGGCGTGAAGACGCGAGGCGCGGTGCTGACCGGAGTCGGCGGGCCGCTCGAGATCGTGGAGCTCGAACTCGACCCGCCCGGTCCCGGTGAAGTGCTGGTGCGCGTGCACGCCACCGGGCTGTGCCACTCCGACCTGTCCGTGATCGACGGCTCGCGCATCCGGCCGCTGCCGATGGTGCTCGGCCACGAGGCGGCGGGCGAGGTCGTGGAGGCGGGTCCGAACGCCGAGTTCGCGCCGGGCGACCACGTCGTGCTGTCGTTCGTGCCCGCGTGCGGTGCGTGCCGCCGTTGCGCGTCGGGCCGTCAGGCGTTGTGCGAACCGGGAGCCGCGGCGAACCGCGACGGCACGCTGCTCAGCGGACAGCGGCGCTGGACGCTCCCGGACGGCACGCGTCCGCACCACCACCTGGGCGTGTCCGGGTTCGCCGAGTACACGGTGATCTCCGACAGGTCGGCCACCCGAGTGCCGGACGACCTGCCGTTCGACATCGCCGCCCTGTTCGGGTGCGCGGTGCTGACCGGTGCGGGAGCCGCGTTCTACAGCGCCGAGGTGAAACCGGGGGACCGGGTCGCGGTGTTCGGGCTCGGCGGCGTCGGCCTGGCGGCCGTGCTCGCGGCCGTGACGGCGGGTGCCACGCAGGTCATCGCGGTGGACGTGGTCGAGCACAAGCGCAAACTCGCCCTCACGCTCGGCGCGACGCACGAAGCCGCGGGCGGCCCGGACGTCGTCGCCCACGTGCGCGACCTGACCGGTGGTGGCGCGGACAAGGTCATCGACACGACCGGCGTCGCCGCGGTGCTCGAACAGGCCTACGCCGCCACGGCCGTCGGCGGCACCACGGTCACCGTCGGCCTGCCGCACCCTGACCGCACCGTGTCTCTGCCCGCGCTGAACCTGGTCGCCGAGGAACGCACGCTCAAAGGCAGCTACCTCGGCTCGTGCGTGCCGCGTCGGGACGTACCGCGGTTCGTCGACCTCTACCGCGCGGGACGGCTACCGGTCGACGGCCTGTTGTCCGGGCGGCTGGGGCTGGACGAGATCAACGACGGGTTCGCGAAGCTCGCCTCCGGGGAGGCCGTCCGGCAGGTCGTCGTCATGGAGTGACGCCCAATTCGGCCCATCCGGGCAGGAATCGGGCAGGACAGTTCCGGTGTCACCTGTTGACCACCGAGGTCTGCCTGCTGCACGGTGAGAGCGCTCTCATGTTCGTCGCCATTCGCAACGGGGCGGGTGGCGATCCCTGCACGGACAAGGAGAAGAGCATGCGCTTCACCATGCCCAGAATCGTGCCCGCGCTGGCACTCGTGCTGGTCGGGTCCACGTTCACCGTTCCGGCCCAGGCGTCGGAGAAGGAGATGTCACCCGGCCTGCTCACCGCGATGAGCTCGGCGTTCGGGCTGACCGAGAGCCAGGCGCGCCTGCGTCTGGAGAAGGAACAACGCGCGTCGGTCCTCGTCCCGCGCGCCGAAGGCGAGGCCGGTGCCGCACTCGCCGGCAGCTGGTTCGACGAGACGAAGAACCGCCTGGTCGTCGCGGTGACGGACCCCTCCGTCGCCCGCAAGGTCGAGGCCACCGGTGCCGAAGCCGTTGTCGTCGGCCGTTCGGCGAACTCGATGGCGGCCCACAAGAACCGCCTCGACGCCCTGTCCGCGACCGGCTCGGTGCCGTCCGCGGTCGCGAGCTGGCGTCCCGACGCGCGCACCGGCACCGTCGTGGTGAGCGTCGAGGCGGGCAAGCAGACCGCTGAGGTGGCCTCCTTCCTGGACAAGGCACGTCAGTTCGGCGCCATCACCGTGCGCACCGAGGGCGTCCAACAGCCGCAGACGTTCGCCGCGGGCACGGTCGGCGGCGACCCGTACTACACCGGCAACGTCCGCTGCTCCATCGGCTTCTCCGTGCACGGCGGCTACGTCACCGCGGGCCACTGCGGCGGCAACGGCGCGGCCGTCTACGGCTGGGACCGCTCCTACCAGGGCAACTTCGCCGGTTCGTCGTTCCCCGGCAACGACTACGCCTGGGTTCGCACCGGCGGTGGCTGGTGGACCGTGCCCGTCGTGCTCGGCTGGGGCACCGTGAGCGACGCGCTGGTGCGCGGCTCGTGGGAGGCGCCGGTCGGTACCTCCGTGTGCCGCTCCGGTTCGACGACGCACTGGCACTGCGGCGTGATCCAGGGCCGCAACGAGACCGTGAACTACCAGCAGGGCGCGGTCTACCAGATGGTCGGCACCTCGGTGTGCGCCGAGGGTGGTGACTCCGGTGGTTCGTTCATCACCGGTGACCAGGCCCAGGGCGTCACGTCCGGTGGCTACGGCAACTGCTCCAGCGGCGGCCGCACGTGGTTCCAGCCGATCAACGAGATCCTCAGCGTCTACGGCCTGAGGCTGCACACCGCCTGATGAGACTCCCGGCTGTCCACCACTTCGCGTGGTGGACAGCCGGTGATCTCCTAGCGTGCGTTGACGTGCAACGCGAGCGCGGTTCCCGCGCCGAGCGTCGTCGTGAACCTGCCTTGCGAGTCGACGGTCACGCGGACACAGCCGTTCTCCTGGACGTTGCAGTAACTCCCGGCGGGCAACGCGGTCTGGAACGTGCGGTTCACCGCGAAGGTCTCGCGGTTGATCGCGACGAAACCCTTGTTGCCGCGGCCGAACGCGATCATGTCGAACCCGTTGTCCTGCCAGTTGTTCACGTCGGTGCCTGCGACGGTGTTGCGGAACGCCACCATGTTCGCGACCTGCGTCCACGCGTGCTGGCACTTCCAGCCGCTGTAGCAGAGCGAGTTGCCGGGCGGGCCCGCGTCCTTGTCGGTGAACTCGTAGCCCGAATACACCTGCGGCGCACCGTAGTTCCACGCCAGCATGAAGACGTTCGCGAGCGTGTAGGTCGACCCGTCCTTGTACGTCAGCGTGGACCCGTTGCGTTCGGTGTCCCAGTTGTCGACGAACGGCCGTGCCTGCCCACTCGGCAGGAAGCCCCACGACTGCCCGAACGTCTTCAGGTAGGCCAGGTTCTCGTTCTGGAAGATCCGCTTGACGTCGTAGGCGTAGCGGAACTCGTCCACGTCACCGGAGCCCGTGTACTCGCCGGGCTGCACTGCCTCGCCCGCGCCGTAGATCACCTCGTGCACCCAGAACACGTTGGGGTTGCTCAGCTTCCCCTTGATCGCGGCGAGGTCCGCGGCCGCGATGTGCTTGGCCGCGTCGACGCGGAACCCGTCCACGCCCATACCGATCAACCGGTTCAGGTACGCGGCGATCGTCCCGCGCACGTAGTCGCTGCCGGTGTCCAGATCGGACAGGTTGACGAGCTCGCAGTTCTGGACGTTGTAACGGTCCTGGTAGTTGTTGATCGCCGAGCGGCACCCGTGGAAGTCCCAGTCGCTGTAGAAGCCGGGATAGTTGTACTTCGAATAGCCGGAACCGCCGGTGCCCGTGCCGGATCCGGCGCTCATGTGGTTGATCACCGCGTCCGCGATGACCTTCACACCCGCGTTGTGGCAGGTGCTGACCATGTTCCGGAACGCGGTCTCGTCGCCGAGCCTGCCCGCGATCCGGTAGCTGACGGGCTGGTAGCTGGTCCACCACTGCGGACCCTGGACGTGCTCGGTCGCGGGGGAGACCTCGACGTAGCCGTAGCCCTTGGGGCCGAGAACGTTCGTGCATTCCGTTGCCACGCGGGCGAACGGCCATTGGAACAGGGTGACGGTGACGTCCTTGGCGCCCGGTGGCGCCGCAAGACTTTGCACCGGTGTGGACAGTCCGACGATCAGCAGCACCGCTAGAAGGGTGCGCGAAGCCGAGGAAACCACGTTGTCTCCTTGCTGCAGGGTTCATTGAAGGTCGTAGCACCCGCAGGCACACCGGGCATAGCGCTGCAAGAACTTTCCGGAGTAATTCGGCCTAGTGCGCGCGACGCGCCCGGAGGTACGCCCAGCCGACGAGGGCACCGGCCATCGCGGTGAGTGCGAGGCCGCCGATCGTGACAGCGCTTTCGAACTGCGCGGTCTGCACGCTCGTCCAGCCCGGCTGTGCGATGCCGCCGGCGAACAGCACCGCCAGCACCGTGCCGCTGACGGCGACGCCCGCGGCCGAGGTGACCTGGGACGCGGTGTCGACGAGGGCGGCGCCGATCGAGGTCCGGTTCTCGGGCAGGCCCTTGAGGACGTTGACGCCCGCGACGGCGCCGACCACGCGGATGCCGATGGCGACCAGCACCAGGGCGACGGCGACCGGTGCGTAGCCGAGGCGGCCGAGCAGCGCGTAGACGGCCAGTCCGGCGACGACGCAGAGCGCGCCGAGCCACGCGGCCCGGTCGAGGCCCGCCCAGCGCACGAAGCGGTTGACCAGCGGGCCCGCAGCGATGAGGACGGCGACCTGCGGCAGCATGCCGGCGGCGGCGAGTGCGGGGGACCAGCCCCAGTCGAGCTGGAGTTGGAGCGTCACGAGGTAGGTGAGACCGGCCGCCGCCAGTCCGGTCGCGGCCTTGTACGCGAGGCCGCTGGCGACCAACGGGTGGGCGACGAGCTTGAGGTCCAGCAACGGATGGCTGGCCGTGCGCGCGCGAACCACGAACAGGACAGCGGTCACGACGGTCAGTGCTGTGGCGGCCCACGCCAGCCACGAGCCTTCTACGAAGAGCGTCGGCACCACCAGCGCGAGTGCGATGGTCGCGGTGCCGAGCAGGCCGCCGAGGTAGTCGGCGGGACCGCGGTGCAGGTCCGTGTCGGCCTGGATGCCGCGGCCGATGCCGATGAACGCGAGCACCGCGATCGGGACGTTGATCAGCAGCAACGCCTGCCAGGGCGCGACGGCGAGCAGGAAACCACCGAGCGGCGGGCCGATCGCCAGGCCGACGAGGCCCACGGTCGAGATGAGGGTCATCGCGCGGACGCGGAGGTCGTCGGCCTGGAACAGGCGGAACGCCAGCGCGATCGAGCCCGGCGTGGTCATGGCGGCGGCGATGCCCATCACTGAACGCACGGTGATAAGCCCGCTCACGGACGTGACGAACAGGGTCGCGAGGCTCGCCACCCCTAGAAGCGCCAGTCCGGCGAGCATCACGCGGCGGCGGCCGACGCGGTCCGCCACGGCGCCGAACACCAGCATCAGGCCGCCGAACACGACCGCGTAGGAGTTCGACACCCACTGCAGCGCGGTCGTCGAGGCGTGCAGGTCGCGGCCGATCGTGGGCAGGGCGACGGTGAGGATCGAGTTGTCGAGCATCTCGAACAGGAACACCGCGGAGAGCCCGGCGAGGGCGATCCACGCTTCCCGCAGGGATCGAGGTGAGCGCAGTCCGGGCTGCGTGAGATCGTAGGTAGTCACGAACACTGTTCTACTGACGAACACTGTTCGAGTCAACTGGTAGGCTGGTCACATGAACCGCAAGTCCCGCGAGGAGTGGGCGACCCAGATCGCCGAGCTGGAGCAGGAACCCGTCCCGGCGCGCAAGGAACCGATCACGGTCGGCCGCATCGTCACCACAGCGTTGACGCTGGTCGAGGCCGAGGGTTTCGACGCGCTGACCATGCGCCGCGTCGCCGCCGCGCTGCAGACCGGGCCCGCCTCGCTCTACGCGCACGTGCGCAACAAGGCCGACCTCGACGACCTGCTCATCGGGACGCTCAGCAGGAACGTGTCGGTGCCCGCTCCCGACGCGGAACGGTGGCGCGAGCAGGTCCTCGACGTCTGCGGTCAGCTGCGCGACCAGTTCCTGCGTTATCCCGGGATCGCGAGGGCCGCGTTGTCCGCCCCGCCCGCCAACCTCGACACGCTCCGGATCACCGAGGGCCTGCTCGGGATCTTCCTGGCCGGTGGCGTGTCACCGCGGTCAGCGGCCTGGGCGATCGACGCCGTGCTCCTGTACGTGAGCGGCTACACGTACGAGTCGTCGTTGCGCGGCGGGCAGCCGGACCGGGCCGAGATGCTCGCACGCCTGCGGATGCTGCCGGTGAGCCGCTTCCCGCACGTCGTCGAGCACGTGGACACGCTGAACTCCGGCGAGGGGCACGAGCGGTTCGAGTTCGCGCTCCGGCTGCTGCTCGACGGCCTGACTACCGCCGGCTGACCAGCAGGTAGCGCTCGTCGTCGATCGACCGTCCCCACAGGTCCTCGCTGGTCAGCGGGGTGACCACGGCCTCCGTGCGGACCCCGAGCACCAGCGAACGGGTCTGCGCGGCGGTCAGTCCGGCTCCGGTCGACCAGTGGCCCTCCACCAGCAGGAGAACGCCGTCCGGCTGGAGCAACGACACCCATTCCCGCAGCGCCGCCGCCGGATCCGGCAACGCCCACAGCACGTGCCGCGCCAGCACGACGTCGAACGACGCCTCGGGGTACGGCGGACGAGCCGCGTCGCCCGCGGTGAAGCTGGCGGACACGCCTGACGCCTTGGCTCGGGCGGCCTTGACCATCTCCTCGGACAGGTCCAGGCCGTGCACGTCGTGGCCCGCCTCGGCGAGCAGGACCGACAGGCTGCCGGTGCCGCAACCGAGATCCGCCACGGACGACTCCGCGGGGACGAACGGCAGGAGAAGGCGGGCCCAGGCGTCGCGCACCCGTGGGTCACGAAGTCCGTGGTCAGGCTCGTCGTCGAACGTCGCGGCGTGCTCGTCCCAGAACTCTCGCGTCGTCACGGACTCAGTTTTGCCTAAGCGACCATCAAGCCTTGCCCAAATGAGATGCGATCTCCGTCGTACGGTCCCTAACCTCGGTCCATGAGGCTTGTGCTCTGGCTCACACTCGCGTGCATCTGCGCGCTCAGTGGCGACCACGCGCTCGCGGCCGTCCTGGTGATGCTCCTCGTCGGCTGTGCGACCGACCGCGTCCGTCCCTGAACAACTATTCAGCGCTGGCTGTACTACAGCCAGCGCTGTACTGTTCCGCCCATGCTGACGTGTGAGACGCGGGAGGCGGCCCTCGCCCGGCTGGGCCGCGCACTGGCGGACCCGACCAGGTGTCGCATCCTGATCGCCCTGCTCGACGGCCCCGGCTATCCCGCGCAACTCGCCGAGAAGCTGGAGCTGACCAGGTCGAACGTCTCCAACCACCTCTCCTGCCTGCGCGGGTGCGGCCTGGTCGTCGCGACCTACCAGGGCCGGCAGGTGCGCTACGAACTCGCGGACCAGCACCTCAAGCGCGCGATCAGCGAACTCGTGGACGTCGTGCTGGCCGTCGAGCCCGGACCGGACTGCGTCGATGAGTGACACCTGCTGCGCACCCGCCGTGGACGAACGCAAGCTCGTGCTGCGCCGCCGGGTCCGGATGTTCGTCGCCGCCACGATCACCTACAACGTCGTCGAGGCGGTCATCGCGCTCGTGGCGGGCACGGTGGCGGGCTCGACGGCGCTGATCGGGTTCGGGCTGGACTCGATCATCGAGGTCGTGTCGGCGACCGCCGTGGCCTGGCAGTTCGCCGGGCGCGATCCCGAGAGCCGCGAACGGGCGGCGCTCAGGGTGATCGCGGTGTCGTTCTTCGCGCTGGCGGCGTACGTGACGGTCGAGTCCGCGCTGTCGTTGCTGCAGGGGGAACGGGCGGAGCACTCGGCGGTCGGCATCGTGCTGGCCGCGGTCTCGTTGCTGGTCATGCCCGGCCTGTCCTACGCTCAGCGCAGGGCCGGGCGCGAACTCGGGTCGGCGAGCGCGGTGGCGGACTCGAAGCAGACGCTGTTGTGCACCTACCTGTCGGCGGTGCTGCTGGTCGGACTCGTGGTCAACAGCCTGTTCGGCTGGTGGTGGGCCGACCCGCTGGCGGCGCTGGTGATCGCCGTCGTGGCGGTCAAAGAAGGCCGGGAGGCGTGGCGGGGCCACCACTGCTGCTGACCGGTTTGCGGGCGACGAGCCGTTCCACCACGCCGAGCTTGAAGCGCTGCCGTTGCTCGACGATCAGGCCGCGGGCCTCGACCAGGTGCAACGGACGGCGCAGGAAGTGTTCGCCCGCCATCGGCACCGTGATCCGTTCCACCAGCCACTGCACGCCTCGCGCGAGCCGGGACGTGCTGGCGACGTGGTCGAGCAGGATCAGCCGTCCACCCGGTCGCAGCACCCGCACCATCTCGGCCACCGCGGTCTCGTGGTCGGGGATCGCGCACAGGCCCAGCGTGCACACGACCGTGTCGAACGAGCCGTCGCCGAACGGCAGGGCGTGCGCGGTGCCCTGCCGCAACGTCACCTCCAGGCCCAGGTCAGCGGCACGGGTGCGGGCGAGGCCGAGCATCTGCTCGCTCAGGTCCAGGCCGGTCACCGTGGTGCCGGCGGGGTAGTGCGGCAGGTTGAGGCCGGTGCCGACGGCGACCTCCAGCACCTCACCGGAGGCCTGGGAGCAGGCCCACTGGCGCGAGTCGCCGAAGACCCGGCGGTCCAGAACACCGATCTCGGCGTCGTAGTTCGCCGACTTGCGATCCCAGTACGTCTGCCAGCGGGCCTGGTCCATGCCGTCCAGTCAACACCAGCGCGAACAGGGCAGGATCTGCCCCGTGCGAGTCGTCGTTGTCTCCGGGGGCGATCCCGGTCATGTGGTGCCGGCCATCGCGTTGTGCCTGCGGTTCACGGAGGCCGGGGACACCCCGATCCTGCTGACCGGCGACCGCTGGGTCGAGCCCGCCACCGCCGAGGGGATCACGGCGTCACGGGTCCCGGGCCTGTCGCTCGACGACCTGCGGGACGTGCCGGATCTCGGGCGCGCGTTGCACGATCAGGCCGCGGTGCTGGCGTCGGCACTCGCCCCGCAACTCGCTGAGCTGGAACCGGATCTGGTGGTCTGCGACGTTCTCGCCCTGGGCGCGAGCATGGCCGCGGAACTGCTCGGCGTGCCTTGGGTTCAACTGTCGCCGCACCCGCTCTACGAGCCGTCGAAGTGGCTGCCGCCGATGGGCAGCGGCCTGGCCGCCGGAACCGGTGTGCGCGGCAAGCTTCGGGACGCGCTGCTGCGGGCGATGACGGCCAGGTCGCTGCGTCAGGGTGAACGGCAGCGAGCCGTTGTGCGGCAACGGATCGGCCTCACCGCGAAGGAGCCCGGCCCGGCCGCGCGGTTGATCGCGACGCTGCCCGCGCTGGAGGTGCCGCGCCCGGACTGGCCGCGCGACGCCCACGTCGTCGGACCGCTGCTGTGGGAGGCGAGCCGGGCGACGCTGATCCCGCCGCCCGGTGCTGCCCCGCTCGTGATGGTGGCTCCGTCCACGGCCTGGACGGGGGCGGAGAGCATGGCCGAGATGACCCTGGAAGCGTTGCGGGACATGGATGTCCGGGCGGTGGTGTCCACGTTCGCCCCGGCTCCCGCCGGACTGCCGGAGTGGGTGCGGTCGGGGCCGGGCAAGCAGGACGAACTGCTGCGCCAGTCGTCGGTGCTGGTGTGCGGTGGCGGGCACGGAATGCTGGTCAAGGCGTTGCGGGCCGGAGTTCCCGTCGTGGTCGTGCCGGGTGGTGGCGACCAGTGGGAGATGGCCTGCCGGGTCGCGCGGCAGGGCAGTGGCGTGATCGTCCGGCCGTCCACCGTGGACGGGCTGCGGGACGCGGTGACGCGTGTGCTGGGCGACCCCGGGTTCGCGTCTGCGGCGGCTCTCGCGGCGGCGACGATCGCCGATGTTCGAGATCCTGTGGAGGTATGTCGGACTGCGTTGAGTCTTGCGCGTTGAGAGCGCTCCCACTTCAATGGGCCCATGCGCGTGTCAATGACGATGCTCGTGGTGGCGGCGTTATCGATCTCGACCCTGCCGGCGGTGGCGCAGCAAGACCGCGCTGTGGCGCCCGACCTGTACCCGGCCGTCGGCGCGGGGACGAACTTCCTCAACCACTCCGAACTGCTGGGGAACGTCCCGGAGCCGGCCTGGTACGAGGCCAACATCCCGTTCGTGGACCTTCCCGACCGGGAGATCCGCGACACCTACTACTACCGCTGGCGGACCTACCGCGAGGCGCTCAAGTACACCGGCCCGAAAGACGGCTGGATCATCTCGGAGTTCCTCGGCCCGGTCGGCTACTCGGCGCCGAACGGCGGAATCGTCGCCGCGGCGGGCCATCACGTGTACGAGGGCCGCTGGTTGCGTGATCACCGCTACCTGGACGACTACGTCGACTACTGGCTGCGCGGGTCGGGTGCCGGACCGAAGCCCGCGACCGACTTCCTGAACAAGAACACCACCGACTGGGCCCACCAGTACTCGTTCTGGGCCGCCGACGCCGTGGCCGCCCGTGCTGCGGTCGACGGCCGCTCCCAGTTCGCGACCGACCGGCTGCCCGAGCTGGTCCGGCAGTGGCAGCGCTGGTCGCCGCAGCTCGACCAGGATCTGGGCCTCTACTGGCAGACGCCGGTGTGGGACGCGATGGAGTACACGGCCAGCTCGTACCAGAGCCCCGATCCCTACCACGGCGGCGACGGCTTCCGGCCGACCCTCAACGCCTACCAGTACGGCGACGCACGGGCGATCGCGCAGCTGTTCAGGGCACGGGGTGACGCCGCGGGCGCGCGTCCGTTCGACCAGGCCGCCGACGCGTTGCGCGCGAACCAGGAGCGGTGGCTCTGGGACGACGCCGGCAAGTTCTACAAGCACGTCATGCGCGACAACAACCCCGGCCGCACGAAGCTCGCCGACCGCGAGGAGATCGGCTTCGTGCCGTGGTACTTCCACATGCCACCGGCCGCGAACAGCGCGGCGTGGGCGCAGCTGACCGATCCGCAGGGGTTCGCGTCTCCCTACGGCCCGACCACCGCCGAGCGCCGCAGCCCGTGGTTCATGCGCGACGCGCTGAACGGGTGCTGCCGCTGGAACGGCCCCAGCTGGCCGTTCGCCACCAGCCAGACCCTGACCGCGCTGGCGAACCTGCTGATCGACTACCCGAGCCAGCCGTACGTCGACCGCGACGACTACCTCGCGGTGCTGCGCGGTTATGCCCTGACGCAGCGCAAGAACGGCGAGCCCTACGTCGCGGAGGCGCACCACCCCGACGAGAACCGCTGGCTGTACGACGGCAAGGGGCACAGCGAGGACTACAACCACTCGACCTTCAACGACAACGTGCTCTCCGGGCTGCTCGGCATCCGGCCGCAGCTCGGCAACACGGTGT
The DNA here is from genome assembly GCF_044765805.1 of Lentzea sp. NPDC102401. Lineage (NCBI taxonomy): Bacteria > Bacillati > Actinomycetota > Actinomycetes > Pseudonocardiales > Pseudonocardiaceae > Lentzea > Lentzea sp. NPDC102401. Next base: position 185,092 of record NZ_JBIWKS010000001.1, on the reverse strand, counting down.
CGATCGCGCCGCTGGTCCCGGACTCCTGGAACCACTTCGCCGTCGAGAACGTGCCGTACCACGGCCACAACCTGACCGTGCTGTGGGACAGGGACGGCAGCCGCTACGGCAAGGGCGCAGGTCTGCGCGTCTGGGTCGACGGCAGGCTCACCCACACCCAGGCCGGTCTGGCAGCGGTGCGCCTGACCATCCCGGCGCGTACCTCGGCGGACGTTCCGGAGCTGGTCGACGACTTCGCGAACGTCAGCCAGACCGGGTTCCCCACCGCCCGCGCGTCCTACAGCTACAGCGCCGACCCGCCCACGAAGGCGATCGACGGCCAGGACTTCCACCTCGACGTGCCCGGCACGCGCTGGACCTCGTACGGCAGCCCGAACGCCGCGGACTGGCTGGAGGTCGACCTCGGGGCGCCGACCCAGATCTCCGACCTGCGCGTCGTGTTCTACGACGACGGCGGGGGAGTGCGGGTGCCGACGACGTTCGACCTGCAGTACTGGGACGGCCAATGGCGTGACTTACCGGGCCAGCTGAGAACTCCAGCGCAACCGGTCGCGCGTCAGGTGAACCGCGTCCTGGTGCAACCGGCGCTGACCACCAGCCGGGTGCGGATCCTGCCGCGCCGTGCCGATGGCGGAGCTGTGGGCATCACGTCGTTCTCGTCGTGGCGCTCGGCCGTCCGCGGTCTGCGCGCGTCGCTGCCGGATGATCTCGCCGTCCGTGCCGGCGGGGTCGAGACGACCACGACAGTGCAGGCGCAGCAACCGTTGCGCGGCGTCCGGGCATCTCTCGCCGTGCCTGCCGGGTGGAACGCTGTGCCGCTCAGTTCGGCTTACGCCGCGCAGCTCGCGCCGGGCCGAAGCCTCGTGACCCGGTGGCGGGTCACGGCACCTGCGGGCCTGCGGTTGGGAGAGCGTGCGCCGATTCGTTTGCTGGCAACGGCTTCCGGCTCGGGTGGCGTGACGTCCTCGTTGAGCTCGGCGCAGACCGTGTTCGATCCCGCCGACTACGGCACCGTCGTGTGGGACGACACGTTCGACTCCGGCGTGGCCTCCTACCGGGTGGACGGCCCGTTCGGCGAACCGCCGCCGACGTTGAAGGTCGCGGACGGCGTGCTGACCGCCTCAGCCGGTGGTCGCGCCGGTGCGGTACTGGCCGCGCCGGTGACCGGGGACGCCCGCGGGACCGCCGTCGTCGTCGAACCCAGGTCGTTCGCGGGCTCGGCTCCCGAGGACAGCCTGTTCCTCGGCCAGACCGCCGGCAACCGCGACTTCGCCCTGGCCTGGTTCAACAACGCGGGCAAGGCGTCGGGCGTCGACGTGACCGTGGACGGCGTCCGCCGGGGCGACGAGGCCACCGGCGGGTGCTGCGCGAGCCTGACCTGGGCACCGGGCGACCGGCTCGCGGTGGTGGTCGAGAACGGTCAGCTGACCAGCTGGCAGGAGCACGCGAGCCGGTGGACGCTGCTGCGGTCCGCCCCGATCGGGTCCGCCGTGGATCCCTCGGTGGTCGCGGGGTGGGCACCGGCTCTCGGCCTGCGGCTGGACGCGGGCGCGCTGACGATCGACCGCTTCACCGTGCGGGCCCGCTACCCGTAGTGTCCTGAGTCGGAAATCCGCTGTCTAATTCCCGGCTCGTCAATGCGGTACGCGGGGCCCCTACGTACTCTCATGCGGTACGTAGGGTCCCCGCGTGAACTTCGGGTACGGCGTGTCGGAGCGCGACACGCCGCCGAGAAGGAACCGCTTCTGTAGCGGATTTCCGGCGCCTGAGCAAGCCTCCAAAAGTTCTGTCCGTGACTCGCCAACCCGGCTGCGCCTGGTCCTGATGGCGTCTGCAAGTACCACCAACTCAACATCAACAAGCACTTTTCTACTACCAACAGCTCCCGGACCTGCCGGTTCGGCAGGCAACGAACATGTTGGGTGTAGTCCAGGGCGATTCGATCAAGGGTTGGTAGTACTTGCAGACGCCATTCGCGACCAACGAGTCTTGAGGTTCCGGACAAGACTTCTGCGGGCCCTTAGCCGCAGACGCGCTCGACCAGGACCTGCCAGCTGGTGATCAGGTTGTGCACCACGGCTTCCGGGTCGGGCGCGTCGCTGTCCTGCGTCCGCAGGTAGAGCAGGATCGGCCCTTCCAGCGCGGCGACGAGCTGAAGGGCGAGGGTGCCGCTCGCGGCGTCGTCCGGACACGCCTCGCTCAGGAGCATGTGGACGTGGAACAGCGAGGGGCTGTCCCCGGCGGGGACGGGCTGGCCGGGGTCCAGCGAGGCACGTGCCAGGGCGGTGTGTTCGATCAGGAACTCGAGCCGCGCGCGTCCGAACGCCGCGAGCCTCTCGGCCGCCGGCGCACCGGGACCCAACGGCGGCGGCCCGGTCATCACCCGTTCCTGGAAGAGCTTCTCCTCCTCGTCCAGCAGGGTGTGGAAGATGCCCGCACGGGTGCGGAAGCGCCGGAACACGGTGCCCTTGCCCAGACCGGCGCGTTCGGCGAGCCCGTCCATCGTGACCTTGTCCACGCCCAGTTCCGCGACCATCTCGCGGGCGACCTCGATCAGATGGGCGCGGTTGCGTGCGGCATCGGCCCGCTCTTCCCGAGGACGGCCCAACGGCAGCGCGACAGGTTCCACCACCAGAACGCTACCCGTCGATCTCCGCTCAGCGACCGAAGGTGGAATCGCGCACCGGCCGGCGCGACCTCGGGGACAGGACCAGCAACGCGTTCGCGCCAGGAAACCGGCAGCCGTACCGCTGACGGGGGTGATCTCAGGCGGGGCTGTCACGAATCGAAGCGCCACCTCGTCCACCTGATGTCGTGGGCACCCGAGGAGAGCGCGGCAATGCGGGTAGCCCTGCAACGCGAACAAAGGACCGTCTCGTGAAACTTCTGCTTGACCGGATCAGCCTGGCCTTCATCGCGGTCACGTCCGCGTACGTCGGGATCTTCGCCTACTTCGCCACGCGGACCTGGTTCGACACGTTCCCGGGGTTCGGACTGCGCTGGCTACCGCAACTCGGTCCGTACAACGAGCACTTCGCCAAGGACATCGGCGCGGCCTACCTCGCGTTCACCGCGCTGAGCCTGATGGCGCTGGCCCACGCCAGGAAACCGGCCGTCGTGCCGCTGGCAGGCGCCGCGCTGCTGGTGTTCAACACCCTGCACTTCCTCTACCACCTGACGATGCTGCACATGTACGAGCCGCTCGACCGCGCGCTGAACGTCGTGCTGCTGGGGCTGCTCGTGGTGATGTCCCTCATCCTCGTGATCCCGGGCGGGGCTGTCACGAATCGAAAACCGTCCGGTAGCCGGTGACGTCAAGGGACTTCGAGGGAGGACGATGCGGCGAGCCGTTGCCTGATCTCGGCCTTGAGCACCTTGCCCACCTTCGACCGCGGCAGGTCCGGCCAGATCTCCACCTGCTTGGGCGCCTTCACGCTGCCCAGCTGCTCCTTCACGAACGCGATCAACGCGTCGGGGTCGGCCTGACCGGAGACCCGCAGCTGCACCACGGCGGTCACCCGCTCGCCCCACTTGGCGTCGGGCAGTCCGACCACCGCGCTGTCCTGGACCGCCGGATGTGCCCGCAACGCCTGCTCGACCTCGGCCGAGTACACGTTGAACCCGCCGGTGATGATCATGTCCTTGGCGCGGTCGACGATGAACAGGTAGTTGTCGGTGTCGAGGTAGCCGATGTCACCGGTGTGGTGCCAGCCGAAAGCGCTCACCTCGGCCGTGGCCGCCGGGTTCTCGTGATACCCGGCCATCACCAACGGCCCGCGCACGACGATCTCGCCGCGTTCACCTGCGGGCAGCAGTGTGCCGTCCGCGGCCATGATCGCGACCTGCGTCAACGGCGTGGGCCTGCCCGCTGACGACAACCGGTCGACCGCGATCGACCCGTCTGGCAGGAAGTGGTCGGCCGGGGCGAGGGTGGCGATCATGTTCGGCGCCTCGGTCTGGCCGAACAGCTGTCCCATCACGGGCCCGATCCGGTGCAGCGCCTCGGTGAGCCGCACCGGGGACATCGGCGCGGCTCCGTACCAGAGGCATTGCAGTGAACCGAGTTCCGTCGAGTCCAGGGCGGGGTGGTCGAGCAGGCCGTAGATCACGGTCGGCGGCAGGAACGCGTGCGTGACCCGGTGGTGCTCGATCAGCCGCAGGAACTCGCCGAGGTCCGGCGCGGGCATGATCACCGTCTCGCCGCCCAGCGACATGATCGGGAACGTGAGCACGCCCGCCGAGTGCGTGAGCGGGGCGAGCGCGAGATAGCGCGGCCGCGCGCTGAACGGGTAGCTCATCAACGTCAGCGCGGTCGCGGTCTCCAGGTTGTGCCCGGTCAGCCGCACGCCCTTGGGACGCCCGGTCGTGCCGCCGGTGCCCGCCAGCACGCACAGATCGTCGTCAGCGACGGAGACCGGTTCCGGCTCACGCCCGCGCTCCGAAAGCCAGGAGGCGAACGTGACCGCGCCCTCCACCTCGCCGTCCAGGCACACCAGCGTGGTCAGCGACGGCAGATCGCCGCGGATGCGGTCGACGAGCGGCGCGAACCTCGCCTGGAAGAACAGGCACCGGCACCCGAACAGGTCGAGCAGTTCACGGTTCTCCGCCGCCTCGTTGCGAGGGTTGACCGGGCACCACACCGCGCCGGCCCGCGAGATGCCGAACACGCACGTGAGCGCGAGCGGATCGTTCGCGCTCAGCACCGCGACCCGGTCGCCGGGGCCGATTCCGCTGCCCTGCAACGCTCCCGCGATCGCACGGGAGCGTTGCTGCACCTCGGCATAGCTCTGCGAGACCCCGCCGATGGTCAGGCAGGGCGCGTCGCCCCCGAGCGACGCGCCCTTGTCCAGGTAGTCGCAGAGGCGCATCAGCGGTGCACTTCGACGATCGGGTCGAGCACCAGGCCGAACGACCGCAGCGCGCCCAGCAGTTCCCGGTGCCCGAACGCCTGGCAGCCGGACGCGAACCCGACGCGGCGAGGCGCGTCCTGCAACAGGTGCACGGCGGCGTGCACGTTCAACAACGCCGTCTGCTTGTAGTTGCAGTTGCCGTGGATCACGCAATGCGCGCGGCCCAGCGGACCCGATGCGTGCACGGAGTCCAGCGAGATGTTGATCCGCGGGTTCTCGCGCGGCGGCATCTCACTGCGCACCTGCGCGGAGAACGCGTCGACGATCTCGTACTTCTCCTTGTCCGACTTGCCTTCCATCTGCTCCAGCGCCGCCGCGACGATCTGCGGCACACCCTGCATCAACGGCCGGTTGAACACGCCGCCGAGCGCGCGCACCGACGCCACCCGCGGATCCCGCTTGAACCACACCGGATGAGCCGTTCCACCCCACGGCAGCGCCAGGCCCAGTTCGTGCTGGCCGGGTACGACGAGCTCGTAGAGACCGGCGTCGGCCGGCCACTCGACGTACTCGTTCTGTTCCAGGTAGAAGGCCTTCGAGAACGCGGCGTTCGTCAGGATGGTGTTGGTGGAGGCGACGGTGGGATAACCCTTCCAGAACACCCCGATGTCCAAAGTGTCCAGTCCGGGCTGCTCCAGGCAGATCTGCGCGGCGATCTCGCCGACCGTGTACATCTGCGCGATGCCGGGGGAGAGCAGCAGGCCCTGCTTCGCGAACTCGGCGCCGTACTGGGCGTCGGTGTCGATCATCCAGTCCTGCTCGCCGTTCGTGTCGGTGTAGTGCGCGCCGACGTTCAGGCTCGCCCGCACCGCTTCGTGGCCGTAGCGGGAGAACGGGCCGACGGTGTTGAGCACGACCTTGGCACCGGTGAACGCCTCCGTGAGCGCCGCCTCGGTGTGTTCGACCTCCAGGACGTCGTAGGAGACCGTGTCGATGCCGGGAACGGCGTCGACGGTCTCCTTGACCCTCTTGCCATCGCGGCCGGCGGCGAGGAACGGGATCCCGTACTCGCGCAGGTACTCGCAGATCAGGCGTCCGGTGTAGCCGGAGGCTCCATAAACGACTACGGGCTTGTCAGTAGGCACGGTCACATTCCCATTCCGCCGTCGACCGGAAGACCCGCTCCGGTGATGAACTTGGACGCGTCGGACGCGAGGAACACCACGGCGTCGGCCATGTCGTCGACCTGTCCGAGACGGCCGAGCGGGGTGAGCTCGATGACCGCGCCGACGGCGGCCTCGACCGACGGGAACAGGCCCAGCTGGGCGCAGTCGACGGCCAGCTGGTTGCCCATGGCGGTGGGCGTGAGGCCGGGGTAGATGCAGTTGACGCGCACGCCGTAGCCGAGCTTGCCCGACTCCGCGGCCGCGACCCTGGTCAGCCGGTCGATGGCGGACTTGGTCGCCGAGTAGACGCTGATGCCGGGGAAGGCGATGGTCGCCGCGACGGACGCGACGCTGATGATCGAGCCGCCGTTGCCCGCCGCGCCACCGGGACGCATCGCGCGCAGGCCGTGCTTCATGCCGAGGGCGGTGCCCAGGACGTTCACGTCGAGCATCCTGCGGACGTCGGCGGGGTCGAGCTCGGTGATCAGGCTGGTGATCTCGATGCCCGCGTTGTTCACGAGGATGTCGAGACCGCCGATCGCGTCGACCGCCGTGCTCACCGCCGAGGCCCAGCTCGCGTCGTCGGTGACGTCCAGCGGAACGAACTCCGCCGTCGCGCCCGAGTCGCGCAACGCCTGGGCGGTCTGCTTGCCCTCCTCCTCCAGGACGTCGCCGATCAGCACCGCCGCGCCGGCCTCCGCCAGGGCCTGGGCCATGCCCGCGCCCAGTCCTCGCGCACCCCCGGTGACCAGCGCTTTTCGTCCGCTCAGCTGATAACTCGTCATTGAGTCGCCTCCTCGGTGAGATGGCTCACACACTAGCTTTTCCTTGACAGTCGTCAAGTTTTTCTTTGACGACTGTCCAAGATTGTTTGGACGAATGGTCAAGTTTTGTCGTGGTGAGCGTTAGGATCCGAGGCGTGACGGATGTCGTTTCGCGCAAGCAGGACCGCATCACCCGCCGGCAGGTCGACAAGTTCGACGCCCGGCGGACCGAGCTCGCCGTGGCGACCCTGCACACGCTGGCCGAGCTGGGGTACGCGCGGACGAGCCTGCGGGAGATCGCGCAGAACTCCGAGTTCTCCCACGGCGTCCTGCACTACTACTTCGCGGACAAGCGGGACCTGATCACCGAGGCCGTCCGCCAGTACGAGGTCGTCTGCGTGACGCGCTACGACGAGGTCGTGGCCACCTCCGCGACGGCGGACCAGCTGCGCGACGAGTTCGTGGCGATGTTCTTCGACACCCTCGGCCAGGACGCGACGCTGCACCGCCTCTGGTACGACCTGCGCAACCAGAGCCTGTTCGACGAGTCGTTCCGCGCGGACGTGCTGGAGATCGACGGCCACCGCGAGGACATGGTGTGGCGCGTGGTCAGCCGCTACGCCGAACTGGTCGGTGGCACGGTCGCCGTATCGCCCTCCATGATCTACGTGACGCTCGACGGCATCTTCCAGCGGGCACTGCTGAACCACCTGGCGGGCAACGCGGACAACGTCGCCCGGTTGCGGGTCGAGTTGCCGGCCGCGATCGGTCTGATGGTGACCAAGGCCGAATAGCGGCCATATCGCCTGCATATCGAAAACCGCATACGAGCCGGCAACGCCGTGCCGTCTTGACTGAGGCGCATGGCAACGGGCATCACGATTTACGGGTGCGGGCAGGACGAGGCCGTCCTGTTCCGAAAAATGGCACCCCGCTGCGGCGTGACACCGACCATCGTCGAGGACGCGGTATCCGAGGCCAACGCTGAACTGGCACGCGGAAACCAGTGTGTCAGCGTGGGCCACAAAACCCGCATCACTCGCGCCACGCTTTCGGCGCTCGGTCGCGCGGGCGTCCGCTACATCTCCACCAGAAGCGTCGGCTTCGACCACATCGACGTCGAGTACGCCGAGAGCGTGGGCATCACCGTCGGGAACATCGCCTACTCACCCGACAGCGTCGCCGACTACGCGGTGATGTTGATGCTGATGGTCATCCGCGACATGAAGTCCGTTCTTAGGCTTGCTGACCTGCATGATTATCGGCTTCAGGCCGTGCGGGGCAAGGAACTGCGCGACCTGACCGTCGGGGTGATCGGCACCGGACGCATCGGCGTGGCGGTCCTGGACCGGCTGCGCGGCTTCGGTTGCGGCGTGCTGGCCCACGACAGCAGGCCGCGCAACTCCGCCGACTACGTGCCGCTGGACGAACTGCTGCGGCTGTGCGACATCGTCACGCTGCACACGCCGTTGACCGCGGAAACCCATCATCTCCTGGACCGCGACCGAATCGGTTCGATGAAACGCGGCGCGGTCGTCATCAACACCGGACGCGGTCCGCTCATCGACACCAAAGCGTTGGTCGAGGCGTTGGAAAGCGGTGGGCTGGGCGGCGCGGCTTTGGACGTCGTGGAAGGCGAAGAGGGAATCTTCTACACCGACTGCCGTGCCCGCGAGATCGACAGCGAACCGCTGCTGCGGTTGCAGGGAATGCCGAACGTGCTCATCAGTCCGCACACGGCCTATTACACGGACCACGCACTGAGCGACACCGTGGAGAACAGTCTCATCAACTGCCTGAAATTCGGGGGAAGAGCATGACCAAGGTGAAGATCGGAATCATCTTCGGCGGGTCGTTCGAGGAACATCCCGTCTCGGTGAAGTCCGCGCGGGAGGTCGCGGGGAGCCTCGACGCCGCGAAGTACGACTCGTTCTGGATCAAGATCACCCGCGGCGGCGACTGGAGGCTGTGCGACGGCCCGGACGCGCCGGACGGCCGCCCGGTCGTGCTCTCCGCTGACGGCCTGCTCGTCCTCGACGAGGACCGGTTCGAGTCGATCGGGCTGGACGTCGTGTTCCCCGTGCTGCACGGCAGGCTGGGGGAGGACGGCGCGATGCAGGGCCTGCTGGAGTTGTCGGGCGTCCCGTACATCGGGTGTGACGTCCAGAGTTCCGCGTTGTGCATGGACAAGTCCCTCACGTACGTCGTCGCCAGGAGTGCGGGCGTGGCGACGCCGAACTTCTGGACCGTGACGCCGGACGAGAAGATCGAACCCGGCGAGCTCACCTACCCGGTGTTCGTCAAACCGGCCCGCTCCGGGTCGTCCTTCGGCGTCACCAAGGTGTCCACGGAGGACGAACTGGCGGTCGCGGTGGAGGTCGCCCGGCAGTACGACTCGAAGGTGCTGATCGAGGAGGCCGTGGCCGGCAGCGAGATCGGCTGTTCGATCCTGGGCAACGACCTGGACCTGGTCGCCGGCGAACTGGACCGGGTCGCGCTGACCCACGGCTTCTTCCGCATCCACCAGGAGAGCACGCCCGAAACGGGTTCGGAGAACTCGGCGTTCATCGTGCCCGCGGACATCCCGGCGGAGTCGCGCGCACTCGTGCAGGAGACGGCGAAGATCATCTACCGCGCGCTGGGCTGCTCCGGCCTCGCGCGGGTCGACATGTTCCTGACGCCGGAAGGGAAGGTGGTCCTCAACGAGGTCAACACCATGCCCGGCCTCACCTCCTACAGCCGCTACCCGAGGATGATGGCGGCCGCGGGCCTGTCGCTCGGCGACGTGATCGACCGGCTGGTGTCGCTGGCGCTGACGGGCAGGTTCCAGTGAACCCGGACTTCGTCTTCGTGGACGAGTGCGCGCCCGGAATCCGCTGGGACGCCAAGTACGCCACGTGGGACAACTTCACCGGCAAACCCGTCGACGGCTACCTCGTCAACCGCGTCGTGGGCACACGCGCCCTGACCGCCGCGCTGGAGAAGGCGCACGAGAAGGCCGAGTCGCTCGGCTTCGGCCTGCTGCTGTGGGACGGCTATCGCCCGCAACGCGCCGTGGACTGCTTCCTGCGCTGGGCTCACCAACCCGAGGACGGCAGGACCAAGGAGCGGTACCACCCGAACATCACCAGGGCCGAGATGTTCGAGAAGGGTTATGTGGCAAGGAAATCAGGGCACAGTCGAGGCAGCACCGTCGACCTGACGCTCTACCACCTGACCACCGGCGAACTCGTGCCGATGGGCGGCGACCACGACCTGATGGACCCGATCTCGCATCACGGTGCCGTCGGAGTCGGTGAGGTCGAAACGGCTAACCGGCAGCACCTCTGCTCGATCATGGAAGCCTGCGGGTTCCACCGCTACGACAGCGAATGGTGGCACTACACCCTGATCGACGAGCCCTACCCGGACACCTACTTCGACTTCCCGATCGGCTGAAGCATCGAGTCACGGTGCGGGCAGTCGCACGGTGACGCGAAGCCCGCCACCGGTTCGAGGCGCGAGGGTGAGAGTGCCGTCGTGTGCGTGGGTGATGCTCTTGACGATCGCCAGCCCGAGCCCGACTCCCGCGTGATGGCGGCGTACACGTTCGGCACCGCGCTGGAACGGCTCGGTCAGCGTCGACACCAGGTGCTGCGTGAGCTGCTCGCCGGTGTTCTCCACGGTGAGCGTGACGACCGCGGGCCCGGCCGCGGTGCCGACCCGCACGGTGCCGCCTTCGGCGAGGTTGTGGACGATCGCGTTGTGCACGAGGTTCGTCGTGATCTGCAACAACAACGCGGGTGAGCCGACGGCGAGAGCGAGGCCGCCGGACGTCTCGATGCTGACACCGTGCTTCTCCGCCAGGGAAAGCAACGTCTCGGTGGCCTCCTCGGCGACCAGCGACAGGTCGACCCGGTCCTTGACGAACGACCGCTGATCGGCCCGGCTGAGCAACAGCAACGCCTCGGTCAGGTCGATCGCCCGCGCGTTGACGACGTGCAACCGCTCGACGAGCTCGTCGGAGTCGCGGTGCCTCCGGGCCACGTCGAGCAACGTCTGAGTCACGGCCAGCGGAGTGCGCAACTCGTGCGAGGCGTTGGCCGCGAACCGCTGCTGCTCGGCGACGTGCGTCTCCAACCGCGCCAGCATGGCGTCGAAGGCGTCCGCGAGCTCGTGGAACTCGTCCGAACGCCCCGGCAACTCGATGCGATGCGAGAGCGAACCGGTGGCGACGACGCGCGTGGCGTCGGTGATGCGGTCGAGCGGTGCGAGCATGCGCCCGGCCAGGAACCAGCCGCCCAGAAGCCCGAACACCAGCAGGAAGCACAGCACGCCGACGATGAACGGGGCGAAGGCGCCGAGCAGCCGGTCGGGGTAGATCCAGAAGTCGCCGGTCGGGGTCTGGATCCAGCCGTCCGGCAGGAGGTACTTGTAGAAGACCAGCACCGCGACCATCAGCAGGATCCCGGTGACCACGAGGAAACCGGCGTAGCTGATCGTGAGTTTGAGGCGAACGCTCACACCTGGTGCCCTGTCCACGCAAGCCTCCCCCAGCCCGTCCCGCGAGGCTAGGGGATGGGCCATATCGCCCGCGTATCCAAACCGGTTGCGCGTGGTCAGTAGCCTCGGCTGGTGGGGTTCACCGGGCAGGCGCGCAGGGTGCGCGACAGAAGGTTCGCGCACGGACAACGCGTCGCGGCACTGTGCTCGTGCGTGAGCCGGCACCACCCGATCGGCCACCGCGCGACGCTGAGCTTCCTCGCTGAACTGGCGGGGCCCCTGGAACTCGGCGTTCACCGGGCCTGGCGCACCGGCCACTGGTACGCGACGGACTCGGCCCTGTCACGGCGTGCGGCCTTGCACGCGTTGAAGCTGTGGGAGCACGAACCGGACACTGTGGACGATGAGGTGCGGTCTCTCGTGCGGTCGTGCGTCGCCAACGGGCGGCTTACCGGCGAGCAGTTGACCATCGCGCTGAGCCGCCGGGACGAAGGCGAGGACGTCCGTTGGCCGATGACGCTCATCGCATCGGCCAACGGCATGAGCCCTACGGCGTGTCCGCGACCTTGATCTTGCCGTCGACGATGTCCTTCTTGTAGCCCTCGAGAATGCCCTGCAGCGTCGCGTCGATCTTGCCGCCCGACGTCGCGTACCCCATGCCGTTGACCTTCAGGTCGAAGACCTTGGGCAGCGCCGAGAGGTTGTTGGCGGCGGCCGCGTGGAAGAAGTCGTAGACGGCGACGTCCACGCGCTTGAGGCTCGACGCCACGATGACGTCCCGGTTGGCGGCGACGACCGGCTGGTTGTACTGGTCGGCGTCGCAGCCGATCGCGAGCACGCCCGCCTGCTTGACCGCGGCGAACACGCCGATGCCGGACGCGCCGGCGGCCGGGTAGACGACGTCGGCGCCCTTGTCGATCAGGCCCTTCGCGGCCTCCTGGCCCTTCGGCGGGTCCTGGAAGCCGGTGAAGTCGCCGGCCGGGGTGATGTACTTCTTGTCGATCTTGACCTTGGGCGCTGCGGTGCGGGCGCCCTGGTTGTAGCCCGCCTCGAACTTCTGGATCAGCGGGATGTCCACGCCGCCGACGAAGCCCACATGGCACTTCTTGCTCTGGTACGCGGCGACGACGCCCGCGAGGAACGCGCCCTCCTGCTCGGCGAAGACCAGCGGCGTGACGTTGGTGGCGCCTTCGACGGCGGAGTCGACCAGGCCGAACTTGACGTTCGGGAACTCCGGCGCGACCACCTTGAGCGACTCGGTGTACGCGAAGCCGACACCGACGATCGGGTTGAAGCCCTCGGACGCAAGCTGGCGCAGGCGGGTCTGCTTCGCCGCCTCGTCCTCGTTCGGCGCGGCGGAGAGCTCGCGGGTGTTCTCCTTCTTGACGCCCATGTCCTTGATCGCCTGGTCGAACCCGAGGGCGGCGAGGTCGTTGAACGACGCGTCGCCGCGGCCGCCGATGTCGTAGGCCAGGCCGATCTTCAACGCGCTGCCGTCGACCTTGTCACCGGTAGCGGCGCTGGTGCTCGACGTGGCGGGTGCGGTGGGCGGCGTCGAGAACTCGCAGGCGCTGCCGGACGCGGTGGGCGTGGTGCCACCACCGGAGTCCTTCGCGCAGGCGCTCACCGCCATGAGGCTGGTCAGCGCGATCGCGGCCACGGCTGTGCCACGCATACGACGACGCACGGTTCGTCTCCTCTAACTCGGCTTAGGAGGCGGACGGTACCTCGCACCTCGATCAAACCGGTTGAGAGTTCACGTACTGGGATCGAGATCTTTACGGAAGACCAGGAAGTCGCACGGGCACGCCAGGCGCGGCACCAGGAACGGATACGCATCTTCCAGGCTGTCCTTGCGCACGACCTGATAGCCGATCCGCGTGTACCAGCCGCGCAGGAACTCCTTGACCGGATGCGCCCACCCCTGCGGCACCAGCAGTTCCAGCTGCATCTCCGCGAAGCCGCGCTCACGGCCCCAGTTCTCGGCGAACGACACGAGGTCACGGCCGATGCCGGCGCCGCGCTCTTCCGGCGCGGCGACCAGCATCCCGAACTCGCCCACGCCGTCCTCGATCTCGTGCACGCGCACCGAACCCACGATGCGGTCGGCCGACCTGAGCACCGCGATCTGCCCGGTGGCGATGAGCTCCGCCACCTCCTCCTGGGAGGTCCGGGCGCTGCCCTCCTGCCAGATCCCCTTCTCCGCCTCGGCGTACACGCGGTTGATCAGGCCGGCGATCTCCGCGGCCAGTCCGGTGTCGGAGATCAGGACAGGAGTCACCACGGCGACGGCTGGGAGATCTTGGCGAGCTCGTCCGCGTGCTGGAGCACGCCGAGTTCGCGCAGCATCCGGTCGCGTTGGGTGGGGTCGTGAGCGACGTGCGACGCGTGCAGTGCCTTGCGCAGACGGGCCTTTCGGCGCGGCGTCCACCGGCTGGCCAGCGCCAGCTTCGCGGCGCGCAAGGCCGCCTTGTCACGGGTGCGCGCGGCGGCGTCCCGGTGGTCGTCGCCCAGGCCCAGCAACGACAACAGGCGTTCGCGGAGCTCGCGGCCCACGCGTGCCCACGTCGTCGTGCGCTGACGCGAGGCGCGGATCTCGATGCCGAGCGCGAGGTGCAGCATCACCAGGCCGAGGACCGGTCCGAGCAGGACGCGGGCGGTACCGGCGACCGGGCCGGACAGGCTGAAGGCCGCGAAGGCGGCGAACGCCGTCAGCGCCCACGCCACCAGGCGGGCGGGGCCGGGACGGCCGTCCCGCCGCACGCCACCGCGCATGGCCCAGCCGCACGCGACGAGCGCCGCCTCCATCACGGAGAACAGGACGACCCGCTCCACGACGTCGGTGATGCCCAGGCGCTGCTCGAAGAACCGCCACGACGTGTCCACGCTGACGCCGATGCTCATCAGCGCGACGGCGTAGAAACCCTTGGCACCGGCGGGCTTCGACGGCTCCGCTGGCTCTGCGGGTGGTTCGGGAGCGCGGGAGGGGGCATCCGCCTGGTCGAGCTCGGCGATCAGTTCCGGTGTCAGCAGGACGTGACCGCCCGTGTCGGTCATGCCGTTGCGGGCACGCCACTCGTTCACGATCGTCCTGGCGTGGGAAGCGGTGGGTACCACCTGGCCCTGCTTGTGCAGCCAGCGCCGGACGTCCTCGACCGTTCCACCGCGCGGCATGTTCTCCAGCGCGTAAACGATCTGGGCTTTCTTGGTGCTCAACCGGCCTAACTCGGCGCGGTGGTCGGTCAGGGTGCCGACCTCGTCCGTGGTCACTCGCTCTCCGTCCTCATGTGGGGTGGGCTTGCAGGGGCACGCGGACGCGCTGGACCCTACCCGGCTACCAGGCGTGAACATCATCGGTTTCGACGTTGACACTGTCATGGTTGCAGTGTCAGTATCGAGGGGTGTGGACGCTCGACGAGTTGCTGGACCGTGTCTCCGCCGCGCTGACGGCGGAGTACTCGGGCGCGCCCAACGGCCGTGTCCGGGACGTGCCCGACAGGCGGGCCGTCCGCTGGTACGCGACGACGGGGCTGGTCGACCGGCCATCGGCGATGCGCGGCCGCACCGCGTTGTACGAGAAGCGCCACCTGCTCCAGCTCGTGGCGGTGAAGAGACTTCAGTCGCAGGGGAGGACGCTGGCCGACATCCAGGCGGAGCTCGCGGGTGCCACCGACACGACGCTGGCGGCCGTCGCCCGAGTCCCGGACCACCTGCTCGACTCCGGTGAGGCACCGCAGCCGGAGGCCGTTCGCCCGAGGTTCTGGGCCGAACCGGCGGCCGCACCGCCCGCTCCACCCGCACCTCCGGAGGCGTTCGCGCTCAACGGCGTCGCGCTCGGCGGAGGTGCCGTCGTCCTGGTGCCGGGGACGCCGACCGCCGCCGACCGCGCCGACATCGCCGCCGCCGCCCGGCCACTGCTCGACCTGCTCGCCGCCCGTGGCCTGCTCAACGAAAGGGACTCGTCATGACCATCTCCGTCGCCCCGATGAAGGCCGCCGAAGCCGACCGCATCGGCCGGACGACCGAGGACGCGGGTGTCGGTGCGCTGCGCACCGAACGCGGCAACCTGCCGCTGGAGCGGCTCGACGTGCGAGCGGCGATCACCGGCCTCGTCGGCCGCGTCGTGCTGACGACCGGGTTTGTGAACACCTATGACATCGCTCTGGAAGCGACCTATGTGTTCCCGTTGCCGGATCGCGCCGCCGTCACCGGCATGAAGATGACCGCGGGCGACCGCACGGTGGAAGCCGATCTGCAGGAACGCGCTCAGGCCCGCCAGACCTACGACGACGCGATCGCCGCGGGCAAGAGAGCGTCCATTGTGGAGGAAGAACGGCCCGACGTCTTCACCATGCGCGTGGGCAACATCCCGGCCGGCGAACGGGTCACCGTCGAGCTGACGATGGTGGGACCGCTGGTGTTCGAGGACGGCGCGGCCACGTTCCGGTTCCCGCTCGTGGTGGCACCGAGGTACGTGCCGGGCACGCCGCTGGAGGGCCCATCAGTGGGTGACGGGTACGTGCAGGACACGGACGTCGTGCCGGACGCCTCCCGAATCACGCCGCCGGTGCTGCTGCCGGGCTTCCCGAATCCCGTGCGGCTGGGCATCGGCGTGGAGATCGACCCGGCGGGCCTGGAGCTCGGCGAGGTGCGGTCGAGCCTGCACACCGTGGTCGCCGAGGGCGACACCGTGACGGTCGCGCCGGGTGAGCGGGTCGACCGTGACTTCGTGCTTCGCCTGGCGTACCGGGGAAACAGCTCCGCCGTCGTGTGCGTGCCGGACCTGGACGACAGCGGTGAGGGCACCTACCAGCTGACCGTTCTGCCGCCCGAGCCCGAGGCGCCGGTCCGTGCGCGGGACGTCGTGCTGTTGCTCGACCGCTCCGGCAGCATGTCGGGCTGGAAGATGGTCGCGGCCAGGCGCGCGGCGGCCCGGATCGTGGACACGCTGACCGCGGACGACACGTTCTCCGTGATCACCTTCGACGATCGCCTGGAACGGCCGGAGACTCTCGGTTCGGCGCTGGTCACGGCCACCGACCGGCATCGGTTCCGCGCCGTCGAACACCTGGCGGCCGTGCAGGCCCGTGGCGGCACCGAGATGTACGAGCCGTTGCGGCAGGGCCTGAGCCTGCTCGCCGACGCGACCTCGGAGCGCGATCCCGTTCTCGTGCTGGTCACGGACGGCCAGGTCGGCAACGAGGACCAGATGCTGCGCGACATCGCGCCGATGATCAACCGAACGCGGATCCACGCCGTCGGCATCGACACGGCCGTCAACGCGGGCTTCCTCGGCAGGCTCGCCGCCGCCGGTGCGGGCCGCTGCGAACTGGTCGAGAGCGAGGACCGGCTGGACGAGGCGATGACGCACATCCAGCGGCGCATCGGCGCGCCCGTCGTCACCGACGTGGTGTTGTCGCCGTCGTCCGACCTGCCCCGGCAGCCCACGGCGATCTATCCAGGCGTGCCGCTGGTCGCCTTCGGCCGGTACCGGGGTGCGGCGCCGGAGTCGTTCAGCGTGCGCGGCCGGACCAGGGACGGCGCGGACTGGCAGGAGACTGTGGCCGTTCAGCAGCACACGTCGCCGGCCGTCCGGGCGCAGTGGGCCCGTGCCGCGCTGCGTGATCTGGAGGACCGGTACGCGGTCGGTGACCGGACGCTGGAGTCGTCGATCGTCCAGACCTCGTTGAAGTTCGGGGTGTTGTGCCGCTTCACCGCGTTCGTGGCGGTGGACGAGCGGGTGGTGTCCGACGGGACGGTGCACCGGGTCGTGCAGCCGGTCGAGCAGCCCGCCGGATGGGAGCGTCCGACGCCGGGGTTCGCGATGCCGGTGGCGGCGAGCTTCGCCGGTGCCGCGCCCGGTGGCGGCTACGGCGGGCCACCGCCTGCCGTGGCCGCCGCGCCGATGGCCAGGGCAGCGGCGCCGAAGCGGATGCGCGACTCCGTGTCGATGCCAGTGCCGCCGCCGATGCCCATGCCCGTGCCGGCGGAACCCGCCGACCTGCGGGAGATCGTCGCGCTGGAGGTTCAGCGCCTCGAGAAGGACGTGGCACTGCCCTCGTGGGAGCGTCGCGACCTGCTCGCCGACCTGGCCAGCCGGCTCGGCACCCTGATCGCCGGTCGGCAGGGCGATGCCCACGCGCCGTTGCACGGCCTGGTCGCGGAGATCACGGCCGGGGGAGACGTCGACGTGCTCTGGGCGCGGGCGCTGGAGGTGCTGCGGGGGTTCGTGGCGGGGAAGACCGCCGAGCCGGAGCGCCGCCGCAGGTTCTGGCGCTGATCGGACGATTGCCCGCCGGGTGGTCGTGCCGGAACGCTCTCCCGTGTGAGCGCGTTCGGTGAGTGGACGACAGTCGAGGGTCTGCCCACGTTCGAGTACCGGGCAGGCCCTCGGCCGTGGGATCCGATCATCGACCCGCCGTCGTCGACGCATCGGGTGCACCTGGGCAACCGCCGGATCACCCTGGTCGCCGACAGCGACGGGCTGTTCGGGCTCTGGGACGAGCACCTCGGGTGCCGGTGGATCGCCGAGCACACCGGTGTCGCGCGGTGCGGTGATCTGCCGATCGTCTCCTCCGCGAAGCTGTTCGGGCCGACCTTCTGCCGGATGGCGGTGGTTTCGGGTGACGTCGAGATCGAACGCACGGTGCTGTGCCCGGAGGGCGAGGTGCCGTGGGTGTTGATCAGGGTCGACGTGCTCAACCGGGGCGATGTGGCGCTGCGTCGGTCGTGGACCGAGGAGTGGGTCGTGCGGCCGCGCCTCGTGGATCTGGAATTCGGACCCGTGCGCGGTGATGCTCCGCCGGACGCACCCGTGGTGGCGCTGGAGAACTTCGGCGGCGAACGGGCGGAGACCACCGCCGGGTCACTGGTGGTCAGGAGCGAGCTGGATGTGCCGCCAGGGAAGCGGACGACGGTGTGGTTCCGGTTCGGACTGCTGGACGATCCCGCCGACCCGGTGACGATCTACGCGGCCAGTCTGGCGGGACTGCGCGAGCGGCTCCCGTCCGGTGCGTCCAGCCGCGCTCCCGAGGCCGCCATTGAGATCCCTTGGCACGCGGCCCTCCTCACCGGCGCTGCCTGCGTCGACGGTGTGCTCGGCGGTCACACGCTGAACCAGGGATCGGCCTACTCGTTCCGGCACGGTTTCAACGGCGCCGCAAGGGATCCGTTGCAACACGCCCTGCCGTTGGTGCACCTCGAACCGGACCTCGCCCTGTCGGTGCTGCGCAACACCTGTGCCTGGGGAAGCCCGGACGGCGACCTCCCGTACGCGCTCGACGGCCGCAAACAACCGTGGACACAGCTGTTCCGCCCGTCCGACCAGAACCTGTGGGCGCTTTGGCTCGCCGCCGAGTACGCCGCCGCGACGGGCGATCTCGCCGCGTTCGAACAGCCCGTGCCGTACCACCCGTGTCACGGCGCCGATCCTGTTCCGCTCGCCGAGAACCTGCGGTGCCAGTTCCGGTTCTTCGTCGACGAGGTGGGCGTGGGGGAGCACGGCCACGTCCGGATCCTCAACGCCGACTGGAACGACCTCGCCATCAAAGAGTCCGGTGTGGACCGTGAGCTGATGATCGAGCGCGGCGAGTCGGTTCTGAACTCGGCGATGGCGGCCTGGGTGCTTCCGCTGTACGCGGACCTCGCCGAACGTCTGGGCGATGACGCGACGGCCGCCGAGGCACGCGAACGCGCCGCCGCGCTCCGTTCGCTGGTCGCGGGGGAGTGGAACGGCCGCTGGTTCCGGCGCGCACACGGCCCTGGCGGCAAGGTCGTCGGCGATCGCGACCTGTGGCTGGAAATGCAGCCGTGGGCGATCCTGTGCGGTGCCGCCACTCCGGACCAAGCGCGCGCACTGCTCACCACGATCGACGAGACGTGCCGGGCCGGCTCGCCGCTGGGCGCCCGTCATCGCTGGCCCGTTCCCGACGGCACGCACGGCCAGGTGTGGTTCTCGGTCAACATGACCCTGATCTGGGCGGCCTCGAGCTACTTCCCGGACCTGGCTTGGGACGAGTGGCGGCGCATGACCCTGCACGCGCACACGGCGGCTTATCCAGACGTGTGGACGGGCACGCTGTCCGGCCCCGACTGCTACCTCGCGCCGGACAGCGACCGTCCCGGCGAGACGTGGGCGTTGCCCGACTTCGGCACCGCGATGCAGGCCTACCCCGTCGCGAACCTGCACAGCCACTCCCAGCCGTTGCTCGCTCATCTGCGGTTGAACGGCGTCGTACCTCGATTCGGTGAACGAGCGTGACGTACCAGGGATCTGTGCCGTCCTGACTTCGTGACCCTGCGCCAGTTGCCCGAGGACGATCAGCTGTCGCTCGTCGAGCAGACCGCCCTGTGCCACCCGGCCGTGCACAGCGTCGAACTGTCCTCTGAGGACGAGATCCGCGTCGAAGTCGTGGTGTGGCGCGGAAGTTCGCCGTTGCGGACCGTCCACGACATCACTGCCGCTCTGGGTGCCGTGCTTCCAGGCGTGCCCGTACGCCTGGCGGTGTCGGCCGTCGCCTACAGGAGGCGCGCCACGACCCTGCTCGCGGTTTACAAATAGTGATCTCTTGTCAAATCGGCTTTACATGTCCTACCGTTCTGTCAACCTCCTGAGGAGCGTGGCATGAGCGACATGAAGGCAACGGTGCCCGTCGGCTCAACCGAGCAGTGGACGGACGGCAAGCGGTACCTGTGGCTGCTGGGGCTGGTCGTGCCGTCCCTGGCGTTCCTGGCGATCGGGATGCACGCGGCGACGGGCTGGGGCGTGTGGTTCTGGATCGGCCCGATCGTGGTGCTGGTCATCGTCCCGGCGATCGACCTCTTCGCGGGACTCGATCGCAGCAACCCTCCCGACGACGTGATCGAGCGGCTGGAGAACGACCGCTACTACCGCTGGATCACCTACCTGTTCCTGCCGATCCAGTACGTCGGGTTCGTGGTGGCGTTCTGGGTGATCGCGCGCGGAGATCTGTCCGTTGTGGACAAGATCGGCCTGGCGGTGTCGATCGGGTGCATCGGCGGCATCGGCATCAACACGGCGCACGAACTGGGGCACAAGAAGGAGAGTCACGAGCGCTGGCTGTCCAAGATCGCGCTGGCGCAGAGCTTCTACGGCCACTTCTACATCGAGCACAACCGCGGCCACCACGTGCGGGTCGCGACCCCGGAGGACCCGGCGAGCAGCAGGGTGGGCGAGAGCTTCTACCGGTTCTGGCCGCGCACCGTGTTCGGTTCGGTCAAGTCCGCGTGGCGCCTCGAACGCAAGCGCTACGGGCGGCGCGACCGGCACCCGTACCGCCTGGGCAACGACGTGCTCAACGCGTGGCTGATGTCCGCGGTGCTGTGGGCGGCGATGATCATCTGGCTCGGCGCCGGCATCGTGCCGTACCTGCTGATCCAGGCGGTGATCGGCTTCTCGTTGCTGGAGGTCGTGAACTACATGGAGCACTACGGGATGCTGCGGCAGAAGGTCGGGGCACCGGACCGCAGGCGGTACGAGCGGGTCGATCCCAGCCACAGCTGGAACTCCAACAACATCGCCACGAACGTCCTGCTCTACCACCTGCAGCGGCACAGCGACCACCACGCCAACCCGACCCGGCGCTACCAGACGCTGCGCGACTTCGCCGAGTCCCCGGTGCTGCCGACCGGCTACGCGGGCATGATCCTGCTGGCCCTGGTGCCGCCGCTGTGGCGGCGCGTGATGGACCCGCGGGTGCAGGGCCACTTCGGCGGCGACATCGGCCGAGCCAACATCCAGCCCGGCAGGCGCGCGAAGGTCCTGGCCCGTTACGGCGGCGTGGACACCGGCGAGGAGGTCGTCACCGACACCCGTGGCGACGCGACCGCGGGCGGCATGTGCCCGGGCTGCGGCTACGTCTACGACGAGAGGACCGGTGACCCGCGCGAGGGCTTCCCGGCCGGAACGCCGTGGGCGGACATCCCGGACTCCTGGTGCTGCCCGGACTGCGGGGTGCGCGAGAAGATCGACTTCGTGGCGCCGGGACGCGTCGGCACGGCTTAGGATCGCTCGTATGGGCGGGACTTCAGCGGCGACCTCCGGCCGTCGGCAGCCGATCATCGAGGCTGCCATCGAGATGACCGCCCGCGACGGCTGGGCCGCGGTCACCATGACGCGGCTCGCCGAGCAGGTCGGGGTCAGCCGCCAGACCGTCTACAACGAGATCGGCTCGAAGAACACCCTGGCCGACGCCATGCTCGCCCACGAGCTCGGCCGGTTCCTCGCCGCGATCGGCGCCGCGTTCGACCGCCACGCCGACGACCTGGTCGAGGCCATCTACGACGCCGTCCGCGACGTCCTCGACCTGGCCCGCGACAACCTGCTGGTCCGCGCCATCGCCTCGGCGACGCACGGCGCGGACACCGAACTGGTGCCGCTGCTGACCACCCACGCAGAAACCCTGCTGATCGAGGTCAAGACGATGCTCGCCGCGCGGGTCGAGTCCTACCGGCCGGGCCTCACGGGCGAGCAGATCGAGGTGCTGATCGACCTCATGACCCGTACCGTGCTCAGCCACGTCATCCAGCCGACGGGCACCCCGGCCAGTACCGCCGACGGCCTCGCGTGGCTCGCGTCACGTGTGTTGGAAGAGCCCGCGAGGAAACCGCTTCGCTACGGGTGACGAACGCAAGGGGTGAAGCGGGTGAGCGGACTGTTCCGCGTGCTGGACACCGTCGCGGACCGGCTCGTGGTCCCCGGCTACTCGAAGCTGGGATTCCAGCTCCGCCGCCGAGGCTGGCCCGACCTGTCGCCTGACGCGTTGCGCGGCAGGAGAGCCGTCGTGACCGGAGCCGGCACGGGCATCGGCAAGGCGACCGCGCTGGGCTTGGCCCGCCTCGGCGCGGAGGTGGTCCTGGTGGTGCGCGACGAACGCAAGGGCGCGGCCGCTCGCGACGAGATCGTCGCCGCGGTACCCGGCGCCGAGGTGGAGATCCGGCTTTGCGACCTGTCGAGCCAGGAGTCCGTGCGCCGGTTCGCCGCGGAGATGCAGGACGACCGCCTCGACGTTCTGGTGCACAACGCCGGCGTCCTGCCCGCGGAGCGCAAGACCAGCCCGGACGGCCACGAGCTGACGTTCGCCACGCACGTGCTCGGCCCGTTGCTGATGACCGACCTGCTGCGCCCGCTGCTCGCCGCCTCCCCGGACCCGCGAGTCGTGCTCGTCTCGTCAGGAGGCATGTACACCCAACGCCTCCGCGCCGACGACCCCGAGTACCGCGAGGGCGACTACCGCGGCGCGACCGCCTACGCCCGCACGAAACGCATGCAGGTCACGCTTGCCCCACTGCTGACCGAGCGCTACGCCCAGGAAGGCATCGGCGTGCACGCCATGCACCCGGGCTGGGCGGACACGCCGGGCGTCGCCGGTTCGCTGCCGGGCTTCCATCAGCTGACGAAGACGTTCCTGCGCACCGCCGAGGAGGGCGCGGACACAATCGTCTGGCTGGCCGCGACCACCCCCGCACCCCGCTCCGGCCAGTTCTGGCACGACCGCCGCGCGCGCCCGACACACCTGCTGCCCACCACCGGCGAGAAGCCCGAGGACGTCGTCGCGTTCTGGCAGTACTGCACCAGCGCGGTCGGGATCCTGCCCTAGAGAACCACCTTCTGGTACTGCTCGCGGTCCATGTCGTAGACCTCCAGCGTCACCTGGGTCGGCAACCCCTCGACCGGCTTGAGGTGATCCCGGGCGATCCCGAGACTCACCCGCCCGACCTCCTGCTTGAGCTCGACGGACCGCCCGGTCAGCAACCCGACCCTGACGTGGATCATCGCCGCCGCCGACCCGTCCCCGATCACGGACTCCTCGATCTGCCGGAACCGCGTCTTGAACGCCGACACCTCCGCGCTGACCAGCGGCCCGACGGCCCGGTGCAACGCGAGGGCGAAGGCGCGGCGGTCGAACGCGTCGCTCAGTTCGGCGGAGTACTCGACGGTGATCTGTGGCATGGGCTCACGCTACCGGCGGCTGCCAGGACCTCGCGGACCGTCTCGCACAGCCGATCATCATCTGGGATTCCCTTGGTGGGACGCACGTCCCCGTGGAGCAACGGCCGCAAGGCGGGCACGACCGGTGCGGCGAGGGAGCCCAGCGACGCGAGCTTGCCGATCGCGCGAATGGCGTTGCGGCTGAAGACCCCGTCCGAACGGAGCGCCGACCTCGCGGCCATGGCGACCGAGAGCCCGTCTTCAGGGTCTCCGGTCATCCGCCACAGCGCGTACTGGAGTTTCATCCGTTGCCACCCGCGACACAGGGCGGCCTGCTCGCGCAGCCGGTCCGCCAGACCAGCCGCTGCCGGGCCGAGCTGTGCCAGAACTTCGTTGTACCCACGCAAGGTGGGGTCGTCCGCCTGGATGTGAAGCAGGAGTTCTTCGGGCTCGCCGGTCATCTTCCACCGGCGTACAGCCGCCCTCGCGGAGATCGGGACGTCCGTGGTGGCCATGATCGCGGGTAGTGCCGCCTCGCGCGCTTCCGCGGAGTCCAAAGCGACAAGGGCGTCCAAAGCCCAGCCTTCTGCCTCCGTTCCGAGGAACGACGCGATCTCCACGAGGGCGTCCCGGGCGTCAGGACCCCACTCCGCCAGCACCAGCAGCAAGTCTCGTTGCTCCACGAGCGTGCTCGACGACGTCAGTCGCCGCCGGACACTCGGCAGCAGTCGCGCGGCGGCAGGGCGTAACAGCGTGAGCAGGTCGGGCAGCGACGGGCCGTTGCATCCGGCGGTGCGCGAGAGCGTGTGGCCGGGTGCGTGGAGAAGGTCCGCGACCAGGCCGACGGCTTCGGGAGCGCCGATCTTGACCAAGGCCTGCAGGGCAGGCAGGGCCACGCCGGGTTCGTCATCGCACGCGGCGAGCAGCTGTGCCGTCCAGGGCGCGGCCGCCTGGCCAGCGGACGCGAGGATCGAGGACGCAGACCGCCGCTGCCGGGAGTCGGGATCGGACAGCCGGTTCGCGACGAGCGGCAGAAGCGTCGTGACGGGGGAACGCCAGCGCTCCATCACAGCTGCGGCGGTGGTCAGTGCGTTGGTGCGGCGGTCTGGATCGCCGCTGTCCAGCAGGGCTGCGGCCAACCTGGTTCGGCCGTCCCGGTCGTCGTCGAGAATGTCGTTCGTCCACCACAGAAGCCGCCCGACGACCCGTCTTCCCACCGGCCAGACGTCGTGCCACACAGCCAGATCCGCGGTGGAGAGGTAGGAAGCGGCCTCGTCGACGTGCCGGGGGTCGCGGCCACCGAGCCCGCAGCGACGTGCCGCCAGCACGCCGGCGAACCGGAGCGCGGGGTTTTCGTTCCTGTGCAGGGAGGAAAGCCAGTCGATCACCTCCACCGGCCACTCCTCGGACGTGTCGCGCAGCAGTTGGGCGGCGGCCAGCACGTACTTGAGGCGGGCCGCCTCATCGAGTTCCTCGTGCCACCTCGCGAGCAACGCGGGCAACACGAGTGCGGCCTGGTCGGCGGCCTGTCCCAACGGGGACGCGACCGCTCTGCGGACTACTGGATCGGGGTCCGCGAGCAGGCCGAGCAGTTGCGGCAGTGCTTCCTGCCATGCCGCCGGCCACGCGGCGTTGACGTACTCGGCGTCGGACCCACGCGCGGTCTGGGCGAGGTCGCCGATGAACCTGATGGCCGCGTCCCTATGAGGGAAACCGGGATCATGCGCCCACAGCACGAGAACAGGGAGCACAGGTGGTGCGGAGGAGAGGATTCCGCCGCCTTGGTGGAACACCTTGTTGTGCAGTTCACCGAATGCATCGGGGTCGGTGGCACTGGCGAGGAGCAGAGCGGGAATGTCCTCTGCGGAGCCGTAGTGGTGTTGCAGAGACTCCCACGGGACGTTGTCGACCATGGGCGAGAGATCCTGGGACATCCAGGCGACTTCTTTTCGAATCGGACCGCCAACGGGCGATCATGTCCCGCCAGCCTAGATCATGCGGCCTCGCTTCACGAGAACATCCCTGCCGTCCTCGCCGCGCAACTGGGCAGAGCCGGTTCGGTTCGACCCCGTCGCCGCGGAGCAGTGGCGGGGTGGGCTCGTGGAACTGTCCGCTGTGGACGATGTCGTGAACGCCTGCATGGCCGGTCACATCACCTCGGTCACGTTCCGGGAGTTCGCCCGCGGCCCGTGACCGGCGCGGGGCAGGCCTCGGAGGACGCCTGCCCCGGAGCGTCACCTGCGGTGCGGGTCCTAGCCGTTGATCGCGGCGACGACCTGGTCGTAGTCGCCGCGCGCCTCGGCGTAGCGCAGGAACTTCACGCGCTCTACCTGGATCTCGCGGGCGTCGGGCTGGGTCTCGATGATGCTCATGACCTCGGCGACGTACTCGTCGAGCGGCATGGCCTGCTCGTTCTCGGCCTGGCCGGGCAACAGGTCGGTCTGCACCGACGGCGGTTCCAGTTCCACGACCTTCACCGACGTGTCGGCGAGCTGGAGCCGCAGCGACTCGCTGAGCATGTGGATGGCGGCCTTGGACGCGTTGTAGCTGGGCGTGATCTTCAACGGCGCGAAGGCGAGGCCGGAGGAGACGGTCATGATCGTGGCGTCCGGCAGCGACTGGAAGTGCTCGACGAACGCGGCGATCAGGCGGATCGGGCCGAGCACGTTGGTCGTGACGATTCCCTCGGCGGACTCGAGGAACGACTCGGGGCGGTGCCAGTCCTCGACGCGCATCACACCGGCCATGGTGACCAGCACGTTGACCGACGGGAAGCGGGCGATGACGTCCTTGGCCGCGGTCTGGACGCTGGAGGCGTCGGCGGTGTCGATGCGGACGGTCTCGACACCGGGGTGCTCGGCGGCGATCCGGTCGAGCAGTTCGGTGCGCCGGCCGCCCACGATCACGGTGTTGCCGCGCTCGCGCAGGGCGAGGGCGAGCGCCAGGCCGATGCCGCTGGTGGCGCCGGGGATGAAGACGGTGTTTCCGGTGATGTCCATGGCACCGAGTTTCGGCCGGATCGCTGGTACCTCGCCAGAGAGCCCATATCGGGGGATCGGCGATCCCTGGTTGAACCGGCCAGGCCCCGGATACTGGGGTGCATGGATCGGAAGGAACTGGCCGGCTTCCTGCGCCGCCGCCGCGAGGAGCTGAGGCCGGAGGACGTCGGCCTGCCGGCGGGTGCGCGCAGGCGGGCACCGGGGCTGCGGCGCGAGGAGGTCGCGGCGCTGGCCGCCATGTCCACGGACTACTACACGCGCCTGGAACAGCAACGCGGCCCGCAGCCCAGCGAGCAGATGCTGGCATCGCTGGCCCGCGCTCTGCGGCTCAGCGACGACGAACGCGACTACCTGTTCCGCGTCGCCGGTCGCAACGCCCCGTCACCCCGGTCCGCTCCCACGCACGTCGCCCCCGCGTTGCAACGGGTGCTGGACCGGCTCAACGACACGCCCGCGCTGATTCTGTCCAACCTCAGCGAAGTCCTCGTGCAGAACCGGTTCGCCGAGGCGTTGTACGGCGACTCCTCGCACTTCACCGGACACGCCCGCAGCGGGATCTACCGCTGGTTCACCGACCAGGACGAGCGCCTGATCTACCCCGAGCACGACCGCGACCGGCAGAGCCGCACCCAGGTGGCGAACCTCCGTGCCGCCTACGCCTCGATGGGCCCGCGCTCACGAGCCGGTGAGCTCGTTCGCGCGCTGCAGAAGGAAAGCGAGGAGTTCGCCGAACTGTGGGAACGCCACGAGGTCTCGAAGCGGTTCGAGGACCACAAGGTGCTGATCCACCCGCAGCTCGGCGAGATCGAGGTGGACTGCCAGGCGTTGTTCACCGAGGACCAGTCGCAGGCGTTGCTGGTGCTGACCGCGCCGCCGCGCACCGAGGCGTTCGACAAGTTGCAGCTGCTCGGCGTGCTGGGCACGGAGAAGTTCGTCAGCTGAGGACGAGGATCGTCTCCTCGATCTCGGCTTTCCGTGCCGCCGCATAGCCGATGTCGGTGCCGACGGGCTTGAACCCCGCTCTCGTCAGCACGCGCAGGGAGGCCACGTTGTCACTGGCGGCGCGGGCGTGCAGGGGCCGGACCGACACGCGTTCGAGCAGCAACGCCAGCGCCCGTCCGGCGACGCCCTGACCCCAGACCGCGCGGTCGATCCAGTAGGTGACCTCGGTGTCACCCTCCATCACGAAGCTGGCGATGCTGCCCACGACCACCCCGTCACCGAGGATCACGTGGTTGAGGGTCTCGGGGTTCGCCCGGATCCTGCGCATGTGCGCGTCGAACGCCTCGCGGTCGTCGGGGTTCTCGGCGGTGAACGCGGCCATCCGCACCGCCTCCGGGTCGCGCATGAACTCGAACAACACGTCCAGGTCCGCGTCCTCGACGCCGCGCAACGTCACTTCACCGATCATCGAGCGAGCCTAGTCGCGAGCCACGCCAGCGAGAGGGGATATCGGAAGTCGATGCCGCCGTGGCCCGCGTCGAAGAGCTCGAAGTGCACGCGCTCGTCCGGAATCCCGGCCAGCGCGATCTCCCTGCGGAACGCCTCCGCGCCCAGGTCGAGGAAGTACTCGTCCCTGGTGCCCGCGTCGATCCACACGGCCCGCAGCGAAGGGATCGCGTCGGCGTGCCCAGGGACCATCCGCACCGGGTCCCAGTCGAGCCAGCGCTGCCACACCTCGGGCCTGAGCGCTCCGGTGACGGAGTCGAACGGCAGTTCCGGCGTGCCGTCCTCGGTTGCCGAGAAACACGCCGCCACCCCGAGAATCCCGAGCAGGTCCATGTCTTCCGGCTTGGTGAACGCCGTGCGGCTCTGGAAGTCCGTCCACCACTTCTGGACGTCGTTGTCGTACCCGCGCAACGCCCGCACGGCCTTGCCGAAGTCCGCGAGGTAGCAGAGCTCGTAGAGCGAGTCGCCCGCGTGCGTGGCCAACGCGCCGAACAGGTCCGGCCGCAGCATCGGCGTGATCATCGCGCCGAACCCGCCCGACGACTTGCCCGCGATCGCCCGCGACTCGCGGTCCGGGATCGTGCGGTAGTGCTCGTCCACCCACGGCACGATTTCGTCGCACAGGTACGAGTGGTAGCGGCCGGTGCCAGGCGAGTCGACGAACTGCGAACCGCCGTACGACGTCCACGCGTCGACGTACACGACGATGCAGCCAGGGGCTCCCTGCGCGAACACCGCGTCGGCCGTCTCGATGAACGGCTGGCGGAACGGCATGCGGTTCGCCCACATCTGCACGTGCCCGGTGTAACCCTGGATCATGTAGACGGCGGGGTAGCGCTCGGTCCCGGAGTCGTAGCCCGGCGGCACGTACACCCACAGCGGCCGCTCGTGCGGATCTCCGAGCGGGTTGTCGCGCAGCAACGCCGACTCGACGGTGTGCCGGTCGAGCCGGCCGGCGAGAGGTCCCTCCCAAGGCAGCATGGACTCAGTCAACCACAGTGGACCAGGTGGTCCAGAAAACGTATTCTGCGGGCATGAAGCTCACGGCGAAGGGGCAGGCGACCCGGCAGCGCATCATCGAGGGGGCGGCCTCGTACCTGCGCGGCGATGACGCGGCCGGCGTGACTCTGGACGACATCCGGGCGATCACCGGCACCAGCAAGGGTCAGATCTTCCACTACTTCCCGGACGGCAAGGAGGAGCTCTTCCTCGCCGTGGCGCGGTTCGAGGCAGCCCGTGTGCTCTCGGACCAGCAGCCACATCTGAGCGCCCTGACGTCGTGGGCCGCCTGGGAACGCTGGCGCGATTCGGTCGTGGCCCGCTATCGGGCGCAGGGTCGCACCTGTCCGCTGGGCGTGCTGATGGGTCAGCTCAACAGCACGCCGGGTGCGCACGAGGTCATCGGCACGCTCCTGGAACGGTGGCAGGCCGAGTTGCGCGAAGGTGTAGCCGAGATGCAGCAGGCGGGTCTGGTGCGCTCCGAGGTGGACGCCGACCGCGTCTCGGCGGCGTTGATCGCGGGCATCCAGGGCGGCGTGCAGGTGCTCCGGTCGACCGGCGACGTCACCCATCTGGAGGCGGCCATCGACCTCGTCATCGACTACCTGCGCGGCTGAAGTCCTGGACTTGCGGGTCCAAAAATGCGGACCTAGCTTCGAGTGCATGGCACAACGACTGCAGGGCAGGACCGCCCTCATCACCGGTTCCACCAGCAACATCGGCCGCTCGATCGCGATCGCCTTCGCCCACGAGGGCGCGCACGTCGTCGTCTCCGGGCGCGACGAGGCCAGGGGAGCGGAGGTCGTCGACGAGATCCGCTCGTCCGGCGGCCGGGCCGACTTCGTCCGCGCCGACCTGGACGGCTCGTCCGCCGCGAGTCGCGCGTTGGCCGCGGAGGTCCTGACGCTGCTGGGCGGCCGCGTCGACATCCTCGTGAACAACGCCGGCATCTACCCGTCGCCGGGCACCCTCGACACCGACGACGAGACCTTCGACCGCGTCTACGGCGTCAACGTGAAGGCCCCGTTCTTCCTGACCCAGGCCCTGGTTCCCGCGATGATCGGCGCGGGTTCCGGCGTGGTCATCAACCTGGGTTCGTGGATCGCCCGCCTGGCCGTGCCGCGCGGCTCGCTCTACAGCTCCACCAAGGGCGCCGTGGAAACGCTCACCCGCGCGTGGGCGGCGGAGTTCGGCCCGCAGGGCGTGCGGGTGAACGCCATCTCGCCCGGCGTGGTCGTCTCGCCGGACTGGGACCCCGCCACCGTCCACCCCGGCGAGGTGATGATGCACGGCACGCCGGCGGGCCGGTCCGGGCATCCCGACGCGATCGCCGGGGCCGCCGTCTACCTGGCCTCGGACGACGCCGCGTTCGTGCACGGCACCGTGATCGACGTCGACGGCGGGCGGACCGGGGTCGCGGTGGTCGCCGGCTGATCTCCTCGCACTGACGGGGCTCGCTCTAGTGAGCCCCTAGGAGCATCTGTTGAAGTGTCCAAACGACTACTGACAGATGATCCGAATCGAGAAGCAATGGACAAGGCATCCGTCGCGCGCTTCCTGCTGCTGGCGCTGCTGTGGGGAAGCAGCTTCACCCTGATCAAGGTGTCCCTGGAAGGTCTGACACCGGGACAGCTCGTGCTCAGCAGACTCATCCTGGGCGCGGCCGTCCTGCTCTCCATCGCGGCCGTCCGCAAGGTCGCCCTGCCGCGTTCCGCCCAGATCTGGGGGCACATCGCGGCCGCCGGCCTGTTCGGCAACGTGATCCCGTTCCTCCTGCTGTCCTACGGCGAGAAGACCACCGGCGCCGGCATCGCGGGCGTCCTGATCGGCGCCAGCCCGTTGCTGACGCTGGCGCTCGCCACCGCCGCTCTGCCGACCGAGCGGGCGACCCCCCGCAAGGCGGTCGGCCTGGTGCTCGGCTTCATCGGCGTGGTGCTGCTGATCGGGCCGTGGGACGAGGCGCTCGGCTCGTTCAGCGGGCGGCTGGCCTGTTTCGGCGCGGCCGTCAGCTACGCGATCGGCTTCGTTTACGTGCGGAAGTACCTGTCGCCGCTCGGCCTGGCGCCGCTGTCGCTGGCCGCGTCGCAGCTCGTCGCGGCGGCCGTGCTGCAGGCGGTCGTGACGCCGTTCCTCGACTGGCGCACGCCCAGCTTCACCGGCCCGGTGACGATGAGCATCGTGCTGCTCGGCCTGCTGAGCACCGGTCTGGCCTACGTGCTGTACTTCCGCCTCATCGGCGACGTCGGGGCCACCACAGCATCGGCGGTCAACTACGTCGTGCCGGTGTTCGCGGTGCTCGTCAGCGTGTTGTTCCTCGGTGAGCACGTCACGTGGAACCTCATCGCGGGCGGCCTCGTGGTGCTCGTCGGCGTGGCCTACGCGGAGAACAGGCTCGGACAGCTCCGCAAGACCCCGGAGAAGGCGGGAGCGGTCCGGTGAACCCGCGGGCGCTGCTCGGCGCGATCACCGCGGACCTCGACATGGTCCTCGACCGCGACCCGTCGATCACGTCGCGCAGCGAGGCGTTGCTGCACCCGACGGTGATCGCGATCTGGGGCTATCGCGTGTCGCACTGGTTGCACCTGCGGGGTCACCGGCGCAGCGCCCGGCTGGTCATGGTCATCGCGAGGCTGCTGACCGGCGGCATCGAGATCCATCCCGGTGCGGAGATCGGCCGTGGCTTCTTCATCGACCACGGCGCAGGCGTGGTCATAGGCGAGACGGTCATCATCGGTGAGGACGTCACGATCTTCCACCAGGTGACGCTCGGCGCGGTCGGGTGGTGGCACGACAACCAACGGCCGGAGGGCTCACGGCGGCATCCGAAGCTCGGCGACCGGGTCGTCGTCGGAGCGAACGCGACGCTGCTCGGCCCGATCACGGTCGGCCACGACTCGGTGGTCGGCGCCCAGGCACTCGTCATCCGTGACGTACCGGCGGACTCGCGTGTCCTGGCGCCGTTCTCCGTGCCCGCGTTGAGGTCGACGCGTGGCGTGGTGAAGGCCGCCAGAGCCCGTCATCCCGTCCAGATCACGGGACTGCGGCACAAGGGCGCCCAGGCCGTGTTCCCCACGTGGTGACAACTAACCGATCGGAGTTCGCGTGAACACCCGAGTCAGTCAGCCCCTCACCAGACGACCGCCCGCGCACTCGCTCGTGGACCTGATCGGCGGCACACCCACCGTCCGGCTCGACCTCGGCGTGACCACCGCGAACCTCTACGCCAAGCTGGAGATGGCCAACCCCCTGTCCAGCGTGAAGGATCGCGCCGCGCTCTACATGATCAACGGCGCGGAAGAGCGCGGGGACCTGACCAGGGGCAGTGGCACGATCGTCGAGGCGACGTCGGGCAACACGGGCATCTCCATGGCGGCCATCGCGGCCGCCCGCGGGTACAAGTGCGTGATCGTCCTGCCGGACAGCGCGACCAGCGAGCGCATCCAGCTGCTGCGCGCGTTCGGCGCGGAGATCGTGCTGACCCCGTACCAGGAGGGGTACGTGGCGGCGATCGCCAAGGCCGAGGAGCTCTCCCGCGAACGGCCGGGGTCGTGGTTCGCCTGCCAGCACGAGAACTCCGACAACGTGGCGGCGCATTACGCCACCACCGGACCGGAGATCTGGAACGACACCGACGGCGAGGTGGACGTCTTCGTCTGCGGTGTCGGCACTGGCGGAACGCTCAGCGGCACCGCGAAGTACCTGAAGGAGCGCAACCCCGGCATCCGCGTGGTCGCGGTGGAGCCGGAAGGGTCACCGGTGCTGAGTCAGGGATGGGGCGGTCTGCACCGCATCCCGGGCCTCAACGGCGGTTTCGTCGCGCCGACGACGGACGTGGCCCTGATCGACGAGGTCCTCGCGGTGTCCAATGAGGACGCTTACAGCACGGCAAGGGAACTCGCGCGAACCGCGGGGCTGCTGGTCGGGGTCTCCTCCGGCGCGGCGGCGCACGCCTGCCGGGTGCTCTCCGCACGGCCGGAGTACGCGGGCAAGAACCTGGTCACCGTGTTCCCGGACACGGGCGAGCGGTACCTCTCGTGGTTCAACCAGGAAGACACGACGGACAGCGGCGAGACGCCCGCAGCCATCAACGAGGAGTGAACAGACATGACGCAAGTGTCCAACATCCTGCTTCCCGGCGAAGGCGAGTCGGTGCAGATCGGCACGACCACCCACACCACCTTCAAGGCCAGGGGCAGTGAGACGGACGGGCGCCTCGGCCTGTACGAGCACCGGATGGCCGCGGGAGCTCCCGGTGCCTCGCCGCACGTGCACAACGAGCAGCTGGAAGCGTTCTACGTCCTGAGCGGCATGGTGGAGCTCCACCTCGACGGCAAGTCGTTCGCCGCGCCCCCCGGCACGTACGTGAACGTCCCGATGGGTGTGTCGCACGGGTTCCACAACCCGTACCAGGACCAGGCCACGATGCTCATCATCTTCACGCCGGCGCTCAACCGCGAGGAGTACTTCCGGGGCCTCTCGGAGATGTACGCGGACGGCAACCAGCCCACCGAGGACGAGTTGCTGACCCTGATGGCGAAGTACGACCAGTTCGAGGTCGCCATCGACGGCACCGTTCCGGGCTGGGGCAGGCACTGAGTTGACGGCGGGCGCCCGTTTCCGGGCACCCGCCACCCTTCTCAGGCCGAGTCGCGCACGACCAGTTCGGTCGGCAGGATCAGCGACGTCGGCTGTTCGCCGTTCAGCAGCCGGATCAACATCCTGGTCATCTCCCGGCCGAGCGCCTCGATGGGCTGCCGGACGGTGGTCAGCGCGGGCTGGGTGTGCCGCGCCGTCACGATGTCGTTGAAACCGACGACCGCGACGTCCTCGGGCACCCGTTTGCCCTGTTCCCGCAACACCGCGAGTGCCCCGGTGGCCATGGCGTCGGAGGCGACGAACACGCCGTCCAGGTCGGGGTGGTCGTCGAGCAGGAGTTTCATCCCCGCGGCACCGCTGGCCTCGCTGAAGTCGCCGTGTGCCACGCGTTCGTCGCTCAGGCCCGCCAGCACGACGGCCTCGCGGAAGCCCAGGTAGCGCGACATGCCGGCGTGGGTGTCGAGCTCGCCGGTGATCGTGCCGATCCTGGTGCGGCCGGAGGAGATCAGGTGTTCGACGGCCGTGCGGGCGCCGCCCCGGTTGTCGGCGTCGACGTACCACTGCGGTGCGCGGTCGAGCGAGCGTCCACCGTGGACGGCCGGCAGACCGCTGTCCTCCGCCATCTTCGACAGCGGGTCGTTCTCCTTGAGCGCCAGCAGCATCACGCCGTCCGCGCCGCGCGACTGGAGCACCTGCGCGAATCTGTCCCTGCCGCGCTTCGAGGCGGCGAGCAGCAGCATCAGGTGCAGGTCGGTCTCCTCCAGTGCCGCGTTGACGCCGCTGATCACCTCGGCGAAGAAGAGGTTGGCGAAGATCGCCGGGTCGTCGCTGGAGATCACCAGGACGACGGCGCCGCGCCGCTGGCTCGCCAGTGAGCGGGCGGCGGTGTTCGGGACGTAGCCCAGATCCGCGATGGCGCTCTGGACCGCGCGCTTCGACTTTTCGCTGACGTGGCGCGCGTTGTTGATGACGCGGGACACGGTGCCGGTCGAGACTCCCGCGCGTTGCGCCACTTCCTCCAAGGTGGGAGGCCGGGTGTTCATGGCCGCACCCTACCAATGTTGTAAGCGCTCACAGTGCACCTCGCGCGATCACGTCCGCGTACCACCGGGCGCTGTCCTTCGGGGTGCGGCGCTGGGTGTCGTAGTCGACGTGCACCAGGCCGAACCGCTGGGCGTAGCCGAAGGACCACTCGAAGTTGTCGAGCAACGACCAGGCGAAGTAGCCCTTCAGCGCCACGCCTTTCGCCACGGCCTCCGCACACGCCCGCACGTGCCCGTCCAGGTAGGCGACGCGGCCGGTGTCGTGCACCTCGTCGTCGAACGCGGCGCCGTTCTCGGTGATGTACAACGGGATCGCGGGGTAGTCGCGGTCCAGTCGCAGCAGCAGGTCGAACAGCCCGCCGGCGTCGATCTCCCAGCCGATGGACGTGCGCGGCCGGCCCCCGTCGAGGTGCCGGACGTGCTCGGAGCCGACGTAGGCCGAGGGCGACGGGGTGGTGCCGTGGCCGACGAGCATGGGGGAGTAGTAGTTCACGCCGAGGAAGTCGATGGGCGCGGCGATGGTCTTGAGGTCGCCGTCCTGGACGTGGTCGAGGTCCGTGATGGGCTCCAGGTCCCGCAGCACGTCGTCCGGGTACTCGGCCAGCAGCACGGGGTCGAGGAAGAGCCGGTTCTGCATGCCGTCGATCCGGCGTGCGGCGTCGAGGTCCGCCTCGGTGGCCGAACCCGCCGTGACGTGGGTGAGGTTCAGCGTGATGCCGACCCGCGCGTCGGGCATGGCCCGTGCCGCGAGTCCGTGGCCCAGCAACAGGTGGTGGGCGGCGCGGATCGACGCCGCCGGGTCCTGGCGGCCGGGGGCGTGCCTGCCGGTCGCGTAACCGAGGAACGCCGAGCACCACGGCTCGTTCAGCGTCGTCCAGTGCGTGACGCGGTCCGCCAGCGTCTCGTGCACGATCTGCGCGTACTCGGCGAACCGCAGTGCGGTGTCGCGTTCCGGCCAGCCGCCCGCGTCCTCCAGCGGTTGCGGCAGGTCCCAGTGGTAGAGCGTCGGCCACGGCTGGATGCCGTTGTCCAGCAACGTGTCCACGAGCCTCGAATAGAAGTCGAGCCCGCGCTGGTCGGCCTTGCCGGTGCCGAGCGGCTGGATCCGTGGCCAGGCGATCGAGAACCGGTAGGCGCCGAGCCCGAGTTCGCGCATGATGGCGACGTCCTCGGGATAGCGGTGGTAGTGGTCGGCGGCCACGTCACCGGTGTCGCCGTTGTCGACCTTGCCCGGTGTCGCGCAGAAGGTGTCCCAGATGGACGGTCCGCGTCCGTCCTCGGCCACCGCGCCCTCGATCTGGTAGCTGGACGTGGCCGCGCCCCAGAGGAAACCGGGTTCGAACGTGGTCATGCCTTGACCGCCCCTTCCATGATGCCGCCGATGATCTGGCGACCGAACGCGACGAACACGAGCAGCAGCGGCACGGTGGCGATCAGCGCTCCGGTGAACATGAGCGTGTAGTCGGTGTAATAGGTGGTGGACAGCTGCGAGAGCGAGAACTGGACGGTCGGGTTGTCCGCTTCGAGGACCGCGAGCGGCCACAGGAACTCGTTCCAGGCACCCATGAACGTGAACAGGCCGAGCACCGCCGCGCCGGGACGCAACGCGGGCAGCACGATGCTCCAGAACGTGCGGAACGTGCTGCACCCGTCGATGCGCGCGGCCTCGATGAGCTCGTCCGGAACGGCCTGCTCGGCGTACTGGCGCATCAGGAAGACGCCGAACGCGGACACCAGCGCCGGCACGATGATCGCTTCCATCCGGTTCTGCCAGCCCAGTTCGACCATGATCATGTACAGCGGGATGATGCCCATCTGCACCGGGATCATCATGGTCGCGAGGATGACGAGCAGCAGTCCGTTGCGGCCGCGGAACTTCAGCTTGGCGAACGCGAAACCCGCGAGCGACGAGAAGAACACGACCGAGACGGTGATCACCGCGGAGCTGAGCAGCGAGTTCCACAGACCCAGCAGGAAGTTCGCGTCCTCCGCGGCGAACAGCCTGCCGACGTTGTCGCCGAAGTTCGGGCCGGGCGCCAGCGGTGGTGGCCAGTCGCCGACGACGTCGTTGGCACGGGTGGCGACGACGAAGAGCCAGTAGAGCGGGAACGCCGACAGCACGATGCCCGCGAGGAGCGTGAAGTAGACCAGGGGATGGGTTTTGCGCATGGCTACCTCGACCTCCGCGTGATCAGGAAGTTGACGACGCCGAGCAGCGTGATCAGCAGGAAGATCATCCACGCGACGGCCGAGCCGTAGCCGTAGTCGAAGTCCCGGAACGCCTTCTCGAACATGTACATCGACACCGTCTGGAACTGCCGCAGGCTGCCGCCGGAGATGGCGAAGCTGCCCTGGCCGAAGATCAGCGGCTCGGTGAAGAGCTGCATGCCCGCGATGGTGGACATGATGACGGTGAAGACGATCGCGGGCCGGATGTTCGGAACCGTGATGCTCCAGAACTGCCTGATCTTGCCCGCACCGTCCACAGTGGCCGCTTCGTAGAGGTCCTTCGGGATCGCCTGCATGGCCGCGAGGTAGATCAACGCGTTGTAGCCGGTCCACCGCCAGTTGACCATGGTGGCGATCGCGGTCCACGACGACCACTTGTCTGCGCGCCAGTCGATCGCGTCGACGTTCACCAGCCCCAGCAGGCCGTTCACCATGCCGGCGTCGCGGTCGAAGATCTGGCTGAACACGATGCCGACGGCCGCGACGGAGGTGACGATCGGCAGCAGCACGCCCATCCGCAGGAACGTGACGGCACGCAGCTTCTGGTTGAGCAGGCTCGCGAGCACCAGGGCGCCCAGCAACTGCGGCACGGTGGCGAGCACGAGCATGCCGAGGGTGTTGACGACCGCGTTCCAGAAGTCCGGGTCGGCGAACAGCGTGACGTAGTTGTCCAGTCCGACGAACGCGCCCGCGCCGGTGATGTCCCAGTCGTGCAACGACACCCAGGCCGTGTAGATCAGCGGGAACAGCCCGAAGACCACGAAGATCACGAAGAACGGCGCGATGAACAGGTACGGCGACCACTTCACCTCGACGCGGGAGATCCGGTCGCGCAGCCGGGAACGTGGCTGCTCGGGAGGCCTGCTCCCGGCCGCCGGAGTGCTTGGGGCCGTCCTCGGCCGCAGATCAGTCACCAACTTGTGTCCTCAGGTGGTGTGGGGATGACGGCCGGGACGGGTTTCTCCGCAGCGCCCCGGCCGCCAGGTCGTCACTTGGCCAGGCGCATTGCGTCGTCGACGGCCTTGGCCCAGGCCTCGTCGGGCTGGAGCTTGCCCTGCTCCACCGCGAGAAGCGCGTTGCCGACGCGGTCACCGATGGCGTTGTTGTCCGGGCCGAGGTAGACCGGCTTGAGCGCCTTCACGCTCTCGCCGAAGATCCTGCCGACGGGCGCGTCGCCGAAGTACGGGTTCTTGAAGTCCTGCACCGCCGGGTCGTCGATGGCCTGCGGCGAGGACGGGAAGTTGTTCTTCGCCTTGAACGCCGTGGTCTGTCCCTTGGCGCTGGTCAGGAACTTGGCCAGCTCGGCGGCCTCCTTCTGGTGCGTGCTCTGCGCCGGCACCGCGAGGAACGAACCGCCGCGCACCGCGCCGTTGCCCGGCACCTTGGCGACGTCCCACTTGCCCTTGTTCTCCGGGCCCGCCTGCTTCTCGATCGTGCCGAGCATCCAGGAGGGGCACGGGATGGTGGCGAACGTGCCGTTCTTGAAGACCGCGTTCCACTGTGGACTCCACATCTCGATGTTGGCCGACAACCCGGCCCTCACCATCTCGACGGACTTGTCCCAGGTGGCCCGCACGGCGGAGTTCGAGTCGATCACGAGCTTGTTCGTGGCGTCGTAGTAGGTGTGGTCGCCCGACTGCATCAGCATGTTCAGGTAGACACCGCCGGTCGAGTCGTAGAACCCGGCGCCGGGAGTTTTGGCCTTGAACTGCTTCCCGGTGCTGAGGTAGGCGTCCCAGGTGGGCCAGAGCTTGCCGACCGCCTCCCGGTCGGTGGGCAGGCCCGCGGCCTCGAAGAGGTCCTTGCGGTAGCACATGCCCTGCGCGCCGACGTCAGTGCCGAGGCCGACGACCTTGCTGCCGTCCGAAGTGGACGCCTGCTGCCACTTCCACGGCAGGAAGTTGCCGGAGAGTTCCTTGGCGCCGTGGTCGAGCAGGTTCACGAACTGGTCGGGCTTCGCCATGAACTGCGAGAGGATGCCCTCCTCGATCGCCACGACGTCGCCGGCGCCCTTCCCGGTGGCGAGCCACTGCTGCAGCTTCGGCGTGTAGTCGCCGAGCTTGCCGATGTTCTCCTCCTTGATCTTGATGCCGGGATGGCTCGCCTCGTACTCCTCGTAGAGCTCGTCGTAGCCGAACTGGCTGAAGGTCTTGACGATCAGCGTGACGTCCCCCGACGACGCCGAGTCGGCGGCGCCGCCACACGCGGACACGGCCACCAGCGAGCTGAGCAGAGTTGTGGCGAGCAGAGCGCGCCTCGGTCGAACACCCATCGAAGAACCTCCGGTTGGCGGATGGCCTGCAAGCGCTAACACCCGAATTTGGCCGTCTGACAGACCACTGGAACACCGTTCACCTGCTGCGACGCTGCGGCTTCGGCCGGTGCGCGCCCACCGGGATCGGGGGAAACTGTGAGCGCTTACAGGACTGTAACCACGAGGCCATCCGGATGTGAAGAGGTAGCGCCGGTCACATTTCGATGACGCGGGATCGTTGACACGCGGGGTCGGGTGGGTGAACATTCGCCTCGACGCTGCGGTCGCGCCGGGAGACAGTCGACCTCGAGAGGCCCCCGGTATGTCCGTGAAGACCAGGCTGGTGGCAACCGGCCTTCCGTTCGTCCTGATCGCCACGATCGCGGCACCCGCGACCGCGGCCGAGCCCTATGAGCGCGTGCTCAACGGCAAGTTCGACAGTGTGAAGACCCCGTGGTGGAGCAGCGGAATCGCTCCGTCCACAGTGGCCGGCGGCAGGCTGTGCGCGCAGATCCCCGGCGGCACCGCGAACCCGTGGACGGCGATGATCGGCCAGAACGACATCCCGCTGGAGGCCGGTCAGCCCTACACGCTGCGCTTCACCGCGACCGCTTCCCGGAGCGTCACGGTGCGGGCGGCGGTGGCTCTGTCCGTCGCGCCGAACACCACGATCCTGAACAAGGCCGCCGCACTCACCGGTACTCCCAAGACGTTCGAGTTCACCGGTACGTCCACAGTGGCCACTCGCACCGGCGGCCAGGTCGCGATCCAGGCTGGTGGCGCGTCGGCTGAGCCGTACACGCTGTGCATCGACGACGTGTCGCTGACCGGCGGCGTCATCCCGCCCGGTGGTGGCTGGGACTACGGCTCACCGGTGCGCACGAACCAGCACGCCTACCCGACGGCGGGCACCAAGCGCGCGTCGATCGTGAACAGCTCCACCACGCCGGTCGACTGGCAGCTGCGCGACGCCGCGGGAGCCGTCGTCCAGGCCGGGAAAACGCAGGTCAAGGGCGACGACGCGATGACGCGCGACCACGTGCACATCGCCGACTTCTCGGCCTACAAGAAGGCTGGAAGCGGTTACAGGCTGACGGTCGGCGACCAGAGCAGCTACCCGTTCGACATCGCCGACAAGCCCTATGACCAGCTCCGACGGGACTCGCTGGCGTACTTCTACCACAACCGCAGCGGCATCCCGATCGAGGCGAAGTACGTGGGTGAGGCGTACGCGCGCCCCGCTGGACACGTTGGTGTGGCGCCGAACCAGGGCGACGTGTCGGTGCCGTGCCTGCCGGGGGAGTGCGACTACTCGCTCGACGTGAGCGGCGGCTGGTACGACGCGGGCGACCACGGCAAGTACGTCGTCAACGGCGCCCTCGCCGCGTGGCAGCTCATGGACACCTACGAGCGGTCGCTCTACACGCTCGACGTCGAAGGCTTCCGGGACGGCCTGCTGTCCATCCCCGAGCAGGACAACCACCGGCCCGACGTGCTCGACGAGGCGCGGTGGGAGATGGAGTTCCTGCTGAAGATGCAGGTCCCGGCGGGCGAACCGCTCGCGGGCATGGTTCACCACAAGATCCACGACCTGGCCTGGACCGGTCACCCGATGCTGCCCGGCAACGACCCGCAGCCGCGGTACCTGCACGCCTCGTCGACGGCCGCCACCCTGAACCTCGCCGCCGCCGGTGCCCAGTGCGCCCGCGTCTACAAGCTCTGGGACCGCGCGTTCTCCGACAAGTGCCTCGCCGCGGCCGAGACCGCCTGGAAGGCCGCCCTGGCCAACCCGGCCAAGTACGCCCCGAAAGAGGACGGCGTCGGCGGTGGCGCCTACGACGACACCAACGTGACCGACGAGTTCTCGTGGGCCGCGGCCGAGCTCTACGGGACGACCGGCAAGCGCGAGTACCTGAACAAGGTCACCACGAAGCTCACCTCGGCCGGGTTCTCCTGGAAGGACACCGGCGGCCTCGCCGACCTCACGATCCTCCGGCTCCCGCTGCAGTTCCCGCTGGACCGCGTGATCACCGCCCGCGCGCGGGTGATCAACGTCGCAGACGGCCACCTGCGCGACCTGAGGTCGCAGGGCTACCCCAACCCGTCCAAGCCCGCGGACGGCCTGTACGCCTGGGGCTCGACCA
Source organism: Lentzea sp. NPDC102401 (assembly GCF_044765805.1). Taxonomy (NCBI): domain Bacteria; kingdom Bacillati; phylum Actinomycetota; class Actinomycetes; order Pseudonocardiales; family Pseudonocardiaceae; genus Lentzea; species Lentzea sp. NPDC102401. The sequence goes on along the minus strand of NZ_JBIWKS010000001.1, from coordinate 144,167 downwards.
GCGCGACGCTCACCGCGTCGATGATCATGGCGATGGCCTACGACACGACGCTGAACCGCAAGTACAGCGACGCGGCGCTGGAGTCGATGGACTACCTGCTCGGCCGCAACGGCCTGAACCAGTCGTTCGTCAGCGGCTACGGCGAGAAGGCCAGCAGGAACCAGCACCACCGGCACTGGGCCAACCAGGTCGACGCCAGGATGCCGAACCCGCCCGCCGGGTCGCTCGCCGGCGGCCCCAACTCGGGCCTGCAGGACCCGGTGGCACAGCAGAACCTGCCGGGCTGCGCGCCCGCGAAGTGCTACCTCGACGAACTCGGGTCGTGGTCCACGAACGAGGTCGCCATCAACTGGAACTCGGCCCTGGCCTGGGTCGCGGCGTTCGCCGACACCCGCTGACCGTCCCGTCCACGAGAACTCCCGCCGCTCGCCCCGCGCACTGCCGGGCGGGCGGCGGGTGAGAGGAAGAGTCCATCCGAGAGGAGATCCACAGTGCGGTGGATTGCCCGTTCGACGATCGCGGTCTGCGCGGTCCTGCTGCTGTCCCCGGCCACCCCTGCCACAGCAGCCAGCCCGCTCGACCTGACCAGCGGTTTCTACGTCAATCCCAACTCCGCGCCCGCCACTTGGGCCCGGAACAACCCGAGTGACTCCAGGTCCGCGCGGATCCAGACCGCGATCGGCTCCCGGCCGATCGCGCGCTGGTTCGGCAACGACTCCACCATCGGCTCGACCGTGGCCAACTACGCGGGCGCGGCCGACGGCCGGGACGAACTCCCCGTCCTGGTCGCCTACAACATCCCCAACAGGGACGCCTGCGGTGGCCACTCCGGTGGTGGCGCCGGAAGTGCCGGCGCGTACCGGACCTGGATCTCGGGCTTCGCGGCCGGGATCGGGACCAAGCCCGCGGTGGTGATCATCGAACCGGACGCGCTCGCCGCCTACGACTGCCTGACGGCGGCGCAGCGGACGGAGATGGCGGGCCTGCTCAAGTACGCCACCGAGCAGCTCAAGGCCAAGGCCCCCAACACGTACGCGTACCTCGACGGCGGCAACGCCGGCTGGGTGTCGCCGTCCACCATCGCGTACCGGCTGAACGAGGCCGGCGTGCGGAACGTGCGCGGGTTCTCGGTGAACGTGTCGAACTACTACACCACGAGCCAGTCGACGAGCTACGCCGGTCAGGTCAACGGTTTCCTCGGCTATCAGGCCGGATTCGTGGTGGACACCAGCCGCAACGGCAACGGGCGTGGTGACGGCTGGTGCAACCCGGCCGGTCGCAAGCTCGGTGTGGCGCCGCAGATCGGTGGCGGTGCCGACCTGTTGTTGTGGGTCAAGACACCGGGTGTGTCCGACGGCCCGTGCGGCATCGCGCCGACCACGCCGGCGGGCACGTTCAACCCCGATCTGGCCGTCCGGCTGATCGACGGCGTCTGACGACCTGGCGGCGCCGGGCGGAATCCCTGAGCCGGTCGGCCAGTGCCTCCACGAGGTCGCGCAACTCGTCCGGTCGCTCGATCACGAACGGCAGGTCGAGTGACGCGAGGACGCCGGGCAGCCAGTCGAGTCGTTCCACCCGCAGTTCGACGTGAGACCAGTCGGGTGCCGACTCGGTGATGATCGCGACGCTCGCGGGCAGCCGGGTGCGGATCTGTTCGGTCGTTCCCCGGATCCGCAGCGTCACCTCGTGCCGGTAAGCGGCGGTGGCGAGTCCACTGAGGACCCGCTCCGCCGCGTCGACTCCTTCTGGCGGGTCGAACGAGCCGGGCAACGTGCGTGCACTGGCGATGCGGTCCAGCCGGAACGTCCGGTCCTCGCCGATCGCGGGATCGGCGCCGGTCACGTACCACCGGCCCGAGTGGGCGACGAGCCCGTACGGGTGCAGCGTGCGTTCGCTGTGCCGGCCATCCCTTGCGGTGTAACGGATCGAGACCGGCCGACGGTGGCTCACCGCGTCGGCGATCGTGAGCAGGACGGTGGCGTCAGGTGCGGCGGGCTCACCTTCGGGCGCGGTGAAGGCGATCGAGCCGAGGACGGCGTCGAGCCTGCCGCCGAGCCGCTGCGGCAACACGCGCCTGATCTTCGCCGCCGCCGTCTCACCGGCTGTGTTCGTGGCCGTCGTCAAACCGGATCGGCGCCCCGCGACCAGGCCGAGCAGCACGGCGAGCGCTTCGTCGTCGTTCAGCATCAGCGGTGGCATGCGGTAGCCGGAAGCGAGGCGGTAGCCGCCGTAACGGCCGCGCACCGACTCGACGGGCACGTCGAGATCGACGAGGTGCTCGACGTACCGGCGCACGGTGCGCTCGTCCACGCCGAGCCGGTCGGCGAGTTCGGCGACGGTCCGGACGCCTCCCGACTGCAGGAGTTCCAGCAGGGTGAGGACGCGGGCGGTGGGCCTGGGCATGCCCGAAAGTATTCCGCAGATACCGGGCGGATTCTGTCCGGTATCGCTTCTAGCGTGCAGTCATGGACTTCATCTCGATCCGTGTCATCACCGGCGACGTCACCCGGCTCGTCGGCTTCTACGAGCGCGCCACGGGCCTGCGGGCGAACTGGGCGAGCGACGACTTCGCCGAGCTCAGCACCCGTTCGGGCACCCTCGCGATCGGCAGCACCCGCACCGTCGGCCTGTTCGCGCCCGGATCGGCGGAGCCGGGCGCGAACCGCAGCGTCATCATCGAGTTCCTCGTCGACGACGTGGACGCCGTGCGTGAGAACCTGACGAGCTTCGTGGAGGACGTCGTCACCGAACCCACCACGATGCCCTGGGGCAACCGCTCGTTGCTGTTCCGCGACCCCGACGGCAACCTCGTCAACTTCTTCACCCCGGTCACTGCGGCCGCCATCGAGAAGTTCGCGCGCTGACGGCTCGTCAGGAGGCGGTGAACGGCTTGCCGAACCAGCGGACGAGGTGGTCGTTCAGGTCCTGCTGGTCCTCGCCGATCCAGGCGACGTGCCCGTCCGGACGCAGCAGGACGGCCGGAACGTCCAGTGCCGCAACGGGATCCGTGAGGAGATCCACTCGGTCCGACCAGCCCTCGACGGCCAGACGTCCGGTGCGGTCGAGCAGGAGACCTCGCCCCTGGCCCATCCGGTCGTAGAGGCGGCCCTGGGCCAGGTCGGTGTCGGGCAGCCGGCGGCCGAGCAGGTCGGGGCCCTCGCCGAAGTCGTAGCGGATGCCGATCGCGGTGATCTTCTCGATCAGCCGCCGGTTCACCTCGTTGATGTCCATCAGTTCGGTGAGCAGCCTGCGCACGGCCTGCGCGCCCGGTTCGGGAGACGACAGCTGGACCTGGGCGCGGGTGTTGTCCAGGACGTCGGCGGCGACCGGATGACGTTCGGCGTGGTAGCTGTCCAGCAACGTCTCCGGCGCCCAGCCGCGGATCTGCGCGGCCAGCTTCCAGCCGAGGTTGACCGCGTCCTGCACACCCAGGTTCAGGCCCTGGCCACCGGCGGGCGGGTGGATGTGCGCCGCGTCGCCGGCGAGCAGCACCCGCCCGATCCGGTAGTGCTCGACCAATCGGGTGGAATCACCGAAACGGGACAACCAGCCCGGGGAGTGCGCGCCGAAATCGGTTCCGGCGACGGCGCGCAGTTCCCGCCGGAAATCATCGATGGTCGGCGGTTCCGCGCGATCCTCGGTGGCTTCCGAGCAGGGGACCACAACGCGATAAATCCCGTCCCCGAAATGTCCGAGGTGGAACACCTTGCTGGTTTCGCGGATCTCCGCCATCTTGGCGGCGATCTCGTCCTCCGGTGCGCCGAACTTCATCTCGCCCATCAGCGTGTCGTGCCGCGAGGGCTCACCTGGGAATCCGACGCCGAGAAGTTTGCGCACCGTGCTGCGGGCCCCGTCGCAGCCGACCAGGTACCGCGACCGGAGCCGCTCGCCATCGGCCAGTGCGACGGTCACGCCCTCGTCGTCCTGCTCGAACCCGATCACCGCGGCACCGCGCCGGACCTCGGCGCCCAGTGCGATCGCGTGGTCGGCGAGCAACTGCTCGGCGGTCGGCTGCTTGATGCCGAGCATGGTGGTGAACGTGGAGTCCAGGCCGTCGGGCGTGGGTGTGGGGATGGCGCCGAAGGCTCCGCCGACCGGGCGCTGCCTGCCGCGTTCCAGAAAGCGGTCCAGCAGTCCGCGCATCACCAGGATTTCCAGACTGCGAATGTGCAGACTGACAATGCGCACGAACGACGACGAGGGCTCCGGTTCCTTTTCGAGAACGAGCACCTGCACGTCGTGCAGCCGCAGTTCAGCGGCCAGCATCGCGCCGGTCGGACCGCATCCGGCAATGATCACATCGAACATGAACCACCCGTTCAGCCCCGGTATCGGCGGCCCAGTGTGGAGCTCCCCGGATCTGGCCGCAAGCGATATATGGTGAGCCGTGTATTCGCCGTGTATACAGGGATCGTGAGTCAAAGTCTCAAAGCCTATGAACAGCTGCGCGACGAGATCGTGGCGTGGGATCTGGCGCCGGGTGCGCACCTGAACGAGGTGCGTCTCGCCGAACGGCTCGGTGTCTCCCGCACGCCCCTCAGGGAGGCGATCCAGCGACTCGCGCGGGAGAACCTCGTGCGGATCACGCCGGGGCGCGGCGCGTTCGTCGCCGAGGTGGCGCTGAACGACGTGAGGCACTTGTTCCAGATGCGGGAGGCGTTGGAGACGTACGCGGTCAAGATGTGCGCTCGCGCCCACGACCGCTCCCGGTTCGCGCACCTGCACGCCGAGTTCGCCGGCGGCGACCCCGAGGAGTTGATCGAGCGGCTGGACGCGTTGATCGACGAGGCGGCCGGCAACCCCTACCTCGGCGAGGCGCTCGGCGCGTTGCGTGGACAGCTGCGACGGCTGCGGCAGGCGGCCCGCCGCTCGCCGGAACGCCTGGCGGTGACCATGCAGGAGTACGGCGTGATCTGTCAGGCGATCGCGGACGGGGAGGAGGACAGGGCCGCGCTGGCGATGTCGTTCCACATCCACAACAGCCTGCGCGCCCTGACCGACGTCCTCTGGGCCAACTGAGCGACACGCCCACTAGATGTAGTTGCTCGTGGCTCGACCGCGCCCATGTATTGTGCTCCGAAGCTGGTTCGGCCGATCCTCCAGATCGGTCGTCGCAAGAGGGAACCCGGTGTGAGTCCGGGACTGCCCCGCAGCGGTGAGTGGGAACGAAAGCCGTCAGAAAGCACTGGACATCGCGATGTCTGGGAAGCGACGGCCGGTAGGCGCCTGGCGACAGGCTCGCCCACGAGTCCGAAGACCTGCCAGCGCCCCGCACGTGCCTGCGTGCGGGTGTCCGCGGCCCCGAGGGAGGGCGGGAGGACGTGGCGGTCGCGCGCGCCCGTTCACTCCTCGCTGTCCCCGTGGCCACCCGAGCTCGCGAGGAGAGAGCTAGTGACGGCGGTCGACACGGTCACCACCACTATGCGCGTCAAGAAACGCAACGGTTCATTGGAACCCGTTGACCTGAACAAGATCGTGCGCGCGGTGGAGCGCTGCACGGTCGGTCTGCACGACGTCGACCCGTTGCGGGTCGCCACCAAGACGATCAGCGGTCTCTACGACGGCGCCACCACCGAGGAACTGGACCGGCTGTCGATCCAGACGGCAGCCGCGCTCGTGTCGGAGGAGCCCGAGTACTCCAAGCTCGCCGCCGGTCTGCTCGCGGCGTTCATCGAGAAGGAAGTGCGCCGCCAGGGCGTGATGTCCTTCAGCCAGAGCATCGCGCTCGGCCACGCCGAAGGCCTGATCGGCGACGCGACCGCGCAGTTCGTGGCCGCCAACGCCCGCAAGCTCGACGACGCGATCGACCTCGAAGGCGACCGGCGGTTCGAGTACTTCGGCCTGCGCACGGTCTACGACCGCTACCTGCTGCGCCACCCCGCGAAGCGTTCGGTGATCGAGCAGCCGCAGTACTGGCTGCTGCGCGTCGCGTGCGGTCTCTCGCAGACGGCGACCGAGGCGATCGACTTCTACCGGCTGATGTCGTCGCTGGCCTACCTGCCCAGCTCGCCGACGCTGTTCAACTCCGGCACCCAGCACACCCAGATGTCGTCGTGCTACCTGCTGGACTCACCGCGCGACGAGCTCGAGTCGATCTACGACCGCTACAAGCAGATCGCCAGGCTGTCGAAGTTCGCCGGCGGCATCGGCGTGCAGTGGTCGAGGGTCCGTTCGCGCGGTGCGCTGATCCGCGGCACGAACGGCCACTCCAACGGCATCGTGCCGTGGCTGCGCACGCTCGACGCGTCGGTCTCCGCGGTCAACCAGGGCGGCCGGCGCAAGGGCGCCGCCTGCGTGTACCTGGAGACGTGGCACCCGGACATCGAGGAGTTCCTGGAGCTGCGCGACAACACCGGTGAGGACGCGCGCCGCACGCACAACCTCAACCTGGCGAACTGGATCCCCGACGAGTTCATGCGCCGCGTCGAGGCGGACGCGGACTGGTCGCTGTTCGACCCGGACGAGATCCCCGAGCTGGTCGACCTGTGGGGCGACGAGTTCGACCGCGCCTACCGCGGCGCCGAGGAGGCCGGCCGCGCCGTCCGCACGGTCAAGGCTCGTGACCTTTATGGACGGATGATCCGCACGCTCGCCCAGACCGGCAACGGCTGGATGACGTTCAAGGACACCGCGAACCGCACGTGCAACCAGACCGCGTCGCCGTCGAACGTGGTGCACCTGTCCAACCTCTGCACGGAGATCCTGGAGGTCACCAGCGACGAGGAGACCGCGGTCTGCAACCTCGGCTCGGTCAACCTCGGTGCCCATGTCGATGACACCGCCGGTTCCGTCGACTGGGAGCGCCTGCGTTCCACGGTTCGCACGGCCGTCGTGTTCCTCGACCGCGTGATCGACATCAACTACTACCCGACCGAGCAGGCGGCGCGGTCCAACCCGCGCTGGCGCCCGGTGGGTCTCGGTGTCATGGGTCTGCAGGACGTGTTCTTCAAGCTGCGCCTGCCTTTCGACTCGCCGCAGGCCCGCGAGCTGTCGACGCGCATCGCCGAGGAGATCTACCTGACGGCGCTGGAGTCGTCGGCGGAGCTCGCCTCGTCCGCGGGTGCGCACCCGGCGTTCCGGGAAACCCGTGCAGCCAAGGGAGATCTGCAGCCCGACCTGTGGGGCGTCACGCCCACGCAGACCGAGCGCTGGAGTGCTCTGCGTGAACGCGTCAGCGAGCACGGCCTGCGGAACTCGCTGCTGATCGCGATCGCGCCGACCGCGACGATCGCCTCGATCGCCGGCTGCTTCGAGTGCATCGAGCCGCAGGTGTCGAACACGTTCAAGCGCGAGACGCTGTCCGGTGAGTTCCTGCAGATCAACTCCTACCTGGTGCGCGAGCTCAAGTCCCGCGGCCTGTGGACGGAGGCCGTGCGCAACCGGCTCAAGCAGGACGACGGCTCCGCTCAGGGCATCGCGGAACTGCCGGAGGACGTGCGGTCGTTGTTCCGCACGGCCTGGGAACTGCCGCAGAAGGCGCTGATCGAACTGGCCGCCGCGCGTGGCCCGTACGTCGACCAGAGCCAGTCACTGAACCTCTTCGTCGCCTCGCCGACGATCGGCAAGCTCTCCTCGATGTACCTCTACGCCTGGAAAGCCGGGCTCAAGACCACGTACTACCTGCGCTCCCGTCCGGCGACGCGCATCCAGCAGGCGACCACGACGACCACCACCACGGCGGTGCCCGTCGTGACGTCGGACGACGCCATCGCCTGCTCCCTGGAAAACCCCGAGTCCTGTGAGGCCTGCCAGTGACCACGCTTGCCAGCACCGCCCGTCAGAACGCCCTGCTCGACCCCGGCATGGACCTCACCCTGCGGCCGATGCGCTACCCGCTCTTCTACGAGCGTTTCCGTGACGCCATCAAGAACACGTGGACCGTCGAGGAAGTCGACCTGCACTCGGACCTCGCCGACCTGAACAAGCTGTCGGAGGCCGAGCGGCACCTCGTCAACCGGCTCGTCGCGTTCTTCGCGACCGGCGACACGATCGTCGCGAACAACCTCGTGCTCAACCTCTACGAGCACGTGAACGCGCCGGAGGCCCGGCTCTACCTGTCGCGGCAGCTGTTCGAGGAGGCCGTGCACGTCCAGTTCTACCTGACGCTGCTCGACACCTACCTGCCCGACGAGAACGACCGCATCGAGGCGTTCGCCGCCGTCGAGACGATTCCGTCGATCCGCGCCAAGGCCGAGTTCTGCTACAAGTGGATCGACTCGATCTCGGACCTCAAGCGGCTGGAGTCGCGGGAGGACCGCAGGTCGTTCCTGCTCAACCTGATCTGCTTCGCGGCGTGCATCGAGGGCCTGTTCTTCTACGGCGCCTTCGCCTACGTCTACTTCCTGCGTTCACGCGGCCTGCTGAACGGTCTCGCGTCGGGCACCAACTGGGTGTTCCGCGACGAGTCGATGCACATGGCGTTCGCGTTCGACGTCGTGGACACCGTGCGCCGCGAGGAGCCGGACCTGTTCGACGACTCCTTGTACGAGGAGGTCAAGCAGATGCTGCGCGAGGCCGTCGACGCCGAGGTGCAGTTCGCGGAGGACCTGCTCGGTGGCGGCGTCGCCGGCATGTCGGTGGCGGACATGCGGTCCTATTTGGAGCATGTCGCGGACCGGCGGCTGCAGGTGCTCGGCATCGAGCCGATCTACGGTTCCAAGAACCCGTTCGCGTTCATGGAGTTGCAGGACGTGCAGGAGCTGTCGAACTTCTTCGAGCGGCGGGTGTCGGCCTACCAGGTCGGTGTGACCGGCACGGTGGCGTTCGACGAGGACTTCTGAGTCGTGCGGCCAGCGGTGCCCCTGACCGGGAAGAGCCGGTCAGGGGCACCGCTGGCCGTTGGTGGGGTTTCCCCTGGTGGGAAAGGGGTATTCGCCGGTTCCCGGAATCCCCGGCGCGCAACCGCGCCCAGAGCAGGTTGGTGAGACGTGGAAATGGCGTCAGCGAAGGACGCGTGGAGTCCCACCCTCGGTGTCGAGGAGGAGTTCCTCCTGGTGGATGCGGCGACCGGCGTCGCCGTGAACCGTGCGGACGAGGTGGTCGCCGTCGCACGGGAACAGCTCGGCCTCGATCTGCAGCACGAACTGACCGGGGCGCAGGTGGAGATCAACACAACGGTGTGCGCCGACGCGGAGCAGGCTCACCGCGAGCTGCTCGACCTGCGTCGACTGGTGGCGCAGGCCGCGCGAACGGCGGGATGCCGGGCCATCGCAGTCGGGGCGCCGCCGCTGGGGCGCGCGACCGGTGAGATCACGGACAGCCTGCGGTTCCGGCGGATCGCCCGCGAGTTCGGTGCGCTCGCCGAGCAGCAGCTGATCTGCGGATGCCACGTCCACGTCGCCGTGCCCGACCGGGAGACGGCCGTGCAGGTGTGCAACCACGTGCGGCCCTGGTTGCCCGTGCTGTCGGCGGTGACCGCGAACTCGCCGTACTCCGACGGAGAGGACACGGGCTTCGCGAGCTGGCGTTCGACCATCTGGTCGCGTTGGCCGGTGTCCGGCCCGCCGCCGTTCTTCACCTCGTGGCAGCACTACGAAGAGGTCTCCGACACGATGATCAAGGCCGGCACGGCGCTGGACCGGGCGATGGTCTACTGGGACGTCCGCCCCGCCACCGACCTGCCGACCGTGGAGGTGCGGGTCGCGGACGTCGCGGCGACCGCGGACGAGGCGGTGCTGCTCGCGGCACTCGTTCGTGCCCTGGTCGCTCAGGCCGTGGTCGACGTGGAACGCGGTGTGCCGGCGCGGGACGTTCCACAGGAGACGTTGAGACAGGCGTGCTGGGGCGTGGCCAACGACGGCCTGCGGGGTGACACCTTCGACGTGCTGTCCGGCGAGACGCGGCCGGTGCGCGAGCAGCTGGACGACCTGGTGCGCAGCCTCACCCCTGTGCTGGAGTCCAACGGTGATCTGCCTGCGGTGCAACGAGGTCTGCGGCTGCTGGACGGCGACGGATGCGGTGCGGACCGGCAGCGCCAGGTGTTCCGCGGGGGCAGGGTGGAGTCGTTGCTCGGCCTGCTGGACGTCGACAACGCCGACCGCGCCGAGCCCGGCCAGAAGTGCTCGTGATCGACGATCGTCAGCGGTGCGTACGATCGCAGCAACTCGCCGTGGAGCGGGGCAGCAGAAGAGCGTCCGAGGTCAAGCAGCGAGCCTGTGACGCATGGCGAGAGGGCGCGCCGTGAGCGCATTTGGCACGCAGGAACAGACCGAGGACGTAAGGACACTTTTTGGGCAGTCCGCCGCCATCTTCGCGGCGTTCACCGGGCCGGCACACGCGGTGGAGACCGCCAATCCGGCGTTCCTGGCCACCATCGGCGAGGACCGGACCCATCTCGACCCCCTGCTGGACGAGGTGTACCGCACCGGTGAGCCGAGCACCGGCCGTGACGTCCGGGCCGTGCTGGGCACCGGGCCGCACGCGCGGGAAGCGTTCTTCGACCTCAACTGCGAACCGCGCCGGGACGCGGCCGGCGACGTGGCCGGAGTGACGGTCATCGGCGTGGAGACCACCCAGGTCAAGCACGCCCAACGGCTGATGGCCGAACACCGCGCGTTGCTGGAGCAGATCGCCCGGCAGGCGCCGCTGACCGAGGTGCTCGACGGGATGGCCCGGTGCATCGAGGAACTGGCGCCGGAGGAGGTGCTCGTGTCCGTGCTGCTGGCCGAACCCGATGGCCTGCACCTGCGGCACGGCGCCGCGCCCAGCCTGCCCGCGTTCTACAACGAGGCCATCGACGGGATCGCCACGGGCGAAGGCGTCGGTTCCTGCGGCACCGCGGCGCACCGGCGGGAACCGGTGATCGTCACGGACATCGCCACCGACCCGTTCTGGAACGACTTCCGCCACCTGGCCGGACAGGCCGGGCTGGGCGCGTGCTGGTCCACGCCGATCCTGGCGCGCGACGGCGGCCTGCTGGGCACGTTCGCGATGTACCACCGGACCGCGCGGGCGCCGCAGGACACCGACCTGGCCCTCATCAGCGTCTTCGCCGGCACCGCGGCCCTGGCCATCGAACGCCACCACACCGAGCAGGCGAAGCAGGCGGCCGAAGCGCGCCTGGCCGAGGCGATGCGCGCGGAGCAGGAACTGCGCGCCGACGCCGAGCAGCGTGCCACCGCCGCGGCCGAGCTCGCCGCCCAGCTGCGCGCGGCCGCGGCGGAACAGGCCGCCACGCCGCACCCCGAGCACTGCCAGCTCGGCGGCAGGCCGGGGTGCACGGCGGCGGCGGAGGTCAAGGTCGCCGACTCGTGGGGCGACTCGGCCTGGGGCTGTGCCGCCCACGTCGAGGAAGCCCTGATCCACGTGCGGTCGGTCTACATCGCCAGCGAGGAACTCGGCGGTCTGGCGGCCTACCGGAACCGGTGAGCCGACGGGCTGGACGAGCAACGGCGTCCAGCCCGTTCACGGCCTGGTTCAGGCTTTTCGCTGCATGCTCTCGCGTGCCGGGTTCGCCTGCTTCTCCGCTTTCGGGTCCTTCTCGTCCTGCTTCGCGCGCACCCCGGCCTCGACCTGCTTGCCGAGGTCCTCGTCGACGTTGCGCCAGTACTCGAACGCGCGGACCAGCACCGGTTCGGACACACCGTTGAGCAGGTGGCCGACGATGTTGTCGACCAGCCGCGTCCGCGCGTCGTCGTCCAGGACCTCCCGGACCATCGTGCGGGCCTGACCCCAGTCGTCGTCCTCGGCGTGCGAGACGTACGCGGCGCGCACCATGTCGCCCTCCGCCGCCCATCCCGCCGGTGTGCCGTACCGCTCGACGTCGGCGCGCGGGCCGCCCTTGGAGTTCGGCGCGTAGACGGGGTCGGACACGTTCGTCACGCGCATCGCTCCGTCCTTGCTGTAGCTGTGCACGGGCGACTTCGAGGCGTTGACCGGGATCTGCTTGTAGTTCGCGCCGATACGGTGCCGGTGCGCGTCGGCGTAGGCGAACATCCGGCCCAGCAGCATGCGGTCCGGGCTGGCGCCGATGCCGGGCACCAGGTTGTTCGGCTCGAACGCGGCCTGCTCGATCTCGGTGTGGTGGTCGGTGGGGTTGCGGTCGAGGGTCAGCCTGCCGACCTCGGTCAGCGGGTAGTCCCCGTGCGGCCAGACCTTGGTCAGGTCGAACGGGTTGAACCGGTAGCCCGCTGCCTCGTCGAACGGCATGAGCTGCACGAACAGCGTCCAGCTCGGGTTGTCGCCCTTCGCGATCGACTCAAACAGGTCGCGCGTGTGGTAGTCCGTGTCGGCGGAGGCGAGCTGGTCCGCCTCGTCCTGCGTGAAGAACTCGACACCCTGGTCGGTCTTGAAGTGGTACTTGACCCAGAACCGCTCACCGGCGGCGTTGACCCACATGTAGGTGTGCGAGCTGTAGCCGTTCATGTGCCGCCACGTGCGCGGAATGCCCCGGTCGCCCATCAGCCACGTGACCTGGTGCGCGGACTCCGGTGACAGCGTCCAGAAGTCCCACTGCATGTCGTGGTCGCGCAGGTTGTTGTCGGCCCGCCGCTTCTGCGACCGGATGAAGTGCTGGAACTTCATCGGGTCCTTGATGAAGAAGACCGGCGTGTTGTTGCCGACCATGTCGTACACACCTTCTGAGGTGTAGAACTTCAGCGCGAACCCGCGAGGGTCGCGCCAGGTGTCGGGGCTGCCGCGCTCACCGGCGACGGTCGAGAACCGGGCCAGCACGTCGGTCGTGACGCCAGGCTGGAACACCGCCGCCCTGGTGAACGCCGACACGTCCGCGGTCACCTCGAACCTGCCGAACGCGCCGCTGCCCTTGGCGTGGGGCTGGCGCTCCGGGATGCGCTCGCGGTTGAACTGCGCCATCTGTTCGATGAGGTAGTGGTCCTGCAGGACGATCGGGCCACCGGCGCCGATCGTGAGCGAGTGCTCGTCGCTCTCGACCGGGATGCCGGCGTCGTTGGTGGTGGGAAGGTCAGACATCGGTTCCTCTCAGCTGCTCGGCGCACACGGGTGCGATAGGCGGACTGGCGAGCCGCTGACCGACGGATCGACCTCACGGCGGTGACGCAAACACGTCCACCGTGAACACGGTCGCGCGAAGCCGAAACACGAAGTTCGTGATCATCACCGATCGAGTGATCTTGCTCGCGTCCGGACGTGCGGATCCGGCCCGGCGTTCTTACGGTCCTGCCAGCGACCGCAAGGCCGCTGCAGCACCAGGGCCCGCCGTGCGCTCACCTGTCCAGCGGCCGGGCCTTGTTCCAGGTCACGGAACACGTCTCCGCCGGACAGGCGCCGTTCGCGGCGAGAGCGCGGCGGGGCCCGAAAAGGGACATGCGTCATCTCAGCGCCACCACCGCCCGCGTCCTGCTTCTCTCCGCTTCCACGGCGGCACTGATCGCGGCGGGCAGCACCATCGTCTCCGCCGCGCCGTCGGTCGACTGGGACCGGATCGCGCAGTGCGAGAGCGGCAACAACTGGTCGACGAACACCGGCAACGGCTACTCCGGCGGACTGCAGTTCAGCCCGTCCACCTGGCAGGCCAACGGCGGTACCGGCAGCGCCCACCAGGCTTCCCGCGAGGAGCAGATCCGCGTCGCGGAACGCGTGCTGGCCAGCCAGGGAATCGGAGCGTGGGGCGCGTGCGGACGGCGCGGCGGCAGCAGCCCGCAGCCGGTCCGGCAGCGGCACGTCCCGGTCGGCAGCAAGGCCGTGTCACGGGTGGTGCCCGTGGTCCCGGTGGCCGCGCCGTCGGCGAGCAACCCGGACGGCGACTACACGATCAAAGCCGGTGACACGCTGAGCAGCATCGCCACCGAACTCCGCGTCGACGGGGGCTGGCAGGCGTTGGTGGCCAAGAACTCCCGGTTCCTGACCAACCCGGACCTCATCAGGGTCGGGGACAGGATCGCCACGAAGTGACGCGAGAACGGGCCGCTCACCGCCGAACGTGGTGAGCGGTCCGTTCGGCATCGAGCCCATTGAGACGCGATCTGGTGGGGAAGCGCTTCCATGCTAGGTTCGAGTGAGAGTGACTCACTCGAAACGGAGCAGCCAATGCCGGCTCTTTGGGGTGTTTCTTTCGATGCCACGGCAATGTCCGGTGTGGTCGTCGAGTTTCTCAAGACCACCAAGTCCTTCGCGGACCAGGGTTATCGCGTTCATCTCGATCTCGGGTACGACATCAAGGCCGACAAAGGACGCTTCTTCCAGGACTACCGGCACGAACGCGTGCCGGACTGGGTGACGCTCGACCGCGTCGACGGCGTCGCGCGCATTGCGGGATACGACCGGGAATTCGTGGCCGCGACACTGGAATCCGTGCGTCGCAACGAGTTACCCGACACCGATCGCGTCACCGCGGAACTCGCCGACGCGATCGTGCGGACCTGGGAGGACCGCGGCGTCACGCTCGTGGTGGTCGAGAACGGCACGCTGCCGGAGAACGTCGCCTACACGAAGGCTTTGTATCTGGCGATCGCGAGATACGGCGCCGCGCACGAGCTCGGCCGGTTCGTGTTGTGGCGGGATCACGACCTGATGTGGCAGAGCGAGCCAGCGAAGTACGGCAGCTTTCCCTATCCGGCAACGCCTCCGATGGTGAACTCGCCGCACATCCACTACTTCGCCCTGCACGGGGAAGCGAAACGGCGCACGCTCGAATGGATGCCGCAGCTGCGCAATCTCGACGTGCTGCCGAACACCTTCACCCCGCCGACTCGGCCAGGGCGGCCGGACTTCCGTGAACGGCACGGCATCGCGCCGGACACGAAGATCATCGCCAGGTTCACCAGGATCATCCCGCAGAAGCGCATCGACCGGGACCTGCACCTGGTGGCCCAGCTCCCGGGCACGTGCCTGTTCATCGCGGGCGACACCGAGGAGAACCCGGCCGAGACTGCGAAACTCCGTGCACTCGCGGAAGAGCTTCGGGTGCCGGTCGTCTTCGGCGGTGTGCTGGAGCCGTGCGAGTCGGCCAGTGCGGAGTTCTCGGTACGCGACCTGCTCGCGCACGCCGACGTCGTGTCGTTCCTGACGTCGTACGACTACGAGAGCTACGGCAACCCCATCGGCGAGGCGATCGCGGCCGGCGTGCCGTACATCGCGAGCCGCTACGCCCTGTACGACACGGTGTACGCGGGTTTCGAGGCCCCGGTCCTCGACATCCTGGAGCACGACCTGCCGACGCCGGAGTTCGCGCGGCAGGTGCACGATCTCATGACGAACGCGGAGAGGCGGGCGGAAGTGGTGGCGCACAACCGGCAACTCGGCACGCACACCCGCGAGGTCGCGGACGAGCTGGTGACAACGTTGTACCCGCCCGCGATGGGTGCGGAGGTCCGGCTCAGCGTGGTGCTGCCGGTGTACAACGAGGCCGCGAACATCGACGCCGTGCTGCTGTCGTTGCGGAACCAGGACGACATCGATCCCAGCACCTACGAGATCGTGCTGGTGGACAACAACTCCACGGACGACACGGTCGAGATCGCCCGCAGGTTCGCCGAGAGTTCGCCGGTCGACATCCAGGTGATCAGCGAACGCGAGCAGGGCGTCGCGTGCGCGCGCCGGGCGGGCATGGAGTTCGCGGTGCGCAGGAGCAGGAACCGGAAGGATCCCGGCGAGCGCTTCTACCTGATGTCGGCCGACGCGGACTGCCGGGTCGACCGTCGCTGGCTCACCGAGCTCCTCGCGGCGATGGAGAAGGACAAGGCCGCGATCGGCGTGTGCGACTACTACTACAACGCCGAGCACTTCGTCGGCAGGCCACGACTCTGGGACGCGATCCAGCGCACGTTGCGGTGCCGGGCGGTGACGTTCTCGTTGTTCGGCGGCTTTCCCGACGGCAAGGGTTTCGCGGTGGAGCGCGAGGCCTACGAGGACGTCGGTGGCATCGAGATCTTCTACCAGCTGCAGCACGGCCGGTTCGTCAACCACCTGTCCGACGACTGGGACTTCGGCATCCGGGTCGCGGGCTCCGGCCACGACATCACCTACGCACCGAAGTCGAAGGTCGAGATCAACCCGCGGCGCGTCAACCACGCCATCGACGAGGTCATCACGGGCCGCGCGTACGGCAACGACGGCATCATCGTCATGCGGGACATCCGGCCGGAGGCGCCGCCGGTGACGGTCGACCTGACCGAGGCAGAAGCGGTGCAGGCCTGGGAGTTCTCCATCAAGGACTTCACCCCGAAGAACACCATCCTCCCCGTGCTGCTCACACCGTCCTTTCTGGACGAGGACGCCGTGGTCGAGTTCTTCGGTGAGGACCTCGCGCGCCGCCTGGGCGAGCGCATCGCCGAGATCAAGGCCGAGATGAGCGTGACCGACTTCCTGTCCATCCACTCGTACAAGACGCCGTCGTACCGCCTGTACCTGGAGTTCCGGGACGAGATCTTCGCCCGGCTGCGCGCGACGGTCGGCGAGGACATCGGCTTCCCGCCACCGCTGCCGCAGTGCTTCGACTCGGTACCGGCCGCCAGGTTCGCGGAGTTCGTGAAGTACTACTGCGAGGACCGCGAATCGGGGGAGGCGCACAACTACTTCGGCAATGGAGGCGTGTTCTGATGAACCGAGTCCTGACGAACTCCGAACCGAGGGTGTGGGCGGCCTTGCAGGACCCCGCCAACGCCCACCTGCTCGACTACGTCACCGAAGACCCGTTCGGCGCGCACGTGTTCCCCGGCAACGTCGAGGGCTACGGCGTCGACGACTTCCTCGACGACCTGACCGATCAGCTCGTCGGCACCGCGCCGATCCACCTCTGGTCGTACATCCCCACGTGCGCTTACAAGTGCCGCTTCTGCCAGTACCCGGTCGTGCTGGTCAAGGGCGGCCGCAACGAGCAGAAGCTGACGCAGTGGGTGGACTGGAACATCCGGGAGGCCGAGCTCTGGTTACAACGCGTGCCGGAGCTGGCGACGGCGCCGGTCGGTGAGTTCAACGTCTTCGGCGGCACCCCGTCGTTGTTGCCGGAGAAGGACATCCGCCGGTTGCTCGACTTCTACCGGGAGAACTTCGGGTTCACCGACGACACGACGATCCGGTTCGAGGGCGACCCGAGCACGTTCACCCCTGCCAAACTCGAGACCCTGAGGGAACTGGGCTGCACCAAGTTGTCCAGCGGCGTGCAGTCGTTCGACGACGACGTGCTGCGGGAGTGCGGCCGCGAGCACTCGGCGCAGATGTGCGTCGACTTCGTCCGCAACGCGCAGGCCGCCGGCTTCGAGTGGGTCAGCATCGACCTGATGTACGGCCTGCTGGACCAGACCGTCGACAGCGTCAAACGCGACCTCGACGTGGTGCTGGAGAACGAGATCACCGCCGTGGTGTGCACGAAGCTGCACCTGAAGTCCTACGCCGAGACCAGGACAGGGGTGGCGGGGGAGCAGCCGGCGCCGTGGCAGCTGCCGCAGTACCGCGAGAAGCTCGTCAAGGACGGTCACTTCTGGCCGACGTTGCAGGAGCAGTACCGGATGCGCGAGGTGCTGACCGACGGCCTGCGCGCCGCCGGCTACACCGAGCACCCCACCATGTACTTCGCCCGTGACGGCCTCGGACCGGAGAAGTGGAAGTCCATCATGGTGGACCAGGACAAGCAGGAGGCCGAGGTCGCGATCGGCCTCGGTGGCAGCTCCAGTTGCCGCGCCTCCGAGGCGATCACCGACGTGAACTGGAAGAACTACGCCCAGGCCGTCGACGAGGGCAGGGTGCCGCTCGGCTCCGCGACGGGGTTCGACGCCACCGCGCAGGAGGCTCGTGCGGTCAAGATGGCGCTGTCGACGTTGCAGCCACTTCGTGCCGATCTGCACAGCGCGTTGTACGGCAGGTCCCTGCACGAGAGCCCGTGGCGGGAGAAGTTCGCTTCCCTGGCCGAACGCGGCCTCGTGTCGGTCGACGCCGGGGGAGTCACGCTGACCGAAGACGGCGAGGTGCTGGTGGAGGCCATCATCAACACGGAGCTGTGAGTCAGGGCAGCGGCCAGTTGCGCAGGGCGGCGTCGGCGAGTTCCTGGAGTTCCGCGGGATCGACGCCGCCGGCGGCCTCCACGGCGATGCCCTGCTGCAGGATCGCGACGTAGCGAGCCAGGAGCGCGGGATCGGTGCCCGCGGGCAGATCTCCCTCCGCGAGGGCTCGCTCGAACCGCTCCCGGATGCGCGCGAAGCCGTTCTTGCGCCAGTCGACGAGGAGAGCGCGCACTTCCCGCCCGGCGTCACCGGTGGCCAGCGCACCCTGCACGCCCAGACACCCGTGCGGCTGGTCCGGGCGGGTGGTGGTGCGAATGGTGCCGGCGAGCAGCGCCCTGGCGACGCCGAGCGCGGTCGGTTCCGCCAGGGCCAGGGGCACGTACGCGCTCGGGCCCTCGTCGTAGCGCTCCAGGGCCTTGCGGAACAACTGCTCCTTGTTGCCGAACGTCGCGTACATGCTGGCCGTGGAGATGCCCATCGCCTCGGTCAGGTTGGCCAGGCTGGCCCCCTCGTAGCCCTGTTCCCAGAAGACCAGCAGGGCGCGGTCGAGCGCCTCGTCGGCGTCGAACCCCCTGGGGCGGCCGGTCGCACGGCGCGGAGTGGTCGTCACCTGCGCAGCCTACCTCTTCTGAAGTGATCGCTGCAGAACGTGCTACGGTCGAGTTCTGAAGTGATCGCTCTAGAACTGAGGGGCAGAAGCGCATGACCATCACGCTGATCACCGGGGCCAACAAGGGCATCGGTTTCGAGACCGCCAGGCAACTGCTGGACCTGGGCCACGTCGTCTACGTCGGTGCGCGTGACACCGAACGCGGCGAGAAGGCCGCGGCCGAACTCGGCGCCCGGTTCGTCCAGCTCGACGTGACCGACGACGCCTCGGTGGCCGCCGCGCTGGCCGCGATCGACGCCGAGGAGGGACGGCTCGACGTGCTGGTGAACAACGCGGGCATCCTCGCCACCGAAGCCCTCGACGGCCCCATGGCACTGCGCGCCTTCGACACCAACGCGGTGGGGATCGTGCGCGTCACGGAGGCGGCCCTGCCGTTGCTGCGGAAGTCCTCGAACCCGAACGTGGTCAACGTTTCGAGCAGCCTGGGGTCGTTCTGGGCGGTGACGAACCCCGAGCGGCCCGAGTTCGGCCTGCCGCTCGCGCTCTACGCCGCCTCCAAGTCGGCGGCGACCATGCTGACCGTGCAGTACGCCAAGGCTCATCCGGGCATCAGGTTCAACGCGCTGGAGCCCGGCGCGACCGCCACCGACATGACCGCGGCGTTCGGAATCGGCCGGCCGGTGGAGGAGAGCGCCAGGGTCGTCGTGCGGTTCGCGACCTTCGGGCCGGACGGGCCGACCGGGACGTTGCAGGACGAGTCCGGCGAACTGCCCTGGTGAACGGTGGCGAGGAGGCGATCCTCCTCGCCACCGCTGTCAGATCAGAAGCATCCGCTCCAGCTGTCGAACGGCCGATGGTAGGAGTCCTCCGTGCTGAAGTTCGCGCTGAAGGGGAACTCGGGCGTGAGTTCGATCCACACGCGTCCGTGTCCCCAGACGTGGATCCGGTAGGTGTGCGTCCAGTTGATCGGCATCCACCCGCTGTCCGAGAAGCCCTCCCTGGGTGCCCCGTCAGGGATCGAGTAGCTCACCGGTCGGTCCAGCACGATCGTGTTCGTCTGGCAGTCGACGACCTGGTACTGGAACGTGCCGTACAGGACCTTCTCCCCGGCGGCGTTCCAGGATCTGGTGTAGTCGATGCGGTCGCCGCGTCGGTAGCCGCACATCGACGACCTGGGGAAGTCGTACTGGAGCGGCATTCCCGGCGGCGGGTTGCCGAGGTCCAGCCCGCTGCCCCAGGCGCTGGCGCAGCTCGACGTGTTGTCCGGCGGCCTGTAGCGCACGACGGTGTGCGGTGACTGTCTGCTTTCCCCGCTCAGGTTGACCGAGGTCACGTAGAACTCGTAGATGGCGGGGCCGAAGGTGGGGATGGACGCGAACGTCTGGCTGAACGGGTAGTAGAGCCTGCTGTAGGCCCCGTTCCCGGTCCGGTAGTAGACGTAGTAGAGCACGTTCGGGCTCGTGGACGCCCACCACTGCAGCTTGATCCGGCTGCCCTCGATCGAATGCCACGTGCTGCCCGGTGCCGCCGGCAATGGCGGCATCGGCCTCGCTCCGGCCACGTTGGACGGTGCGCTGTCGCCGGACAGGTTGGTGGCGAACACCCGGAACTCGTAGTTCGTGCCGTTGCCGAGGTACTGCAACGTGAACGCGCAACAGTTCGACAGCGGGTACTGCAGACGCGTCCAGTTGCCACCGGCTGCCCGGTACTCGACCCAGTACAGGACCCTCGGTGACGGGCTGGCGTTCCAGCGCAGGGTGACCTGGCTGTCGCCGGCGGTCGCGGTGAGCCCGCCCGGTGCGGCCGGCAGTGGCGGCATCGGCCTCGCTCCGGCCACGTTGGACGGTGCGCTGTCGCCGGACAGGTTGGTGGCGAACACCCGGAACTGGTAGTTGGTGCCGTTGGTCAGGTACTGCACGGTGAACGTGCAGCAGGTGGACAGCGGGTACTGCAGACGCGTCCAGCCGCCGTTCGACCGGTACTCGATCCAGTACAGGACGCTCGGTGACGGGCTGGCGTTCCAGCGCAGGGTGACCTGGCCGTCTCCCGCGGTGGCGGTGAGCCCGCCCGGTGCGGCCGGCAGTGGCGGCATGGGCCTCGCACTGGCCACGTTGGACGGTGAGCTCTCGCCGGACACGTTCGCGGCGGTGACCCGGAACTCGTAGGTGTGCCCGTTGGCCAGCAGGCCCGCGGTGAACGAGCAGCAGTTGACCGGGACGGGCAGGCGCTGCCACGACTGCCCGGCCGTGGCGTCGCGTTGCCACACGAAGTACTGCGCACCACTGGTCGGACTCGCCGCCCAGGTCAGCGTCGCCTGACCGTCGCCGGCGGTGACGGACAGACCGCCCGGCGGCGCGGGCAGCCCGCCGTACGACGTCACCTGCACGGTGTTCGACGCCGGGCCCTCACCGGCGGCGTTCTCGCCGGTCACCCGGAACTCGTACACGTGTCCGTGCACCAGCGAACCGAAGCTGACCTCGGTCTTGTCGGTGGGGAAGGCGGCACGCTGGAAGCTCTCACCCGCGGTGACGTCCCGCTTGTAGGCCCAGTAGAAGAGGTTCGGCCCGGCCGCGTCCCAGTTGAGCGCGATGGTGCCGTCGCCGGCCGAGCCGCCCCGCAGGTTCCCCGGCGCCGGTGGGGGTGAGAAGCGGGCGGTGGCCCTGGCGACGTCGGAGTGCGGGCTCTCGCCGGTGCCGTTGACCGCGCCCACCTTGAACTCGTAGACGTGGTCGTGGGTGAGCAGGCCCGCGGTGAACGTGCAGCATTCGCTGACGGGGTAGGGGAGTTTGACGAAGTCCTGACCTGCCGTCACGTCCCGCTGGTACAGGTTGAACAGAACGCCGGCGGTGGCCTCCTGCCAGTCGACCTTGATGGTGCCGTTGGTCTGCGGCGTGGCCGTGATGCCGGTCGGTTTGGCGGGCAACGGGGCGCGCGGCGTCGCCTCCGCCGACGGCGTCTTCGCTGACTCGCCCGCCTGGTTCGCGGCGCTGACCGCGAACTCGTACCGGTGGTCGTTCGCGAGCAGGCCCGCGGTGAACTCGCAGCACGTCGACAGCGGGAACGGCAGCCTGGTCAGCGTGCTTTCGTCGGTGGTGAGGTCGCGCTGGTAGATCCAGTAGAAGACGTCCTTGATCGGGCTCGCGGTCCACTTCAGGGTGACCTGGCCGTCGCAGGCCGTCGCGGTCAGTCCGGTGGGCGGTTGCGGCGCCGGATACGTCGAGGTCGTCGTGGCAGGGCTGGACTTCGGGCCCTCGCCGCCGCGGTTGATCGCGGACACCGCGAACTCGTAGCGGTGGTTGTGCTGCAACAGGCCCACCGTGAACGCACAACACGTGGTGATCGGGTATTCGAGCTTGGTGTAGTCGGACTGGCCGATCGTCAGATCCCGGACGTAGACCCAGTACCAGGCGTTCTCCTCCGGCGCCTGCCAGCGGAGGTCGATCTGGCCGTCGGCGCGGCTGGTCGCGGTCAGCCCGTGCGGCGCTCCCGGCAGCGCGTAGAACGCCGTCGCCTGGACGACGTTGGACGGATCGCTTTCCTGGCCGCTGCGGTTCGTCGTGACCTTGTACTCGTAGACGTGCTGGTGTGTCAGGTCCTTGTCGGTGACGGTGTTCTTGCCGGGATCGGGGAAGTTGATCGGCTGGAAGTCCGGTTCACCGCCGGTGACGTCGCGGCGCAGGACCTTGTAGACGATCAGGCCGGGGCTCGGCGACTTCGTCCACGACAAAGCTACCTGGCCCTTGGCGTTCGGGACGGCGGTGAGCCGGGTCGGCGGGTCCGGCTTTCCGACGTGCACGGTCAGTGCGGCGGTGTTGGACGGCGGACTCTCGCCGCCGAACGCCTCCGCGGTCACCCGGAACTCCTACTGGTGCTGGTCGCGCAGGAAACCCAGGTGGGCCGTCGGTGTCGGGTACGCCGCCGAGATCCGGGTGAAGCTGCGCTGCCCGGCGGTGAGATCCCGTTGGTAGACCCGGTACACGACGCCGGCCTCGGTCGCCGGTCGCCACGTGAGCGTCGCTGTGCCGTCGCCGTTGTCGCGCGCGGCGAGGTCGGTGGGAGCGGCAGGCACGTCGGTGGGGTTCCCGGGTGTCCAGTCGACGCTGACGAACCGCGGCCGGTCGATCCGTGCGTCGGCGAGGTTGTCGTCCGGGTTGAGGCTGTTGACGTTGTAGGACAGGGTGATCCGGCTGCCCGAGGTGTACTGGGTGTGCACGCTCGCGTCATAGACGATGATCGGCTTGCCGCCCGCGTTCACCTCCGGCGCCTGGTAGAGCGTGCGGGGCGTGGTGAACGGACCTGTTGGCGTGGCGGAGGAGTAGCCGACCACGGTGGAGCTGAACGCGGTGTTGCTGTCCAGCGTGACGAGCGCGTACTCGTTCCCGATCTTCGTCACCGAGAACGCGGTGCCGACGCCGGTGACGATCCGCTCGGCCGCGGACTCCTGCGCCGACCACTCCGAGCCGGTCTAGAACTCCCACGTGCCACCGACACTCGTCGTGCGTGCGACCTTGGCCGCCTTCGGGCCGTCGGTGACGTCCTCGGAGCCGTAGACGTAGGTGAAGCCGCCGTCGGTGACGATCTCCGAACCCCACGCGACATTCGCGCTCAACGGCAGCGCCCGCAGTTCGGTGAGCCGCAGGTCCGGCAGGCTGAACGTGGCCAGCGAAGTGCCGGCGGTCTGGACGTCCAGGCCGCCTCCGCCGGTGGTCTCGTAGCGGTTGTAGAGGACCTTGAGCGCGCCGCCTTCGACGATGCCGTCGCCCACCCAGTACACGGTGCTCGACCCGTCGACCTCGACCAGCGACCGGGGTGCCTGCGTGGTGCCGCCGTGCAGGGTCGTGCCGAGACTGCCGTTCGCGTTCTGCACGACGAGGGTGTTGCGCGGCATCGGGGTGTTGGCCGGTCGGCTGTGGTCTGGGTTGACCGTGCCGAGGAACGTGTCGGAGAACAGCCACGCGGTGCGTCCGTCCGGCAACCGCACGGACGCGGTGCGGTCGCCGCCGGTCCAGTGTCCACCTTGGTCGCCGTAGGTGTTCCAGAGCTCGTTGAGGTCACCGGACGGCTTGCCAGGTCCGGCCACCGAGACGGCCACGGGATCGGACGGGGCGCCGTTGCCGACGCGGTTGGTCGCCCGCACCATGAGCGACACCGGCAGGTCCGCCGCGTTCAGGGTGATCGAGGCACTGCCGCCGTGGTCGACGTAGTCGAACAGGTCGCCGTCGGAGGTGAGCACCTCGTACGCCTCGGCAGGAGAACCGTCTGCGGGGGCGTTCCAGGACAGCGTCGCCTTGGTCTGGTCGGCGGACGCCGTGGCCGTGACCGAGGTCGGTTTGCCCGGCGGGCCGGTGAAGTTGTCCGGGTCGAACACGCCGATCACGGCGTGCGTGGTCGCGCTCTGGCCCGCGTCGTTCGTGACGCGCAGTCCGATCCGTTTGCCGCCAGGGGAGGTGAAGGTGGCGTGCACGATCGGGCAGGGGGTGACGGTGGCGAACTGGCCGGAGTCGTCGAGATCCCACGCATAGGTCAGCTTCCGGTCCTGTGGATCCTGCGACTGGGCCGCGGTGATCGCGAACCGCTCACCGACGACCGCGGCGTCGACCGGCGTGATCACCGCGGTCGGCGTGCCGGCCGGAGGTGCCGGACGCAGCTTGCTGGCGAACGACCGCGCCGCCTGCAGCGGATAGGTGGCGCCGCCGGGGCTGTCGCCGAGCGTCGGGTAGTTGGTGTGCTGGGCGCCGTCGAACGCGAGCTTCTTGGGCAGGCGCCGGTTGAAGTCGAAGAAACCCTGGCAGACCGGGTCGAGCGCGTGGCAGTAGGACAGCACCGGACCGGGGTGCTGGTACTCGGCGCGGGTGCCGAGCGAACCGTTCCGGCCGACCTCGAAGTTGCCTTCCGCGGCGACGGATTCCGAGTTGAACTTCGGTTCGCCGAACAGCACCATCCCGAGCACGCGGTCCCGTGCGGTCGCGGGCAGGTTCTCGTAGACCTCGGCGGTGACCTGGCCGCCCTGGCTGTAGCCGGCGAGCACGAGCTGGGTGCGGGTGCCGCAGGCGGCCACCCGGTCGGTGATCTCCTGCCGGAGCTTCGTGACGCCGTCGCGCACGGAGTTCTTGTAGAGGAACCAGTTGCCGTTGGACGCACCGGTGAGCAGCCCGTTCACCCAGGCGAACGGGCCCATGACGGCGACCGCGCGGTACGGGTTCGGCCAGACCTTCACCGTCTTGCCGGCGGGCACAAGTGGACGGAACTCCCGCCAGAACGCCTCGACCGGCTTGCCGAGACCGTCGTACCCCGCCGCGTCCTCGCCGGAGCCGCGGGAGCCGAGCACCAGGACGTCAGGACAGTCGGGATCGGCGCTGGCCGCTGAGGAGAGCAGCGGCAGGAGACCGCACAGCAGCGCTACGATGATTAGGAATGGTTTGAGCACACGAAACTTGGCCATGGCCAGGCCTCTCCACGACTCACGAGCCGCGCCCCCAGATGACGCAGGGGGTGCGCATAGGATGTGTTTCGTTGTCCATCAAGGTTTTCTTTCGCCGCCGCTGGGCAGTCGCTGTCGCACGCCGCCGAAACGCCGCTGTCGCCGGGCTGATCGGAGCACGGCGAGGCACCCTTGTGGCCGAACGTCGCTCGGGTGGTGCCGGTCTGGCTGGAACGCCGATGCTCGTGATCCTTTCGCTGCGCCCCGGCCCGGCTGAGGCCGTGTTGCGCGAGCAGATCGACGTCGCGGTGGCGGCCGGTTACCGCCGTCCGCCGGAGCCGCCCTCTGGCTTCGGTGGCAGTTGCCCGTTCTTCGACACTCCCGGATTGCCGATGCTCAGCGTCGAGGTCGTCGCCGAGGGTGAGCGCTTCAGGGCGGTGGGTGTTCTGGTCCCCGCGGGCCAGACCGGCGTTGTCGTGAGCCTGTCCACCGACGCCTGACGTACGCGTGCGGTCAGCGCGCCGGGCTGATCCCCGCCACGGCCAGTGCGAACAGCCGTTCGGCTGAGGCGGCCGGATCCTGGTGGTGCTCGGTGACCATCACGATGCCGACGATCAACGTCACCAGCTTGATCGCGGTGACGCCCCTGCGGACCGCGCCGTTCCGAATCGCGCGGCGCAGCAACGGTTCCGAGGCCTCCGCGACCATGGACGCGCACGAGTTGCCGTTCCCCGGGTCGCCCTCGCAGGCCAGGGCGGTGGCGAGCCCGCGAGCGGCGACGCAGTACGCGACGAGGTCGTCCAGCCAGGCGAGCAACGAGTCCCTGCTGTCGCCCACGCCGTCCAGTTCACGGGCCCGCTCGCACAGCGCCTCGATCCGTTGCGCTGAAACGGCTTCCAGCAGGGCGTGGCGGGTGGGGAAGTGCCGGCGCACCGTCGCCGAGCCGACCCCGGCGACGCGGGCGATCTGCTCCAGCGACGCGCCGCCGCCGTGCGTGGCCACCTCCTGCTCGGCCACGGCGAGGATCCGCTCGTAGTTGCGCCGGGCGTCGGCGCGCTGCCGGTCGGCCATGTTCAGCCGTAGCAGTTCGTCGGCCGCCGTGCTGAGCACCTCGTGCGGATCGTCCGGGTCGGCGTGCGGGATCGTCCGGCGGGCCAGGACATTTCCGCGCAGGTCGAGCAACGTCAGCGTGCAGTACGGGTGTGCGACGTGGATGCCCGCCACGACGTGCCTGCCGGTGTCGACGTCCACCGGCACCTGCGGCCGTCCGATCCCCTGGTACGGCGCGGCTTGCGGCATGTCCACGAGCAGGCCCAGCTCGGCGAGCGCGGCGCACGCACGAGTGACCGCGGCCGGGCTCAGCCCGGACGTGCGCGCGATGGCACTGCGCGGGATCGGCCCTTGCCGCAACACCGTGCCGAGCACGACCGACGCGGCCGTGCTCATGAGATCAGCGGCGGGCTGGCAGGGGAGAGCGCCGGGCCGATCGCCCGCGCGGCCCCCGGCGTGCGTCCCCTGCCCCAGCCGATCTCCCTGCGGTAGCTGCCGAGCAGACCGGTGTGCCGCAGGTGTTCCTCGTCGTGCGCGAACGACTCCGCGGGCACCGGGTGCGTCTGCGGGGCGACGAACAGCGCGTCGGCCGGGCAGTTGGCCTCGCACTGGAAGCACGTCTGGCAGTCGGACTGCCTGCTGACGACCGGAAGCCCGTCCTCACCGCGGTCGAACACGTTGGTGGGACACACCTCGATGCACTTGTCGCAGGTGATGCATCGCTCCGCCGACACCAGTTCGATCACGTCAGTGCTCCTCCGGTCGTGCCCACACCTCGTCCAGCCCGCCGGAGGTGATCCGGTGGTGCTGGGCGGGGTCGAGTTCGGGACGGTCGAGTCGCTTGGCCTACCGTGGATTCCACGGCCGAAACGGTCCAAGCCGTGAAGACTCCCTTCAGCGGCAGACCGGGTGCGCCTAGTCTTGATCACGTGTTGATCGGCGTGAACGTCCCCAACTTCGGCCCCGGCACCAGTCCGGCCGTGCTGCGTGACTGGGCGCGGACGGTGGAAGGGCTGGGCTTCGACCTGCTCATGGTGTCCGACCACGTGGTGGTGACGCCCGACGTGGCGCAGCAGTACCCGGCCCCGTTCTACGACCCGTTCACGACGCTGGCGTGGCTCGCCGGTGTCACGGAACGGATCACCCTGGGCACGACCGTGCTGATCGCGCCGTACCGGCACCCGTTGCTGGTCGCGCGAATGGCGGCCAACCTGGCGGAACTGAGCGGCGGCCGGTTCGTGCTCGGCGTCGGGGTCGGCTGGGCGCGGCAGGAGTTCGAGGCGCTGGGCGTCGAGTTCGGCCGTCGCGGCAAGCTCACCGACGAGCTGATCACGACGGTGCGCGAGGCGTGGCGCGACGAGGGTTACCGCGCCGGGGACATCCCGATCTGGGTGGGCGGGGACAGCGACGCGGGCCTGCGGCGCGCGGTCCTGCTCGGCGACGCCTGGCACCCGCTGCGGCAGACCCCGGACGGGTGGCAGGAGTCGTTGACGCGACTGCGGAAGGTCGCGGCGGCGGAGGACCGGCCGCTGCCCGAACTGGCGCCGCGCATCCTGCTGCGGCTGACCGACCAGCCGCTCGACGACCGCAGGCTGGGGGAGGGCACGCTGGACCAGGTCGTCGGCGACCTCGAACGACTGCGCGCGGACGGGGCGAAGGCCGTGGTCCTGGACCCGTTCCTCGGTGATCCGGAGGAGACTCGGCGTCCGGAAGCGGCGTGGCACGCGCTGGCCGCGGTGCGAAAGGAGATGCGGTGAACGAGGAACACCTGCGCAGGGCGATCGCACTGGCGGCGGAGGCGAGGGCGGGAGGCAACCCGCCGTTCGGGTCGCTGCTGGTCGGCCCGGACGGGTCGGTGCTGGCGGAGGAACGCAACTCCTGCCTGACCGACGACGACATCACGGCCCATCCCGAACTGAAGCTGGCCCGCTGGGCGGCCCAGAAGCTCGACGCGGCCACCGCTGCCGGCACCACCATGTACACGAGCTGCGAGCCGTGCGGGATGTGCGCCGGAGCGCTGGCCCGGTCGGGCATCGGGCACGTGGTGTTCGCGCTGTCGGGCAGTCAGCTGAACATGCTGAGGACCTCCGGCGGTTTCGCCGACGTGCCGGCCGACGGACCGCACCTGTTCGAGGAGGCGTGGATCCCGGTCAAGGGCTACTACCCCTGAGGGATCAGCACGATCCTGCCGAACACCTCGCCCGCGTCCATCTTCCGGTGCGCGAGCGCGGCCTCGGTCAACGGCAGCTGTTCGTGCACCACCACCCGCAGTGCGCCGCGCGCGGCTGCGGCGAACTGCTCGGTCCGCACCGCTCGTCCGTCCGATTCGGACACTGTGGAGGCGCTGAAGGTCGCGAACGACAGCGACTTCTGGAACGCGCCCATCATCCGGGTGCCGAAGTCGTCCGGCGGCTGGCCCGCGACAGCGCCGACCACGACCATGCGCCCGTTCGGGTTGAGCCTGCCGAAGAACGACGGCAGGTCCGGCCCGGCCACGACGTCGATGATGACGTCGTAACCGGCCTGGCCTCCCTGACCTGAGCGGTCCAGCACCTCGGTCGCCCCGAGCGAGCGCAGTCGTTCGCCCCGCGCGGCCGAGGAAGTGGTGACCGCGACCGCGCCGGCGCCACCCAGTGCCGCCAGCTGCACCGTCATGATCCCGAGGCTGCCCGACGCGCCACGCACCAGCACGGACTCGCCGGGAGCGAACCGGGCGTGCGCGAGTCCGAAGTGCGCCACGAGTCCGGCGCTGCCGAGCGCCACCGCGTCGACCGCGGACAGGGTCGCCGGAAGGGCGACGAAGTCCGCGGCGACCGCGTACTCGGCGTAGCCACCCCCGGTGCCGGTGGCCGCCCACACCCGTTGCCCGATCCAGGACGCGTCCACGTCGTCGCCCGCCGCGATCACCGTGCCCGCGACCTCACCGCCGAGGACATGGCCCTCGCGGAACCCGTAGGCGGCGAGATCACCGCGCCGGATCACCACGTCCACCCCGCCGACCCCGATCGCCTCGACGGCGATCAAGACCTGCCCCCGCGCTGGAACGGGGGCGGCGAGGTCGACCACGGCCATCCCCTCCGGACTGCCGAACTCCTGCACCGCAACAGCTCTCACGACCGCGAAACTAACGGACGCACCCGTCCGTTTCGCTGAAGTGAGAGCATGCCCGGTCGTTTGTCTCAGACAGTGCGTTCCGACGCGCGGTACAACCGCGAACACATCCTGGACGCGGCACGCGAGGCATCCGCACCTGCTGGCGGACGCAGGACTGCCGCGGCTCACGGTGATCGGTCCACCGCCGGGGGTGGAGCTCGCCGGCCTCGGTCCTGACCGGCCGACGCGCAGGCTGGTCCACGTGACCACGAGTGCGGCCAGGCACTCCCTCGCCGTGCGCGAGCTGGTCCGCGAGCTGCGGGCGAGTGCCCACTGAGGCGAAGTGTCGATCACCAAGTCCCGTTCATCTCTGTGAAAGTCCACAGTGGAGCTTCTGGCGCAGGTCATGGTGCTTCCACCAACGGCACCGCCTCCGACGTGGTCCATCCCACTGCCGCGGTGCTGGCGGGCGGGGGCGCGGTTCCGGAAGGCTCGACCGGGACCGGTGTCCGCGCGTGAGCAGGGGGAGATCATCGATGAGGACGACGATCGTCGCGTTGCAGTCGAAACAGCCGCTCACCGTCGCGCCGTCCGTGGCGTTCCCTCCCGGTGAGTTCGACCTCGTCGTGCTGACGGACGGCCCGGCGGACGGGGTGCTGCGCGAGGACGTCACCGGCCCGGCGCCCGAGGTGACCGTGCTGGACCGGGAGAAGTGGCTGGAGCAGATCCGCGGCTTCGAGGGACCGGTCGAGGTCGTGACGAACGACGAGTACTGCCTGGCCGAGTGCGCCCGGCTGCGGGAGGAACTGGGCCTCGCGCCGCGGCATCCGCGCCGGCCGGCGGCCTACCTGGACAAGGTCGTCATGAAGCGGCTGCTCGCGGCCGGTGGGGTGCGGGTGCCGCGGTTCCACGCCTTCGAACCCGTCGTCACCGCGGAGGCGGCCGAGTTGCTGCTCGAGGAGATCGGCCTGCCGGCGGTGGCGAAACCGCGGCAGGAGGCGAACTCGCGCGGCATCACGTTCCTGCACACGCCACAGGACCTGCGTGACTGGCTGGCCGGGCATGACGGCGAGCCGGGCTGGCAGGTCGACGAGTTCGTCGACGGCACGCTGCACCACGTCAACGCGCTGGTGCGGGACGGCGAGCTCACCCCGGTGCAGGTGGGCCGGTACCTGGGGCCGTTGGTAGGCGTGCACTCCGGGCGCACCCTCGGTGGTGCCACCGAACGGGAGTCGGAGTTCACCGAGGCCGCGCACGAGATGAACGAACGCGTTGTGCGCGCGTTGGGCAGTTCGGGAAGTTTCGTCGTGCACACCGAGTTCGCGGTGAACACCGATGGCGAAATGGTGGTGCTGGAGGTCGCCGGCCGGGCACCGGGCGCCCTGGTGTCGGAACTGGCACTTCTGCACGCCGGGGTGCAGTTGGAGGTGGCGAATCTGCGGATGCAGGCCGGGCTGCCGGTGCCGGAACCGGTCGCGCAGGACCTGCAGGCCGCCTGGCTGTGGCCGCCGGTCATGCCGGGCACGAGGTTCCACGAGCCCGGCCCGGACCTGAGCGGTCTGGCGAGCGGGCACGAGGTCCACGTCCGCAGGGCCGCCAGGGAGGGCAACGAGACCGGCGGCGGGCTGATCGGCGCCTCGGTGCTGCTGTGGCACCGCGATCCCGCCCGGCTCGCGCAGGACGTCGCCGCCGTTGGCGATCTGGCCTGGTTCAGCTGAGACTGGTCCGGTACGCGGACGATCGGGGAGAGAGCTTGTCCACTTCGGAATTGTCCACAGGGGACCGTGCGGCGGTCGGCCACTTCGACTTCAGCCGGGCCGAATGGGCGCGGTTGCGACAGTCCACGCCGATGACGCTGACCGAGGAGGAACTGACCGATCTCCAAGGCCTCAACGAGGAGCTGTCGGTCGAGGAGATCACCGAGGTGTACCTGCCGCTGTCCAGGTTGCTGAACCTGTACGTGGTCGCGACGCAGGGCCTGCACCACGTGGCGAACGACTTCCTCGGCCGCGAGCCGGTGAAGGCGCCGTACGTCATCGGGATCGCGGGCAGCGTCGCGGTCGGCAAGAGCACCACGGCGCGCGTGCTCAGGGCGTTGCTGTCGAGGTGGGAGAACCATCCCGAGGTCGCCCTGGTGACCACGGACGGCTTCCTGCACCCGAACGCGGTGCTGAAGGAGCGCGGCCTGATGGACCGCAAGGGTTTCCCGGAGAGCTACGACGTGCGCCGGCTGATCCGGTTCCTGGACGAGATCACCTCCGGCCGCGACGACGTCGAGGTGCCGAAGTACTCGCACCTGGTCTACGACGTGCTGCCCGACGTGGAGAGGGTCTCGACGCCGGACATCCTCATCGTCGAGGGCCTGAACGTGCTGCAGACGTGGACCGGGCGCACCGAGGACGCGCCGTCGGTGTTCGTGGCCGACTTCCTGGACTTCACCATCTACCTCGACGCCGAGCACGACCTGATCAGGAAGTGGTACGTCGACCGGTTCCTCACCTTGCGGCGCACCGCCTTCCGCGACCCCGCCTCCTACTTCCGCAGGTACGCGGAACTGTCGGTGCCGGACGCGCGCAGGACCGCGCTCGACATCTGGGACCGGATCAACAGCCCGAACCTCGTGCGCAACATCGCGCCCACGCGGTCACGGGCCCATCTCGTGCTGCAGAAGGGCCCTGACCACCGGGTGGACCGGGTCCGGTTGCGGAAGCTGTAGCTCAGCTCGCCTGACGCAGCGGCGCTCCGGCGTCGTGCAGGTGGCGCAGCACCTCGGCGTAGGAGCGGACCATGGTGGTCTTGCTGTACGGGATGCCGTGCCGGGCGCAGAAGTCCTCGACGACGGGCTGCGCGCGGCGCAGGTTGGGGCGCGGCATGTGCGGGTAGAGGTGGTGCTCGATCTGGTGGTTCAGGCCGCCGAGCAGCGCGTCGACCCAGAGGCCGCCGGTGACGTTGCGCGAGGTCAGCACCTGCTTGTGGAGGTGGTCGAGGCGCTGGCCCTCGGCGATGATCGGCATTCCCTTGTGGTTCGGCGCGAACGAGCAGCCCAGGTAGACGCCCATCAGGCCCTGGTGCACCGCGATGAACACGAGTGCCTTCACGGGCGACAGGACGATGAACGCCGCCGCGAGGTACGCGGCGAGTGGCAGGAGCTGGAGAGCGGCCTCGCGCCACGGGTTGCGCAGTTCGTTGCGGCACAGGGCCACCAGCCCGGAGATCCGCAGCACGGCCGCCTCGGCGAGCAGCAGCGGGAAGAACAGGAACGCCTGGTTGCGGGTGATCCAGCGGTACACACCGCGTTTGGTCTCGGCCTGCGCGCGACTGAAGGCGAGGGCGTGGATCTCGATGTCCGGATCCTGGTCCTCGTGGTTGGGGTTCGCGTGGTGGCGGTTGTGCTTGGCGACCCACCACTGGTAGCTGATCCCGGTGAGACTGCCGTGCAGGTGCCCGACCACGTTGTTGTTGCGGTGGCTGCGGAAGATCTGCCGGTGTCCCGCGTCGTGCCCGATGAAGGCGAGTTGGGTCGAGGCCACGGCCAGCGCGACCGCCGTGATCACCTGCCACCAGGAGTCGCCCAGCCACACGAACGCCACGGCGATCACGGCGAGCAGCAGGGCGTTGAAAGACATCCGCAGCAGGTAGTAGCCGCGCCGGCGGTCCAGCAGGCCGGCGGCCTTGAGCTCCCTGGTGAGCCTCGCGAAGTCACTGCCGGGCTGTCGTTCCGCCGTCGAGGTCGGGGCGTTCTGCGTCGTGGTCATGTACCTGCTCCGGGTCGAGGTGCTGCGGGGAGGCTCGGACATGCCGAAGGCGGGAATGAACGCACAGCGGTGATGTTCGCGGAGGGTCCGGCGGCGAACCTCCCGTGCGGAGCTTCGAACGCACGGGCCATCTCCTTTGTACCCTGTCCTCGCGCACTTCACTCACCAGCGGGGGCGCGGCTTGCTCACTCTCGTCAGGCCGGCGATCTCCGGTGATCGGGCGTTCACCTGCCCGGCGATGTCCGAGAGCAACTGGCCGGTGTTGCGGGCGTAGGTCCGCATGAGGGAGAAGGCGTCCGCGACGCCGATCTCCAGCCGTTCGGTCAGCACGCCCTTCGCCTGCTCGATCGCGACGCGGCCGGCGAGCGCGGTCCGCAGCTGTTCGGCGATGACGCTGTCCTGCCGGACCGCCCGTACCTGCAGCAGGCTGATCGTCGCGACGTTCGCGAGCGACTGCGCCAGCGCCGCCGTCTCCGGCGGGAGCGCGCCGGGAGAGGTCCGGAACAGGGTCAGCGAGCCGATGACGTCCGTGCGCATCCGCATGGGGAACGCGTCGATCCCGGCCCAGCGCGAGTCCTCGCCGTTCTGGAACTCCTCCGCGGAGCTCACCCCCTCGCCGGCCGTGGCCATCAGCCTGAGCACGCCCTGGTCGTCGGCCACCAGGATCCCCGCCGCGGCCACGCCGAGCAGTTCGACGCACCGCTCCACCAGGTCGTGCAGGAACTCGATGCCGTCGAACCGCTCAACGAGCGTGTCGGCCAGCTCGAGGAACGTCTGTGCCACGCTGCGTTCCGACACTGCGTCACCTCGCCATTTCTCACTGGTGGTAATCGGGCGACCGCAGGGCCTGGGCGGTTTTTTCACGGTAACGCCAGGTCAGCAGGTGTCAAACCTTCTGAAGGACTTTTTCGCCGCTGTCAGCCGTGTGCTGGGAAGCTGACTGAGAATTGTGCGTCCGAATGGTTGAGTGGCTCTGACGTGCGCACGGAGTCGTTTGGAAATACTTCGAACTATTTCGGTCGATCAGGCGAACGGGAGTGTAGTGTCGAATTCGTCGAGAACTTCTCGCACCTGAGCGGTCAAGCTCAAGTCGTGCTCGGCAAAACCAGAACCGGCCGTTTTCCGGTCGGAGACGGGAGTCCCGGCATGATGTCGGCTCCGGACCTCTCCCACGCCCCACCGGCCATGAAGGCCAGCGAGCTGCCTCGGTGTCCGCTGCGATTGCGGTTGCGGCCGAAGGCGCCCACCACGGGGTACGTCGACGGCGCCTGGTGGCCGCGTTCCCGGAACCTCGCCGCCGAGTTGCCGGCACTGCTCGCGGTGCTGGCGGTTCGGCTGGGCGACATCCCGCGGGTGAGCTACAACCTGACCGAATGGGACATCGCGCCTCGCCAGATCGCGGTCGGCGGGGTCCGGGTCCGCCTCGGCGGGTTCTGGTCCAGGCCCGAGCACACCGTGGACGTCATCGCGGCCGACCGGAGCCGGACCACGCTGCTGCTCGTGCCGCCCGACGCCGACCCGTTCGAGGCCCATCAGGCCATGATGCGCGCCGCTCGCCGCGAGAACACCGACACCGTCGAGACCCTGCTGCGCGCCCGTAAGTCCACTGTGGACGTCATCAGGCAGGAGACGCGAGGATTCTGATGACCACATCGCCACGTGATCCGGACCACCGTTCGGAGCACATTCGTTGACCTCGCACCGCGACAACGGCCGCGAGGAGGCGCAACCGGCGCGGGCACCCCGAATGCTCCGCGTCGGTTGCGCGTTCACCTACCGCGCCGAAGTGCCCACGCCGGCGGTGTTCCTGGTGCGCCCGGACCGCCAGGGTGACGTGACGGTCAGCTGTGAGCGCATGTCCGTGGAACCGGACACCCCGGTGCGGCACTACCTCGACCTCTACGGAAACCGGCTCACGCGTCTGGTACTGCCGTCCGGACTGTCCACTGTGAACTACAGCGCGTGGGCCGAGGTCCCCGACGACACCGAGGCCGTCGACGAGACCGTGCCGGAGGTCTTGCCCGACGATCTTCCCGACGACGTGCTGCTGTACACGCTGCCCAGCCGCTACTGCGTGTCCGACGTGCTCGGGGACGAGGCCTGGTCGAGGTTCGGCGCCCACCCGCCCGGCTACGGCCGGGTCCTGGAGATCTGCCGGTACGTCCACGAGGCGCTCAGCTTCCGTTACGGCGCCTCCACCGCGCTGTCCACGGCGGCCGACGTCAACGCCGCGGGGTTCGGGGTCTGCCGCGACTTCACGCACCTGGCGATCTCGTTCTGCCGTGCCCTCAACATTCCCGCCCGGTACGTCTTCGGCTACCTGCCGGATCTGGACGTGCCGCCCGACGGCGCGCCGATGGACTTCGCGGCGTGGATGGAGGTCTGGCTGGGGGATGGCTGGTGGACCTTCGACCCGCGCAACAACATGCCGCGCAAGGGACGCGTGGTGATCGGCCGCGGCAGGGACGCCGCGGACGTCGCCATGGTCACCACGTTCGGCGGTCCGGTGCTGGAGTCCATGGTCGTGCACGCGGAGGAGGAGCTCAGTCCCGTGCGCGGGTGACGCTCGCCCTGGCTACGGCCGCGGGTGCCTCGCCTCGGCGACGGCCGTCAGCGCGGCCATGTCGATCGTGCCGGCGATGACGTCCGCCGCCACGGTGCTGAGGTAGTCGTTGTGGCTTCGCGCGTACTGGCGCAGCGTCTCGAACGCCGTGCTCATGTCGATCTGCAGCCGCTCGGCCAGCACGCCCTTGGCCTGTTCGATCAGGACCCTGCTCTGCAACGCGTGCTGCAACTGCCCGGCGAGCAGTTCGCGGTGGCTGATGATCTGGGCCTGGAGCAGGCCGATGGTGGCGACGTCCGCCATGGCCTGCGCGACCCGCAGCGTCGGCTCGTTCAGCGCGCCCTCCTTGACGCTGAACAGGTTCAGCGCCCCGACGGTCTGCTCGCGCAGCCGCATCGGCAGGGCGTGCAGCGCGCCGAACCCGGCGTCCCTCGCCACAGCGGAGAACTCGGGCCACCGCTGCGGTGCGGCGGTGAAGCTGGCGACCGTGACCGGCGCGCTGGTGACGTAGCACTCCATGCAGGGACCCTGCCGGTGCTGGAGTTCGAAGAGCTCGATCAGCCGGGCGCGGTCGCTGGAGGCGCCGACCACCTGCAGTTCGCCGTGGTGGTCGACGAGCAGGATGCCGGCCGCGTCCACCTCCAGCGTGGCCACGCAGCTGTTGGCCAGCAGATGCATGAACTCGACGGAGTCGAAGCCGGCGACCAGGGTGTCGGCCAGATCGACGAACGTCTCCGCCAGATTCTCCAGGAACATGCGCGTCACCTCTGTAGGTCTTCTCGCCGGGAAGCGGGCCTGATCATCGGGGATCGGGCCTGCTCTCCGGACTCAGTCGCAGGCGCCGGCCGACGATGTCGCGGGCCACGTCGACGACCGACTGGTCATGGGCGAACGCGTGAGCGCGAAGCCGCACCAGGGCCTCGTCCATGCTCACCCCCATCTGGACGGACAGTATCCCGGTGGCCTGGTGCACCTCGGCGCGGCTGAGCGGCATGCCGTCCAGTGCGACGAACTCGGTGTCGAGGTGCGCCATGGTCAGTTCGTCCAGGAGCAACGACATGATGACGTCGGCCACGACGTGCGCGTCGAGGATCTGCTCCTGGGTCAGCGGGCCGGGGTTCGTCCGGTGCAGCACCAGCGCGCCGATCCGGATGGCGCCGCTGCGCAGCGGGAACACGAAGACCGCTCTGACACCGATGGCGACGGCGGCCCGCACGTACAACGGCCAGCGCTGGTCGTTGTCCCACGAGTCCAGGTCACCGGCGAGCACGGGCATCCCGGAGCGGATCGAGTCCTCGCACGGTCCTTCGCCGAGGGTGAAGCGCAGGTTCTCGAGCTGGGCACCGATGTCGTTCGTCGCGTAGCGGGACTCGCCCCGGCCGGTGCCGCTCATCAGGGTCAGCTGCGCGCCGGTCACCCCGATCAGCGTCACGCACGCCTCACAGGCGGCCTCGCTGGACGTCGCGATGCCTCTCGCCGCCGTGTCGGCGGCGAGGTGCGCCAGCACCTTGGCCAGTCGCTCACCGGTCACCGACTCCGCCTTCCGTCGCGCGGAAGCATCCCACGCGGGGACGCGCATCGCGGAAGGGGCCACGCCCGCTCACGCCGCCGAGACGGCGTCGATGCGGTCGGCGAGTTCCCGCGCCCCGCCGTGGCCGCGGTGACGGCGCGCATGCGAGGCGAGGGGCCGGAAGCGGTCGCGCACGCGGGCGGAGCCGATCGGCCCCGACGACGCCAGCGCGCGCAGCCCGGTGTTCACGCCCGTCTCGACGTCGCCCTCGATCAGATGACTGGTGGACAGGGAGATCAGGCCGAGCGTGCGGCTGCGGGCCATGCCCTCGTCGTAGCCGTCGATCGCGGTGGTGAGCAGCGTGACGGCTGTCCGCGCGTAATGCCGGCTCACGGTGACCGCCAGGTCGGTGTGCACGGCCCCGGCGAGCCCGGACAGGTCGGCCGGGGTGAAGAACGCCGCCCAACCGGCCACGCCCGTTCGGCTCGCGGCGCCGAACTGCTCCCGGCCGCGGTCGAGGAGCGTGC
This sequence comes from Lentzea sp. NPDC102401, assembly GCF_044765805.1. Classification (NCBI taxonomy): domain Bacteria; kingdom Bacillati; phylum Actinomycetota; class Actinomycetes; order Pseudonocardiales; family Pseudonocardiaceae; genus Lentzea; species Lentzea sp. NPDC102401. The sequence continues at coordinate 106,720 of NZ_JBIWKS010000001.1, read as the reverse complement.
GGGCGCTGTGCTCGGCACCCTTCTTCGCACACGCCCACGCCGCGTTGCCCGACAGCAGACTGGCGGCAAGGCCGTCGCCGGAGCGGGAGGCCGCGAGCTGACCGAGGTCGAAGTACCGCGACGCCTCGTCGAAGTGCCCGTGGTGCAGGAAGACGCGGCCGAGCCGGTAGCACACGTTGGCGGTGAGCTCGTCCGCGCGGGCGAGCCCGGCCAGCGCCAGAGCGTGGCAGAAGTGGTTCTGCGCGTTGTCGACCAGGCCGGCGTCGAAGCACACCCAGCCCGCCAGGTTCCGCAGGTCCGCCATGGCGACGTACAGCCGTTGCCGGACGTGCTCCGACGTGGGCGCGACGAGCAGTGGGAGGCTCTCGCGCAGGCACAGGCGGACGCCGTCGAGACAGGTCTCGCCCCCGCTGCGGTAGTCGAGTTCGCGCAACGCGCGGGTGTCTTCTTCCAGACGCGTGACCTCGGACAGACCGATCATGACGGGGGAGCACCTCACACCGGATTCGGTGGCGAGCGGCACCGCCGGGGTCCGGAGCGGCAAGGTCGTCACCGATTTTAGCGTAAGCTGGACCCACCGAGGGCATGTCGTGCAGCAGTGGTCAAGCTGGTGCCGCCTTGGGCGCACCAGGAAGCCCGGCCGTCCGGCTGGAGGCGGGAGCGCCGAGTTGAACTCGGATCTGCTCTGCACCAAAGAACTTCTCGCGGAAAGCGGTCGATGCTGACCCGTACCGCACACCTCAGCCTCGGCGCCATCGCGTTGTCGCGCAAGGAGAACGAGCACCGGCTGGCGATCCATCCGCTGCACCTCGACCGGATCGACGCGGATCTGCGTGAGCGAGTCTTCCTCGAACGCGGCTACGGCGAACGTTTCGGCGTGTCCGACGAACAACTTTCGTTGTCCGTGGGGGGATTGCGCACCCGCGAACAGCTGATCGCGGAGTGCGACGTCATTCTGCTGCCCAAGCCTCTCGCCGAGGACGTCGCGGAACTGCGCGAGGGTCAGGTGCTGTGGGGCTGGCCCCACTGCGTGCAGGACGCGAAGCTCACCCAGTTGGCCATCGAACGGCGGCTGACGCTGATCGCGTTCGAGGCCATGAACCACTGGACCACCGACGGTTCGTTCGGTCTGCACGTGTTCCACAAGAACAACGAGCTGGCTGGGTACTGCTCGGTGCTGCACGCCCTGCAGATCGCCGGCTCGACCGGTGACTACGGCAGGAGGCTGACCGCCGCCGTCATCGGATTCGGTGCCACCGCACGAGGTGCCGTCACGGCGCTCAAGGCGCACGGCGTGCACGAGGTCAACATCCTCACCAACCGCGGCGTCACCGCGGTCGGCTCACCGATCCACTCGGCGCGGATGATCCACTTCGACCACGACGACTCCGACCCGCGGCGCAGCCACGCGCTGACCGACGAGGGGCGGGTCCCGCTCGCCGGTTACCTCGCGCAGCACGACATCATCGTCAACTGCGTCCTCCAGGACCCCGACAAGCCACTCACGTTCCTCATCGAGGACGACCTGCCCACCCTCGCGCCCGGCACCCTCGTGATCGACGTGTCGTGCGACCGGGGGATGGGCTTCAGCTGGGCCCGCCCCACCTCGTTCGCCGAGCCGTCGTTCCTGGTGGGCGACCACGTCGTGCACTACGGGGTCGACCACAGCCCGTCGTACCTGTGGAACTCGGCGACCTGGGAGATCAGCGAGGCGCTGCTCCCGCACCTGCGCACTGTTCTCACCGGCTCCTGGGACGCCGGCGAGACCATCCGGCGCGCCATCGAGATCCGCGACGGCGTCATCCAGAACCCCGGCATCCTCACGTTCCAGCACCGTTCATCGGAGTACCCGCATGACCACGTCTGAGCCCCTGACCACCACCGATCCCGCCCCTGGCCTCGCCTGCGACGTGTGCCCCCACCCGCGGCACGAGCACGACCCGCTGGGAGTGCGGTACTGCACCGCCACGGCGGCGTCCGCACTGCCCAGAGGGTGCATCTGCTCCTAGTCGTTCAGGGTTCGAGGCCGGTCACCGCCGTGCCACCGGTGATGTCGAACGGCACCGAGACCTGATCGTGCGTGACGAGCCAGCGCCCGTCGATCCTGCGGCAGCAGAACGTCGCCCGCACCCACATCCCGTCCACCGGCACGCCGTTCTTCAGCGTGCCGTGCAGCCGTCCGAAGCCGTGCGCGAACGCGACGTTCTCGTCCGCTGTCACCGTCAGATCGCGAACCTCGTACCGCACGTCCTGGAAGAACGCGAACGCCTTGGTCCAGTTCGCGAGCTTCGCGTCGATGCCGGCGTGCTGCAGCGGCGGCTCGACGTCGAACGACACGACGTCGGCCGAGTACAGCCGCCGCAGCCCGTCCAGGTCCTTGGCCTCGATGCGTTCGACGATCCTGCTGATGTGCCGCGTGATCTCGTCCATCATCTGTCCTTTGTGCACGGTCATGCCACGGCCACCGGGGAACCGGCGCGCAGCGGGAGAAGGGAAGTGCTCCAGGCGACGACCTGGTCCAGCGTCCGGTCCAGGGCGGCGACGTGCCGTTCGCCCGGCGCCAGCACCGCGAAGTTCTCGAACTCGGTCACCAGAGACAACGTCACCTGCGACGACACGTCCGCCATCTCCAGTGCCCCGCACATCAACCGCAGCTGCTCGACCGCGCGGGCACCACCGACCCCGCCGTACGAGACGAACCCGACCGCCTTGTCCCGCCACTCCGCGCGCAGGAAGTCGATCGCGTTCATCAGCACCCCCGGCGCCGAGTGGTTGTACTCGGGCGTGACCACGACGAACCCGTCGAACGAGCCGATCGTCTCCGCCCACGCCCTGGTGTGCGGGTGCTCGTACTCGCCGGGCAGTTCGTCCAGGTGCGGCAGCGGATGCGCGAGCAGGTCGACCACCTCGAACTCCGCGTCCGCGCGCAGCCGTGCCCGTTGCTCCACCCATCGGGCCACCTGCTCGCCCCGGCGACCCGGCCGGGTGCTGCCGAGGACGATGCCGATCCTGATCATCGGTCTCCTTCGTTCGTGTGTCGCTTCCGAGCACTACGACGACACGACTCCGGGAAACGTCAGGCCTGACATTCCGGCGCGCTGTCTCGTCAGACTGGTGAAACCACGAACGGACAGGAGCACCGGTGACCGACGCGATCCTCAGCGAGCGCCGCCATCTGATCAACCTCGGCTACCGGCTGCTGGGCTCCCTCGCGGAGGCAGAGGACGCCGTGCAGGAGGCCTACGCCCGCTGGTACGCGCTGTCCGGGCCGAAGCAGGACGAGATCGCCTCTCCCGGCGCCTGGCTCACCACCGTCACCAGCCGCATCTGCCTGGACCTGCTGGGATCGGCCCGCGCCCGCCGCGAACGCTATGTCGGCGAATGGATTCCCGAGCCGCTGCCCGACCCCGCGGAGGGGACCACCGCGGACCCGGCCGACCGCGTCACCCTGGACGAGTCGGTCAGCATGGCGTTCCTCGTCGCGCTCGAATCGATGACACCTGCCCAACGCGTCGCGCTCGTCCTGCACGACGTGTTCCGCTACTCGTTCAGCGAGGTTGCCGAGATCACCGGCCGCACCCCGGCCGCGTGCCGCGAACTCGCCTCCGCTGCTCGCCGCCGAGTCAGCACGTCCGCGCCGCCCGCCGCACTGGCCGTCCACCACGCCGGCGTGGTCCGCGACTTCAAACACGCCTGGGAGGCCCAGGACATCCCCGCCCTGGTCGGGTTGCTGGACCCCGGCGCGACCTTCACGGCGGACGGTGGCGGCCTGGTCACCACCGTGCTCGACCCGATCGAGGGCGGGGACCTGATCGCCCAGTTCGTCGTCGCCGTCGCCACCGGGGTTCCCGGCGACTTCACGATCACCGAGCGCACCGTCAACGGCAGGCCCGGTCTGCTGATCGAGAACGACGGCGTGACGTCGTCGGTCTACGCGTTCGACATCGCCGGCGACCGGATCACCCGCATCTGGGCCGTCCGCAACCCGGAGAAGCTCCGCGCCTGGCAGTAGGGTCGGCTGATGGTGAGCTTCAGCCATCCCGACGACCTGACCGGCGCCGCGTTCACCGACGTGAGCCTGCGGGGCGCGCGCTTCACGCGGTCGGACCTGTCCGGCGCGGTCATGCGGGCGGTCGACATCGCCGGTGCCGACATCGACGCGCCGTGGCTGCTCGGCGGTGAGAACGCGCTGCTGGTCAACGGGGTCGACGTCGCGCCGTTCGTGGAGGCCGAGCTCAACCGGCGCTTTCCCGGACGAGGGGAGCGGCGGGCGAAGGATCCGGACGGGCTGCGCGCGGCGTGGGCCAAGGCCGAAACGGCGTGGGACGCGGCTCTGGAGCGAGTCGCCGGAATGCCGCCGGGCACGGAGGACGTCTCGGTGGACGGCGAGTGGTCGTTCGCGCAGACGGTCCGCCACCTGATCATGGCGACGGACACCTGGCTGGGCGGGCCGATCCTGGGCCACGAGAAGCCCTATCACCCGCTGGGCCTGCCGAACGCCGAGTACGAGACCGACGGGTACGACCTGTCCGTCTTCGTCTCGGGCACCCCGCGGTACGCCGAGGTGCTGGAGGCGCGGGCCGGCCGGATCGCGATGGTGCGCGACTTCCTGGCCGGGGTGACCGCGGACGACCTCGCCGTGACGCGCAGCAACCCCTGGAGTCCGGAGCACCGGGTGACCACGGGTTCGTGCCTGCGCACGATCCTCGTGGAGGAGTGGGAGCACCTGCGCTACGCCACCCGCGACCTCGACGTCATCGCGGCACGCCCTTAGCCGTGCAAACTTCTTTTGGCGGCTTCGCGCGGGCTTGACCTGCGCTTTCATGATGCAGTCGTTGGGTGTCCGCCGCTGACAGCCCTTGTGCCGGGCGTCCGCTCGTGCCTATATTTGCCGAAACAAGACTATGTAAGCGCTTACATTACAAAGCGTGACATGTAAGCGCTTACATCCCGATCAACGACGACGAGGGCGGCAGGCAGCGCTATGGCGAAGCAGCACCCAGCCTCTGCGGAGGCCCGGTCCGCTGGAGCGACGATCTACTCGGTCGCCGACCACGCCGGCGTGTCGATCGCCACCGTGTCGCGAGTGCTCCAGGGCGCGACGGTCGTGGCCGAGGCCACCCGCCAGAAGGTGCTCACCGCCGTCGAGGAGCTCGGTTACGTGCCGACCGGTGCGGCCCGCAGTCTCGCCGTGCGGCACCACGAGGCGCACGGGCTCGTGCTGCCGGAGCTGTCCGGTCCCTACTACGCCGAACTGCTGATGGGCTTCGAGGCGCGTGCCGCCGAGCTCGCGCAGTCCGTGGTGCTCGTGCTCACCAACAGCCGCACCGACATGGCCGCGGCGGTGCGGCAGCTGGCGACCAGGGTGGACGCCATCGCGGTGTTCGGGTCGGCGGCGATTCCGGCCGACCTCGTGCGGGTGCTGCGCGCGAAGAAGCCGGTCGTCGTCATCGCGGGCGAACCGCAGGACGGCATCGAGGCGGTCGCGGCGGAGAACGGGGAGAGCGCGCGGGAACTGGCCGGGCACGTGCTCGACCACGGCCGGCGGCGGGCGTTGTTCGTCGGCGACCCGGACAGCGGTCCCGACATCCGCAACCGGTACGCGGGCTACCTCGCCGCACACCGGGACCGGGGTCTCAAGGCCGCCGAACCGGTCCTGGCCCGGCTGTCCGAGGCCGACGGCACCGCGTTCGCGCACCGGCTGCTGGCCGGTGAGCACGAGGCGGACGCCCTGATGTGCGCCAACGACGAGCTGGCCTTGTCGATCATGACCACGCTGCAGGACGCCGGTCGGGACGTGCCCGGCGACATCGCCATCGTGGGCTGGGACGACGTCATGACCGCGCGGTACGTGCGGCCGGGGCTGACCACCGTGCGCCAGCCCGTGCACGAACTGGGCGCGCTGGCCGCGGATCGCCTGCACGAACTCGTGGGCGGCGAGCCGCCGCGAACCTACGCCCAAATGCTGCCGACGCGGCTGGTGGTGCGCACCTCGTGCGGCTGCCTGCCCGTCACCTGATCCACCACCGTCTACTCGAGACGAACGCCGAAGGGAAGCGAAAAGCAATGGTGCGCAAAACTTCCAGGTCGATCGCGGGGGTGTCGGCCCTCGTGCTGGTGCTGGCCGCCTGCGGGCGCGGCGACGACCAGACCGGTGGTCAGAGCAGCGCCGACATCGTGCAGGGTCCTGCCACGGGCACCATCACCGTGTGGGCCATGGGTGCCGAGGGCGAGAAGCTCCCGGCGCTCGCGAAGGAGTTCGAGGACGCGAACCCCGGCGTCGACGTCCAGGTGACCGCCATCCCGTGGGACGCCGCGCACAACAAGTTCACCTCGGCGATCACCGCGGGCCAGGCGCCCGACGCGGCCATGGTGGGATCGACGTGGATGGGCGAGTTCGCGGGCATGGACGCGCTCGACCCGACGCCGTCGTCGATCGACAAGAACGCGTTCTTCGACGGCGCGCGACGCACGACCGAGGTCGGCGGCACCTCCTACGGCATTCCCTGGTACGTCGAGACGAGGCTTCTCTACTACCGCAAGGACCTCGCGAAGACTGCCGGGTACGAGACGCCTCCCACCGACTGGGCGGGGCTCAAGGAGATGGCCAAGGCCCTGCAGGCCAAGTCGGGCGCCAAGTGGGGCATCGGGCTGCAGGCCGGCGGTACCGGCTCGTGGCAGTCGCTGCTGCCCTTCGCCTGGTCGAACGGCGCGGCGCTGACCAAGAACAACGACGCCGCCTACAACTTCGACAGCCCGGAGATGCAGGAGACGCTGAAGTACTACGGCTCGTTCTTCAGCGAGGGCATCGCGGACAAGGAGGCTCCCGCGCAGCCGACGACCGAACCGGACTTCGTCAGCGGGCGCGTGCCGATGTTCATCTCCGGTCCCTGGATGATGTCCGCGGTCGAGAAGCTCGGCGGGGAAGGCTTCAAGGACAAGTACGACGTCATGCCGATGCCGGTGAAGAAGACGTCGTCGAGCTTCGTCGGCGGGTCCAACTTCGTCGTGTTCAAGGAGACCAAGAACCGCGACTCCGCCTGGAAGTTCGTGAACTGGCTGGCGAGCCCGCAGGTGCAGGTCAAGTGGTACCAGTCCTCGACCGACCTGCCGTCGGTGAAGAGCGCCTGGCAGGACTCGGCGCTCGCCGCCGACGCGTTGCTCGCGAAGTTCGGCAAGCAGCTCGACACCGCGCAGTCGCCGCCGACGTTCGCCACCTGGGAGCAGGCGATCACCGCGCTCGACACTGAGGTCGAGAAGGTGGCCCGTTCCGGCGCCGACCCGGCCGCCGCGTTGAAGGCCGCCCAGGCAGCAGCCGACTCGATCGGCACCGGCCGGTGAGCTTGACCGCCCCGGCCCGCCGCCGAGGCGCGGAGCGGGCGGCGTGGCTGCTCATCCTGCCGTTCTGCCTGCTGTTCGGAGTCTTCACGGCGTGGCCGGTGCTCCAGTCGTTGTTCATGAGCCTCACCGACACCCGCAACCGCGACCTGCGCACGCCGTTCGCCGTGGAGTTCGTCGGGCTGGGCAACTACGTGCAGGCGTTCGCCGACCCGCTGTTCCGCACGGCTGCGGCGAACACCGCGTACTTCGTGCTGGTGGGTGTGCCGCTCACGCTCGCGATCGCGTTGTTGGCCGCTGTCGTGCTGGACAAGGGGATCTCGCGGTTCCGGGCGTTCTTCCGGCTGGGCTTCTACACGCCGGTGATCACCTCGATCGTCGCGGTCGCGGTGGTGTGGAGGTTCCTGCTCCAGGACGAGTTCGGGCTGATCAACACCGTGCTCGGCTGGGTCGGGATCGACGGGCCGAACTGGCTCGGCGACCCTGACTGGTCGATGCCCGCGCTGATCCTGATGGCCGCATGGCGCAACTTCGGCACCGCGATGATCATCTTCCTGGCGGGACTGCAGGCGGTGCCGGCGTCGTTGCACGAGGCCGCGTCGATCGACGGAGCCGGTGCGGTGCAGCGGTTCCGGCACATCACGCTGCCGTTGCTGCGTCCCACACTGCTGTTCGTGTCGGTGACGACGGCGATCGGCTACCTGCAGTTCTTCGAGGAGCCGTACGTCATGACCAACGGCGGCCCGCTCAACTCGACGATCTCCGCGTCGATGTACACCTACCGGCAGTTCGGGTTCGGCAACTACGGCTACGCCTCCGCGATGAGCTACCTGATCTTCGTGGTCATCGCGATCGTCACCGCCCTGCAGTTCCGCCTGCTGCGGGAGAGGGGATGACATGACCGGGCAACGTACGCAGAACCGCTGGTGGATCTACGTTCCGCTCACGGTCGCGCTCATCGCCGTGATCGCGCCGTTCGTCTGGATGGTGCTGGGCAGCTTCAAGGGCGAGGGCGAGATCCTGGCCAACCCGCCCACGTGGCTGCCGGCGTCCGCGTCCCTGGACAACTACACGCAGCTGTTCTCCCGCCTGAGGTTCGGGACGTACTTCCTCAACTCGGCGATCGTCGCCGTCCTGGTGACCGCCGGGAACCTGCTCTTCTGCTCGATGGTGGGCTACGCGCTCGCCAAGCTGGAGTTCCGGGGCAAGCGGACGCTCTTCGCGGTGGTCCTGGCGACGCTGATGATCCCGGGCGTCGTCACGTTCGTGCCGTTGTACGTCCTCGTCGTCAACGCGGGCCTGGCGAACTCGCTGCCGGCGCTGATCCTGCCGTTCCTCGTCTCCCCGTTCGGCGTGTTCCTGATGCGCCAGTTCATGACGGGCCTGCCGACGGAGCTGATCGACGCCGGCCGCGTCGACGGTGCGGGCGAGGTGCGCATCTTCGCCCGGATCGTCCTGCCGTTGTGCGGGCCAGCGCTCGCCACCCTCGGCATCCTCACGTTCCTGGGCAGCTGGAACAACTTCCTCTGGCCGCTGGTCGTGGCGCAGCAGGAGAGCGAGTACACGCTCCCGGTCGCGCTGGCCCTCTACTCGACCGGCCAGAACTCCATCCAGTACGGCCTGCTCCTGGCCGGGGCCACCATCGTCGTCGTCCCGGTCCTGCTCGTGTTCCTCGTCTTCCAGCGGCGCTTCATCGAAGGCATCGCGACCACCGGCATCAAGTGATCGTCCAAAGGGGACTCTCATGGCATCGCCAGCAAGGATCACCCGCCGAACACTGCTCGTCGCGAGCGCGGCCGCGCTCGCCGTTCCCTCCTTCGCCTCCGCCGCCCCGGCGCAGAAGGTGCTGACCGCCGACCCCACCCGGATCCGCGGGTGGGCGCGTGACACGTGGCGCAGCCTCGTCGCCATGACCCCGGCACGCACCGGCCTGCCCGCGGACAACATCCCGGAGTCACTCGCCGCGTCCGACCGCTCGGGCTACACGTCGCCGACGAACATCGGTGGCTACCTGTGGTCGACGATCGTGGCCCGCGAGCTCGGTCTCATCACCTCGGGTGAGGCGTCGGCGCGACTGGTCCGCACGCTGTCCACTTTGGACCGGATGGAACACCACACCCCGAGTGGCATGTACTACAACTGGTACGACGAGGAGACCGGGGAGGCGTTACGCGCCTGGCCCGGCACGGGTGCCGTGGTCCACCCGTTCTGCTCCAGCGTGGACAACGGCTGGCTCGGCGCGGCACTGCGCGTCGTCGCGGAGGCCGACCGTGCGGCGTCCGGACTGGCCAAGCGGATCTTCGGCCGCATGCGGTGGGATGCCTTCTACAACCCCGGCGACGATCCCGCGCACCCCGTGCGGCCGGGCGGCCTGATCCACGGCGGGTTCTTCCCGTTCGACCACGACCGGCCCGGCGGGGTCTACCAGGGCACGCACATCGGTGGCGACCCGGTCTGGCTGACCACGCACCACTACGACACCACGGTGTCCGAAACGCGCATCACCAGCTACCTCGGCATCATCACCGGCCAGATCCCGCCGAAGCAGTACTTCGCGATGTGGCGGACGCTGCCGGCGTCGTGCGACTGGTCGTGGCACGAGATGCAGCCGGTGGGGGAGAACCGGACCTACTACGGCATCGAGGTTTTCGAAGGTGCCTACACCTATCGCGGCATGCGGATCGTGCCGGGCTGGGGCGGGTCGATGTTCGAGGAACTGATGCCGGACGTGTTCGTGCCCGAGGCGAAGTGGGCGCCGCGGTCGTGGGGTCGCAACCACCCGTTGCACGTCCGGGCGCAGCGCGAACACGGCCTGCTGGAAGCGAAGTACGGCTTCTGGGGCTTCAGTCCGGCGAGCAACCCCGCCGGCGGTTACCGCGAGTACGGCGTCGACGCGCTGGGCATCGGGCCCGGCGGCGAGCCGGGCAACCCGGCCAGCGGCTACTTCTCCGACCAGGAGATGACCAACTACGACGTCGGCTTCGGCTCGTGCCGCCCCGCCACCGCGCCCACACCGACGTACGGCGACGGCGTGGTCACCCCGCACGCGGCGTTCCTGGCGATGATGCACGAACGCGACGAGGCGTACACGAACCTCGTCGGCATCCAGAACGACCTCCGCGCCTACGGGACGGGCGGGTTCTTCGACTCGGTCGCCGTGCGGTCGGGCACCATCGCGCGGCGCTATCTCTCGCTCGACCAGGCGATGGTCATGGGAGCGATCGGCAATGTCCTGTGCCGCGACGTGATCCGCCGGGCGTTCGCGACACCAGCCGTCGAACGTGCTTTGCGGCCGGTGATCGGTGTCGAGGAGTTCGGTGCGAGCCGAGTCTGAAAGGTGTGGAGGTAAAGGCATGCGGCCCGTAAGGCTGATCTCCGAGGACGGTGTCGAGTACCGCGACCTCAACGGCAACGGCGTCATGGACCCCTACGAGGATCCACGCCTGCCCGTGGCGGAACGCGTGACGGACCTGCTGGGGCGCCTGACGCTGGAGGAGAAGGCAGGCCTGCTGTTCCACACCGTCATCGAGGCGGGCGCGGACGGCACGGTGAAGGAGGCGCCCGGCGACATCAGCAAGTCGCCGACAAGTGTTGTGGTGAAGCAGAAACACCTGTCGCACTTCAACGTGCACGCGCTCGACGACGCCCGCATGGCTGCGCGTTGGTACAACAACCTCCAGCTCATCGCCGAGAGCACGCCGCACGGAATCCCGGTGACCATCTCCACCGACCCGCGGCACGCGTTCATCGAGAACGCGGGTGTTTCGTTCAGCGCCAAGGCCTTCTCGCAATGGCCCGAGTCGCTGGGCCTCGCCGCGCTGCGTGATCCGGCGCTGGTGGAACGGTTCGCGGACATCGCGCGCCAGGAATACCTCGCGGCCGGCATCCGCTGCGCCCTGCACCCCGCGATCGACCTGGCAACCGAACCTCGGTGGGCGCGGCAGGCCGGCACGTTCGGGCAGGACACCGCACTGACGGCCGAACTCGCCGTCGCGTACGTGCGGGGGTTCCAGGGCCCGTCGCTGGGCCCGGAATCGGTCGCCTGCACCAGCAAGCACTTCCCCGGCGGCGGCCCGCAGAAGGACGGCGAGGACGCGCACTTCCCGTACGGCCGTGAGCAGGTCTATCCCGGCGGACGGTTCGACGACCACGTCGCGCCGTTCCGCGCGGTCATCGAGGCGGGCACGGCGGCGGTGATGCCGTACTACGGCATGCCCGTCGGCCTGGAGGTGGACGGTGAGGCGATCGAGGAGGTGGGCTTCGGCTACAACCGCCAGGTCGTCACCGGCATGCTGCGCGAGCAACTCGGGTTCGACGGCGTGGTGCTCACCGACTGGGAACTCGTCATGGACAACCACGTCGGTGACAAGGTGCTCCCCGCGCGCGCCTGGGGCGTCGAACACCTCGACGCGCACGGACGCATGGAACTCATCCTCGCTGCAGGAGCCGACCAGTTCGGTGGCGAGGAATGCGTCGAGGTCCTGCTCGAACTGGTGGCGCAGGGCCGTGTCACGGAGGAGCGGATCGACGAGTCGGCGCGCAGGCTGCTCGAGGTCAAGTTCCTCCTCGGCCTCTTCGACGACCCGTTCGTCGACGAGGACCTGGCGGCGGAGGTCGTGGGACGGCAGGACTTCCGCGACGAGGGCCATGCAGCGCAGGCGAAGTCGGTGACGGTGCTGCAGGTAGGCGCGGGCGCGGCAGGTCTGCCGCTGGCGCAGGGCCTGAAGATCTACGTGGAGAACGTCTCGCCCGAGGCCGCCGCGCGCCTGGGTACCGTCGTCGCCACACCGGAAGAGGCCGACGTCGCGCTCGTGCGGCTGATGGCCCCGTTCGATCCGCGGTCGGACCTGTTCCTGGAGTCGTGGTTCCACCAGGGCTCACTGGACTTCCAGCCGGGCCTGGCCTCACGCCTGGCCCGGATCGCCGCGGCGTGCCCGCTGGTCGTCGACGTGACGCTGGACCGCCCGGCCGTTCTGACCCCGCTGCTCGAGGTCGCGTCGACGCTGGTGGTCAGCTACGGCACCAACGACGAGGCCCTGGTCGACGCGCTGACGGGCGTGTGCCCGCCGCGGGGCAGGCTTCCGTTCGACCTGCCGCGCTCGATGGAACAGGTGCGCCGCCACCCCGAGGACGTCGCCGGCTACGAGGACCCGCTCTTCCCCTTCGGCCACGGAGTGATGCCGGTCGACCGCTAGAAATCCTGTCCAGGACATCAATCGATCGCGCCGTTGACCGGGTCGTGCCGCACCCAAGACCATGAGAGCGTTCCCACGGACGCGAGGGTGTGGTCGGTGTGCTGAACTTCTTGGTGGCGTTCCTGGTGGCGCTGGTTCCCTCCGCACCGCCCAGCACCCCGCCCGTGGTCGCGGCCGCCGTGGTGTGCGTGCTCTCGTGCGACACCCTCGATCCCTCCAAGGCCGGTCAGGAGATCTTTCCGGTGCCGGAGAGGCAGATCAACGGCCGGCGGCTGGTGCTGCACGTGTCGGACCGCGACGGCATGGCGTGGGGGAGCATCGACAACGGTGTCGCCGGCGACTCGGTGTGGCTGGACAGGTCGTGGGACGGCGGCGCGAGCTGGGAGGGTCTGCTGGGCAGGGCGGGCATTCCCGGCTCGTGGACGGGCACGAGAACGTTGATGTACAACGTGACCGATCCCGTCGGTCATCGGCGCGGCCTGATCCGCGCGTGTGGTGACGCCGCCGCGGTGACCTGCACCGACTGGATCTACCCGACCGTGTGCGACGTGCTGTGCGACCGCACGAGCGCGGGCCAGGCCAACGGCGACGTGCAGCCGGTGCCGCCGACCACGTTGTACGGCCGAGTCATCCGGCTGCACACCGACGCGAACGCGATGGCGTGGGCGAGCATCGAGGCGGGTGGGCCGGGCGACGAGGTCTGGCTCGACCGTTCCTGGGACAGCGGCGCGAGCTGGCCAGGCGGTTCGTCGCTGGGCCGCACCGCGACACCCACCGGGGCGAACTCGGTGCGCACGAGCATGGTCGCGACCCGGGACCCGCGCGGCCGCCACTACGGCGGCGCCGTGCGGGCGTGCGGCAGGGAAGCAGCCCACCAGGAAGGCAGCTGCACGGCGTGGGCACGACCCGTTCCCACGAGGGCGCGCGCCGCCGCGGACGCACTCCTGTACTCCTACGACCCGTCCGCCGCGTGGTGGCCGACGAGCTGGTGGAACTCGGCGACGACGCTGACCGCGGTGATGGACTCCGGGATCCGGGACTACGACTGGGTGATCGCGCGGACGTTCGACGTGAACCGTGGCCGGTTCGCGGCGGGACAGCGCAGCAGCGACCCGATCGAGGGCGACTTCATCAGCCGTTCCATCGACGACAGCGCCTGGTGGGGCCTCGCCTGGGTGGCCGCCTACGACCACACCGGCGACCAGCGCTACCTCGCCATGGCCACCACCATCGCGACGTACGTGCACCAGTACTGGGACATCCGCACGTGCGGCGGTGGGGTCTGGTGGGACCGCGAGCGCACCTACAAGAACGCCGTTACGAACGGCCAGTACCTGCGGCTGACCGCGTCGATCCACCGCCGCACACCCGGCGATTCGGTGTGGCTCCAGCGCGCCCGCACCGCTGCGGACTGGTACCTGAACAGCGGACTGATCGGCTCGTCCGGACTGGTCAACGACGGGCTGACCGGCGACTGCCGCAACAACGGCCAGACGGTGTGGACCTACAACCAGGGCCTGGGCATCGGCGGTTTCGTCGAGGTGTGGCGCGCGACCGGCGACACCAGGTACCTCGACACCGCGAAACGCCTGGCGGACTCGGCGATCGCCAGCCCCGTGCTCACCCGCGGCGGCGTGCTCACCGAGTCGTGCGACATCGGCTCGAACTCCTGCGACGACAACCAGAAGCAGTTCAAGGGCATCTTCCTGCGCTACCTGAACGACCTCGCCAGGGCCGTGAACTCCACTACCTACCCACGGTTCGCGCGTCAGCAGTCGGACTCGGTCTGGGCGAACGACCGCGACCCGTTGAACCGGATCGGCCAGCGCTGGGCCGGCGGCACGCCCAACCAGGTGGACTGGCGCACGCAGGCGAGCGGCCTGAACGCGGTGCTCTCCTGATCACCTGTCGGGCCGGGCGAGGGCCTTCTCGGCGAGCTTGGTCTCGATGTGCCGCAGCGTCGCGATCGTCGCGTCCACCTCGGCCCGGTCGGTGACGACGCCATCGAGCAGGTCGCTCCAGAGGTCGCTGAGCCGCCGGAGGTTCTCCTGCGCGCGTTCGGTGGGGTAGAGGCGCACGCGCCGGGCGTCCTCCGGGTCGGGTTCGCGGTGCACCAGGCCCTTGTTCTCCAGGCCGCGCAGGGATCGGCTGAAGTTGCTGGAGATCTGCTGGGTGGCCTCGGCGGCGGCGCGGGCGGACGTGCCGGGGTTGCGGTCGATGTAGCGCATCACGGCGATGTCGCCCGCTGTCCACGACTCCCGGTTCAGCGACTCCTTGGAGGCGTGGATCTGGCGGCCGACCGCGGCGATCAGGTCGGCGAGCTCGAACAAACGGGCCTTCTCGTCCTCATCCACGCGACCCATGTTACTTTTGCTGTCATCTGATAGCTATCATCTGACAGGAGAAGTGGTGAACTCGCCGTCACGCAGTGCCATTCCCGTGCCGTTGCTGCTCGTGCTCGCCCTGCTGGCGAGCGTCGCCCCGTTCGGCATCGACCTCTACCTGCCGGCGTTCCCGCGCATGGCCGTCGAACTGGAGACCAGCGACACCGCCATCCAGCTCACCCTCACGATGTTCCTGCTGGGGCTCGCGACCGGTCAGCTCGTCTTCGGCCCGGTCTCGGACAGGTGGGGCAGGCGCGGGCCTCTGCTGGTCGGGTCGGCGCTGTTCGTGGCCGCGAGCCTGCTCGCCGCCGTCGCGCCCACGATCGCGATCCTGCTGGTGGCCCGGCTCGTCCAGGGCGTGAGCGCCGCGGCGGGCATGGTCATCGGCCGCGCGGTCATCGCCGACCTCGTGACCGGACGTGCCGCGGCGCGGGCGTTCAGCCTCATGATGACCGTGACCGGCGTGGCGCCGGTGGTCGCGCCCCTGCTGGGCAGCCTGATGGTCGACGGCATCGGGTGGCGGGGCGTGCTGTTCGTGCTGGCCGGTCTGGCCGTCGCGATGCTCGCCGGATCGGCGGCGCTCGTCCGCGAGACCCATCCCAGGGAACGCCGTGGCTCGGCGCACGGCGGTGGCTTCCGCAGTCTCGGCCGGCGCGCCTACCTGACCGCGACGGCGACGTTCGTGCTCTCGTTCGCCGTGCTGATGGCCTACATCTCGGCCTCGCCCTTCCTCTACCAGGTCGTCATCGGGCTGAGCCCCGTCGGCTACGGCATGCTGTTCGCGCTCAACGCACTCGGCCTGATCGCGAGCAGCACGGTCGCCTCCCGGTTGCTGCGCAGCCGGTCCCCGCGGCAGATCCTCGCCATCGGCACCACCTGGCTGCTCACCGCCGCCGTGACGCTGCTGCTCCTGGCTCTCCTGCCGATCAGCGCGGCCTGGCTCGTCGTGCCGATCTTCTTCCTGGTCCCGGCCCTGGGTTTCATCGCGGGCCCCGCGACGGGACTCGCCCTCGACGCGGTGCGGGGCGCCGCGGGCACCGGGTCGGCCGTGCTGGGAGCGTCGCAGTTCGCGCTCGCCGCGCTCGTCTCCCCGCTGGTCAGCGTGGGCGACGGCCACTCGGCGCTGCCGATGGCGATCACCATCGCCGTGCTCGCCCTGCTCGCGGCCTCCGCCTACCAGGTGCTCGCCCGCACCCCGCGGGTCCAGAAGGATGGGAACGCTCTCACCCAGAGAGCGGTTGTGACGCCTGCGGGTGGTGCGCCACGGTGACCAACGGCTGACAACGTTGTCCCGGAGGTCTCGTCATGCGTGCGCTGCTGGTCGTGCTGGCAACCGCCTTCGCCCTGCTCGTTCCCGCCGGGCCCGCCTCGGCGGGCACCGCGCCGGACTACGCGGAGTTCCCGTACGCGCCGACGACCTACTCGGAGCCGTTCCGAGGTCAGTTCCACTTCAGCTCGCAGTCGGGGTGGATGAACGACCCCAACGGGCTGGTGTTCGCGAACGGCCTCTACCACTTCTTCTACCAGCACAACCCGCACGGTCTCGAGTGGGACACCATGCACTGGGGTCACGCCACGAGCCCGGATCTCGTGCACTGGACCCAGAAACCGATCGCGCTGGAACCCGGCGTGCACCCCGGCACGTTGTTCTCCGGCGGCGGCATCGTCGACAGGTTCAACACCTCGGGCCTCAAGACCGGCGCGCTGGACCCGATCGTCGTCTTCTCGAACACCAACGGCGTCAGCGTCTTCTACAGCAACGACAACGGCCGCAGCTTCCAGGCGTACGACGGCGGACGCAAGCAGATCGAGATCCCGGAGGAGAGCCGTGACCCCAACGTGGTGTGGGACGCCGACCGCCGGCAGTGGGTGATGGTCGTCTGGTCGAACCGCGGCGGCAATGGCGTGGACATCTACACCTCGCCCGACCTTCTGCAGTGGACGTTCGCCAGCCGTTACGCCGCGGACTGGTTGTTCGAGTGCCCCGACCTGTTCGTGCTGCCGCTCGACGGCAGGCCGCAGTGGGTCCTCACGTCCGCGACGAGCGAGTACGTGGTGGGCACGTTCGACGGAAAGACGTTCCGCACCGACCGGCCGCAACCCAAGAAGATGAACCTGGGCACCACGTACCCCGGCGGGACCTTCTACGCCGCCGAGTCGTTCGACAACACGCCGGACGGCCGCGTGGTGCAGATGGCCTGGCAGGGCGGCAACAGGGGTGACTCCTGGACCGGCAACGCGACGTTCCCGGTGGCGCTGGGCCTGGTCGGGTCGCCGGACGGGCCGAAGATCACCAGAACCCCGGTGGCCGAACTGGACTCGCTGCGCGCCGACACCCGCACCTGGCGCAACACCGCGGTGACCGCCACCAACAACCCGTTCGCCGGAATCCTCGCCGACACCTACGAGATCACCGCGCGCTTCGACCTGCGTGGTGCGACGGCCCAGGAGTTCGGCTTCGCGCTGCACAGCCGTTCCGACGGCACGGCGGACCGGACCGTCACCTACAACCGTGCGGCGGGCACGTTGTACGGCAGGCCTTTCCAGCCCACCGGCGACGAGGTCAGCGTGCGGCTGCTGGTCGACCGCGGCCAGCTGGAGGTCTTCAGCGGCGACGGGCTGTTCTCGGTGGCGGACAACGTGAACTTCGACTCCGCCGCCGTCAGCCAGGGCATCAGGCTGTTCGCGAACGGCGGCCAGGTGCGTTTGAAGGACGCGAAGTTCACCCGGCTCAGCACGAGCTGGGGCACCGCTCAGTCCACTTTGGAGAGCAACCTCCAGGGGCCCTGGCACGCCACCGCGGGCTCGTGGACCGACGTGGCGGGCGGCAAGCGGGCACAGGCGCCCGGCGACTCGTTCTACCTGAGCGCGAGCACGGCCGGCGACGCCACCTATCAGGGAGATCTGCGCCTGGACACGGCGCAGGCAGCAGGTCTCACCTTCCGTGCCACGCCTGAGGGTGCCGGGTACACGGCGAACATCGACGCGGCCGGGGTGGTCAAGTTGTGGCGGCCCGGCCGTGACATCGCGAGCTACTCCACGCCGATCGCGCAGGGTCAGACCTACCACCTGACGGTGCGGACGACCGGATCGCGCATCCAGGTCTGGCTCAACCACGGCACATCGCCGATCATCGACGCCACCGACACCGCGTACTCCAGCGGCCGGTTCGGCGCGAACGTCTACCGCGGCACGGCGACCGTGCAGAACCTGAACACCGGCCCGTCCGGGTTCGCCGCGTTCGCGTCCGGACCGTGGACGGCGGTCGGCGGCACCTGGACGGCGACACCGGACTCGTTGCGCGCCAACGCTTCCGGCGACGCCTTCTACCTCAGCGACCGCACCGCGTCCGACCTCGTCTACGAGGGCGACCTGTCCGTCGTGAACGGGGTGGCGGCCGGCCTGACGTTCCGCGCGGGTGCCGATGGCGCGGGCTACACGGCGAACATCGACGCCAGTGGCGCGGTGAAGCTGTGGCGCCCGGGCCGCGACATCGCGACCTTCTCCACGCCGATCGTCCAGGGCCGCACCTACCACCTGAAGGTGCAGGCGACGGGCTCCCGGATCCAGGTCTGGCTGGACCGCGGCACCTCACCGGTCATCGACGCGGTCGACACGACCTACGGCGCGGGACGGGTGGGACTCAACGTGTACGCCGGAACCGCCGCGGTGCGGCAGCTGACGATCAGCTGACACCTGGTCCGGCGGAGGATCGTGCGGCTGTGCGAGACGGCGGCCGGCATGCACACATTTCAGAGAACCGAGTCGGGCTCCGGCCATCGACGCGCAGGGGCGAGGGTGGGGCGTTTCGCGGTGCGTCCGTCTCCGGATGACTTGCCGAGGGCACGCCGCAGGAGCCACGGACCGACGCAGCTCACGGCCCACCGCAGTTCGACTCCAGCGCGCTGCCACGTCGAAAGCTTCCGTTGCGGATCAAGAGGATTGGTCCACAGATCGTCGCTGTCCGGCAGGTCCAGCGCGTGAGCGACGGCTGAGGCGAGGCGGGTGTGGCCGAGCGTGTTGAGGTGTAGCCGGTCCGCGCTCCACAACCGCGGGTCTGTGCAGATCGGGTACTCCGAAAGGTCCACCACGGTGACACCGTGTCGGCGGGCGGCCTCCCGCACGCGGCCGTTGAAGTCCTGTGCTCGCCGGGTGAGTCCGCGTGCGGCAGGCACCAGGAGTCCCGGGTCGGGCAGCGTGAAGGCGACGACGCGCGCACCGGCTCCGGTCAGCGCCTCGAACATGCTCTCCAGATGTCCGGCCACCGCGATGGCGTCGAACCGGGGCCGCAGCAGGTCGTTCAACCCCGCCAGCACGGTGACGAGGTCAGGGCGCAGGCTCAGCGCTGTGGGCAGTTGCTCTGCGCGGACTTCGCCCGTGACTCGTCCCCTGACCGCGAGGTTCGCGTACCGCAGCCGCGGTTGCGCTGCGGTGAGTTGTTCGGCGAGGCGGTCTGCCCAGCCCCGATACCCGCGGACTTCGTCGCCGTCGTTCATGCCCTCGGTCTGGCTGTCCCCGAGTGCCACGTAACGCAGGTAGGTACCCGTCACCGCTGTCCTTCGTTCGCAGGTTCAGAGAATGATGTTCTCAGGACGGCGTCACATCCCGCGCAGCTCACGGCTCTGCCACGCGCGGCGTTCCGCGCCCGCCGCATCCGACACGAGGGCCGAACGGGTGTCGAACACCATCGTTGCCCGTTCGCGGGCTTCGTAGCGGGGCCAGCCGGGCTCGCCGGACTTGGCGAACTGAACCCACGCGGTGTGCGTCGCGGCCGCGAGGTTGTGCGGCTGGTGTGCGCCGAGCAGTTGCCGGCCGTCCTCACCGGCTGTCGCCACGAGTGCGACGTCGTCGCGGACGAAGCAGAGGTCGATGCCGTACTTGGTCCGGACTCGGCTCACCTGTCCGTTCCGACCTGGACGGACCGGCGAGGAAAGCTGACCGCCGTCAGCTGTTCGGAGATCTCCCACAGACGGCGTGCCACGTCGGTGTCCTGCGCCTTGAGCGAGCGACCGACCAGCGTCGGGGCGCCTCGTCCCTCCATGAACCCGCTCGGGCCCGCGTAGCTGTTGCCCGGGACGTCCGCCACGGCCGCGTACAGCGTTGGCAGGGCACCGTCCTCGTCGCTCTGCGCGAAAAGTCTCGTCACCGCTTTCTCCAGGAGGTGACGTACCCGTTGCCGGCCAGCGGGCTTCAGCAGGTTCGTGGCCGCCATGCCGGGATGAGCGGCCGTCGAGATCACCGATGAGCCGGCCTCGGCAAGACGTCGCTGCAGTTCTGAGGTGAACAGCAGGTTGGCGAGCTTGGACTGCGCGTACGCGGACATCGCCCGGTAGGGCCTGTGCTCCCAGTTGAGATCGTCGAACTCGATCGAACCCACCTTGTGCCCGTTGGACGACACCGTGACGACTCGATCCCTGATCCGCGGCAGCAGCAGGTTCGTCAGCGCGAAATGCCCCAGGTGGTTCGTGCCGAACTGCAACTCGAAACCGTCGGCGGTGCGGGCGAACGGCGGGACCATGACGCCGGCGTTGTTGATCAGCACGTCGACGGGACCGTCAAGGCCATCGGCGAACGCGTGGATCGAGGCCAGGTCCGCGAGGTCGAGCTGCCGGGTCTCGACGTGGCCGGCCATCGTGGCCGCGGCCGCTCGCCCCTTGGTGAGATCGCGAACGGCGAGCACGACGCGCGCGCCCTTGGCTGCGAGCGTGCGGGCGGCGGCGCGGCCGATTCCGCTGTTCGCACCTGTGATGACGACGGTGCGCCCAGTCTGCGGGGGAACGGCCGAGGAGGTAAATGTTGGCATGGGCTACATAGTAGGCGGTGTCAACAATGTTGGCAACGCAAACTTGACTGGTAGGATCGGTCCATGTCTGGAGCGACTGATGAGCGGCCCTACCACCACGGCAACCTCCGCACCGCGTTGCTCGAAGCGGCCGAGCGTGGTCTGCGCGAGTCCGGGGCGGACAAGTTGGCGCTGCGCGATCTGGCCAGGGAGCTCGGCGTCAGCCACGCCGCGCCGCACCGGCACTTTCCGAACCGTCAGACCCTGCTCGACGCTCTGGCCGAGGCCGGCTTCGCCCGTCTCGACGCGGCCCTCCGCGCCGCGATGACCGGCACGGACGGCGACTTCCCCGCGCGCGTCCGCGAAACGATGACCGCTTACACCCGTTTCGCCACTGAGAACGCCGCGCTCATCGAGCTGATGTACACCAGCAAACACCGGCCGGACGCGACGCGGATCATGAAGGCTGCCGAAGGGCCGTTCGGTCTCATGAACGATCTGATCCTCCAGGGGCAGGCGGAGGGCGCCCTGCAGGCAGGTGACCCCGAGCGGATCGGAATCGTCCTGTTCGCGACTCTTCAGGGCATCGCCTCGATCATCAACGGCAACATCGTCAAACCTGAACTGCTCGACTCACTCGTGGAGACCGCTGTCGCACAGTTCCTGCGCGGCGCCGGCCCGCTCGTGTGACGACCTGATGGCACGTCCTGCGGTACGGGAACCGACTCGTCCGCGGCGCGATGCCGAAGTGGCTGAACGACCTCACGCGTTGCCGGCAGTCCGAGATGTGGCGGTGAGCCGCGCCCGAGACACTGGAGGTGACGAAGGAGGTTGCGATGAAGCGGCTGGGCGTGGTCGTGCTGGGCGTGATGCTGCTCCTCGTCGGGATCGCTTTGCTGGTGCTGCCGGGTCCAGGGCTGCTGCTCGTGCTCGCCGGCCTGATCACTCTCGCCTCGGAATTCCCGAAACTGGAGCGCTACGTCGATCCGGTTCGCGACCGCGCCTTGAAAGCGGCGGAGGACAGCGTCGCATCGCCGTTGCGCATCGCTGTGTCCGCGGCGGTGGGCTTGGCGCTGGTCGCGGTGGGCGTCGTGTGGGGCCTCGTGCGGTGGTTGCCTCTGGCCGGATGGAGCACCGGTACGAGCTTGATCCTGTCCGGACTCTTCCTGCTCGGGTTGCTGGTCTGGAGTTGGCGCCACGTTCGCGCCCGTTCCACCGCGCCGAAGTCGCACGGTTGACGTCGAACCACCGACTTTCGAACCTTCTTGCCCTGTCCCGTCCGCGGTCATGAGAGCGCTCCCCGGGACGGCCGTGGCGGCACCGTCCGCCGCGGCCGGCTCCCGGTTCACGATCGCCGTGCCGCCCGGTACGCGGTACCTCCTGGAAGAGGGTGGCTCGGATCCGGAACCTGTGCGGGAAGCGTTGTGCACCCTCGCGAAACGGCGGCCGCAGGATTTCGGCGTGAGCAGCACCGCACTCCGCCGCCAAGCCGCCGGACGGGCCGGCGGTCGCGCGGTCGAGGCCTTCCTAGCAGCTGCCGTCCGACTCCCTCAGACCCGTGTTGGCGCCCGCCGTGCGGTTCACGACGTTCGGCACGCAGCCGGCCTGGTCGGGGATGAAGCCGTAGGGCACGGAGACGGTGGTGGTGGACTTGACGTCGGGACCGGCGGGCTTGTGATCGCTGCTCGGGGCGGACCACGTCACGTTGTCGAAGACGTTGCCGCTGACCTGCCAGTAGCCGGCCTCGGTGGTGTAGAAGGTGCCGAGGACGTCGCGGGAGTTCTTGAAGTAGTTGTTGTCCACCTTGGCCTTGGCGCCGGCGCGTGAGTTGATGCCGGACTCGTTGAGGCTCACGTAGTGGTTGTTGTACATGTGGGCAACGCCGCCCCGCAGCAAAGGCGCCCGGGAGTCGATGTTCTCGTACAGGTTGTGGTGGTATGTGATGAACCCGTTCGAGCGGTCGCTCTCACTGGACCCGACCAGCCCGCCGCGACCGGAGTTGCGCAGGGTGCTGTAGGACAGGGTCACGTACTGGGTGTTGTTCTTCATGTCGAACAGGCCGTCGTAGCCTTCCGACTCACCACCCGACGCCAGAAGGTTGACGTGGTCGACCCAGACGTTGCGGACGTTGCTCTCCATCCCGATGGCGTCGCCGCCGTTGGACGTGGGAGAGCCCGACTTCTTGACGTTCCGGACGGTCACGTTCCGGATGATGATGTTGCGGGACTCGCGGATGTGAATGCCCAGCTGGTCGAAGACGGCCCCGCCGCCGACGCCGATGATGGTGACGTTGCTGATCCGCTTGAGCTCGATCAGGCCGGCGGCGGTGTCGCAGCTGTTGCCCGAGACCTTGGCGGTGTTGCCGTGGTTGATCGTGCCCGAGACCTCGATGACGATCGGCGTGCTGGTGCTCGCCCGGCCGCACAGGGCCTGGTGGATCTGGGTTCCCGTGGTGGCCCGAACCGTCGCCCCACCCTGGCCGCCGGTGGTGCCGCCGTTCTGGGACGCGTAGCCGGTCGCGACGCCGGCCGCCGCCGATGCCGGTGACATCGCCAGCACCGCGCTGGTCGAGGTCGCGACGGCCAACACGGCCACGACCGCGGGGATCCGCCATGCGACTGATCGTTTCATTTCGTCTCCCGCGTCTTCGAAGGTTGGACGGGTGTGGTCGCACACGAAATGGAGATGGCGGCAATACCGGCGGAAACACCGGTGATTCGCTTTGTCGCGCGCTTGTCCGTACGCAGACTCTTGCGTCGCCTCCTTGCGAGCAGGATTGTCTGACGGATTCCCGTCGGCGCTGATCGCGGTGGCGGCCGGAATCAGCATCACTGGGAACGCTCCCAGTGAGTATTGCGCAACATTGCGTGACTGGCAATAAAATTCACGGTTATGAACACCGAACGCGTTGCTTGCACGCGCACGACGCGACTTCGCGGCGACCACCCGGCTGATTCACGGATATGAATATGAGTTTGTTGAGCATTAACTTGCTGATTGGCCCTTCGAACGGGTCGCACCGTTCGACTCAAGTGGTCGAATCATGACGAGGATCTTGTCGAAATGGTTCGCGATGTGATGGCCTCAGGAGTGGTGCACGCCACGACCGCGCCAGAGCGTCGAGGTGCCGCCGCCGTGCGCCGGGGTACGGGCATGCCCGCCGACCGCCTCAGGGGAACGTGCGCAGCGCCGGCACGCCTGGGAATCGCGGTGATCGTGCCGTCTGGCGCCGCAGTTCGTAGCATCGGTGAAAAGACAACGGTCGGGGGATCTTCAGTGAGGAATTCAGTGACTTCGGGCGAGACAGCGTCAGTGGCCAACATGCAGACCAGCGACCATGACGGCGTGCTTGTCGTTGCCATCAGCGGCGAACTCGACATGATCAGCGTGGATGGGGTGGGAACAGCCCTGTTCGAGCACCTGGCCAAGCAACCGGACGGCTTGGTGGTGGAGTTGGCCGTGGACTTCATGGGCTCGTCCGCGTTGTCGATGCTGCTGGCGCTGCACGCGCGGGCGCAGCACGAGGACGTGGGTTTCGCCATCGTGGCCACGGCGGTGGCGGCTGCGCGTCCTTTGATGGCCAGCGCCCTGACCCAGGTACTTCCGGTGGCTCAGTCGGTGGACGACGCCGTGAAGTCGATCCAGGAGGAACGCAAGCCGAGCTAGTGGCGCGTCTCGCAACGTCGGCGGCTGAGCGCGAATTCCCCCGGCAACGTTCCGAGTCACACCACTGGCAGCTCTGATGGTGTTGCGCGTGGACGTCGCCGCGCCGGGCACCGCGTGATGCACCGGATCACCATCCGCGGCGACCAGGCCGTCGGCCCGCGGGTGGGTGCGGTTCACGGCTGAGCCGTCCACGGAACCCTTGATCGGCGAGGCGGGCTCCTGGCCTCGCGGTGAGCGGAATGTCTGTCGAAAGGCAGACGTGCCGGCGTGATCCGGGTGATCGAATCGGGGCATGAAAGCGCTGATGACGCTCTTGGCCGCGGTCGGTGTGCTCGCGGGAGGCGCAGGGCCCGCCACCGCTGCCGAGGGCCTGACGTGGCGGGAGTGCCACGACGGGCTGCTGTGCGGTGAAGTCCTGGTTCCCGCCGACTGGACCCGTCCGGTCGGCGGCACCCGGATCGCCGTGCCGCTGCTGAAGATCCCGGCTCGGGAGCAGAAGGCCGGTGTTCTTCTGCTCAACCCCGGTGGCCCGGGGTCGAGCATCCCCAACTTCGCGTTTCCCGGCTACCGCGACCAGTTCGCGGACCTCGCGGCGCGGTTCGACGTCGTGGTGTTCGACCCGCGTGGCATGGGCGTCGCCTGTCCGAGTCCCGCTCCTGCGCCGCTGTCCTCACCGGTGACCGAATCCGCCCATCGCGAGTACGCCGCCGCCAACGGCCGGTTCGCGGCGGACTGCGCGGAGGCGATGGGCGCGTACCGGGGGCGCCTCAACGCTCGCCAGGTCGCGCACGACATGGATGCCGTCCGGCGTGCGCTGGGTGAGCGCCGGCTCAACTACTTCGGCAACTCGTACGGCACGGTGTACGGGCAGTTGTACGCGGAGCTGTTCGGCCACCGGGTCGGGCGGATGTACCTGGACAGCGTGCTGGACCACACCCGGCGCGACCCGGCCGAGTGGGCTCGGGCCGGTGCTGTCGTGGCGGAGAACAACCTCCACCGGCTGGCGCGGTGGTGCGCGGCCGACGCCGGTTGCGCACTGCACGGCAAGGACGTGATCGCCGTGTGGGACCGCGTGCTGTCCACGCCCGGCCTGGATGTGTCCGCGGTCCTCAGGTGGGCCGCGGTGCGGATCGGCAACGACAGGGGCTGGCCCGCGTTGGCCACCGGACTCGCGCAGCTGGAGGCCGGCGACACGACGGCGGTCACACCGCGGCCTGGTCCGTCCGATGTCAGTCTCGCGCGGACGGCGTTCTGCGCGGACTTCCCCTTCCCCGACGACTTCTCGACCGTGAAGCGGGTGGAGGACCGGTTGCGGACGGTCGCGCCTCGGCTGGGGTGGGCGGCGGCGCCGTGGCGGGTTTCCGGGCACTGCTCGGGTGTGCCTGAGGAAGGGCTCAACCCGCCGGCCGCGTTGTCCGCGATGCCGAACGTGCTGGTGGCGAACGGCGAAAACGATCCGTTGACCCCCGCCGAGCACGGCCGCCGGGTCACCGCTCAGCTGGGAGGCGCCTACCTGTCCGCGGAGGGCAACCACGGGCTCTACCTCAACGGCAACGCCTGCGTCCGCGACCACGTGCACCGCTACTTCCTGGCCGGGGAGCTACCCGCGCCGGGCGCGCGGTGCGGCACTCCGGCCTGACCTGGCCGTGTACAACTGGGGAATGGATGACCACCGGGTGTCCGGTTCCACCGGCAGCCCGGTGGGACCGCGCTCGTGGTGGTCGTTTCCACGGCACACGCGGGCGTTCCCGGAGCGGCTTCGCGGCACCATCGGAGGCGACGCGCTGTTCGCCGGTGCGGCCGTGGTCGTCGTTTCGGTGCTCGGACTGGTCGAACACCGTTCCGCGAGTCCGGTCGTCATGGTCGCCGCGTCGGTCGCGGTGGCGGTTCCTTTGTTGCTGCGACGTCGTTTTCCTCTGAGCACGGCGTTCGCATCCGCCGCGATCGTGATCGTCATCGCCGTGCCGGACTGGTCCGGGCGCCTGGTCGCCATGGCGGCGTTCGGTTCCGCCGCTTATTACCGTCCGCGGCCGGCGGTGTTCGTTGTGGCCGTCGGATGGTTCCTCGTCCTGTCCATCGCCGGAGTTCACTCACCGACGGCCGCGACCTGGACGGACCTGCTCCTCCTCGGCATCGCGCCGATCGCCGTCGGCTACGCCCTGCGCATGCACCGCGACCGCGCTGACCACGCTGAACGCCTCTACCGGGAAGAAACCCGCAGCGTGATCGCCGAGGAGCACGCCCGCATCGCCCGCGAGGTGCACGACGCGGTCGGCCACCACCTCACCGTGATCCGGATGCAGGCCAACGCCGTCCGGCACGTCGCCCGCTCCCTGCCGCCGGTCGCCGACCGGGCGCTGGTCACGATCGCCGAGGTCTCGGCCACCGCGCTCACCGAGGTCCGCGACGTTCTGGCCGCACTGCCCACGCACGGCACCACGCTGACCGACCTGGACGCCCTCGTGAACCACGCGACCGGGCCGAACCGCACCGTGACCCTCACCAGGGACGGCCCGGCGCCGGGCGGCCTGCCGCCACTGGTCGATCACGCCGGTTACCGGCTGGCCCAGGAGGCGCTCACCAACGCGCTGCGCCACTCCGATGCGACCAGGGTGGACCTGCACCTCCACCACACGCCGGAGGCCGTCGTGATCACCGTGGCGGACAACGGTTCCACCACGCCCGGCCCGACAGCCGACGGCACCGGACTGCGCGGAATCCGGGAACGGACCCGACTGCTCGGCGGAACCCTGCGGATCGAGCCGAACCGGCCCAGCGGCTGGTTCGTCGAAGCCCGCCTCCCGCTGGGGGAGCAGCGATGATCCGCACACTGGTCGCCGACGACCAAGAGCCTGCGCGGTGGGCACTGCGCCTGGTCCTCGACGCCGAGCCGGACATCGAGGTGGTCGACGAGGCCGTCGACGGCGCCGAAGCCGCCGAGAAAGCCCGGTGGCCGGGCCTGGACGTGGTGGTGCTCGACCTGCGGATGCCGCGGATGGACGGGCTGGCGGCCATCCGCCGGATCACCGAATCGGTCAACCCCGCGCCCGCCGTGGTCGCGCTGACCACGTTCGACGTCGACGAGTACCTGTTCGGCGCGCTCCAGGCGGGCGCGGCGGGCTTCGTGCTCAAGGACAGCGAACCGGCGCTGCTCGTCGAGGCGGTCCGTGCGGCGTCGAGGGGACAAGGGCTGATCGACCCACAGGTCACCCGCCGCGCCATCCGCCGGTTCGCGCAGATCGCGCCCCGGCCCGCACCGACCGGACTGAACCTGCTCACCCCACGCGAGCTGGAGGTGCTGAGGCACGTGGCGCGCGGGCTCAGCAACGCCGAGATCGCCCGTGCCCTGACCGTCGGTGAAGGCACGGTCAAGACCCACGTGGCGCGTGTGCTCGCCAAACTCGGCCTGCGCACTCGCGTGCACATGGTGATCTACGCCTACGAGCACGCCATCCTGAGCACTTCCTGACGTGGGGTGCCAGAACCCCGCACTCGCCCGCCGAGCTGCAGCGACCAGGTTCTCTTGTTCTGACGTACTCTCGAATTTTCGTGATGAGGCTCTCGTCGTCGAACGAGAACCGGAAAATGTAAAAATTTCGATATAGAGCCCGCTGTTGGCGACGATCAAATCGCCCTTGGCTTCGACGAACACGACGCGACCGTCTGCGGTGACGCTCACCTCTCGGTCAACGATCTCACCCTGGGAGAAATTGTTGAAGGTCGTGCCGACATGATCGATGACCGCCTCCTTGCCCTGGAAAAAGAACCACAGGCCCGGCGTGTCGTCGGGTGCGAGAGGGATGATCTCCCGCACTTCGTCGTGCAGTAGCTCCGCGACTGCGTCGATGTCGTGATCCCTGAGCGCGTCGAAGTATCTCTCTGCAGAGCGTGAGGTGTTTTCGGCCATGCTCTTGACCTCAAGCGGAGTGCCTGTCCGGCCTCGATGTCCTGCGGTGCCCACCTGTGTCCAACATGGACTGCCTGCGCGTCGGCATGGCGGCCGTCCAGCGGATGGCCATGGCCGGAATCGTCCCGGTGACGTGGTGGTCCGTGGCCGCGGAGTTCCAGCTGAAGCCGCGCTTCGCCGACTCGCCGGGCGGCCGCACGTTCTTCGCCGGTGTCGCGCAGGGCCGTCTCGCGACGGTTCACCGGTGAGCAGGCCGCGTCGATCCGCGAGGCCGGGAGGATGGCGGGTCCTGGGACATCCTCAGTGGACTGAGCCGTCGATCAAACGGACTTGGCGGTCGCGGTCGCCAGATTGGTCTCGATCGTGGCGAGCGCGTCCAGCATCGGTGCCAGAGTGGCCGGGGGCAGGTCGCCGACTGTGGCTACCTCCAGGTCGTGCCACATCCGCTCGATCTCCGTCCGCATGGCGTGGCCCGCGGAGGTGGAGGACACCAGGGTGGCTCTTCCGTCGCGGGGATCGGGCGTGCGTTCGACCAGGCCCGTCTTCTCCAGGCGCTGCACCATCCTCGTGACGGTCGCCGAATCGGAGTCCAGCACCGCGATCAGCTCCGTCTGGCGTACCGGGCCCGAGTCCCACAGGTGCATGAGGAGCAGCTCCTGGCCGAGGTGCAGGCCCAGGTCGCGCAGGAGCTGACCGGCCAGCATCCGGTGGAGCCGGACCACCCGGAACAGCGCGTGGCTGACGGGTCCTCGCTCCGCCGCGCTCGGAACCTTCCGCGTACCTCGTTCTAGGGCCACGGATACATGCTCCCCGTCCGCTGTGGTGAAAGCGCGGGCAAACCCTCGTTCCGGTGGTCCAGTTCACACTCCGCACCGGAATTCCTCGGGAACTTACCTGTTTAACTAGTTAAGTTGCCGCGCAGATGCGGCGACACCGCAGAGCGGAGTGGCAATGACGAACAAGAAGATCATCGCGGTGCTGGGCTCGACGGGCGCCCAGGGCGGAGGCCTGGTCAGGGCGGTTCTGGACGATTCCGACGGCCCGTTCACCGTACGGGCCATCACCCGCGACGCCGGATCGGCGAAGGCTCGTGCGCTGGCCGAGCTCGGCGCCGAGGTGGTGGAGGCGACTCTGGAGGACGAGGCCTCGCTACAAGCCGCGTTCGAGGGTGCTCACGGCGTCTTCGTGGTGACCAACTTCTGGGAGTCCATGTCCGCCGACGTCGAACTGGCGCAGGCCGCGACGGCAGCGCGGGCCGCGAAGGCGGCCGGCGTCGCCCACGTCGTCTGGTCGACGCTGGAGGACACCCGCGAGGTCATCCCGGTGTCCGACGAGCGGGTGCCGGTGCTGCAGGACCGCTACACGGTGCCGCACTTCGACGCCAAGGCCGAGGCGGACGCCTTCTTCCGCGACTCGGGCGTCCCGACGACCTACCTGCGGACCACCTTCTACTGGGAAGGGTTCGCCCAGGGCTCCGGGCCGCGACGGGGCGAGGACGGGCGGCTCGTGCTCACGCTGCCGATGGGTGACGCCAAACTGGCGGGCATCGCGGCGGAGGACATCGGCCGGACCGCCTACGGGGTGTTCGCCGCCGGCGACGAGTACGTGGGCAAGACCGTCAGCATCGCGGGGGAGCACCTGACCGGCGAGCAGTACGCGGCCGCGTTCGCCGACGCGCTGGGCGAACCGGTCGACTACCGGCCGCTCACGCACGACCAGCTCCGCTCGCTCGGACTGCCCGCGGGTGACGAACTGGGCAACATGTTCCAGTTCTACGTCGAGGGGGAGCGCGACTTCGTCAGTGCGCGCGACCTGGATCTGGTCCGCTCGCTGAACCCTCGCCTGCAGAACTTCCGCACGTGGCTGGCCGAGCACGTGGCAGCGGTCAAGCCCGCGTGACCCCTTGACCGACGTGCCGAGAGATTCCTGAGATCAAGAACGCCCGGTTCAGCGCGTCGACCGCGGCATCGGTGATCGTCTGTGAGGCGCTGGGGAGAATTCTCCAGGGTGATTCGCGTCGCGCCTGTACGCAGTGACTTCGTGAGTAGCGTCGTGAACATGGAGAACGGCGGACCCAGCCGGACGGCGCTCGTCACCGCGTACGCCCGTGCCTACCACCAGATCGTCGACCAGCCACAGATCTTCACCGACCCGCTTGCGGCACGGCTGCTCGGCCATGCCGCGGAAGAACTGCCGAGACTGGGCACGGTCGCAACCGATCGCCTTGGCGGCGCCGTGACGGACCGGCCTCGCCGCCTGTTCTTCGCCTCCAGGGCTCGGTTCGCCGAGGACGCCGTGGCCGCGTCCGTCACCGCTGGTGTGCGGCAGGTCGTGATCCTGGGCGCGGGCCTGGACACCTTCGCCTACCGCAATCCGCGCCGCGATCTGCGCGTCTTCGAGGTCGACCACCCCGCCACCCAGGCGTGGAAGCGAGAACGCCTTGCCACGAACGGAATCGACAGCCCCGACACGCTGACCTTCGTGCCGGTCGACTTCGAAACCCAAGCGCTGGCAACGGAACTCGAAGCCGCCGGATTCAGCCGGACGGACCCGGCCGTGTTCGTGTGGCTGGGCGTCGTCTACTACCTGACCCCCGACGCCGCCCACGCCACCCTCACCTACATCGCCGGTCAGGCCCAGCCGGTCGAGGTGGTCTTCGACTACCTGCGATCCGCGACCACCGACGCGGAACGCGCCTACCAGCGCGCACGTGCCGATCGGCTGGCCGCCGTCGGCGAACCCGTGCTCACCTACTTCACTCCCGACGGCATCGCCGAACAGTTGCGCGTCCTCGGGTTCACCGATGTCGAGGACCACTCCGCTCCCGACCTGATCGCCGGTTATCTGGGCGGATCCGCGGCGTTCGAGGGCGAGCCATCCCCGGCGCTGCACGCGATCCACATGCTGCGCGCGAGCCGCTGAGAACGCCGTGGGTGCCGGCAGCCGAGTTCACGACGCGGCCCGTGGCGAAAGCCGCCGGCCGTTCATCGAGGACTGTGCGCGCCAAGTTCGTCGGCGAAGGCCACGAGCGCGGTGTCGTCCAGGCCGAGACGCTCGGTCCAGCGGTCCCCGAGCTCGGCCAGCGCATGATCCCGTGCGGCGGCCACGAACGGTGTGATCTTCTTGCGCCGCAGGCGGTCCGCCGATCCCAGCAGGACGGCGGCCGACTCGGGATCGTGGGTGCAGAGGTACCGGGCGTGCAGGGTCAGGGCCTCCGCGACCGAGTCGCGGTCACGGGTCGTGTGGCTCAGCGAGATCCGCATGGCCTCCGCCAGTTCCCGCCACGCCGTCGCGTCGCGGAGCGCGTGCCGCACCACGCTCGCCCGCAGGTGGACGGTGGCCTCGACGCGGTCGCTCCCGTTCTCCCCGACGGTGTCCGCGAGCAGGCGGTCGGCGCGGTGCACGCAGGCGGCGGCCGCCGTCGGGTCGTGGTCCAGCAGCGCCAGCGCGGCGGTGGTCTCGGCGAGAGCGGCGAGCAGGGTGTGGCCGCCTTCGGTGAGCAGGCGGACGGCCTCGGCTGCCCGGCTGACGGTGGTCTCCAGGGCACCGAGGTCCAGAGTCAGCAGCGCGAGGTTGAACAGCGTGCGACCCAGTTCGAACGGTCCGGCGCCCGCTCGGCGTTTCGCCGCCAGCGCCGCCTCCAGCTGACGGATCGCCTGCTGCGGGCGTCCGATCTCGGCCAGCGCCGACGAGAGGTTGTTGAGCACGCGCCCGAGCGTCGCGTCGTCGCCGGAGAGACGGGCGACGGCCAGCGCCTGGCGCAGGTGCGCCAGGGCGGCGCCGGGGTTGCCCCGTTCCACCGCGACCATGCCGAGCAGGCTCAGACCGGCGGTTCGCGTGCTGTGATCGTCGTCCGCCGCCACGGCCAGCGCACGCTCCGCCGACTCGCTCGCCGCGTCGAGATCGCCGCGCAACGCCGCCAGCTGGCCCGACCTGATCAGCAACGGCGGGATCCCGCCCGTGCCCACCTGGCTGAGCAGTTCCGCGCCTTCGCCGAGCCGTCCGGTGGCCTCGTAGAACCGGGTCAGCGCCATTGCCGCGGCCGCGTCGAGCCGCGCGGGGTTCTCGGCCGCCGCCCAGCGCACCGCGGCCCGGATGTTGGCCGCGTCGAGGGCACCGAACGTCGAACCGGCGCGCAACCGGTCGAGGTAGTGCGCGGCGATCCGGGCGCGGACGTCGGAGGAGTCGAGCTGTTCCGCGGCCAGTTCGGCGACGGTGTCCGGCAGCGTGTAA
Organism: Lentzea sp. NPDC102401; assembly: GCF_044765805.1. Taxonomy (NCBI): domain Bacteria; kingdom Bacillati; phylum Actinomycetota; class Actinomycetes; order Pseudonocardiales; family Pseudonocardiaceae; genus Lentzea; species Lentzea sp. NPDC102401. The sequence continues at coordinate 74,215 of NZ_JBIWKS010000001.1, read as the reverse complement.
CGCGACGTGTCGCCGTCCGGGGTGAGCCGGACCAGGTTGATGTCGACCAGCTCGGTCAGCTCCGGCAACGGTTGTCCTAGCAGCGTTTCGAGGTCTTCCAGGCGGACGCCGCCGTGGAAACCGCCGAGGAAGCGGAACGTGGTGCGCGCTTCGGCGGTCACCATGTCCAGCGTGGCCTCGATCGCCGCGCGCAGCGAACGGTGCCGGGCAGGCAGATCGCGCGGCCCGTCGGTGAGGTACCGCAACCGGTGCGTGAGACGCGTGGCCAGGTCCGCCGGGCTCATCAGCCGCACCCACCCCGCCGCCAGTTCGATCGCCAGCGGCAGGTGCTCGACCTTCTGACAGATGGCGTGCACCGCGTCGTCGGCGAACTCCAGCCCGGCTCGTCGCACGAACAGCGCTGCCGCCGCCTCACGCGGCAAGCCGCTCAACGCGAGCACGTGTTCGTCGCGCACCCGCAGCGGCCGCTGGCTCGTGACCACGACGGTCAGGCCGGGGCAGCGGCGTGGCAGCGCGGCGAGTTCCGCCGCGGCGTCCACCAGTTGCTCGAACCGGTCTACCACCAGCACCACCCGCCGGTCGCGCAGGTGCGCGGCCACCCGGTCCGGCGGCGCCAGCCGGGACGGACCACAGCCCAGCGCGTCTCCCACGAGATCACCGACCAGCGCCACGTCGCTGACGGCGGACATGTCGAGCGTGCACACCACCAGATCGGTGCGACCGCCGAGCAACGCGGCCAGTTCGGCGGCGAGGCGCGACTTTCCGGCGCCCGCCGGGCCGGTGATCGAGACGAGCCGATGCCGCGCCCGCAGCACCAGGTCCAGCAACGACCGCAGCTCGTCGTTCCGCCCGACCAGGCCGTCCGTGCCGGCAGGTACCGAAGGGGTCGACGGCGTCGAAGGACGTGCCACAGCGAGGAACGCGGTCAGGTCGTCGCACGGCGTCGCGAAGTCCGTGCGGCTGGTGGCGGTGAAGGTCCTCAACTGCTTCGGTTCGGGCACCACCACGGGTGTCATCAGCGGTGTCGACTGGGTGACCCAGAACGCCGTGCGCCCGGCCGTGGCGAACATGAGCCTCGGCGGCGGCGCCAGCGCGACGCTGGACGCGGCGGTCGAAGCCTCGATCGCCGCGGGCATCACGTACACGGTCGCCGCGGGCAACTCGAACCTCGACGCCTGCCAGACCTCGCCGGCCCGCACGCCGAACGCGATCACGGTCGGCGCGACCGACCGCAACGACGTGAGACCGACGAACTGGACCAGCGGTGGCAGCAACTTCGGCAGCTGTGTGGACGTCTTCGCCCCCGGTGACGACATCACCTCGCTGTCGAACACCAGCGACACCGCCACCAGGTCGCTCAGCGGAACGTCGATGGCCGCGCCGCACGCCGCCGGTGTCGCCGCGCTGTACCTGCAGCGCAACGCGAACGCCTCGCCGACCACCGTCTGGTTCGAGATGGCGTTCGTCGAGTCGACCAAGGACGTCGTCGTGAACGCGGGTGCGGGCTCACCGAACCTGCTGCTCAACTCCCGCTACACCTTCGGCGGGCCGGACGGCGACTACAACGACGACCAGCGCACGGACACCACTGTGTGGCGTCCGTCGACGGGCCAGTGGTTCGTGCGCAACCAGTTCACTCAGCAGTGGGGCCAGCTGGGCGACGTTCCAGTGCCGGGCGACTACAACGGCGACGGCGTGTCCGACGTGGCGGTGTGGCGTCCGTCCACGGGTCAGTGGTTCGTGAACGGCCAGTTCACCGTCGCGTGGGGTCAGCAGGGCGACGTCCCGGTGCAGGGTGACTACAACGGCGACGAGATCACCGACGTCGCGGTGTGGCGTCCGTCGACGGGCCAGTGGTTCGTGCGCAACCAGTTCACTCAGCAATGGGGCCAGCAGGGTGACATCCCGGTGCCCGCCGACTACGACGGCGACGGCGCGGTGCAGGCCGCCGTGTGGCGCCCGTCCACCGGGACCTGGCACTACATCGGCGCGTTCGGCGTCGTCGTCTCCGTCCAATGGGGACAGAGCGGTGACGTTCCCGTGGTGGGCGACTACGACGGTGACGGCGGGTTCGACCTGACGGTGTGGCGTCCGTCGACCGGTGTGTGGCACGTGCGCGGCATCAGCTCGACGCAGTGGGGGCAGCAGGGCGACGTCCCGGTGCCCGGCGACTACAACGGCGACGGGGTGGGTGACCTGGCGGTCTGGCGCCCGTCCACCGGGCAGTGGTTCGTGCGCGACCAGTTCACCGTCGCGTGGGGCGTGCAGGGGGACAAACCCCTGGCGTCATGACGACAGTGCCGGGGCCGTCTTCCTCGCGAAGGCGGCCCCGGCCGCGTTCCAACGGACGCGGGTGAGACGCCTTTCGGCACTGTGCATTGGAGCAGCCGGACCAGTGTTCGACTCGTTCGACAGCGCTGAGTGAATGTGTTAATTCTTCCCCGCCGGGTACTCCGGTAACGTTCGGTCCCGTATGCCTAAGATGTTTCCAGTGGGCGCAGAATCGAGCGAAACTCATCCATCCGGCAAACCTGAGAAATTGAGTGCGGCATTCGCCATTCGCGCTGCGACGGAGCAGTTCGGTGCTCTGATCGGCAGGGCGCCGGAAGCCGTTTCGGGGATACGCGCGCTGCCGGACGGCGGCTGGTCGGTGCTGGTCGACGTCGTGGAACTCGAACGCATCCCCGCCACCACCAGCATCATCGCCACCTATCGGGTCGACGTCGACCCGGCCGGTGAGCTGTGCGCCTGTGAGCGGCTCAGGCGCTACACACGTGGAACGACGGACATGTGACGGGACGGTTGCGAGAGGTGAACAACAGATCCAGTTCGCTCGCCGACACGTTGGAAAGGGTTCTCGACAAAGGCGTCGTGATTGTCGGCGACATTGCGGTGTGCGTGGTGGACATCGAGCTCCTCACGCTTCGAGTTCGGCTATTCATCGCGTCCGCGCAGACAGCGCGTGAAATGGGAATGGACTGGTGGACGAACGATCCGTTCTTCACGCCGAAAGCGGTGGAACCGGACATCGGGAAGAACGAGTTGGCCCAGGCGAACGCCGACCTGCGCGACCGCGTCGCGGCGTTGGAACGGGCGCTGGGGGAGGAACGGGCGTGAGACGCGGCCTGTACGCCTACGCGATCACCAGGTCCCGGCAGCTCGACCTGGACGGGCCCTGGCTGATCAGCCATCGGGGCCTGGCGCTGGTCGTGGCCGAGGTCGACCTCGACCGGTTCACCGGGCTCGAGTGCGACGAACCCGACGAGGACAGCCCGTTGGCAGTGCTGGTCCGCGAGCACGACGCCGTGGTGCGCACCGTGTTCCGGCACGAACCGGTGTTGCCGTTGCGGTTCGGCACCGTCCTCGACGGCGCAGACGCCGCCGTACGGCTGCTCAGCGCCCGTCACGTGGAGGCGCTGGCCTGGCTGGACCGGGTGGAGGGACGGCGGGAGTGGGGCGTGCGGGTTCGCGCGGCCGGGCAGGAGCCGGTGAACCTGGACGGGGTGTCGGGAACGGCGTACCTGCTGCAGCGGCGTGCACAGCTGGCCGCCGCCGAGAACGCCCGTCACGACGCCGCTGCCGTGCATCGGGAACTGGCCCGGCGAGCCGCCGAGAGCACCTTCCGCGACCTCGCGGGCGATCTGCTCCTCGAAGCGGCGTACCTGGTCGACACCGGAGGCGAGGAGGACTTCCGGGCGGAGGTCCACCGGCTGACCGGGGAACTGGGGCTGTCGGCGGAGATCACCGGGCCGTGGCCGCCGTACTCGTTCACGAAGGTGGAGTTCGCCGATGCCTGAGCACAGCACCACGACCCTGGTCGACCTGCTCGACCGCGTGGTGCACCGGGGTGCGGTCGTGCGCGGCGACGTGGTCATCACGCTGGCGGGTGTCGAGCTGATCCGCCTCGACCTGCGACTGCTGCTGATCGGCCTTGGCGGCGCCCGATGAGCGCGCAGGACGCGGGCAAAGGGCTCGGCCGGATCGTCGTGGCGGTCCTGGAGATCGTGTGTGAACTGCTTGAACGCCAAGCGCTGCGCCGGGTGGACGCCGGCACCCTCACCGAAGAGGAGGTCGAGAACCTGGGCCGGGCGCTGGTCTCGCTGCAACGCCAGTTCGCGGCGCTGCGCGAAGCACTCGGAGAACCGGACACCTCCGCGGTACGGCTTCCCGTCGACATCGCGAGCCTGCTGCACGAAGAGAGGACATCATCGTGACCGCTCCCGCCACGCAGAACTCGGGCGGCTTGGCCGACGTGCTGAACGTACTGCTGGACAAGGGACTCGTGATCGACGCGTCGGTGCGCGTCTCGCTGATCGGCATCGAGATCCTGGCCATCGAGATCAAGGTCGTGATCGCCAGCGTCGACACCTACATCCGGTACCTGGAGGCGATGCACCGCCTGGAGACGGTCCGGCGCGGAGTGGTCGCACCGCCGCCCGTCGCACAGGGCATCGGCGGCACCTACGGCCTGCTGGCCGCCGCGGTCCCCGCTGTGGTCACCCCTGCCGTGGCCACCCCGGCACCGGCGGAGCAAACCCACCCGTGAGCCTGCACCTGCACGCCGTCGTACGGGCGAACCATCAGCTGCCGGACGGTTCGTCGTTCCGGCTCGTCGAGCTGGAGGACATCGCCGTCGTCGTCAGCGAGCATCCCGATGGCCGCGTGCTGACCGAGCAGGAGGCCGTCGACGACCTGGCCGGGTTGTGCGCGCTGCTACCAGGCGGACCGGTGGTGCCGCTGCGCATCGGCACCACCGCGGTGGACGAGACCGCCGCCCGTGCCGCCGTGCACGCGCTGTCCGTGCCGGTGGTACGAGACCGGCTGAACCAGCTCGACGGTGTGGCGGAGATGCACGTGCGCCTGGTGTTCGACGAGGACACCGCACTACGCGCCATCCACAACGAGAGCGGCTTCACCGGCGGCGGGGCCGATCTCGCCGCCACCATCGCACAGGGCGAACGGATCGCGCGGCAGATCGTGGCCTGGCGCCGGAAACAGGCCGACGGAATGCTCGCACCGGTGTCAGCCGTTGCTCTCGCGGTGGCACTGCTCGACCCGCCCGTGCACACCGAGGAACATCGCGCGTTCCTGGTTCCGCTCGGTGAGGTCGAGGCGGTGCGAGACGGTGTCGCCGCGTTGAACGGCGTCACAGCGATCTGCACCGGCCCGTTGCCCGCGTTCCACTTCCTCGACCTGGCACCACGACAACCGCGCCACCAGGACCAGCAGGCGTCGCGCTGGGGCTGGTAGGTCCTCGTCGAGGCACCGGGAACGAGGTTCGGTCGAAGGGTTCCTCCTCGCCCTCACCCTCGGCGGTGGTTTCGCCCCGCTGGTCGCGTGTGGTGCCAGAACTGGTGGTGCACCATGGTGGCCGCGGCGCCACCCCCTGTGGCACAACGGCATCTCACGGCGAAGGCGCTCGCATCGGCGATCACCCGTCAGTCCCGCGGTGTCAGGTAGCCACGGGAGAACGCGGCGGCCACTGCAGCCGCCCTGTCGTTGACGCCCAGCTTCGCGTACACGTGCAGCAGGTGCGTCTTGACCGTCGTCTCGCTGATGAAGAGCCGCTTGCCCGCCTCGCGGTTCGTCGCGCCCTGGGCGATCAGCTCGAGCACCTCCAGCTCGCGTTGCGACAACGGTGCCGGCGCCGGTTTGCGCACCTGGCTCAGGAGCCGGGTCGCGACGGTGGGGGAGAGCACCGCCTGTCCCCGTGCCGCTGCCTCCACCGCGCGGACGAGCTCCTCCCTCGGCGCCTCCTTGAGCAGGTAACCGGTGGCACCCGCTTCGATCGCCGGCAGCACGTGGCTGTCGGTGTCGTAGGTGGTGAGCACCAGCACCCGTGACGGCACCCCGCGCTCCGCCAGCTCTCGGATGGCGGCGACCCCGTCGGTCCCGGGCATCCGCAGGTCCATGAGGATGACGTCGGGGCGCAGGCGTTCGCCGGTCGCGACCGCTTCCGCGCCGTCAGCGGCTTCGCCGACCACTTCGAAGCGAGGATCGGCACCGAACATGCCCCGCAGCCCGTCCCGCACCACCGGGTGGTCGTCGACGATCAGCAGCGTGATCACACCCCACCCCCGGCGGGGATCGCCGGCAGCGTCACCGTGATCGCGGTGCCCCCGTCCGGTTCGGACTCGACGTCGAGCCGTCCCGCGAGACGATGCACCCGCTGCCGCATGCCGACGAGCCCGAAGCCCCCGTCCGCGGAGCCGGAGCGTTGGGCGTCGGGCCGGAAACCGACCCCGTCGTCCAGCACGTCAAGCGTCACCAGGTCCTCCATGTACGACAGGGTCAGGGCGACCCGACCGGCTCGGGCGTGCTTCGCGACGTTGGCGAGAGCCTCCTGCGCGGTGCGCAGCAGCGCCACCTCGACGTCGGTGTGCATCGGCCGGGCGTCGCCGGTCGTGGTCAGCACCGCCTCGACCCGGTTCACTTCGGACCAGCGTCTCGCCACGTCGCCGATCGCGTCCGGCAGGCGGGCGGACGCCAGCGCGGACGGCCCCACGGCGTGCACCGTCCGGCGGGCCTCGGTCAGGCTCTCCCTGGCCAGGGTCATCGCGTTCGTCACGTGCCGCCGCGACACCGCCGGTTCGTCCGCCTGCTCCGCGGCCTGGAGCTGGGTCAGGATGCCGGCCAGGCCCTGGGCCAGCGTGTCGTGGATTTCCCGTGCCATCCGCTGCCGCTCGTCGAGCACTCCGGCCTCGCGGGCCTGCGCCAGCAACTGGACGTGCAGGGCCGCGTTCTCCGCCAGCGCGGTCTCGAGATCGGTGTTGGCCCGGTGCAGCTCGATCAGCGCCCGCTTCTGCCGGTGGTTGCGGCGGTCGGACATCACGTCGGCGTAGAAGGCCGTCGTGGCGATCACCGCGGTGACCGCGCTGACGGCGGGCCACTTCCACCACTCCTCGGCCGTGATGCTGTCCGCCCCTCCCACGTACGAGATCGCCGAGACCGCGGAGGTGACGGCCACGCCGACGTACCGCCACCGGCCCTTCAGGTACTGGAAGGCGTGCACGTAGCCGATGAAGGCGAAGAAACCGAACCAGGGCGTGAGCAGCGCCAGGCAGGCGGTGATCGCCAGGAGACCCGCGTAGTACAGGCCCATCAGCCGGTCGTGGTCGTGCCACTCGGGGTGGGCCGTGTGGAACCACGCCACCCACGCGGTGAGCACGGTCGAAAACCCGAGCACGGCCGGGAAGTGCACCGGTGCGTCCCACAGCGGCTGCAGCAGGGTGAACACGACGCTGACCGCCAGCAGCGGGTACGGGAGTACCTTCAGGACCGCGGACTCCTTGCGCTCCCAGCGGTCGAACTCCTCGCGCAACTCGGCCTCGACGCTCACCCCGGCAATGGTCGCACGCCCGTGTCCCGGCATGGCAAGCCTCTAAACCACGGCCCGCACGGCGGGCACAAGGCGCAGAGCGCCCGAGATCACCCAGCTCGCGGCCGCGGCGATCACCAGAGCCAGCAGGAACTTCAGGACGGGTGCGGCGTCGAGCGGTCGAAGCAGTTCCACGGTTCCGACAATGACCGGCGCGTGCAGGAGGTAGACGGCGAAGGCGTTGTCGGCGAGGAAGCCGCCGAACCGCGACGCCCCGGCGACGAAGCGTTGGAACACGCGGAGCAGGACCAGGACGACGCCGACCGCGAACAGCGACTCCCACAACGCGAGAGCCAGGTGGGCGAGGTCGTGACCGGCCAGGTCGTCGGGCGATGTGAGGCCGCGGTAACCGCCCAGCGTCATCGGCACGAACGACCCCACCACGAGGAGCAGGCCGAACCAGCCCGATCGCCGCGGAAGCGCCTCGAACCAGCGGCGGCGGTACGCCAGGACGCCGGCGACGAAGAGCAGGACGTACTGCGGCATGTACGCGGGGCTGGGCAGCCCGAGCACCGGCTCATAGGTCCCGAGCGGGACGAAGATCCGCCACCCGTAGGTGACCAAGCCGAGCACGAGCGTGAAGCCGAGCAGATCCCTTCGCCGCAAGGGTTCCAGCCGCACCGGCTCCGCGATCCCGCGCAGGTGCCGTGCCAACGCGTACACGAGCGAGAAGATCAGCAGAATCTCGAGGAACCACGCGGGCCCGACCTCCCAGGTGGTGAGGTAGTAGACCACAAAGGACGGTCTGGTCGCGGGCGGCAGGTCGAAGTAGGCCGGGAGGACGAAGAACGGACGCAGCAACAGGATGAACGCGAAGAAGGGGATCCCGAGGCGTTTCAACCGCTCGACCGCGAACGCGCGCTGCCCCCTCCTGTCCACCGCGCCGGGGGCGAAGTACCCGGACAGCAGGAAGAAGAACCCCATGAAGAACGTCTGGTTGACCAGTAGCAGCAGGTCCAACGGCACCGCCGCGACCGCCGAGACGGGCTCCTGCCGGTTGGGCCAGAGGTCGAGGTTGCTGTAGGGCGCCGCGCAGTGGTGCGCGACCACCAGGAGCGTCAGGAAGACGCGGAGGTTGTCGAGGTAGGAGATGCGTGCCGGACGGGAAGTGCGGACGACGTCGGGTAAGGCCATGCCGAAAGCCTGCCGCGCGCGAGAATGTGCCGGATCGGCCGCGCGGGTGTGGATCACCGTGAGCGCGGTGGACCCGTCCATCCTCCGATCGGAGGATGGACGGAGTGCGAGGACGTCGAATCCTCCAACGCAGTCGCCTCCGCCTGCATCCGTTCCATGGCGAGTTCCCTTGCCGTGTAAAGGCTTTGGATGAACGCGGGCAGCTCGGCGTCGCGGTCCAGGCTCCTCACGACGGCGCCGATCTTCCGATGCTCGACGTGGTAGACGCACCTGCCGATGTGAGTGAGTCCCGGTGGCGGGTCACCGGGACTCACTCGGCCGCTGGTGTCAGCGGTTCATCAGAGCGAAGACACCCCAGCCGAGGTATTCGCGTTGGTAGCGGGCGTGGTGTGCCGGATCGGTGGTGAGTTCCGCGCGCATCTGCTCGGCCAGTTCGTCGTCGGGATGTGCGTCGAGCCAGCGGCGGGTGTTGAGCCACTGAGCCGCGACGTAGCGGTCCCAGCTGTCCTGGTCGGCCAGGACCATCTCCACGACGTCACAACCCAGCTCCCCGAACTGTTCCAGCAGTTCTGGGAGAACGCGGAAGTCGTCCTCGCTGGTGGCGTGACAGCCTTCGACGGTGGCCTTGTCCTGGGGTTCCCTGCGCCAGTACGGTTCGCCGATCAACATCATGCCGCCGGGGCGCAGGCTGCGCCGGAGCAGGTCCACGGTGCCGGCGACGCCACCTCCGATCCAGGTCGCACCGACACACGACCCGATGTCGACCGGGTCGTCGGCGACGTGGTTCGACGCGTCACCATGGGTGAAAGTGACCTGTTCGGCGACCTCGAGTTCGATCGCTCGTGCCCGCGCCTTGGCCAGGAACACGGTGCTGATGTCGACGCCGGTTCCGGTGATGTGGTGATCGCGCGCCCAGGTGCACAGCAGCTCGCCCGAGCCACAGGCCAGGTCCAGCATCCGAGTGCCGGGTGCTGGGTTCAGCGCCTCGCCCAGGACGGCCAGTTTCTGGCTGGTGAGCGGGTTGTGGATGCGGTGGCTGCTCTCGCGAATGGTGAAGCTACGGGGTAGATCCACTTCGGGGATTCCTCACGTCCGAGGGGTAGTTCACAGTGGTCAGCGCTGTGTCGGCCGTCGACGGCCGGGCTACCCGGACATTCATGGAATGCACCTCTTCGGACGGAAGGCATGCGGTTCGACGGAAGGCTAGATGGGGCACACGCGACGGTCCACCGGTTATCGCGTCGACCCCGAACGTGCCGAGGGCCGGTCCTGGACGCCGTCGTGGCGCCTGGGATCGCCGCCACTGCATCCGGCGGCGGTCCCGGGCGCTGTTCGCGTTGCTCGGTGCGACGGCGCTGACGGCTTTTCGGGCTGGTGTCAGGGCTTTTCGAAGTGCTGGTAGTCGATCGGGGTGTTCCAGAAGCCGCCCCAGGTCCAGCCGCGTGTGGTGAAGGCCTGCTCGGTGGCGTCGCCGGCGTGGATCATGCCGGGCGCGTTCTGGGTGCGGTCGACGTAGGGTGCGCCGTTGGGCGGGTAGACCGTGCCGCTGCGGGAGATGTAGGGGTTCTGCACGGTGTTGATGTCGATGGCGCGTCCGTAGGAGTGGTTGGACCAGGCGGTGCCGCCGGTGATCGGGCGGCAGTTGAACGCCGAGGTGTTGTTGGCCGCCATCGACGCGTCGTCGTCGGAGTCGTACTTCTCGATGGTCTCCATCCGCTGGATGGGGAACCGGTCGAAGTACAGGTCGGCGAAGACGCGGGCGACCTCGGTGGCGAGATCGGCGTTGACGACCAGTTCGCCGCGGTGCACCGCGCCGTCGAAGCCGACGAAGTTCAGGCTGATCAGCCGCAGCTGATCGGGTCCGACGGGGCAGCCTTCGCGCCAGCTGGAGGCGAGCCGCTTCGCGGTGACCTGCTTGATGACGGCGACGTAGGGCGGGAGGCCGCTTCCGGCCGGCGCGGCGAGTTCCACGGTCCGGGCAGTGGCGGCGGACGCCGGCGTGGCACCGACCAAGACCACGGACAGAGCGAAGGTGACGAGCGCGAAAACTCTGATTCTCAACCTCAAAATACTTCCTCTCGATCTCTGCTACGACAGAGTGGGATTCCCCGTGGTTCGAACAACCCAGGGCGTTCGTGCGGAATCCACCTGCCGGGCCACGTAGGAGAAGCAGCTCATCGACAGCAATCGTCAGTGGACTGTTTCCGGCCGTTCACCCCCAGCCGCGCGAAGACGCCCTCGGGGATCGACCCTGCCAGCGGTGTGCGAACAGCGTCAACTTCGCTGAGACGTTTCGACCCTCCCCGAAACGTCGAGTCGCGCGGGAACCGGGACACACCGAGGCATGACGTTGTCGTCCGGCGGTGCCGTCATCCGCCGCTCGTTCCTCTACGACCGGACGGGGTGGCTCATCCCAGGGCGTCCCACCACAATGGACTTCCTTCGGTTGGCAGGGCTCACTGCGCAACGTCCACAGTGGAAGAAGCGAGCAAACCTTTTGTGCAACAACGTGAATAGCGTGAAAGCCGCTGGTGTTGAGGAATGTTCACCGCTACGAGTGAGCCGCCAGCCGGTCCAGGGCTCGTGCGGAGGGCGACCCGGCGTCGGCCGTGATCAGCACGACCTCCTGGTCGTCTTCCGGCACGAGGAGAACGTCGCAGTTCAACCGCAGCGCGCCGGCCTCCGGGTGCTGGATGGTCTTCGTGCGATGGCCGGGAGCGTGCACCGGACGTTTCTGCCAGATGTGCCGGAACTCCTCGCTGCCCGCGTGCAGATCGGCCAGCAGTGCCGTCAGTCGCGGGTCGTGGGGGTAGCGGTCGGCGGCCCGCCTGAGCCGGGCGACGACGACGTGCCCGAACTCCTCGGCGCTGGAGCTCTCGTGGGCTGGTCGCTGTCCGAGGAACCGCCGTCGGGCCAGGTTCGCACTGCCGCCGCGGAGGTCGCCGAGCAGCGCCGCGGTCAGCGGGTTCCAGGCGACGACACCGTACGACGCGTCGGTGACGATGGCGCCGGTTCCCGGCAACCGCTCCAGCATGCGGGCCACGTGCGGACGGACTCTGCGCACGGCGCTCCGTCCGGGCGGCGCGCTGGACCCCGCGAGCCCGAACAGATGGCTGCGTTCGGCGTCGGTGAGCAACAGGGCGTGGGACAGCGACTCCAGGATCCTGGCCGACGGGCGTGGACCTCGCGCCTGTTCCAGCCGCGTGTAGTAGTCGGCGGACATGTGGGCGAGGTCCGCGACCTCCTCGCGCCGCAGTCCCGGCGTCCGGCGGTCGGTGCCCGCCAGGGGCAGCCCGACCTCGTGCGGGCGCAGCGCCGCCCGGCGGTCCCTCAGGAAGCGGGCCAGTTCCTGCCGCGCCATGACACCTCCGCACCTCGCTGACTGGTACAGGTTATCCCTGGCAGGCCGCCCGTCACCGGGGTGCACTGACCGGCATGGACAACCGCACCGCACTGGTCACCGGCGCCAACAAGGGTATCGGCAAGCACATCGCCCGCCTGCTCGTCGCCGAGGGCTTCACCGTCCACGTGGGCTCGCGCGACCCGGAGCGCGGGCAGCAGACCGTCGGCGAACTCGGACCCGCGGCCCGCCTCCTCGTCCTCGACGTGACGGATCCCGGCAGCATCGCCCAGGCCGCGGCTCGGGTGGACCACCTGGACGTGCTGGTCAACAACGCCGGGATCGGCATCTCCCTCGCCACACCCGCCGAGACCGGCCTCGACGACCTCCGGCGCACCTTCGAGACCAACGTGGTCGGGGTCGTGGCGGTGACCAACGCCTTCCTGCCCGTCCTGCGCCGCTCCGGGCACCCGCGGGTCGTCAACGTCTCCAGCGGCACCTCGTCGCTGACCTGGAGCACGAACCCCAACCCCCAGTTCCCCCACGGCAACGGCGGCGCGGCGGCCTACCGCGCGTCCAAGGCCGCGCTCAACGCCCTCACGGTCTTCTACGCCCAGACGCTGGCCGCCGAGGGCTTCAAGGTCAACGCGCTCGCCCCCGGCCTGCGGGCCACCGACCTCAACCCCCGGGCCGTCGCGTCCGGTGGTGACCCTGCCGAGGCCGCGGCGGGGGCCGTTCGCCTCGCCCTGCTGCCCGACGACGGTCCCACCGGAGGGTTCTTCTCCTGGGACGGAACAACTGTGCCCTGGTGACAGCGTGTCCGCGGCGCCGCAAGGATCTCGACGAGCGGATCGATGTCGCGGACAGGCCGTAGCCCGTAAGCCGGATTGACGCCACCTCTCGTCATTCATACATTCGAGTCCTGATTGTATGAATGACGAGAGGTGGTCCGCGTGACGCTGGGCAGAACCGCCGTCGTACTGGGTGGCAGCACCGCTGGGCTGTGCGCCGCCGGGGCGCTCGCCCCCTACTTCGACCAGGTGGTGGTGCTGGAACGGGACGAGCTCCCGGCCGCCGCGGAGCACCGGCGCGGCGTGCCGCAGAGCAAGCACCCGCACTTCCTGCTGAACTCGGGACGGCGCGCGATCGGGGCGCTGTTCCCCGGATTCGAGGACGACCTCATCGCCGCCGGCGGGTTGCACCTGATGCCGTCTCTGGACGCCGCCTACCTCGACGGGGAGGGCTGGTCGGCGCGCAAGCGCGGGGCGATGACGATGATCTACGGATCGCGGATCCTCATCGAACGCGTGTTGCGCGACGCGGTTCGAGTTCTGCCCAACACGACCATTCGCGAGGGCGTCTCGGTGCACGGCCTCACCACGCGGGACGGGGTGGTCACCGGGGTCGGCCTGTCCACGTCCGCCGGCGAGGAGCACCTCGACGCCGACCTCGTGGTGGACGCGATGGGGCGCGGGTCCTCGGTCAGCGGCTGGCTCGTGGCCGCCGGATGGCCCGAGCCCGAGGTGCGCACGCTCGACGCCAAGGTCACCTACACCTCGCGCTGGTACGAGCTGCCCTCACCGGCCGAGCGACCGGCGTCGTGGTGGTGGCAGCACCTGGTGATCATGCCCACCCCGGACAAGGGGGAGCACCCCGCCGAGCACGAGTTCCTGGTGAACTTCTTTCCCATCGAGGGGAACCGCGTCATCGCCTGCATGGGCTCGTGGGGCATCGACATGCCCCGCACCACCGAGGCGTTCGTCGAGTCGGCGCGCCGGGTGCGGACGCCGTTGTTCGCGGCCGCGATGGACCGGTGTTCACCCACCTCGGAGGTGCACCTGACCCGGTCGACCGGCAACAAGTGGCGGCGCTACGACCGTTTGAGCACACCCGGTCTGGTGTTCGTCGGCGACTCGATCTGCGCGTTCAACCCGTTCTACGCACAGGGAATCAGTTCTGCGTCGATGTCTGCACTGTTGCTGCGCGAGCACCTGTCTCGCACGCAACGCCTCGACGCGGAGTTCTACACCAGGTTCCTCGTGGCGCAACGCAAATCGCTCACCGTGCCCTGGTCGCTGGCCATGGCGAGAGACCAGGGCTACGAGTGCGCGGTGGGCACCGAGAAGGTGCCGGAGTGGTGGCGTCGCGTTCTCGCGGCCATGTCCGGCCCAGCCTTCAGTCTCATCGTCGGTGCGGCGCGTGAGTACGAGGTGGTCGACGAGCACTTCGCGAAGGTGTTCAACATGGACGAGTCGCTGGGCGAGATGATGCGGAACCCGCGGGTGATCGCGGCACTCGTGCGCTACCGGATCCGGACCGCGCTGGGACGGCAGCGGATTCCCTTCGGGTTCGATCCCCAGGCGGAGCCGCCGGCCACGGACTACTCGCCGGACGGTGCCGCGGCAACGGTCGCCACGCGATGAGCGCCGTGTGCGGGCCGGAGGCGGAAGCCGTCACCCGCGGCCTCGGCTTCGACTGCCACGACGTGTCACCCGTGATCTCGGTGCGGTTTCCGTGGGATCTCGCGCACTGGACGATGCCGCTGCTCGAACTGCTCATCATCGGCGGCGCCGTTTTCGCTCTGGTGCACGCGTTGCGCCGCTACCGCCACGGCGATCCGATCAACCTGGCGCTGTGGTGGACGTCGCTGGTGTACCTCGCGGTGATCGAACCACCGCTGTACTTCCCGGAGTGGTTCGGACTCAACGAGATCTACGGTTTCATCTTCGCCCACAACCAGTTCACCGTGCAGTTCATGTGGGACAGGCTGCCGCTCTACATCATCGCGTTCTACCCGGTGATCAGTCAGCTCGCCTACGAGCTGGTGCGGTCGCTGGGCATCTTCCGGCGCCGCGGCGCACTCGTGGGGTCGGTCGCCGTCGCCTTCACCTGCCAGGTGTTCTACGAGGTGTTCGACCACATCGGACCGCAGCTGAAGTGGTGGGCCTGGAACCCGGACAACCGCATCGTCAACCACCCCGCGCTGGCGGCGGTGCCGATGACGAGCATGCTGCTGTTCGCGTCCGTTTCGTTGGGGGCCATGACCTATCTGGTCGTACGCCTGACCGGCGAGCACCGCGGGCGGTCGTTGGTGCCGCGCGTTCTGCTCGCCGGCGTCCTCACACCACCGACCATGGCGATCGCGGGCATTCCGTCGAGCTTCTTCAGCGGCAACACCACCGCCCAGGCCTGGGTTCTCGGCGCCGAACTGGCCCTGGTGTGGCTGGCCGGTGGCTGGATCGTCCTGTCGCAGCTGAGGTCGCGGGGGCCTGGTGAACCGCTGTCCGCCTTCGTCCGGATCTACCCAGCCGTCTACCTGGGCGGGATGGCGGTGTTCTGGATCAGCGCACTTCCTGACGGCCCACCGATCGCAGGCGCGTTCTACGCGCTCGCCTGTTTCATCGGGGCCGGTCTGTTGCTCGCGGCGCTGCGTCGAGTGCACCGGAAAGCACCTTCCACCGTCTGAGCCAACGCTCTCGGGGATGATGGTGCGCATGGGATACCACGGCTGGCAGGGCAACCCGCCCGGCACCGAGGACGAGGCACGCCGCCGGATCGTCAAGGCGGCGATGGCTTGTGTGGACCGCGTCGGGCTCGCCAAGACCAGCATGTCCGTGGTCGCCGCCGAGGCGGGCGTGACGCGGCAGACCGTCTACCGCTACTTCCCACGCCTCGCGGACATCCTCAGCGCCGTCGCCCTGGCAGGCGTCGAGGACTTCGCCGCACGGATGGCACGGCACCTCGCCTCGTTCGGCAGCCCGGCCGAGGTGGCCGTGGAGTCCGTGGTGTTCGGCGTCCTGGAGGTTCCGCGGGAGCCGTACCTGGGCTTGCTCCTGCAGGCAGGCGAATCCGACTTCTTCACCGTCGCGGTGACCTCTCCCGAGTCCTTCGCGCTCGGCGCGCGCATCCTCCGCGACGTGCCGGTGGACTGGGCCGGTGCCGGGATCGCGACCGACGACGAGCTCCAGGGGCTCGCCGAGATCCTGATGCGGCTCTTCCTGTCGTTCCTGCAGCATCCCTCGATGCCGGCGCTCACCGATGACCAGCTGCGGGCTCTGGTCCGCCGGTGGATCGGGCCCGCTCTTCAGTAGCCGCCGCGTTCGTGTGAGGTGCCAGAACTGGATCTGTCAAACGAACGGCTCTGGCTCGTAGTCGGTGGTGACGTGGAGTGGCCGTCAGGGCAGAAGGATGCGGTGGCGGAGAAGGTTGAGTCCCGCGCGTCCGTGCGTCTGTCTCATGATCCTCTTGGTGACGGCACCGTCCACTGCGGATCGGTCGATCTCGAGACCGTTGGTGAGACTGTGTAGATGCGGCAGATCGACGGCGCAAGCCTGCGGGACGCCCAGAAGATCACCGACAACCGCGTCGAACCCACACGGCAGTGCAAAGCGGCCAGTCCGCGCGGCTGGGACGGCAAGCAGAACGGGGAGGGCGCCGTCCAGCTGACGAACTGGTACGAGTGGGACCGGATCCTCGACGAAGACGAGTTCCGGGTCGAGATGCTCGGCTGGCTACCTGGTCAGCTGGATCGTGGTTTCAAGCGGACGTACGCTCACCCGTTGGAAGGTTTCCGGTGTGGTGGGGTCACCCGTCGGCTGGCTCGCCTGCCTGACCCACACCACTGCACCGACCACAGCGATGAGAACGAATACCATGACCAGCGCTGCCACCAGCGGCTTCCGCTTCATCTCGTCCCCGTCCGCCAGTTCTCGGACTCCCCTGGTTGATCGTAGCGACCAGCAGCTGTGATCCAACTCGGAGCCGACCTTGACCGCCGGTGTCGCGAAAGCCCGAACCGAGCAAAGGGCACTTCGTGATGCCGGCGATCACTGCATCCACCAACAGAACACCGCCGACGTCGATCATCGTTCCGAAACCCGGCAGTGCTGGTGAGGAAGGCCGCTGAGTTGGGCGTCCTCACCGAGGCGGAGGACGGCGGTGAGTGCGGAGTGCCCGGCACCGTACTGAGTGACGGGTCGGAGTCGTGTAGCAAGCCCAGCGCGGGCCTCGATGCCAACGACACAAGCAACCACGTGACGTCACTGTTGACCATGAAGCGACGTCGTCACGCGCGTACATAGGGTCTGCTGTAGTCCACGCGGGGAAGCGGATGTGCCTGTGTCCCGATGGGATCGCGAAGACGGCCCTCGCAGGTGACCGCGAGCGCGACCATGCCCTGCGATCACCTTGTCGGTGATGGTGGAGATGGTCTGCCGCGAGACCTCGGCGCCACAGACCTCCGGCGAGATGCGCGGAGATCTCGCGGCGGTCAATCCCTTGGCGGCCAACGAGATCACCATCTCGTCACTTCGGCGACCAGCGGCCACGATCGAGATCCGAGGACAGGCGGTCTGGCAGGCGTTCACCACTGCACCACCCCTGAAACCACCGGTGCGCCTACGTCGGCGTGCCGCGCTCAGTTGATCGACAAAACGAAGCTGACCAGTCACGGCACACTGGCCGACCGGCGCACCGAGATCCCGAACGCCGTGTCGTGGTTCCTGCGGTCACGACGCCCGCAGTCCCCGAAAGGTCGTCCGGATCTGGTCGGTGAGGACGTCCGGCTGCTCCAGGGCGGCGAAGTGGCCGCCTCGCTCGAGCTGGTCGTAGTGCACCACCGTCTCGTAGCGCCGCTCGACCCAGCGCCGGGAGGCCTGCACGGCCTCGCCGGGGAAGATGCTGAACCCGGCGGGGACGGGGTTCGGTCGCCCCGCGGTCCTGGGCGCGGTGCCGGCCCGGTTTTCCTCCCAGTAGAGGCGGGCGGAGGACGCCGCGGCGTTGGGGAGCCAGTAGAGCATGACGTCGTCGAGGATCTCGTCGCGGTCGATGACCTCTTCGGGGTTGCCGCCGTTGTCGGTGACGTCCTGGAAGAGCGTGTAGATCCAGGCGGCGAGTCCGGCGGGGGAGTCCGAGAGCGAGTAGCCGATCGTCTGCGGCCGGGTGGCCTGTTCCCGCGCGTACGCGCTCAGTTCGTCCTGGTAGCGCTGAGCGCGCGCGATCATCCGTTGTTCCTCCGCGGTCGCGGCGCTCATCTCCTGCTCGGTGGGGAACACCAGCGGCAGGTTGAAGTGCACGCCCAGGCACCTGTCGGGTGCCTTGCGGGCGATCTGCTCGACGACGGCCGAACCCCAGTCGCCGCCCTGGGCGAACCAGGTGTCGTGGCCCAGGCGCCGCATGAGGGTGATCCACGCGTCGGCGACGCGGGAGGTGTTCCAGCCGGTCGTCGTGGGCTTGCCGGAGAACCCGAAGCCCGGCATGGAGGGGATCACCACGTGGAACGCGTCGCGCGCGTCGCCGCCGTGTGCCACCGGATCGGTCAGCGGGCCCACCAGGTGCCGGAACTCCAGGACCGAGCCGGGCCAGCCGTGGCACAGCAGCAGCGGGACGGCGTCCGGCTCGGCCGACCGGACGTGCAGGAAGTGGACGTCGATCCCGTCGATGACGGTGCGGGACGAGCCGAGGTCGTTGATGACCTTCTCGGTGCGCCGCCAGTCGTAGCCGGTGGCCCAGTGGTGGCACAGAGCGCGGACGCGGTCCAACTGCGGACCCTGGCTCGCGTCCGGAACCGTCTCGCGGTCCGGCCACCGGGTGGCGGCCAGGCGGCTGCGCAGGTCCAGCAGTTCGGTGTCGGGGACGGCGATCGTGAACGGCTCGACCACGTCGTCGGCGGAAGGGGATGTCACCGGGAGCTCCCAGGGTCGTCGGAGGCGAACGGTGCGAGCGTAGCCGAGAAGTGGAAGAAGTATTCAACTTGGAATTTCTCTTCCACTTGTCTACGCTCCGCCTGTGACCGAAGCAGCTCCTCCTCTGCGTCGTGACGCCGAGCGCAATCGCCAGTTGCTGTTGCGCACGGCCTACGACCTCATGGCCTCGCAAGGGCTGAACGTCTCGTACGAGGACATCGCGCGAGCCGCCGGCACCGGGATGGGCACGATCTACCGGCGCTTCCCGCAACGGCAGGACCTGCTGGACGCCCTGTTCAGCGAGCACATCGACACGGTGATCGGCTTGGCGGAGCAGGCCTCGCGCTACGACGACCCCTGGGCGGGCCTCACCTGGTTCATCGAGCGGCAACTGGAGATCGAGGCGCAGAGCCGGGGGCTGGGGGAGTTGCTGCGAAGCCGCAACCAGGCCACCGCGCTGGTGCAGCACGCGCACGAGCGGATGACCCCGCTGGTGGCCGGCCTCGTCGACCGGGCCGTCCGCGCGGGTCAGCTGCCGGACGGGGCGACCCCCGCGGACTTCGCCGCGGTGCACGTGATGGTGGGCAGCGTCATGGACGCCTCCCGTGCTCACGCTCCACGGCTGTGGCGCCGCGCTCTCCGGATCGCGCTGGCGGGCGTGCGCCACGCCGACCTGTCCGGCGACCAGCCGGACGAAGCGGTCATCGACCACCTCTACAACGACCAGACGTGAAGGCCAAGCACATGACGGTTCTGCCCGACGACCTGATCGCCGTCCTCAACGCCAAGTCCATCTGCTTCGTGACCACGCTCATGCCCGACGGGGCGCCGCAGATCTCCCAGACCTGGGTGGGCACGAACGGCGAACACGTGCTCATCAACACCGTGGACACCCACCAGAAGACCCGCAACCTCCGGCGCGACCCGCGCATCGCCATCGGCATCGCAGACCCGGCCGCGCCTTCGCGGTACTGGGCTCTGCGCGGCAGCGTCGTGGACATCACGACCGACGGCGCCCGTGAGCACATCGACGAGTTGTCGCAGAAGTACATCGGCCGGCCGTACCCCGGTTTCGGCGACGGTCAGGGGCAGCGCGTCCTGCTCACCGTCAGGGTCGACCGGGTGCACACGCCCTGACCCGGCGCGGGAGTGCCGCGATACGACCAGGTCAGCGAGTGGAAGGTGTCCGAGCGGATCGCGCATGAGCCTCTTGTTGATGATGAGACGGTCAGGAGATGCGGGTGGCGAGGCCGGGCAACTGGGCGCGGGCTGCCACCCGTCCTGGGTGCTCACCAGAGCGGGCACCCAGGTGCAGAAAGTCCGCGGTTCTGAGCAGGATGTGCGGGTCACTGCGACGGCGGGCCACGTTCACCTCGGCGCAGCCGCGGAAGCGGATGACGACCCTGCGTCAGGCGGATAGTGCTGGACGGGCGGCAACGGTTCACTGAGACTGTGGATGTTGGGTGTTGCACGAGGGGCCGGCGCGGTGCTCGTCGGCGTTCCCCGCGTGATGTGCGGTGATGGCTGGACACGAGCTCACCAACGGTGAGTGCTGGGACCTGCTGGACCGCGTCAGCCTGGGACGGCTGTTGTACACCTCGGCTGGTCTGCCGGTGGCCCAGCCCGTGCGATTCGTCGTGCGCAACAAAGTGATCATGGTCAGTCTTGACCAGATCACCGCGACCCGGTTGTTGCCGGCCGGATTCGAGTTCGTCGCGTTCCAGGTCGACGACTTCGTCGATGGTGCGCAGAAAGCACACTCCGTGACTGTTTACGGCAGGGCGCAGGTCGTCTCCCCGCAACGTCGCAGCGGTGCCGAGGCAGCCGGTTTGCCCAGCCATGACGGGGAAGCCGTCTACGCTTGTGTGGCGCCGACGCTGCTTTGCGGCAGCCAGCTGGATCTCTGCACCTGAACCGCCATTCCTGTGGAGTCGCGCTCACAGGTCACAGAAGAAGGTCGAACAGGCGGAACGCCGACTCCCAGTGCCTGGTCTGCGGGTTCACCAGGCCCGGTTCGATGATCTTGAACGTGCGGGCGAGCCCCACGCTGATCCCGCCGGCGATGCGGGGCACCCAGGCCTCGGCCTCCTCCGACAACGTGATGTCCGGTGGCCGGGCCACCATCGCGTCCAGGACGTCCTCGAGATCGGCGAACAGCTTGTCGAACTCGCGAATGCGTTCCTGCAGGCCCTTGGTGATCGGGAAGTCGTAGGCCTGCACCACGTCGCGTGCGTTCGTCTTCGCGGTGACTCCGGCCATCAGGTACATGTCCTGCACTTGCTGGTCGATGAAGTCGTTGTAGCGCTTGAGGTCGTCCTTGTCGACGTCGAGACTTGCCGCCGTGCGGAAGAAGTGTTCGAACCTGCTTACATTCATGACCGGCACGGTTGCCTCCTCAGGACGTGGACGTTCTTTGAGCATCGCGGTCGTGCGCTTCTCGCTCCACGTGCTCGCGTGACGACATCCGGTCGTCGGTTTCACCCTGCGGGTATGAGACGGACGTTTTCGCGCACGACCCGAGGCGGTCCGCCGGTCAGTGACCGACGGACCGCCTCAGCTGTTCGTCCAGCGATGCTCCTCGTCATCGGTGCTTTGAGGTCTTCCCGCTCAGCGCTCACTGACCAACTGGAGACCGCGTCCGCCACTTCCAGCGGCTCGTCCCACGACCGACCGGTACACCGACTCGTAGCGTTGCGCCATCAGTGAGACGTCGAAGCGTTCCTCGGCGTCCGCCCGGCACCGCGCGGGACTCAGCGAGCTGACCCGGCGAAGTGCGTCAGCGAGTTCGTCCAGGTCGTCGCACACCCAACCGGTCTCGCCGTGTCTCACCACTTCCGGCACGGAACCTCGGCGCAGTGCCACCACCGGCGTCCCGCACGCCAGTGCCTCCGCCATCACGAGGCCGAACGGCTCCTCCCACTGGATCGGGAAGAGCAGGCACCTGGCTGCGGCGAGCAACGCGAGTTTGCGCTCACGGTTCGCCTCGCCGAGCCAGTCGACGCCGTCGCCTTCGAACAGCAACGGCTTCACCACCTCGTCGAAGTAGCGAATCTCGTTCCGCTCACGGCACTTCGCCGCGATCAGCAGGCGCACACCCGCTGCCCTGGCCGCCTTGATCGCCTCCGGAATGCCCTTCTCCGGCGAGGAGCGGCCGAGGAACAGCGCGAAGTCCTCTTTGTCCTTGCGGAAGGGGAACTCGGCCACACGCACCGCGTTGTGCACCGTGGCCACCCAGTTCAGATCCGGCGCATGGGTGCGCTGCGCCTCGGACAGTGCGACGAGATGCACGCTGTCGCCGAGATCCCGGTAGTACCGTCCCATCTCGCCGGTAGTCGGACCGTGCGCGGTGACCACGGTGGGCAGCGCACGTCCGCGGGCCAGCAGCGGTCCGGCCAGCGAGTGGTCGTGAACCAGGTCGACGTCGAGATCGGCGAGCACGTCGGGCAGAGCGGCCGCGTGCCCGACCTCGGGCATGTTCATACCCATGTGTTCTTCTTGTGGCGCCTGCGAAACCGAGATGAACTTCGCGCTCGTGCCGTTCTGTCCGACGCCGATCAACGTGACGTGCACGGCCTGTCTCATCAGCTGCTCGGTGAGGTCCGCGCACATGGATTCGATACCGCCGTAAGCCTTCGGTGGGAGCTCGAACCAGGGAGGCGCCACCATCGCGATTTTCAGTTCGTCCATTCCGGACGAGTTTCCCCAGCACGCGCGACGAAACCAGCCGGGACGTCCTTTGAGAACACCATTTCCGTTGGGAGACCGGCAACTCGGACCTCCGAGTCGACCTCGACGGTCACCCGCGCGCCGGCCAGCGGCACGTTGTCGAGCGCGATCGGCAGGAACCTGTCCGGCAACGCCGGTGCGAGCCACACGGTTCTGTCCGGCACGGCGGGTTCCAGGCGCAGCAACACCCGAAGCAGATGCACGGGTGATGCCGATGCCCATGCCTGCGGCGAGCACGACGTCGGATAGGGCACCGGCTGTGCGTATTCGCTGCGGTCGAATCCGCACAGCAGCTCGGGAAGCCTGCCTCCGAATGCCTCCGCCGCGTCGTACAGCGCGCTCGCAAGGCGTTGCGCGTGCTCGACGAACCCGTACCGCATCAGCCCTGCCGCCACGAGGGTCGAGTCGTGCGGCCACACCGATCCGTTGTGGTAGCTCATCGGGTTGTACGCGCCCATGCCGGACGCGAGGGTGCGCACACCCCAGCCGGTGAACATCTCTTCGGACATCAGCGATTCCGCGACCTGCCCGGCTTTGTCCTCGTCGACGATGCCGGTCCACAGACAGTGCCCGATGTTGGACGTGACGGAGTCGACGGGTCGCTTGGCGTGGTCCAGTGCGACGGCGTAACGGCCGAGTTCGGGCAGCCAGAACGCCTCGTTGAACCTCTCCTTCAGCGCCTGAGCGCGATCCTCCCAGTACTTCGGATCATCACCGGCGACCCGTGCGAGACATGCCCGCGCACGGAACGCCGCGTACACGTAGCCCTGCACCTCGCACAACGCGATCGGGCTGCGCGCGATCGTGCCGTCGGCGAAGTTGACGCCGTCCCACGAGTCCTTCCAGCCCTGGTTCACCAGGCCGCGCTCGGTGGCGCGGTGGTACTCGACGAATCCGTCGCCGTCGCGGTCGCCGTAGCGATCCACCCACTCGAGCGCGCGGTCGGCGTGGGGGAGCAGTGCGGCCATCCGGTCGTCGCCGATGCCCCACCGGCTCAGCTCGCCGAGCAGCATCACGAACAACGGCGTGGCATCCGCGGTGCCGTAGTAGACGTTGCGTCCGCCGAGCGCGAGAGAGGAGTCCGCGCCGAACCGGATCTCGTGCAGGATCCGGCCGGGTTCCTCTTCGCTGTTCTGCTCCACGGTCGTGCCCTGGTGGCGCGCGAGGGTTTGTGCGGTACCGAGCGCCAGCGTCGGGTCGATCGGCAGTGCCATCAGAGACGACAGGATCGAGTCGCGCCCGAACAAGGTCATGAACCACGGTGCTCCGGCCGCGATCACCGTGTCCTGCGGCCGTTCCGGGTCGAAGATGCGCAGCGCGCCCAGGTCCTCCCTGCTCTGCTGAAGCGTGCGCATCAACGCCGGTGCGCCGAACACCCGAAGCACCGGCCCCATCTCGTGCCACTGCCGCGCCCGTGCCATCGGCGCCGACTGCTCGACGGGCTGATCCAGCGGGAACAACGCGGGCGCCAGCTCGCCGTCCACCACCGGCCGCGCGGTGACACGGGTCGACCACTCACCCCTCGCGGGCACCAGTGCTTGGAAGGTCAAACGATCCAGGTCGTACTCGGCGTGATCGGCACTCACCCTCACGCCCCTGCTGCCCCGGCTGAGCGCGAGGCCGTCCTCGCGGGCCTCCGCGCCGTGCCGTCGGTGGTCGGCGCGCACGCGGTCTTCCTTGACCTCGAACAGGTCCGCGAAGTCGGCCTGCACGTGCACGGTGAGCGTGACGGACACGTCCTGTGGCCCGTAGTTGCGCAGCACCACGTCCTCGCGCATGCCGGCGCCGATGTACCGCGTGCGTTCCACCAGCAGCGAGCTCTCGCCACGCCGGCCGAGAAGCGCTCGCCCGAGGAACGTCGTGCGGAACGGTTCCGCCGGCACCGTGGTGATCGGCTCGGCCGGTGCGCCGTCGATCCTCACGCGCCAGCAGGACACGATCCTGGTGTCCATGAAGAACGTGCCCTGCGGCCCGTTGGCGTGGATCTCGCCGTCGTGACCGCACACGCAGAACGATGTGCCGTTGACGAGGGTGACCGTGCCGCCCGAGAGCGCGGTGGGGTGCCCCTCGAAGGCCCAGCCTCCCGTCATGTCGTTCGGGCGTTGCCAGGGGGTGACGTGGTCGCGCGCATGATCCCTCCCCGTCCGTCTCGGGCTTCTCAGGTTCCGGTGTGCTGGGCCTCGATCACGCGCTGCTGGTCGTCGTCATGGCTGAGGACCTCGACGCGCCGCGGCTTGCTCTCCTCCGACACGGGGATCCGCAGCGTGAGCACGCCCCTGCTGAAGCTCGCCTTCGGCACGTTCGTGTCCAGGTGGTCACCGAGGAAGAACTGGCGGCTGAGCTCACCCTGCGGCCGTTCGTCGATGATGACCTCGTCGTTCGCCGCGTGCAGTGGACGCCGGGTGGCGCGGATGGTGACCACGTTGCGCTCGATCGCGACGTCCACGTCCTCGGGGGCGACGCCGGGCAGGTCGACGTGGACGCACACCTCGTCACCTCGGCGGTAGGCCTCGACAGGCATGATCGAACGCGTCCGCGTCCCGCCGAACACCTGCTCGGTGAACCGGTCGAGCTCGCGGAACGGGTCGGACCGCATGAGCGTCATCGTCCTACCACCTCTCGTGATTGTCACCACCAGCAGGCTGGCAAGGGTTCGGCGGAGTGCGCTTTCTCCTGCGAGGACTAAATTTCCCGCCCGCGTTCGTCCTCCGGAGTCAAGTGGCAGCACGACGGCGAAAGAGCTCGTGTGAGCCGGTTTTCGCCGGGTAGCCGGGCGGCATGATGGCAAGAGTTCTGGCATTTTTGTTGATGTTGCTGGGTTTGGTCGCGTGCACGGACAGCCGGTCCTCGCCGCCTGCCGGTAGCGGCTCCTACGCCGACGTGGTCACGCGCACCGCGCCTTCCGCGGTGACCGTCCGGGTCGAGGACGGCGTGGGCAGTGGCGTCGTACTGCGTTCCGACGTGGTGGTGACGAACGAACACGTGGTGAAGACCAACAGGCAGGTGCGCATCCGGTACGCCGACGGGCAGGAGTCCGGCGGCGAGGTGCTCGCCACGGATCCGTTGTCGGATCTCGCGGTGATCCGCACCGAGCGGAAGGACCTGCCTGCCGCCGAGTTCCGCGCCGAGTTGCCCAGGCCGGGGGACACCGTGCTGGCGATCGGGAGTCCACTCGGGCTGGAGTTCACGGTGACGGCGGGAATCGTGTCCGGTCTGCACCGGACGTTGCCCGGTGGGCCGCAGGTCGAGCTCGTCCAGACCGACGCGCCGATCTCGCCAGGCAACTCCGGTGGTGCCCTGCTCGATTCGGCCGGACGCGTCATCGGGATCAACGAGGCCTACATCCCGCCCGCGCAGGGCGCGGTGTCCCTGGGCTTCGCGATTCCGTCCGGCGTGGCCCTGGACGTGGCGGAGAAGTTGTTGTCGGCCGGAAAGGTCGAGCACCCGTACCTCGGGGCGTCCCTGGGCGACCTGACGCCGGAGATCCGCTCGCGGTTCGGGATCTCGGCGGAGCGCGGGGCTCTGGTGCTGGAGGTCGAGCCCGGAGGGCCCGCTGAGACCGGCGGGATGCGAGCCGGGGACGTGATCGTGCGGATGAAGGACCAGGAGGTGGGCGGTGTGCAGGACGTGCAGGCCGTGTTGCGGTCTTCGCACGTCGAGGAAAGGACTTCTGTTTCGGTGCAACGCGGCGAGCAGCGGACCGAGCTGACAGTCGTCCTGGGTCGTCGATGATCGATCGGG
This sequence comes from Lentzea sp. NPDC102401, assembly GCF_044765805.1. Classification (NCBI taxonomy): domain Bacteria; kingdom Bacillati; phylum Actinomycetota; class Actinomycetes; order Pseudonocardiales; family Pseudonocardiaceae; genus Lentzea; species Lentzea sp. NPDC102401. The sequence continues at coordinate 48,213 of NZ_JBIWKS010000001.1, read as the reverse complement.
AGGTTGCTGTGCTGGAGATGACGCCTGTCGCCGCTGGTGTGATCAGGGAACTGATGGCGGGGGAGCGGCCGTCGGCGGGACTGCGCCTCGACTTCGCGGACGGCGACCTGCACGTCGCGCGAGCCGACGCGCCCGAGGAGGGCGACGAGGTGGTCACCGCTCGTTCCGGCGAACGTGTCTTCGTCGCGCCGGAATCGGCGGACTACCTGAACGACAAGGTTCTCGACGCCCGCACGGACACGGACGGCACCCCGGTCTTCGGGGTGTCGAGCCGCTGAGACGCAAGAAGGTGGTGATCATGAAAGCTGTCGTTTACAAGAAGCCGTACGAGGTGGCCGTCGAAGAGGTGCCGGATCCGGAACTCCAGCACCCCAACGACGTGATCGTCCGCATCACCTCGACCGCGATCTGCGGATCGGACCTGCACATGTACGAGGGGCGGACCGCCGCCGAACCGGGAATCGTGTTCGGACACGAGAACTTGGGCGTGGTCGAGCAGGCCGGTGACGGTGTCACGTCGATCAAGCCGGGTGATCGGGTGGTGATGCCGTTCAACGTCGCGTGCGGGTTCTGCGTCAACTGCGTGCGCGGCCACACGGGGTTCTGCCTCACGGTGAATCCCGGGTTCGCCGGAGGTGCCTACGGATACGTGTCCATGGGCCCGTACTCCGGTGGGCAGGCGGAGAAGCTCCGCGTACCGTACGCGGACTTCAACTGCCTTGCACTGCCGCCAGGAACCGACCACGAGCTCGACTTCGTGCTGCTGGCCGACATCTTCCCGACCGGCTACCACGGCTGCGAACTCGCCGAGGTCACCCTCGGCGAATCGGTCGCGGTGTTCGGCGCCGGTCCGGTCGGCTTGATGGCCGCCTACTCCGCGCTGCTGCGCGGTGCGGCGAAGGTGTTCGTGGTCGACCGCGTCCCGGAACGACTGCGCAAGGCCGAGGAGATCGGCGCGGTGCCGATCGACTTCAGCGAGGGCAACGCGGCGCGGCAGATCCTCGAGCAGTGCGCCGAGCTCGGCGGTGCGGACAAGGGTGTCGACGCCGTCGGTTATCAAGCGCACTCGGACAGCGGCGCCAAAGAGGAACCGGCCGTCGTGCTGAACTCGTTGATCGAGGCGGTTCGTGCGACCGGAATGCTCGGCGTCCCCGGGCTGTACGTGCCCGCCGACCCCGGCGGGCCGGACGAGCAGTCGAGGCAGGGCATGCTGCTCGTGGCGATCGGGCGCATGTTCGAGAAGGGCCTGCGCATGGGCACGGGCCAGTGCGACGTGAAGCGCTACAACACGCGGTTGCGTGACCTGATCATCGCGGGCCGCGCGAAGCCGAGCTTCGTGGTGTCGCACGAACTGCCGCTCGACGAGGCGCCCATGGCGTACGAGAAGTTCGACAAACGGGTCGACGGCTTCACCAAGGTCGTGCTGCACCCGTGACCGGAAACGGTCGCTGAGTTGGTCCTCCTCGGCCGAAGCGTCGCCGTGGCCGGTCCGCCGACGATTGCCTCCTGGAATCGACGTGAGGAGGCGGACGTGGAGCACGACCGGTTGCGGATCGCGATGGTGTCGGCGGGGGAGTCCGGCGCCGGACAGCGTGTGCACGTGGCGGAACTGTCGGCGGCGCTTGCCCGCCGCGGCCACGCTGTCACGGTCTACACCCGCCAGGAGAGCGCGCTTCTGCCGGATCGCGACCGCGCGGAGCTCGGTTACGACGTCGTGAACGTGTCTGCCGGGCCCGCGGTGCGGATCGACGAGAACGAGATGATCCACCAGGTCGGCCGGCTCGCTGATCTTCTCGGCCGCGAGTGGCGGGACGCCCCGCCGGACGTCGTGCACGCGCACGGCTGGACGTCGGGACTGGCCAGCGTGCTGGCCGAACACCGGGGGATTCCCGTGGTGCAGACGTACTACGGGCTCGGCGGTTCTGTCAGGCGGTCGCTGGCGGAACGAATCGTCGGGCGCGAGGTCACGCGGGTCGCCGCGATGTCGTCCAACGAGGTGCTCGCGCTCCTGCGCACCGGTGTCAGCCGGAGCCGGATCTCCGTCGTTCCGACCGGTGTGGACGTGCAGATGTTCACCCCGTGGGGGCGAAGGGCGAAACGCGGCACGCGAAGCCGCATCGTGGCGGTGCGGACGGCCGTTCCGCAGAGCGGTCTGGCCGACCTGGTGAAAGTGCTGTCCCACGTGGAGGACGCCGAGTTGCTGATCATCGGCGGACCGGCGAGACGGCAGATCGGGCAGGAGCCGGGAACGCGGCGGTTGCGCGCGTTCGCCGCGGACGCCGGGGTAGCGGACCGGGTCGTGTTCACCGGAGGCGTGTCACGGGAGCGGTCGGTCGCCTTGCTGCGTTCCGCGGACGTCGTGGTGTGCGCGCCGCGGTGTGAACCGGTCGGTCACGTCTCGCTCGAGGCGATGGCATGTGGCGTGCCCGTCGTGGCGACCGCGGTGGGCGCGTTGGCGGACTCGGTGGTGGACGGGGTGACGGGTCTGCACGTCCCGCCTGGGAAACCGCGCCTTCTGGCGAGGGCACTGTGCGGGCTGCTCGGTGACGACGTCCGCCGCCAGGAGTTCGGTGCCGCGGGCCGCGACCGGGCGTGCGCGCGGTACTCGTGGGACCGGGTCGCGGCCGACACCGTCCGCGCCTACGAACGGGCGGGCGCGCGGGGAGCCGGGCTCCTGAAACGGACGAAGACGAGTCGTCAGGCGGATGGTGCCGGGCGGACCAGCACAGTTGACTGAGCATGTGGATCTTGAGTTCTGCGGGGGCGGGCCCGGCGTGGTGATCGCCGAGGTTCGTGGTGTCCTCGACGAGCGCTCGGCCCGTCAGTTCGAGGAGACCGTGCTGACCGGCCTCATCGGACTGGACTGGCCTCTGGTGCTGATGGTGGTGGATCTGCGCGCGGTGCCGGAGATCGACGCGTGCGGGGTCGCCGCCCTCGTGCGGGTCACCCGGCTGGCGGGCTCTCGCGACGTCGACGTGTTCGTCACCGGTGGCAGCGCCCTGTTGGGGTTCACCGGCGTCTGCGGCTTCTTCTGAGTGTCTCGGAGGGCGTCTCCCCGTACCGCCCGCGATACGTTCCCGCGAACCGTCCCAGGTGGACGAACCCCCAGGACGCGGCGGCGTCGGTGACGGTCAGGCCGGGCGCCGCCGCCGTGAGGTCGCGGTGGACACGACCCAGCCGCACGTTGCGCAGGTACGTCGTCGGCGACATCCCGGTGTGCTGCTGGAACCCGGCCTGCAGTGCCCGCGCCGAGACCGCGACCGCCGCCGCCAGGGTGGTGGTCGTCCACGCCTCGTGCGGCCGTTCCTCCAGCAGTTCCACGGCCTCGCGCACCGGCCCCCGCGGGATGTGGCGTGATCTCTCCAGATCCGCGTGGTGATCGTGCCGCAGGGTGAGCAGCAGGCCGTCGAGCACGAGTTGCTCCAGCGTGCCGGCCGCGAGGGGGTGGCGGCGCAGCAGTGCCGGCCCCTCGAACTCCCGCAGGAACGGGGCGAGCACGTCCAGCACGCCCGGCTGCGGTGCGGGCGCGAACCCGATCCGGCTCACCGGGCGCCCGAGCATGGCGGAGAGCCGCTGTTCCAGCGTCACCCGCTCCACCATGAGGCACAGTTGCGCGCAGTCGGCGCTCCATTTGATCAACGCCGGTTCACCGGGCAGGTACGCGACGGTCTCGGCGAGACCGGCGTCGACCGACACCCGCCCGAACGACGACCGCGCACGTCCCTGCACCGGCATGTTGAAGTGGTAGGCGGTCGCGTTCGTGGTGCGCATGTCGACTTCCTGGCCGTACCCGAGGTAGGCGGCCGTGAGGGAGCCGAGCCGTACCGCGTTCAACCGCATGTCGAGCGGTGTCTCGCCGCCGGCGGGCGCGATCTGGTGCGGCAGGAACACGCGGGTGACCGAGTCCTCCGCCTCATCGATCCGGGTCGCGCGGGCCACCGGGTGGTTGAGCAGTCTTTCCACGATTCACAGCATGCCAAATGGAGTACTCCGCTCCGCCACCCTCCGCCGCCAGGTCATCTCCTCGCTCCGAACGAGAGGTGGTCGTGGACGAGCCGGACCACCATCGCGCCCTCGCCGACCGCGGAGCCGACCCGTTTGATCGAACCGCTGCGCACGTCGCCGATCGCGAACACGCCCGGCCGGTTCGTCTCCAGCGGGAACGGCCTTCTGCCCCGGTGCCACCAGGAATCGTCGGTGGCGACGTGTTCACCGGTGAGGACGAAACCGTCCTCGTCGAGCGCGATCAACGATGAGAGCCAGGTCGTGCACGGCTTCGCGCCGATGAACACGAACAGCGCCCGCACCGGCAGGGTGCGCCGGTCGTGGACCCGGTTGTCCTCCACGACCACGCCCTCGAGCTTGTCGTCGCCCAGCAGCTCCACGACCTCGTGGTGCAGCAGCACCTCGATCCGGGGATGGTTCAGCACACGGTCGACCAGGTAACGGGACATGTCCTTGTTCAGGTCACCGCCGCGTACCACCAGGTGGACGTGGGGGACCCGGTCCGCGAGGAACACGGCCGCCTGGCCCGCCGAGTTGCCCCCGCCCACGATCGCGACCGGGTTCGTCTGGCACGCGCGTGCTTCGTGGATCGTGGCAGCGTAGTACACGTCGGTCGACTCGAAATCGGCGAGCCGGGCGAGGTCGAGCTTGCGGTAGCGCGCGCCGGTCGCGATCACCAGTGATCGCGTCCTGACCTCTGACGAGTCGTCGAAGCCCACCACGTAGTGGCCGTCGTGCGCGGAGAACGAGATCGCCTCCGCGGACACGTTCACGGGCACGCCGAACTTCCCGGCCTGCAGGACGGCGCGTTCGGCCAGATCCGGGCCGGAGATGCCGGCCGGGAAACCCAGGTAGTTCTCGATCCGCGACGTCGTCCCGGCCTGGCCGCCGGCGGCGACCGAGTCGACGGCCACCACACCCAGCCCGTCCGCCGCGCCGTAGACGACGGCCGCGAGGCCGCCGGGGCCGGCGCCGACGACGAGCAGGTCGGTGAGGTCGCTCGGCGGGGACGACGCGTGCAGGCCCAGCGCCTGGGCCAGTTCCCGGTTGCCCGGGTTGCGCAGCGTCCCGCCTCCGGGCACCACGACCACGGGGGTCTCGTGGACGGTCACGCCGAACCTGCGCAGCAGTTCCTCGGCGTCGCTGTCGTTGTCGATGTCGACCAGCCGGTGCGGGATCCGGTTGCGCGCGGCGAACTCCAGCAGCCGCTTGGTGTCCGGCGAGAAGCACGAGCCGATGATCTGCAGGCCGCTGCCCCTGCCGATCAGCACCGCCCGGCGCATCAGGTACGCGCGCAGGACGAGGCCTCCCAGCACGGGGTCGTTGCGCACCAGCTCGTTCAGCTCGCCCGCGGTCAGCTGGACGACCTCGCCGGGCTGTGCGACGACGGCCGTCACGAACGACGGTTGTCCTTCCAGCAGGCCGAGTTCGCCGAGGAACCGGCCTGGCCCGTGCACCCGCACGACCTCGCCGTGCTCCAGCACCTGCACGACGCCGCTGACGATCACGAAGAAGTCGTGGTCGCGGTCGCCCTCGGCGTACAGCACTTCCCCTTCTCGTGTCGGACGCCTTGTGCCGTGCAGCGCGATCTGGTCGATCTGGTCGCTGTCGAGGCGGGGGAAGGCACCGTGCTCGTCCGGTGTCTCCCGCGGCCCGGACGAACGCTGCTCAGACGAAAGCCTGGTGGACATAACACCACCGCCAGTTCTCGCCGGGTTCAAAAGAACGCACGATCGGATGGCCGATGCCGAAAGCGTGCCTGCGCGCGTGCTTCATCGGCGAGGAGTCGCAGCAGCCGACGTGTCCGCAGGTGAGGCACAGTCGCAGGTGGACCCACGGGGTGCCCGCGATGAGGCACTCCCGGCAGCCCTGCGGGGTCTGCGGCACCACCTCGCGCACGAGTGCGAGGTGTTCGTCCACGACCGTGGTCACCGGTCCTCCCGCATCACGTCGTCGAGCACCAGCGACAGGCCGATGCCCACCAGCCACACGTCCTTCGCCAGCGAGATGCCCTGTTCGGTCGGCCGCAGGCTGCCTTCCCGGCGCATCCCGGGTGTCTTCAGGTAGAGCCCGAGCAACGCGCCGCCGAACCCGGTGAGCGCGGCACCGGCGACGACCGCGGGCACCAGCGGCACCAGCAGGGCCACGCCGGTCATGATCTCCCCGGCCGCGAGCAGCGTCGTGAACCGCTGGGCGTCCAGCTTGCCCAGCACCGGATACGTGGTCGCGGCGAAGCCCTGCAACGACTCGGCGGTCTGCTGGTCGGCGTGCAGCTTGCCGAGTCCTGAGTTGAGCACGTACGCGCCCGTGGTGACGCGCGCGGGCAGTTGCCGCAGAAGGGATCGGCCGATCATGTCCTCACCTCCGGAACGAGAGCCTCGTCGAGCCAGGCGCGCAGCTGGGGTGCGGGCACCGCGCCGGGTTGCCGCGCGATCACCTCGCCGTCGCGCAGAATCATCAGCGTGGGTATCGAGCGCACGTCGAACCGTTCTGACAGACGGGGTGCGCGGTCCACGTCCACCCGCACGAGCTTGATGTCACCCGCGCGTTCGTGTGCGAGCTGGTCCAGGACCGGGCTGACCATCCTGCACGGCCCGCACCACGTCGCCCACATGTCGACCAGCACGGGAACGTCCGCCTGCTCGGCCACCTCGGCGAAGTCGACGTCCAGCGCGTCGACGATCCACGGCAGTGGCCGTGCGCAGTTGCCGCATTTCGGCTTGCCCTGGGCGGCCACGGGGATGCGGTTGGTCTTGCCGCAGTTCGGGCACGTGATGTTCGTCGTCCTCATGCCGCGGCCCTGCTCTCACCGGACGTGACGACGGACAGCTCGTCGTCCACCACGTCCACCCGGATCGTCGTGTCCTCCGCCAGGTCACCCGCGATCAGCGCCCGTGCCACGCGGGTTTCGACCTCGTGCGCGATGTAGCGGCGCAGTGGCCGCGCGCCGTAGACGGGGTCGAAGCCGCGCCTGGCGATGAACTCGCGGGCCGCGGGAGTGAGCTCGACGTCGACGCGGCGTTCGGCCAGGCGGGCGCGCAGCTCGGCGAACTGCAGGTCCACGATGCGTTCGATCTGCTCCAGCCGCAGTGGCGTGAACAGCACGATGTCGTCGACGCGGTTGAGGAACTCGGGCCGGAAGTGGTCGCGCAGTGACGCCATCACGGCCCCGCGTGCGTCCGGTTTGATCTCTCCGTCGGGGGTGACGCCGTCCAGCAGGTGCTCCGAGCCGATGTTGGACGTCATGATGATGACGGTGTTGCGGAAGTCGACCGTGCGGCCCTGCGCGTCGGTGATCCGGCCGTCGTCGAGCACCTGCAGGAACGTGTTGAACACGTCCGGGTGCGCCTTCTCCATCTCGTCCAGCAACACGACGGAGTAGGGCTTGCGCCGCACCGCTTCCGTGAGCTGGCCGCCCTCGTCGTAGCCGACGTAGCCGGGAGGCGCGCCGACGAGTCGTGAGACCGTGTGCTTCTCCTGGTACTCGCTCATGTCGAGGCGCACCATGTTGTCCTCGCTGTCGAACAGCGCCGCGGCCAGCGTTTTCGCCAGCTCGGTCTTGCCGACCCCGGTGGGGCCCAGGAAGATGAACGACCCGATCGGCTTGCGCGGATCCTTCACGCCCGCTCGCGCACGGATGATCGCGTCGGCGACCAGCCGCACCGCGTCCTCCTGGCCGATCACCCGCTCGTGCAGGATCTGGTCCAGCCTCAGCAACTTCTCGCGTTCGCCCTCCTGGAGCCTCGACACCGGGATGCCGGTCCACGCCGCGACGATCTCGGCGATCTCGTCCTCGGTCACCACTTCCTTGAGCAGGCGGTGCTGACCCTGTTTGCCGGCAAGCCTTTCCTCCTCGGACGCGAGCTGACTCCCCAGTTCGGCGAGCTTGCCGTAGCGCAGTTCCGCGGCTCGGTTGAGGTCGTAGGCACGTTCCGCCTCTTCGGCGTCCCGGCGTACGCGTTCCAACTCACCGCGCAGGTCCTGCACGCGCCGGATGGCCTGCCGCTCCGCCTCCCACTGCGCGGTCATGGCGTCGAGCTCCGCGCGGAGGTCGGCGAGTTCCTTGCGCAGGGCGTCCAGCCGTTGTTCGCTGGCCTGATCGGTTTCCTTGGCCAGTGCGGCTTCCTCGATCTCCAGCCGGGTCACGCGCCGCGACGTCTCGTCCAGTTCCGCGGGCATCGAGTCGATCTCGGTGCGCAGCCGCGCGCACGCCTCGTCCACCAGGTCGATCGCCTTGTCCGGCAGGAACCGGTCGGTGATGTAGCGCTGGGACAGCACCACGGCGGACACGAGCGCGGCGTCCTGGATCTTGACACCGTGGTAGACCTCGAGGCGTTCCCGCAGCCCGCGCAGGATCGAGATCGCGTCCTCCGGCGACGGCTCGGCCACGACCACGGTCTGAAACCGTCGTTCCAGCGCGGCGTCGGACTCGATGTGCTTGCGGTACTCGTCGAGCGTGGTGGCGCCGATCATGTGCAGCTCACCGCGAGCGAGCATGGGTTTGAGCATGTTGCCCGCGTCCATGGACCCTTCGGCGGCGCCCGCGCCCACGACGGTGTGCAGCTCGTCGACGAACAGCAGGATCCGCCCCTCGGCCGCCTTCACCTCGGCGAGCACGGCCTTGAGCCGCTCCTCGAACTCGCCGCGGTACTTGGCGCCGGCCACCAGCGAGCCCATGTCGAGGGAGAAGACCGTCTTGTCCCTGAGGCCTTCCGGCACGTCGCCGCGCACGATCCGCTGCGCGAGGCCCTCGACGATCGCGGTCTTGCCGACGCCGGGCTCGCCGATCAGCACCGGGTTGTTCTTCGTCTTGCGGGACAGGATCTGGATCACCCGGCGGATCTCGGCGTCCCGGCCGATCACCGGGTCGAGGTCGCCGGTCCGCGCGTCGTTGACGAGGTCGCGGCCGTACTTCTCCAGGGCCTCGTAGGTTCCCTCCGGCGTGGCACTGCGCACGCGCTGGTTGCCGCGAATCCTGGTCAGACTCTCCAGGAAGCGGTCCCGCGTGATGCCGTGCTTCGCCAGGACCTGACCGGCCTTGGTGCCGTTGCCCTCCTCCGCCAGCGCGAGCAGCAGGTGCTCGACGCTGACGTACTCGTCCTTGAGTCGCTTGGCTTCCCGTTCCGCGGCGTCGAGCAGACCGAGCAGACGGCGGGTGACGTTGATCTGTCCGGGTTGGACACCCGGTCCGGTCACCCTGGGGCGGCGGGAGAGTGCGGTCCGCACGTCGTCCGTCAGCGCCTGCACGTCCACGTCCGCCTGCGTGAGCAGGCGGGCCACCAGGCCGTCGGGCTGCTCGACCAGAGCCAGCAGGAGGTGTTCGCCGTCGGTCTCGGTGTGCCCGAGCCGCTGGGCGACCTCCTGGGCGGACTGCAGCGCCTCCTGCGACTTCTGCGTCAGCCGGTTCACGTCCATAGCCGGTTCACTTCCACGATGGCTCACTCCCGCGCACTTGTGCTTCCAGGACTCGGATCCGGTCGAGCAGGTCCAGCACGAGCGCGACCGCGTTGTAGTTGAGCGAGAGCCCGCCGCGCAGCCGCTGGATCCGTGCGATGCGGGCCGCGGTGTCCGGTGGGAACCACAGCCGTCCGCCGTCGTCCACCGCGCACTCGATCAGCCCGAGCGCGGCGAACCGGCGCACCAGTTCCGGGTGGAGTCCGGTGTGGACGGACACCCGGTCGATGCTCAGCCGGGACGGTTTCGTCAGGACGTACATCACGAGCCCCTCGGATCGAAGTCGGAGACCGCGGCCAGTTCCTCGAACAGCTCCCGTTCCCGCTTGCCGAGGGACTTCGGCACCATGACCTTCACGACCGCGTGGAGGTCACCGGCCTTGCCGCGCGGGTTCGGCATGCCCTCACCGCGCAACCGCAGCCGTCGTCCACTCGACGACCCGGCGACCACGCGGACCTTCGCCTCGCCGCCCGGCGTCATGATCGGCACAGTGGCACCGAGAGCCGCCTCCCACGGTGTGACCGGCAGGTCCACGACGACGTCGCGGCCTTCCAGCCGGTACCGGGGGTGCGGCGCGATCCGGACCACCAGGAACAGGTCCCCGGACGCGCCGCCGCCGGAGCCCTGCCCGCCCTGGCCGGCCAGGCGGATGCGCTGGCCGGCCACCACACCGGGCGGGATCGTCACGTCCAGCTCGCGGTCGCCGATGGTCAGTCTGCGATGCCCACCCCGGTAGGCGTCCTCGACCGAGAGCGTCAGCTCGGCCTCCTGGTCGGCGCCCGGAACCGGGCCGCCGCGTCCGCCGCGGCGGAAGACGCCGCCGAACAGGTCCTCGAAGTCGAAGTCCTCGAACCCGCCTTGGCCAGGCCCGCTCGTGTACACCGTGCGTCCCCGAGGAGCGCGTTCCCCGTAATCCTCCGGGACTCGGCGGAAGTCGGCGCCGAACCGGTCGTACCGCTTGCGCTGGTCCGCGTCCGACAGGACCTCGTAGGCCTCGCTGACCTCCTTGAACCGGTCCTCGGCACCGGGGTCGCGGTTGACGTCCGGGTGGTACTTCCGCGCGAGTTTGCGGTACGCCCGCTGGATCTCCTCGCTGCTCGCGCCGCGGGGTACGCCCAGCGCCTCGTAGAAGTCCGTGGCCACGTCGCCTCACTCCCGTGCGCGCGCCACCGCGACGGCGGCGGGACGCAGGTCGCCGTAGCCCGGCCGCAACACGCGCACGACCGTGTTCGGCGGCGCGTCCGGGTCGTCCAGCACCGTCACGACCTCGTGCACCGCCGGGTCGAACGGCACGCCGGTGGCGTCCTGGCGCGGGTAGCCGAGCCGGGCGAGCACCTCGACGGCCTGGTCGAGGGTCGCCCGCACGCCTTCGGCGAACGCGTCGCCGGACGCGTGCCCGAGCGCGAGTTCCAGGTTGTCGAGCACCGGCAGCCAGGCCGACGCCACCCGCGCGCGTTCGGCTGTGCGTTGGCGTTCCAGCTCGCGGCTGTGGCGTTTGCGCACGTTGTCGAGCTCCGCCATGGCGCGCAGCCAGCGGTCTTCCAGCTCGGCGACGTCCCGGTCCGGGGCCGGCGACTGAGGAGGGGTCACGCCGGCCCCGGTCTCGGCCGCGGAGTTCGCGGCGTTCCCCTGGGAGGTCATCGTGATCAGACCCGATCGAAGTCCGCGTCGATGACGTCGTCGTCCGACGCTGTGGCCGAGGTCTGGCCCGACGACGGCGGTGGCGCGGACGACCGTGCCGCCATCAGGCCGTTGAGCACCTGGGTGAGCTCGTCGGTCAGCTCTCGCACGCGGTCCATCGGCGGGTCGTCCTGCAACGCCTCGCGCGTCTCGGAGACCAGCATCTCGGCGCGGGCCTTCTCGTGCGCCGGCGCGTTGTCGCCGAGGTCGGACAGGGTCTTCTCGACCTGGTAGGCGAGCGAGTCGAGGGTGTTGCGGGCGTCCACGGCCTCACGCAGTCGCTGGTCCTCCGCCTGGTGTGCCTGGGCGTCGGTCACCATCCGCTCGATCTCGGACGTGTCCAGGTTCGAGCTCTCGCTGATGGTGATGCCCTGCTCCGCGCCCGTGTCCTTGTCGCGGGCGGTCACGTTGAGGATGCCGTTGGCGTCGATGTCGAAGATGACCTCGACCTGCGGTTCGCCCCGCGGCGCCGGCCTGATCCCGCTGAGCTGGAACCGGCCCAGCACCCGGTTGTCGGCCGCGCGTTCGCGTTCGCCCTGCAACACCACGACGTCCACCGCGGGCTGGTTGTCCTCGGCGGTGGAGAACACCTCGGAGCGGCGGGCCGGGATCGTCGTGTTCCGCTCGATGATCTTGGTCATCACGCCGCCGCGGGTCTCCACGCCCAGGGACAGCGGGGTGACGTCGAGCAGCAGCACGTCCTTGACCTCGCCCTTGAGCACACCGGCCTGCACCGCGGCACCGAGCGCCACGACCTCGTCCGGGTTGACGCTCATGTTCGGGTCCTTGCCACCGGTCAGCCGGCGGACGAGCTTCTGCACGGCCGGGATCCTGGTCGAACCGCCGACGAGGATGACCTCGTCGATGTCGTTCGCGGACACCTTGCCGTCGGCCATGGCCTGCTCGACCGGGCCGAGGCAGCGCTCCACCAGGTCGGCCGTGATCTGCTCGAAGGTCGACCGCGTCACCGTCTCGGTCAGGTGCTTGGGGCCGCCGGAGTCGGCGGTGATGAACGGCAGGCTCACCTGGGTCTGGGTGACCGAGCTGAGCTCGACCTTCGCCTTCTCCGCCGCCTCGGACAGCCGTTGCAGCGCCTGGGCGTCGTCCCGCAGGTCGATCCCCGTGTCGTTCTTGAACCTGTCGGCCAGGTGGTCGACGAGCCTGCGGTCGAAGTCGTCGCCGCCCAGGTGGGTGTCACCGGAGGTGGACCGCACCTCGACCACGCCGTCGCCGACGTCCAGCAGGGACACGTCGAACGTGCCACCGCCCAGGTCGAACACGAGCACGGTCTCGTGTCCCTTCCTGTCCAACCCGTACGCCAGCGCGGCCGCCGTCGGCTCGTTGATGATCCGCAGGACCTCGAGACCGGCGATCTTGCCGGCGTCCTTGGTCGCCTGGCGCTGCGAGTCGTTGAAGTAGGCGGGCACGGTGATCACCGCCTCGCGCACCTTCTCGCCGAGGTACTTGCCGGCGTCGTCGACCAGCTTGCGCAGAACCTGTGCGCTGATCTCCTCCGGCGCGTGGAGCTTGTCGCGCACCTTGAAACGCACCGAGTCGTTCGGCCCGGGGACGACGTCGAACGTGACCGTCCTCGCCTCCTCGGCGACCTCCTCGAACCGGCGGCCGATGAAGCGCTTCGCCGAGTAGATGGTGCCGTGCGGGTTCAGCACGGCCTGGCGCTTCGCCAGCTGGCCCACCAGCCGTTCGCCGCTGTCGGTGAACGCCACGACGGACGGGGTGGTCCTGGAGCCCTCGGCGTTCGTGATCACAACGGGCTGGCCGTCCTCCACGACCGCGATCGCGGAGTTCGTCGTGCCCAGGTCGATTCCCACTGCTTTGGCCATTACGCGGCACCCCCGATGGGGGTCATGCCGGCGAGCAGCCGCTGTGCTTCGTCCGCGACTTCCTCGTCCACGACGAGGTCGTACCGGCTCGGCACCATCATGGTCACAGAGCTGAAGTCCCGCCTGCCACGCTGCATCGCGTAGAAGATCGCGCCGATGACGGCGCCGATGAGCGCGCCGAACACCAGGCCGTACAGGGCGAGCGTGAACGCGGCCACGAGCGGATTGATCAGGTCGAACAGGCCGAAGATCCAGCCGAACAGCAGGCCCGGAATGGCGCCGGACATGGCACCGTTCAGCAGCGCGCGGCCCCAGTTCATCCGTCCGACGACCTGCTCGACCATGCGGACGTCGACGCCGATGATCGCGGTGCGGTCGACCGGGAACTTGTTGTCTGACAAGTGGTCTACGGCGCGCTCGGCGTCGCGGTAGTTGCCGAACGACGCGATCGTGCGCCGTCGCGACATGCTCTGGGCGGTGGCGGCGCTCGTGTCAGCGCGTGCGTGAGTACCCGAGTGATGAGTGGTCATGGCTGCTCCCTCAGGCGTTGACCGTTGTTTGCTCGGAAATTTCGATCTTGCGCGGCTTGCTGGATTCGGCGACCGGAATGGTCAGCACGAGCACGCCGTGATCGACCTCGGCGGACAGTTCGCCGGCGGCCAGCATGTCGCCGAGGAAGAACTGGCGGCTGAATTCACCGTGCGGCCGTTCGTCGATCAGCACCTCGTCGCCGTCCTGCCGCAGCGGGTGACGCGTGGCTTTGACCGTGACCACGTTGCGTTCCACGGTCACGTCGACGTCCTTGCTGTCAACGCCTGGCAGGTCGAGGGCGACGATGAACCGGTCGCCACGGCGGAACGCCTCCGCCGGCAGTGCACGCGGTGTGCGCACCGTCTGTTCGGAGAGCCGGTCGAGTTCGCGGAACGGGTCGAAACGCATCAATGTCATCTGGGCTCTTTCCCTCCTGGCTCTTGCGTTCCCGGCAACGTGCATCGCATCAACCCTGACGAAGACACGCGTCGTGGCGCGTCGCCCTGGGAGGGCGAAACCCGCCTGCTGAGATAGACCCGGCAGCACAACGGCGGCGGCGTTAGGCTGCTTGGCAACGAACAACCGTGCGGAGGAGGCATGGCCGTCGGCCTTGGAGGACTGGATGGTTGGGCTCGCGCGCAACTGTCCAATTTCTACGGCCTCTTCGTGTTGTCGATGAAGATGTTCGGCGGCAGGGACTCTGCCAAGATCATCGCTCTCGCGGCGACCTCGGTGCCGTCTCTGGGACCGTGCACGGTCGTGGCGACGTATCTCGTGGCCGAAGGCGCGCTGGTGCGGCAACCCTCGGACCTGCCCGCTGATTCCGAGCTCGACCGCTTCGTGTCCCAGCTCGACGATCGTGGCTCCGGTGTGGTGCTTCCCGACGGGACCTGGCGCTGGGCGTTCCTGCTGAGAGGACTGAACGGGCTCGCCGGCTGCCTGGTCATGGTCGCGGAGTCCGAACCGACGGTGGACGAGCTGTTCCTGCTCAAGGTGCTCGGCCAGCAGACCAGCGCCGCGCTGGCGAATGCGGACCTGCACCGCAAGGGCGATGAGCACGCGGATGAGCTGAGGCGGTCCAACGATGAACGGGCGGAGGTCAACGCACGGCTGACCGTGACCGTGAACAAGTTGCGGCAACAACAACGCGTGCACGACGTGCTGACTCGCGTGAGTGCTCGTGGGGCCGGCGAACAGGGGATCGCGCATGCGCTCAGTGAGCTCACCGCGCTGCCCGTCGCCATCGAGGACCAGTTCGGGAACCTGCGCGCGTGGGCGGGGCCGGGCCGTCCTGACCCGTACCCGAAGCTGCCCGCTCGTCGCAGGGAGGACCTGCTGCGCCGCGCTGCCCGCCGGACCTACCCGCTACGGGAGCGGGAACGGTTGATATCGCTGGTCAAGCCGCACCACGAGGTGCTGGGCGTGGTGTCCTTGATCGATCCGGGGAAGACCGCGCGGGACCACGAGATCTTCACGCTGGAGTACGGCACGACCGTGCTCGCGCTCGAGTTGGCTCACCAGCGCAGCCTCGCCGAGATGGAACTGCGGCTGCACCGCGAACTCGTGGACGACCTGGTGGACGGTACGGACAACGACAGCGCGTACGCGCGTGCCGGCGCGCTGGGTCATGATCTGCGGGGCACGCACTGCGTGCTGGTGGCGCAGTGGGGCGGTACCCAAGCCGATGGCGCCCTGTCGCAGGCGCTGTCGCGCGCGATAGTCGAGCTGGAGTGGAAAGCGTTGTGCTCACGTCGGTCCGGCGTCGTGGTGATGCTCGTGCGCGGACGTCCGGACGGTGAGGCGTTTTTCCGGACGGTGGCGCATGAACTGGGCACGGACACAGGCGTGATCGCTGTCGGTGGCAGCTGCGACACCCCGGACGGCCTGCCTCGATCGTTCCGCGAGGCGATGCGCACGTTGCGCATCCGGCAGACCTCGGGCACGCCCCGCGGTGCTGCGTCGTTCGACCAGCTCGGTCTGTACCGAATCCTCGACACGGGCAAAAGTCGCGACGAAGTCATGTCGTTCGTGTGGGAGTGGCTGGGCAGTTTGATCGAGTACGACAACACCCGGGACGCGGACATGATCCGCACGCTCTCCCAGTTCCTGGAGTGCGGCGGCAACTACGACCGCACCGCGACCGCGCTGATGATCCACCGCAGCACCTTGCGGTATCGGCTGGGCAGGATGAAGGAGATCACCGGTTTCGACCTGGGTGAAGTGGAGACTCGGTTGAACGTTCACGTCGCGACCCGTGCGTGGCATGTGTTGCAAGGGCAACCGCTGGAGGAGCGGTGACGAACGCGGTGTTCGACGGCGCCACGCTCAGGATGCATTCTCACCTGTGCGTGTTCCACCACGGTGGCGCCGAACGCGACGACCTGTTGATCCCGTTCCTGTCCGACGGACTTCGAAGCGGCGAGGCGTGCCAGTACTTCGCCGTCGCCGGGGAGAAGGACGACGCGGAACAGAGACTGGGAGGTCCGCACCCGCGACTGCGGGTGCAGGAGCCGGGAAGCCGGTATCAGTGCGACGACGTGCTGGACAGCGACGCGATCTTGGCCGAGCTGGACGAGTGGTCGCAGGGGGAGGGGACGTCGTGCCGGATCGCGGGCGACATGGGCTGGGCAGGAGGATCGTTGCGCAGCCAGGACCAGCTCGACGCGCTCTTCCGGCACGAGATCAACGCGGGCCTGTGGGTGAACAGGCGGCCGGTGTACGCGTTGTGCTTCTACGACCTCGACCTGTTCGACGGTGACGTGATCATCCCGATGGTGAAGGCCCATCCACAGATCTGGATGACCGGCGTGCTGGTCGACAACCCGTACCACGAGCAGTCCGCGATCTGATCATCAGCTGGTTCCGGATGACTATCCGAGTTCTGGCCGGGGTACTCGACGGCGCATGCAGGAGACCGTAGTGCTCGGTCTGCTCGCCGATCCCGGGCTGGCGACCGACATCGTGGAGGATCTCGCCGAAGACCTGCCGCAGCGACTGCGTCGCGATGTGGACGGTGATGTGGAGTGGCGGGTGGTGCCCGTGTGCGATCAGTTCGCCGCGGATGAGCACGGCTCGGTGCGGCATGTGGTGCAGGCGGTGCGTGATCAGGTCGTGGAGGAGCGTTGCGACCTGTGGGTGTGCCTGACCGATTTGCCGCGCAGGGACGGGACGGACCCGGTGGTGGCCGACGCGAGTGCCGACGACGGGCTGGCTGTGGCGTCACTTCCGGCCCTGGGTAGCTGGGGTCTGCATCGCAAGACCGGTGACGTGGTCAGTGCCGTTGTCGCCGAGCTCAGGGACCGTGAAGTCCCGATGGGACGGCTCGCGCGACGGGTGGACTCGCCCACGGATGACATCGGTGTGCGGTTCGTGGCTCCAGGGCTGCGCGGCCGGTTGCGGATGTTCGCGGGGATGATCCGGGCGAATCGGCCGTGGCGGCTCGCGATGGGGCTGTCCAGCGTGCTCGTCGCCGCGTTCGGCACGGGCGCGTACACGTTGATCAGCCCGACCATGTGGATGCTCGGCACCCACTCGAGCGTGCTCAGGCTGGTGGCGGCGACGCTGTTGTCGATCATGGCCATGGTGGTGTGGCTGATCGTCACCCACAAGCTGTGGGAGCGTCCGTCCGACGCGGTCGGGAAGGAACGTGCGCGGCTGTACAACCTCACCACCGCGCTCACCCTGGTGCTGGGAATCTCCACGTTGTACCTGGCTTTGTTCGTGGTGGTGCTCGCGTCGGCCTTGCTCGTGCTCGAACCTTCCGTGCTGGCACAGGAAATCGGCCATCCACCGGCCGTTCGCGACTATCTCGGCCTGGCGTGGCTCGCCGCGTCGGTCGCGACCGTGGCCGGTGCGCTCGGTGCGCGGCTGGAGAGCGACGAGGCGGTGCGCAACGCCGCCTACGGCTACCGCCAGCAGGAGCGCCGCGAGAAGCTCCACAAGTGACCCCTCAGGCCTACAGCCCGCCGGGGAATTCCGCCTCGCGGACCGAAGCACCGCACGCGTGTTGTACGGGATCGTCCTCACTCCAAGAGCTGCTGGAGGTGAGCGTGGTGGTTCCCGTCGCCGTCGCGAAGGTGATCAGAGTCCGTGTGAGCGGAGAGATCGATGCGTCCACTGTGGACCTTTTGGTCGGGGCGATCGAGCCGCATCTGGACATTTCGGATGCGAAGATCGTGGTGGACCTCACCGAGGTCACGTTCCTCGGCACCGCCGGCCTGAGGGCGCTCGCGCGGGCCGAGCAACACGCGAACCGGGTGGGGTCGGAGCTTTGTCTGGTCTTTGCGACCCCGGCCGTGCAACGGTCCCTGGCGGTGCTGGCCATGCTGCGTGGGTGACTCACCCGCGTTCGGCCACCGTGTCCGCCACGGTGGCCGAACGCGGGTCGCCGTCAGGGTTTGAGGACGACCTTCTCGCAGTCGTCCTGCTTGTTCTTGAACATCTCGAAGCCACGTTCCGCCTCGTCCAGCGCGAGGGTGTGCGTGATGATCCGGGTCGGATCGATCTCCCCGCGCTCGATTCGGTGCAGCAACGGCTTCATGTAGCGGTGCACGTGGCATTGCCCCGTCCGCAAAGTCAGCGACCGGTTCATCCACGCGCCGGCCGGGAACTTGTCGATCAGTCCGCCGTACACGCCGATCACCGAGACCACACCGCCGCTGCGGCACGACATGATGGCCTGGCGCAGCACGTGCGGACGGTCGGACTCGGACCGCACGGCCTGCTTGATCCGGTCGTAGGCGGCGATGTGCGCGCTGCCGTGGGTGGCTTCGAGGCCGACCGCGTCGATGCACTTGTCCGGCCCGCGCCCACCGGTCAGTTCCAGCAGGCGCGACCGCACGTCGACCTCCTCGAAGTTCACCGGCGTGTGGCCGGCCTGTTCCGCCATGCGCAGCCGGTAGGGCTCCTTGTCGATGGCGAGGACCTTCGCGGCGCCGAGGACCCTGGCGCTGTCCATGGCGAACTGGCCCACCGGACCGGCACCCCAGACCGCCACCACGTCGCTGGGCTGGATGTCGCACATGTCGGCACCCATGTAGCCGGTGGGCAGGATGTCGGAGAGGAACAGCACCTGCTCGTCGGTCAGGTCCGACTCGATCTTCAACGGGCCGACGTCGGCGAACGGCACGCGGGCGTACTGCGCCTGACCGCCCGCGAAGCCCCCGGTCAGGTGCGAGTAGCCGAAGATCCCCGCGACCGGGTGCCCGAACATCTTCTCCGCGATGCCGGCGTTCGGGTTGGAGTTCTCGCAACAGGAGTACAGCTCCGCGGCGCAGGCGGCACACGCACCGCAGGCGATCGGGAACGGCACGACGACCCGGTCCCCGACGCGCAGCCGACCCGGGTCGACACCGGAGCCGACCTCGACGACCTCGCCCATGAACTCGTGACCCAGCACGTCGCCGTCCTGCATGGTGGGCACGTACCCGTCCACCAGGTGCAGGTCCGAGCCGCAGATCGCGGTGGAGGTGATCCGGACGATGGCGTCGCGGGCGTTGAGGATCTTCGGGTCCGGCACGTCACGGACCTCGACCTTGTTGCGGCCCGCCCAGGTGTTCGCCCTCATGCGTGCGGTCCCTTCTCCAGCTCGGCGTCCGACAGCGGTTGTGCCGGACGCTGCGGGAACTCCTTGCGTGCCCGCTTGCCCCACGGGGCGCCGTCGGAACGGACGACCTCGCCGGTCTCCAGCACCTGCTTGAGCCGGCGCAGGTCGTCGTCGAGCTGCTGGTGCGGTTCCTCGCCGAAGTACTTGGCGACCGCCTTGCCGATCACGCCGCCCGGAATCTCGTACACCAGCCCGACGTGCACCTCGGTGCTCACACCGTCCGGGGCGGTCACGAACCGGACCGTGCCGGCGTTCGGCACGTCCGCGTCACCGGTCGACCGCCACGCGATCTTCTCGGCGGCCACCTCCTCGATGATCTCCGCGTCCCACTCGACGTTCTCCCCGAACGGGGCGTCGGCGACCCAGTGACTCGTCCTGTCGCCGGTGGCGCGGATGTTCTCTAGATGCGCCATGAACGTCGGGAGGTTCTCCAGGTCGCGCCAGAACGCGAACACCTCCGACACGGGTTTGCGAATGGTGGTCGTAGCCGTCAATTCCATCGATCCTCCTTCGCGTGAGCCCCGCACCACCGGCGCGGAGCCGACAGTCCTGGTTCGGTGGCCTGCACGGCGATCGACAGCGCCGGCACCGTGATCCCGACGGACGACCCCGGCGACCCGCCAACGGCGCCACGGTCGGTGATGACCATCCCGGCGCCCGAACCAGGAAGCGTTCTCCTCGAACCGAACTACCCCTGGGAGTTCCGCCTAACCCGCCGATCGACCGGTGCGGGTGGCGACTCCTGATCCGGGCGGTCGACTGCGAGTCTTGGACCTGCGCGTCGATGCGGTCACACGCTCTTCGCGCAGTCCACGAAGTGCGAGGCGTTGCTCGATTCTGATGTGGCCACGTCGACGAACGCCGAACTGATCACTGCGTTGACGGGTCGTGGCCGAGCGGCAGAGGCGAGTGGGTCGCGTGGACGAGATGGTGATCTCGTTGGCCGCCAAGGGTTTGACCGCCGGGCGGCCAGCGGTGCGAGAGTGCATTCGTTGTGGCGTGGGATGTCGGCGTTGCTCGGACATCGCCTCCACCTCGCTGCGGCTGAATGGGCGACACGTACCGACGTCGGTGTACGGGACACTGTCCGTGGTCGAGTGAACACGGAAAGGGCATGAAGTTGCGCAGAAAAGGGAACCCGTTCCGCGTCACCGCCCTGTCCCTGGTATCTGCCCTGGTGGCCGTCGGGGCGCTGACGGGAGCCGCGACCTCGGCGTCGGCGCAGACGACCGCGGTGCGGATGGACTACACCTGCACGACCTCCCTCGGGCCGGGCGCCCGGATGACCGTGTGGGTCGTCGGTGGTCTGCCGGACGAAGGCGCGGGCCCGAACACGGTCGCCAGGCACGAACCCGCCTACATCGACGTGGACCTGGACCTGCGCGAGTTGCGCCCGGTCCTGACGATGGCCGGCGGGGTGCGCCTGGACACCGACAGCACCGCGACACTCGACGCGCACATCACCGGCCCGGACGGGACGCGGACCACCCAGGCCTCGTTCACCGTCGCGCCCACGTGGCTGACGACCACCCAGAGGGCCGCGGTGCGGGCCGCGGGCTCCTTCCCGACGCAGTACCTGACCACGCAGGGCTACTACGACCTGCACGTGGACGACCTGGCGCTGACACTGCGCCCCGAGCGCGCCGACGGCACTCCTCTCGGCACGGTCACCGCGTCCTGCTCGCACGACCCGGCGCAGAACGACCTGCTGGGCACCGTGTGGTCGCAGTCCGCCATCTTCGAGCGGCCGCCGCGCCCGAGCGGGTTGCGGGTGGTCTCGACGACCCCGACGTCCGTGACGCTGGCCTGGGAAGCCTCCTCCTGGTGGAACCCGACCCTGGGCTACGAGGTGTACCTGGACGGCGGGCACACCGGCTTGGTGACCGAGAAGCAGGTCACGCTGACCGGGCTGACCCCCGACAGGCAGCACCGGGCGAAGGTCGTCACCACGGACGTGCAGGGCATCCGCTCGACCATGAGCCAGGGCCTGATCTTCACCATCCCGCCGGCCTGACACCCTGATCCACCGATCGCAGCGGCGGACGCTGATGCCGCGACAGGGCAGGCGTCGCGGGCGTCCACGTGGAATGCCCGGCTGTCGACGGACTGGACCGGACTCGGCCCGCGAGGAGCGGCGACACACCGAACACAGGGATTCAGCGTCGTGCCAGGACG
Source organism: Lentzea sp. NPDC102401 (assembly GCF_044765805.1). Classification (NCBI taxonomy): domain Bacteria; kingdom Bacillati; phylum Actinomycetota; class Actinomycetes; order Pseudonocardiales; family Pseudonocardiaceae; genus Lentzea; species Lentzea sp. NPDC102401. Next base: position 26,919 of record NZ_JBIWKS010000001.1, on the reverse strand, counting down.
AGGATCAAGCGGTCTCGGCCGGGGCGATCTTGCCTTCGACGTTCTTGCGCGGGACGCCGTCCACGTCCACGCAGAGTCCGAAGACGCGGTCCCTGGTGGTCCAGCCGTTGATCCGGCCTCGGTTGTTCCCGATCTGCACCCGCTGCCCAGCGATCGCGGTCACCCGGTGCAGGTAGATCGTTCCGGCGACCCGCACCAGCACGATGTCGTCCACGTCGAGTGTGGCCGTGTCAACGGGAGCGACGGTCACCAACTGGCGGCTGCGGATCAACGGCACCATTGACGAGCCGGTCGGGCGGAACCGCACCTTCTCGCCACGCGCGACCCGAGCCGCAACGGCGTCCAACATCCCCACGCGCTGAAGCTTCGACGACGGACCGGACCTGTGCAACGCATTTCGATCGCTCCCGACAGCGGCGGGGGCGTGGTTCATCACGCGGTCCGCGGCATGAGCGTCCGTCCCGGCACGATTTGCGCGGGCGCCATGCGGTCGGTCGCGCCGTCGGCGCATCCTCCGGAGGCTGGAAGGATCATCGTGTCCGGACCACGTGAATGTTAGTGTTCTCGAACGGTTTGACCTGGGGCGCAGGGTCTCTTGGGGGGATTGACCATGGTGGACATGTGGATGTTGTCCGTTGCCGCCGCACTCATCGGTTCCGTGGGGGAGTCGGATTCCGCAGCTCTGACGCAGCTGGAGAAAGCGGTCCGTGCGGTGCCCGGCCTGGGCGATGCGCTGGATGCGGCTCGCGCGGAAAGCGAGTCCGACACGATCCACCTCGCGGAGGAACTGGCGAACGGCCTCAAGGCCGCCTATGACGGTGGTGGCGCTTTCTCCGTCCTGCTCGACGCTCTGTGGCCCGAGGTGCTGTTCGGTCCCCGGGCCAAGAGGGCGTACAACGTCAACACCGGCACCGTCCACGGTAACCTGGTCCAACTGGGTGTTGTCGGTACGGTCAACCTGCCAGGTTCTGGGAGTCCGGCCCGGTCACGATTCTCATTTTTCGGCTCTGGGCGACGCGCCAAGAAGCAGGGCCCGTGACCACCCGATCAACCCCGGGCATCTGACTTCGTCCTGGTCCTCGCACATCAGCCGATACCAGAGGCTGACTTGGCCTGTTCGGACCCGGCAGGTTCGTACTTCGGCATCCTCGATTCGGCATGACCGGATGCTGGTGTCGCGTTGACACCGTGGCGGCGGGTGCCGGCCCGGCCGATCCACCCCGGCGACCTGGCTGGAGTAGAGGGCTTTCGCCGCAGATGGACAGAACCGCTCGTGGACATCAGGCCATCGCGTCCTGCTGCGGCGGCCAGTACTTCTGATCGGCACGGCAAGTGCGCGAGCGCACGTGGCTTCTCGTTCTCCCGCACGGTGCCGGGCGGCTCGGTCCGGCCCGCCATCCCGGTGTTGTCGGTCGGGCTCAGCGCACCTGCTCGGCCTTGAACTGCATCCGCGGCATCGCGTAGAACTCCTGCGCCTGCACCAGCCGCAGTTCGCGCTCACCGGAGCGGTGGGTCAGGTCGATCAGGTCGAAGACGCTCGACGCGGTGCGTTCCAGCGCCAGCGCCGCGTCGTTGGTCTGGACGTAGTGGGCGGTGAACAGCGCGGCTGTGACGTCGCCGGACCCGTTCGCCTTGAACGGCAGGTGCGGGGTGCTCACGAGCCACGACCCGGCGGTGTCCACGACGAGCATCTCGATCGTGCCCTCCTCCCGGTCGGGCCGCTCGACGCTCGTGACCAGCACGGTCGACGGGCCCATCGCGCGGGCGAGGTCGGCCGACGCCAGCGTCTCCTCGATGCTCGCCGGCTCGGTGCCGGTGAGGAAGCCCAGCTCGAACTGGTTCGGGGTGATGATGTCGGCCACCGGCACGACCCGGTCGCGCAGCAGCACGGGGATCTCGGGCGCGACGAAGCAGCCGGACTTGGCGTTGCCCATCACCGGGTCGCACGCGTAGAGCGCCGCCGGGTTCGCGGCCTTCACCCTGCGCACCGCGTCGATGATCACATCGGCGATGCCCGTGCCGCCCTGGTAGCCGGACAGCACGGCGTCGACCTGCCCGAACACCCCGCGTTCCTCCACCCCGAGCAGGATCTCGGCCACGTCCGACGGCGGCAGGAGCGGGCCGCGCCAGGCGCCGTACCCGGTGTGGTTGGAGAAGTTCACCGTGGGGACCGGGACGACCTCGACCCCGAGGCGCTGCAGCGGGAACACGGCGGCGGAGTTGCCGACGTGGCCGTGGGCGACGACGGACTGGATGGACAGAACCTTCATCCGTCCACCCTAGAACGGACACCTTGACGTCGTGGTTGTGCGTGCCGGGAAGTACCTCCGTAGAGGTCAGCAGGCGTCGGCGCGCTCATTCGACGTGACCGCCTTGGGCGAAGCATCCACGAGTATCGCCATGTGGCTTGACCTGCATGGACGTGGTTCCGGCCCGCACAGGGTCAGATCTGTGCGGTGGCCGGTTGCCCGGCGATGGTGGTGAGCTGGAGTTTGGTCTCGTCCTCGCTACCGGGCGCGGCCGTCATGATGACGATCTTGAGTTCGGAGTCGCCCTCGGTCAGGACATCGCAGTCCACCGTGACCGGGCCCACCGACGGGTGGTGGATCGTCTTGCGGTCTTCGCGGTGCGTGCCGACTTCCCCGTTCGCCCACAGCGCGGCGAACCTGCTGTTGCCGGCGTTCAGGTCACGGACGAGCGCCGTCAGGCGGGCGTCCTGCGGGTAACGGCCGGTGGCGCGGCGGAGGTCGGACACGACCGCGGCATCGGTGGCGTCGCGGTCGGCCTCGCTCACCGGCCACCGCGCGAGGTGAGGGGCGCTGCCGTCCAACGGAAACCTGTCACGGGCGAAGTTGCGCAGCCCGGGTGACGACGCGGCGGGATCACCGAGGAGAGCCGTCCACCCGCGGTTCCACCACACCAGTTGCCAGTCCGCGGCGAACACAGCCACCGCCGCGCCATCCAGGCGGGCGAGCACCCGCTGCACGCCGGGCGGCAGGTGGTCGGAGATCACGCCTTTCGACGGCGCAACGAGCCTGGCGAGCCGATACAGGTGGTCCCGCTCCTCTGTGGACAACTGCAGGGCGCGCGCCAGGGACGCCACGACCGATGCGGAGGGCGTCGTCGCCCGCCCTTGCTCGAGACGCACGACGTAGTCGACCGACACCCCGGCCAGTTCGGCCAGTTCTTCCCGCCGCAGTCCCGACGCCCGCCTTCCACGCGCCGAGCGCAGCCCGGCGGCCGACGGAGGCAGGCGATCCCGCCACACGCGAATCATCGCGCCGAGCTCGCTTCCGGATGTCCTCGTCACGACGTCCATCTTCCCGCCTGCGATGGCGGCCGGCCGGGTGTGAGGGTGGTACTGGTCTTCCTACCGTCGAACCGTTCCTGGTTCACCCGTCGGTGCGGGACCAGCATCGAACGCATGACGATCATCTTCATCACCGGGGCCAACAAGGGGCTCGGCCAGGAAACCGCCCGCCGCCTGATCGAGCTCGGCCACACCGTCCTGACAGGAGCTCGCGACCAGGCACGAGGTGAGGAGGCCGCCGCCGCACTCGGTGCGCGCCACGTTCCCATCGACGTGACCGATGACGCGTCCGTCGCCGCTGCGGCGGCGAACGTCGGTCACCACGAGGGCAGGATCGACGTGCTGATCAACAACGCCGGTGTGCACGGCCCCGCAGGGGGAGACCTCGGAGACCTCACCGGCGCCGAGGCCCTGGCCGTCTTCCAGGTCAACGTCATCGGTGTCGTCCGCACCACGAGCGCGTTCCTGCCCCTGCTGCGCCGCTCGGACGACCCGGTGATCATCAACGTCAGCAGCGGCATGGGCTCCCTCGCTCTCACCCACGACCCGGCTCGGGCCGAGTCGCGCGTCATCGCACCGCTCTACACCGCGTCGAAGGCGGCGCTGACGATGATGACAACGCAGTACGCCAAGGGGCTGAAGGACATCCGGGTCAACGCCGCCGACCCCGGCTACACCGCGACCGATCTCAACGGTCACAGCGGCTTCCAGACCGTCACGGAGGGCACGGACGCGATCGTCGCCCTGGCCACGGAAGGTCCCGGCGCCGGAACCGGACGCTTCGTGTCCCGCGAGGGCGAGATCGCCTGGTCGTGAATCCGGCTCACCGTGCCAACCGATGTCCGGACGTCCCGAGGTCGGCCACCGCGCGGATGTCGGGGACGGTGGTGCCGTTGCCAGTGGAACCGGGTGAACCTGACCGCGACACGGTTCATGCCAACGAAATCGGAGACTGGACTGCAGGTCTGTGCGTCGTCGGCGAGCCCACCGGCCACTGGCTCTCGACCCTGCCCGCCGGCATCCGGCTGCGGGATCTGGTGCGGCTGGCCAGCACCTGACGAAGCGTTCCTAGTCGCCCGTGCAGGAGTTACCGGCAGGGGAGCGGACCTTCGACAGGAGTGAGCGCAGCTGGTCGGCGTCCGCGGGGGACAGGTCGGCCAGCAGTTCGCGTTCGATCGTGTCGATGGTGCCCTGCATGGCCGTCAGCGCGGCGCGGCCCTGTTCGGACATCTCGACGATGTGCCTGCGGCGGTCCTCGGGATCGCGCTTGCGCTCGGCGAGGCCGGCGTTCTCCAGGTCGTTGAGGATCGCGACGAGGACGCTGGGGTCGACGTCCAGCACGTCGAGCAGGCTCTGCTGGCTCGTCGGGCCGTTGTCGCACAGGTGCGACAGCGTGAAGCCGTGCCTGGGCGTGAGGCCGTAGACGCTCAACTGCCTGCGCAGCCGGGCGTCGACATCCCTGCCCAGGTGCATCAGGAGCATTCCAACCCGTTCCCCGTCCACCCCACAACTATAGCGGTCGACTAAACCATTGAGATGGTTCAACGATCTGCTATGTTCCACCGTATGTTCATCGCAACGCTTGTTCTCAGCGCACTACTCGCCGTCGCCTTCCTCGGGGCCGGGGTCTCGAAGGTCATGAAGGTGCCTGCGATGGTCGCCGCCGCCGAGACGCACGGGTTCACCGCGGACGGCTACCGCAACATCGGCCTGCTCGAGGTCGCGGGCGCCGCGGGCCTGCTCATCGGTCTGTGGTGGGCGCCGCTGGGTATCGCGGCGGCCCTCGGTCTGACGCTGCTGATGGCGGGTGCGGTGATCGTCCACGTGCGCGCCAAGGACAAGGTCGCCGAGACCGTGCCGGCGGTCGTGCTCACGCTGCTTGCGGGAGCCGCATTGGTGCTGCGGATCGTGACTGCCTGAGAAGGCCACCGCCCAGGGGAAGCAGCGAACCGCGGCAGTGTCGCGGTTCTCGGGCCCACGCCTTTCGATCCCTGGTTCGTGACGGGACCAACCAGTTCATGGGCGGGCTGTGCCGTGGCGGGTGCGCAGCAGCGCCGTGATGCGGACCGTCGGAGGGCTCATGTTCGAGACTCACGGCAGCTGAAGGCCGACGATGCAGGTGTCGTCGTCAGTGTTCGACTCGCTGCCGGCCAGCAGGTCGTTCAACAGATCGTCCAGCTCCTTGTGGTTGTCCCGCACTGCCGCGAGCAGCCGCTCCAAGCAATCGTCCAGTGGCGTGTCCCGGCGCTCGACCAGCCCGTCGGTGTAGAGCAACAAGGTGTCGCCCGGCTCGAGCGTCAACTCGCCCTCCTCGTAGGACACGTCCGTCATCGCGCCGAGCAGCAGGCCTCGCAGGGTCGGCAGGAACTCGCTCTGCCCGTTCCTGATCAGCACGGGTGGCAGGTGTCCTGCGCGGGCCCAGCGCAGAATTCGGGTGAGCGGGTCGTAGATTCCGCAGATCGCCGTCGCGATGATGTTGTCCGCGAGGTGGTGGGCCACGAGGTTCAGCCACTGCAGCAGTTGCGAGGGTCCGGCACCAGTGGCGGCGAGACCGCGCAGAGCGTTGCGCAAGGCCACCATTCCGGTCGCGCCCTTGATTCCGTGCCCGGTGATGTCGCCGACCGACACCAGGATCTGCTTGGACGGCAGCACGACCACGTCGTACCAGTCGCCGCCCACCATCTCCTCCTGCGCCGCGGGCTGGTAGCGCACGGCCATCCGCAGGCCGAAAGCGTCGATCGTGGGATGCGTGGGCGGCATGATCACCTGCTGCAGTTGCAGCGTGAGCTTGTTGCGCTCCAACACTTCCTGTGCGGTGATGGCGAGCTGGTCCTTCGCGGCGGACAGCGCGACCTCGGTCCAGTGCTGGGCCGAGACGTCCTGGTACGCGCCCCGGACCGCGAGCAACGCGCCCTGCGAGTCGAGCACGGGTTCGGCGATGATGCGAACGTGCCGGATCACGCCCTCGGCGCGCTGCAACCGGAAGGCCGCGGACGCGGGCCGGTGGTGGTGCAGGACGTTGCGGAGAAACCCGCTGAGGGAGGCCAGGTCGTCGGGATGAGCGTGATCGGCGATGTCCGCCAGGGGGACAGGAGCCTCACCGGGCCGCAGACCGTAGAGCGCGTACAGCTGACTGTTCCAGATGACCTTGCCCCGGTGCGGCTCCTCCTCGAACCCTCCGATGCGGCCGAGGCGCTGGGCGTGCTGCAGGAGGTTCGCCAGGCGCGCGGCCTCGTCCTGCACCCGCCACACGACCAGCACCAGCACGCCGTGCCTGGTGATGCTGACGCTGGCACTGACGGTGAGCGGCACCTCGTCGATGAGGGCCGCCAGCGTCATGCGCTCGGCGCGGAAGGGTTCCCCGGTCGCGTGCACGCGCTCGATCTTGTCGAACAGATCACCCTCGGCGGCGGCCAGCGGGTAGGCCTCCAGCAACAGCTTGCCTGCCACCGCGTCGCGTGGCCTGCCCGCGAGATCGGCGAAACGGATGTTCGCGTGATGTACCCGGAAGTCGACGAGTGTGCCGTCCGCCGAGATCTCCGGGCCCAGGACGAGAGCCGGATCGAGCAGCCCGTCCGCCAGGTCCGCGAGCTCGGACGGTGCTGACAGGACATGGCCCGCGGACTCGCTGACGTCGAGCGTCGTGGCGCACAGTTCGGCCAGCGCCTCCACCTGCTTGCGCACGCTCATCGGCTGCGGTTCGAGCGAACCGGGCCAGCAGATCTCCAGAACACCGGTGATCCGGCCACCGGTGCCGGCGGGGACGGCGACGCGGCCGCGCAGGTCTGCTCCGATCGACGGCAGTCCCGAGAGATCGAGGTCGGGGATCCAGACGGCGTCGCGCTCGCTCAACGCCCGCCGAGCGGGTGTCGCCACACCGGGTGGTACGTGGTGCCAGCGCTGAGCCTCGCCCGCGGTGAAACCCGCATGCCCCGCCAAGGTCAGCGAGGAGTCCGCGCTCGCCGACCAGATCGCCACCGCGGTCGCGCCCAGTGGTGCGAGCGCGTGGGCGAACAGCGACCGTGCGACGGACTGGGTGTCGTCCGCGTGCAACGCGCCGCTCTGCGCTGTCCGCAGGCGAACCGCGACACCGTCGTCCGGTTCGCCTGCCGGCGACTCGGCCGGCACGACGCCGAACTGGTCGCCGGACGCCTCGTTGATGATGTCCACCGCGAGCTCGACCTGCGTGGTGCCCGCACGGTCGGCGAGCAGGACGAGCTGCTCGGCTGCCTGAGCGGGACCGCAGCGCAGTCGTTCGACGAGCACGCCCTTGGCGAGTTCGACGAGAGCCCGGCTGTCGGCGGCGGCTCTGCTCTCCTCGAGTTCCCGGCGCAGGCGCTCGACCGTGCCGGCGAGCCGATCGACTCCGATCTCGTCGGTCGTCACCGGGTCCGCATCCAGCGGCGGACGCAGGAGACGAGCTGGTCGGCGTCGACCGGCTTGGTGACGTAGTCGTTGGCACCGGAGGCGATGCTCTTGTCCCGGTCTCCCGGCATCGCCTTCGCGGTCACCGCGATGATCGGCAACCGCTCGTGGTCGGGCATGGCGCGGATCGCCGTCGTGGCGGCGTAGCCGTCCATCTCGGGCATCATGACGTCCATCAGGATGAGGTCGATCTCCGGATTGCCGACGAGCGCCTCGATTCCCTCTCTGCCGTTCTCGGCGTGCAGCACCCGGACGCCGTGCAGTTCCAGGATGCTGCTGAGGGCGAACAGGTTGCGGGCGTCGTCGTCGACGATGAGCACGGTCCGCCCGGCGAGCTGACCGGTGGCCTGCTCCGGCATCGGCGGCCTCGGCTGCTCCGGCCGTACCAGCGGTAGCACGTCCTGCGGGCCCTTGGCGTTGAGGTGCAACGCGATCCGCTCCCGGAGCTCGTCCAAACTGGACAGCAGCTCCAGAGGCCGGGAGCCGCCACGTTCCAGCAGACGCTGCTCGTAGGTGGCGGCGAGCCTGCGGTTGTGGTGTGCCAGCACGGGAACAGCGCTCGCCGCCGGGTCACCGTCGAGTGCTTCCAGGAACCGCAAAGCCGCTTCGTCGGGCATGTCGAGTTCCAGCACCACGCAGTGGCACGGGTCGGTCGCCAGCGCTGCCGCCGCCTCCTCGCGGCCGACCGCGGTGACGACGTCCACGGGGCCGCGCGGGTCGTCGTTCGCGGACAGGTCGTTCACCGCGCTCTGCGCGACCAGGGAAAGCAACCCCTGCGGCCGTTCCTCGATCACCAGAAGCCTGCGTCGATGCCCGTTGACGGCGGCCGGAGCCGCGACCACGGGAAGTGCCTTCGCGCCGGGGGAGCCGGCCGTGAGCTCGACGAAGTCGGAGCGGTGGACCGGCAGGTACAGGGTGAAGTCGCTGCCCGTGCCGAGCGTGCTCTCCGCGGCGATCGATCCGCCGAGCAGGTAGGCGATCTCCCGGCTGATCGACAGGCCGAGGCCGGTGCCGCCGTACTTGCGGCTGGTGGTGCCGTCGGCCTGCTGGAACGCACCGAAGATCGACTCGAGCTGGTGCTCGGCGATGCCGATTCCGGTGTCGCTGACCCGGAACATGATCGCCGGCCCGTGCTCGCGCACCCCCGTCGGCAGTTGGTCCGGATCCGCGAGTTCGATGCGCAGCTCGACGCCGCCGGTCTCGGTGAACTTCACGGCGTTGGAGAGCAGGTTGCGCAGAACCTGCTGTAGGCGCGTGTCGTCGGTGACCAGCTCCGGCGGGGTGCCGGGAGCGGTCGTGATCTGGAAGCTGAGGCCCTTCTGGGAGGTGAGCGGCCGGAACGACCGCTCGACGTAGTCCAGCAGCTGCCGCAACGGCACTCGTTCGGGCGTGATGTCCATCTTCCCCGCCTCGATCTTGGACAGGTCGAGGATGTCGTTGATCAGCTGCAGCAGGTCCGATCCCGCGGAGTGGATGATGCCCGCGTACTCGACCTGCTTCGGGGTGAGGTTGCGGCTCGGGTTCTGGGCCAGCAGCTGGGCGAGGATCAGCAGGCTGTTGAGCGGGGTGCGCAGCTCGTGGCTCATGTTGGCCAGGAACTCCGACTTGTACTTCGAGGCGAGTGAGAGTTCCCGTGCACGGGTCTCCAGCTCCTGGCGGGCCTGCTCGATCTCCAGGTTCTTCGCCTCGATGTCGCGGTTCTGGGTGGCCAGCAGTGCCGCCTTCTCCTCGAGTTCGGCGTTCGAGAGCTGGAGTTCCTCCTGCCGCACCTGCAGTTCACCCGACCGCGACTGCAGTTCGGAGGCGAGGCGCTGCGACTCGGCCAGCAGTTCGTCGGTGCGGGCGTTGGCGATGATGGTGTTGACGTTGACGCCGATGGTCTCCATCAGCTGTTCGAGGAAGTCGCGGTGGATGTCGGTGAAGTGGTGCACCGATGCCAGCTCGATCACGCCGAGCACCTGGTCCTCGACGACGATCGGCAGCACGACCAGGTTCACCGGCGCCGTCCGCCCGAGTCCGGACGTGATGGCGATGTAGTCGTCCGGCATGGTGTCGACGGCGATGGTGCGGCGGCTGCGTGCGGCCTGGCCGACGAGTGACTGTCCAAAGCGGAATCTCGTGGGCCTGGCGTCGTCGGCGGGGTTGCCGTAGGAGCTGATCAGGCGCAGCTCCTGGCGGTCGTCGGCGTCGTCGGCCAGGTAGAACGCGCCGAACTGCGCCGACGCCAGCGGCGTCAGCTCGTCCATGATCAGCTCAGCGACGACGGCGAGGTCCCTGCGGCCCTGCATGAGGCCGGAGATGCGGGCCAGGTTGGACTTCAGCCAGTCCTGGTCCTGGTTGGCCTTGGTGGATTCACGCAGCGACTCCACCATCGAGTTGATGTTGTCCTTGAGCTCGGCGACCTCACCGGAGGCCACGACGGTGATCGACCTGGTCAGGTCGCCTTCGGCGACCGCGCTCGTCACCTCCGCGATGGCACGGACCTGCCGGGTCAGGTTGCCGGCGAGCTCGTTGACGTTCTCCGTGAGCCGCTTCCACGTGCCCGACACGCCCTCGACCTCGGCCTGACCGCCCAGGCGGCCCTCACTGCCGACCTCGCGCGCCACGCGCGTCACCTCGGCGGCGAAGCTCGACAGCTGGTCGACCATCGTGTTGATCGTGGTCTTCAGCTCGAGGATCTCACCGCGGGCGTCGACGTCGATCTTCTTCGTCAGGTCGCCCTGGGCCACGGCGGTGGTGACCTGGGCGATGTTGCGCACCTGGTTCGTCAGGTTGTTCGCCATGAAGTTGACGTTGTCGGTGAGGTCCTTCCAGGTGCCGGCGACGTTCGGCACGCGAGCCTGGCCGCCCAGCATGCCCTCGGTGCCGACCTCACGCGCGACACGGGTGACCTCGTCGGCGAACGCCGACAGCGTGTCGACCATCGTGTTGATCACGCCGGCCAGCGCGGCCACCTCGCCCTTGGCCTCGACGGTGATCTTCTGGCTGAGGTCGCCGCGGGCGACCGCGGTGGCGACCTGCGCGATCGACCGCACCTGGTTGGTCAGGTTCGAGGCCATGACGTTCACGTTGTCCGTCAAGTGCTTCCAGGTGCCCGAGACCCCGCGCACCGTGGCCTGGCCGCCCAGGTTGCCCTCGGTGCCGACCTCGCGGGACACCCGCGTGACCTCGTCGGCGAAACCCGACAGCTGGTCGACCATCGTGTTGATGGTCTCCTTGAGCTCCAGGATCTCGCCGCGGGCGTCGACCCGGATCTTCTGGCTCAGGTCGCCCTTCGCCACCGCCGTCGTCACCTGGGCGATCGACCGCACCTGGGCGGTGAGGTTGTCCGCCATGACGTTGACCGACTCGGTGAGGTCCTTCCAGGTGCCGGACACACCCTTCACGTCCGCCTGGCCGCCGAGGCGGCCGTCCGTGCCCACCTCCCGGGAGACGCGGGTGACCTCGTCGGCGAAGGAGCTGAGCTGGTCGACCATCGTGTTGATGGTGTTCTTGAGTTCGAGGATCTCGCCGCGGGCGTCGACCCGGATCTTCTGGCTGAGGTCGCCGCGGGCGACCGCGGTGGCGACCTGCGCGATCGAGCGGACCTGCGCGGTGAGGTTGCCCGCCATGAAGTTCACCGAGTCGGTGAGGTCGCGCCAGGTGCCCGAGACCCCCTTCACGTCGGCCTGCCCGCCGAGCGCGCCCTCGGTGCCGACCTCCCGGGAGACGCGGGTGACCTCGTCGGCGAAGGAGCTGAGCTGGTCGACCATCGTGTTGATGGTGTTCTTCAGTTCGAGGATCTCGCCGCGCGCGGTGACGGTGATCTTCTGGCTGAGGTCGCCGCGCGCCACGGCGGTGGTCACCTGGGCGATGTTGCGGACCTGGTCGGTGAGGTTGCCGGCCATGAAGTTCACGGAGTTCGTGAGGTCCAGCCACACGCCGCCGACGCCCGGAACCTCGGCCTGGCCGCCGAGCCGGCCCTCGCTGCCGACCTCACGGGCCACGCGGGTGACCTCGTCGGCGAAGCTGGAGAGCTGGTCCACCATCGTGTTCACGGTGTTCTTCAGCTCGAGGATCTCGCCGCGCGCGTCGACGTCGATCTTCTGGCTGAGGTCGCCGCGTGCCACCGCCGTGGCGACCTGGGCGATGTCGCGGACCTGGCTGGTCAGGTTGCCCGCCATGGCGTTCACCGAGTCGGTGAGGTCCTTCCACGTGCCGGAGACGCCCTTGACGTCCGCCTGCCCGCCCAGGTTGCCCTCGGTACCGACCTCCCGGGAGACGCGGGTGACCTCGGAGGTGAACTGCGACAGCTGATCGACCATGCCGTTGAACACGGTGGCGATCTCGCCCAGCAGCCCGTCGGAGTCGTCGGGCAGACGGATTCCGAAGTCGCCGTCTCGCACCGCCGTCAGACCCGCGAGCAACTGTCGCAGCTCCGGCAGGTCGACGGCTCTCGGCGTAGTGGTGCCACTCATCGCTGCTGCCTCCACGGCATGGCGGAACCCAGATGAGAGGGACACCTGTGTGCTCAAGCGCGCCTCAGTGAACTTTGATCGAGATTACTGGAACGACGAGATCGTTCAGGACCGTTGGACCGTGTCGATCAGGTCGCTGGCGATCGTGGCGGAGTTCGCGTTCTCGTGCCGGGATCGCTGCACCAGCATCGCGAACGCGTCAGCCTGCGTGCACGAGTGCATGTGGTCGAGCTGGTCGCTGGTGATCGTGGCGGGCGCGGGCGCTGCTGGCCGAGGCCCGCCCCCCGCTCGCCCAGGTTCTTCGTAGTCCGCCATGCCGCGGCACCCCTTCGCCATCCAGGTGGAGTCCACAGCGCCGCTGCTTGACGCACGTTCGGTGCATCGTACGGCTACCGGCCATTCGCGGCGGAAGCCGGCGAGGGGGACCGCTCGAAGGCGGGCACGTGCCCAACCCGTGCTCGGAACCTGCCGAGTTCAATCCGGTCCCGCTGTGTCAAGTGAGCGCATGTAGCTTCGTGACGACCGCCCCAGCGGCTCATCGCGGACCTGCGGAGGCGCCCGAGTGACCATCGCCAGTGAGGATTCCACCTCGTTGGTGCTCGACCTGCCCATCGAGCGGAGCATCGACCTGTCGGCGTTGCGCGGTCAGATCACCACCGCGTTGTCCGACGCCGACGAGGACGATCGTTATGACGTCTTGCTCGTGGTGAGCGAACTCGTGAGCAACGTGCTGGACCACACGCAAGGACCTGGCAGGCTGCGTCTCCTGCGAACCAGGGCCCGGCACGAGGTCGTGATCGAGATCGATGATTCCTCGCCACTGGAACCGGTGCGCGGGCAGTCGCGGCTGAGCGACGTTCGCGGCAGAGGCATCGTGATGGTCGACGAGGTGGCGAACGAGTGGGGGACTCGCACGCTTCCCGGTGGCGGGAAGACGGTCTACGCCACGCTTCGCTGCGCCGGTGCCGGCACGCTCCCGTAGGTCGGCAGTCGCTCTGTCAGGCCGCCTTCTGTGCAAAAAGGACTGTCCAGTGTGGCCACGTCGGCTGGAATTCTGCGGCCCAGCCGGCTTCGTGGCCGCGCCGCGCTGCGAACAGCCGGGGATGTTGCGCGGGTCTCGACTGCGCGGGTGGGTGTTGCGCTCGCCGATCGTGCCGTCCTGATTGCGGATGATGTGCTCCACGCCGTGCTCGACAGCGGTCTCGCGGCCCTTCGCGCTCGCTTCTTTCTTGGTGGGGTGCGTGCTGGAGGCGCGTTCGTTGCCCTCGACGTCACCGGTGGTTCTGCTTGTCAGCGCGGCAACGCACGATTTCCGCTGCTGGAGCGCAGACGACTCCGGAAAGCCCCACGGGACGAAGGCGGCGCTGGCATGCTGACTTGGTGAAGTACGACAAGGACGCCATCGCCGCCTTCGCCGAGGTGTTCGACTCGGCGCGCGAGCAGGTCGAGGAGATCCGCTCGTCGATGATGAAGCCGGAACTGACCGAGGCCGAGTTCGGCGAGTCGTGGCACGCCGAGGGCACCGAGTTCGTCCGGCAGTTCGACCGGATCGAGCTCGACCTCGGCGATCTCGCGGACGTGCTCGAGCACATGCGCGCCACCATGTCCGAGTCCGCCGAGACGATGGTCGGCACCGACGACGCCCAGGGCGTGCGGCTGGATGCCGCACACCGGCCGGTTCAGGGGTGACGGGATGACCTTCGCCAAGCCTGACGCCGTCGACGAGATGAAGCGGACGCTGCTCGACACCGCGGGGACCGGTGACAGCTCCGACGAGATCGGGCGGCCGCTCGACCGCGGTGTCGAGACGCTGCTGCCGGAGTACGACGAGAAGCTGGAACTCGGCCTGCGACCGAAGCCGGGCGAGAAGCGGGCCGAGATCTCGGGCGTGCACTGGGGCAAGGTCGAACGCGAGGGCGCCCGCCTGTCCGGTCTGGCCGCGGGCCTCGCCGACATCGCGCGCTGTCTGAAGGACGGGGCGGCGAAGATCGAGGACTCCTGGGACGGCGCGGCGGCCGACGCCTTCCAGGAACGCGTCCAGCAGCTCGTGGTCGGGCTGACCGCGTACAGCGCCTCGCTGCACAACGCGGGCAGGGCGGTCGAGGAGACGATGCGCAAGACGCGCGAGCTCTACGGCCGCGGTGAGAACGGCTATCGGGCGTTCTCCGAGCGGCTCTTCGAGTTCGAGGGTGTGCCGAAGCCGCACGAGATCCACCGCCTCGACGGCGAGAAGATCGACCACATCCCGTTGTGCGGCCTCGGCTGCCACGGCGAGGAGCCCGGGCAGGGAGAGATCTACGAGATCCCGATGGGATTCGACCCCAGCGTCCACGGACGCCGGGCCGTGGCCAGGGCGTTCGCCTCCAACCACATCGCCACCGAGAAGTGGTACCGCTGGTACGGCTGGGAGTGGACCGAGGGCGTCGACCACGAGCAGGACGTCGGCACCGTCCTGCGGGAGTCGCAGAACCAGGTCAGCGGTATCCCGATGCTCGTCAACTTCTGGTACACCGCGACCGACGCCGTGAAGCAGACGACGTCCGAGAACTACCAGTCGATGCTCGAACTGCTGAAGAAGCACACCGACGCGGAGATGTTCCGCAAGCTCAAGCAGGACATGGGCGCATGATCGACGACGCCGACCTCCTCCGCTTCCGCGCCCGTGTCGCCGACACGACCCAGCACTGCACGCGGTCGTTCGCGGCGCTGCGGGAGCATGCGGCGGTGCTGGCCGGACAGGCTCAGGCGGCGGAGCGCCGCGGTGAGCAGCTCAGGGCACAACGACCCCCCGCCGGACCGGTGCCGAAGGCACCACCGTCGAGGAGACGGGCCGCCGACGACGACGGCTACGAGGTCCGGCTCGAAGACAGCTGGTGATGTCGCCGGTGTCAGGGCCGTGACAGCTCGGTGTCCGGCCAGTTGGCGAACGTGGTCACGACAACCACGAAAGCCGACACGGGGAGACGCGACATGTCCACGTTCACCACGCCGAACCCGATCACCGCCACGCTGACCACCGCGGGTGCCCGTGTCCGGATCACCGCCGGTGAACGGGCGGACACGGTGGTGCGGGTCGAGCCCGTCAACAGCGCGAACTCGAAGGACGTGAAAGTCGCCGGGAAGACCAGGGTCGACTTCGCCGATGGCGTGCTGGCGGTCAAGACGACCAAGTCGGGGGGCCGGAACGGCTCCGTCGCCATTACGATCGAACTGCCCGCTGGATCCGGCCTGGTCCTGAACACGGCGTGGACGGAGGTGCGGGCCGACGGCGTGCTCGGCGACTGCGAGGTCAACATCGGGTCGGGGCAGGTCCAGCTCGACCGCGTCGCCGCGCTGCGGGGCAACCTCGGGACGGGCGGGCTCGCGGTCAGGCACGTCACCGGGTCCGCCGTGATCGAGGGCAGCTCGGCCGATGTGCGGATCGGCGAGGTCGAGGGCGTCGTCAGGTACCAGGGCACGACCGGCAAGGTCTGGATCGGCCACGCCCGCTCCGACGTCGATCTGGGCGGCTCGAACGGCAGCTTCGACATCGGCCGGGCCGACGGCGGCGTCGTCGCCAAAGGGGCTGGCTGTCCTATTCGGATCGGACGGGTCACGCGTGGCCGGGTGGAGGCGATGAACGCCTCCGGTGGCATCGAGATCGGCGTCAGTGAGGGCACCTCCGCCGAGGTCGACGCGAAGAGCACGAAGGGTCTGGTGCGCAGCACGGTGTTCACGCAGGACAACCCCGAGGTCGAGGTTCATGCCCGCAGCCGGCTCGACGACATCGTCGTCCACCGCGTTGCCGGCTGAGTCAGCTGTCAGGGGACTGCCAGTCGGCCGTGGCAGGATCGGGCAGGTGCAAATCGGGATTCTGGGACCGTTCGAGGTTCGCGCGGACGATGGCACTCTCGCGGACGTGCCAGGTGCACGGCTGCGTGCGCTGCTGGTCGCCCTCGCGCTCCAACCGGGTCGCGTGGTCCCGAAGGCGACGCTGGTCGACTGGATCTGGGGAGAGAACCCGCCTGCCGACGCGCCCAACGCCTTGCAACGCTTGGTTTCCCGGCTGCGCAAGGCGCTGCCGGGCCTGTCGGTCGAGGGGCTGACGGACGGGTACCGCCTGGCGGTGGAGCACGACGCTGTGGATGCGGTGCGGTTCGAACGCCTCGGCGCCCGTGCTCGTGCCGACGAGGGACCGCTTCGGGTTCAGCGGCTGCGTGACGCTCTCGAGTTGTGGCGTGGTCCGGCCTTGCAGGACGTCGGTTTGCCGGACAGCGCTGCATTCGAGGCCGCGGCCACCCGGTTGGAAGGGCTGCGCCTGACCACGGTGGAGGACAGGTTCGACGCGGAGCTCGGGCTGGGGCGTGGTGCGGAGCTGGTCGCTGAACTGACCGACCTGGTGGCCGCGCATCCCGTGCGGGAGAAACTCGTCATCGCGCTGATGCGCGCACTCGTCGCGGCCGGCCGCAACAGCGAGGCGCTTCTCGCGTACCAGCGCATGAGGGAAGCCCTGGCCGACGAGCTGGGCGTCGACCCCTCACCGGAGCTGTCCGCGCTGCACGTCGCACTGTTGCGCGGCGAGGTCGGCCGGCGTGACGAGAACCGCAGGACCAACCTGCGTGCCGAGCTGACCAGCTACATCGGCAAGGACAAGGACGTCACCGCGGTCCGCGGCCTCGTCGCCGAGCGTCGGCTCACCACTCTGATCGGCCCCGGCGGTTCAGGAAAGACCAGGCTGGCAACGGAAACCGCGCGCACGCTGCTCGGCGACATGCCGGACGGCGCGTGGCTCGTGGAGCTTGCGCCCATCGGTCCGGATGGTGACGTGGTGCAGGCGACGCTCGCCGCACTCAGCCTCCGGGACGCGCTGCTCGGGGACGCGCCGAACGCGGAACCGGTGGAGCGGCTCATCACCGCGATCCGTGAGCGTGAGGTGCTGCTGATCCTGGACAACTGCGAGCACGTGATCGAGTCGGCGGCGGCGTTCGCTCATCGGCTGCTGGGGGAGTGCCGCCGGCTGCGAATCCTGGCGACCAGCAGGGAGCCGCTCGGCATCACCGGTGAGGCGTTGTGGCCGGTCGGACCGCTGGACCTGCCGGCGGCGGTGCAGTTGTTGCGGGAACGAGCGGCCGCGGTGCGCGCTGGCCTCGTAGTCGGCGCCGGCACGTTGGCGACGATGACGCGCGTCTGCCGGGCGCTGGACGGGATGCCGCTCGCGATCGAACTGGCCGCGGCCAGGTTGCGCACCATGTCCGTCGACCAGCTGGCCGCTCGGCTCGACGATCGCTTCCGTCTGCTGACCGGAGGCAGTCGCACCGCGTTGCCCCGCCACCGGACGTTGCGCGCGATGGTCGACTGGAGCTGGGAACTGCTGACCGACGCCGAACGGGTGGTGCTGCGCAGGCTCGCGGTGTTCTCCGGCGGGGCGAGTCTGGAAGCGGCCGAGCGGGTCTGCGCGGACGAGGCCGTCGAGGAGTACGAGGTTCTGGACCTGCTCACCTCGCTGACCGAGAAGTCGCTGCTGGTCGTCGGTGACGAGGGCGCACCGCGGTACCGGATGCTCGGCACGATCAAGGAGTACGCCGCGCACCGGCTCGCCGAGGCGGGGGAGTCGGAGCTGGCTCGGCAGGCGCACCTCGCCTTCTTCTCCGAGCTCGCCGAAACAGCGGCTCCGCACCTGCTGCGCGCCGAGCAGCTGACCTGGCTCGCCGCACTGAGTGCCGAGCACGACAACATCAGCGCTGCGATGCGTGGTGCGCTCGCGGCCGGTGAAGCGCATGCGGCGATGCGGCTGGCGGCGGGCGCCGGCTGGTACTGGTGGCTCGTCGGGCACAAGTCCGAAGGCCTGGAACTGATCCTCGCGGCCACCGGGATTCCGGGCGAGGTGCCCGACGAGATCCGGGCGTGGGTGTACGGCCTCGTCGTGACGTTCGTGAGTTCCGGGCTGGGAGACGAACGCCAGGCGGCGGAGTGGATCCACCGGACTTACGAGCTCTACCAGCGCCTTGAGGTTCGCCACCCGATGCTGGGCCTGGTTGCCTCGCTGGAACGAATGTTGCAGGAGCCTGACAAGAGTCCGTCCGCGTGGGAAGTGGCGCTGGACAGCGAGGATCCCTGGGTGCGCGCGATAGGCCGGCTGCAGCTCGGGAAGATGCGAATCGCGGTCGGCGAAGGCGGGCAGGAGGCGGATCAGTTCCTGGAGGAGGCGCTCGTCGAGTTCCGGGTGCTCGGCGAGCGGTTCGGGATCTCGTTCGCCCTGTCCGAGCTGGCGGACCGGATCGCCACGCGTGGCGAGTTCGCCGAGGCGTGCGAGCACTACGAGGAGGCGATCGCGGTCATCAGCGAAATCGGTGCCGTCGACGACGTCATCAGGATGCGCGCGCGACAAGCTCAGCTGTACTGGTTGATGGGCGACGAGGACGCGAGTGCGGCCGCCATGGCCGAAGCCGGGCGGTGCGCGGAAGGCGTCACCTGGCCGGACGCGCTGGCCATGCTCGCTCTCACGAAGGCGGATCTCGCCAGGAGGAGCGGCGATGTCGCCGCGGTGCGCGAGCAGCTCGGCGTCGCGACCAGCGTGTGGGGCGACGAAGCGGACCAGGAGAGCATTCGCGCCGCGACCCACGCACTGTCCAGCTACCTGACCGACGATCTCGACGAGGCACGGGAATTCCTCGCAGGCGCATGCCAGGCGGCGGCCGAGGTGGGGTACGCGCCCACGATCGCAACTGTGCTCGTCGCGGTCGCGGACCTGGCACTGCGCCGCGGCCGGCACGAGCAGGCCACACAGCTGCTCGCCGCGAGCACCGCCGTGCGCGGACTGCCGGATCTTTCACACCCCGACGTGGACCGGATCGAGCGGGCAGCGCGAAGCCACCTCGGCGACGCGGCGTTCGGCGAGGCGGTTCGAGTGGGTGCGGAGACGAGCTGGAGTGACCTGGTGGCGGTCGCACTCGCTCCCTGACGTGCCGAACTGACACGGGCACGGCCCGTGTCAGCGCCGTGACAGTCCCATGTCTGGGCTCCCGGTGATCGTGGTGACGACAACCACCACGAAGGGAATCCGATGAGCCACACGGCTTCTGTCCTGCAGGGCCTGCCGATGGAGCGTGACGCGGGCCCGTTCGACCCGCCCAGCGCGATCACCGCCGTGCGCGGGGCCCGGCCCGTCAGCCCCATGGTGTTCCCCGACGGTCACGAGGGCTGGCTGGTCACCGGGTACGACGCGGTGCGCCAGGTCATGGCCGACACCAGGTTCAGCAACCGCCAGGACATCGGCATCATCCACGTGCCGTTCGAGACCCCCGGCATGCCGGGGGCCGCCGAACCGTCCCCGCAGACGCCGGGCCTGTTCATCAGCATGGACCCGCCGGACCACACCCGGTTGCGCCGCAAGCTGACCGGCGCGTTCACGGTCAAGCGGATGAAGCAGCTCGAAGAGGGCATCATCGCGATCACCGAGCAGCAGCTGGACGAGCTGGCTCGCCTGACCCCGCCGGTCGACCTGGTGAAGGAGTTCGCGCTGCCGGTGCCGTCGCTGGTGATCTGCGAGCTGCTCGGCGTCCCCTACGCGGACCGCGAGACCTTCCAGTCGAACTCCTCGAAGTTCATGGAACGGGACATCACGCTCGAGGACAAGATGGCCGCGATCGGCGCCATGTTCGGCTACCTCGCCGAACTGGTCATGGGCAAGCGCGCCAACCCCGGCGAGGACGTCCTGTCCGACCTGGCCCGCGACGAGGACCTCACCATCGAGGAACTGTCCGGGATGGCTTTCCTGCTGTTGCTCGCGGGACATGAGACGACCGCGAACATGCTGGCGCTGGGGACGTTCGCTCTCCTGGAGCACCCCGCGGAACTGGCGCAACTGCGTGAGAACCCGGAACTGCTCCCCGACGCGGTCGAGGAGCTCATGCGCTACCTGTCCGTGGCCGACATCTTCTACCGCTACGCCACGGAGGACGTCGAACTCGGCGGCGAGACCATCCCCGCCGGCTCGACCGTCGTCGTCTCGCTGCTGGCCGCCAACCGCGACCCGCAGCGGTTCGAGAACCCGGATGTTCTGGACGTGCACCGCAAGGTCCGCGGCCAGGTCGCCTTCGGCCACGGCATCCACCAGTGTCTTGGCCAGCAACTGGCCCGCATCGAGATGCGCGCCGGCTTCGAAGGGTTGTTGCGCCGCTTCCCGACCCTTCAGCTCGCCGTACCCGCCGGCGAAGTGAAACTCAGGACCGACATGCACATCTACGGCGTCCACGAGCTCCCGGTCGCCTGGGCCTGAACCACCGTCTGCTTAGGAGAGAACCGTGAACTCGTCCGCGTGGACCGGCATGCTCCGGGTCGACGACACCGAGCTGTACGTGCGTGACACAGGCGGTCCCGGCCGGCCTGTGGTCTACCTCAACGGCGCCTACGCCGACCACAAACACTGGAAGCGCGTCATCGCCGACCTCGGCCCCGGCTACCGCCACATCACCTACGACGAGCGCGCCCGCGGCAAGTCCAAGCGCTCGGCGGACTACTCGTTCGAGGCATGCCTGCGAGATCTGGACGCCGTTCTCAACGCCAGGGGTGTGGAGAGGCCGCTGCTGGTCGGCTGGTCCTACGGAGGCATCGTCGGCTGGTACTGGACCGACAGGAACCCGGACCGCGTCCTGGCCGCGGTGACCGTGGACGCTTTTCCGATCGGTCTGACCGGTGAGGTCGGCCGGGAGCGGATCCGGAAGATGTTCCGCCAGTGGCGTTTGCTGCTGCCGATCGCAGCCCTATTCGGCATGGGCGCGCGGATGAGCGCCGACGAGCACGCCGACGTCAACATCGAACTCAACCAGATCGCCGCCGACAGCGTGCCGGTCCTCGAACGCCTGACCCGCCCGATGCGGTTCGTCATGGCCACGGGCGACAGCCTCGGCAGTGGGGCGGGGGAGATGGAGGAGGGCAGGAAGGTGCTCGACCAGGTGCTCGCAGCCAACCCGAACCTGAAGGTGAGCGCGAAGGTAGCGAGCAACCACAGCAAGATCCTGCGCAACGACTCGCCGGCCGTCGCCCAGGCCGTGCGTGAGCTCGTCCTCAGTCTCGGGAGCGTCCAATGACGACACAACCCGCAATCCACGTGCAGGGCCTGGAGAAGTCGTACAAAACGCTGCACGTGCTGCGTGGCGTGGACTTCGACGTGGCGCGGGGCAGCATCTTCGCGCTGCTCGGCTCGAACGGCGCAGGCAAGACCACGGTCGTGAAGATCCTGTCCACACTGCTGAAAGCCGACGAGGGAACTGCCGGCGTCAACGGCTTCGACGTCACCACGCAGGCCGCGAAGGTACGTGAGTCCATCAGCCTCACCGGGCAGTTCGCCGCCGTCGACGAGATCCTCAGCGGCCGGGAGAACCTCGTGCTGGTCGCCCGGCTGCGACACCTCGAAGGCCCCGGCAAGATCGCGGACGGTCTGCTGGCCCGATTCTCGCTGACCGACGCGGGCGCGCGGAGGGTGTCGACCTACTCGGGCGGCATGCGCCGCCGCCTCGACATCGCGATGAGCCTCGTCGGGAACCCGCCGGTCATCTTCCTCGACGAGCCGACGACCGGCCTCGACCCCGAAGGACGCCTCGAAGTGTGGCAGGCCGTCAGGGAACTCACCGGCCAGGGCACGACGGTCCTGCTCACGACGCAGCACCTGGACGAGGCCGAACAACTCGCCGACCGGATCGCGATCCTGCACGAGGGCCGGATCATCGTGCACGGGACCCTCGCCGAGCTCAAGCAGCTGCTTCCGCCCGCCAAGCTCGAGTACGTGGAGAAACAACCGAGCCTCGAGGACGTCTTCCTCGCACTGGTCGGTGCCCGCAAGGACCCGACGCTGACAGAGGAGCGACGATGACCAAACACTTCTTCATCGACACGATCGTCCTTTTGGGACGATCGCTGAGTCACATCACGCGCAGCCTGGACACCATCCTCACGACCGTCATCACGCCGATCGTCATGATGCTCATGTTCGTCTACGTGTTCGGCGGCGCGATCCAAACCGGATCTGACTCGTACGTGAACTACCTGCTGCCCGGCATCCTGCTCATCACGGTCGCCTCCGGCATCGCCTACACCGCGTTCCGGCTCTTCACGGACATGCAGAGCGGCATCTTCGAGCGGTTCCAGTCCATGCCGATCGCACGGTCGTCCGTGCTGTGGGCACACGTGCTGACCTCGCTGGTCGCCAACCTGATCTCACTCGTGGTCGTCGTGCTCGTCGCTCTGCTCATGGGCTTCCGCTCAGGGGCGGGACCGCTCGCGTGGCTCGCGGTCACCGGCATCCTGATCCTGTTCACCCTGGCGTTGACGTGGCTCGCGGTCATCCCCGGTCTCACCGCGAAGTCCGTGGACGGCGCGAGCGCGTTCTCCTACCCGCTGATCTTCCTGCCGTTCCTCAGCTCGGCCTTCGTGCCCACCGACACCATGTCCGGCCCGGTACGCGCCTTCGCCGAGAACCAGCCGGTGACGTCCATCGTCAACGCCATCCGTGCCCTGTACACGCGGCAGCCGGTCGGCACCGACATCTGGATCGCCCTCGCCTGGTGCATCGGCATCCTCGTCATCGCGTACGTCCTCGCCACGATCACCTACCGCCGCAAGGTCTCCTAGCGGGCGCCGCGAAGTGGTCGCCCGGCTGAACGAGCCGGCGTGGAGGTGTGGCTCCGATCAGGACGGGGACTGCTCTTGGTTCACGCTTGCTGTTGGGCGCGAACGGTTTCACGGTCCGGGCCAGTCGCCACGGTCGCCGACGGTGCGGTACGGGGCCAGGTCCAGGCATACCGCACGACGAGGGCGAGAAGGATCAGTTCCAGTGCGACGCCGAGGCCGTAGAAGTACAGCCAGGACTCGCCCACCGCGTTGAACGCCGTGACGGGGACGTAGAGCGAGGCGACGGTGAGGTTGGTGATGCGGCTCGCCCGGGCGGGCAGCGTCATCGACAGCACGACCATGAGGCCTGGGATGGCCACGAGGGTCAGCGCTGTGGTCGAGAAGGTCTGGGAGAGGTCGAACTCGAAGACCTTGCCGTCGAGGATGTCTTTGACGACGCCGGGCGTGAAGAAGTTGAGAATGTCCACGTAGGCGTACAGGAACATGAAGCTCGTCCACGTTGCGGCGAGCTTCGCTCTCACCGGGATCCGCTGGTCTTCCAGTGTGGCGGTGGTGGGTCGACGTGTTCTCATCGTGGGCTCCGTTGTCGTGGTGAGGAATCGGTAGACCCACGATCGCTGAACCCGGCGGTGGGCGCCTCGGCCCGGAGGCTCGGGTTCGCCTGGCCGATGGCATGGTCTCTCTCCTGTTCTTTCGGCGGGTACGCCGAGGCACGCCGATCTCTAGGCTGGGGCCGTGGTCACTGTCCGGCGCTCCATCTGGCGTGAGCCGCGGCCTGCTGACGCCCCACCCATCGGTCGGCTCGACTGGCTGCTGGTGGGCGTGGTCGCGGCCGCTTCCTTGGTCGAGGGCATCGCTCGGCCTGACTTGGCCTGGCGGCCACTTGTCACGGTGCTCGCCCTCGCGCTGACGCCTGCCCTGCTCTGGCGGCGGGGCCACCCCCTGATGGCCGCCCTGGCCGGGTGGGGCGTCGCCGGGCTGCTCTCGGTCCTCCAGCTGATTGCGCACGCCGGGGACCTCGGCCTCTACTCCACGATGGCCGTCCTGATCCTGCTCTACTCCCTGGTGCGGTGGGGCTCGGGACGGGAGATGGTCCTGGGGACGGCGTTCGTGACAGTCGTCGTCGCGCTGGGGACGTACGCCTCCCCCACGGGCTTGGCCGACGTTTTCGGCGGGAGCGTCCTCTTGCTGTTGCTCGTCGCCCTCGCGGCGGTGTTCCGCTACCGCGCGGCCCTCTGGCATCGCCAACAGCGCGAGATCCGCAATCAGGAGCGGGTGGCGCTGGCGCGCGAGCTGCACGACACAGTGGCCCACCACGTCTCGGCCATCGCGGTGCAGGCGCAGGCCGGTGGTGTGGTCGCCGGCATCCAGCCTGAGAAGGCCGCCGAGTTCCTGGCCGTGATCGAGTCAGAAGCGTCGCGGACCCTGGCGGAGATGAGATCCATGGTGCGGGTGCTGCGGGAGGAGGAAGCCGTCGCCTACTCACCGCGGCTGGGTGTGGCGGACCTGCCTGCTCTGGCGCGCGCCGACGCGACGCCCACCGTCGAGGTCTCGCTGGACGGTTCGTCGACTCGGCTGGCACGACCCGTGGACACCGCGCTCTACCGGCTCGCGCAGGAGTCGCTGACCAACGCCGTACGCCACGCCCGGAGCGCGACCCGCGTCGGGATCGACGTACGACGGGAGGGCGACGCCGTCAGGCTGCGCGTCAGCGACGATGGACGGACCGAGCCGGGCCCGGCCCCGGAGCCCGGGTTCGGCCTGCTGGGCATGGCCGAACGCGCCCAGCTCCTCGGCGGATCGTTCTCCGCGGGGCCGGGGCCCGAAGGCGGCTGGGTGGTCGAGGCCGTGCTGCCGGTGGAGGCGTCGGGATGAGCATCCGCGTTGTCGTAGCCGACGACCAGGACCTGGTCCGGACCGCCCTGGTGGTGATCCTCGACGCGCAACCCGACCTCGAGGTCGTGGGGGAGGCCGCAGACGGGCTCGCAGCGCTCGACCTGGCGACCCGGCTGCGTCCCGATGTCCTCCTCGTCGACATCCGGATGCCAGGGCTCGACGGCGTCGAGGTGACGCGGCGCCTGGCCGGGCCGGACGTGACCGACCCGATGGCGGTCGTCGTGATCACCACCTTCGACCTCGATGAGTACGTCCTCGGCGCCCTACGCGCCGGCGCCCGCGGTTTCCTGCTCAAAGACGCCGGTCCGGCGCTCCTCGTGCAGGCCGTCCACGCGGCGGCCAACGGGGACGCGCTGATCGCCCCCAACGTCACCAGCCGGCTGCTGGCGATCTTCGCCGGCCAGGCGCCGGTGGTACCGGTCCAGCCCATCGACCTGCTCACCGAGCGCGAGGAGGAGGTGCTCGCGCTGGTGGCACGGGGCCTGACCAACGCCGAGATCGCCACCGAGCTCTTCGTCGGCCTGAGCACGGTCAAGTACCACGTCGCATCGTTGATGACCAAGCTCGGCGCCCGCAACCGCGTCGAGATCGCGATGTGGGCATACGACACCAGACGCGTGAGAGCCGATTAGCGGTACGGATCGCGATGCGAATGCCGCGAGTCGTGCGGTCACACGAAGGCACGCGGATCCCTCGACGCGGAACCCCGTCTTCCAGGCACGGTGTTGCGGTGGCATCAGCGCTTGGTCGCGGAGAAGCGGACCTACCCGATCGGTCTCGTCGACCGCAGATCGACGAGACCGTCGTGGGGCTGATTGAACGTACTGGGCGGTCACTTTGAAGCGGGTGCACGTGTTCCTTGTGATGGAAGTCGGCACAGCGTCGGCTTTGGCCGAGCACACCCGACCAGAGGTTCGGCCGATGAGGCCCGCAGCGCCATGTCGCCTTGATCAGCCCCGAGGCTCGTCCTCGATCGCGCCGACCAGCTCCGGGTCTTCCGGAGCGGGCATGTGACGGATGCTGTCACTGCCCTTGTGGTCGTGGGCGCGGCTGTATCGGGAATCCAGCACCCTTCCCAGCTTGTGCGCCGCCCCGGCGTACGCGTCGTCCACAGTGGTCGCGTGGTGGGTGACCGCGACCGGCTGTTTGCCTCCCGGCCGCGCCTCGATGACGCACTTCTTGTCCTCGGGCTTGCCGCCCCCGTCCTCACTGAGGTGCACTTCCACTCGGGTCAGCCATCCGCTGAACCGGGACAGGCTGCTCTCCAGGTCGGTCGTCACATAGGCGGCCAGTCGTTCGCCACCGTGGATGTTGTGGTCGGTGTTGACCTGGATCTGCATGAGCACCCTCCGGAACGGGACGGAAATGATCCTGGTCGATACCACGGGAGCGGCCGGCTCAAACGCAGCGGCGTTCAGCGCGTGGGGTGCCTGGACTCCGCATGGGGCGGCGCTTGCCTGTCTGGTTGCGTGATCGCCGGCTGGCTTGGGCACAGCGACATCCTTCCGGTTCACCATCACAGCAAACCAACTCAGATGTCTCCAATCGGTGTAACAGACCCTGCCGCTCGTCCATTGCGCTAATCGCTTGGTGTTGAGATTGTCGACCGGAGTCGCGGCAATCACGTTCACGGTCAGCCAGCCCCGGAAAGTCAAGCGACCCGCACCGCTCGAATGACCACTCGCGTGAACCCGAAGCCACCGTCAGTGAGTCGCAGAGATCAGCCAGGAGCAGCAGCCATGCCGGACCGGCTCCACGTACTCACCGCCATCTACCAATCAGAACGAGCCGACCGAGCCACCACCCTGACCGTGAGCCTCGCGACGATCGGCGTCGCCACGACCTACCTCATCGGCACGATCGCCTTCTACGACAAACTCGATCTCCTCGGCTGGGCGATAAGCCTCCTGCCGTTCCCGCTGCTGTGCACCGCCGCCTTCCATTCCCAACTGCTCAATCTCGCAGCCGTCCGAGCCCGCTCGATCCTCACCCTCGAACACGCTCTCCTCGCCGCAACCGA
The DNA here is from genome assembly GCF_044765805.1 of Lentzea sp. NPDC102401. NCBI lineage: Bacteria > Bacillati > Actinomycetota > Actinomycetes > Pseudonocardiales > Pseudonocardiaceae > Lentzea > Lentzea sp. NPDC102401. The sequence goes on along the minus strand of NZ_JBIWKS010000001.1, from coordinate 203 downwards.
TCCCGGCCAGAGTCACCCCCTCGACCCCTCCCACATCGGCGCGACCGCCACCGAACACACCACCAACATCCACACCGCGGGCACACCCCATCGCCTCGCCATGCTCATGGGTCTGCTGCACGGATTGGTGACATCTGAGTTGGCTTGCCGTGATGGTGAGCTGGGAGGATGTCGCTGTGCCCAAGCCTTACCCTCAGGAGTTC